>JBDKRA010000001.1:0-137653 GCA_039683615.1 Phycisphaerae bacterium
AGTTGGGGTCACGCCGGCGATCTGTACATGAACGGCCACAGCCTCACCGCCAATGACATCAACCTGGGCTGGGCGGGCAGCGGCAATATTCACCGAACCACGGCGGCCGAAACCCTCACCGCCCATAACTGGCTCAACGTGACCGAGGGCACTCAACTGGTCATGATCGAGGGCGATTCGGCACCCTATTTGCAAGTTGTCAACCCTAATTCGGATGGCGTGTGGGCGCAGGTCACCACAGCGGCAACCTCCAACGTCACGAACCAGGCGCAGATTGCCGGCACTCTGAATCTCGGCGCCGATATGGTCCTGAGCGAGGACTTCTATGCCGGCGGCAGCGGCTGGGGCTTCACCGGGCAGGTGAACATGAAGGGTCATGACATCACCGCTCGCAGCATCATCTTCGGTTGGGCCGGCGCTGCCGTCACGGACGGCAAGGGCCGATTCTTTGCCGGCGACCTTAACGTCAACGAAGGCAGCACCCCCACCGTGTTGGGTGGCCTTATCAGCAACCAGATTTCAATCGGCGATGCCTCGACGCTGATCGTCAAGCAGGCCAACAACCAGTTGGACGGATTGACGCTGGATGGCTCGTCGCTGAGCTTGGGCGGCAGTGGCCTGTTGAGCCTGATTTTTGACAACAAGGAAGTCGCCGGGCTGGACTGGGCGTTCCGCTGGCTGGGCGACCATGCCACGACCCTGGAAGGCTTGCACACCGCAGGCAAGCTCACATGGGACGGCGCTCCGGCGCTGGATTATCAGGGCAATCCCATCGACGTGAGCATCTTCTACAACGATGCTGATGGCTACACGTACGTCGGGTATACGTCGAACATCCCCGAGCCGGCGACGATGACGCTGCTGGCGATCGGGGCGGCCGGCGTGCTCCTGCGACGCCGCCGCAAGGCGTAGTGGCACAGCCTTCCCCGGCTGTGTCACAGGCTCCAAGCCTGTAATTAGAGAACCGGGCGGCCCCAAAAGCCGCCCGGTTCTTTCATGGAGTCGGCGTCGCTGCTGCCGCACTCCATGGTCACTACCGCTTGATCTTCGCCGCGTCGTAGCTGAAGACGTTGAGGGTCTTGAGCGTGGCTGCCCCGCCAGCGGCGACGGCCTGCACCTTGGTCACGTCCTTGAGCGGGCGGGCGAACTGGTACATGCCGTTGACCTGCATCACCATCACGCCGCCGGAAACGGTCAGGCGAATGCGGATCGACTTTTCCCATTCGCGCAGCGGCATCGGCACGCGCATGCCATCGCACGTGAGCCACTTGCCGTCCCACGTCGTCTCCAGCGCGCGATCGCCACAGAGCTTCAGGCCCATCGTCTTGGCCGCACCGGGCGCGATCTCGGCCTCGACAAGCACAGCGGAGGTGCCCTTGGCAACGTCGACTGTGGCATGGGCGTCTCGCCCATGCTCTTGCTGTGTGGCATGGGCGTCTCGCCCATGCTCTGGGCTTTCCTTTTCCTGCATGGCCGAGACGGCCATGCCACGCACGGGCGAGACGCCCGTGCCACCCAGCGGTTTATCCGCGATCTGCTGGATCGGCTGGCGCAGCTTCTCGACCTGCGGCATGACTTTGTAGGCAAAATCAAACAGCGGGCAGAAGTTCAGGTGCTGGCCTCGCTGGGCCATGCCCTTCCAGTCGCCCCATTTGCACCCGGCGCAGCGGTAGAGGAACTCGGTGTTGCCGCCGTCGACGTGCACCAGCCCGCACGCCCCGGCGCCCCACAGCGCGATCTGCGTGGTGTTGATGATCTTGCCGCCGGCCTGCTCCCACGACGCGAAGCTATGGCTGTGGCCGCCGAAGACATACACGGCCGCGAACTTCTGCGGCTGAAGCGCCTGCGGCGGTATATTGGGGAAGTGCACGAAGGCGAAGACCGTCGTGCCGGCCTTGACGGCGTCGAGGTCGGCCTTGAGGAACGCCAGAGCGATATCCGGGATGCCGCACTCGATCTTGCCGCCCTCGGGCCGCACCCAGTCGATGCCCACAAAGTGCGCGCCTCGGTAGTCGAACGACCACCGCACCGGCCCGAGGTGCCTGGTGTACGCACCGCCGCCGGCCTGCGGGTCGGGCTTGGACCAGTCCGTCTGGTGCACGCCGACATAATCGTGATTGCCCGGAACGTAGAAGATCGGCGCCGGCAGCGTGCGGCCGTTCTTCAGGATATCGCTGAACATCTTCTCGGCGCCTTCGGGCGTGGCGTAGCCCATGTCGCCGGTTTCGACGGTGAACTTGACGGTCTGGCCCATCATCGGAAAGTTCTTGCCCCAGTTGTCAACCACGCCGCCGCTGGAATGGTCGTCGGTGATGTGGGCGAAGATGAACGGGCCGGTTTCCTTGTCCTCGCGCAGGGCGAAATCGACACCTGCCACATCTTTGATCTGGTCCAGGCGCGCCCACCACTGGCCGACCGGCCAATGCCCGCTTGGCCAGCTCACCGAGACCACCTGCGAGCCCTTCTGCGGAAACATCTCGTCGTCGCTGACGTCGATCTTGTACGACCCGTCGGCGCCGGTAACGACGAACTTGACGCTGTCGGTGACTCGCACGCCCACCAGCCCCTTCTCGCCGGCATCGAGCTTGCCATTGCCGTTGGCGTCAAGAAACACCTTGCCACTGACGGTTTTCGGCGCAGCGGCGGAGCACACAGAGGCCATCAGCAATATGCCTGCAGCAAGAAGAGCGAATGAATGGTTGAATGAGCAAAGGGTTGGCTTCATGGACAAGAGATTCTCCTTCGTAACAGAGACCACACGCTCCTGATGAGTCCCGCAGGGACGCCAGGATTTAGCCGGAGGCGTGAGCCTCCGGAACAAAGCACCTGATTCTACCGCCTCGCAGAGGCGGCAGGTTTTTCGGGAGGGGGCGGCGCGCCTCAAGAAGCCTGCCGCCTCTGCGAGGCGGAACAATAAAAGGATAATCGTCTTCCGGAGGCTTACGCCTCCGGCTAAATCATGGAGCCTCTTCGAGGCTCATGCACCCATCCATCCATATCACCCGCTATAGCTTCCGCGCTACGAACGTCTTCTCGTCGAGCAGCTTGCCCTGCAGGTCGTAGACCTTCATCGTGCAGGTCTCGCCGGTCAGGTCGAAGACGCAGTAGTGCAGCGAGCCGGCGATGAAGAGTTTCGAGTACGGATTGCCCGCGGCGGCGCGGCCGCTCTTCTTGTACAGCGGCGCCCCGGCCCCGCCGGCAACAATGCACATGACGCCCTTGTCGGCCGGGGGTTCGGAGCGTTCATAGTCGTGGTCGTGCCCGGCTACCATCGCCTGCACCTTGTATTTGGCCAGCAGCGGCATGATGACATCTCGGCACTCGAAGGCGGGCTGCTCGCCGCGCCCGTGCGGGCCTGACGACCAGGCCGGGTAGTGCGTCAGGAAGAAGACAAACTTCTCCTTTGACGCATCGAGCACGCCCTGGAGCCACTGGATGTTCTTTGAGCCGGCTTTCCAATCCTCCGCCCCGTCAATGCCGATGAACAGCGCGCCGCCGATGGTCTGCGACCAGTTCATCGACCGCCCGTCGCCGCCGGGGCTGTAGATCATCTCGGCGTAGATCGGCGCGTGGTCCTCGTGATTGCCGATCACCGAATACAGCGGCACGGTGGCGAAGAGTTCCTTGGCCGGAGCGAAGAACTCGCTGTCCCACAACTCGTCCAGCGGGCCGCTGCTGACGGTGTCGCCGGTGAAGAAGAACACCTCCGGGGCGGACTTGAGCGACGCCGCGGCCACATTCTTCCACCCACCGGGGTTCGAGCGGCTGTCGCCGGCGATCACGAAGCGAAAACCCTCGGGGTTGCGACCCGGCACGGTCACCTCAAAGGGCCCTGCCGTTGCCGAGGCCGCCCCGACGCGGGCGGTCACGGTGTACTGGAACTTGATTATCCCCGGCGGCAGCGGCACCTTCAGCCGGTGGATGTACCCGCGCGAGCTGGTGGCCTTACACCGCTCTTTCCCAACGCCGGCCTCGGCCGTCACCTCGGCCGGAATGTTCGTGCGGCAGGTGACGGTGAAGTAGTCGGCCCCGACGTGCCCCAGCACGGGCCCGGACTGAATCGCCACAGCCGCCGGCGGCAAAATCTCCAGCCGCGGGGCAACCACGACCGCCGCGGCGGCGTCGAGCTTGTTGGTGTACTTGCCGCTGGCCACCAGCACGTTCTTGCCCTTGACGAGGTACTTGGCGCAGTCCAGCGGGATGGACTGATACATCATGCCATCGAGCGGGCCGGCGACGGCCTTGCCGTTGATGGTGTAGCTCGGGGCGGCCCCAAGGTTGGGGTCGGCCGCCAGGAACATCCCGCCATAGGCCACCGGGTCGTCGATCTGAAACTCCGCCCGAGCCGCCACCGCCGCCACCGCCAGCGGACGCAGCTCCTGCCTGGCCAGCGTAAAGGTCTTGCCCTCGTCGGCCGAATACGTCCAGGCCGCCTTGGTCAGCGGCAGATTGATCTGCGGGTCGTCGCCCATCGCGGCTGAAGCGGTCAGCACGAACAGCAGCGAGGCAATCAGAGCGTTACGCATCAACAATCTCCATTTCGCAGAGTTCCCCCGCGACATGGATGATATCCCGTCGCCCGCGGCGTAGGAAATCTTCTTTCGTATGGGTGGCATGGAAGTGGCACAGGTTTCCAGCCTGTGTGAAAGGCTGTGCCACCGAGAGGGCGGGACGCCGGTGCTACTGGGGACGCGCATGCTGCTGTGCGGCTACGCCTTGACATGGGCGGCGGAATTTCATACTTATAAAGGTCTACGCTCCCACCCCGGGAGGCGGGCAATGGGATTTTCACTCCGAACCGCCGGGAACTGCGTTCATCCGGGGAGCGTACAAAGACACGACTCGTTGAGGATAGTCTATGATTGACGTCAAGAACCTCACCAAGTGGTACGGGCCGGTGCTGGCGGTCGACAATATCTCCTTCCACATCGAGAAGGGCACGATCGTCGGCTTCCTGGGCCCCAACGGCGCCGGCAAGAGCACCACGCTGAAGATCCTCACCTGCTACCTGCCGGCCACCAGCGGCACGGTCACCGTGGCCGGCTGCGACGTGCTGTCGCAGTCGCTGGCGGTGCGGCGGCAGGTGGGGTACATGCCCGAGTCAGTCCCGCTCTACGGCGAGATGCGCGTGCGCGACTACCTGATGTTCCGCGCAGCTCTGCGCGACATCCCCTCGGCCAAGCGCAAAGCGGCTGTCGAGCGCGTGGCCGAGCGGTGCTGGCTGAGCAAGCCCGAGGACATGATGCGCCGCCGCCTGGACGAGCTCTCCCGCGGCTACAAGCAGCGCGTGGGGCTGGCCGAGGTGCTGCTGCACAACCCGGCCGTGCTGGTGCTGGACGAGCCGACCATCGGCCTGGACCCCGCCCAGGTGCGGTCGATGCGCGAGCTGGTGAAGGAGCTGGCCGGCGAGCACACCGTCATCCTCTCCAGCCACATCCTGGCCGAGGTCGAGCAGATCTGCAGCCACCTGATCATCATCGCCGGCGGACACCTGGCCGCGGCGGGAACACCCGCCCAGCTTCGCCAGAGAGTCACCGGACCGTCCAAGGTCATCGCCGAACTTCGCGGCGCCGACGGGGAGGACCTGGCCAAGGCCGTCAAAGCCATCAAGGGCGTTCGCGAAGTCGAACACACCGCTCACGGCAACTGGACCCGCCTGGTCATCGCCGGCGACAGCGACGCCGACCTGCGGGCCGACGTGGCGGCGATGGCCGCCGAGGCTGGATACGCCCTGCGCGAGCTGCGGCGCGAGGTCGGGTCGGTGGAAGATTACTTCGTCCAGATTACGTATCAGCAGAACATGCAGGCCGGCAACCGCGTTGCCACGCCCGCCTGAGATCAGAGGAGCTTGGCCGATGTTGAAGACCCTGGTGCTGGCCCGGCGGGAAATGGCCGCTTATTTCTTCTCGCCCGTGGCGTACGTGATCGGAGCGCTCTTCCTGGCCGGAAGCGCGGCGGTGTTCTTCTTCGGCCTGAGCCCGCTGGGCATCCCCATCTTCGAGCCGGTGCTGGCCTCGGGCTCGACGGCGTCGCTGCGGCCTCTGTTTGAAGCGATGGCCGCGATCATGGTCTTCGCCGCCCCGTTGCTGACGATGCGCCTGATGAGCGAGGAGTTCCGCAGCGGGACCATCGAGACGCTCATGACCGCCCCGGTCACCGACGTGCAGGTCGTGCTGGGCAAGTTCCTGGGCGTGATGGGCTTCTATGCGGCGCTGCTGGCCAGCACCACCGTGCTGCTGGCTGTGATGGCCGCCTACTCCAAGCCCGACATCGGCGTGGCGATCAGCGGATACATCGGCATGCTGCTGCTGGGCGCGGCGTTCCTGGCCGTGGGCCTGTTCGCCTCGACGCTGACGGAGTACCAGATCGTGGCCGTCATCGTCGGCGTGGCGATGCTGTCGGTCTTCGCCCTGCTGATGCAGTTCCTGATGACGCACCTGGGCGAACCGTGGAACCTGATCGCCGGGCGGCTCAGCGCGCTGGACTACTTCCGCTCGTTCGCCCGCGGGACGATCGACACGCGCGCCCTGGCGTTCTTCCTGACTACGGCGGCGCTGTTCCTCTTTCTGAGCATCAAGACACTGGAGTCTCGACGATGGCGATGACGCATTCCTCCCACGCCCCCACCAGCCTGATGGACCGCTCCGCCTCGCGCCTGGCGTCCATGGCCTCGATGATCGTCTCGCTGGTGGCCATCACGGCCATCGTGACGTGCATGATCTTCTCGGCCAAGCTGAACGCCACGCTCACGACGTACCTGTTTGTCTGGCTGCTGCTGCTGGCGCTGGTGCTGGCGGCGGGCATCCAGATGTTCATGGGCCAGGTCTGGGGCCTGTGGCTGAGCCTGGTCTTCTACCTGGTGGTGGCCGGCGGAGCGATGGTGGCCCTGGTGGGCGCCATGCTCGCGGCAGGGGCGGGCGGGCCCTCGCCGGCGTGGTGGACGGACCTGGTCAAAGACACCGCCATGCCCGCCAACGTCATCGTGCTGCTGATTCCGTTGCTGGGCGCCGGAGCGGTCATGAGCGTGATGATGGTGCAGGCCTCGGCGGCAGCTGGCCGCCTGCGATACGCCGCGATGGTCAGCGTGACCGTCGCCGTGGCCGTGACGCTGGCGTTCGTGATCAACCTTATCGCCCAGAGCGACTATGCGCGATGGAACATGGAAAGCTCCGGCGCGGGCGTCTCCGACCGCACCAATCAGATCCTCAAGTCGCTCGACCAGCCCGTCACGCTGACGTGCGCCTACTCAGCGACGGACAAGGCTGCCGCCGAGATCTCGCGCGAGTACGGCCCGCGCACGCTCGAACTGCTGCGGGACATGGCTGACCGCTGCGACAAGATCAAAGTCGTCGACGCCTCCAGCGACGTGGCCAAGGCCCGCGTCATCGCCCGACTCAGCCAGGGAGAGTCCGAGAAGTTCAAGGCCCATGACAAGTTCCTCAAGAGCTTCGACGCCCAGGGCAAGTCGATCTCCGACACGCTGCTGCAGAACCGCCAGCGATGGGAGAAGGCCGCCGGCGCCACCTTCCTGAACCTCTGGGGCCTGACGCCCCGCGTGGCGGTCGTCCTCAACCGCCAGTCGCAGCAGCTTTCGCAGACGCACCGCCAGGTCCAGGCCGATATCAAAGGCGCCGCCCTGCCCGACTACGCCAAGCTCACCCAGGACGTCCAGACCTCCCTCAAGGAAACCAGCCAGGCCCTGGAGGAACTGAACGTCCTGATGGTCCACCTGAGCGAACTGCCCGCGGCCGTGAACAAGAACGCCAAGGGCACGCTCGACTGCGCCGACGAGGCGCTGGCGGCCGCCATGACCATGGCCCGCGCCATCGGCTCGCCCGACAAGCCCGCCCCGGAAGACCCCTCCGCCGTGCTGGGGCAGTTCATCACCGCGGCGCGCGAGGCGGCCAAGAAATCCGCCGCCGTCGCGACCTCGCTGGACAACGTGGCCGGCGCGGCCGACGGCCGCATCGTCAATAGCTGCCGCGCCATGCAGGACGAAGTCGAGGCCAGCCCCGACCAGCCCGTCAAGGTCCGTGGAATGCTCGGCGACATCTACCGCCAGCGGGCCCAGTTGATCGACGCCCTGGCCGTCGACGCCGAGGGCTATATCGCCGCGGCCAAGAAGGAATACCAGGCCGAAATGGTCGCCCGCATGCGCAAGCAGGTCGTCTGGCTCGCCCTGGCGCTGCGCCAGGCGCGCGAGAAGCTCGACACCGGCCTGAAACAACTTTCAGCGGCCGACCCCCTCTCCGAAAGCTTCTTCACCCAGGCGCGCGAGGGCACGCTCTTCGGCTCGGCCGACAAGACCGTCAAGGGCCTGATCGAGCAGCTCGACAAGCTGCCCAAACTCGAATCGACCTCGCTGGCCGCCGACCTGCGAAAAGACAACATCATCATCGTCGACGTCGGCGGCAAGAATAAGGTCGTCGACTTCGACCAGGTCTGGACGCCGCGCAACGCCACTCCCTGGTCGGCGGGCAAGGAAGAAACGCTGCGGGCATTCAATGGCGACACGGCCGTCGCCTCGGCAATCCTGGCCAAGACCTCCAAGCCTTTCGCGACGGTATGGCTGACCTACTTCGAGGTCCCCTCGGCCCAGCGCAATCCCGAAGGCATGGCGCCGCTGTCGCCGGAGCAGTTCCGCACGTTGACGCAGCGGCTTGAGGAGAGCAACTTCGTCGTGCGGCGATGGAACCTGGCCGAGCCCAAACCGGCCGCCAAGGCCGACGATCCGTCCGCGCAGGTGCTGCTGATCCTGCCGCCGCCGTCGGGTCCGGCCGATCCGGCCAACCCCGACAGCCGCTTCGGTCCCGAGCACCTCGGGCGGCTCAAGGAAGCTATCGACTCGGGCATCGGGGCGATCTTCCTGGGCATGTTCATTCCGCCGCGCCAGACGATGTACGGCATGGCGCCCATGAGCCCGGCGTACATGCTCAACGACTACCTGCGCCAGAACTGGGGCGTCGAGGTCAAGAGCGAGTTCCTGCTCATCCGCGCCATGACCGACCCCAGCGACCCCAATCGGTTCAAGGTCAGCCGCCAGCGCATCAGCTACGTGCCGCTCAATGACTACACCGACCACCCCATCGTCAAACCCCTCCAGGGCCAGCGCACGCTCTGGCAGGGCGTCTGCCCGCTGCAGGAGACCGCCACCAAGGTCCCCAACGTCACCCTCACGCCGCTGCTGAGCGTTCCGGCTGCATGGCACGACACCTGGGCCACCGCCCGAATCCAGGAACTGGTGGCCCGCCTGTACAGCAACGAGTCCAGCCAGATCTGGCCCGAGTACGACCAGGGCGACATGCGGACGCCCTTCCCGGTGGCGATCGCGGCCGTGCGCGACGGCAAAGCCAAGGCTGACTCCCGCCCCGCCGCCACGCAGGGCGCCGCCACCCAGGGCCAGGGCGCCGCGCGCATCGTGGTGCTGTCGCTGACGCCCGGGCTGGTCGACAACTACATCGATCAGCAGGTTGAGACGGAAGACGTCAAAGGCGCCATCACGCTGGCGCCGGCGCCGCGGGCCAACGCCGACCTGATCGCCAATAGCGTGTACTGGCTCATCGGGCAGACCAACTACATCGCCGCCGGACCGGCCAACACCGACGTCGTCAACATCAACGACCAGTCCCGCCGACTGCTGGCGGTGCTGCTGATCGTCGTGCTGCCGCTGATGGTAGTGATGGCCGGCGTCACGGTCATGACGCTGCGCCGCTGAGCCACGAAGGTGGCACGGCCGTCCCGGCCGTGCAGAGCAAGAGCATGGGCGAGACGCCCATGCCACCCAGAGAGAACGAGACGATGAAACCCAAAACTGCTATCGCTCTGACGCTGATCCTCGTGCTGTGCCTGGGATACATCCTGGCGCGCCACTCGACCCTGCTCAAGCCCAGCAGCACCGCCCCGGCCGACGATCTGCTCCTGGGGGCGAAGATGGGCAAGATCGTCACCTTCAAGATCACCGACGCCGCCGGCGGAGCGATCGACTTCGCCCGCCGCGGCGGCGACTGGTACGTCGAACGCCCCTACCAGGCCAAGGCCCAGGCCTGGCGGGTCGACCGCATCGTCAACGAGATCAAGACCCTCGCCGCCCACAGCGCCGCGGGGATCGAAAACGACCTCTCCGGTCTCGACAAGCCCCTCTGGACCATCACCGTCACCGACGAGACCGGCAAGAACCGCGTCGTCGAGATCGGCCGCCAGACGCCCTCCATGGGCTTCAGCGAGACCCGCACCTACGTGCACGTCCCCGGACATGATCCCGCGTGGGTCGCCTACGATTTCGCCCAGCATTTCTCGCAGCCGGCGACGGCGTACCGCGACAAGGTCTTCGTCGACGTCGCCACCACGGCCGTCACGCGCATCACCCTCAGCGGCAGGAACAGCTTTGAACTCGCCCGCAAGGACGGGAGCTGGAAGATCGTCGCCCCGATCACGGCCCAGGCCGACGGCGAGGCCGTCGACAATCTGCTGCGCCAGGCCTGCCGCATCGAGGCCGAAGACGTCGTGACCGCCGATGCGAAAGATCTGTCCCTGTACGGCCTGGCCAAGGGTCAGGAGTCGCTGCTGTTGACGCTGTGGCAAAAGGCCGCCGCGCCGGCGACACAACCGGCGACGCGCGCATCGGCCCCGGCCGAAACGCCCCTCACTGTCGCCCTGGGCTCGCGCAGCAACGAGCAGATATATGCCCGCCGCACCGATTCGCCCATCGTCTTTCTCGTCAACGCATCGCTGCTGGAGGGCCTGCAGCCGGCAGTGGTCTCGCTGCGCCAGCGGCAGGTGCTCGACTTCGACGCCGCGCAGGTCAATGAGATCGCCATCGAGGCCCAGGGCAAGAGCGCCAAGCTCCACGCCACGCTGGGCCAGTGGACGATGACAGCCCCCTACCAGGCCCCCGCCACCGCAACGCAGGTCAGCGCGCTGCTGGCGGGCCTGGGCGCCCTTAAGGCCGAGGACTTCCGCGACAATCTCGCCGCCCTGGCCGGGTGGGGTCTGGCGACGCCCCGCGCGGTCGTCTCCCTGGCCCTGAAGGACAGGAAGCAGCGCCTCACGCTGAACATCGGCGGCAAGAGCCCTTCGGGCGAGATGACCTTCGTGCAGGCCGGCGCAGGGGCGCCGGTGGCTGTCGTGCCTACCCGCCTGATCGACGCGCTGCCGCTCGAGCCGACGGCGTACTACAACAACGTCCTGCTGAGCATCCCTGCCGCCCAGCAGCTTGTCGGGATCGACGTCAACCGATCCGGGAGCGTCTTCTCCGTCCGCAAAGACCCCGCCGGATGGAAGATGCTCGCCCCGATCGCCACCGATGCCGACACGGAAAACATCAACAAGCTCTTCGCCCGCCTGCGCGAGCTGGCGGCTTCCAAGATCGTCTTTCTGGGCGAGCAGGCGCCCGAGAAGTTCCTCAACGCCAAAGAGTTCATCACGCTGACGCTCAAGACGAGCCAGCCCTCCGCAGCGACTGCGCCGGCGACCTCGCAGGCCAACGACAGGACGTACACCCTGCGCGTGGTGCGCCAGGATGACAAGGTCTACGCCATGTGCGTCGGCGCCACGCCTGTCTGCGTCGGCGAAATGCCCAAGACGTTCTTTGAAGAGCTTTCGGGCGAACTGCGAAGCCGCTCGCTCTGGCAGATCGACTCGCGAAGCATCCGCGAGATCCGCTTCATCGCCGGCGGCGACACGTTCGTCGTGCGCAAGGACGGCGAGAACTGGACGTATCCCAAGGACCCGTTCGTCAAGCTCGACACCGGCGAGATCAGCGCCTTCCTCGCCGGGGCGGGCAAGCTGCAGGCCCAGGCCTTCGTCGACTACAAGACCCGCGACCTGCCCAAGTACCGCCTGGACAACCCGTGGTTTTCGCTGGAGCTGGTGCAGGCCGACGGCAAGACCCGCCGCATCGTCGTGTCGCACATTGGCCAGGACAAGCACGACAACCGCTACGCCGTCATCGAAGGGCTCGACGGCATCTTCACGGTCACGCCCAAGACCGCCGCCAGCCTGGTCAAGAAACTCGACGACCTCAAAGCCAAACAGTAGCACGGGCATCTTGGCCGTGAGGCGCATGGGCGTCTCGCCCATGCTCTTGGATGCCATGGGCATTTCTCCCCGAGCCCGTCGAAACGCACGAGGCCCTGAAATAGTGCCCCCGCACCGAACGTTTGTTATGATGGCAGCGCTTCGGCACTATGAAGGACTACGACTATGAGAGCACTGGCATCTCTGATGGTTCTGGCTCTGGCCAGCGCCGCGTTGGCGGCCGAGGGCGCACGCTCCGAGGAAATGAAAGACCTCGCCCGGCAAGCCCAATCCCTCGCGCAGGAATGGCTGGACGGGCCGGCCAACGATCAAGCCCTTGATATGTGGATCAAGCAGCGCCCCGTCAGTTCCAAGCTCGAAGTGCTCATGAAGGACCTCTGGTACGACGCCCAGTCCGTCGACATCCTCCAGACCCTTCTGCAGCAGCGGCGCGGCGAGGCGGCCGACCTCTACGCCGCCAACTGTCTGCTGCGCCCGCTGCTCAATGCCAAGACCGAGGTCATCGCATCGGCCCTGCCGGCCGTCGAGGCGTTGCACCAGCGCCTGGGCAAGTACGTCGCCATGCCCCAGTACACGCCCGCGCAGCTCGAAACGTTCAAGCTCAATCCTGAGGACAAGACCCAGGACGCCGCCAAGCTGCGCCAGGCCCGCATCGAGAAGCTCAAGAAGGAACTGGCGCCCAAGTTCCAGAACGAACAGGCCGCCATCCTGACGCGCAGCCTTGCCAGGCTGATGGTCTATGCCGACCAGGCCGCCACCGATCAGAAGCTCATCGACCTGATCGCGGCCACCGAGCGCGACGGGCAGTGGGACTACACGGTCATGCTCGAGGCCGTCCGTAGCGAATCGGCCAAGATGAAGAAGGAACGCGCGGACCGCTTCTACCAGGCGTTTTACACGCTGTGGAACGAGATTCTCCAGCGCCAGGATCGCGTGCGGAAGTACGATGACCCGGCGGCCGCAAAGATCACCGTCGATGGCGCGCCGGAAGAAGTGACGCACCAGGACAACGCCGGCGAGCGGTTTCTGAAAGTCCTTAATCAACTTGCCGTGACGGCGCGGCAGCCGGCGCTGCAGAACCCCCGTCCACGCAAATCGGGCAAGCAGCCCGACGCTCGCCCGCGCCGCTAACGCCCATGGAAAACACTCAACAAGCGACCCGGCTGATCTGTTGCCTGACATCGCCCAACGTGCGCCAGATGCGCCAGGACATGGAAACCGCCGCCGCGCGCGGGGCCGACACCGTCGAGTGCCGCCTCGACTACCTGGACCGCCTGCCCGACGACGCGCAGCTCAACCGCCTGCTGAAGGACCCGCCCGCCCAGGTCATCGTCACCTGCCGCCCCAGGCGAGAGGGCGGGCAATACGAAGGCGACGAATACCAGCGCCTGCGGGTGCTCTGCCGCTCGGCGAATCTCGGCGCGACCATCGACGTCGAACGCGACGTTCCCGTCGCCGAGGCCCTGGCCGTCGTCAGCGCCTCGCCGCAGTCGCAGATTATCCGCAGCCATCACGACTTTGCGTCCGTGCCCGCCAACCTCGACGCGCTCGTCGCCGAGATGGAGCGGTCGGCCGGCACTGTCACCAAGATCGTCTTCATGGCCTCGCGGCCCGAGGACGCCTTCCGCCCCCTGGACCTCGTGCGGTCGCGGTCTCGCGACATGATCGCCCTGGCGATGGGCGATGCGGGCGTCGTCAGCCGCATCCTGGGGCGAAAGTTCGGCGCGTACGGGACCTTCACCACCTTGAGCGATACCGGGACCACCGCGCCAGGCCAGGTCAGCATCGACGTCATGCGGAACCTCTACCGCTGGCAGAGCATCAACGACCGCACAGCCGTCTACGGCGTCATCGGCTGCCCTATCGCCCACTCGATGAGCCCGGCGATACACAACGCGGCCTTTGAAGCCGCCGCCGTCAACGCCGTCTACCTGCCCCTGCTGGTGCAAAGCGGGGTGGACAATTTCAACCGTTTCATGGACGCGCTGCTGGCGCGTCCGTGGCTGGACTGGCGCGGGCTGAGCGTGACGATCCCGCACAAGGAGCATGCCCTGGCGTATGTCGGCGCGTCGCGGTGCGAGGCGCTGGCGACGATCATCGGCGCGATCAATACGATCACGATCGACCGGGGCGGACAGCTCAGCGGGCGCAATACAGACTACGCCGCCGCGATCGACGCATTGTGCAACGCCATGGCGATCCGCCGCGAGGACCTGCTCGACCGCACCGTCGCGGTGCTGGGCGCCGGCGGCGTCGCCCGGGCCGTCGTCGCCGCCCTGACGCATTACGGGGCGCGAGTAACCGTCTTCAACCGCACGCACTCGCGCGCCGCCGCGCTGGCGGACGAGTTCCTCTGCAAGTCCCGCGATTGGGACTGCGTCGAGTCGCTCGATGCGCAGATCGTGATCAACTGCACGTCGATCGGGATGCACCCGCGCGTGGACGAGTCGCCGCTGGGGCGGATTCCCGCGGGCGTCGAGGTGGTCTTCGACACGATCTACAACCCCATCGAGACGAAGCTGCTGACCTTCGCCCGCGCCGCCGGGTGCACAACCGTCAGCGGTGTGGACATGTTCGTCAACCAGGCGGTCGCTCAATTTGAAACCTGGACAGGGATCCGGGCGCCTCGAGACATCATGCGCAGCGTCGTGCTGAAAACGCTGCACGACTGACTCCGTGAACGTGTTCCCTTCTGAAAGACAGGTGATAGCACCGCTCATTTGCGGTATCATCTTTCTACATGAATCCAGACTTGAGCATCCAACTTGCTGGAGTCCCTCTGACCAATCCGCTGATGACCGCAAGCGGTACGTGCGGGTACGCCGACGAGTATGCAGATTTTCTGAACCTGTCCGAACTGGGCGCCTTCGTGACCAAGAGCATCACCGTGGCGCCCCGCCAGGGGAATGATTATCCGCGCGTGGTCGAAACCCGCGCTGGAATGCTCAACGCCATCGGCTTGGCCAATGTCGGGCTTCAGGTCTTTCTGGAAGAGAAACTCCCTCTGCTTGAGAAGCTCAATCTACCGGTTTTCGTCAACGTAGCGGGCACCACCGTTGAAGACTATCTGGCGGTTATCAAAGCAATGGCGGATGTTCCGGTTGTTCGCGGCGTGGAACTGAATATCTCCTGCCCGAACGTCAAAGAGGGTGGAATCCAGTTTGGCACGGACCCCGCGCAGGTGCACAAGATCACCAGCGCCGCAAGCGAAGCTCGTGGCAAGAATCTCCTGATCGTCAAGCTGTCGCCGAACGTGACGGACATTACCGCCACCGCCCGTGCGGCCGTTGAAGGCGGCGCGCAGGTATTGAGCATGATCAACACCTTCACCGCCATGGCGATTGACATCGAGAAGCGCCGTGCGATTCTGGGCAACCGCACCGGCGGACTGTCCGGACCCGCGGTGCGTCCCATCGCCGTACGGATGGTACACGAGGTCTATTCCAAAGTCGCCAGACCGGCGGGCGTCCCGATCATCGGCATGGGCGGTATCCAGTACGCTCACGACGCGATCGAATTTCTCTTGGCCGGTGCGACGGGACTGGCCATTGGCTCGGCACTCTTCGTCAACCCCGCGTGCATCGTGGACATCAAGAAGGGAATTCAGGACTATCTGCGCCGTCACGGGCATGCGTCCGTTTCCCAGATCGTCGGAGCTTTGCAGACCGATTAAAGAAAAAGCCCCTGGCGCCGGCGCGCCGGGGGCTTTTCATGTGCGTCAGTCGGCGTCTATTTGATGTTGTACGTCTGCCCGCGCAGGGTCACCAGCAGTTCCTCATCGGCGCGCTGGGACGCCATCAGGCGGTTTTGCTCGACCGTGTTGCCGTGGATGAGCTTGAAATACTCGTCGCTGTAGCGATGGATGGTCTGGATCTTGTCGCGGTCCTTTTCCATGTCCACCTTGGCGGCGCTGTCAGCCACCCACACGTTGCCGCGGCGGTAGAGCGTCTGATTGTCGACGCTACGGACGCTGTCGGCCTTTTCCTTCTTGTCGGCCTCATACGCCCGCACGGTGGTGTTGCCGTAGACGCTGGCGTTGCCGGCGCTCTTTCCGGCGCCGCTGGCGGAATATTCTGGCGCCTCCGCCGCCGGGGCGGGAGCGTCCGCCGAATTGAGGCTCTGCCTGGCCTTGGCGGCTACCTGGGCGCGGGCGCCCGAGACGTCCTTATACCGTTCGAGCGACTCGCTCGCGCTGGCGCGGACGCTGGGAGCGTCGTGCAAGACCGTGCGTTCGTCGGCCAGGAAGCTCGTGTAGGGAGTGATGATGCCGTACTTGAGGCTCAGCTTGACCAGTTCGTCGATGACTTCCTGGTTCTTGCCGTGGAGCTGGATCTGGTCGAGCAGGTATCCCACGCGTCGTACGGCCCAGAGTTTCTCCACGAAGCCATACCGCAGATCCGGTCCGGGCGCACAGACGCTGACGGGATACTCGAAGGTCTTGCTCTTGCCCAGGTAGTTGCCCCGCACGACCAATTGCGTCTGGTACGTTCCACCGGCGGCGGCCGATAGGTCCTTGAGCGAGTCGGCGTCGTAGCGCCCCACCAGGACGATCTGGTCGCCCTCGAACAGGTCGCCGAGCTTGCGCGGGTACAGGTCGCGGACTTTCAACTTGCCCATCTCGACGGCCAGGTCCGACATCACCGGGTTCTTGATCTTGTTGTACAGCGAGCTGATCTTGGGCTCCATCGGCTCTTGCGGCTTGCAGTAGTCGCTGCGCCCGTTGTTGTCGCCGACGAGCTTGTCCAGCAGCCGCACGTTCACGTCGTACCCCACGCCCATGGCGAACACGCGGGCGCTGACATCCTTATTCGCCGCGATGACCTCCTTGAGGATCTTGCCCTCGTCGGTCTCGCCCACCGTCGGCAGGCCGTCGGTCATGAAGATCACGTACTTGGGCCGCGACGACGGCGAGCCCTTGAGCACCTTGAGGCTCAGCAGCATCGCCTCCTGGATGTTAGTGCCTCCGCCGGCGTCGATGCGGTCCAGCGTCTCCAGCGCGCGTTCGACGTGGGTCTTATCCGCGGCCGCCAGCTCGTTGCCGAAGAACGCCTCGACCGAGTCGCTGTAGACGACGACGTTGAACTGGTCTTCCTTATTGAGGCTGTTGATGACCTGCGTGGCGGCGGCCTTGGCTTGCTTGATCTTTTCGCCATTCATCGAACCGCTACGGTCCAGCGCGAGCACGACGTCCTTGGGCATGACGTTGGTCTGGCTGTCGCGCGGGTTGGGGCTGACGAGCATGAGGAAGTAGCCGTCCTCTTTCGCCTGCGGCTGCGAGGTCAGCAGCGTGGCGGCCACCTTTTCGTCGGCGGCCTTGTAGAAGACCTGGAAGTCCGTCGCCGGCAGAGCGTCCTTGGCCTCGAAGGTCGCTACGACGTGCCGGGGGTCGTTGCGCTTGACGTTGAGGTCGTGCGTGGGCGAGTAGACCGACGTGATGTCGCTCTTGGACTCGATGTCGACGCTGACCTTCACGCTGGCGATCTTCTTGGCCGAGAACTTTTCGGTGTTGAGCGGATACCATACCTCGACGAGGTCGCGGTCCTTGTGGCAGACCATCTTGTAGTTGACCAGCACGCGGCAGGGCTTGCCCGGCTGCAGGGGAAACGCGCTGGTCTTGTACATCCCGAAGCCGACGTACTCCAGCAGCGCGGGGTCCTTCTTGGCCCGCACGATGGACTCGTAGATGCGCCGGGCCTCGTCGGCCTTGTACAGCTTGGCGGCGAACTCCTTGCCGTCGACCATGAGGGTCATCGAGTCGATGGCCGCATCGGGCGGCACGGGGAAGACGTATTCGACCTCGAGCACGCCCGGGCCGGTGTTCTCGAAGGACTGGTCGATGCTGACCATCGCCACCTGGTCGCGCACCTTGATGTCCACGTGATGGTACTTGACCGACCAGCTCCCGCGAATCTGGATGATCGGGCGGATGGGGATGATCATGCCGTCGGCCCGCACTGCAGCCGATGCCGCCAGAACCACCACCGCCGCCGCTACTGCTTTAAGATGGGTATTCATGTTCAGTCTCCGCGCCGTTGTGTGGCATGGGCGTCTCGCCCATGCTCTTTGCTTCTTCCTCTGGCGGGCGAGACGCCCGCCAGTGCATGGCCGAGACGGCCATGCCACAAAACTTTGACGCCCGCGGTGGCCGGCGGTTCCATCTTTGCCTAAAATTCAAGCGCTATGGCGTCGCCCATCTACCAGTGTATAATCCGCCCGGTTGGGATTCGCCATCGTCGGCGAGGGATTCATCGCCATGAAAGTGTTTATGCTAGGCTGGGAGTTTCCCCCGCACATCACCGGCGGGTTGGGAACCGCATGTTACGGCCTGACCAAGGGCCTGGACGCCGTCGGCGTGGAGGTGGTCTTCGTGCTGCCCCAATCGGTGCCCAGCAGCGAAACCTCGCACGTGAAGCTCAAGACTCCCGCCGATATTCCTACCGCCTCCTCCGCCACAGAGCCCGGCGGGCAGCATTCCTACCGCGTGCAGGAACTTCCCAACGTCCAGTTTCACCAGGTCGACGCCGTCCTGCAGCCCTACGCCCGCCCCGGCGCCTCGGCGGAGCAGCCTAATCTGCTGAGCGACTTCGACATCAAGACTCTGCACGAGTTCTTCCCCAAGTCCGCCGAGGCCCAGGTCGAAGCCGCGCAGCCACACGGCCCACAGGATCTGCCGCGGGGTTCCTTCGCCGCAGGCCCCGGCGCCCATTACGGCGGCGACCTGATCAGCCAGGTACACCGCTACGCGCGGCTGGCGCTGGAACTGGCCCGCACCGAGCAGTTCGACCTGATCCACGCCCACGACTGGATGACCTACCCGGCGGCACTGGCCGTGGCGGCCGCCACGCGCAAACCGCTGGTCGTGCACGTACACTCGACCGAGTTCGACCGCGCCGGCGAGAACGTCAACCAGCAGGTCTACGACATCGAGCGCATGGGCATGCACGCGGCCGCGGCGGTGGTGTGCGTCAGCCACCTGACGGAGAACATCGCCGTGTCGCGATACGGAGTGCAGCGCGAAAAGTGCCACGTCGTCTACAATGCCGTCGAGTTCCCCGCCGAGGCCGACAGCGACGAAAACTACCGCCCCATCACGCGCAACGAAAAGATCGTGCTATTTCTCGGTCGCCTCACGATGCAAAAGGGCCCGGAGTATTTCCTGCGCGCGGCAAAGAAAGTCGTCGAGCGGTACAAGAACGTGCGGTTCGTGATGGCCGGCAGCGGCGACATGATCGCCCAGTGCGTGCGCGAGGTCGCCGCCCTCAAGCTGGGGCGCTACGTCGCCTTCACCGGGTTCCTTCGCGGGGCCGACGTGGCCCGCATCTTCCAGCTCGCCGACCTGTACGTCATGCCCAGCGTGTCCGAGCCCTTCGGGATCGCTCCCCTCGAGGCCCTGAGCCACAACGTCCCGGTCATCATCTCGCGCCAAAGCGGCGTCGCTGAGGTCCTCACCCACGCCCTGAAAGTAGATTTCTGGGACACCGACGAAATGGCCAACAAGATCCTGGCCGTCCTCAAGCACGCCCCCCTGCAGCGAGCCCTCCGCCAGCACGGCCACATCGAGCTGCGCAAACTGTCCTGGAAAGATTCCGCCCAGAAGCTCAAGGATATTTATGCCGGGGTGATGGGGGCGCGGTAGGAAGCAGATCCTCGGTCCTAGATCCTCGATCCTCGGGCGGGGAAAAGAACCGATGACGAGGAGGATAAATCACTCCCCTGTCGGGTGCCATGGCGGCCGTCTACCAGCCGCCATGTCCCTGAAACGTCACTAGCTTCCCGATCTTCAATCACGCCGCGCCCATGGCGACCCGTCCTCTCCCATTTCTTAATCCTCTTAATCCTCTTAATCCGCGCAATCCCGCTCTCCCCGTCTCCGAAATCCGCAATATCCGAAATCAAAAACCGCAATCGACCAACTTTGCCTATACCTGGCGCGCGGGAATCTTCGATTATGTATGTATGGCTTCCATCGTTTTTTACTTTCAGGTTCATCAGCCCTACCGCTTGCGCCGTTACACCATCTTCGATACCGCCCCGACCTACTTCGACGACGCTCATAACGAGTTCGTCTGCAAGAAGGTCGCCGAGAAGTGCTACCTGCCGGCCAACGCGGTCATGCAGGAGCTCATCGAGCGGCACAAGGGCGACTTCCGCGTCAGCTATTCGCTCACGGCCACGGTTATCGACCAGTTCCGCCGCTGGGCCCCTGAGGCGTTGGACAGCTTCAAGCGGCTGGCTGACACCGGCTGCGTCGAGTTCATCGCCGAGACGTACTATCACAGCCTGGCGTTCCTGTACAACCGCGAGGAGTTCATCGCCCAGACGAAGATGCATCGCGAGCTGGTCGAAGACCTCTTCGGCCAGCGGCCTCGCGTGTTCCGCAACACTGAACTGACGTACAACAACGACGTGGCCCACGTAGTCGAGGACATGGGCTTCGACGCCATCCTCACCGAGGGCGCCGACCACATCCTGGGCTTCCGCAGCCCCAACTTCATCTACCGCCCGCCCAACTGCGACCACCTGCGGCTGATGATGAAGAACTACCGCCTCAGCGACGATATCGCCTTCCGCTTCTCCAACCGCGGATGGGCGGAATGGCCGCTGACGGCAGAGAAGTTCGCCCGCTGGGTTGACCAGATCAACGGCTGCGGATACGTCTGCAACCTGTTCATGGACTACGAGACCTTCGGCGAGCACCAGTGGGCCGACACGGGCATCTTCGACTTCCTGCGCGCCCTGCCCGCCAAGGTGATGGCCGGCGGCAAGAACGACTTTTTGACCGTCTCGCAGGCCCTCGACCGCTATGAGCCCTCAGGCGAAATCGACGTGCCGCACATGATCTCTTGGGCCGACACCGAACGCGATCTCTCGGCGTGGCTGGGAAACTCGATGCAGGCCAACGCCCTGCACGACGTGTACGCCCTGGCCGACGAGGTGCTGGCTACCGGCGACACCGACCTGATCCACGACTGGCGGCGGCTGCAGACCAGCGACCATTTCTACTATATGTGCACCAAGTGGTTCTCCGACGGCGACGTGCACAAGTACTTCAATCCCTACGAGAGCCCCTACGACGCCTACATCAACTACATGAACATCCTGGACAATGTCCGAACCCGAATCGCGGCGGCGAACAAGTAGCTCAAAAGAGAACACGAATGACACGAATGGACGAATAGAGAAAAGCAAAGGCGGGGATTTGTTTGGTTCTGGTTCCTTCTTTCACTAATTCGTCTTATTCGTGACATTCGTGTTCTCTTGGGCGCCCTTGACGGCTTACAACTCAACGTTTCGCAGGCGCAGGGCGTTGGCGATCACGGAGACGGAGCTGAACGTCATCGCGGCCGCGGCGATCATGGGGCTTAACAGCACTCCCAGGAATGGGTACAACACGCCGGCGGCGATGGGAATGCCGACAGCGTTGTAAATCACGGCGAAGAACAGGTTCTGGCGGATGTTCTTCATCGTCGCCTGCGAGAGGCGCCGGGCCCGCACGATGCCTCGCAGGTCGCCCTTGACCAGCGTGAGCCCCGCGCTGTGCATGGCGGCGTCCGTGCCGGTGCCCATGGCGATTCCCACGTCGGCCTGCGCCAGGGCGGCCGCGTCATTGATCCCGTCGCCGGCCATCGCGACGATGTGCCCTTCGTCCTGAAGCTGCCCGACGATCTCGTTCTTTCGCTTGGGCAGCACGCCGGACTCGATGCGATCGATGCCGAGTTGCCGCCCCACGGCGCGGGCGGTGGCCTGCGTGTCGCCGGTGACCATCACGATCCGCAGGCCCTGGGCGTGGAGCATTCTGACGGCCTCGGGCGTCGTGTCCTTGATCGCGTCGGCCAGCCCCAGCACGCCCCCCAGTTGGCCGTCGAGGGCCACATACATCACGGTCTGCCCCTGCTCGGCCAGTTCGTCCACCGTACCGCCAAAGCGCTCGATGTCGACGCCGCAGTCGGCCATCAGAGCCGCGTTGCCCACCGCCACGCTGTGCTGTCCCACGCGGCCGGTGACGCCTTTGCCGCCGTAGACGTCGAAATCCTCCACCGCCGCGGGCTCGATTTCTCGTGCGGCAGCCGCCTCGACCACTGCCGCCGCCAGCGGATGCTCGCTCATTCGCTCCAGGCCCGCGGCCAGGCGCAGCAATTCGTTGGCGTGCAGGTCGCCCAGGCGTACGACTCTCGTGACCTTGGGCTTGCCCTGCGTGAGCGTGCCGGTCTTGTCAACCACCAGCGTGTCGACGCGCTCGATGACTTCCAGCGCGGCGGCCTCCTTCACCAGCACGCCCGCGCGGGCCCCGCGCCCTACCGCCACCATCACCGACATGGGCGTGGCCAGCCCCAGCGCGCAGGGACAGGCGATGATGAGCACCGCCACGGCCGCCACCAGCGCATGAGGCCCCGCCGGCGACGGCCCCCATGCCAGCCATGCGGCAAAGGCAAGCGCGGCCGCGGCCAGCACCGCCGGGACGAACCAGCCCGCCATGCGGTCGGCGAGTCGCTGGATGGGCGCGCGGCTGCGCTGGGCCTGGCCGACCATCTCGATGATCTGCGCCAGCAGCGTGCCGGCCCCGACGCGACGCGCCTCGACCACGAAGCTGCCCGTGACGTTAAGCGAGGCGCCGATCACCTCGTCGCCGGGCTGCTTCTCCACCGGCATCGATTCGCCGGTGACCATCGACTCATCGACGCTGCCGCGGCCTTCGAGCACGGCGGCGTCGACGGGGATCTTCTCTCCTGGCCGCACACGAAGATGGTCGCCCACCTGCACCTCGTCCAGCGAGACGTCTCGCTCGCGCCCGTCGGTCTCGATAAGCCGCGCCGTCTTGGGCGCCAGATCCAGCAGCGAGCGAATCGCCAGCCCCGTCCGCCGCCGCGCTCGCAGCTCGAGCACCTGTCCCAGCAGCACCAGCGTGGTGATGACAGCCGCGGCTTCAAAATACACCGGCACCGCCCCGCCCTCGCGCATGGCCGCGGGAAACGCCCCCGGCGCCAACACGGCCACCACGCTGTACCCCCACGCCGCCAGCACCCCCAGGGCGATCAGCGTGAACATGTTCAGCCGCATCGACAGCACCGACCGCCACCCCCGCACCAGCAGCGGCCAGCCGCACCACCACACCACCGGCGTCGCCAGCGCCAACTCGACCCACGCCCGCGCGCGGCCGCCCATCGGCATGACCATGTGCCCCATTGCCAGCAGCATCAGCGGGGCCGATAGCACAGCGGCGATCCAGAACCGCCACGTCATGTCGCGCAGCTCCGCGTCATCTTCGCCAGCCGCCTTCGCCATCAGCGGCTCGAGACTCATGCCGCACTTGGGGCACGCCCCGGGCTTAGTCTCCTGCACCTCGGGGTGCATCGGGCAGGTGTAGATCGCCTCCTCGCCGGCGACAGGCTCTTCATGCGGCCGCTGCCCGCCGGCGTACTGCGGCGGATTGCCGCGAAATCGTTCAGCGCAGTCTTTGCTGCAGAAGTAGAACGTCTGGCCGCCATAGTCCACGCTGGCGGGCGCGTCGTCAGGGTCCACGTCCATCCCGCAGACGGGATCCTTCTCCAAAGTAGAAGATGCCCTGTCCTCTCTTTTCATGCCAAATTGTAGCGGCGACCCATCCAATCGGGTGGCATGGCGACACACGTTGTTGTTTCTAGCGGCGTTTTGTTAGCGGCAAAGCTTGCTCCGCGGGTTGTTCGGGACCGGAAAACCCGTCGAGCGAGATCGACCGCTAACTTCTAGCATTTGCGCAGTGAAAATGTCACGAACACCGCTGCGGCGCTTATCGCTAGCAGCACTCCCGGCGACCAGAGCGGTTGGGGCAAGATCGAAGTTCCGCGCGCGGCCGCAGTGGACCAGGCGGCGGTGAGGGGGCCCAGGTTCCATAACCAGTCCACGCTGCCGGCGTGGGTCCAGAACTCGGTGCCCAGATAAAACAGGGCGGGCAGGCCCAGCGTCAGGAGCATCAGCGTCAGCAGCGTCCAGGCGGCGGCTGTGGCGTTTCTGGCCATCAAAGCCCCGGCCGCTATCGCCAGGGGAGACAGGCACAGCAGGAAGATAATCAGGCGCAGCACGTCAAGCAGCGCCGCGTCGCTGAGCCAGGCGGCGACTACGTAGAACGGGGCCGCGACGACGAGCTGCAGCACAAGTGCGGCAAGGGCGGACAGAACGTACTTGCTGCCCGCCTGTGCCGAGCGCATCAGCACCAGCGGCCAGATCAGCGTCAGCCACAGGGCCTGGAAGGCAGCGAGGACTTGAAGAGTCGGCAGCGGGCCGGCGGAACCTTCCAGGGGGACGTACAGCGATCGCGGCCACAGACCCACGGCCAGGCCCGCCAGCAGCACCAGCAGGTACAGCAGCGCCGCGGGCGTCCAGGCCGCCGCGGCGGGACGGGGGCTGTCAGTTGAGGCTGGCATGAAGTTGGTCGTATCGCAGGTCGAGATACGCCCTCGTTCCGGCAAGTTGTCCGGCATGGGTGCGCACGAACTCGTCAAGCTGGGCGAGCTTTCGCTCGGGCGGGACGAGGTAGTCGCCCTCGTAGCGCGGGAACTGGCCGAAGCGGATGTCGGTGGCCCGCCCTCGCCCCACCTGCGCCCACATGCGCAGGTGCGGCGCGCGGCCGTCGATGCGCCCGCCGTAGTTGCGCACGTCGATGATCGTGATCTGGTCGGCGTACGAACGTTTCTCCATCAACTCGACGAGGCGCAGACCATCGGACATATCCTGTCCGGGCCACTTCTCGCCCACCGCGGGGGCGGCGACTTTGCAGCCGTAGATCGTGATGTAGTAGATCGGCTTGCCCTCGACGTGCGGGGGCACGTCGCTGAGGCCGATGTAATAATCGACCTGCGTCTTGCCGTTGGGCAGCGGTCGCGCGACGCGGTATCGCGGAACCTGCTGGGGCGGCAGGCGCGTGCCGTCGGCGGCGACGAAGGCATATTCCCGTTCGGTCTGCACGCGAGCCTTGGGCTGGCGGTACGTGGCGACAACTTCGACCTGGCAGGTCTTGCCGTCGGTCGAGGGGCGAGCGACGACGTGGCTGATGGTTGCCACCCACGGATTCCGGGCGGCACGCTTATAAATGACGGCGCTGGCGCCGCCGGCCAAGCCGTCCAGATTGCCCGCCAGTTCGGAGGCGATCTGGTCGGCCAGCACACGGGGCATCCAGGCGGGTTTATCGGCCAGGGAGACCTGCAGTTCGACCGCGCGGGCCACGTCCTGGCGATGCACGTAAGTCTGCAGCACCTGCATGCCCACGCCCAAGGCGGCCACGGCCACGACGCCCATCACGCAGTAAAACACGGTGCGGGCGACGAGACCCGTCCCGGCCGGTGGCTTAGGCGTCTTGGGTTTTTCTTTTCGTTTCATGGCCGGTGCTCCTCAGCGCTGCATGGCCAAGGCGACGATTCTTTCCACAAGCTGATCGAAGGAGATCCCGATCCGCCGCGCCGCCATGGGCACCAGCGAGTGGCTGGTGAACCCTGGGATGGTGTTGACTTCCATGACCTGCGGCACGCCATCGGTCCCGAGCATGAAGTCGACGCGCGACAGGTCGCGGCAGCCCAGCGCAGCGTGGGCGGCCAGCGCCCACTGTTGCATCTTTTCGGCTGTTGCGGGCGGAATGTCTGAGTCAAAAAGGTACTGCGTCGTGGCCTCGTCGGAATACTTGGCGCGGTAGTCGTAGAACTCGCCGTCGGGGACGATCTCGAGCACGGGCAGGGCCTGCTCGCCCAGCACGCCGACGGTGAACTCGCGCCCGGCGACGTAGCGCTCGAGCATGACGCGGCCGTTCTTGTCCAGCAGGGCCGCCATCGCTTCGTCGCGCTGGGCGGGCGTTCGGGCGATGACGACGTCCACGCTGGAACCGCCGCCGACAGGCTTGACTACCACCGGCGGGGGCAACTCGGTCAGCCACTTGAGCACCTTGGCCGCGTCGTGGAACTCCTCGATGACCATCCAGGCCGGCGTGACCAGACCGGCGCGGAGGAAGGCCTGCTTGGAGGCCGCCTTGTCCATCGCCAAAAGACTGGCGTGGGGGCCGGAGAAGGTGTATCGCAGCCCGCGCTGCTCGCAGAGGGTCTGGACCTGCCCGTCCTCGCCGAACTCGCCGTGGAGGACGATGAAGACCAGGTCGATGCCCTTGCGATCGAGGGCGGAAGTGTCGCGCGGGCCGATGTCGGCGCGGGTCACGCGATGGCCGAGGCGATCCAGGGCGTCCGCCACGGCGGCGCCGCTGAGCAGCGAGACCTCGCGCTCCGGCGAAGGCCCGCCCAGCAGAACAGTAATATCCAACGCATCCATGCGCTGTCCCTGCTATCTGACCGGGTGCCATGGCGGCCGTTCCTTAGCCGCCATGTCCCTGATCTTTCCACACCGCATGGCGGCTGAACAACGGCCGCCATGGCACCCGTCTCACCAAACGTCGATTTCCAGCTCCAGGTACACTTCGTGCTGCTTGTACACCGTCTCGCGAATGATGTTGATCAGCTTGAGGATGTCCGAGGCCGTCGTGCCCGCGTCGGCCAGAATGAAGTTGGCGTGCTTGGGCGAAACGTACGCCCCGCCCACGCGCTTGTTCTTGAGGCCTGAGCGGTCGATCAACGCCCCGGCCGAGAGCCCGCGCGGATTCTTGAAGATGCATCCGGCGTTGCGCTTGGCCAGCGGCTGCGAGTTCTTCTTGTACATCCAGATCTGCTTGACCTGCTTGAGAATGCGGTGCGGGTCGTCCTCGACAAGGCGGAACTCGGCCGCGAGGATAAACTTGGCCGAGATGTTCGTCGAGCGGTAGGCGAAGGCCAGGTCGCCGCGGTAACGCGTGAAGACCTCGCCCTCGGCCGTCATCACGTCCACCGAGTCGATCACGTTGCCGATGTCGCCGAAGGTTCCGCCGGCGTTCATCTTCACGCTGCCGCCGATGCTTCCGGGAATGCCCGTCAGGCACTCCAGGCCCGACAGCCCCGTCCGCACGCAGCGCAGCACCAGCTTGCCCAGGTCGGCCCCCGCGCCGGCGCGCAGGCCGTTCTCGGTGGCGGTGACCTCCTGGAAGGCCTTATGCAGGTGGATGACCGCGCCCTTGACGCCGGCATCATCGATGAGCACATTGGCCCCGCTGCCCAGGACGTACATGGGCACTTCACTCTCGCGGCATCGGCGGACCACTTCCGCAAGCTCCTCGACGTTGCGAGGAAGGACGAAGTACATTGCCGGGCCGCCGATGTTCAGCCACGTGTGGCCGCCCAGCGGCTCGTCAACCCTGACGATCTCTTCCAAACCTGCGAACAATTTCATCGGCCACTTCCCAGATGTTGCCGGCGCCCATGGTCACCACCAGGTCGCCGCTGTGCAACTGTTGAGCGAGTTGCTCGACAATCTGATCAAACGCCTGAATATATCGAGCCGACCCGCCGTGCAGGCGAATCTGCGAAACCAGATCCTGTGATGAAATGTAATCTTTTTCAAGGTCGCTGTCGCGAACAAAGTAGATGTCCGGGACGATCACCTCGTCGGCCGAACCGAACGAGCGGGCGAAGTCCTTGAGCAGGAACCGCGTGCGGCTGTGCTGGTGTGGCTGAAAGATGCACACCAAGCGCTGCGGGCGGTAGTGCTCGCGGATGGCCCGCAACGTCACGGCGATCTCGGTGGGGTGGTGGGCGTAGTCGTCCAGCACCGTCACGCCGCCGGCGTCGCCCTTGAACGTCATCCGCCGCCGCGCGCCGGTAAAGCCCGCCAGCAGCGCCGCCATGCTTTCGGCCGGGACGCCCGCGTGATGCAGCAGCGCCATCGCCGCCAGCGTGTTGTAGGCGTTGTGCAGGCCCGGCAGCGGCACGGTGATGCGGCAGTACGGTTGACCGCCATGCTGCACGTCCATCGAGACGATGCCCTGCTGCGAACTGGCGTTGACGCCCCGCCACGTGCATGAGTTGGTCAGGCCGAAGGTCTCGACGGCGCACCGTGCGCGTGAGACCGCCGAAGCGGCGTTGCGGTCCTCGCCGTTGACCACCAGCACCCCGCCCGGGGCCACCAGGTCGCCGAAGGCGCGGAAGGCCTCGATGATCGCCGATAAATCGCGATAGCAGTCGAGGTGGTCTTCCTCGACGTTGAGGATCGCCGCGTACCGCGGGCGAAGGTCCAGAAAGTTGCGGTCGAACTCGCACGCCTCGGCGACAAAATGCGGGCCGCTCCCGACGCCGCTGGGCCCGCCGAGCTGATCGACGGTCGCCCCGACGACGTAGCTGGGGTCCAGCCCGGCCGTCTTGAGTGCGTAGGCGACCATCGCCGTGGTGGTGCTCTTGCCGTGCGTGCCGGCGATGGCGATCCCCTGCCGCTGGGCCATCAGGCGGCCGAGCATGGCGCTGTAGCGCACGACTTCCAGCCCGCGCTGGCGCGCGGCCACAAGCTCGGGATTCTCGTTGTGAATCGCCGCCGAGTACGCCACGAGTTGGCAGTCGGCCGCAATGTTCGCGCCGCGCTGGCCGATGTGTACCGTCGCGCCCTGCCCGGCCAGGCGATCGAGCAGATCCGAGTGGCCCGAGTCTGACCCGCTCACCCGCGCCCCCTGCGCCAGCAGCACCCCCGCCAAAGCGCCCATCCCGCAGCCGCCCATGCCGATGAGATGAATGCTCTTGCCGGTGAAACTCTCAGCCGCAGGTTGGTTATTCGTTTGCGTCATGAAAACAACATCCGTCCGCAGCCAAACGCGGCCTGTGCGGACACATCGAATCCAGTAATAGCTCCGACAATTCCTACTGTTCTTATCGCCCGGTGCAGCGATTTTTCTTTAACGCCGCCGTGCGGCACGGGCGTCCCCAAGGGACAGGTCTCGCCCATGCTCCCCGACCCTTCAGCATCAGGGACACGCACAACGGAGTTGTGCGTGGCACCCGTCTCGCCCGCGACACGTTCTAAGACCGCACCAACCACTGCGCCACCGTTGCGGCCGCGCAGGGTTTGGCCACTTGCCCGGCGGCGAGGCGCATCGCGTCCAGTTTTGCCGCGTCGGCCATCAGCGGCAGCAGACAGCGGCGCAGGTTTGCGGCGTTGGCCGCAGCGTCTTTCTCGTCGGGGCAGATCATCGCCCCGCCGCAGCGAACCATCGCCGCGGCGTTGGCGGCCTGGTGGGCGTCGCGATGATACGGGTACGGCATGAACACGCCCGGCACCGACGCCGCCGCCAGCTCGGCCACTGTCGAAGCGCCCGCGCGGCACAGCGCCAAGTCGGCGGCCGCATACGCCAGGTCCACGCGCTGGCAGTACGCCACGCGCCGCACCGGCGGCCCCTGCCGCTTGCCGCCTGGCAATTCCTCCCCGGCGGCTGAACCTGTCACATGCAGCACCTGCCATTGATCGCCCAGCGCCGCGATGTCGCCCAGAACCGCCTCCACAGCCGCGTTGATATTGCTGGCGCCCAGGCTGCCGCCCAGCACGAGCAGCGTCTTGCGGGCCGGGTCGAGATCGAAATGCGCCATCGCCTCTTGCCGCGAGCCGCCGCTAACGCAGCGGATCGGGCAACCGACGGCCTGCACCTTGGCCCGCAGTGCGGCCGGGAAAGCGCTCGTCGTCTCGTCGAACTGTGTGAAGATGACCTCCGCGCGCCGCGCCAACGCGCGATTGGCACGGCCGGGGACGCCGTCAGGGTTGAGCATCGCGCAGCGTACGCCCTTCTTGGCCGCGGCCACCACCAGCGGCGCCGCCGCAAAGCCGCCCAGCCCGAGCACGGCCGCGGGCTTGAGGTCGCTCAAAAGCCGCCGAGCCAGGCGGCCGCTCTGCCACCACGCCCGCACAAACGGCAGCACCTGCAGGGGGCAGTTGGGCAGAGGCAACACCGGCTGGGGCACGATGGCGTGAGGCAGCGGGTCGAGGATGCTGCGGTCGATCGCCCGCCCGGAGCAGGCAAAGACGATTTTCGCGCTGGGTTGGAGGCGCAGCAGTTCTTCGGCCACGGCCAGCCCGGGATAAATATGCCCGCCGGTCCCGCCGCCGGCGAAGATGTAAATCGCACCGCTCATCGGGGCTGATTGTACCAGAAGCACGGGGAAAAGACTTGCCACAGAGACTCAGAGGAAGGCGAGGGAAGATGAAGAATGCTATTCGTGCGTTAACCGCGGTCCGGTGCGTCTAGATCTGGCAGATTGTTAGGGTTGTGCCGAACACGTACAATACGAGGGAAGCACTAACGTTCATAAGGTCATTTTTTATGAAAGAGCTACTCGAAACACTGTCGCGACATTTCGATTTTCTTTTTAGTAAGTACCAATTCCAATTCGTCGAATCTAATACCGATAACATGGGGACAAGTTATGTTGTGCTGGCTGGAAGGGGGCTGCGCATCTGGTTTGACAAGCACCGCGGGGAACTAACCGTCGCCGTGTGGCCCGTCAATCATTCGGACAAAGAGCGTTTTGAACTAATCACGCTTAGAGAGTATCTGGCAGCGGTGCCGGCTCGAATGCCTACGGATGAGACGGTCGGTGACCTGGCAAAATGGTTGGATGATAATCTCGATGCCGTTTGTGACGCGCTGTGCACCGAGCATTACGCTCGAACATGCTCCGAAATCAAGATCATACTGGATTGCCGTTGGCAGATGCTCCGGAACGGCATTTTCGTGCCTTGCGTGATTGTCGCGGTCACGCCGATCGTGCTTGGACGGCAAGGAAGACTCGCCGCCGTTCTGGACACCACCTTAAAGGAATGGAAGGGCCTGGTTCGAAAGAAAGATCGACCCAGCTTGTGGGCTCGTTGGAAGAATCGCCACGGCGTCTGTGGGCGGATTCTTGCGCATAAGGTGACCATCATCAAGACACCGGCGGGATTGAAATGCGAAACATGGTGCCTGCCAGGGACAATGCGTGGGAAAGCGGGCGTGTCGCTTGTTTTCTTTCAGGACATGAATCGCGATTGGCTTCGGCCGGGTTCCCGTGTGCAACTCCTCGCGACGCAGCACGTAGCGCTGGAAAAATTAATCTCCCTTCCGGATCTCCGTGACCAGGACGTGCGTTTGAAAGATAGACAAGAACTGGATCGCTAAATCCGGAAGATCAGTTTGTCCTGTCGTTCTCATCCCTCGTTTTGCTCTGTGCCTCTGTGGTAGGTTTTTCTTCGAGATCGGCAAAGAGCGGCTCGGGGTTCTGGGTGGCCAGGAAGGCGTCGAGGTCGTCTACGGTCACGGGGGCGGCTGAGGCGTCAAGGTCTACCGGCGGGGCGGGTGGCTCGACGGCCGTCGTGGCTGTCGTCCCTTCGGGACTTCCCGCCACGGCACCCTCGGCACCGGGACTTTCGGCTGCGGCATTGGGCGATTGAGGATCTGCCGCTACGGTGGCCTCTGGCTCGGGACTTTCTGCGATGGCGGCCTGGGCTTGCGGACTTTCTGCCGCAGATTCCTCCGCCGCTTCCATCATTCCGTCTTCCGTGGCCATTTCTCTCCGGGCCGAGACGGAGATGATCAGCGCCGCGGCCACAGCCAGGATGAGCATCTGCGTGCCGCCGTAGGAGACGAAGGGCAGGCAGATGCCCGTCGGCGGCAAGACGTTCAGGTTCACCGCAATGTGCATCAGGGCCTGGAGCAGGATGGTGAAGCCCAGCGCGGCCGCCAGCACGCTGCCGAAGCGGTTGTTGGCCTTGACGGCTGTACAGCGGACATACCAGGCCCAGGCCGCCAGAAGGGCAAAGAGCAGCAGCGAGCCCATGAGGCCCCACTCTTCGCAGAAGACGGCGAAGATATAGTCCGTGGTTCGCTCGGGCAGATATCCCAGCTTCATCACGCTGTTGCCGGGGCCTTTGCCGAACCAGCCGCCGGAGGTAATGGCCAGCAGCGACTCGCGCACCTGGTGCGACGAAGCGTTCTCCTGCGACCAGGGGTCCATCCAGGCCCCAATGCGGGCCATCTTCACCGCCATGTGCGTGATGTAATACCAGAAACCCACGGCCGCAGGGGGAAGCAGCGCGGCAGCGTAATACCACGGCACGCCCGCCAGCAGCATCGTGGTCAGGCCCGCAGCGCCGATGATGATGGCCGTGCCCATGTCCTGCGTGATGACCAGCGCCATCGCCACGGCGATCACGCCCAAGGCCCCCAGCACCCATGGCGCCCGGCGGCAACGCTGTGGCTGCATCGTGAACAACGCCGCCAGCAGGATCACCAGGGCGTACTTGATCAACTCGGAAGGCTGGAACTGGATGTTGTACTGCGGCGGACCGAATCGCACCCAGCGATAGTACGTGCCCATCTGCTTGCCCAGGCCCGGAACGAACACCAGCAGGCCCGTGATCATCGCCCCGCAGAAGACGACGACGGCCCAGACGGGCAGGCCGCCGCGCGGGCGGGCCAGGCGGCGGTAATCGAAGTGGCAGGCCGCCAGCAGCACCAGGATGGCCGCGACGGCGAAGATCGTGTGCCGCACGTCGACGCGATGATACCAGGCGCCCGGCTCGTTCACCGACGCCAGGGCGCTCTGCACGAGCACCACGCCCAACGCCAGCAGCGCCAGCGTGATCAGCGCCAACCCGCGCCCCAGCGCGTTTTCCCCCAGGCTCAGCGGCTTGTCATTGGGCGTCCGTGCCATCGGTAGCCTCGTCAGTCGATCTTGAGCTTCAGCGTCGCCAGCGCCAGGGCGGCGAAGATGATCCCCAGCATCCAGAAGCGGACGACGACTTTGCTTTCGGCCCAGCCGCCCAGGTGGAAATGATGGTGCAGCGGCGCGCAGCGGAAGACGCGGCGTCCCTCGCGTCCGCCGGGGCCTTTGGTCATCTTGAAGACGGAGATCTGGATCATCACGCTCAGGGCCTCCATCACGAACACGCCGCCGGCGATCAGCAGCAGCAGTTCCTGGCGGGTGACGACGGCGATATAGCCCAGCAGCCCGCCCAGCGGCAGCGAACCGGTGTCGCCCATGAACACGTGGGCCGGCGGCGAGTTCCACCACAAGAATCCCAGGCACGCCCCCAGCATCGACGAGCATAGAACCGCCATCTCCACAACCGACTTGTCGATCAGCGGCAGGTGGAACAGTTCGGTGAAGCTGATGGAGCTGACCAGAAACGAGATCAGCAGGAACACCAGCGCCACGATGCCCAGGCACCCGGCGGCCAGGCCGTCCATGCCGTCGGTCAGATTCACCGCGTTGGACGTTCCCACCATCGTCAGCGTCGTGACGATGATGTGGACCATCAGGCCGATCTTGATCGGGTCGACCAGGAAGGGGAAATACAAGAACTGGGCGGGCTGAACCGCGCGGTAGTAATTTCGCATGAAGATCGAGACCAGCAGCGCCAAACCGATCTGGAAGACCAGCTTCTCCCAGCTTCGCAGCCCGTCGCGCGTGGGCGCGCCGGGAGCGTGGCGCAGCTTCAGCCAGTCGTCGATCCCGCCCAGGACGCCCAGCCAGATCAGCACCAGCAGCCCCATCCGGACGAACATGTTGCCAAAGACATTCGCGAACACCACGATCGAGACCAGCATCGCCGCCACGATCAGCGCCCCGCCCATCGTGGGGGTATTGGACTTGTGACGCGTCAACTCGTTGAGATTGGCGTGGTCGAACTCCGGACGGTCGCCCACCTTGTAGCGCACCAACAGGCGGATGAACCGAGGCGCCAGCAGCGCCACCAGCACGAAACTCATGATGCCCGCCCCAGCCAGACGCAGCACGAGGCCTTCGTATCCCGCCGGCAAAAGCAGGTAGATCATTTGGCGCCGCCTTTGGGATGCGCCTTGCGGACGCGCGGGGCGGCCGGGGCTGCCGACAGCGCCGCGGTAATGGGCTCGATCAACCGTTCCATCTGCGATCCGCGCGAGCCTTTGATCAGGATCGTGTCGCCGCGATGAAGCAGCCCGTCGAGGTGGTCGGCCAGATGCTCGGGGCTCTTGAAGGCCTCGGCGGCCAGCCCCGCCTCGGCGGCGGCGGCGGCCATGCGGGCGCCCAGGTTTCCGGCGCCAATGAGCAGGTCGATCTTCATGGTCGCCAGCTTGCGTCCGACGTCTTCGTGCAGCGCCTGGGACTTGCCCCCCAGTTCGAGCATGTCGCCGACGATCATGACGCGGCGGCGTCCGGCGCTGTCGGCCAGCACGTCGGCGGCGGCGAGCATGCTGGCGGGGTTGGCGTTGTAGGCGTCGTTGATGAGCGTCGAGTGCCCACCCAGGTCGATGAACTGCAAGCGCATTTCCATGCCGGCGTAGTCGGCCAGGGCCTTGGCGGCTTCGCCCTGGCCAAAGCCGAACCGCTGGGCGACGGCGATGGCGGCCATGGCGTTGCAGGCGTTGTGCCGCCCGCAGACGCTCAGGGTCACCTTGAGGCGGTTGTTGATGACGAACTCCTGCCCCGTGTCCACCGGCGTGTAGCTCGTCAGCCGCAGCGACGCCCCGGCCGAGGCGCCAAAGCGAATCACATTGCACTTGTAGTTGGACAAGGCGCGGTCGAGTTCCTTGCTGTCGGCGTTGACGATGGCCAGCCCGCGTGCGGCCAGGTGCGTCAGGAGAGCGGCCTTCTCGACCGCCACGTGCGTCAGGCTGCCCAGGCCTTCGAGGTGGCTTGGGCTGACGGAGGTGATGACGGCGACGTTGGGCTGGCCAATCTGCGAGAGGCGGGCGATCTCGCCGTGGCTGCTGGTGCCCATCTCGCAGACGACGAAGTCGTCCTTGGGCTCGACGGCCAGCAGCGTCAGCGGGACGCCGATGTGGTTGTTGTGGTTCTTGAGCCCGCACGAGCCGGTCAGGCGCTTGGAGAGAATGTGGTGGATCATCCGCCGCACGGTGCTCTTGCCGTTGGAGCCGGTGACGGCCACCACCGCCGCGGGAAGCTGCCGGCGGTAGAACGCCGCCAGGTCGCCCAGCGCGGTCGTGGTGTCATTGACGGCCAGGGCGCCGACGCGGAATCGCTGCAGCACGCTGAGCGGGGCGTCAAAGTCCTTGCCGATGATGGCGAGGGTGCAGCCGGCCGCAGCGGCGGCGGCCAGGTGGTTGTGCCCGTCGTGGTTCTTTCCGACGATGGCGACGAACAACTGGCCCGCCCCGGCCGTGCGGGAGTCGATGCTGACGCCGAGGATCTTCTCGGACCCGCCGCGGGCCAGCCACCGCCCGCGCACGGCGCGCTGAATTTCCTCGCTCAGCAGAGGTTTCATGGCGCCTCGGTCCTCTGGGCAAGAAGCTGGCGGGCCACCTCGACATCGTCAAAGTGGATGCGCCGCTTGCCGATAATCTGCTCGCACTCGTGCCCCTTGCCGGCGATGAGCACCACGTCGCCCTTGCCCGCCCGCGACAGCGCCAGGGCGATGGCCGAGCGGCGGTCGCTCTCGACGTCGACCTTGTCGGAGGCGTCGGGGCTGAAACCGGCCATGATCTCGTCGATGATGGCCTGCGGCTGCTCGCTGCGCGGGTTGTCGCTGGTGACCACGACGCGGTCGGCCATGCTTTCGGCGACCGACGCCATGCGAGGGCGCTTGGTGCGGTCGCGGTCGCCGCCGCAACCGAACACGACGATAATGCGTCCGGTGGTGATGGGCCTCAGTGCCCCCAGCACGTTGGCCAGTGCGTCATCGGTATGAGCGTAATCCACAAATACCTCAAAGGGTGCATCTGCCGGCACCCGTTCCAGTCGTCCGCGGACCAACGTCACCTGCTGGAGCCCCTGGGCGATGGTCTGCATCTCCACGCCCAGGCTGCGCGCCGCGGCGGCGGCCGCCACGCTGTTGGACACATTGTGGCGGCCGATCAGCGGCGTGCGGATCCGCACCGACTGGCCGGCTTCAATCAGGTCAAACTCCCCGCCGGTCTCATCGAGCCGCAAAATCTTGGCGTAGATGTCGGCGGCGGAACTCAAACCATACCACAATACCCGCCCGCGAGCCGCCGCCGCAAGAGTGTCCGCCGCGGCGTCGTCGCGATTGATGACGGCCGTCGCCGACGGATCGAGCTGCTCGAAGAGCCGCCGCTTGGCCGCGGCGTACGCCTCCATCGTGTGGTGATAGTCGAGATGGTCGCCGGTGAGGTTGGTGAACACGCCGGTGCGGAAGGCGATCCCGGCCGAGCGATCCTGCGACAGGGCGTGGGACGACACCTCCATCACCAGGTGCGAGCAGCCGCAGCGGACCATCTCGTCGCAGGCCTGGGCGAGCATGAGCGGGCTGGGCGTCGTCGTCGCCGCGGGGATAAACCGCAGGCCCGTGCTGTAGCCGATGGTCCCCAGCCGCCCGACGCGCAGGCCGCCGGCCTGAAGGATCCCCTCGAGCAGGCACGTCACGGTGGTCTTGCCGTTGGTTCCGGTGACGCCCACAGCCGTCAGCTTACGTACGGGCCAGCCCAGCAGCGCCTGCGCCAGATGCCCCACCGCTGCGTGGCTCTCGTCCACTCGCGCGTACGGCGTTGCGGCGGGCACGGCCGCGGCGTCCTGGCAGACGACGGCAGCGCAGCCGCCGGCGACGGCGGCGGGGATGAATTTGTGCCCGTCGGCGGCCGTGCCGGCAACGGCGATGAAGCACGACCCGCTGCGGCACTGGCGGGAGTCGTCGGTGAGGTCGGTGATCTCGACGTCGCGCCCGTGGCGCGCGTGCGGGATGTCGGCCGATTTCAAGAGTTCGGAAAAACGCATGCCGATTGCCTCCGCGGGGGAAAAGTCTTCCAGGTGTCATGGCGGTCGTCCGCTATGGCACCCAAAGGGCTATGCTCTACCGCGACACTACGACAGCGGCCGGCTTGTCGAGGGGCACGTTCAAATAGGCCAAGGCCTGTTCGAGCACCTGCTTGACGTAGGGCGCGGCCACCTTGCCCCCATAATACCCTTTTGCCGGGTCGGGCCAATAGACTGAAATCAGGCACACGACTCGCGGGCGGTCGGCCGGGGCGCCGGCGATGTAGCTGGCGACGTACGCCCCCTCGCGGTAGCCAGCTGGTCCGGGGATCTGGGCGGTGCCGGTCTTGCCGAAGCTCGTCCAGCCGTCGAGGGGATACTCCTTGGCCGTGCCCGCCTCGACGACGCCGCGCATGGCCGCCACGGTGGCGGCCGCGGTCGCCGGCGAGATCACGCGCCGCACGGCCTTGGGCATGCCGCGGTGGATCACCGTCCCGTCGGGGCGGCAGATGTAGTCCACCAGTTGCGGCTCCATCAGCACCCCGCCGTTGGACAGGGCGCTAAAGGCCATGGCAAGCTGCAGCGAGGTGGTCGATATTTCCTGCCCGAACGGCACGCGGCGAAGGCTGTAGCCGTCCCACTTGCGCAGCGGGCGGACGATCCCGCCGCTCTCGCCAGGCAGGGGAATGCCCGTGCGGTCGGCCAGGCCGAACGCCTTGGCCCACTCGAACAGGCGGCGATTGCCCATCATCTCGCCGACTTTGGCCATCCCGATGTTGCTGGAGAACTTGATCACATCCGCCAGCGAGAGCATGCCATAGCTCTGCCCGTGGTCGGTGATCGTGCCGCCCTTGGGCGCGCGGTAGTGGCCGTTCTCGCAGTTGAGCATGGTGTTGTAGTTCAACAATCCCTGCTCAACGGCCGCGGCGGCGAAGATCGGTTTCATGGCGCTGCCGGCCTCGACGGGCATGCTGATGCAGCGATTAACCCGGCTGTCGGCGGGGGAATCCTGGTAGGCCGCCGGGTTGAACGTCGGCACCGACGCCATCGCCAGCACCTGCCCGGTCCAGGGGTCGACGATCAGGCCGCTGCCCCATTTGCCGCCGTAGGTGCTGACGGCCTGGGCGAGGGCCTCTTCCAGCATCGCCTGCATCGACAGGTCGATGCTGAGGAAGACGTTGTACCCGTCGCGGGGCGGGGTGGACTTGGATTCGTCGCTCCAGATCGCCCGCCGCCGCGCGTCGGCCAGCATCACTTTCTCGCCGTCGGTAGGCAGCAGGCTCTGGCGGAACGACAACTCCGCCCCTGCCCCCGGCTCGCCGTTGGGGCGGCGGTAACCCAGCACCGTCGCGGCCAGCGACCCGTTGGGGTATTCCCGCTGCCAGTGGTAGTCGATGCCGACAGCCGGCAGCTTGAGGTTGTGCACGTTCTGCGCCTGCTGCTCGTCGAGGGCTTTGACGACGCGAACGTAGCCCGACTCGCGGCGCTGCAGCAGCGTTTCCTGAAGGGCCGGGACGAACTTGATGCGATCCTGCGTCGACATGCCCACGGCCTTGCTGATGCCGATGGCCACTTCGTCCGACTGGCTTTCCTTGAGCATGCGCGGATCGACGTAGACCCCGGGGACCCGGCGACTGATCACCACCGAGGCATAGCGCCGGCGCTCGCGGGCGAAGATGCTGCCCGGGCGACCCGGCAGCGGCACGGTCATGGTCTGCTGCACGCGGATGCGCGCCTGGGCGTTCTCATGCCCCGTGCGGACCAGCGACGCCTGCGCGCAGGCGAAGCCTGCCAGCGCCACCGCGACGACCGCGAAGGCCGCTTCCAGCCGCCATCGCCCCGGCACCGGAGATATCATGATCGTCTCCTGTTGGTGGCGCAGCCTTTCCAGGCTGTGCCCTCGCAGGCCGGCAAGCCTGTGCCGCCGTCAACGCCATTGCGGATTACCACGAGTTGCCCCCCGGCGCCGGCGGACGTGCGGCCAGGTTGCGCCGCACCGCCGTCGTGTCAATCAGCCCCAGGCCCATCTTCTGCGCCCGCTGCCACAGGGCCTGCTGTTGCGTCAGACCCGCCAGGTGCACCTGCTGATTTCCCAGCCGCCGTGCCAGCACCGCCTGACGCGCCTCGAGCTGGCGGAGGTGATGATAGGTGCGAATTTCCGCCCGGCGTATCTGCACCAGCGATACGGTCAGCGCTACCATCACCACGATCAAAATGGCAATTCGCACGTCAGATCCTTTAGCGGGGGATGACGATATTCATCCCGACCGGGTAGCGGCTGAGCCCTTCCAGGAGGGGATTGGCGTTGATAATCTTCTGAACCGCGGCCCCGCTGTCATCGCCGTAATACAGCACGGCAATCTCCTGGAGCGTCTCATTGCCCCTGATGGTGTAGGTCCAGCCGGACGATTCGGTGCGGCTTTCGCTACGGGTCATCGCGGCTGCCGGAGCGCCCGACGGGGCGGCAGACCGGACGACGGGGGCCGCTCCGGTTGGCGCAGCGGCGTCGGCCGCCGGACGGGGCGCCGCGCCAGGCAGGGCGGGAATCACCAGCGTCTGGCCGGGTTTGAGCGACGTCGCGCTGCTCAAGCGGCTGCGATTGGCTTCGAGAATGCGGCGGTATTCGTTGCCGTGCGTCGGACCGTATACCTTGCGGGCGATCCCAATGAGGGTGTCGTTGGAGCGAACGGTATATTGGCGCTCGGCCGGGCGAGGGGCCTCAGCCACGGGCTCGACACGCTGCGATCGAAGCTCGCGCCGCGCCGCATCCACCTGAGGACCGCCCGCCGCCGGCGCGGGACGCACAGGCGCCGCGCGCTCCGTCCGCACGGCAGGAATGCGCAGATCCTCGATGGGCACGGCATGACTGTAGTCGCTGCCGGTGACGGCCGCCGACGGCCCGGCGGCCGGACCGCCCGATTCGAGCCCGGTCAGTTCGGCCAGCACCAGTCCGAAGACCACCACGAACCCCAGGCTTACCAGCAGTCCGATGCGAGTTTCTCTGCCCATGTCACCGGCTCCTTCCGACAGCGGCAATCCGTTGCCAAGTCACGTCATTTCCAGGCACCGCAGCTTGGCCGAGCGGCTCCGCGGGTTGCGGGCAATCTCGTCCTCGTCTGCCGTCCTGGGCTTTTTCGTTATCAGTGCGGCCCGGCCCGCTCGGGCCAGGTCCGCGAAAGCGTGTTTGACACGCCGGTCCTCTAGTGAGTGAAAGCTGATAATGCACGCCCGCCCGCCGCGGCCGAGCACCTCCGGCAGCGCCGCAAGCAGGGCGTCGAGATTCTCCATCTCGCCGTTGACGGCGATCCGAAGCGCCTGGAAGGTCCGCGTGGCCGGGTGTACGCCCCGCCGCGTCGCCTTGGCTGCCCCGGGGTATGCCCGCAAAACGATCGCTGCCAGTTCGCCCGTGGTGGTGATGGGCTTGCTCTGCCGAGCCAGCACGATCGCCCGGGCAATCCGGCGGCTGTACCGCTCCTCGCCGTAGGCGTAGATCAGGTCGGCCAGTTCGCCTTCGTCCATCTTGGCTACCAGGTCCGCCGCGGCGGGTCGGCCGCTGGTGCGGTCCAGCCGCATGTCCAGCGGGCCGTCCTGCGAGAAGCTCAGGCCGCGGGCGGGGTCGTCGAGTTGGCTCGAGGCCACGCCCAGGTCGGCCAGCAGGGCGTCAACGCGGGAGATGCCGGCCTCATCGAGCACAGTTCGGGCTTGGGAGAAGTTGCCTTGGAAGAGCCGCACAGGTTTTCCCAGCGGCTTGAGCCGCTGACCCGCGCGGACGAGATTGTCGGCGTCCAGGTCCATTCCGATCAGTTGAGCATCGGCGGGGGCTTGACTTAACAGCAGCTCCGCGTGGCCGCCCAGGCCTACGGTGCAGTCCAGAAACACATGCCGCCCCGGACCGCCCAGAACTTCCAGAACGGTCTGGGGCATCACGGGGCTATGAGCGGCCACGCCGGTCATGGCCTTGACCTCGCCTCAGTCGCCGGCGGCACAGGCCGCCGCCGCCACGGCCACGTGAGGAGAGAAAGCGACCCGGGAGTAGCTACCGCCCAGTCCCTGAACCCGCCGGAGCTTCTGAACTAAATCCAGCAGGCGCTGCCGGTGCCCATCGGTCATCAAAGATGGCCGGTTAAGCTGTCGGCGAAGTTCGGCCAGGCTCACTGGAGGGCATCCTTGCCTTCCGGCAGAGTGGCTCTGGGATGTTTGAGAGGTGGCCATTTCAGTCCGTTGCTCCCGGGACCGCTTTCCTTTTATTAAGTCCGCCGCGGGCGTGGTCAACCATGACCGGCCCGCGGGCGATTCACACGCCTCAATCCATCGAGGCGCCTTGTTTATTCTGTGCATTCAGCGCGTCGGCCGCGTCGTAAAGCATGTCGCCGTAGACGGGCAGTTCGCTGTCGACTCGAGCGTCCCATTCCTCGCTGGGCCAGATCTCGATGTGATCGTCCATTCCCAGCAACGTCACCTTGTCCGCAATCACCGCCCGCTGCATCGACTTTTCCGGAAGCACCACGCGGCCCTGGGAGTCGCCCTTGAGCACCCGCGCCATCGCGAAGAACAGATCGATCTTCCGCTTGTCGCGAGTGGGCAGGGGCGAACGCTTCAGGCTGGCCGCCAGGCGGCGGTAATACAGGTCCGGATACAGCCACAAATGCCGGTCGGGACCCAGAACCAGGATGAAATCCTTGCCGTCTTCCTTGGGATCCATGCAGTCGCGCAACGCCGCACTGATAGCCAAGCGATGCTTGGCATCGATGAGTTGCTCGAACTCTCCCACGAAGAGCGCCATTCAAGGTTCTTTCCGCCACCGGTTGGGATGGCTAGGGAATATTAACCACTAACAGGGAAACCGACAACAAAAAAAAGCGATTCACCACAAAAAAATCTGTCCTGTCTCTGTTAGGCCTTCCCTGGCCGGCCGCCGTTTTGTGGCATGGGCGTCTCGCCCATGCTCCCCGGTGCCCATGGCGACCCACGAAAAACAGAAACGTGTGTCGCCATGCCACCCGCGCCGTCTGCCGTGGCCTTCCCTGGCCTGGCCGATCTTCCATGACCTGTGCGGCCGCACGCGCCGCGCCCCCGCCGGGGCATCCATGCCCGGCCAAGACACCCGATAGCGCCCAACCAATCTCTGGCCGGGCGCTGACTCACTAGAGAAACTTGTCAATCAGCGCGATACTCAAGCCAGGGCGCTATCGGCCCTTCGTTACGTTATCGGTCCTTCAGTAAAAATTGCGTTATTGAATTTTCGCAGCCGATTTGCCCCCCCCGCCCACGCTGCTGCCGGTAACTCGAACACGAATGTCACGAATTGGGCGAATGGAGCAAAAACCAAGAATCGAAAGATCTCTTCTTCTCCGTCCTCATTCGTTTCATTCGTGACATTCGTGTTCTCTTGGGACAGGCAGCAAGATACCTGCGCCGCTACTTCCTGCCGCCGGCGATGCGCGGGGCGTCGAATGTAGTTGTCAGAATCGTGACATCGCCAGCAATGCGAACACGAATGACACGAATAAAACGACTGGGCAAAAAGAAAGAACCCCAAGTCAGTTTCTTTTCCCCGTCCTCATTCGTTTCATTCGTGACATTCGCGTTCTCTTGGGACAGGCAGCAAGGCACCTGCGCCGCTACTTCCTGCCGCCGGCGATGCGCGGGTCGTCGAAGTAGTTGTCGCCGGCAAGGCTGGGTTTGCTTACTTCCAGCAGCAGCGCGCTGCCGAGGCCGGTGAAACGGTGGCGGTAGCGCGGGCCGGGGGGCATGGCCAGCACGTCGCCGGCCTTCATGATCCTCGTGCGGGCCCCGACGGTCATGCGGACCTTGCCCTGGGCGACGAAAAACGTCTCGTGCTTCATCTTGTGGCAGTGCATGGGGCATGTCTGGCCGTCAAAGAGGAAGAGGTACTTGCCGCAGTAGCCGGCTTCCACCTCGTTGGCGATCCAGACCTCGATCAGGCCGGTCTTGTCGAACTCGCCCAGGCCAAAGTCGATGATCAGCGGCTCGGCCGCCGCCGGCAGGGCCACCTTCCACGCCTTCATCTGCCGGCGAAACGCCGCCATCGCCGCCGAGGCGGCGCGGCCGGTGATCGACACGTACACGCCCTTGTTCTTCTGCGCGCCGACGGCGGATTTTGGCTTCTGCGTCATGTGTCGCTCCTTGTATTGGGGGACTCTACCACAAAGGCACGAAGGCACAAAGAGACGGGGAAACAGCAATCAACAACTTTGCCACAGAGATCACAGAGAACACGAAGCGACGGCGAAAAGCTTGAAGCAACTCCTTCGTGTTCTTCGTGATCTCTGTGGCAAAGGTTTCTTCTGCCCTTCAGCCGTGGGCACTACTTCGCGGCCTTGGCTCGCTTGCGGCGGAGGGGATTGATATCGATGATCTCGCCATCCTTATAGACGTACAGTGGCGAGCCGGTACGCTTGGCCAGTTCGCGAGCGGCCTTGGCGGCTCTCTTCATCGCAGGCCACGATCCCACGATATCTGGATCGCTCGATTGGATTGTCTTCTTCATGGATTTTCTCCCGAGGCAACCAGTTTCAACTCGGGGCCTGAATTATCATACATCACCCAGCTATTTACCAGTTCACAGTATATTGTCCGAAGATTCCGCAGGCCCGAGTCAAATCGGCGGCGAATCACCGGTACGGGGACGTGGTGCCCGCCTTGAGCAACACGCATCTTCACTCTAGCCACGGCAAAGTCAGCCGAAGGAAGGCTCAGGAAGACCAACTTCACATGGTAGCCCGCTTTCTTCCACCGCTGGATATGCCGCACGTAGTTTCTGCCGCTGAGGGTTGTCTCGAACGCAAAGCTTTCGCCTCGGCCATATCTGCGGGCAATCTCCTTGAGCATGATCTTTCCAGCCTGGATCGCCACGCGCTCAGGCGCAAAGGGCGAGAGACCTCGGGCGATCAGGTCCGCGTTAATGAAGTCCGGACATCCGGCCTCGCGCGGCAGAAACTGCTCGGCAAAGGTCGTCTTCCCGGCCCCGTTGGGACCGGCGATAATGACGATCTTCTTGCCAGATTGAATTGGCCTGCTCATAGCTCCTCTCAGCTTCGGGGAAACAACTTTGCCACAGAGATCACAGAGAACACGAAGGGGTTTTTCAAAAACAAAGTTCTTCTCTGTGGTCTCTGTGATCTCTGAGGCAAAGCTTCTCCTCTGCGATCTTCGCGACCTTTGCGGTGAATCGCTTTATCACCCCGCCACTTGCTCGTAGAGGGCCTCGTGGGCAGCGACGGTTTTTTCGATCGGATACGTCGCCCGCACGTGCTCGCGGGCGGCCGCGCCGAGGGCTTGGCGCAGGGGCGTATCGGCGGCCAGTTCGAGGATCGTCTCCGACAGGGCGACCGAGTCGCCGCTGTCGACGATGATGCCCGTTTGGCGGTCGGATACCAGGTCGCTCAGGTGGCCGCTCTTGCTGACGATCACCGGCAGGCCCACGGCCATCGCTTCGGCGGCCGCCATTCCGAAGGCTTCCCAGCGGCTGGGCAGGACCATGATGTCCAGGGCGTTGAGCAGGGCCGGGACATCGTCGACGAAATCGAGCAGGCGGCAGCTCCGCCCGCCCTCGCCGTAGCGGATGAAGTTCCGCACGATGGGCTGTCGCGGCCCCTGGCCGGCGATCACGACGTTGACCGGGTTGCCCCGCGCCCCGAGGTGGCTGATGGCCGACAGCAGCGTGTCGATGCCCTTCTGCGCGTTGAGCCGCCCGACGAACCCCACGACGATCTGCCGCTCGTCGACGCCCCACTCGCTGCGCACGGCTTGTCGAAGGGCCGGTGCGGGGGCGAAGCGCACAGTGTCGATCCCGTCGGGGATCAGGGTGTACTTTTCCTGCGGCAGGCCGCTGCGCCGCTGGTGGAACTTCCGCACCGACTCGCTGACGCACACCAGGCGGTCGCAGTAGCCGCCCAGAAACCGCGTGAAGGCGAACTCCCACGGGCGGAACCGACCCGCCGGCGTGCGGGCGGTGTGGATCAGGTGCGGCACGGCGGCCAATCGCGCGGCCGGTCGCCCGATCAGATCTGCCTGGTACAGGTGCGTGTGGACGATGTCGGGTCGCAGGCGGCGGAGCCGCTCGGCCAGCCCGCGCAGGCGCAGCAGGTGCCACGCCCGCGTCATGCCCAGGACGCTGACGTCCACGCCGGCGTCCTGGAACCATCGGCTGGCCGCGCCGCCGCGCAGCGCCAGCACCTGCACGTCGAAGCGCTCGCGGCTGAGGCGGCGCGACATCTCGCAGACGCTCCGGGCCGCCCCGCTGGGGCGCAGGTCGCCGATCAGGTGACATATTCGTATCTTCGAGTCGCTCAAATCCGGCTATCCTTGGCGGCCGCCACCATCTCGTCGATCGTGGTCGTAGCGGCGGCGCAGACACGATCGCCTGCGCCGTAGTAAACCACGATGCGCCCGTCTTCGTCCACCGTCAGTCCGTTGGAAAAGACGCAGTTGGCGTAGATGCCCGACATTTCGTAGGTCTCGCGGGGCTCCAGGACGGGCCTGGCGCTGTGGCTGATGATCCGCTGAGGCCGTTCGAGTTCGCTGAGCATCGCGCCGAGATAATATCGGCCTTGTTCGTCGGCGGCATGGAAGATTTCCAGCCATCCCGCCGGCGTCTCGATGGGCGCGGCCCCGCAGCCGACGCGCTGGCCCATCCACGTGCCCGGCCGCGGGGCCAGCGTCATCTCGTGGCGGCCCCAGCATTCCAGGTCCGGCGACCAGCCCGTCCAGATGCACGGCGGATTGAAGACGCTGCGGTACGGGCGGTGGCGGCAGACGTACATGTTCTGGATCTTTCGCGGGAAGATGCACACGTCTTTCTGGTACGGCGGGAAGACCACGCCGTGGCGGTAGAACTCGACGAAGTCGCTGGTCGAGGCCAGCGAGACCGTCACCCCGCGGTCGCTGACGGAGGTGTACGTGATGTAATACTGCCCGTTGGTGAACGTGATGCGCGGGTCTTCGCAGCCGTACGCTTCGTACTCGTTGATGGGGAAGATCGCCGGTTTGCGGTCGAAGCTGAAGTGCTCGCCGTCGCGGCTGCGGGCGATCCGCAGGTGCGACAGGCTCGACAGGAGCATGCGCCCGCGATAGTGATACCCGCGGGCGTCGGGCATCGTCAGGTCCGGGTCGCTGACGGAGATGTGCCGCACGTCGACGGCGTCGGCCGCGGCGTCATAGACCAGGTAGCTGATGTAATGCGGCTGCGGGATCGGCCGCTCGCCCACGCGAACCAGCAACAGCGTCTCGTCGCCCAGGCGCACTGCCGCGGGGTTGAGCGTGCAGAGCACCTCCAGGTCGCCCCGCGTCGGGGCAACGTCCTGCGGCGTGAGCAGCGGATTGGCGGCCAGTCGTTGCAGCAATGGCATGTTGCACCCCTTTGGGGAAGTTGTGAGTTGTGAGTGGTGAGTTCAGGAACTCCTTCCCGGGCGGTTCCCCCTCACAACACACAACTCACAACTCTCTTACTTCCCCCTCACAACTCACAACACACAACTCACAACTCACAACTCACAACTCACAACTCCCGCACAATGCGGGCGAACGCCTGCGCATTCGCGGCCGCCTGACCGGCGTGGCAGTTGTTGAAGAACGCGTAGACCTTTTCGGCCGGCGGCTCCAGCGACGACCAGCCGCGGGCGATCTCCTCCAGCTCGGCGTCGCTGTAATTGTAATCATATCGGGCCGCGTATCCGGCGTGCCACTTGGCCGCGTCGCGCGAGTGAAGGCGGAAGTACCCCGCCCCCGCCGTCGCGGCCGGGGCGTGATGGTACAGCTCGGCCAGGTCCGGAACGTCCGGAACCACCAGCAGCACGCCCCGCTCACGCAGCGACTGCGTGGCCGCCTCGTCCTGCCACGAGCAATGCCGAAACTCCACCGCCAGCGGAACCGACGCCATGTCGTCGCAAACGGCCGCAAGGTACTTGCGATTGGCCACCGTTCGCCGGAACGACTGCGGGAATTGCAGCAGCACCCCGGCCAGCTTGCCCGCGGCCGACATCGGCGCCAGGGCCTCGAGGAACGGCCTCGCCGCCTCGCGAAGCTGCTTGTGCGTGGTATCCTGGTTGGCCTTGACCCAGAACTCGAACCCCGCCGGGCTCTTGCGGGCCAGGGCGTCCATAGTCGCGGCCGCGGGCATCCGGTAGTACGTGAAGTTCAACTCGACAGCCGAGAACTGCCGCGCGTACAAATCAAACATGTCCGCCGCTCGGGCCTGGACGGGATAGAAATTACCGACCCAGTCCCCGAACGAATACCCGCACGTGCCGATGATAAACCGCGTCTGGTTCATATCTCGAAGTCATCCAGCATCATCATTTACCAGTCACTGCGCCTGCCCCACGCCCGCCAACAAGTTAATACTACACAGGCAAACAGCCATCTCAAAGGTGGCAGGGATCAGTAATCGCTAATCGGTGATGGGCGATAGCTGATAGCCGAAAGCTGAAAGCTGACAGCCGCCACCATAATTGTCATTCCTTGCACTTTGTTGTACTTTTCACAGCGACTTCGCGGACACGCGCGTCCAATTGCAGCATGCGCGGACCCACATAGCCCACGTTCCCCTCGTCAATTGGAAATTCCCAATTGGAAATTGGAAATGGCTAAGCTGCTGTTTCTCTTCTGCCTTGCGGATTGGCGGCCGCGAAGGCATAATGCCCCGCAGGGATTTTTCCGACAGCGGGACTGCCCCCATCGTCTTTGAAAGGCCGCAATGCCGACGCTGAACTGGATAGGTAAGGATGCCGTCGCTGACCGCACGGATTCTCGAAGCCCTCTCGCCCCACGCCGGACCCAAGGTCATCTACGGCGAAGGCTCCCGCCTGGGCCCCGCGCGACTAAAACGCCTCAATATCACGTTCAAACAAGTGCCCTATGAGATCAAGGTGAGCTGAGATGGGTGAAGGACATTTGACAGCAGATAATTCCGAAAATCGCAATTGCGCGCTTTGCGGAAAGGAAGCCCGATTCAGCGAGTTCCACTTCGTCAACAGACAGCCCATAAAAATGTTTGATTATGACTGCCCAGGGTGCGGGCGATATCTATTGGATTGGACTGTAGGCGCGCGGCTAAAGCACGATAAGACTGGTTTGGCTTTTAAGCTTGCATGCCTTGTACGAGAGCGCCGTATTCGCCACGACGAGGGGCTATTTGCCATCCTCAGCAAGGCCCCAGCACAGGATATATCCAAGCTAGTTGATCGGGCATGGCTGGTAGATGAGTTAGCTGCAGATTTTCCCGGCCCGACGGCCATGATCGATCGCACTCTATTGAATCTATCCAAACTCACGCAACACCCCATGGGAGTGGTATGCCTGTCAAATTGCGACAGGGCCTACTTAACCTTTTGCGATGAAAGAGCTATCCAGGATTCCGTAAGCTACTTAGAAGCAAAGGGACTCATACGCGACGCGGGAAGTTCGACTACTTCTACCGAAATCACAATCACTCCAGACGGGTGGGATCGCATCGAAAAGATTTCAGAAGTGGCGGCTGAGTCAAAACAGGCATTTGTTGCAATGTGGTTTAATGAGTCGACAAGGTGCTTCTTTGATGTGGGAATTGAACCCGCAGTACGAGAAACTGGGTTTATCTGCAAAAGAATCGACCGCGTCGAGCACATCAACAAGATTTGCGACGAGATTGTCGCGGAAATTCGAAAGAGCCGCTTCCTAGTAGCCGATTTTTCAGCCGGGTGCTGTAAAATGTGCGGAGAGTGCCAGCATCAGAAGGACTGCAAAGATCAAGTTCGTCCTCGTGGCGGAGTCTATTTCGAGGCCGGGTTCGCGATGGGGCTGGGCATTCCAGTAATCTGGACAATCCGCAAGGAGCAGTTGGAGCAGGTTCATTTCGACATTCGTCAATACAACTTTATCGCCTATGAGAATCCAGAAGACTTGAAAGATCGCCTATTCAACAGAATCAGGGCGACAATTCATTGATGAATTCGTGCATGGACAACACAGAGGCCCGAATGGGCCGGCAGACGATAGCCGGGGGTGGAGCGGGCGGCGTTTTTGCGGCCGCGGAGCCCCCGGTCCGTCCCCTCGCGGCGTCAAGCCCTGAAGGGGCGGCACAAGATTGCCCTGTGTCGCGGACATCTTGTCCGCGCGTGCCGCGGGCGTCTCGCTTGCGCATCTGGGAGAAGAAGACGGGGAGCATGGGCGAGACGCCCATGCCACGGGGGAGGGCAAGATGCCCTCGGCACGCGAGGGCGGGACGCCCGCGACACGATTCGGCCATCGGCGACGGCGACCATTTTGTCGATATCAACAAAATGGTCCCCAACGACAGGGAAATCAAGATGTGCTCGCCCGCCCGATCATACCATCTTCCCGACATCGGGAAGAAGGTCTGCCTGGGCGACGCGGACCATTTCGCGCGTGCGCGCAAAATGGTCCTCCCGGACTGCCGGCAGAAGGAGCGACTCTGATGGTTTTTGATCCGTCCAAACCGTACAACGACCTGCCGCCACTGCCGCCGGCGGCCGAGATTGACACCAAAGCAATCCTGCGCAAATGCATTTCGGCAAACCGGGCATTGGCGGAACTCAAGGCCGGCGGCAGGCTTATCCCTAACCAGACGATCCTCATCAACGCCATTCCTCTGCAGGAAGCCCAGGCCAGCAGCGAGATCGAGAACATCGTCACCACGCAGGATGCCCTTTACCGCGCCACGCTGCACCCCGAGAAAGCGGACGCGGCCACCAAGGAAGTGCTCAACTACCGTCAGGCGCTCAAGGCGGGTTGGGAATCGCTGCGCACGCGGCCGCTGAGCACACGAACGTTTGTGGAAGTCTGCCGGGGTCTGCTTGACGTGGATATCGACATCCGCCGCACGCCCGGAGTCACGCTGACCAACAAGGCCACGGGCAAAGTCATCTACACTCCGCCCGAGACGGAGTCGCTCATCCGCGATCTCTTGGGCAACCTCGAGAAGTTCCTGCATGACGACGCCGCCGGTCTCGACCCGCTCATCCGCCTGGCGGTGGCCCATTACCAGTTCGAGGCTATTCATCCCTTCGGCGACGGCAACGGGCGCACCGGCCGGATCATCAACATCCTGTACCTGATCGAGAAAGGGCTGCTGGAGATTCCGGTGCTTTACCTGAGCGGGCACATCATCCAGAACAAGAACCAGTACTACCGCCTCCTTCGCGCGGTGACCGAGAAGGGCGCCTGGGAGGACTGGATTCTGTACATGCTCGATGCCGTCGAAGAAACCGCCCGCTGGACGGCAGGAAGGATCGCCGGGATTCGCCAGTTGCTGGATGAAACGGCGCGGCTCTGCCGGGAGAAGCTCCCAACCGTATACTCGCGTGAGCTTGTCGAACTTCTTTTCGTGCAGCCATACTGCCGCATCGAGAATCTGGTGGAAAATGGCATTGCCAAGCGGGTGACGGCGTCAAAATACCTGGCAAGCCTGGAAAAAGAGGGTATTATTTCTGGCATAAAAGTCTGGAAAGAAACCCTTTATGTCAACAATGGCCTGCTTGAACTCCTCGTAAGGCGATAGGAAGTCTCATGTTCATGGCGTGAACATGAGAAGGTTATCATGTTCATTCTATAGTCTTTTTTAGACATGATGTTTGTGCGATACGATGTGGACGCGCGGCGTACATATCTTCAGGATGTGTACAAATTCTCGCGGTTTTCGTACACATGCCGGAACATGTCCCAAACCGGGACATGAGGAAGGACGTGTAAAGAAATCGACGTTTTCTTTACACGTTTTGGGAACGTGTAAAGCGGCTTTACACATCCTTCGTCACGTTCAAGAAGAAGCGTTTTTTGAACATGAGCACTTGGTCATGTACACGGCATGAACATGACGGTTCTTTTTCCGGATATCAGGAAAAAGAAGATGGTAAGGCCGGCGGATGAAGGGTGAGAGCGGCGGCTCGGGCAGACTTGCGTATTTCGTGCGGGTTTTACTGGTTGTAAAGCCAAAACGCATCGGAAATGCACCCAAAAAGCACCTAAAAGGCACCCAAACCTGGTTTATTCCGATTTAGCCCGGACATGTCACCGCAGTCGATCGTGAACCTTTGATGCCCCGTTGTTGCACTTTTGCGAAGGTGCTGTGAAAAGTACAACAAAGTGCAAGGAAGTGGAAGCGCGGGTAGAGGCGGGGTTGTCCGGCGGGATGGGGGTTGGCGGCTGATTCTTCGCCGGGAATGCAACATTGGCCCCGCTGGGGCGTTGAGATTATTATAATGATCGTTCCGGCGGCTGGTGGGGCGGCGGGGATTTGGCGAGGTGCATGTATGGGACGATGCAGATCGTGGGCGGTTGCGGCTGGGCTGATCGGCCTGCTGGCTTGGTGGGCGGATGGGGCTGCGGCTGCGCCGACGCCCCGGCCGGCGCCTAAGCCGGGGCCTAAGCCGGCGCCCAGGCCGGGGCCTGGAGCGGCCTCTCGGCCGGCGTCTCGTCCAGCGTCACAGCCGGCGTCGCGGCCGGCGTCTAGACCTGCCGTCGTAGTGGCGGCGGCTGCCTCTGGGCCGGCTACGGCGGCTGGGATTTCGCCTCTGGCGGCCGAGGCGCAGAAGCTTGACGATGCGGCACGCGTCGAGCGGGCCAAGAAGGCCTCCGGCGAGTTTGAACGCATCTTCGGCAAGCACGTCCGCGCCGTCCTGGCCACGCCGGCGGTGCAGGACGATCTGGCCTTGGCGGAAAAGCTCATGGCGATGCAGCCGCAGGCGGCCGACGACGTGTTCTTCGCCGCGGCGATGTGCGAGAAGGCGTACGATCTGTCGGCGCCCAGCGCGGCGGGGCAGACGACGGCCGCGGCGGCGCTGGAGCAGCTGCTCGCGCTGGCGCCGTGGAAGAGCCGGGCCTGGCTCGAGTCGCTCGTCGAGATTCGGCGCAAGAGCTTCGCGGCCGCCCGCGGCGAGGACCGCACCGCCGAGGGCGACGCCCTCATCGCCGCCACGCTGCGTCTCGCCGAGGCGCTGGCCGACGACGACGCCTTCAACGAGGCCTACGAAGTCTGCCACCGCCTGCTGCCCCTGGCCAAGGCGGTCAAGTCGAAGAAGGCCGACGACATCGAGGCCGCCCAGGACCGCTACGCCGCCCTCAAGCCCATCGGACAGGCGATGGCCGTGCTGCAGATCCGCATCAAGGCCAACCCGGCCGACCAACTCGCCCGCAACGAGCTGATGCGCCTCTACGTCGCCGAGCGCAACGCCCCGCGCAAGGCCGCCGCCTACCTGACTGCCAAGGCTCCGGCCGACTACCAAGCGAACATCCCCGACGCCCAGCGCAGTCTGGCGGCGCTGGACGCCGCAGACTGCCTGCGCCTGGGCCTCTGGTACGAAGACCTCATCGACCGCGCCAGCGAGCAGGGCAAAGCCCTCGCCGCCCGACGCTCCCGAGACTACCTCCAGCAGTACCTCGACCTGCACGAGACCGCCGACGCCACGCGAGCCAAGGCCGCGGCCGCCATCAAGAAACTCGACGCTCTGCTGGCGAGCCTGGCAGGAAAGAAGACCCACCAGGCCATGAAGTTCGTGCGCACGCTCGATGTCTCTGCCGGGCGGCTGGTCTCCAACCTGCCGATGCACTTCCGCAACCCCTACGCCCAGCGCACCATCGACCTGTGGATGCTGGCCGGCAAGGACGACGGCATCATCGTCGACCAGGGCGCCTCGCGGGCGGGGATGGTCGTGGGTCTGTTCAAAAACCGCATCTGCTTCGCCTTCAACGACGCCAAGGAGCACACCCACATCGTCCAGGACGACAAGGGCAACAACCGCACCGAGCCGATCCCCGCCGCGGTGATCTCGGCGCCGCTGCCGGATCGCGACAAGTGGTGCCACGTCGCCGTCCAGTACGCCAACGGGTACCTGTCGCTCTGGATCAACGGCAAGCTCTCGGCCGAACGGCAGGTGGGAACCCCCGCCATCCCCGGCGACACCGAGGGCGTGTGCATCGGCGGCGGGTTCGGCTCCAATGCCGGGTACTGGGACGCCAAGGGATTCGGCGGCAAAGTGGCGGCCGTCCGCTTCTCCAGCCGCGCGCGCTACTCCAAGAACTTCGAGCCCGAGGAGCAGATGGGCACCACCGGCGCGTTCGCCTTCGTCTGCGCCGACCGACTCTCGACGGGCGAACTCGATCGCTCCACGCGCGACAGCGTCTCGGCCAGCTACATCGTCTGGTCGAGCATCGGCCAGGTGCGCGTCGTGAACGTCGATTAGCAGCACGGGCGCGGTGAGCGTCCCAGTCGAGACACGTCCTCTTTTCCGAGTTTCGGGGCGGGGTTCTGCATACGATTAGACAGGCCGCGGGGCCAGGTTCTAAGAAGGATGCCGGATGATGAAGATCGCCGTATTGCGGGAAATCCAGCCGGGGGAAACTCGGGCGGCGGCTGTGCCGGAATCGTTGCGGCGGCTGGCTCGCGGCGCGGCGTCGGTAGCCGTCGAGGCGGGGCTGGGTCGCGGGTGCGGCCTTGACGATGAGCGATACGCCTCCGCCGGGGCGACGGTGGCGCCCGGCGCGGAGGCGGCGCTGGATGGCGCGCAGGTCGTCTTGAAGGTGCTCCCGCCGGCTACCGGGCCCGACGCGCCGCGCGACGAGGTCGCGCTGCTGCAGCCGGGCCAAGTGCTGGCGGGGATGCTCGCCCCGGCAGCCAACCCTGAATCCATCGCCGCCCTGGCGGCCCGCGGCGTCACGTCGTTCACGCTGGACGCCATGCCTCGCATCACGCGGGCGCAGTCGATGGACGTGCTGTCGAGCATGGCCACCGTGGCGGGATACCAGGCCGTGATTCTGGCGGCCGCGGCGCTGGGCAAGATGATGCCCATGATGATGACGGCCGCGGGGACCATCAAGCCCGCCAACGTGCTGGTGATCGGGGCGGGGGTGGCGGGGCTGCAGGCCATCGCCACGGCCCGGCGCCTGGGGGCGGTGGTCAAGGCCGCCGACACGCGCCCTGCCGTCAAGGAGCAGATCCTCAGCCTGGGCGCCAAGTTCGTGGCGCTCGAGGTGGCCCACGAGGCCCAGGCCGCCGGCGGGTACGCCGCCGACCTGGGCGAGGCGTACTACCGCAAGGAGCAGGAGATCCTCGCCCCGCACGTGGCCGAGGCCGACATCATCATCACCACGGCCATGATCCCCGACCGCAAGGCCCCCCTGCTGATCAGCGACGAGATGCTCGCCTCGATGCGGCGCGGCAGCGTGATCGTGGACATGGCAGCCGCGGCCGGGGGCAACTGCAAGGCCACCCAGCCCGGCCACGACGTGCAGGCCGCGGGCGTCAAGATTCTCGCCCCGCTGAACCTGCCCGCGCAGGTCCCTCTCGACGCCAGCCGCATGTACGCCTCGAACATCGCCTCGTTCGTCGCCGAGCTGGTTAAAGACGACCATGTCAACGTGGACATGGATAATGAAGTGATCGCCGCCACCCTCGTCACTCGCGAGGGGAAGGTGGTCGGCAAGGCCGCCCAGGCATTGAAAGGAGTTGGCGCATGACTGGCCTGACCGTCATGTTGGCGACGGAGATGACCCTGACGACGGCCGTCATCGTCTTCGTGCTGGCGATGTTCGTGGGGCTCGAGATCATCACCAAGGTGCCCACGATGCTCCACACGCCGCTGATGAGCGGATCCAACGCCATCAGCGGCATCACGATCGTCGGAGCCCTGGCGGCCGCGGCGATCCTCAAGAACGTGGGGCATCCGGCGCTGGCCGCCACAGCTGGGACGCTGGCGGTGGCCGCCGCGATGATCAACGTCGTGGGTGGTTACCTCGTGACCGACCGCATGCTGCGCATGTTCAAAAGGAGCAAACGATGACGGGCATCCTGGCATTTCAGGTGAGCCAGGAGGTCGAGGATTACGCCTATCTCGCCGCGGCGGTGCTGTTCATTTACGGCCTCAAGGAGATGGCCTCGCCGCGTCGCGCGCGGGTGGGCAACCTGGTCAGCGGCGCAGGGATGTTGATCGCCATCGTCTTTACGCTGCTGACGCTGGAGATCGTCGACTGGACGTGGATCATCGCCGGGCTGGCGATCGGTTCGGTCATCGGGGCAGTGCTGGCGTATGCGGTCAAGATGACGGCCATGCCGCAGATGGTGGCCATGCTCAACGGGTTTGGCGGGCTGGCGTCGGGCCTGGTGGCGCTGGTGGAGATCTACCGCCGCTGGGGCGCCCCGGGCGACGCCACGGAGTTTCTCGTCACCGACGGGGTCAGCACGCTCATCGGATGGGTGACCTTCACCGGAAGCATGGTCGCCTTCGCCAAGCTGCAGGAAGTCGTCGTCAGCGGCCGCCCGGTCGTCTTTCGGTTCCAGAAGCTGGCGAACTTCGGCCTGCTGGTCCTGGCGGTCCTTCTGATCGCCGCCCTGGCATGTTGGCCCGGCCAGCCGCACTGGATCATCCCGCTGGCGCTGGTGTCGGCCGCCGTCGGCGTGCTGTTCGTCATCCCCATCGGCGGAGCCGACATGCCGGTGGTCATCAGCCTGCTCAACAGCTACTCGGGCCTGGCCGCGGCAGCAACGGGCTTTCTGCTCAAGAACAACGGTCTGATCATCTCCGGCGCTCTGGTGGGCGCCTCGGGGATCATCCTGACGCGCCTGATGTGCCAAGCCATGAACCGCTCGCTGTTCAACGTGCTGTTTGCGGCCGTCGGACAGGTGCGCGCGGGCGAACAGAAGCAGCGACCGCCGGTGAAACGGTATTCGGCCGAGGACGCCGCCGTCGTCATGGAAGGCTCGCGGCAGGTGGTGATCGTGCCGGGCTACGGGATGGCCGTGGCGCAGGCCCAGCACGTCATCAAGGAACTGGCCGACCTGCTCGCCCAGCGCGGCGTCGAGGTCAAGTACGCCATCCATCCCGTCGCCGGACGCATGCCCGGACACATGAACGTGCTGCTGGCCGAGGCCAACGTGCCCTACGACCAGCTCTACACGATGGAGCAGATCAATCCCGAGTTCGAGCAGGCCGACGTGGCCCTGGTCATCGGCGCCAACGACGTGATCAACCCCGCCGCCCGCACCGACAAGGGCAGCCCCATCTACGGCATGCCCATCCTCGATGTGGACAAGGCCGCCACGCTGATGATCATCAAGCGCAGCCTCGCCACAGGCTTCGCCGGAGTCGACAACGACCTGTTCTACAGCGACAAAACAATGATGCTCTTCGGTGACGCCAAGGCGATGGTCACGGACATCGTTACGGCGATGAAGGCAGGATGATGGAAGGGTGCCGTGGCGCGCAGGGCCGAAGGCCCGGAGAGCCACGATCCCCGAGTCTTGAGGCAGTCGTGGCTGTCGGGTTTCGCCCTCCCGCCACGGCACCTGCCCGAAAACATCTAAAGCGGCAGCTAAGGCTGCCGACTCCATAGTTCTGCCCGCTAAGATTCTTTCATGCACGAGCCAACACGATACGTGGTCACCGGCGCGTTCGGCTTTCTGGGCCGCCACATCGCGCAGCGGTTGATCAAGCGCGGCGATAGCGTCCTGAGCCTCGATGGGCGGCGGCCGGGCACTGCCGACGACCCTCGCATCGCCCTGGCACGCCTGGACTTTGCCTCGCCGGCGAAGCTGGTCAAAGCCCTGCGCGGTGCGGCAGCGCTGTTCAACACCTACTGGATCCGCTACCCGATGCACGGCATGACGTTTGAGCGGGCCGTGGAAAACTCCAAGGTGCTCATCGCCGCGGCGTGCGAGGCGGGCGTGCCACGGGTCGTCCACGTCAGCATCACCAATCCCTCGGCCGATTCGCCGCTGGGTTACTTCCGCGGCAAGGCACTGGTCGAGCAGGCGTTGAAGGAATCCGGTCTGTCGTACGCCATCTTGCGCCCGGCGGTGCTCTTTGGCGACGAGGGCATCCTTGTCAACAACATCGCCTGGGCCCTGCGACGCCTGCTGGTCTTCGCCCTTTTCGGACGCGGTGCGTACCGCCTGCAGCCGATTTTCGTCGAGGACCTGGCCGAACTGGCGATCGCGCAGGCCGCCCGCAGCGAGAACGCCACCATCGACGCCGTCGGGCCCGAGACGTTCACCTACCGGCAGCTCGTGCAGGCCATCGCCCGCGCCATCGGCGTGCACCGACTCATCCTGCCCGCCCCGCCGCACCTGGCCCTGGCGATGGTACAGGCCATGGGCTGGATCGTTGGCGACCCCATCGTCACGCCCCAGGAAATGCGCGGGCTCATGGACGGCCTGCTGGCGACCAACTCCCCGCCGGCGGGGTCCACTCGCTTGAGCGACTGGCTTAAAGACCATTCCGATACGCTCGGCCATCGGTACATGAGCGAGCGCGCCCGCCGCCGCGGGTTGGTCTACGACTGAGAAGGGCAACCGGCGCCGTGTCGCGCAGGGCCGAAGGTCTCGCCCGTGCAAGGCCAGGGAGCATGGGCGGGACGCCCATGCCGCAAAGCGGGCGGCCGCGATTGGGCCGGCAGGAAAAGTTGGACGGATTCCTGGGGGCGGTGCCTAAAATGTTTCACCGTGTGATCGATGCGATTGAAAATGTTGCAGCCCCTTGTGTCTGATGGAATAAGGGAATATCCTGAACCCGTAGCCAGGGCGGGCGGTTTCGAGTCCTGGGGTAACTATCGATTCGCCGCAGGATAGGATTCAAGACGCGAAAGGAGTTTCTATGCCGATTCCGCTTCACGTTCCAATCGAGTCCCTGACGCCGGCGCTGCTGGACATTCACCGGGCCATCGAGAGTTTCAACGAGGAGTTCGAGGCCGTCGCATGGTATTCGCAGCGGGCGGCCGTCGCGACCGATCCGGCCCTCAAGGCGGTCCTGGAGCACAATCGCGACGAAGAGCTCGAGCACGCCTCGATGCTCCTGGAGTGGCTGCGGCGCAACTTCCCGCAGCTCGACGAGCCGATGCGAACGTACCTGTTCACGACACTGCCGATCACCGAAGTCGAACAAGCCCAAACCCAAGGCTCCGCCCCCGCCGCCGGCGCGGCTGCGAGCCTCAACATCGGATCCATGAAGTAAAGGAGAACTATCCGTGGCAAGCATACTCAAACGCGAATTCGCCCCCATCAGCGACCTGGCCTGGAACTGGATCGACTCCGAGGCCCAGCGCACCCTCAAGCAGAACCTGGCCGCCCGCAAGGTCGTCGACTTCTCCGGACCGCACGGATGGGAGCTGGCGGCTATCAACCTCGGCCGGCTCGAAAACGTCAAGAAAGACAACGTGCCCTGGGGCATCCGCCAGGTGCAGTCGCTGGTCGAGACGCGCATCCCCTTCACGCTGGCCCAGTTCGAGTTGGACAACCTGACGCGAGGCGCCAAGGACGTCGACAACCAGCCCATCATCGACGCCGTTGAAAAGGCCGCCCGCTTTGAAGACACCGCCGTCTTCACCGGCTTCGACGCCGGCGCGATCAAGGGCATCGTCAAAACCGCCGCCCACGACGCCATCGCCCTGGGCGAACCGGCCGCCATGGCCTCGGCGGTAGGCCAGGCCGTCAAGACGCTCATCACCGCCGACGTCGGCGGACCCTACACCCTGGTGCTGGGGCAGGATGAATACTTCGCCCTGCTGGCCGCGGCAAGCAAGGCCCCCATCCCGCCGTACGAGACGGTCAAGCAGATCCTCCAGGGCGAGATCGTGATGTCGCGCGTGCTCAAGGGCGGGCTGGTCGTCTCCAAGCGAGGCGGCGATTTCGAGCTGACCGTCGGCGCCGACTACGCCATCGGCTACAGCCAGCACGACAGCAAGAACGTCGAGTTGTTCATCACCGAGTCGTTCACGTTCCGCGTGATCGACCCGCGTGCGGCCGTCGTCCTCAAGACCGCCAGCACTAAGTAGCTGACATCGAACGCATCAACGAAAGCGCGGCGGGTAATCCCTGCCGCGTTTTTGTTTTGTTACAATGCTTCTTCTTTCAGGAGTGCGTTCATGGCCGGTGAGTTTCGCAGCGACGACTGGAACACGTACAAGATGATCTACCACGAGCCGCACCGTGCGGTCGAGCCGGCGGAAAAGGAGATCGCCGTCGTCGCCGCCGCCCTCGAGGCCCTGTGCGAAGCGCACATCCTCCCGCACGCGCAATATGATCACGAGAAGTTCCTCGCCCACCGACGCGGCGTGGCCGAGAGCTTCGAGATCCCCTGGACCGCCATTACGCCCCGCATGCAGCGCCTGCTGTACGCCATCAACGCGATCATCCAGCCCCAGAACATGATCGCGGCCGGCGTGTTCTGCGGCAACACGTTCATCTCCAACGCCGGCGCGGGCGTCGGGCCCGGGGCGTGCTACCAGGCCCGCTCGCTGATCGGCGTGGAGATCAAACCCGACGAGGCCGCCCGCGCCGAACGCAACGTGCGCAAGATCGACCCGACCGGCACGGCGCGGGTGATCGCGGCCGACGCGGTGGATGTCGCCGCGGCATTCGACCAGCCCATCGGCCTGCTGTACCTCGACGCCGACGGCGACAAGGCCCGCGGCAAGGGGATCTACCTGGAAATCCTGCGAGCGTGCTACGACCGCCTGGGCAGCGGCTCAATCGTGCTGGCGCACAACAGTGTCAACGCCGCCCCGCGCCTCGAGCAGTACCTGGCCTTCGTGCGCGACGGCAAGAACTTCCGATCGAGCATCAATGTGATCTTCGATGGGGAAGGCCTGGAAGTCTCCGCCAGGTAGGCGAAAGAAGAACCGACGCGGCACTGCACGCGGCGCCGGGGAAAACCGTACTTCAAATGCAGCGTTGACCTCGATTGCGCGGGGCTTTTGGCCTCATAGGATAAGGATGGCCGGCGTCCTTACGGGGGAATCCCTATGCGAACATTGATGATGTGCTTGATGATCGGGCTTTTCGCTGCGGTTGTGGCCACGGCGGGATTGACGGCCGGTTGCTCCACCACCGGCGGCGAATCCGGCAGCACCTATTCGCCTTCAAGCTATGAGGCCGACCAGGCGGCGCGAGATACGGCGGAATACCGCCATCAGACCGTCGAACCCGACACCACGGACAATCCGGCGGTCGAAGGAACCCCCGCACCCGACCGCTGAGCGGTCATGGACCCGCCGGGCGCGACGAGCCGCTGCGGCGCCGCCATTGCTCGTCGGCGGCAGTGACCGGCTTGGGTCCGGGCCCGGCCAGATACAACGCCACACGCTCCAGAGCCCACCGATCCGTCAGGGCGGCCGGGCAACTCAATCGAATGCCACCGGCTGTTACGGGTTTGAAAAAGACGATGCGCTTGTGGCCGACGGTCGAAACCCGGGCGAGTTCTTTCCACGTCTGGCCGTCGAGATATTCGGCGAGCAACTCGCTGATGTTCTGCCCGCGATGCAGATCTTCCGTCAGGACCATGTGATCGAATGTCGCGGGCGGATCGAGCATCTGCGTAAACGTGGAGAAGCGCCCCCGTGGGCACGCGACAAAGACCGGCGTGGCGAACCGCCGGCGGATGTCGTCGCCGAACTGCTTGGCGCGCTTCATGACCTCGTCGGTCATCAGCCCGCGCGGGTCGGGGGCGAAGTTGGGCAGGAAGTTCGCCCCGCGCCCGACGGAGAAGTAATACTTCTTGATCATCGCCTCGACGGGCGCCACGGCCGGGCCGTTCCAGAACCAGTGCCCGCTGAACTCGGTGTTGGTCTCCCACACGCGGTAGTAGCGCCCCCAGGGTGTCCCGGCGTCGCTCGTCGGGCGTTCAAAAGCCGTGCCGTCAACCGTGTCGACGGCGTTCCACAGCGTCTCGGGCGCCACGCCGAGGTGGCCGTTTTGAATCCACGTGTCGACGCCGAAGATCAGGCACTGCGGCTGCAGACGCCGCACGAGGGCGTCGATCTTGCGGTACAGGTCGCTGCCGCGGTGGTGGTCGAACCAGAGGTAGTCGATGGGCCCGTAGTTGCTCAGCAGCTCGATGATCTGCTGCTCCTGCACGCGCTGGTAGGCGGCCGGGTCGTCTTTGAACACGCGGCGGCTGTAGGCGTCGTGCGAAGGGGTGTGATAGAGGCCGACCTTCATGCCGCTGCGGCGGCAGGCGTCGGTGAACTCGCGGACGACGTCGCCCCGCCCGCTGCGCCACGAGCTTGCCTTGACGCTGTAATCGTGGCTGGCCGTAGGCCACGTGCAGAACCCGCCCTCGTGGCGGGCGGTGTAGACGACATAGCGGGCCCCCATCGCCGCGGCGGTCTGCATCCACTGGTCGCAGTTCAGTTCGGTCGGATTGAACAGGTCGGGCGACTTCTTGCCGTCGCCGCTGGTCTGGTCGGTGTAGGTGTCGAGTCCGAAGTGAATGAACAGCCCCATCTCCAGGTCCTGGAACGCCAACTGCTCCGGCGCCGGCCGGGCGGGGTTGGCGCGGCGCGTGGAGGCGCTGGCCGGCTGCGTCATCGGTCCGGGGCTGTAGTCGGTCAGATCGGCCAAAGCCGGCTCGTCCTGCCGCTGCGACGGGTCGGAAGCGTCCAACGGCCCGCGACGATGGGTACTGGCCACAAGCACAAGAGCCCCTGCCGCGACGAGCGCCGCCGCGCCAAATGCCACGATAATAATGATGAGTCTGCGCGACGCCTTGCTCACTGCCGATCCTTCCTGTGCCGCCCCAAAATCGTCAAACCGCCAGTTTAACCCACCCCCCTGCCGCGGCGGCCGCAAGATTCCGTTGGACCGCCCGCTGCGGGAGGGCTACGATTCCAGAGCCCCAAGGCCGCCAACGAAGACAAAGGCAGGCAGAACATGAAGACCCTCATCGTCTATTACTCGCGAACGGGCCTGACCCGCAAGGCCGCACAGGATATCCAGCAGGCCCTGTCGGCCGACATCGAGGAGATCGCCGACAGCGTCAATCACAGTGGGGCCTCGGGATGGATCCTCGCCGGGCGCGACGCCGCGACCAAACGCCTTACGCCGATCGGCCCCTTCCAGCACAAGACCGACGAGTATGACCTGGTCGTCATCGCCACGCCGGTCTGGGCCTTCACGATGGCCAGCCCCGTGCGGACATGGCTGACCGAGCACGGCCGCGAGTGCAAGAAGGTCGCCTTCCTGGCCACGATGGGCGGCAGCGGCGACAAACGCTCCTTCGAGCACATGTCCGCCCTCTGCGGCCAGCCCCCCATCGCGACGCTGAGCCTGATCGACAAAGACATCCGCAAGGACCTGCACGCCGAAAAAATCACCGCCTTCGTCAAGACGTTGCAGGACAGTGCGGTCTAGTTCTTGGTGTAGTGTGCTGGAACGCGGTAGTGCCCCGTGAGCGGAAACTCGAACAGCCCATCCTCTTCCCTGGCGCCGCTACCGATATTGTGAATGACCAAAGCAATGTTGCGCGAATTTTTCCTGTCGCTGACGATCATGATGTGAGGGCGGTTGGGAGGAACCGTGCAGGTGACGATATCGCCGGGAAGATAATCCCCCGCAGCCGACGTCACGGGGAGCGCCCATCCTTTCCTCTGGAAATACCGCTGCACGTTGGGAACGCGACGATGATCGATATTGGGGTCCGGCCTGGACAGCCCCCACGTATTGGGGTAACTGGCGAAGGAGGCTTTCATGTCCTCATGCACCCGCGCCTGCAAGTCCATCCCCAGACCGTCGCGCAGGGCCCGAGTCACAACGTCCGTGCAAACGCCCCGATCAATAGGCACATCGCCCAGCGGGTAGGCCAAACGCACGTAGGCGGGATCGTAGATCGTCGTCCTGCCCACCTGGGACCGCGCCGCAGCGACCACCGGCGGCGAAGGCACGCTCGGCGCCTGCGAGGCTGCCGCTTTCCGAGCACCGCCAGCCGGCGGCACGTTTGCCGGGCGAGTTCCGCCGGCAGGTTTGTCAGGACGGCCGCAACCGGCCATGAGACAGCCGCAGCAGACCATAGCCAGTGCGTGCATCGCGATGTGGGACTGCTTGCGTTTCATCTGGTTCCTGCGGCGGTCGCAAGGTCGAAGAGCTTACCAAGAAACTATTCAAAAAGTCGCCACATGACAAGACTCGCAGTATATTGCCCTTCACGGGCAACCGAACCTGAGGTTCGTCCCATAGGAGAATGCCATGGAAGAGTACGCGCTGCGATATCCGGGGCGGCGGTGGGAGATTGTTTACTCGCGCTATGAGGGCGTGCAGCAGTTCGCCGTCGATGAGGTCCAGCGGGTGTTGCAGCGGTATCTGCCGTATGTCGTCGCCGTGCGGGCGGCGGGGACGGAGCGGCCTGACGCGGACGTGCATCGCATCCTGATCGGCACGGCCGCCGGCCATGCGGGCGTGGCGGAATGCATTGCGCGCGGGTACGTTGACAAGCCTCAAGGCGCAGGGGCGTACTCCATCACGGTGTTCAAGACGGGCGAGGCGATCACGGCCGTCATCGCCGGGGCCGACAAGGCTGGCGTGCTGCACGGGGCGGTGGATTTTTGCGGCCGCGTGCTGGGCCTGGGCGTCGTCGAGGAGAAGCCCGAACTGCAGCAGGCCGCCCTGGACCGCCTGGGCGAGGTGAAATACGCCACCGCTCCGGCCGTCGACAACCGCGGCATCTGGACGTGGGGGTACGTGATCTACGACTACAAACGGTTCATCGACAACATGGCGCGGCTGCGGATGAACATGCTGACGTTGTGGAACGATCAGCCGCCGCTGAACTGCCCGCAGATCATCGATTACGCCCACAGCCGCGGCGTCAAGATCGTGCTGGGCTTCCACTGGGGCTGGGGGCTGGAGAAATTCGACATCTTCAGCCAGGCCGACCGCGACGGCGTCCGTCGCGGCGTCGTCGAAAACTATCGCCGCAACTACGCGCACCTCAAGGCCGACGGCATCTACTTCCAGACCAGCACCGAGCATACGACCACGGCCAGGGACGGTGTCACGACCGCCAAGGCCGCCTGCATGCTCGTCAACGAAACCGCTCGCGAGTTGCTGGCCGACCAAGGCGATCTGTACATCCAGTTCGGCCTGCACGCCACGAGCATCCAGGATCGCTTCGCCGACCTGGCGGACCTGGACTCTCGCGTGACGATCGTGTGGGAAGACGCCGGCGCCCTGCCCTACACCTACGGCGCCGAGGTGAATCCAGACGCCGTCGACGAACCGGGCTTCCCCCGAACGCCGGCGGGCACCATCGAGTACAGCCGCAAGCTGGCGACGTTCCGCCCCGGCACCGAGTTTGCCCTGGTGCCCAAGGGCTGGACCGCCCTGCGATGGGACTGCGAGTTCGAGCATCACGGCCCATTCATCCTGGGCGAGCGAGACGAAGCGTTCGTGGCCTCGCGGCTCCGGCGCCGTCAGCGCTGGTGGGACCACGCCAATTCGGCCTGGCTGCGGAACTATCCGCTGGCCGCGAAGTTCTACCGCGAGATCCTCGCATGCAAACCGCCGAAAGTCACAGCCACTGCGCTGATCGAGGACGGCGTCTTCGAGGCCAGGATTCAATCCAGCGCTGCGCTGCTGGGACAGATCCTGTGGGATCCCCGCCGCGAGGATAGCGAGATTCTCAAGCAGGCGATGAGTCCGTATTACCGGTAGGTCTGGAGAGGGGGAAACAACCGACGACGAGGACGACGACGAGGACGAGGATGAACAATACGCCGCCAGATTGTGTCGCAGCGCGTTAGCGGTCGAGCCCGCCACGGCGGATCTTCGATTTGCTCGACGCGTTTCCCTGAACGCGCGGGGCGAGCCCCCCGCTGACGAGAGATGAACGATATTCTCGTCCTCGTCGTCGTCCTCGTCCTCGTCGTCGGTTTCTTCTTTTCTCCCGGCGGTCACTCTTTTTTGCGGATAATCGATATCACCAACCACAACCCTATCACCGCGGCGGTGAGGTATCCCAGCACGCCCAGCGACTGCAGGCGGATGATCCCCAGGACCATGCCCTCGCGCTGCGTCACCAGCAGGATCGAGCCCACCAGCAGGCCCGAGATGATCAGGGCGAAGCTGATGCGGTCGGAGCTGGTGTGCAGCGTGCGGACGAGTTGCTCCAGGTGCTCGTGCTGCACGTGAAGCTGCAGGCGGCCGCGCTTGAGGTGCCGCACGATGGCCGCCAGGTCGCTGGGCAGATCGGCGGCCATATTCATCGCGTCGAGGGCGGCGCGGCGGGTACGGCGCCACAGGGCGGCGCCGCTGACCTGCTCGAGCGAGACCCGCCGCGCGTACGGGCGCAGGTGCTCCTCGAGGCCGAACTCGCTGTCGAGCGTGGTGGCCATCGACTCGATGGCCATCACCGCCTTGAGCATGAGCGTGAACTCGGCCGGCGGACGCAGACGGTGGCGACGGAAGAGGTCGAACGTCTGCATCATCATCTCGCCGAAGGGGATTTCCTTGACCGGCAGGGCGTGGTACATGCCCAGCATTTCCCCCGCGTCACGGGCCAGCTCGCGCACGTCGGTGCCCTCGCCGAGCATCTCGAAACGCTCGAAGTCATGAATGAGGCCGCTGGGGTCGTTGTCCAGAATCGACTGCACGAACTGGCCGAACAGCACGCGCTCCTGGTCGCCCAGGTGCGCGACCTGGCCAAAGTCCAGCGGCGCCAGCACGTTGTCAGGCAGGATAAAGAAGTTGCCCGCGTGCGGGTCGCTGTGGAAAAAGCTGAAATCGAAGATCTGTCGCAGCACGAAGTTCACCCCGCGCCGGGCGATGAGCCGCCCGTCCAGCCCCGCCTGGCGCAGGGCGGCCACGTCGGTGGGCTTGATCCCGTCGATGTACTCCATCGTCAGCACGGCCCGCGTGCAATAGGCGGGGTAGGTGCGCAGGATGTGCACGGTCGGGTCGTCCTTGAACAGGCGGGCAAAGCGGTCGATGTTCATCCGCTCGCTGTTGAGGTCGACCTCTCGCATGACGGCGCGGGTGAACTCGCGCACGATCAGGACCGGGTCGGCCCCGGCGCTGCGGCCCCAGCGGGCGCGGAGCATCAGGGCGATCCTGTCGAGCACCTCGCACTCGCTGCGCAGGGCCGTCGCCACGCCCGGGCGGCGCACCTTGACGGCCACCACGTCCCCCTCCACCGTCACCGCCCGGTGCACCTGGGCGATGCTCCCGGCGGCGATGGGCGAGGGGTCGAACTGGCGGAAGTAATCGCTCAGCGGCTTGCCCAGCTCGCGCTCGATCTCGGCGCGGATGGTCTGGAAGTCCACAGCCGCCACCTGGTCCTGCAGACGCTCGAACTCGATGGCGTAGTCAACGGGGATCAGGTCCGGACGGCCGCTGAGCAGTTGCCCCAGCTTGATGAAGGTCGGTCCCAGTTCTTCCAGCGCCATCCGCGCCCGCTGGGGGCGCGAGAGATGATTGGCCGTCGGCGCGCGGCGGCGCAGGCGGCCTCCGGCGCTTGAAATCTCTCCCAATCCATATTTGGCCAGCACCGCCAGGATGTGGCGGTACAGCCGCAGGTGCTCGACCGTGCGGGTCAGGCTGAAGGAGAACAGGGCCATAGGTTTTCATCGCGCGACGGCGGTCTTTCGGCGGCCCGGGGCGGCGGGCCTTTTTGTCGGGCGGGAGGGCCTCGGTTGCGCCAAGGTCAGTTGGTCGAGCTTGCGTTCGATGCGGGCCAGGTCCTTGCGGCTGGCCAATTCGAGCCGCTCGACCGCCTGTTCGACCTGGCGATGCACCATCATAGCCAAGTCCCTGCGGGCGTCGTCGGCTGCATCGACGACGGATCTGACAAAGCCTTCGCGACTGGTTTTGGCCGCCTCGCCACGGCGGACGAGGTCGTCGAAGAGTTCCTCGGCCTTCTCGCGCGTCATGGACAGCATCCCCAGCCCCGCCGCCATCAATTTCTCCACCGATTCGAGCATGGCTGCCTCCCTAGCCCGTTAGAACGGAAGTCGTCTGTGTCTTAGACTATTGAATTATAGAGGCGCAGCGGACCCGTATCCGGGTTTTGACCGGCTGGGCCAGTTGAGATGCAAAAAAACCATCGCTAGCCTTGCGACGACGTTTCGGCCGCCAGGCACGGCGCATTGCAGTTGGGAGCATGTTGGGCGCGGCCGCAGCGGAAGGGCGTGTTGCTCAGGAACAGCAGCGAGCAGATCAGGCCCAGCAGCAGGAATGCCGCAGCCACGACAAAGGAGTACCAGGCCTTGGCGTCACATCCGGCGCTGGCGCGCATCTGCTCCATCCACAGGATCGCTCCCGAGTACCATTGATCTGTGGCGCCCAGGGCCGTGAAGCTTGCGATCCCGTCTTTGATCTTGGCGAAGAGTTGTGGCCCTACAACTCCCGCAGCAGACCACGCGGTCAGGATCACGCCATACACAACGGCCATCATCTTGGGGCCGAACACATCGGTCACAAACGAGGGCATCGTGCCGAACCCCCCGCCGTAGCACAGCAGGATGTAGCAGATCAGCGCGCCGAAAACCCACGGGTTGCCCACGAACATCAAGGCGGCAAACGCCGCGATCTGCGTGACGAGCATAATGCGGAAGGCCTGCACGCGGCCGATGCGGTCGGACAGGCCGCCCCAGAAGAATCGCCCGGCGCCATTGAAGAGAGAACTGATCGCCACCAGCGTGGCGCCGTATCCTGCCAGAAACTTGACGGCCTCCGCCTCGGTCATCCCGGCCAGGGCCGCGCCCATCGTCTTGCGATACAGGTCCTGGATCATCGGAGACTGCAGGCTGATGATCGAGATTCCCGCGGCAATGTTGCAGAAGAACACCACCCACATCGCGGTGAACCGTCCGGAGAAGATGCACCACAGGGACCGGTGCTTGACGTCCGAAAGCGAGTTGGCCGCCGACGCCGTTACCGACGGCGAATAACCGGCCGGCACATATCCGGCAGGGGGATTCTTCAGGAATGCCGCCACGATCGGCGTCACGATCAGGAACATGGCCCCCAGCATCGCAAAGAGCAGATCATAGCGTCCGGCAGGGCTGTCGGCACTCTTGGTGAATGCAAGCAGCACCGGCGCAAGCACCTTGCTCATCAACAACGCGCCAAACCCAAAGCCCATGATCACCATGCCGGTGACGAGCCCCTTCTTATCCGGGAACCACTTGGCAGCCGTGGCGACCGGCGTGACATACCCCAGACCCAGACCGATGCCGCCGATGACGCCGTAGCCGATCCAGAGCACCCACAGGTTATGCCAGTACAGCCCTGCCGCGCCCAATAGGTATCCCAACCCGAACAGCGTTCCGCCGATCATCGCGAGCTTGCGCGGGCCGTACTTGGCCAGGTTGATCCCTCCCCAGGCGGCTGCCAGGCCGAGAAAGCAGATCGCCAGGCTGAAGGCGACCATGACCTGAGTGTTGGTCCAGCCGTAAGTTTTCGACAGAGGATCCTGGAAGTAACTCCAGGCATAGACGGTGCCCAGGCACAGTTGCAGCAGCGTGCCCATGATGGCGATCAACCAGCGATTGCCCGTTTGCGGCGTCAAGGGTGCATCCGTCATGGCAGAAAGACCTCCTTCAGGCGCGGCAGGCGCCGTCCTTTTGAGAATCCATTACTTTAAGGCTGACAAGGACAGATTTCCAGCAGATTTACGCCTGTCCGAGCATCCCCTCGGTTACAGGGGGGAGGTCGCGGCGGAGGCACCTGGCATTTATCAATGCCGTTTTGCAGGCGTTGATGAATACTTGGCCCGGATACCGTACCGGCCCGAAATGAAGAAGTAATTCACACTCAGGCGACGCCACTCAACCGGCTGAATATAATTCCCCGCATCGTGAGTCCTAAGACTATCGATATGGCCAAGTTGCATGCTTAGGGACCGCAAAGATGGACCATTTTTCGCGCCGAATGTTCCTTCACATGACCGGTGGCGCCGCCGCCGGCGGAGCGGCCGCCTGGGGCGTCAAGTCCATCGACAGCCTGCTGTCGACGCCCCGGCCGATCCCTCACGTCCGCCCCGGCGAGGTCGCCGTCTACGCCACCACCTGCCGCGAGTGCCCCGCCGGATGCGGGATGCACGTCTGGCATCGCGACGGGCGAATCAACAAGGCCGAGGGCAACCCCGACCACCCCGTCAACCGCGGCGGCCTTTGCGCACGCGGGCAGTCGTCCCTGCAAGGCCACTACGATCCCGACCGAATGCAGCACGTCGCGCAGCGCGGCGGCACGGAGCGGCCGCAGTGGACGGACGCTCTGGCGGATATCGCCAGAGGTTTACGCGGCGGGGGCAAACTGCTGCTCGTGTCGGATCTGCAGACGGGCAGCCTGGCGGAAACCCTGAACGCATTCGCTGCCGCCTTCGGCGGCCAGGCGATGTTCTATGAGGCCGTGCACTATCACCCGCTGGCGTCGGCCTGCGCGGCGCTGGGGCTGCGCGGCATTCCGCGATTCCGCCTGGACAAGTGCGAGATCATCATCAGCTTTGCCGTGGACTTCCTCGAGACGTGGATCTCGCCGGTGGAGTTCGCGCACGACTTTGCCCAGATGCGGGCCTACCGCGACGGCAAGATGGGCTCGTTCGTCTACGTGGGTCCACGGCAATCGATGACGGCCGCCAATGCCGATACCGTCATCCTCGTGCCCCCCGGCGGCGAGGGCGCCGTCGCCTGGGCGATGCTGCACGAGATGCTCTCGGCCGGGCTGGCCAAGGGAAGCCTTGATCAACTGCGAGCGATGGCGAATCAGCGGCCGCGTGAGGCGCCGGGCGTGCCCCGCGAACAGATTGCCGCTCTGGCGCGGCGATTCGCCGGCGCGCAGGGCAGTGTGGCCCTGGGCGGGCCGGCGGCAACCGAGAGCCCGGCGGCCGCCGACGCGGCGCTGGCGGCGATGCTGCTCAATGTCGCGGCCGGACGGATGAACCAGACCGTCGAGACCACGCGCCGCCACGCCCTGAGCGACTGCGTGCGCCCCAGCGAGTTGCTCAAAGCGCTCCAGGGACTGACGGCCAAGGATGTGCTGATCGTCCACAACACCAACCCCGCCTACAGCCTGCCCGGAGCGGCCGGGGCGATCAGCGAGGCAGGGACAGTCGTTTATCTTGGGACGCTGAAGGATGAGACCGCCGCCCTGGCCCATTGGGTGCTGCCGGTAGACTACCCGCTGGAGACCTGGGGCGACTACGAGCCATACTCCGGCATCACCGGCGCGATCCAGCCGACCATGGGCCGGCTCTTCGACACGCGCTCGGCCGGCGATGTCCTGATGGAGATCGCCCACCAGGCCGGCAAGAAGCTGGACGTTCACGACCAGCCCGCCACCGCCCCGGCGACGCAGGGCGCGGACCCGCTGGTGCAAGGCTTCACTCTCGCACCGGCTCAGCGCGAGGTCAGCGTCGATTTGACAAGAGTGCGCCTGGAACCTCTTGCTCGACCGCCCGTTATCCGAGGCGAACACGTGAAATTGTGGTTATATCCGTCGATCCTCTACTTCGACGGCCGCACAGCAAATCGCGGGTGGATTCAGGAGTCGCCCGACCCGATCAGCTACGCGACCTGGGGCAGTTGGATCGACATGCACCCGGAGATGGCCAAGCGCCTGGACATTGAGAACAACGACGAGGTCAAGCTATGGGCGGGAAGCACCATCGCTGTTGCTCCGGTGCGGCTGACAGAGGATATCCATCCCGAGACGGTCGCGCTGGCGCTGGGCCAAGGTCATACCGCCATGGGCGCCAATGCCAATGGCTACGGTGCCAATGGGTTTGACCTTCTACTGCCATCGCCCGCACATCCATTCGGCAGCGTATCGATCAGCCCCACCGGCCGCAGCGAGGAGCCGACCTACACCTCGCCGACGCAGGACCAGTACGGGCGCGAGATCCTGCAGTGGGTCGAGCTGTCGAAAGTGGCGGCGATGCGGCCGGGCGAGGGCGACGATCTGATCCTGCCGCTGCCGGAAGGCTACGACCCCAAGCGCGACCTCTACCCGCCGCACGAGTACCCCAAGCACCGCTGGGCGATGGTCGTCGACCTGCACCGCTGCATTGGCTGCGGCGCCTGCGGCGTGGCCTGCTATGCCGAGAATAACGTCCCGGTCTACGGCAAAGCCCGCGTGGCCAAGGGCCGCGAGATGGCCTGGCTCAAGGTCGTTCCCTACCGCGACGACCACGACCGCCACCGGCTGGGATGGCTGCCGATGCTCTGCCAGCACTGCGATTGCGCCCCCTGCGAGCCGGTCTGCCCGGTCTACGCGGCCGTGCACAACGAGGAAGGGCTCAATGCGCAGATCTACAACCGCTGCGTCGGGACGCGGTACTGCTCGAACAACTGCCCGTACAAGGTGCGGCGGTTCGAGTGGTTCGACCCGAAATGGCCGTATCCGCTGGACCTCCAGCTCAACCCCGACGTCACCGTGCGCTGCCGCGGGGTCATGGAAAAATGCACCTTCTGTATCCAGCGCATCAAGAAGGTCGAGCTTCAGGCGGCGCGCGAAGGGCGCGCCATCGCCGACGGCGAGATCAAGCCCGCCTGCCTGCAGACCTGCCCGGCCGGCGTGTACACCTTCGGCGACCTGCTCGATCCCAACTCGCAGGTCTCGCGCCTGACGCGGCGCGACCCGCGACGCTACCACGTGCTTGAGGAGCTCAACACCAAGCCCGCCGTGACGTACCTGCGGCGCGTCAGCCAGAAGGGGCCCGCCTGACATGCCCGAGTACGAACCGGTCAACGCGACGTACGGGCAGATCAACGACGACGTGCTCGCTGCGCTGAAAAGGCCGCGGGCTCCGTACTTCGCGTTCCTGGCGCTGCTGGCCACCGGTATCGGCGTCTTCTTCGTCACCTGGCAATACCAGATCCAGGTCGGCATGGGCGTTGCCGGCATCAGCCACCCCGTCGGATGGGGTTGCTACATCGGCAACTTCGTGTTCTGGATCGGAATCGCCCACAGCGGGACGTTCATCTCGGCGATCCTGCACCTGGTGCGATCGAAATGGCGCGACGCCGTCAGCCGCTCCAGCGAAGCCATGACCATCTTCGCCGTCATGACGGCCGGACTGTTCCCGATGATTCACCTGGGGCGATTCTGGGCGTTCTACTACATCCTGCCCTACCCCTCGCAGCGACAGATCTGGCCGGACTTCCTCAGCCCGCTGGTGCTCGACGTCTGCGCCGTCAGCACGTATTTCACCGTCAGCCTCATCTTCTTCTACGTGGGGCTCATCCCCGACCTGGCCTCGGCACGCGACCGCTCGCTGGCCCAGCGCGGACCCGCCCACTGGCGGACCCGCCTGTATCGCCTGCTGGCGTCGGGCTGGTGCGGGGCCGCCAGCCAGTGGAATCACTACGGCAGAGGGTACCTGTACTTCGCCGCCCTGGCCACGCCGCTGGTGATCTCGGTGCACTCGGTGGTGTCGTGGGATTTCGCCATGGGCATTCTGCCCGGCTGGCACGAGACGATCTTCCCGCCGTACTTCGTCGCCGGGGCCATTCACTCGGGCCTGGCGATGGTCCTGACGCTGATGATCCCCACCTGGCGGGTGCTCAAGCTCGATCGGATCGTAAAGGTGGATCATTTCGAGGCCGTCGCCAAGACGATGCTCGTCACCGGGGCGATCGTCGGCTACGCCTACGTCATCGAACCGTTCATCGCCTGGTACAGCGGGGACCTTTTCGAGCAGCAGTGGGCGTGGTGGCAGGCGACGGGCTCGCGCTGGCCGATCTACTTCGGGATGATGGTGCTGGACTTTCTGGTGCCGCTGACGTTCGTGTTCCGCAAGGCGCGGCGGAACCTGACGTGGCTGTTCATCGCCTCGCTGCTGGTGAACCTGGGCATGTGGCTCGAGCGCTATGAGATCGTCACCGCCGCCACGGCGCACGATTTTCTGCCGCACAACTGGGGCTGGTACGCGATGACCTGGGTCGAGATCGTCATCACGGTTGGCGCCTTTACGTGGTTCCTGTTCTTCTACGTCAGCTTTACGCGGCTGCTGCCGGTGCTGCCGATCGCCGAACTCAAGGAAGGCGTCGGGCATTATGTCAAGCAGGCCCCCCGCGTGCCGCTGCCACGGGACCCCGGCGGGCGGGTCGCCGACAGCAAGGAAGGCGTCATGGCCGTCTTCTCGCGCCCGGACAAACTCCTCGAGGCCTTGCGGCACGTGCGGCAGAACTCCTCGCTCAAGGCGCTGGAGGTCTTCTCGCCGCTGAAGCTGGGCGAGCTGTCGCAGGCGATGGGGCTGCCCCACGGGCCGGTGCGGTTCTGGACGCTCACCGGGGCGATCCTGGGCGCTACGGGCGGCTTCGCCCTGGCGATGGGCTCGGCGGCTGTCAATCATCTCGTCGCCGGCGGCAAACCGCCGGTGATGTCGATCATTCCCTACTGCGTCGTCGCCTTCGAGGGCACGATCCTGCTGGGGTCGATCTTCAACCTGATCGGCATCATGGTCCACGCGCGCCTCCGGCCGGCGCGGCCTTTGCCACACGCGTACGACCGGCGGTTCAGCCGAGACAAGTTCGGCCTCTTCATCGCCTGTTCGAGCGACCAGATCGAGCAGGCGCGCAGCGACCTGGCGGCCACGAACCCGGAGGAACTGCATGTCCTCTAGCGAAGCGCCAAGGCGGCCCATCGAGCGTCACACGCTGCGTCAGGCAGCGTGGCTGGCGCTGTTTGCCGCCGGGACGGTCGTCTGGCTGATCAGCTTCGCCGGCGGCGCCGCCCGGGCGTGGCGCGGGCTGCTCATCAGCTTCATCTTCTTCACGCCGATGGCGGCCGGGATGGTCGTCTGGTCGCCGGTGGTGTTGCTATCGCACGGGCGGTGGATCGGGCGTCTCGAGCGCGCGTGCCTGTCGGGGATCGCCTTCGCCCTGCCCTCGCTGATCGCGCTGGGCCTGCTGTGGATCGGCAGCGGCACGTGGCTGCCCTGGGCCGGCAAGGAACTCTCGCAGGGCGTCTGGCTCAATCGCCATTTCATCTTCGCGCGCGACCTGGGGGCGCTGATCCTTCTGTGGACGCTGGCGGCGTGGTACGTCCGCCGTCGCACCGGCGGCGATGGACGCATCGTCGGCGGATGGCTCATCGTGACGTATTGCCTCGTCATGTCGCTGCTGGGCTTCGACCTGGTGATGGCGCTGGACCCCCAGTGGTACAGCACGCTCTTTGGCGGGTTCTTCTTCATCTCAGGGATGTACATGGCCGTGACCCTCTGGACGCTGCTGGCGCTGCGGGCGCCGGGCGGCACGACCGACCGCATCCACGATCTGGCCAAACTAATGGTCGCCTTCGCGATCCTGACGACCTACCTGGCGTACGCCCACCTGCTGGTACAGTGGTATGAGAATCTGCCGCACGAAACGCGCTTCCTCGTGCCGCGAATGAATTACGATCCCTGGCGGTACGTCAGCGCCGGCATCTTCGCCCTGCCCTACCTGGGGCCCCTGGTGCTGCTGCTGACGATCTGGTCCAAGCGCACGCGCGGATACCTGGGGCTGATCGCCCTGCTGGTGCTGGCGGGGATGTGGATCGAACGCTGCTGGCTGGTGATCCCGACGGTGCAGTGGACGGCCGCGGCGCCCGCGCAACCGTCGCATCTGCAACTGACGATCGGCATGGCGGAACTGGGCCCGCTGGCGGCGATGGCAGCCACGTTGGCCCTTGGGATCGAGATCTTCAGCGCCTTGGTGCCGCCGCACATCGGGCAAGGGGCGGACGACTCATGAACGCCCTGCCGGAACAAATCCCGGATCGCAACCGCCGCCTGGCGCTGATCAGCCTGACGCTGGCGTCGGTGGTGGTCGCCTCGCTGATGTTCATCGGGCTGTACCTGGGCCTGTTCCTGCCTGCGGCCGGTCCGGAGCAGCAGATTTCATTCAGCCATCACGTGCACGCCGGCAACAAACAGATCAGTTGCTTCGTCTGCCACGGCGGCGCCCAGGACACCGCCCACGCGGACATCCCGCCGCTGGAGACGTGCATGCTCTGCCACGAACATGTGATCATAACGCACCCGCAGATCCGCTGCATACGCCAGCAGTACGCCAACAACACCGCCATGCCATGGAAGCGCGTGACCAACCTGCCCGAGTTCGTGAAGTTCAATCACCAGGTTCATCTGCAGCGCGGCGTCGACTGCGGGCGCTGCCACGGCGACGTCAAGAGCATGGACCGCCTGTACATGCCCTGGGACTTGAAGATGGGCTTCTGCATCCAGTGCCACCGCGACAACAAGGCCACTACCGACTGCATGAACTGCCACCATTGAGGAGCCCATGATCGCCTTTATCCGAAAACCTTCCAGCGCCGCACTGGTGTTCCTGGTCGCCGGGGCCGCGTGGTTCGTGCTGGGCACGCTGTACGGGATGACCTCGGCCATCCACCTGGTCTGGCCGGAGGCGTTCAACAACATCCCGGCGCTGGTTTTCGGGCGCACGCGGGCGATCCACGTCAACTCGGTTCTGTTCGGCTTCGCCACCACCACGCTCATCGGCGCCGGGCTGTATTACATGCCGGCCGTGCTGCGCACGCGGTTGTGGTCCGAGCCGCTGGGACACCTCAGCGCGTTGCTGTGGAACGGCGCCCTGATCAGCGGACCGATCACCTTCTCGCTGGGTCACAGCCAAGGCCGCGAATACTGCGAACTGCTCTGGTGGGCAGACGTGGCCATCGTCGCCTCCGTCGTCATCATGGCTGCCAACCTGGCGATGACGATCGCCATCCGCCGTGAGCGGCAGTTGTACATCTCGGTGTGGTACTTCATGGGCACGTTCCTGTGGACGGCGTCGTTCTACCCGATCGGCAACGTGATGTGGCGGCCGCCCGAGGGGGCCATGCCCGGACTGATCGACTCGCTGTTCCTGTGGTTCTACGGCCACAACCTGCCTGGGCTGCTGCTGACGCCGCTGGCGACGGGGGCGGCGTTCTTCGTCATGCCGCGCGTGACCAAGACGCCGCTCTACTCGCACACGCTCTCGCTGATCGGCTTCTGGACGCTGGTGACGCTGTACTCGCACATCGGCGGCCACCACCTGCTCCAGGCGCCGATCCCGACGTGGCTTAAGGCCATCTCGGTCATCGACTCGATGGCGATGCTGATTCCCGTTTTCACGGTAATCGCCAACGTGTGGCTGACCACGCGCGGGCACGGGGGCAAGCTGCTGGCCGACCCGGCGGGGCGATGGGTCACTGCCGGCATCATCTGGTACCTGCTGGTGACGGTGCAGGGCTCGCTCCAGTCGCTGCCGATGATCCAGCGCGTGACGCACTTCAACAACTGGACGATCGGCCATTCGCACATCGCGATTCTGGGTTTCGCAGGGTCCATCGCCATCGGCGCGATGTGGCACGTCTTGCCGTACGTCGCACGGCGGAGCCTCTGGTCGCAGCGGCTGGTGAACCTGCAGTTCCTGCTGGTGACCTTCGGCCTGACGGGGTTCCTGGTGGTGCTGACCATCGCCGGACTCATCCAGGGGCAGGCCTGGAACAACGGCGAGACGGTCTACCGCGTGCTGCCCACGATCTCGGCGTACATGGTGCTGCGGGTGGTGTTCGGCGTGCTGATCATCACCGGGGCGATCATCGGCCTCGTCAATCTCATCCTCACCCTGACGCGCGGGCAACGCTTCGAGCCGGCGCCCATCGAGCAGCCGCAGGAGGACCCGGCATGAAAATGACCCCCGCGCTGCTGATCGTCGGCGGGCTGCTGGTCTTCTGGTCGGCCGTCTTCGTCATGGTCATCCTGCCTATCAGCACGATGAGCGAGGCGCCCTCGGACATCTGGCGGCCGTGGACTCAGGAAGAACAGGAAGGCAACGACCTGTGGGTCAACAACGGCTGCCACTACTGCCACAGCCAGTTCATCCGCGTCAACGACTGGGGGCTCGGCGCCGAGCGCATCGCCCAGGCCGGCGACTATGCCAACAAGCGCGTGGTGATCCTGGGCACCGAGCGCATAGGTCCGGACCTCTCGCAGGCCGGCGGCGAACACAGCAACGACTGGCACATCGCGCACTTCAACAACCCGCGCTGGACGCGCCCCATCTCGCTCATGCCCTCCTGGGCGTTCCTGGGCGAGTCGGACGTGCGCAAGTTGACGGCCTTCATCCAGTCGCAAGGCGGCAAAGACGCCGACCAGCGGATGCGGCGCCAGATGACATACCGCCCGCAGGCCCAGGCGGCCTACCGCCGCGGTTTCGACGCCAACGTCGAGTGGCTGCACGCCCAGGTGCCCCCGCCGTGGCGGGCCATGCCCAATCCTTACCCAGCCTCGGAGGCGGCGCTGCTTCGCGGGCACAAGATCTTCCAGGACAACTGCCTGGGCTGCCACGGCCCCATCGGCGACGGACAAGGCCCGGCCGCGGCGCATCTCGACCCGCCCCCGCTGAACTTCACGATCCTGCGCAAGCACCTGATCGACGGGCGGTATATCGGCGGACTGTTCTACTACCAGATCATGAACGGCGTGACCGGCACGTCGATGCCGTACTTCAAGCGGGACCTGGAGAGCGAAAAAATCTGGGACGTCTCGAACTACCTGGCCGTTTACTTCGTCGGTTACACCGACGCCAACATGGAACCGCGAGGGATCGACGCCTCGTACGAGCCGTCCGACCCCAAGGTCCCGACCACGCAAGGGAGTCAGTCATGCCCCTACTGTACACCTGGGCAGTAATGGCCATCTTAGGGCTGGCAGCCATCGCCGCGGTCTTGGCCTGGGCCGTCAAGACCAAGCAGTTCTCCGGCCAGGACCGGGCGGCGCGGCTGGCGCTGCGCAGCCACATTCCTGACGACGAGCCGCCTCGCAAGAAGGAGGCCAAACCGTGATTCCGCAGATGACGCGATATGCCCAGTGGCTGATCATCGCCCTGGCGGCGGGGGTGGGTCTCGTGGCCGTCACCTGCCTGACGTTCGTGATGCTCAAGCGCCCGCGCGTGATGCGCGACGGCGAAATCGACACGCAAACCGGCTGGCGGAGCGTCGCCCGCTACATGCCGTGGGTCCTGATACTGACGTACGGGGGGATGCTCCTCTATGGGCTGATCTACGCGGTAATCCGCTTCATCAGCCCGCCAAACTGGTGAGGCCGCCATGGCTGAACGATACGAACAATATCTGCACGCAAAGCCTGTCTGGGGATGGGTGCTGGCGATCAGCCTGACGCTGGGCGTGGTGACATGGTGCATGATCTTCCACATGTTCATGCCCGACGTCCCGCGCGTCTGGGACTTCGGGGCTGTCCCGGACGTGCCCGCGCAGTCGGTCTACTCCTCCAGCCGCCCCAGCGACGAGCAGAACCGCCACGCCCCGCGACAGATCGAGATGCTGCCCGGGGCCCACGATATCGCCGACAAGGGAGCGCCGCCATGAAATGGCTGATCCGATCTCTGGCCGCCGCGGCATTGACCGGCGCGTTCGTCTGGGCGGTCCTGGCCTTTGGCCTGGGTCCGCGCATGCAAAATCAGCCGGCCCTGCAATCGTTCCAGGCGGTGCTGCCGCCCATGCCCGAGGCCTCGCGCCCCCAGCGGGAGCCCTTCGCGCCGGCCCCGACGACCCAGCAGGCCCGGTCCCTGCGCAACCCCCTCAAGGGCACGGCCGATGAATTGGCTCGCGGCAAGGTCTACTACGGCTACTACTGCATCTTTTGCCATGGCGGCGACGGCGGGGGAACCGGACCCGTCGGCGAGAGCTACGTCCCCACGCCCGCAGACCTTCGTCGCCCCGCCGTACAGCAGCTTGGCGACGGCGAGCTCCTTCGCCGCATGCTGACCGGCGCCGGACACGCTCCCGTGCTCGAGCGCGTCGTGCGAAGCCCGCAGCGCTGGCCGCTGGTGCTGTACGTGCGAAGCCTCGCCCCCGCAACGGTGCCGCGAACAGCGGAATGAATTAATGAAATGCAACTGATCTCACGCCCGGGACAAGGAGACGCCGTGTCTGGCGAATCCCCGGTCAGTGGCTATAATTGACCGCACATAAGCACCCGTGAAAGGAGCACAGGACATGCCGGAGACTGCAACAGCCCAGCCGACGCTGGACCTGGTCGACGCCACTCGATCCATGGTCATTCACCAGCTCCAACTGGGGCTGACCCCGATTGCGGCGGCGCCCGACTGGCAGTGTCTCATGCCCGGCAAGATGCTCCGCACGCGCCTGGTGGCGCGGCTGGTCGCCGCTCTCGACAGCGACGCAGCCACCGCGACGCTGCGGCGCGGGTGCGCGGCCATCGAACTGGTCCACACCGCCAGCCTCTGTCATGACGACGTGATCGACGCCGGCGTGATCCGCCGCTCAATGCCCACGCTGTGGCAGCAGAGCGGCTGCTCGGCGGCCGTGCTGGTCGGCGACGTGCTGCTCTGCCGCGCCATCACGCTCATCGCCGCCATCGAGGGCGGACGACTGGTCAAGCCCTTCATCGAGGCCGTGACGGAAACCTGCGCCTCCGAGGCCCAGCAGGAACTCCTCTGCCGCAACCACGCCGGCGACGCGCAGACCTGCCTGAAACTGGCCCGCGGCAAGAGCGGAGCGTTCTTCGCCTTTGCCGCCTCGCTGGCCGGCGGAGGCGACGTCGCCCTCGCGGCCGCCCTGGGCGAAATGGGCTACTGCCTGGGAACCGCCTACCAGATCGGCGACGACCTGCTGGACATCGCCGGCAACGAGCAGGAGTGCGGCAAGACCCTGGGCACTGACGCCGCCCGCAAGAAGCCCACGCTGGCGTCCATCGACCCCGACCTGGCCCGCCGGCACCTCGACGAGGCCTGGCGCAATGCCCTGGTCGCCGTCGCCCCATGGCCCGCCGCCGCGGCCGCCGTCGCCGAATTCCTCGAAGAAGACATCGCCCCGCTCATGGGCGCCCAGGGCCTGCCGGCATGAGGCCGATGATAAATTCAAGCGCGGGCAATGACGGCCGGCGGACTGAACTGCTGCCGTAACCATGCGTATAAATCATGTTCGCACCGCAGTTTTCCCTTGATTGGGAAGCTTTCGCCGGGCCCTTTATCAGAGGCAGGTGCACAGATTGCCTCCTCTGGCCGATAACAAGGGAGGCACCGCGAGCGTGATAGGTGTACAATGATAGAGTCAGTCTGGGGCCTCGCAGCTTCGGACAGCACAGGAGAATTCGGCGCCCTGGCGGACGCCGGAAAAACAAGAAATGTTTGAACGGTTCACCGAACGCGCAAGAAAAGTGATGGCCCTGGCCAACCAGGAAGCCCAGCGTTTCAATCACGAATACATCGGCACCGAGCACATCCTGCTGGGCCTGGTCAAGGAAGGTCAGGGCGTCGGCGCCAATGTGCTCAAGAACCTCGGCGTCGACCTGGCCAAGGTCCGCATGGAAGTCGAGAAGCTCGTAAAGACCGGGCCCGACATGGTCACCATGGGCAAGCTGCCCCAGACACCCAAGGCCAAGAAGGTCATCGAGTACGCCATCGAAGAAGCCCACAATCTCAACCACAACTACGTCGGCACCGAGCACGTGCTGCTGGGCCTCTTGCGAGAGCAGGAAGGCGTGGCCGCCCAGGTGCTGCTGAACCTCGGGCTCAAGCTCGAGGAAGTGCGCGACGAAGTGCTGCACCTGCTGGGCGCGGGCATGGAGCCCGAAGAGGAAGCCCAGCCCCAGGCCCCCCAAGGCGCTGCCGGCGAGGGCGGAACACGCCCCCGCGGCGGAAAGAGCAAGACCCCCGCCCTGGACAGCTTTGGCCGCGATTTGACCGAACTGGCCGTCGAGGGCAAGCTCGACCCCGTCATCGGGCGCAGCGACGAGATCGAACGCGTCATCCAGGTGCTCTGCCGCCGCACCAAGAATAATCCGGTGCTGCTGGGCGAAGCGGGCGTGGGCAAAACGGCCATCGTCGAAGGCCTCGCGCAGCGCATCGTCAACCGCGACATCCCGGACATCCTGGCCGACCGCCGAATCGTCGCCCTCGACCTGGCGATGATGGTAGCCGGCACCAAGTACCGCGGGCAGTTCGAGGAGCGCATCAAGGCCGTGATGAACGAAGGGCGCCGCGCGCACAACGTCAGCCTGTTCATCGACGAGATGCACACCCTCGTCGGGGCCGGCGGCGCCGAAGGCGCCATCGACGCGGCCAACGTGCTCAAGCCGTCCCTGTCGCGCGGCGAGATCCAGTGCGTCGGCGCCACGACGATGGACGAATACCGCAAGCACATCGAGAAAGACGGCGCCCTCGAGCGGCGGTTCCAGACCATCATTGTCAACCCGCCCAACAAGGATCAGACCCTCGAGATCCTCAAGGGCCTGCGCGACCGATATCAGAAGCACCACCGCGTCGAGTTCACCACCCGTGCGCTCGAGCAGGCTGTCGAGCTTTCCGGCCGCTATATCACCGGACGCGTCCAGCCTGACAAGGCCATCGACGTGATCGACGAGGCCGGCGCGCGCGTGCGCCTCAAGACCATGACCAAGCCGCCAGATCTCAAGGGTCTCGAAGAGCAGATCGGCAACCTCCAGCGTGCCAAAGACGAGGCCGTCAAGAACGCCGATTACGAGCGGGCAGCCGAGCTGCGCGATGAGGCCGAAAAACTCCGCGAGACCGTCGAGCGCACCCAGAGCGAATGGGAGCACCGCGCCAGCCAGACCGCCGGCGTCGTCGACGAAGAAGTCGTCGCCGAGGTCGTCTCCAAGATGACCGGCGTGCCCCTGACGCGCCTGGAAAAAGAAGAGGCCCAGCGCCTGCTCGAACTGGAAAACGAACTGCACAAGCGCGTCGTCAGCCAGGACGAGGCCATCAAGATCGTTTCCAAGAGCATCCGCCGCGCCCGCTCGGGCATGAAAGACCCGCGCCGGCCGATGGGCAGCTTTATCTTCGCCGGGCCCAGCGGCGTCGGCAAAACGCTGCTGTCCAAGGCGCTGGCCGAGTTCATGTTCGGCGACGACGAGGCCATTGTGCAGATCGACATGTCCGAGTACATGGAGAAGCACAATATCTCGCGCCTGATCGGCGCTCCGCCCGGATACGTCGGCTATGAAGAAGGCGGCCAGCTCACCGAGCGCATCCGTCGGCGGCCGTACTCGGTGGTGCTGCTCGACGAGATCGAGAAGGCCCACCCCGACGTGTTCAACATGCTGCTGCAGATCATGGAAGAAGGCCAGCTCACCGACTCGTTCGGGCGGCGCGTCGACTTCCGCAACACGGTGCTGATCCTGACGACCAACATCGGCGCCGAGATGATCAAGAACCGCGGCGGCTTCGGCTTCGCCAAGCGCGACGAGGAAACGACGTACGAGAAGATGAAGGACATGCTCCACAAGGAAGTGGAACGCCACTTCCGCCCGGAGTTCCTCAACCGCCTGGACGACATCATCGTCTTCAAGAGCCTCAGCCGCGTGGACCTCGAGACGATCGTCGAATACGAACTGCGCAAGGTGCGCGACCGCCTGGGCGAGCGCGGGCTCGAACTCGAGCTCACCGAGCAGGCCAAGGAGTTCCTCATCGAGAAGGGCTACAACCCCGACTTCGGCGCCCGCCCGCTGCGGCGGAGCATCGAGCAGTACGTCGAGGACCCCATCAGCGAGGACATCCTTCGCGGCGTCTACTCTGAGAAGACGAAGATCACCGTCACCGTCGCCGAGGGCGAAAAGCCCGAGGACAAACACCTGTACTTCGAGGGCAGCGGCGAGCGTCAACCGGAAGAAAAACCGCTCCCGCAACCTGCCAATCCGTAGACAGAAAAGTCTGAACGAGAGAAGGCACGGGCGTAGAACCCCGTGCCTTTTTTCATTCCGCTACGCCGCAAGCGCGGCGGGAGGAGATTCTCGCTGCTATGACGGTCACCGCATCGGGTATCGCCCGCGCTCTTTGACCAGCTTGACCATATAGTCGTACGTCGATGCGGCTACGTCGCTGGGGACGGAGTGGTCGGACTGGATGATATAACCGCCGCCTTTGCCCGCGGCGAGTTTGCGCAGAACTTCGGCTTTGACCTTCTCGCGGTCGTTCGTCGCCAGCACCCGCGCGTCGATGTTGCCGCAGAAGCCCAGGCGGCCGGCGTACTGCTTCTTGAGCTCCACCACGTCCAGGCCGGCTTTGACTTCCAGCGGATTGTACATGTCCACGCCGGCGTCGATCATGTCTTCGTACACCGCCCGCGCGTCGCCGCAGCCGTGATAGATCACCTTAAGACCCGCGGCGTGGATCGCCTCGCAGATGCGGGCCAGTTGCGGCTGGTACACCTGCCGCCAGTACTGCGGCGAGAAAAACATCCCATGGTCGTACGCCACGTCGCCCCATACGTACAGGCCCGAGAGCCTGCCCCTGGCGGCCGCGATCTGCCCCTCGACCAGCCCGACGGCAAAATCGCCGATTCGCTTGATGAACCTGGCCATGCGGTCGGGCTCCTCGGCGATCTTGATCAGCGCGTTCTCGGTGCCGACGATGCGCCAGAGCATCTCGTGCGGCTCGCACACGCCGCCGAAGACGCAGAAGTCGTCGGCGTAGCTGTTGAGCCGGTCGATCCACGAAGGCAGGCCCAGGTTCAGTTCGTCGCCGACGGCATTGAGCTGGTCGTCGATGGCCTCAAAGTACCGCCGCGGATCCTTGGGGTCGTCGAAGACCAGCGCCTCCATCTGCTCGAAGCTCTGTGTTTCAAAGCTCTCGAAGTGCGGCATGGGGTATGTGCTCTTGCGGACGATGGTCGCCCCGAAGCCCGTCCGCACGCGCTTGTGTTCGGACGTGTCCTCGAGCACCTCGATGCCGCTGATGTGCGGGTCCATGTTGGGATTGACGATCACCAGGTCCAGGTCCCAGTAGCGGTACGGGTCGAAGTCGGTCCCGACGCCCAGCTCGCTGCGGCAGCGGCGGATGAAGTTCGTCCAGAACGCGTCGCTGATGGGCACGCGGTCGCCCTGGCGATGTTCGATAGCCGCTATCACGCGATCGATCTTGTTCTGCCTGCTGTCCATGAGTTTGGCTCCGCTAGAACCGGCTGATCGGCGGCAATAATAATGGCAAACGCCGCGTCCGCCAATCCATTAGCGGGCGGGTGCGAGTGCGGCCCCCGGATGCGTCAGCCAAAGAAAGCCGCCGGCAGCGGCAATGCCAGTCGCTGTCGGCGGCTTGAATCAGAACTTCGACCGTCGCCGCTTAGCGGTGGTGATGACCACCGCGGTGACCGCCGTAATGGCCGCCGTAATGACCGCCATAATAGTAATTCCCGTACGTCCGCGGATAATAATACCCGTACCCGTAGCTGGGGCTCGCGGCGTAAGGGTAGCTCTGGTAGTACGAGTAGGGGTAATAGGAAGAATATGGGTAGTAGCTATACCCCTGCGAATAGGGGTAATAAGAATAGGGAGCGTAATACCCGTATCCTCCGCCGTTGCCGATGCCAAAGCTGATGCTGAACGCATTACTCGGGGTCGGCATCAACGCCACAACCGCTACCGCCGCCAGAGCTCCGATGAGCAGCTTATTCTTATTGGACACCATCGTTTTCACCTGATCTTTCTCCCTCTCTACATTCTATGTTTGTTGGCTGCGAGCCATTGCCTATTGAGCTTGTGGCCGCCGGCGCGGGGCGGTTACAGCCGGGGCAAAAACTAGCGGAAAAATTCCTCCGCGGCGATGTAACCCTTAGGCCCCAGCGGCTACAAGCTCTGTGAGGAGTTGTCCGATGACGGTCAACCGCAAAACCCGGATTGCGATAAGCCCCGACGACATCGCGGCCGCCGGGAGGATGGTCAACGGGCGTTTGTCATGGACAGCAGGCCCGGCGGCGGAGATAGTAGTGTTCGATGGAACCGGGAGACTTGCAGGATATTCAGGCGACGTTGGCCGGGCAGCGGGACGCGTACGCGCGCCTCATCAGGCGGCATCAGAATGCCATTGCCGCCAGGATGTGGCATTTTACCCGCGACAAAAATCAGCTTGAAGAGCTGGTGCATGACGTGTTCGTGGAAGCATATGTGAGTTTGAAAAGTTATCGAGGAACGGCGCCGTTCGTTCACTGGCTCAACCGGATCGCCACCCGCGTGGGATACCGCCACTGGAAAGGCCAGGATCGCAAGCGTCAGACCGTGTCGCTGGAAGACTGGGACGCCCCCAAGGCCGACCAGGCCGATCCGGCCGCGGCCGACGAGGCCGCCGAACTGCTGCACAAGGTGCTGGCGCAGTTGCCCACGCGGGACCGGCTGGTGCTGACGCTGATGTACCTCGAAGAACTGCCCGTCAGCGAAGTGGCTCATCGCACCGGCTGGAGTCAGACGATGGTAAAGGTGCAGGCCCACCGGGCGCGCGGCAAGCTCAGGGCGTTGCTGGACAAGATGGGCGTCGAAAACCTATAACACAAGAGGCGGAGGATATTATGAACGACAACCTGACAATTCGGGAGCTGGCCGGGCGGGCCAGGCTCAGCGGCCCGCCTCTGGTCGATGTGGTGGCCTGGGTGATGGCCGATCTGCCCGCCCCGGTCGCGGCGGTCGTACCCCTGTTCAGCCGGCGGATGATCTGGAGTTTCGCCGGCGCTGCCGCCGCCGTGGCGGCTGCGGTACTGGTGGCGGCGATCTTCTTGTCCCCCACCGGGACCGACGCTATCGCAGATCTATTTGACCCGATCATGAAGGTGGTCTAAATGAACGGCGTGCAGAAATCCGAACGTGATGCATTGCGACCATCCGCCAAGGTCCGCATCGGCCCGGCACTGGCGCTGTGTGCGGCCATCATGCTGGCCGGCGTGGCCATCGGCGTGGGGATCTCGGCGATCTTTCCCTTTGTGCCCGGGATGTTCGGGCCCTCCAGGGGCGCCCCCCGTTCGTTTGAAGACATGTGCGACCGCTACATGACCCGCCTCGACAGCGAAGTGGGCCTCACCAGCCAGCAGAACAAGCAGATCCGGCCCATCATCGAAACCCATGTCCGGGAGTTGATGAAGATCCGCGAGCAGATCCGCCCGGAACTGGTCCAGGAGACCCGGCAGCTCGACGCCCAGATCCGCCCGCTCCTGACGCCCCAGCAGTTGCCGGCGTGGCAGAAGTATTATGACGAGCGCCTCAAACGATGGAGCGACCGCACCCCCGAAACTCAACCCGCCGCCGAAACCGCCCCGGCGCCGTGAGGGGTTGCGGCTCAGGTTCCAGGAGAACACGACTGTCACGAATCGGACGAATGAGCACGGGGAGTTCTGGACAAGTCGTTATCTTCGTTTCTTCTTTGACCAATTCGTTTCATTCGTGACATTCGTGTTCTCTTGCGGATTGAGCCAAATGCCCCTTGCGTTGCACGCCGCCAGCGGTAACTATGTCAGCGCTGCTTAACTCAGGAGACGCAGACATGTTGACAGATCCCTTCAATCTTTCGGGAAAGGTCGCGATGGTCACCGGCGCCGGGCAGGGGCTCGGGTATGAGATGGCTCTGGCGCTGGCCAACGCCGGGGCCGATATCGTCATCGCCGAAGTGAACGACGCCACCGGCGAAAAGGCCGCAAGCGACATCGAAGACCTCGGCCGCGAGGCCCTGTTCCTCCACATGGACGTCACCGACGCCGCCAGCGTCAACGCGGCCGTCGACGCGGTCATCGAGCGGTTCGACACCATCGACGTGCTGGTCAACAACGCCGGGATCGTGCAGTGGGACCGCGCCGAAGACGCCAAGCTCGAAGACTGGCACCGCGTGATGAACGTCAACCTTAACGGCGTGTTCATCACCAGCCAGGCCGTCGGCAGCGAGATGCTCGAGCGCGGCGGCGGATCGATCATCAACATCGCCTCGATGTCCGGGTCCATCGTCAACGTCCCGCAGTGCCAGGCGTCGTACAACGCCTCCAAGGCGGCCGTCGTCCACCTGACCAAGTCGTTGGCCGTCGAGTGGGCGCCCCGCGGCGTGCGCGTCAACTCGATCTCCCCGGGCTACATGGCCACGCCGATGGCTCAGCCGTTCTTCGCCGACCCGCAGTTCGGCGGCGTGTGGATGGAACGCATCCCGCTGGCCCGCCCCGGCCGCCCCGAAGAACTAGGCCCGGCCGTCGTCTTCCTGGCCTCCAACGCCTCAAGCTACATGACCGGCTCGGACCTGATCATCGACGGCGGGTATACCTGCCTGTAAAGAGAGTTGTGAGTTGGCGGCCTGTCTGCTCGGAAACTCTCGCGTGGTTTGGTTGTTCAATGAAAGTGGCGCTTCTATTGTTGCCGCGTGAACTGATCCGGAAAGGAAAGATCCATGCTGAGAAAATCTCTTGTCGCTCTGACCTGCCTTCTGGCTGTTTCCTCTGCCGCTCTGGCCGCCGGCGAACTCAAGCTGCCGGCGATTATCTCCGACCACATGGTGCTCCAGGCCGACAAGGCCGCCCCGATCTGGGGATGGGCGGCGGCCGACGTCAAGGTGACCGTCAGCTTCGCCGATCAGAAACTCACGGCTGCTGCCGATAAGGATGGCAAGTGGAGCGTCGAGTTCAAAGGCCTCAAGGCCGGCACTGCCGGCAAGCTCGTCGTTTCGGCGGGCGAGAAGTCCATCACCGTCAACGACGTGCTGGTGGGCGAGGTCTGGCTGGGCAGCGGGCAGTCCAACATGTGGTGGCGCGTCTCTCAGGCGGCCAACGCCAGAGCCGAGGCGGCTGTGGCCAAGTATCCGCAAATTCGCATGTTCACGGTCAAGCAGGCCGGATCGCCCGCTCCTGCCGCCGACTGCGCCGGGAGTTGGGAAGTCTGCACCCCCCAGACCGTGTTGGGATTCTCGGCGACGGCGTATTATTTCGGCCGCGATCTGCACAAGGCCCTCAAGCAGCCCGTCGGGCTGATCAACTCATCCGTCGGCGGCACGCCGATCGAGTCGTGGCTGCCCGCGGCGCCCAAAGCCGACGACGCCAAAGCCGATGAACCCAAGGCCACCCCCGCTCCGCGCAAGGCCACACCCAAGGCCGCCAAAGCGCGCAAGCGCAGCGCCGGCGGCGGCGACTTGTACAACGGCATGATGGCCCCGCTCGCGCCCTACGGCCTGCGCGGATTCCTGTGGTACCAGGGCGAATCCAACGCCGGAAACGGCAAGCTCTACGTCTCGCAACTGGCGACGCTGATCAAGAGCTGGCGCGACGCATGGAGCGACGAGACGGCATTCTTCCTGACCGTGCAGCTTCCCAACTTCCAGGCGCCGCAGAAACAGCCAGTCGAGAGCAGCGGCTGGGCGATGGTGCGCGAAGCCGAGCTCAAGTCCCTGACCCTGCCCAACACCGGTATCGCCGTCACCATCGACATCGGCGAGGCCGGCAACATTCATCCCAAGAACAAGCAGGACGTCGGCAAGCGCCTGGCCCTGTGGGCATTGGCGACGGTCTATGACAAGAAACTGACCTACTGCGGCCCGCTGTACAAGTCCATGGCCGTCGAGGGCGACAAGATCGTCCTGAGCTTCGATCACATCGGCGGCGGCCTCGCCGTCCAGGGCGGCGGCAAGCTAAAGGGCTTCGCCGTGGCCGGCGAAGACAAGAAGTTCGTCTGGGCCGATGCGACGATCACCGGCGACACCGTCGTCCTGACGGGCGTCAAGAACCCCAAGGCCGCCCGCTACGCCTGGGCCAATAACCCCGACTGCAACCTGGTCAACAAGGACGCCCTGCCCGCCTCGCCCTTCCGAACGGACGACTGGGAGCAATAACCGTGTCGCGGACCTCTCGTCCGCGCGTGGCGAAGGCGTCTCGCCTTCGCCTGAGCGTTTGTTTTTGCTCCGCGGGCGAGACGCCCGCGGCACGATGAATGAGGATCTGCAATGCGGTACGTGAATCTGGGCCGGACCGGCCTGAAGGTGTCCACGATCTGCCTAGGCACGATGTGCTTCCTGAAAGCCGACGCCGACGAGGCCGAGGGCACGCGCGTCATCCATGCGGCTATCGACGCGGGCGTCAATTTCATCGACACGGCCGACTGCTACGGCGAATCGGAACTGATCGTCGGCAAGGCGCTGGCCGACCGTCGCGACAAGGCCGTCCTGGCCACCAAGTGCTGGGCCCCTTGGAGCAAGTGGCCCAACGAGGGCGGCTCCAGCCGCTACCACATCATGGCCGCCTGCGAGCGCTCGCTCAAACGCCTGCAGACCGACCACATCGACCTGCTGATGATCCATCGGCCAGACTGGCAGTGGCCGCAGACGCCGACGGAAGAAATGCTGGGCGCCTTCACCGACCTGGTGCGCCAGGGCAAGGTGCGGTACATCGGTTCGTCGTGCTACCCGGCGTGGAAGCTCGTCGAGGCGCAGCTCACCAGCCAGGTGCACCACCTCGAGCGGTTCTGCTGCGAGCAACTCAACTACAGCATCACCAACCGCCTGCCGGAAAACGACATCCTTCACCTGTGTGAAAAGTACGGCGTCGGCGTGACGGTCTACAGCCCGCTGCAGGAAGGCTGGCTGACGGGCAAGTACCGCCGCGGCGCCGAGCCGCCGGCCGACAGCCGCATGGCCCGCAAGTGGCGCATCCGCGCCAACGACCCCAACGCCGAGAAGTATTTCGACATCGTCGAAAAGCTCGCCCCCCTGGCCGAGAAACTCGCCGTGCCCATGAGCCAACTGGCCCTGGCGTGGCTGCTGCAAAACCCGCTGGTCCATAGTGTGATCGTAGGCCCGCGAACGCTCGATCAGTTCCAGGACAACCTCAAGAGCCTCGACGTGCAACTCGACGCCGAAACCCTGGCCGCAATCGACCAGATCCACCCCCCCGGCGCATCCGTCTACGCCGAATACCCCCCCATCCGAAGCTGGCGCAAATGATATATGGAGTGCGGCAGCCCTAGCTGCGCTTTGGAAGTTGTTGGATGAATGGATGGGGTGGATGGGAGGCATGGGGGCACGCAGTTGTACCGCGGGTCGCCATGAGGGGGCGAAATGGTTCTGCCACGGCTGGACACAGCGCAGCGGAGTCCAGCGTTCCCCGTCGCTTTCGCCCGCAGCGGGTACATGCACATCGAAGACAGGAACGCTGGACTGTGCAACCGAGGTTTTCTCTAGCTTGCCCTCTGCGCTCTTTGCGAACTCTGCGGTGAACCTCTCATCTTCCGCGCAGCGGGCACGGCGGCTCGCAGATAATCTGCCAGCGACCAGAGCGTCGCGGCGATCACCAGGGCGGTTGTGATGACGCGGGCGGTCGAGACCAGCGTGGGCGAAGACGATGCATGGGCAATCCATTCAATGATGATGAAGGAAAAGATTCCCGCGCCCTGGATGACGGCTTTGACCTTGCCGCTGAGGCGGGCGGCTGTGCTCGTGCCGGACAGGGCGGCCACCACGCGGGCATAGGAGACGATGATGTCGCGCCCGGCCATCACCAGCGGGACGGCAAGGGTTGCCCATCCGGCCAGGGCCAGGGCGAAGTAGATCGTCAGGCGGGCCAGCGAATCGGCCAACGGGTCGAGGATGCCGCCCAGCACCGAGGCCGTTCCCGCACGACGGGCGGCAATGCCGTCGAAGATGTCGCTGGCTTCCTCCATCGCCGCCAGCGCCAGAAGCGCGATGAACAGCGCAGCGCTCGTGTCACCAAAGGCGACCAGCGCCGCCATCGCGGCAGCCAAGAGGATTCTTGCGAATGTCAGGATGTATGCGAGCATGTCCCTTAACCGCTTCGCAGGCGGGACGCCTGCGGATACGCGCGGACGAGACGTCCGCGACACGAACAACGGGCATGGGCGGGACGCCCATGCCACGCACGGGCAAGATGTCCGTGCTACTCAGAACGGGGCGCTGGTGCGGCGGCGGATGTAGATCTGGTCCACCGCGGCGTTGTCCGACAGGCTCAGCAGGTATAGCACGGCCTGGGCGATGTCGTCAGGCGCCAGCAGGATCGATGGGTCCAGGTCCGGGCGCGAGCGGCGGACCATCTCGGTGTCGACCCCGCCGGGCGAGACCACGCTGACGCGGATGCCGTGCTCCTGCGCCTCGACGGCCAGGCTCTTGGTCAGCCCCATCACGGCGTGCTTGGCCGCGGTGTAGGCGGCCTGGTTGGCGTAGCCCTTGAACCCCAGCACGCTGGAGATATTGATGATGTATCCGCTTTTGTGCGGGATCATCAGCTTCATCGCCTCGCGGCAGCACAGGAACGTCCCGCGCACGTTCACCGCCAGCAGGTCGTCGATGTCGGCTGCGGAGAACTCGGCCACGCGGCCGTACCGCCCGACGCCGGCGTTGTTGATCAGCACGTCGAGGCGCCCCAGCCGGTCGACGATCTGCGTGAAGAGATTCATCACGCTGCCCTCGTCGGCCACGTCTGCCGCGATGGCGCAGGCCGGGCCGCCGGCGGCGGTTATTTCCTTAGCCACGGCCGCGATCTGATCGCCCGACCTCGCCGCGACAACCACATGCGCCCCGGCCCGCCCCAGCGCCAGGGCGATGGCTCGCCCGATTCCACGCCCGCCGCCGGTGACCAGGGCGACTTTGCCTTTTAAGCTCGCTGTCATAGAGGAGGATGATAGCATCGCGGCATTGACGCGGCAAATGGGGAATCTATACAATGGCGGGCTACGAAATACCCCTACTCCGCAAGGAATGGGCCACGCTTGGTCCCGGTCAAGGCCGGGCGGAACTGCCGGCGAGCCCTGCCGTCCTTGCGGTCTTTGCCGTCTCTGCGGTGAACCCCTCGGGGCACCGACGGGGACGGAGTTCGCGCCGTGGCACAGGCCTTCCTGCCTGTGCGGAAAATTACAGCCTGGAAAGGCTGTGCCACAAGAAAAGAGGTTACGAGTGATTAACGGAAAAAGCGTCCTGATCACCGGCGGCACCGGTTCGCTGGGCAAGAAACTTGTCCAGACCATCCTTCACGAGTACAAGCCCGACCGCCTGATTGTCTTCAGCCGCGACGAACTCAAGCAGTTCGAGATGAACCAGCGATGGGACATCCGCAAGCATCCCTCCATCCGCTACTTCCTGGGCGACGTGCGCGACAAGGAACGGCTGATGATGGCCTTCAACGGCGTGGACCTGGTCATTCACGCCGCCGCCCTCAAGCAGGTGCCGGCCGCCGAGTACAACCCCGAGGAGTTCGTCAAGACCAACATCACCGGCGCGATGAACATCATCGACGCCGCCATCGCGTGCAAGGTCAAGAAGGTCATCGCCCTCTCGACCGACAAGGCGTGCAACCCCATCAATCTCTACGGCGCCACCAAGCTCTGCAGCGACAAGCTGTTCACGGCCGCCAACGTCTATAGCGGCTACCAAGACACGCGATTCGCGGTGGTTCGCTACGGCAACGTGCTGGGCAGCCGCGGGTCGGTGATTCCGTTCTTCAAGGAGCGCAAGGCCACCGGCAGCCTGCCGATCACGGATCCGCGGATGACGCGGTTCTGGATCACGCTGGGCCAGGCGGCGCACTTCGTGTTGATGTCGATGAAGTACACGCAGGGCGGCGAGATCTTCGTGCCCAAGATTCCGTCGATGAAGATCACGGACCTGGCCACGGCCATCGCCCCCGAGTGCAAGCAGGAGCACGTGGGCATTCGCCCCGGCGAGAAGCTGCACGAGGTGCTCATCAGCGAAGACGAGGCCCGCAACACGATCGAGTTCAAGAATTTCTATGTCTGCCGCGCAGCCAAGCAGAAAGAGCACATGCGCTACGACGGCGTCGAGGGTCGCAACTGCGACGAGGGGTTCCAGTACACCTCCGACGCCAACGGCCAGTGGCTCAGCGTAGACGACCTGCGCGAGCTGGTAGACAAAATCGTCGACGACTACACCATCGAGCAGTCGCGATGGGCTTTGGAAGGCGTGCCTCAGTGAAACGAATGCTCATCACGGGCATCAGCGGAATGCTGGGCAGCAACATCGCCTGCATCTTCCGCGACCGCTACGAGGTCCTGGGCCTGTACTGCTCGCACCCGGTCTCGATCGAGGGCGTGCGCACCGGCCCGGTGGACCTGCTCGACCCCGCCTCCGCGCGGCGGGTCATCCGCGAGTTCGCCCCCGACGTCGTCATCCACTGCGCCAGCCTGACCGACGTCGACTTCTGCCAGAACCACCCCGAGCCCACCCGTCGCGTCAACGTGCAGGGCACGGCCGCCGTGGCCGAAGCCCTCTCCGGCACCGGCGCGATGCTGATCTATGTCTCCTCCGATTCCGTCTATGACGGCGTCAAAGGCAACTTCAGCGAGACCGACCCCGTCGCCCCGCGCAACTACTACGGCCAGAGCAAGCTCGAAGGCGAAACCCAGGCCCTGACCCACCCCAACACCCTCGTGCTGCGGACCAACATCTTCGGCTGGAACATTCAGCCCAAGAACAGCATCGGTGAGTGGGTGCTGGCGAGCCTCAAGGCTGGCAAGAGCATCAACGGTTTCAAAGACGCGATCTTCTCCTCGATCTATACGCTGCACCTGGCCGGCGTGATGGCCGCGGCCATCGAGAAAGGCCTCACCGGCGTCTACAATTGCGGCAGCGGCGAGGGCATGTCCAAGTACGAGTTCGCCGTGCGCCTGGCGCGCCGGGCCGGACACGACCCGTCGGTCATCAAGCCGATCTCGCTGGGCGAGGCGGGCCTGCTGGCCCCGCGAGGGCAGAACCTCTCGCTCGATGTCAGCAAACTCTGCGCCGCACTGGGCCAGCCCCTGCCGACCCTCGACCAGTGCATCGACGAGTTCTGCCGCGATAGGGACCGCGGACTGCCCGCCAGCCTCAAGCGCCGAAGCCACGGCGACCAGCCGCTGATCCCCTACGGCCGCCAGCTCATCGACGAGGACGACATCCAGGCCGTCGTCGACGTGCTGCGGTCGGAGTGGATCACGCAGGGACCGGGCATCGAAGATTTTGAAGCGGCCCTGTGCGCCGCCACCGGGGCCAAGTACGCCGTGTCCGTCTCCAGCGGAACAGCCGCCCTCCATGTGGCGTGCCTGGCCGCGGGGCTCAAGAGCGGCGACGAGGCGATCGTCACGCCTATGACCTTCGCCGCCTCGGCCAACTGCGTGCTCTACTGCGGCGCCAAGCCCATCTTCGCCGACGTGCAGTCCGACACGGGCAACCTCGACCCGGCGCTGGCCGCCCAGGCCGTCACGCCGCGCACGCGGGCGATCATCCCGGTGCATTTCGCCGGCCATCCGTGCGACATGGACGAGATCACCGCCCTGGCCCGCAAGCACAATCTCATCGTGATCGAAGACGCCGCCCACGCCCTCGGGGCCACCTATCGCCAGACGCGCATCGGCCCGTGCCCGCAATCGCATATGGCCATCCTGAGCTTCCACCCCGTCAAGCACATCACCACCGGCGAAGGCGGGGCCGTCGTCACCAACGACCCCGAGCTCTACGAGAAGCTCCAGATGTACCGCAATCACGGCATCACCAAGGACCATCGCCGCCACAGCCGCGCCGGCGAACCGTGGTACTACGAGATGCAGGAACTGGGCTTCAACTACCGCCTGACGAACATCCAGGCCGCCCTGGGCGTCAGCCAGCTCAAGAAGCTCGACCGCTTCCTGGCGCGGCGGCGGCAGATCGTGGGCATCTACAACGAGGCCTTCGCGCCGCTGGGGCAGATCCAGATCCCGACGCAGCGCTCGTACGTGCAGAACGCCTGGCACCTGTACGTGATCCGCCTGCGCGGCGAGGGCGACCAGTCGCAGCGCCGCCGGACGCTGTACGACCGCTTGCGCGAGCGGCAGATCGGCGTGCAGGTGCACTACGTGCCCACCCACACCCACCCGCTGTACCGCCGCACGCTCGGGACCGATTGGGGACAGTGCCCCATCGCCGAAGATTACTACCACCGGTGCCTCTCGCTGCCCATCTACCCGGCCATGACCGACAGCGACGTCCAGCGCGTCATCGCCCAGGTCAAGGACGTGCTGGCGGCCCTCTAGCAACGTCAAAATGGATAAACGACGATGAATGGATGGGTTGGATGATTGGGTGAATGGGTTTCCCCATCCATCCACCCATCCATTCATCCATCCACCTGCTCTCTCCTCTTCACTTTCATGAAGAACACCATTGTTTTAGTTCGTCCTCAGAACGTCTACCACTACAACAACTACCCGCCGCTGAACCTCATCTGCCTGGGGTCCACGCTCAAAGAGGCGGGGTTTGACGTTCGCATCATCAATGCCGCCATGGAGGACGACGCCCTTGCGGCCGTCGACGCGGCGCTGACTGATGCGCTGCTGGTGGGCGTGTGCGCCCTGACCAGCGAGATCCCGGCGGCCTACGACATCATCCGCCACGTCAAGAGCCGCTGCGATGTGCCGGTGGTCATGGGCGGCTGGCACTGCACGCTTTTTCCGCAGCAGACCGTGGCCTCGCCATACGTCGACTACGTCATCGCCGGCGAGGGCGACGCTCACATCGTCTCGCTGGCTCAGTCCCTGCGCGACGGGCGGCGCCCTGAAAAGAAAATCTACGAGCAGGAGATCCTCGACATCGAGACCCTGCCCTGCCCCGACTACGCTCTCGACCCGCGCATCGAGACGTTCATCTCCAGCTATCTCACCGACAAGTGCGCCGAGGTGATGACCCAGCCGGCGCGGTGGCTGCCGTACCAGTCCAGCCGCGGCTGTCCGTCGCGCTGCACGTTCTGCATCAACACCGTCACCGGCAACCGCCGCTACCGCAAGAAGAGCGCCGCCAAGACGCTGGCCGAGCTCGAACTGCTCATCCCGCGCCATCGCCTGACGCACGTGAAGTTCATCGACGACAATTTCTTCGTCGACATCGCCCGTGTGCGGCAGATCGCCCAGGGCATCATCGACCGCGGATGGAAGATCACCTGGGACGCCGAGTGCCGCTGCGACTACTTCAACGACAAGCACCTCAATGACGACGCGCTCGATCTGTGCCGTCGCAGCGGCCTGGTGCAGCTCACGCTGGGCATCGAGTCCGGCTCGCCGCACACGCTGGAGCTGATGAAGAAAGACATCACGCCCGAGCAGGCGCGTAACGCTGTCGCTCAGTGCGACAAGCACGACATCATCGCCCGCTCGTCGTTCATCCTCGAGATCCCCGGCGAGCAGCGGGCCGACATCAAGCAGACCGTGCGCTTGATCAACGCCCTGCGCCGCTACGGCAAGTTCACCTGCGGCGTTGGCACGTTCCGCCCCTACCCCGGCTGCGAGCTGACGCAGAAGCTGCTGACCGAGGGGCGCCTGGCCCAACCGCAGACGCTCGAGGGCTGGACCGACCGCTCGATCATCGACCTGTACACCTCGGCCGAGTACATCCGCCCGTGGCAGACCAACGGCACATTCTCCGAGCGTGCGGCGATGTACCTGAACATGGAATCGCGCACGCGCCTGGGCAACCACCAGATCGACTGCCCGCTCGACCGCTTCAGGAATAACGTCTACTCGGCCCTGGCGTGGCTGCGAAACCGCCTGGTCTGCTATGCCCTGCCGCTGGACAAGGTGCTCTACCAGCGATTCCTCAAGGGCTTCTACCGCCGCCGCCAGGAGCTCGAACAGGCTGGGCACTATCCGCTGGTCAACACGACCGAGAAGGCGTGCGAGCCATGAACGTTCTGGTCGTCGGCGTTGGATCGATCGGCTCGCGCCACCTGGGAAATCTGGCGGCCTTGGGCCATCGCGTCTGGGCTGTCGACACCAGCGCCGCCCAGCTTGAGAAGGTGCGATCTCAAGCGGTCGGCACATTCACTTCGCTCGACGAGGCGCTGCGGCAGATCAAGCCCGAGGCGGCGTTCATCTGCACCTTCAGCAACGCCCACGTCGCCCCGGCCTTGCAACTCGCTATGGCAGGCTGCCACCTGTTCATCGAAAAGCCGCTGTCGGTGACGCTCGACGGCATCGCCTCGCTGGCAGCCGCGGCCGCGCAGCACAGACTCGTCACGATGGTCGGCTGCAACATGCGGTTTCATCCCGCCGTGGCGGCCATCCACAAGACGCTGACGGAGAATCCGGCCTTCGCCAAGCCGCTCTGGGCGGGGATCGAGTTCGGGTACTCGCTCAAGATCGCCAAGCCCAACTATCAAGACAGCTACATGGCGCGTCGCAGCCTGGGCGGCAACCTGATCTTCGACGTGATCCACGAGCTCGATTACGCCGCGTGGATGCTCGGCCCGGCGCGGAGCGTAATGGCCCGCCGCGGGATCGTCAGCGACATGAAGATCGACACCGAAGACCACGTCGACATGATGATCCGCTTTGCTTCGGGCGCCGCCGGCGTCATCCACATGGACTACCTCCAGCACGGCTACAGCCGCCGCTGCAAGATCGTCGCCGAGGGCGGCACGATCGTCTGGGACTTCGCCGCAGGCACGCTGGGCACGATCACCGCCCAGAACCCGCAGTGGACCTGGCAGGATCTCAAGCTCGACATCTACTACAACCAGATGTACCTCGACGAAGCCAAGTACTTCATGGACGCCGCAGCGGCCAAGCGCCCGACGTTCAACGATATCGCAGCCGCGACCGACACGCTCAAGCTCGCCCTGGCCGCCAACCGCTCCTGCGAAAGCGGCCAGTGGGAGTCGTGCGGGTAAACGAAGAGAACACGAATGACACAAATGAACGAATAGGGAAAAAACAAAGACGGCCACAGAGATCACAAAGAACACAAAGAGATCGGGAACTCAAAGGTTCTTCTTCCCTGTGCTCTTTATGGTCTTTGTGGCAAGGTTTTTGTTTTTGCCGTTTCTCCATCCGTTGATTCGTGACATTCGTGATATGTCGTTTTCAAAGGAAAGACCATGGCCAAAGTCATCGGCGTAATTACCGCCCGCATGGGTTCGACCCGCCTGCCGGGCAAAGTCATGATTCCGCTGGGCAGCAAGTCCACGTTTGCCCACCACGTCGAGCGCATGCAGCATGTGCGCGGGCTCGACGGCGTGTTTGTTGGCACCAGCGACGAACCGGAAAACCAGCCGCTGATCGAGGAGGCCAAGAAGCTCGGCTGCGGGTGGTACGCCGGCGCGCGGCAGGACATCGTCGACCGGCACGTCCAGCTCTGCCAGCGCGAGAAGGCCGACGCCGTCCTGCGCGTCACGTGCGATAGCCCGATCTTCGACATCGACTCGGCGAGTGACTTCGTCCAGCTGTTCAAGCGCGAGCCGCATGATTACATCGCCGCCTCGAACATGACGATGATTCAGGGCACCCTCAGCGAACTGATCTCGTACAAGGCCCTGCTCAAGCTGCACGAGCACTACCGCGGTGCGGCCCTGGCCATCCCCATCAAGGAAAACCCCGACCGCTACGATATCCATCGCATCCCGATCGACCAGGAAATCTGCCGGCCGGAATACCGCCTCACGATCGACGAAGAGCTCGACATCGAGATGATCGACACGATCCACAAAGCCCTCTATCGCGACGGCGTGCCGCTCAAGCTGCGCGACGTGTACACCTGGCTCGACGACAACCCGCAGGTCGCCAGGATCAACATGCAGGTCGGCATCAAGGGCTGCGAGCAGGCCAGCGCCAATGTCATGGACCGTGTGCTGTTCGCTATCGTGCCCTCTGGCAACAGGCAGGTGATCCTCGACGAGCAGAAACGCCCCATCGACCCCGACACCTTCCTGACGCAACTGCGGGACTTGTTCCCCATCCTTAAAGGCAGGATCCAGGCGTGAGCCCCAAGACCGACAAGAGCCAGCAACTATACGCCCAGGCCAAGGCCCTCATCCCCGGCGGCACGCAGCTTCTGTCCAAGCGACCCGAGCTGCACCTGCCCCAGCGCTGGCCGGCGTATTACGCCAAGGCCAGCGGCTGCCGCGTCTGGGACGTCGATGGCAACGAGTTCATCGACACCAGCTACATGGGCATCGGCGCCTGCGTGCTGGGCTACGCCGACCCGGACGTGAACGCGGCCGTCAAGAAAGCCATCGACGACGGCTCGATGACCACGCTCAACTGCCCCGAGGAAGTCGCCCTGGCCCAGAAGCTGCGGCAGCTCCACGCCTGGGCCGACATGGCCCGCTACTGCCGCTGTGGCGGCGAGGCCATGGCCATCGCCGTACGCATCGCCCGCGCCGCGACGGGGCGCGACACCATCCTCTTCTGCGGCTATCACGGCTGGCAGGACTGGTACCTCGCCGCGAATCTGGCTGACGACAGCAGCCTCGACGGGCACCTGCTGGCTGGCCTGGCGCCCAAGGGCGTCGCGCGGTCGCTGGTGAACACGGCCTTTCCGTTCTCGTACAACGACCTGCCGGCGTTTGGGGAGCTGATCAAGAAGCACGGTCCGCGCACGGCCGCGGTCGTCATGGAACCCATCCGCAGCGCCCCGCCGCGGGACGGCTTCCTGCAATCGATCCGTGAGCAGTGCACCAAGGCCGGGATCGTGCTGATCTTCGACGAGATCACGGCGGGGTGGCGCCTCGCCCTGGGCGGGGCACACTTGACGTTGGGCGTCGAGCCGGATATGGCGGTCTTCGCCAAGGCGATGAGCAACGGCTTCCCGATGGCCGCCGTCATCGGGCGGGCCTCGGCCATGGACGCCGCACAGGAAGCGTTCATCTCCAGCACGTACTGGACCGAACGCATCGGCCCTGCCGCCGCCCTGGCGACCATCGACAAGCTGCAGAAGGAAAACGTCCCCGCACACCTGTGCCGGATCGGCCAGGCCGTGCAGGACGGCTGGACCGCAGCCGCGGCCAGGCACAAGCTCAAGGTGCACGTGGGCGGCATATTGCCGCTGGGCCACTTTGCATTCGAGTACGAAAAGCCCGCCGTGCTCAAGACGCTCTTCACCCAGTGGATGCTCGACGAGGGCTTCCTGGCGACGACGGCTTTCTACGTCTCCTTCGCCCACAAGGACGAGCACGTCAAGGCCTACCAAGCGGCGACCGATCGCGTCTTCGCCAAGATCGCCGCGGCGTTAGCCCGCGGCGACGTCGAGAAGCACCTGACCGGCCCCGTCTGCCACAGCGGCTTCCAGCGCCTGACGTAGTAGCATGGGCATCTTGCCCATGAGTCGCACGGGCGTCTCGCCCGTGCCACGGCCGGTGCCGCGACCGGTTCGTCGAACGCGTCGTGGCTCTCCGGACCTTCGGCCCTGCGCGCCACGGCACCCGTTGAAACAATGAACGTTGTCATCCTAACCGAAGGCGGGCGGAACATCGGCTTGGGGCACGTGTCCCGGGCCGTGTCGCTGTGCCAGGCGTTTGAGCAATGCGGGGCTTACCCGCGGCTGGTCGTCAGCGGCGACTCGAGCGTTCAGGCCAGCGCGGCCTCCGCTACGCTGGAACTGCTCGACTGGGCGGGCGACGCCTCTGCCCTGTCGCGCCGCATCGCCGGGGCCGACGTGATCGTGGTGGACTCGTACCTCGCCCGCGCGGAGGCGTATGACCGCATCGCCGCCGGCGGGGCCTTGTGCGTCTGGCTGGACGATCACATGCGGTTGCCCTATCCGCCGGGCGTAATCGTCAACGGGGCGGTCAACGCCGTGCAACTGCCCTACCGCTACGGCGGCCACCACACCTTCCTGCTCGGCGCGCGATACCTTACGCTCCGAAAGGCGTTTTGGAACGTCCCGCGGCGGCAGGTGCGCGACCAGGCCGCCAGCGTGCTGATCACGCTGGGCGCCGACGACCCGCGCGGCCTGACCGCCCAGGTGCTCGCCCGCCTGGCGGGGCAGTTCCCCGCCCTGCACAAGACCGTCATCGCCGGACGGTTCATGGGCGACCTGTCGGCCGTGCGCGCAGCCGCCGACAAACAGACCGCCATCATCACCTCGCCCAGCGCCGAAGGCATGTGCCAGGCAATGTGCCAGGCGGACCTGGCCGTCTCGGCAGGCGGGCAGACCCTGTGCGAGCTGGCCAAGACCGGCACGCCGGCGGTGACGCTGTGCCTGGGCGAGAACCAGCGCGCCAACATCCAGGGCTGGCAGGACGCCGGCCTGGTCGACATGCTCGACGCCGACGAGGCCGGCGCGATGGACAAGCTCGCAGCGGCAGTCGAATCGCTGCTCGATGCCCCGCGCCGCATGGGGCGGGCGCAGATCGCCCAGGAGATTATGGACGGCTGCACCGGCACGAATGTCGCCCAGGCAGTGACGGCCCTGGCTCGCCGCCAGGAGGCGCCGCTGACCGTGAGGCCGGCAACTCAGGATGACTGCTACGATCTGTGGGTCTGGCGCAATCATCCCGATGTACGACGCTGGTGCTGCAGCCAGGACGTCATCGACTACCCGACCCACCGCCAGTGGTTCGCCCGGCGGCTGGCCGACGCCGACACGGTGCTCTGCGTGGCTGTCGACGCCTGCGGCGTCAAGGCCGGCCAAATCCGCTTCGACATCGCCGGCAATCGCGCCGAGGCCAACGTCGGCCTGAGCCCCACGCACTTCGGCCGCAAGCTCGGCCGCCACGCCATCGCTGCCGGCACCGAGCACCTGCTGACCGTACGGCCCGGCGTGCGGCAGATAGACGCGCTGATTTTCCCCAGCAACGTCGCCTCGCAAAAAGCCTTCACCGCGGCAGGCTATCGCCCGGCAGGACCGGTTCATCGCAACGGCCTCGACCTCCTGCTCTTCCAGTTCAACCGGAACTCGTAATGAAATTCGCTAACCTGAAGAAATGCTTCATCATCGCCGAGGTCTCGGCCAATCATGGGCAGAGCCTGACCCGCGCGCTGGCGATGATCCGCAAGGCGGCGGCCTGCGGGGCCGACGCAGTCAAGTTCCAGACCTACACCCCCGACACGCTCACGCTCGACTGCGACAAGCCGTGCTTCCGCATCAAGCACCCCAAGTGGGGCGGCCAGACGCTCCACCAGCTCTACCGCAAGGCCTACACACCGTGGAAGTGGTTCGCCAAGCTCAAACGCGCAGCCGACGACGAAGGGCTGATTTTCCTTTCGACCGTGTTCGACAGATCCTCGGTGGACCTGCTGGAAGACCTCGGCGTGGTGGCGCACAAGATCGCCTCGTTCGAGCTCGTCGACACGCCGCTGATCGAATACGCCGCCGCCACGGGCAAGCCGCTGATCCTCTCGACGGGCATGGCGAGCGAGGCCGAGATCGCCCGCGCTGTCAAGACCGCCCTCGGCGCAGGGGCGGCCGAGGTCGCCCTGCTCAAGTGCGTCAGCAGCTACCCGGCCCCGGCAGCCGAGATGAACCTCCGCACCATCGCCTCGCTGGCGGGCAAGTTCAAATGTCCCGTCGGCCTGTCCGACCACACCCTGGGCACGAGCGTGTCGGTGGCGGCCGTGGCGATGGGCGCGCGGATCATCGAGAAGCACTTCACGCTCTCGCGCACGATCGAGACCCCCGATACATTCTTTTCCATCGAGCCTGACGAACTGCAGGCCCTCGTCGAATCGGTGCGCCTGATCGAACAGGCGCTGGGGAGTGCGGAACTGGGTCCGACACCCTGCGAGAGAGCCAGCATGGTCTTCCGCCGCTCGCTGTTTGCGGTGGCCGACATCGCAAAGGGAGAGCGATTCACCAGCGATAACGTCAGGTCGATCCGCCCCGCCGGCGGCCTCGAACCGCGACACCTCAAGAAGGTGCTGGGCAAAAAATCGATCCGCCGCATTGCCAGGGGTACCCCTTTGCGGTGGGACATGATAGGCTAGTGGACACAATGGACAGCCAACCTGAAATCCCCGCGTTTGTCGATGGCGACCTGGTGATGCTGCGCCCCCTGGTCGAGAGCGACCTGACGCAACGGTACCTGGACTGGCTCAACGACGCCCAGGTCAGCCGCTTCCTCGAGTCGGGCACGTTCCCCGAGACGATGGACAGCCTGCGGGCGTTCTACAACGCCATGCAGGGCTCCAAGCACAACGTGCTGTTCGCCATCATCGACAAGGCCACCGGCAAGCACATCGGCAACGTCAAGCTCGGCGGGATCAACTGGATCCACCGCTATGGCGACCTGGGCATCATGGTCGGCGACAAGGCGTACTGGCACAAGGGCTATGGCCGCGAGGCCTGCCGCCTGCTGCTCAAGTACGCCTTCGGGCGGCTGAACCTCAACAAGGTCTGGCTGGGCGTGTACGGCAACCACGCCGCGGCGATACGCTCCTATGAAAAAGTGGGGTTCGTGATCGAAGGGCGGATGAGCGAGATGCTCAATTTCGAGGGGGCGTACGTAGACAAAGTAATCATGGCCATCACGAAACGGCAATTCGCGGGCAGAGCGGAATAGCCTTAGCGTGCAACTATGTTCTATCTGACGACGAGCGGCTCCAAGCCCGCAGAGGGTTCTCTGCGGGAGGTTCTTTCCCTAGCGCCGGGCAAGACCGTCTGGGCGAATCTCCAGGACGCGGCGTTCGATCTGGACCTCGGCGCGGGCAAGCGACTGTGGATCTTCGGCGACGTGTTCTACCGCATCAGCGGCGACGGGTCGATCAGTCGCGTTACGCGTGATGAGGGGGCGCAGATCGCCAGGCTGTTTAAGGACGCCAAACCCCAAGCGTCCGCCGCCGCGCTTGAAGGTCAGTACATCGGCCTTCTCGCCGACTCGAAGAACAAGACCGTCACGCTGTTCTCGGACCGCTTCGCGCGCATCGACAGCTTCTACGCCTTCGAGGGCGGGCGCCTGCACCTGGCGACCGAGTTGGACCTGGTCTTCAGGCACGTCAAGGCGCAGTACGACCAGCTCATGCTGGCCAACCTCTTCTCGACGTACGGGTGGTACTGCCCCAAGGGCCACACCATCTACTCCAACGTCAAGCAGCTTCGCGTGGGCGAGGCGCTGACACTCTCGGCCGGCGGGCTCGCCGGCGATATCCAGGAGTTCAAGCCCCAGGACATGGAAGAGTACGGCGACGACCGGCTCGAGACCTACTACGAGCTGCTGCGCGAGGCGATTATGGCCCGCGCGGGCAGCGCCGGCAAGGTCTGGATCTCCAGCTCCAGCGGCTGGGATTCCTCGGTCATCCTGGGCATGCTCGCCAACGAGTTGGGCCCGGACAAAATCGGCATGATCGCCGGGAGCATGAAGTACTCCGCCGGCACCGACGTCATCAACCAGTTCGAGATCGACAAGATCAACTCGATCGCATCCTTCTACGGCCTCAAGCCCAACATCGTCACGCTGGACTTTGAAGGCCCGCAGGCCGCGGCGTACTGGCAGAGCGTGCTGCCGCACTACAAGAGCCGCCACTGCTACGCGTACGCCAGCAATAACTTCGCCCTGCTGGCCGACGGCCTGGTCGCCGCGGCAGGCAAGGGGCGGGTGATCTTCAACGGCGAGGCGTCGGACTCGTTCCACAATTTCGGCTTCTCGCAGTTCGGGACGTTCTTTCACACCAAGAAGTCGTTCACCGAATACGCCGACAAGATGAACTGCTACCTGTTCGGCCCGTCGTTCTTCCGCAAGTGCCTCGACGGTTCGTACCCGCGCGACAAAGTCTGGCAGATATTCCAGAAGATGGGCTCGGGCGCGCCGATCGACATCGGCGACGGCAGCCGCGCGGGGATGGTCGAGCGGTTCCTGTTCCCGTTCTTCTACGGCAGCCCGCGCCTGCCCTTCGCCCGCACGGAAATCAACGCGGCGCTGCGCCCGCAGACCTCGACGTCGCTGCTGGCGTTCCCCTACCGCACGTACATGCCCGACGTGCTCGACGGCATGACCGAGAGCAACCTGTACTCGTGGTACGTGTACCTGTACATGAGCTTCCACGCGCAGGGCTCGACGGCGGGGATCCACAAGCACTCGATGGACCGCTGCGGCCACCACTGGCGCAGCCCGTATATCGACTGCCGCCTGATGGACCTTCTCGCGCGGGCGCCGGAGCGATGGGGTCGCGGACTGGAGCTCAACAACACCAAGTTCCCGCTCAAGTGGGTCGCCCGCAACAAGATCCGCTTCCCGTACCAACTGCTGGACGAAGGCCCGCACTCGTACCTCTACGACGTGATCGAGGGCTTCTCGCTGTTCGCCGAGATCACCTACCGCAGCGGCGTGACGGGCATGTTCAAGTCGACCCTGTCGGGCAAGCCCTACCGCAAGATCCTCTCGGATGAGTGCTTCGACCTGGCCTACCTCGACGAGCTGACCGACGACTTCCTGGACGGCAAGGAAGTCAAGGGCGGCGATTTCTCGAACCTGGTCTCGCTGATTACCCTCTGCGCGACCGGATGGTATTGATGGCCCAATCCAATCGCGTCGTCCTGATCGAGCGGCTGCGGGCGATTCATCGGCTGGCGGTCTGGTATCACCTGCGCCGCGGGCACGAGGTCCGCATTTTCGACTTCACGCAGGACCTCAAGCGTCGCCCGTGGCTGGCCATGCTCGTCAACGCCGGCAGGGTCCAACGGATCTATATCGACCCGCTGGCCCGGGCGCACGGCGAATCGATCGACCTGACGGACATGCTCTACCCCGCACTAGCGTGCCCCGCCACGCGCCTCCTGCGAGGATTGCTGGCCGGTGACCAGGCCCACCTGGTAGCCAAGAAATCGCTGCTGCCCAGCGTCTTCGCCTGCCTGTTCGTCGACGACTACCTCAGCGATCTCGCCCGCCAAGCCGGCGCGGGCGCGCCGCCGCCGATCTTCTATGCCGACCAGTACCCTGCCCTGCGCAATCTCATCGATCGCACCGAGATTCGCCCGATGGCCCCCAAGGGCGCCATGCGCATCCCCAGATGGGCGAGCATGCTTCAGCCGCTGCTGAAGTGGTGGTCAGCCGCCAAGTTCGCGTTGCCTCGCCACGGCGCGCTGTGGGGGCAATTGGCGCTGCTGTCGCTGGCGCGCCTGCTGCGACTGCCCCGCCCGCCGCAGCGGCGGGTCCGCTACGCCATGCTGATCGAGCAGCCCTTCCAACTGCGCCTCAAGGGCAAACGGTATTTCGACTTCCTGCTCGACGGCTCGGGCCTGTCGGCCGATAACACCATCTTCTGCTTCCGCACCGCTATCGACGGCAATGCCGCCCTGCACTGCCGCCAGCGCGGCTACCACGTTCTGGACCTGCGCGATTTGGCCCGGCCGACCGGATTGCTGCACACCGCCGTGCCATGGGCAATCATCGGCCGCGCCATCGGGGCCTTGCTGCGGCTGACGCTGCCCGCCGCCGCCCAGATAGAGATCATGGACGCGGCAGTGCGGGGCTTGCAGGTGTACGTGGAGCAGGCCGTTCTCGCCCAGCGCCTCCACGCGGACCACTACGTGTACACCAACCAGGAACATCCCAAGCAGCTCGCGGCCAACATCCTGCTTCGCCAAGGCGGGACGCGGACCTGGAACTACACCCTGGCCATCGGCGGAACGTTCATCTACGCCACAGATCGCGACAAGAGTTTGTTCGCCAGGCGCCACCATCTCTGGGCATACCTCAACAGCGACCACTATATTGCCGCCACCGCCGATGCGGTGCGGTACAACCGCCTCCACGCCCAGGATGTCGGGGCGTACCATGACGTCGGCTGCATCTACTCGCAGATGGTGCGCGAGTACCTGCAGGATCCCGGCAAGGCGGCGCTCCAGGAAGAGGTTTTCGGCCGGCCGCTGCCTGATGGCGCGCCGCTGGCGGCCTTCTTCGACACGACGTTCGTCTACGACGACGCCAGCGTCACCACGTTTCAGGATGCCCTGGCGTTCTTCGCCGATATCCTGCGGCTGCTGGACGACATGCCCCTGCTGCATGTGCTGGTCAAGCCCAGCAAGGATCCGTCATATTTCACAGACCCGCTCTTCCAGTGGTCGCGCCCGGAGTTGGGGCGGCGGGTCGTCGAACTGTGCCGGCGCCTGCAGAACCACCCGCGCGTACGATGGGCGGGCATCGAGGGCAGGGTCCCGGCCATCATCAGCGCCAGCGACGTGACGGTGACCCACTGCCTCTCCTCGCCGACATTTGAAGCCCTCGGCGCCGGCCGGAAGGCGTTCTGGTACGACCCGCGCAACACCTGCCGCGGCGTCCTGTACGACCAGGCCCCCGGGCTCATCGCCCACGGCTACGAGCAACTGCTCGCTCGGACGCGCGAGCTGCTGGAGATGGACGAGGCGATCTACAGCGACTATCTCCGCCGCGAAATTGCAGGCAAGGTCGAAACCTACGTCGATGGACGCGGGCTCGACCGCTTTCGCCAACTGCTGACGTCATGACTTCGATTCCCGCCAACGCAGCGCCGCCGCAGCCGGCATCGACGCTCAAGGGGCTGTCGCTCTACGGCCTGGTGCAGGTCGCCAACGGTCTGGCCCCGCTGCTGACGGTGCCGATCTTCGCCCGGGCGATCGGCCCGGACGACTACGGCGTGTGGGACATGCTCGGCGCGGCGATGGCGATCGGCATCATGCTGGGCAACTGGGGGCTGCCCGCGGCCTACACGCGGTTCTATTTCGCCTACGTCAACGACGCCCAGCGGCAGCAGCGCCTGCTGGGCACGCTGGTGGGCTTCACCAGCCTGTGCCTGATCGCGGTGTGCGGGTTATTCTACGCCCTCGGCGAGCCGCTGACGCGCCTGGCGGGCGTGCCGGCATTCTGGTCGCCGCTGCTGATGCTGGTGATCGTGTTCGGCTCGCTGCGGTGCCTGGAAGAGTTTTTTCTGCTGTACTTCCGCAATTCCGGCCAGGCCGCCGCGTACGCCCAGTGGGACCTGCTGCGGCTGGTGCTGCAGACTGCCCTGTCGCTGGTGCTGGTGCTGGCGTTTGGCCTGGGGGTTTACGCCCTGGCGCTGTCGTGCATGGCCGCCTACGCGGCGGTGCTGGCGGTGCTCATCTGGCGGATGGGTCTGCGGACCTGCCTGGCCATCGACACGGCGATCCTCCGCGAGTGCCTGGCGTTCGGCTGGCCGCTGATGACCAAGATCGTCATGAGCGTGCTGAGCCTCGTCATCAGCCGGGGCATGCTGACGTACATCACCGGCGGCACGGCCAGCCAGGGCATCCTGGGCCGCGCCAACGGCCTGGCGAACATGGTGTTCATGTTCATGGTGGCGGCCGAGAACATCTATTCCCCTCGCTGGAACCACGTGCTCTTTCAGACCGGCCAGACCGGCAAGAGCCTGGGGCGACTGTTCACCGAGCACGCGGCCATTTCCAGCTACATGGCGCTGGGACTGATCCTGTTGGGCCAGGAGTTCGTCTCGCTGATTCTTCCGCCGGCCTATGCCGGCGCGCAGAGCCTGGTGATCGTGCTGGCGCTGTACTACGCGCTGCTGGCGTTCCAGCAGGTCCAGGGCGCGGCCCTGCATTATCTGAAGATGACCAAGTCGCAGATGGCGTGCGTCTTCGGGTCGTACGTGGCGCTGGTGGCGCTCAACCTCGTGCTCATCCCGCGGTGGGAGGCGATGGGCGCTGCCTTGGGGACGCTGGCATCGGGCGTGCTGACCATCGCCGCCTTTGAACTGCTGCTCGTGAAGCGATATCGCATCGGCTACGAAGGGCGCAAGCTGCTGTTCCTCTACGGCAGCCTGGTCGTCTGCTCGGGCGTGGCGATGGCGTGCACGGCCGGATGGGTCGATTATTGGGCCGGCCTGGCGACGCGGCTGGCGTTGCTGGCGGGCTTGTCGCTGGGATGGGCCGGCGTTCTGGGATGGGCCACGGTCGCCAACGTGGCCGGGCGATTGTGGTGCCGCATGGCACGGACCTAAATGCGCATGAATATTCTTCTGCTCTACACGAATATCAACGGGTTCCACGAGGACCTCTACTCGTTCGGCATTGCCTCGATCGCCAGCCTCGCCCGTTCTGCCGGGCACAGCGTGCGAATCCGCATCGTCCGCAGCGCTGCGGAATATCCCGCCGTGCTGGACGAGGCGGCCGCCTTCGCCCCGCGGATGGTCGGCTTCACGTCCGTCTCGTCGCAGTTCGTGTTCGTCAAGGAGCTGGCGCAGGCGGTCAAGGCTCGCCTGGGCGAGGCGCTGACGATCTGCGGCGGCGTGCATCCGACGATCAACCCGCAGTGCCTGGCCGGCGCGGCCGGGCTCGATGCGCTGATGGTCGGCGAGAGCGAACTGTCGTTCCAGGAACTGCTGGCCGCCCTCGACGCCGGCCGCGACTGGCGCGGCATCGACAACATCGCCACGCGCGACGGCGATGGAGTGAAGGTCAACCCGCTCAAGCCCCTGCTGACCGACCTGTCGCCGCTGCCCTGGCCGATGCGGCGCGACTACCCCTTTGGCGACAGCCTCGATAAGATCGGGTACGTGCCGTTCATGTTCTCCCGCGGCTGTCCGTACCTGTGCACGTATTGCAGCAACCACGCCATCGCGGCCGCCTACGGCCAGCAGCGCAACTCGCCGCGGTACCGCAGCGCCGAATCGAGCATCCAGGAGATCGAGGACGCGATGACGCACATGGAGGTGCGGCGCGTGCTGATCTGCGACGACATTTTCGGGATCGACCGCGCCTGGCGTCGTGAGTTCTGCGAAAAGTACGCCCAGCGCATCCGCCGCCCGATGCTGTGCCTGCTGCGGGCCAACGTCATGGACGACGAGTTCCTGACGCTGCTCAAGGCTGCCGGGTGCTACCGCATCTCCATCGGCGTCGAGAGCGGCAACGACTTCGTCCGCAACGAGGTGATGAACCGCAAGATGTCGCGCGAGCAGATCGTCAGCGCCTTCGCCCTGGCGCGCAAGCACGGGATCGGCACGATGGCCATCAACATGATCGGCCTGCCCGGCGAGACCGAGGAGATGCTCTGGGACACGATCCGCCTCAACCGCCGCCTCAAGCCCACCTTCAGCGGCGTGAACATCTTCTACCCGTACCGCGGGACGAAGCTGGGCGACCACTGCTTCGATAACGACCTGGTCGACCTGGAGCGCTACGCGAACTTCTCCAACGAGCGGCGCGAGAGCGTGCTGAAACTGCCCGAGAGCTACCGCGCGAAGCTGACGCGCTATCACCACGATTGGGAATCGCTGGTGTATCCCTGGTCGCTGGGGCGGCGGCTGCGGCGAATCTTCGGCGGCACGCGGGCCTGGGGGCTCCTGCGATCTGTCAAGCGCTCAGTAGCGCGGGCGTCCCGCCCGTGAGTGGCATGGGCGTCTCGCCCATGCTCCCTGATCCTCGGGATCCGGGAACGCGCACAACGGAGTTGTGCGTGGCACCCATCCTGCCCGCGGTCAGATGAGGCGGGCGTTGTCGAGGATCAGGCCGTCGAAGTCCGTGCGGATACGGCGGCCCAGCGGTCGAATGATCTTGCCCAAGCTGTACGGAACCGTGCCGATCGACCGCACCAGGCTCGTCCGCAGCACCGGGTCCTTCTCGCAAAGGTATTCGATGAATCGTCCCAGCCGCAGACCGTTGCGAACCGGCGGCCAGTGGTCGAGGGTCTTCAGGCACAACCGGCTCGATTCGATCATCGCATCGAGCGCCTCAGCCGACAGCGGCGGCACGCGCGTTTCAAAATCGAGCGTGCCGCGGTTGACGCAGCGGATGGCCTCGCCCATGCGGAAGATCGGCACGCCGCGCTGGCGGCACCACTGCACGACGGCCGGAAAGTCGGCCAGCGCCTGGGCGATGCGGCTGCGGTTCTCGTCGCCCCAGAGCAGCAGCAGCGAGTCGATCCACTGCGGGATCTGGCGGATAACCATCACGAACCGCGCCGCCGGATCGTACTGCATCATCCAGTCGTGCAGCAGGCCCAGCGACTCCAGGGCGTGTTCGATCGTGTGCGTCAGGCCCTGGGCCAGCCACCGGTACGAGATCGTGTAGCAGAAGCGGTTGATGGAAAAAAGCCCCTGCCCACAGCGGTCCTGGCGGTCCATGATCGCCTTGAACAGCTCCTGCGGGTCGCTCGCACCGTAGCGGCGCGACAGAAAGTCCAGATGTTCCGCCGCGGTCATCGCCCCCGGCGCCTCGGCCAGCGAGTTGTACTGGAAGTTGTAGTTAAGATTCCGCGCCGGCGGGTGCAGGAAGCTCAGCTTCTGCGTGTTGTGCTCGGCCAGCACCTTCAGGGCCGGGACGCGGTCGGCGTCGTAGATCAGGCGGTACTGCCCCGAGGCCACCAGGCGCGACCAGAAGAAATGCGTCCCGCACCGCGGCAGGCTCAGAATGATCTTGGTGGGTTTTGCATCCGCCGTCATAACGCCCTCGCCTCAGCAGGCGGGCACAACGCCCGCCGCAAAAGCCTATGTTAAACGTCAGCCCTGAGAAAGTCATCGGTGAAGTGCCCGCCCCCCCCCGGCGCCTGATGCGCTTGGCCCCGCTGCTGCTGGTCGTGGCGGCTGCGGTGACCATGCGGGCCGCAGTGTACGCTCAACTGCCCCCGCGGCCGGCGCCTACGCAGAATCAGATCTATTACGCCCAGGCCCTGACCGCCCACCTCGGCGAATACCTCTGGCATACCACGCTCAAGCCGCCGTTGTCGTATCTGATCCAGTCCGGCGCGCTGCGGGTCATGGGCATCGAGCAGGCCCATGACCGTTACGGCCTGCTGCTGGTAACATTCCTGATGGACTGCCTGGCGGTGGTGCTGTTGTACCTGGCGTGCCGGCGGCTGCGGATCAACGGCTGGCTCGCCGCGGCGGTCCTGGCGGTCTATTCGATCGCGTACATTCCCTTTGAGCTTTGGTGGGAAGGCGCCCACTATGACCACCACACGCTGTTCTTCACCTCGCTGCTGGTCTATGCCCTGGTGCGAGTGGCGACGTCGGGCAAGGTCGCCGACCTCCTGATCCTCTCGCTGGCCTGCGGCCTGCTGGTGGCGCAGTCTACCGTCAACGCACTGTCCGCGCCGGCGGCCGCGGCGCTGGCGGCCCTATTGGCTGCGCGAGGCGCGAGGCGGTTCTGGCTCACTGCTGTCCGCAACGTGGCCCTGGCGGCCGCCGGGGCGGCGATAGTCGTCGGCGGACTGTCGGTGAAGAACTATCTTGCCGCCGGCGTGGTCTCGACGAGCAACCTGGCCGGACCGGCCGAGATGATGGTCGTGCAGCGCGCCTTCAAGCACGAGACGCCCGGCGGGACGCAGCGCGTGCGCGACTTCGCCGTCGAGGCCGCTGCGCCGCAGTGGTGGCTGTGGGCGTACGACAACTCCGGCCCGCGAGTGACGCCCGAGGGCAAGCTCTTCGGCTGGCACGACATCAACAAGGCCTTCGGCATCTGCTACCCAGCCGCCCCGCCCAGGAGCGGGATGTGGCCCTACGACTATCGCCCCCTCGAAGCCAAGCTGCGGGAGTTGGGTCGCGACGACCTGGCCGACATCGTCGCCGGCGATATTGACGACGCGCGCCACCGCCCGTATCTGGCCGCGGGCTACTCGCCCGAGTTGAGCCCGCGCTGGATCGCCGTCTACGGCGGCATGTCGGACCGGATCTTCAAGACCCTCATCCGGCGCCGGCCCGGGAACTTCCTGCAATCCGTTCTCGAGTGCCATTACATCTTCTATAACTACGGATCGAAACTGCCCGACCAGATCATGGACGAAGGCTCGCGCACGATCACCGCGCCCGTGCCGATGGAACGCACGCTACGGGCCTTCGCCGTCCCGTTCAAACGCATCACGCGGATCGGGTACTGGCTGGCCTACATCGGCTGGGCCGCGATGCTCGCCGCCGCGATCGCCCGCCGCCGGCTCGTGCGAAACCGCCCGGACCTCCTGCCGATGGGTTGGGTGGCGCCCTTTGCCGTGCTGGCCGCCCCGGCACTCATGATGGCGGCCGTCTTCTCCAGCGTCGTCGGCACCGAAAACAGCCGCTATTTCATGCAGATCTCGCCGTACCTGATCGTGATTGTGCTGCTGGCGATCGCCGTGGCGGCGCGCCTGGCGGTTGCGATATTCACCGCCGCCCGTCGCCCTCCGGAGGCGCAACACGCATGATGGCCATCGAAACACAATCCATCGCGCCGGTTGGGGCCGGCGTGCGGCTGCGCGCGATCGCGTTGCTGGCAGCCATCCTGGCCTTCTGCGCCGTCGAGCGTATCTGGCTGATCGGCCATTCGCAGATCGTCGAGCCCGACGGCGTGGTGTACATCAGCGCCGCGCAGGAATGGCATCGCGGGCCCATCCACATGATGCAGCTCTACGATATCCATCCGGCGTATCCTGCGATGGTGGCTTACACACAGAGCCTGCTGGACGTCGCCGGGGCGCGCGAGGGACCCGACCGCTGGATTCTGGCCGGGCAGATCGTCTCGCTGGCGGCCAGCCTTGCCGCACTGGTGGGCGTGTGGTGCTTTGCCCGCCTGGCCATGGGCGAGGATGTCGCATGGATTACCGTGCTGCTCTTTGGGCTGGGCCGCAAGTGGGCCGAGCTCGGCGCCGGCGTCCTGACCGACGCGCCGGCGTTGGCCCTGATGCTCTGGGCGGTGCTGGCGGCGCTGACGACGCTGCGGCTCATGCAGCAGCGCAGGCCCGCCGCGTGGCTGGCTGCCGGCGCGGCCGGACTGGCTGCGGCCGCGGCGTATCTCGTACGACCCGAAGGGCTCATGGTCTTCGCGGCTGCTGGGGCATTGTGGCTGGTCGCTGCCGCATGCAGGCGCGTGACCTGGCGCGCCGCGATGACGGCCATCGCCATCGCGGTCGTCGTGATGGCCGCTTGCGCAGCGCCCTATGCCGTCACCATTGGCACGATCACTAAACGCTGGGACGTGGCGCGATACCTGCACCTGGCCTCGATTGGCGGCACGGCGGCGGCATGGCCCCTGGCCGCCGCCGACATGAGCACGCCGGGCAAGATCTTCCAGGTGCTGCCCAAACTCACCGAGTGCATGCACCCGCTGCTGGCCGGACTGGCCTGCCTCTGGATCGCCGCCGCCCTCGCCCGGCGATACCTGCCCCATTGGCCACGACAAATCGTCCCGGCCGCCATGAGCTGGCCGGGCGGGGCCATGATCCTCATCTGGACGGCTATCCTCCTGCCCGTCGTCATCGTGCGAAATCTCAGTGCGCCCATGTCCAGCCGCTACATGCTGCTTGATGCGGCGCTGCTGGCCCCTCTGGCCGGGGCCGGGGCGCTGGTGCTGGCCCAGGGCGTGGGCGAAATCCTCGGGCGCCTCCGCGCAAAGGCCGCGCGCAAGACTGCCGTCATCGGCGTCGCCGTCGTGCTGGCCGGCGCGCTGGCAGCGCACGCCGCGCGTCCACTGCACGCCGGTGACGAATGCTTCCGCCAAGCCGGACGCTGGCTCGGCGCCAACGCCCGGCGCGACGCGTTTGCTCTTGTGCCCACCGCCCAAATCCTGATCTATTCGCAGATCTCCGGCGAGGTGTACCACCTGGACAGCCTCCCCGCCCCGCAGGCGTTGAGGGAAGAGCTGCAGACGCTGTCGCGGAAGTATTCCGCTGTCTACCTGGTCGCGTCGCCGCAGGCCCTGGAAGCCATGTTCCCTGCTCCCGCAGAGGCGCCCCGCCTGACGCCAGGGCAGACGTTCGTGAGCCTGGGCAAGAAGCAACAATCCGTCCAGATTTTTCGTTACGCGCCGGGCGCGGCCACGCAGCCGGCGCATGTAATACCTCAGTCATAGAGGGGCCTCTGGCATCGCCCCCCCGGATTTGTGTACCATAGTGGTTTCGGCGAGTGTTCTGCCATAAGGAGTTCAGGGTGATTCCTCCCAACAACGACATGCGGTTCGAAGTGACCACCAAGTGCCACTACAACTGCATCATCTGTCCGCGCGCCCAACTGACCCGCAAGAAGGAGACCATGTCGGCGGCCACCTTCAAGCTGATCTTCGACCGCATCATCGCCGAAACGGACCAGTACACCACGCTGAGCTTCCCCGGTATGGGCGAGCCGCTGCTGGACAACACGCTGGAAGAGAAGATCGCCTACGCCAAGAGCGCTCGGCCGAACCTGGACGTGCTGATCCTCACCAACGCCTCGCTGATGACGCCCGAGCGGTTCCGCCGCCTGGAAGAAGTCGGCGTCACGAGCATCCGCGTCAGCCTCTACGGCCACGACTACAAGACCTACAACGCCGTCCACGGCACAACCGACAAGAAACTCTATGACCGGATCAAGGGCTACATCCTCAAGGCCCTGGAGATCCGCAAGAAAACTCGCATCCTCCTGACGCTCAACGTCGTCGAGGGCGTCAACGACGCCATCGTCAACGACTGGATCGCGTTCTGGAAAGACCGCGTCGACCTGGTGGAAGTGTGGCGGCCGCACAACTGGGCCACCGCCAAGCAATACCGCTCGGTGCAGCCGGTCAAGCTCAAGACCTGCAACCGTCCCTTCAGCGGCCCGCTGCAGATCCAGGCAGACGGCACGGTGAATATCTGCTGCTTCGACTTCAACGGCGAGCTGACCATCGGCGACCTCAAGACGCAGACCCTGGAAGAAATCTTCTCCTCGGGGGCCTACCACCGCATCGCCGACCGCCACGCCAGCGGCCAGTACGAAGGCTCGCACCTGATCTGCGAGAACTGCGATCAGCGCAACGCCGACAAGGGCGACGTGATGATCTTCGACTCCAAATTCGACATCCAAGAGCGCGTCAAGATGACCTCCACCACCTACACCAAGGTGATCTCGTAGCGTGCGACGAGTCCTGTTCTGCAACACGCCCCAGCCGCTGCGGGAGTTCCTGGCTTGTGCCGGCGAAGGGAAGGTGGAATACCTCCTCTTTACCACCGACGCCGCCGCCGGCGAAATCGCCGCTCTCGCGCGCGAGCAGTCGCGGATGCAACCGGCGGATAGTTCCCCCGCCGCTTGCCCACGCAGCAGCAACTTCGCCTCCGCGTTCATCGACTTCGTCGCCGAGGTCAATCGCGTCAACGCCGGGCGGTACTGGTGGGCGCTGAACTTCACCAACAAGAACCCCATCACTACACGCCTCTGTGACCGCGCGGCCCAACTGCTGGCGATCATCGACATGCTCGATGCCGCCCGCACGGAGCACTTCATCGTCGTCAGCGATGACGGGGTGCTCGTGCGGCAACTGCGGCTCTGGGCGGACGGCAAAGATATCGAGATCGTCAGCGCCATCGCCCTGCCCGCCGACGCCAAAGCCCTGGCGCGCCGCCTGGGGCCGACAGCGGCGCTGGCCGCGTTCGCTCGCACGGCATGGCGGGCTCTGGTTGCTCGGATGCTGAGCCTGCGGCACCCCGCGCCCCGCGGCGGGCACAACGTGGTGCTCTCGCTGCTGACGGCCCCGTCGCTGCCGCGAGAAGGCGGCTACCGCGACACGTATTTCGGCCCGCTGCTGGAGCACCTGGCAAAGCAGGAAAAGCCGTTGCTGAACCTGCTGATCGTCACCGACGAGGGCTATTGGCCGCTGCTGAAGCGAGCCCACGCCCAGGCCGCCCACGAGGTGCAGACCATCGAGTTCTTCCTGGGTCCGATGGCGCTGCTGCGGTGCCTGCGCCGCAGCCTGGCGGCGTACTTTTGCCCGCCGCGGCTCAAGGCCCCGGCCGTCCTGGCCGGCGTCGACGTCACTGCCCTGGTGGATGAAGAGATTCGCCAGGACGTCCGCAGCGGGCGGTACTTCGACAACCTACGCGTCTACCACGCCATGATCGGCCTGTGCGACGAGATCCAGATCGACCGCCTGATCTATCCCTTCGAGAACCGCGCGTTCGAGAAGATGACCGTCCAGGCGATGCGCGAGGCCGCGCCGGCTGCGAGGCTGGTCGGCTACCAGCACGCCTCGCTGTCGCTGCGGCACACGAACTTCCTGCTGGCGCCAGGCGAGGCCGGGCGCATCCCGCTGCCCGACTCGGTGCTGACCATGGGCAAGATCGCCCGCGACATCATGGTCGGCCCCGGGCGGTTCCCGCCTTCGCTGGTTTCCGTCGGCTGTGCTTTGCGGCAGAAGACATACGACGGGCCGCTCAAGACCCAGCGGCCGCTGAAGAACCTGCTGGTCGTGCTGGCCACCAACACGCAGGAGTACGTCAAGGTCCTGACGATGCTCGCCGAGGCGTTCAAGGACGCCCGGGCGTACGAACTCTGGATCCGCCCGCACCCGGTCTTTCCGCTGGAGGATGCCCTGGCCGTCACGGGGCCGCTGCCGCTGGCGTACCACAAAGCCGACAAGGAACCGCTGGCCCAGTGCCTCGACTGGGCCGACGCCGTGCTCTACGTGCACTCGACCGTCGCCATCGAGGCGATGGCCCGCGGCACGCCCGCGGTCTTCCTCAACATCCCCAACGTGCTCAACCCAGACCCGATGGTCACCTTCGATGACTTCAAGTGGCGGGCCGATTCGCCCGCCGACCTGCCGGCCGTCCTGGCGGCGATCTCCGCCCTGTCGCCGGCTGACTTCGCCCGCCGCCAGCAGGCCGGCGCGGCGTTCACGCGCGACTATTTCCAGAACGTCACCGAAGGCTCGCTCAACGCCTTCCTCACCGCCTGATATGTCCAACCCCGCCGTTTCCATCGTGATGGCCGCGTACAACGCGCAACGGTCGATCGCCGCGACGATCGACAGCGTGCTGGCCCAGACGCATCGCGACTTCGAGCTCATCGTCGTCAACGACGGCAGCGCCGACGACACCGCCGGCGCCGTGCGGCGCGCCAACGACAGGCGCATCGTCCTGCACACCAACGCCGCCAACATCGGACAGACCGCCTCGCTCAACGTCGGCCTGCGAATGGCCCGGGGCCGCTATGTCGCCCGGATCGACGCCGGCGACCTGTCCATGCCCCGCCGCCTCGAAAGGCAATTGGCCTTCCTGGCCGCCCACCCGCAGTACGCGGTGCTGGGAACCGCGGCCATCAAGATCGCCCCCGACGGGCGGCGCCTGGGCGTGGCGCGTCGCCCGCGCACGATGCCCGAGGTGCTGCTGCGAATGTTCTACGTCAGCCCGCTGATCCACATCAGCACGATGTTCGACCGCAAGGTCGCCCTCGACGCCGGCGGGTACGACGAGAAGTTCCGCATCACCGCCGACCACGACCTGTGGTCGCGCCTGATCGTCGCCGGACACAGGATCACCTCCCTCCCGGCGGCGCTGGCGGCGTACGAGATCAATCCCGCCAGCCTCTCCTACGCGCACCTCGACGGGCGCGTCAGCGCCGAGGCCGCTCAGATCATCCGCCGCAGCGCGCGGGAGTTAAGCGGCGTGAATCTGACCGACGAGCAGTCCTGCAATATCTTCCGCCTCTTCACCTTCGGCCTGGCGGCGATCGACGCCCCGGCTGTCGACGAGGCCGAGCAGAATTACAGGAGCATCTTCGCTCGCCTGCGCGGCCCGCTGGCGGCCGACATGACCGCCGCGGCTGTCAACCGCCACCTGATGCGCAACTACATCAAGCAGTCTCTGCAGCAGACGCTTTGCGGCAACCGCAAGGCCGCCCGCGAGACGCTCGCCCGCGGACGGCGGCGATACGGCAGCAATCGACTGGCCTTAGCGGCCTGGGCTGCCACGTGCCTGCCGAAGATCTTCCTGAGATCGCTGCCACCCTTGCCGGCCAAGGCCCCGACCTTATGAATGTCCTGCTGGTTTATTCGCTCGAGGATATCCAGTCGCCGCGGCATCCGCTGTGGTCGTACGAGCAGATCCAGTTCGGCCTCTCGTACATCGCCGCGGTCCTCAAGCAGCACGGCCACGCCGTCTCGCTGGTGGTGATCAGCCGCCGCCTCGGCCGTGACCGCTACGCGCGGCTGGACCAGGCGCTTCGCGAGTTCCAGCCCGCCCTGGTCGGCTTCAGCGCCATCAGCACCGAATACGATGTGATCGAGCAGGCGGCCGCACACGTGCGGCAGGTGCGCCCGCAGGCGTACCAGGTCATCGGCGGCGCGCACGTGTCGCTGAACCCCTCGGCCAAAGTCCTGCAGACCTTCGACGCCCTGTGCGTCGGCGAGGGCGAGTACCCGCTGCTCGAGCTCGCCGGGCAACTCCAGGCCGGCCGGGCGCCCCGCGGCATCGCGAACCTGTGGCTGCGCGATGGGCAGGACATCGAGAAGAATCCGCCGCGGGCGTTCCTGCAGGACCTCGACTCCCTCCCGCAGGCCGACCGCGAAATCTGGGCCCCGTGGATCGCCCCCGGCAGCGCCTCGCGACACTCGGTGCTGCTGGGACGCGGCTGTCCGTTCCAGTGCACCTACTGCTCGAACCACGCCCTGCGCAAGCTCGCCGATGGCCCGTACGTGCGCATGCGCTCGCCGGAAAACATCGTGCAGGAAATCCGCACCCTCAGCGAAGCCTGGCCCGAGCATAAGGAGTTCTACCTCGAAGTGGAGAGCTTCACCGCCAACATGCCCTGGGCCCTGGAGGTCTGCCGGCAGTTGGAGCAGTTCAATGCCTCGCGGCTGCAGCCGCTGAGCTTCGGCGTCAACATGCGCGTCACGCCGAACGTCGACTTCGCCAGGCTTTTCCAGGCGTGCCGGCAGGCCAACTTCCGCTTCGTCAACATCGGCCTGGAATCCGGTTCGCCGCGCGTCCGCAGCGAGGTGCTCAAACGCAACTACACCAACGAGCAGGTGCTCGAAGCCGTGCGGGCCGCCCGCGCCAACGGCCTGAAGATCTGCTTCTTCAATCTCATGGGGATCCCCGGCGAGACGGAAGAGGACTTCTGGCAGACCGTCCAGATGAACCGCCTCTGCGCGCCGGACTGGCACCACACCTCGATCTTCTATCCCTACCCGGGCACGGCCCTGCACGACCTGTGCGTGCAGCAGGGCCTGCTCAAGGGCCCGCTGGACACCCGCATGGAGCGCAGCCGCGCGACGCTGGACCTGCCGCTCTTCTCGCGCCGGCGCATCCAGCATCGCTACACCTGGTTCGACTTCTACGTCTCGCGCGGGCGCAAGCCCCTGTGGAAGATCCTCGCCAGGGTGCTGGTCATGCGGTGCATGAGCCTGCCCGGGGCCTTCGCCCTGTACCGCCGCCTGACACAAACGCGGCTGCTGAGGCGCCTCAAGAGCGCCGTCAAGGCTGATTGACTGTCAGTGCAGTCACAGCCTGGAAAGGCCGTGCCGCCAGAATCTCATGCGAATCCTGCTGATCAACCAGTTCTACGCCCCCGACACCGCGGCCACCGGCCAGCTCATGGGCGACCTGGCGGGCCGGCTCGTTGCGCGCGGGCACGAGGTGCACGTGATCTGCAGCCGCACCGCGTACGGCGGGGGCATGCTGGAGCATCCGGCGCATGAACTGCGCGAGGGCGTGCACGTGCACCGCCTGCGGGGCGCGGGCCTGGGCCGCACGAGGCTCGTCGGCCGCCTGCTGGACTACGTGCTGTTCTACCTGCTGGCGATGGTCAAGGCCCTGCGCCTGGGCCGCATGGACGTGTGCCTGGCCCTGACGACGCCGCCCTTCATCGCCAAGGTCGGCGTCTGGCTCAAGCGCCTTGGCGGAACGCGCCTGGTCCTGTGGTCGATGGACGTCTACCCGCAGGTGGCCGTGGCGCTGGGATACCTGCGCCCGCGCGGCCCGCTGCACTGGCTGCTGACGCGCGCCGGGCGAGCCATCTATCGCAAGTGCGACCGCATTATCTCGCTGGGCGAGGTGATGACGCAGCGGCTGATCGAGGCCGGCGCGGCGCCGGAGAAGATCGTCACGGTACACAACTGGGTGCCCGGCGAGTCGGTCGCGGCCTTGGCGCCGGGCGATTCGCCCCTGCGGGCAAGCCTGTGCCCCCATGCCGACCTGGCCGTGATGTACTCGGGCAATCTCGGCGTCGGCCACGAGCTCGATACTGCCGTCGAGGCGTTCGCCTCGCTGAACCGCCCGGGTGCGGCGCTGGTTTTTGTCGGGCATGGCAAGATGCAGACTCGCCTCGAGACGATGGTGCGCGAAAAGTCGCTGGCCAACATCAGCTTCCAACCCAGCCAACCGCTGGAACTTCTCGGCGCGTCGCTGGCGGCCGGCGATATCCACCTGGTCTCGCAGCGCCCCCAAACGCAGGGCTTGATCGTCCCGAGCAAGCTCTACGGGATCATGGCCGCCGCGCGGCCGGTGATCTTTATCGGCCCCCCGGACACGGAAGTCGCCGCGATCATCAAACAAAGCGGCTGCGGCCTGATCGTCCCCTGCGGCGATGCAGCCGCTCTCGCCGCCGCCATTGGCCAATTGGCCGCCGACGCCGGCCTTCGCACCCGCATGGGTCAGGCCGGCCAAGATTACTACCGCGGCAAGTTGGGCATGGTCGCCAGCACTGCGGCCATCGCAGGGGCCATTGAAGGGGTTGGGGAAATCCCAAACCACAAAATACAGATCAGAAACAAATCACAAGAGGCGAAATCTCAAACAGAAATAATCGGCAAGGCCTGACTGGTGACGGCGAGTCCTTATTTGAGCTTTTGCTTTTTCGAGCTTGTTGCTTGTTCGTGATTTGTATTTTGTGGCGTGGGATTTTCTCTCACGGCTTGACCAGCGGTCGTGCTTGATGACAATACACCGCCTTGCGGACGTGACGACATGAAACTCTGCGTGTTGATTCCGGCTTACAACTGTGCCCCGTACCTGGAAGAACTGGTGCGACGGACGACGCTGCGCGCGGCGGGGGATGAGATCATCATCGTCGACGACGCCAGCACCGACGGCACGTTCGACGTCGCCGCCGCCCAGCCTAACGTGCATGTCGAGCGCAACGACGCCAGCCGCGGCTACGGCGGCACGAGCAAGCGCCTCTACGAGATCGCCCTGCGCCGCGGGGCCGACATCACCGTCAACATCCACGGCGACCTCGGTCACCGCCCCGAGGACATCGCCCCGCTGGTCGAGGCCCTCGCCGCCGGGCGCACGGACATGGCCCTGGGTTCGCGTTTGATGTACCTCAAGGGGCTGGGTCTGCGGGGCCTGTTCAACCGCCAGGCGCGGCACAACATGCCGATGGCGCGGGCGCTGGGGCACTTCGGCCTGACGTGGTTCCAGAACGTGTGCTTCGGCACGAAGCTGCACTCGTTCCACGACGGCATGCGCGGCTGCAACCGGAAGGTCGTCCAATGGCTGCTCGGGCAGGACTTCCCGAGCTGGTACGACTTCGACACCGAGCTGCTGATCCACGCCTGGCGCGCCGGGTTCGCGATCGAGGAAATCCCCGTGCCGCCTAACTACAATCACAAGTCCGCCTCGGCCGCCCCGCCGATCAAGTACGGCCTGCGCGTCGCCAGGCACGCCCTGCGCAAGCTGCCCTCGCGGTTTTCCGCCAGGGGCAGACGCCCTGCCGCAAAATGAACGCCGCCGACCAGTCCCAACATGTCCCCTGCGACCTGTGCGGCAGCGACGACTGCGAGGTCTACCTCGAGCCGCGCCGCATGCGGAGCCTGGCCGAGAGCGACTTCACCGTCCTGGGCGAGCAGGGCGAGCACCCGCGCATCGTGCGCTGCCGCGTCTGCGGGCTCATCTACGCCAATCCGCGCGACGCCGCCGAGGGGCTCGTCGGCAAATACAAGGCCCTGCCGATCGCCAGCTATCTTCAGGAGGAATCGTCGCGGCGCCTGACGGCTTCGCGCGACGCGGCGATGCTGCGAAGGCACGTCCCGCCGCCGGCACGGGTGCTCGACGTCGGCTGCTCGGCCGGGCTCTTCCTGGACTGCCTCGGTGGCGACTACGAGCGCTACGGCGTCGAGCCTGGGCAGGAGTCTGCGGCTGTCGCCCGCAGGCTCATCGGCGAGGCGTTCATCCACAACGGCACGCTCGATACGGCCGACTTCCCCGCCGGCAGTTTCGACGCGATAACGATGTGGGACGTGGTCGAGCACCTCGTCAGCCCGCGCCAGGCGCTGCTTAAGACGGCCTCGCTGCTCAAGAGCGGCGGGCGCCTGATCGTGATGACGCCTGACATCGGCAGCCTGTTCGCGCGGATCCTGGGCCACCGCTGGCCGCACCTGATCCGCAGCCACATCTATTATTTCACCCGCCCCACGCTCGAGCGCATGCTCGGCGAATGCGGGTTCGCCGTCGAGTCCTGGGGAACCTACAGCCGCCGCTTTACCCTCCGCTACCTCTTCCAGCGCGCGGGGCTGCTCAAAGCGTCGCCGCAGACTTCCTCCCCCGGTCGGAAGATCGGATTCACCGTCCCGGTCAACTTTTTCGACGCCTGCCTGGCGATCGCCCGCAAGAGGTAGCACAGGCGTCTTGCCCATGCTCTTGCTTTGTGGCATGGGCGTCCCCACGGGACAGGTTCCCATTTCCCGGTTCCCGCCATCCATTTCCCGTTCCCCCGCCGCCGCCGCAACGGTAAAATACCTGCCATCATGCGCGTACTGATCTTAGGCGGCACGGGAATGCTCGGGCACAAGACCTGCCAGGTCTTCGGCCCGATGTTCGACACTTGGACGACGGTCCGGGCCGACGCCGCTTACTGTGCGCATTGGCCGTTCTTTGGAAACGTCCACGTCATCCCCCAGGCCGATCTGTGCAGCCTGCCGGCCGTCACTGGCGTGGTCGAGGCCGCGGCCCCTGACGTCGTCGTCAACTGCGTGGGCGTTCTCAAGCAGACGATGACCGACGACAGCGCCATCGAGGCCGTCACCCTCAACGCGCTCCTGCCGCACTGGCTGGACAAGCTCTCGCGGCAGAGGGGCTTTCGCCTGATCCAGATCGGCACCGACTGCGTCTTCTCCGGCCGCGACGGCATGTACAGCGAGCGCGACACGCCCGACGCGACCGACCTGTACGGCCGCAGCAAGCTGCTGGGCGAAGTGTCCGGGCCCAACTGCCTGACGCTTCGCACGTCGATGATCGGTCGCGAGCTGTCGCGCACGGTCGGCCTGCTGGAGTGGTTCCTCAGCCAGGAAGGCAAGACCGTCAAGGGCTACACGCGGGCGATCTTCAGCGGCTTCAGCACGCAGGTGCTGGCGCAGGTGCTGGCCGACATCGTCGCTAACCGCCCGGCCCTGTCGGGTTTGTATCACGTTTCGAGCGAGCCGGTCAGCAAGTTCGATCTGCTGCGCCTGATCGCCGCGACCTGCCGGCTGGACATCCGCGTCGAGCCCGAAGACAAGGTCGCCTGCGACCGCAGCCTCGACTCCTCGCGACTGCGTCGCGAGATCGGCTTCACGCCGCCCTCGTGGCAGCAGATGGCCGAGGACCTTGCCGGCGAGATCGACCTGTACCGCCGCCTGCGGACCTAGCGATTGCCATGACCCACGATCGCCGCAAAAAGCTCGACGATCTCAAACGGGCCATCGGCGACAGGATCACCTCGGCCGCCGATCTGCTCAAGAACCCACCCAAGCCCCGGCCGACACCTGCACCCCAGGCTCTGCCTGAGGAACCTGTTGAAGAGCCGGCTGCGGATGCATTGGGCATCGCTTTCACCGTCGGCAAGTGGTCATGCCGGCGCATCGCGACCGATCCACAAGACGTCCATAGTCGCGGCGGGCAGACCGTCGCCGAGTTCGACCGCGTCATGCGCGGGGCGCGCCAGCGGTTCGACGAGCTTGAGTCCTCGCCGGGACTGTGCGCGGTCTCGGATGCCCGCGGCGAGGACGTGTTGTTCCTCCGCATCGAGCGCAGCGGCAGCGGCGATGCCGCGATCTTCCTGGCCGGCGCCGCCTTGCTGCACGACCACGACATGCTCATCGAGCAGTTCCTGGCGCTGGAGGAAAGCGAAGAGCCCGCCCTGCTGCAGGCGATCGCCGACAGGCTCGGCCAGGCAAGCGTCGCGGTTACGTTCGACACCCGCGTGGGCGACGTGGCCTCCTTCCGCAAGCGCGCCGACCTGCACCCTATCAACCTGCCCGACCGCATGCCCGCGGTGCTCAATCTGCGGGCCGATTTCCGCAAGCGTTACGCCGGGCAGTTGCGCAGCTTCTCTCTGCCCGCGCTGGAGCAGGCCTTCGGCGGCCGCCGCCGCAAAGCGAGCCTCGACCGCCGGGCCGTGCCGGAGATCTACCGCTACTTCATGGAAACCGGCGACGAGGCCCCCCTGCTGCGCGTGCTGAAATCCAACCGCGAAGATCTGCTGGCAATGGTCCAGCTCCTGACCATGCTCCTGACCGGCAGCGAACCTTCTGAGTTGTGAGTTGTGAGTTGTGAGTTGTGAGTCTCACCACTCACCACACACAACTGGTTTTTCACACCACTCACCACACACAACTCACAACTGGTTCCTCAGTACGGGATGGCCAGCGCGTCGCAGAGGAACTTCATCAGCGGGCGGGCGGTGGCGCTGACTTTCACGATGGCGTCGACGAGCTTGCCTGAGAACATCACTTCGCGCGGCAGGTCGGCCACGGCCAGGAACTCCTTGAGCTTGATGTCTTCGATGCAGGGGTGATCGGTGTCGAATCCTCGCGGGGGGCGCTTGAGGCGGTCGCCGGTGATGGTGCCCCAGTCTTTGGCGAACTTCTTGTCCTTGCCAATCCCAATCCATTCGTCGCCGTACTCGGCGATGCGCGTGCGGATGGCTGCCAGCGGTTTCGCTTCGGGCCGCCAGATCCCGCAGGCCAGGAAGAACTCCTTGGGGTCGATGTGAAAGTAGAATCCCGGGGCGTGAATGTCGTCGCCGCGCTCGTGGCGGAAGTGGATCCCGATGTTTGTCTTGTACGGCGTCTTGTCTCCGCCGAATCGCGTGTCGCGGTAGATGCGCATCAGCGAGCCGCCGACGGGCGTCGGGTCGGCGAAGATGCACGGGCATGCCTTCTCCAGCGGGGCGGCGACGGCCTCGATGAACGCCAGCGCCGGCTGGCGAACGTGCTGCTCGTAGCGGGGCTTGTTGGCGGCGAACCAGTCGCGGTTATTGTGTTTGGCCAAGTCGGCCAGGAACTTGATCGTCTCGCGGGGGAATCCTTCGAACGTCATTTCGGTGCTCCCGTTGCCGCCGGCGGCTGCGGCCACGCCGCCGCCAGCACGTGCACGCCGTTGAGATCGGCCACGACGAGGGCGTTGTCGAGGATGCGGACCTGCGCGTCCCAATCGTTCTCCCACGAGCGGCCACTCTCGACGCCGGGCAGTTCGCGGCTGACGATGCACTTGCCGCCCGCGCGGTCGAACACGTGCACAAGAAGTTTAGGCTCGACCGGCTGCCATCGCTCGTCGGGGGTCTTGCGCTGCTTGCGATAGATGAACTGCGCCTTGTGGCCGGCGACAACCACCAGGGCGTTGCCGATCGCACGGGCAGCATAGACTGCCGTCAGCGACCCGACCGGTCCGGCGGGCACTTCGTACTGGGCGGCCTTGCCAGAAGCCACATCGATCACCGCGAGCTTGCCGAACTCGCTGAAATACGCCCACGACGCGTCGGCCTGCATTCGCAGGAACCACGGGTACGCCTGGGCAGTGCCGATGTCGGTCCTCAGGTTCCACTGCGCCTTTCGGGCCAGCCCATCGGGGCCAATCACGGCCATGCGCGCCTCTCGCCCTCCGATCAGATAGCCGATGGCGCTGGGGCGGAACTCGCTCCAGGCCGGCGGCTCGCGCTCGCCGGGCAAGGCCGTAGCGATCTTCTTGATCGCGCCGCTGGCGGAATCGACCGTCACTTGCCCAAGAAGAAATCCGTTGGGGTTTTCACTGAGCATGCTGGCGAGCATGTATAAGCTGATGACCGGCGCGCCGTCGGCGCCGCGCCGCACGCTCAGACCCTGCGAGTTCCAGCTCCGAAACAGGCACAGGGCATCGTCGAAGCAGCGTGACCAGAGCACCTTGCCTGAGGCCGCATCGATCGCCGCTGCATTGAGTTCCCAAGGCCCCGGCGCCGAGTCGGCCACCAGCACGTCGCCCTGTCCGGCCAGATAGTACGGCGGGAACGACAGGCGCGTCGACCATAGCTGGCGGCCGGTGACGCCGTCGAAGGCAGCTACCTTCTCGCCGGTGCGGGCGATCGTCCGCCCGCCGACAGCCTCGACGCCCGAGGGCAGTTCCGCCAGCGTGCGCTGCCATGCCAGCTTCACCGCCGGGGCGATCTCCACGCCTCCCAGCCATCGCCCGCATTGCACGCCGAACCGCTGCGGGGCCGTCTCGTCGGCGCTCATCAGCAAACGCGGCTTGCTCAGCGGCAGCGACCAGAGCTTCTTGATCTCCAGAGCGGCCGCAGCCCCACCGGCCGGCGGCGCCCACGGCGCCCCCGCCGGGGCCGCGACCGCCGGCGGCACGATCTCCAGCACCGTCCCGTCGCCCAGCACGAGGGACTGCACCGCATCCGGACCGGGCGCGTCCGACGCACTGAGCGTCTTGCCGCTTGCGGGGTCGATGCGAAGGACCTGCATTCCAGAAATGATCTCAACGGCGCCGTTGACGATCGCGCCTGCCGAATCCGTGCCGTCCTCGAAACGCCGCGACCAGGACAGGCGGCCGCCGGCAACGTCCGTGGCCGAGAGCCAATGGGTGTTGATCGAGATCACCTTGCCGGCGACAACGCCGAGGATCTGGTCGGAGGCCACCAGCGCGGCCTGCCAGAGCATCTGCCCGCTGAGGCGGTTGAAGGCCAGCAGCCCGCTGTGGTCGCGCGGGGCCATCACCACCGCCCCGCCGGCGATGACGGGCATGGCGCCCCGTCGCGAAGTCTGCAGCGGCTGGCGCGGCGCGCGCACCTCCTGCCAGGCGGAGTCGTACGCGCCGAGCCACTGCACGGCCCCGTCTCGGGCGTCGCAGCAGGCCACGATCCCCAGATTCGTGCAGCAATAGACGCGGCTTTGGTACACGCCCGGGCCGGCGCCGCGGGCGCTGTCCAGCAAATCCGCCTGCGTCGTTCCCAGGACACGCTGCCAGACAATGTTGCCGCTGCCAGGCTCTGCGCACAGCAGCAGCACCTGAGTGTTCTCGCCGTCGCTCCTGGCGGCCTGCAAGTATAGCCGACCCTCGGCCTGCGTCGGGTGGCTGATCGGTCGCAAGGTCTTCCACGCCGGCAGCTCGTCGCTCGACCAGATCGTCTTACCCGTGCGCGGGTCGAGGGCCGTCAGCACGTCGACGCCCTTGCGCGTGAGCAGGCCGATGGCAGCGCCGGGCCCGGCGCCGGCGGAGAGCACGATCGGCTGGCACTGAAACTCGATCCACCAGTTGTCCGTCTTGCGGTGCAGTGCGACCGGGCCGTCCGGGGCCGGCAGAGACTGCGGCGGCGGTGTTTGAGCCCACAGCGCCTTGTCGTCGCCGGCGGCGAAGCCCGCCAGCCGATTGTGCGTGGCCGCAACGATGTACCGGCCGCAAACCAGGACCTGAGAGACCGGCCAGGGCACGTCGATCGGCGGCGGACCATCTTGAGCCGCCTCGGCGGCCATCCATGCAGCCGGCAGCGCCACGCGCACCGGCGGCATGGCCTTTCCAGGCTGGGCATCACAGGCTGGAAAGCCTGTGCCACCTGGCCCAAAGATCGCCTTCTTCACTTCGCCCAGCGTAACGGCAGCGCCTCGCCAGGGGAGCTGCACATCGTCGCGCACGGCCGCCGTCGCCGGTGCATCGCCCTCCTGCAACTGGGCCAACCACAGGCCCGCCTGTGCCTGGGCGCGCAGGCGCGTGTCGCGGCTGTGCGAGAGCACGTCGTCGTAGGCGGCCAGTGCCCATTGCCGCCGGCCGTCGCGCAGGTCCTCCTCGGCGAAGTCCAGCAGGGCCTCGTGCACGATTGGCGCCCAGGGAAACCGCCGGGCGATGCGGATCATCTCATCGCGATCGCGCGTGAGCAGCAACTGGCGAACGCGGTTGACGGCGCTGCGCTGTTGGGCCTGGGCCAGCGTCGCCAGGGCGACATCCTGGAGGCGCGAGAGGAACTCGTCGGCCGCTGCCGAGCAGGCGGTGTACGTATTCTTGCCCAGGGGGATCAGCTCGTCGCCGCGCGCGGCGGTGTCGAGGAGCTCCTGGATGAGTTCGATATCGGCGTCTTTGAGGGGCGTGTCGACGCCCATGTTTCGCAGCGACAGCCATCGCATCTGCAGCGGCGTGTCGCGCGGCATCGGCGGCAGAACGCCCCGCACGCGGGGCGCCGGGGCCTCGGGGTCCCAGAAGTTCGCCGGCGCCTGCGGCTGAAGGTCGGCGGCGAGTTTGGCATGACCGGTCGTAGCCAGCAGCTTGGCGGCCGCGGCGGCAGCGCCGGGGCACTTGGCTCGCAGGCCCTGCATCTGCCACAGGAACGGGCCAAACGCGTCATAGCGCATCTGGGTCAGCAGAATGTCGGCCAGCGTGCCGCAGGCGGCGGCCGCGCCGGGATGATCGGGGGGAATGACGCCCTGCTCACACAGCGCAATGGCGCGGCGAACGATGGGTTCAAAGTCGGCTGCCGACGCGAAACGTCCGCGCGGGCTCGTCATCGAGAGGTCCACGCAGGCTGCCGCGATCAGGTCGCCTCGCGAGGGGAACTCGACGATGAGCTTGCCCAGGTAGAAGTTTCGACACCAGACGCTGCCCATGCGCTGGTAGATGTCGGCCATCTGGCGGTACGCCAAGGCGTGCTTGTCCTTCTGGGCGGGGAAGTGGGCGATCATGGCCGACAGCAGCTCAACGTTCTGCAGGCTGGCGATCACGCTTTTGGCGGGCACGGGATAGTCGCGCGGCGGGCCGGGCTGGTCCCACCCCGGCTGGAGATTGGCCTTGAGCGTTTCGTCCCAGGTGGGTTTCCAGGCAATCTCGCGATGGAGCTGAGATGCCGGGAACATGTCCATCGCCCGAGGGGCGACGTCCTGTGCCGCGGCGGCGGAAATCGTCGCCAACATCACTGCCCATAAAGCCCCGGCCATGCAAGGCCGGGGCATTTCCCGCGCGGCGGCAATCAGACGCTGAATGAGCAGACGCTTTGGCACCATCATGAAGTGTAACCCCCGTTTGCATGTCTCCGACGCGGGCAAATCATCTTGTCTGGCAAGTGTCGCCGTGCGACGATCTTGACACAGGCGGGAAGACTCGATGATGGAGTGGTGCGTGAGCCAAATGGACAAAATGGACATAACCGACAAGATGCTGGATGCGTGGTCGGCCCCGTATCGCGGCTGGCATTACGTTGGCCAGCCGGTCATTCCCTCGAACTGGCAGATACCCGGGCACGAGAAGTTCCAGAACTTCGACGTGCCGACGGTCTACCAGATCCCCGGCCGCGACGGGCAATGGTTTATGAGTTTCATCGGGTTCGACGGGCGGGGCTACAATAGCTTCGTCTGCCAGAGCACGGACCTCATTGAGTGGACCAATCCGCAACTGGCGATGGGCTTCGGGCAAGAGGGGCAGTTCGACTTCGGCGGGTGCGTCGTCGGGGCGTATCTCTACGCGTCCTACGACATCAGGGCCCCGCGCCTGCTCAAGAAGCACGCCGGCAAGTACTGGACGTTGTACGGGTGCTATGCCCGCCAGGGCGGCTACGAGATCGACCCGGGCTACGAGGGCGTGGCCGCCAGCCAGGACGGCCTGACCTGGACGCGCGCCAAGGCCGAGCCGATCCTGTCCGTTCATGACAAGGACTGCGCAGAGTGGGAAAAGCACTGCATCTATCAGCCGTGGCTGGTCGAGTGCGACGGGACGTTCTACAACTTTTACAACGCCAAGCACATGCCCGACTGGATCGAGCAGATGGGCGCGGCCACCTCGGCGGACCTGCTGACCTGGCAGCGCTGCGCCAATAACCCGATCGTTCGCGTGCGCCCGGGCGGCTATGACGACAAGTTCTGCTCCGACGGCAAGGTGTTCCGCGACGGGGATCACTGGGTGATGTTCTATTTCGGCGTCGGCCGCGGCGGCGCGCACATCATGATCGCCTTCTCGCGCGACCTGCGGCACTGGACCGCGCATCCCGAGCCGCTCTACAAGGCCGGCGGGCACCCCGGCGGCCTGGACCAACAGTACGCGCACAAGATTTCACTGGTGTACAACCCCGCCAACGAAACGTTCTACATGTATTACTGCGCCTGCGGCAACCAGGGCCGATGCATCGGCCTGATCACAAGCCGCCCGCTGGTTACCCCCGCGCCGGCTTGAAGAACCGCGCGGAGCAGCCTCCGCCGCTAACCCGAATAGATCCCCCGTCCTGTACAATCTCTGAGGTCTCTGTGCCTCTGTGGTTGCCGTTGTTCTTCAATTGACAATTGGAAATCGGAAAGTGGAAATCCCAAGTTCACCAGCCTTCGACCAGGCCGCTTTCGGGGGCGGCCTTCTGGGCCCAGGTCTCCGGATTGCGGAAGTAGTCCTTGACCATCATGGCCGCGACCACGCCGTCGCCGCAGATTGTTGCCCCATCACTCAACGACCTTCTTCAGCCACGCGGCCGGGTTGGCGACGAGCAGGTTGTCGGTCTCGATGGATTGCGCGGTGCGGCAAACGAGGATGCGTCGCTCTGCTGCGATCATGTCGGCGGTTTTGTTGAGCCGGGCGATCATATCGGTCGAGGGGTTCGAGGTCAGTTTGATCTCGATGGCCCATCGCGTGGTTCCCCAGTCCAGCACGAGGTCCAGTTCGTATCCGTCGGAGGTGCGGAAGAAGAATGACTGGGCGCGTTTTCCGACAGCGGCCAGGGTCTCCAGTGTCTGTTCGATGATAAATCCCTCCCAGCTATGGCCGACCCAAGGTTGGGAGAAAAGTTGCTCGATGTCGCCGATGCCGGACAAAGAATGCAATAAGCCGGAGTCCCGCCAGAAGACTTTGGCCGACTTGACCAACCGCTTGTGGATGTTGGCGAAGTACGGCTGGAGGCGGCGGATAAGGAATGCGCCTTCCAGGTAGTCGCAGTAGCCGGCGACGGTCTTGTTGTCCAGCGCCAACGCCGCGCCAAGCTGGGAGGCGTTGAGGATCTGGCCGTGCAGCGCCGCGAGCATACGGACCAGGCGTTCGGTGGTCTTGACCTTGGCGGGCAGGCCCCAGGCGGGCAGATCTCGTTGGATCAGCACCTTCAGGTAGGAGTCCTGCCAGGGGCCGAACATGGCCTTGTCCAGAATGCCGCCCTGGGGGTATCCGCCGCAGAGCCATAGATCGTCCATGCGATTGGCTGGCAGTTCGGGCAGGATGAAAGGGGAAAGCTCAACCACGGCCAATCGGCCAGCCAGCGATTCCGAGACGTTCTTCATCAGCGCGGGGGACACCGAGCCTAGAAGCAGGAACCGCCCGTTATGGGTGCGACGATCGTCGATCGCGCCGCGAAGCCGGGGGAAGACCGCCGGTGCGGATTGCGCCTCGTCCAGGATGATCAACTCGCGCCCAGCCATCAGCTTGTTCCACTGGGCATCCAACCGGGCTCTGGAGCCTTCCTGTTCCAGGTCGAAGTATGCCCCGCCAATTTGCCTGGCAAGCGTGGTCTTGCCGCACTGGCGAGGTCCGAGAATGGCGACGGCCGGGAACTTCTTCAACCTCTGGCGGATCAGATTCGTATGTTCTCGTTGGATCATTTCTTGTATTTTAGGAAATGATTCCCAAATTGCAAGAAATTTCTAATTAGACAGACCCTTCAACAGCGGTCCTGCCCGCCGTTTCCACTCTGTGTTGCTCTGTGCCTCTGTGGTTGCCGTTGTTCTTCAATTGACAATTGGAAATCGGAAATTGGAAATCCCAGGTTCACCAGCCCTCGACCAGGCCGCTTTCGGGGGCGGCCTTCTGGGCCCAGGTCTCCGGATTGCGGAAGTAGTCCTTGACCATCATGGCCGCGACCACGCCGTCGCCGCAGGCGGTGGCTAGCTGCATGGCCGCCTGCTGGCGGCAGTCGCCGGCGACGAACACGCCGGGCATGGAGGTCTTGAGCGTGGTGCAGTCGCAGACGACGTAGCCCGCGGCGTTCATCTTGACCGCGCCCTTGAGAAAGTCGGTGTTGGGGACCATGCCCACGAAGATAAATACACCGTCGACCTTGACGTCCTGCGCCTGGCCACTATCAAGGTTGCGGATCACGACGTGGTCGATGTGCTCGCCGGCGGCGTCGGGCACGATGGCCTCGAGCACGTAGGGCAGGAGCACGTCGATGTTCTTCTTCCTGGCTGTCTCGTACAGTTCGTCGACGAGCACCTGCTGGGCGCGGAACTCCTTGCGCCGGTGGATCATCGTGGTCTTGCCCGCGAAACGCTGGGCGAGATAGATCGTGTCCTCGACGGCCGTGTTGCCGCCGCCGACGGTCAGCACGTGCTTGTCGCGGTAGAACGCCCCGTCGCAGGTGGCGCAGTAGCTGACCTTGCCGGCTTGGCGCATCTGGTCCTCGCCGCTGACGCCGAGTTGGCGGTAGTCGCTGCCAGGGGCAAGGATCACCGCCCGGGCGGTGTAGACGTGCTCGCCCTTGTTGACCTCGATCGCCAGGCGGCCATCGTCGCGTCGGGTCAGCCGCGAGACCGATTCGTTGATCGCCACGTGGGCGCCGAAGGCTTCCACCTGGTCGCGCTGGTGCTGGACGAGATCGGGTCCGGAGATCTTCTCGTATCCGGGGTAGTTCTCGATGCGGTCGGTCAGCATGATCTGCCCGCCGGGCAGGCCGTTCTTTTCCAGCACGAGCGTGCTGTAACGGTCGCGCGCGGCGTAGAGGGCGGCGGCCAGACCGGCCGGTCCGCCGCCGACAATGATCACGTCATAATCCTTCTGCTTGGGCATGATTGTAATAGCTCCCGAGTTACATAAGCGGCGGCGTCACCGAAGCGGCGCCATGCGCACCGGCGGCGGCGAGGGCACGGCCTGGGCCGCCAGCGTCAGCGCCGCGGGGAAATGCCGCAGCACCGCCTCTTCGCTGGATAATTCCATCACCAGGTCGCTGCCGCTTTTCATCTGAAGGATAGCGCCCTTGGCGTCGAGCCAGAGCGTGGCGGCTTCGGCGTCGGCGGCCGCCTGGTCGCTGACGCGGATGGCTTGGACCTTCATTCCGGACCTCATGCACACGTCAGGACCGATGACGCTCAGGGTCCGCATGTCGAAGTTGTTCTCGGCGCTGGCGTAGCAGGCCAGGGAGTAGGTCGCGGGCTTCTTGAGGTCCACCAGGCGGAAGAACATCCACGCCAGCGGCTTGGGAAGGTATATCTGGTTGGGCACCTGCTGCTTTTCGGTCCTGCTGCGGCCGCCGGCGGTCATCTGGCAGACGAGGACGTCTTCCTTCTTGAGCCCGCTCTCAAAGACGCGGGCGGTCTGGGGGCCCGTGCCGGTGGTCTCGGCCTGCGACCACCGCTCGAACTCGCCGCGGGGCGAGGAGAACGACTGGCGCTGGCTGAGACGGCGCTGGTCGCCGGGGATCTCCATCAGCACGCACGTTTTGACCTGAACACCGTCCTGCTTGTCCTGCGTCGTCCATTCCTCGGACACGTGCATGAACCCCGCGACCTTGCCCTTATAGCTCCAGAGATACCACTGGGGCTCTTTCGACAAGGCCTCGCTGACCTTCTTGTCGTTGACGGCCGCCATCATCTCCACGCCGCGGGCGAGATGGTCTTTCATGGCCTTTCGGGCTTCGGTGGGGTCGGTGATCTGGAGCGTCGCGAGCATCTGCGAGCAGATGGCGTCGAGGGAGTCCTTCATGACGGTCGGCCCGGCCATCAGGAACACCAGGAACCGGTCGGGATCCGCCAGGACCCAGACCTGCCGCTTCCAGAGCGTGATGGGGCCCTGCGTGACGCCGCGCACGTCGATGGCGCCTTTGCCGGCCAAGGGCATGACTTTCGCCGACTCGATTTTATACTGGCCGGTCTGCTGCAGTTGGGTCTCGAGCAACTTGCGGTAATCTTCCAGGGAAGGCTTCTTCTCGGCGGCGTCGCTCTTGGCGGGGATCACCTGGAGCACCGAGAACGTCCAAACGATGGCGTTGCTCTTGTCGTCGCGCATGGACCACGAGACCAGCCGCGCGGTGGAAAATCCGCGCTGGCGCACCGTGCCCAGCGGCGTCTTGAGCGAAAATCCGTGCGCCGGGTCGATAAACCGCTCGCCCAGTTCCACTGCCGGGGCGGCCGCGGGCGCGACAGCGGGCTGTTCGTCCTGCCCGGCCGCCGGCGAGCCCATCGCGCCCAGCGCCGCGACCATCATAAGCCAATATGTGTGCTTCATGCTGACACACTCCGTCCTGTTTATATCGCGACCCATTATAAAAGCCTCCCGCGAACATGATAAGTTTTAATTGAAAGACGCGGCATACGTGCAAAAGCTTTTCCTGCCCGCGCCGCCAGAGGTATAATCCTGTTGTGGCCGCCGCGGCGGCTGGGGAGGGGTCAATCCTCACAACGATAAGGACTGCCCGATGAGATCCGCAACAGCAATTGCCATGGTGGCGACGGTCTCGCTGCTGCTGGGCACGGCGTGGGCACAGCAGCGCGTCTCGTACGACAGGCTTGCGGCAGCGCGCCAGCGCCTGCAGGTGCGCTCGCTTCGCAGCGCCGTCGTGAGCTTCTACCGCTCGCTGGACAACGACGAACTCGATGCGGCCAAAGGCCACGCCGAAAAAATCCGCAAGCTCTGGGACACCCTCGACAGCGATCTGCAAAGCGCGATCGACAAGGCGATGCCCGGCACGAGCCAGCGCGCAGCGGACCTGGAGTCGGAGTGTGTTGAGGCCCCCGCGCCCGCCGCGGCCAGCCAACCCGCCAGCCAACCGGCGCCCGCGGCGGCCAAGACAAACGTCAAGGCTCTGCCCGAGGCAACGGCGCCCAACAGCGGCGCCAAAGCGCCGGCGCCGGCCACCGAGATAGCCCGGATGGGGAAGAATCCCGCGGCCGCGATCTCACCCGACCCCAAGCGCAGCGGCGCCAAAGCGGCCGAGGCCGGCGATCTGGGCGCGCCGGAACCGTGGCGACCTAAATACGCCAACGAGTATGACATCTTCGGCGACCACCCCAAGGGGCCCTGCGCGAAGTACAAAGGCGCCGCGGAGCCGGCGCCGCAGCAGCCGCAGCAGCCGACGACGCCCGGGGCCGCACCCGCGGCCAAGACGGCGCCGCCCCGAAATGACGGTGGGTCGATCGATCAGATCATCAAGACCACGCCTGTCCAGAAGACGCCCAAGAAGAAAAAGTAGAACGACAGGGCGGGCGAATCGCTCCCTATGCCAGCCGACCTTCCACAGTACGACCCGTTCATGTTGCTGGCGATCGAGCAGGCCCGCCTGTCGGCCGCTGCCGGCGACGTGCCCGTCGGCGCCGTGATCGTGCGGGACGGCGCGGCAATCGCGGCCGCCCATAACCGCCGCGCCCTGGACAACGACCCGACCGCCCACGCCGAGATGCTGGCGATCCGCCAGGCGGCCGCCCTCACCGGCGACTGGCGCCTGACCGGCTGCACCATGGTCGTCACGCTCGAACCGTGCTGCATGTGCGCCGGAGCGATGGTGCTGGCCCGCATGGACCGCCTGGTGTACGGGGCCAGCGACCCCAAGACCGGGGCCGTCGCCACGCTCTACCAACTCTGCAGCGACCCCCGCCTCAACCACCAGCTCGAAATTCTCCCCGGTCTGCGCAGCGCCGAATGCGGCGCCATCCTCACCCAGTTCTTCTCCGCCCAGCGAGCGCTGGGAAAGAAATGACAGCCTCAAGTGCATCAAGGCCGTGACCTTTGCGGTCAGCATCGCTGCCGACCAGCCCGTGGAACGTAACACTGCCCGCCGCGAAACGGCATTGCCGCAAACGTGCTCTATGATCGCTTGTTGATCTGCGGCGGTCCCCCTATAATCTCAGTCGCATTGACCTGTCGAGATGGGAAAGGAAGTCGCATGAATTACTGGTTGGACTTGTTCACCGGAACAACGTGGGAAGAGTTCAAGAAAGCTGGCTCTAAGACTTCGGGGTTTCGCCACCGTATGCGTAACGCTGTCGCGAGAATGCAGCCTGGCGACATCCTGCTCTGCTATTTGACGGGCGTCATGCGATGGGTGGGCGCGCTGGAGGTTACCGGCCCGAGCACTGACAGCAGCCCGATCTGGAGTGTAGCGGACTTCCCACAGCGGGTTGCCGTCAAGCCCGTTATACAGTTGCAGCCCGAGACCGGCATACCGATGGAACAACTTGAAGGGCGCGTTTCCTTCTACACGGGGCCCAAGGACCGTGGCAAATTCAAAGGGTTCATACGGCGCAGCCCCAACTTGATGGTAAAGACTGACGCTGAGTTGGTCATCGCCCTGCTGCGAGAGGCAGAGAAGAAACCGGTTGCCCGCCCGGTCGATCCTGCAAAGTTGGCGCGAAAACCTTTTTTGAAGGTGGAGACCAAGAAAGGTAAACAGGTCGTTGAGACCATAGTCGCGGTCCCAGAAACCGAGGAACTCGAAACCACCGTATCATCAGTTGCAGGCACTTCAAATGCAGATCGATCGACGGATCATGTCGCCGTTCAGCATTTACTCTTGGATGTTGGGGCGAAGATGGGCTTCGACGTATGGGTTGCCAGAAACGACCGCGGCCGCACGTATAACGGGGCACTGTTGGGGGACATGCCCGGCGTGATTGACAGGCTTCCCACCCAGTTCAACGAGGCTACAAACAAGACCATCGAACTGATTGACACATTGTGGCTCAAAGGGAATTCGATCATTGCGGCCTTTGAAATTGAATGCACAACGTCTGTCTACTCCGGGCTTCTTCGGATGAGCGATTTGCTGGCGCTTCAGCCGAATCTGAATATCAGCCTCTACATCGTCGCGCCGGAAGAGCGTCGGGCAAAAGTCGAACAGGAAATGCTGCGCCCAACTTTCAAGTTGCGGCAAAGCCCTCTGGCAGAGACGTGCGCATTGCTTCCGATCGAAGACCTCATAGAGAAGGTTCAAGGAGTTCAAAAGCTCGGGCTGCTAAGCGTACTGAAACCCGAGTTTCTCGACGAGATCGCTCATTACTTTTCCGAAGATGACGGGGACTGACCGCGAGATCGACAAGCTGGTTTACGAGCTTTATGGGCTGACGGAAGAAGAGATTGCGATAGTGGAAGAAGCGGCCGGAAGATAGGACACCTTAAAGCATATGTGAAACAAAGAAGTGCCCGAACGAGGTCCGCATGTCAGTTAGTGCCAGAAATGAGAAACAAGTCGAAAACATCCAGTTCTTGCTGAAGCAGAAGCACTTATCGCACAGTGATATAGTCCATCTATTTAGCAGCATGCGTATCATAATCGAATCGAATGGATGGCAAGAAGAACTCCTGTACTTGAACACCTACTGCAATTGGATGTTGCACGAGAAACTGTCAAGATCCATGGTGTGTTACCGGCTGCTAGAATCGGTTGCCGATTCGTTGATCGAGTTGGGGTATTTGACGCCCACATCTCTCGAAGATGGAAGCTTCTTCAAGTCAGTATCAAGTGCTTTTAGAATCCTGGAACTGAGGTTGAATATCCTTGCGTTCCTCGACAGATGTTCTCTTCCAAGGCTGTGGTTTGATATCGACACGGAATGGGTTCGCTTCTTCGCGTCAGTGGCTTGCATACTACTCGACAGGCGCATTGAATTTCCGGATTCGGCCACAATGAAGAAGCGCCCGAAGATTCAGGCCATTTACGATGAGATAAGGCGGAAATCCCTGAAAGCGGATGGGTTTGGCGCTGTTAGGGCATTATGGTTTACTGAACATAGTAGTAAGGCACTATGGTGGTGCGTTGAAATGGACCACCCGACAGCTCCATGCGCGTTCGTTTCGGGCGCATTAGTCTTCTAGGAACGCCGGTCCAACACTATAAAGGGGGACAGTCACGAATGGCACTTCCTTAAGCGGCCATGCGGGCGCGCCATTCCTTGCGATGCTTAGTGGGGCTATAGAGGGGACTATAGGAGTCAGGTACTTTTCTGCTACCGCCAGACGTGCCTTGATCGGGATATGCAACTTGCGAGCCCGTTTCTTCGCCGCTACGGGGCTCTGATCCTCTGGGGGACCTTTACCCCGGGCTCCCTTCCCGCTTCGCCAAGGCTTCGCAGGACAGGTCGGCCACCCG
>JBDKRA010000002.1:0-1757 GCA_039683615.1 Phycisphaerae bacterium
CCTTCTAGAAGCCGGGGACACCATACAGGTTTTGTGGTTGCAGCGAGCGGGAATTGGGGGGTAGGATTGCAGGCATGGCCAGATTAGCACGAGTCGTCTTTCCAGAGTTGCCGCATCACATCACGCAGCGCGGCAACCGCCGCCAGCAGACGTTCTTCGGCGACGACGATTACCGTCAGTACCTCGATCTCATGCGGCAGTGGTGTACGCAGCACCAGGTCCAGATCTGGGCCTACTGCCTGATGCCTAACCACGTGCATCTGATCCTCGTGCCGCCCAGCGAGGAGGCCTTGGCCCGGGCCGTCGGTGAGGCCCACCGGCGATACACGCGGCACGTGAACTTCCGCGAAGGCTGGCGCGGCCACCTCTGGCAGGGGCGGTTCGCCTCGTTCGTGATGGACGAGGCGTACCTGCTGGCGGCCACGCGGTACGTCGAACGCAACCCCGTGCGGGCGCACCTGGTGGACGAGGCGGCGGATTGGCCGTGGTCGAGTGCGGCCGCGCACACCGGGCGCGTCGCCGGCGGGCTGGCCGCGGGCGAGTGGCTGCATGAGTTGACGGCCGGTTGGGTCTGCTCGTGGCAGGAGTACCTCCGCGACGACCAAGACGAGCAGCCCCTTGCCCAGGCGCTGCACCGCAGCGAGAATACAGGCAGACCGCTGGGGCCGGTGGCGTTCGTCAAGAAGCTCGAGGCGGCCTTGGGACGCCCTTTGCTCCCCAACCCCGGCGGGCGGCCGCCAAAGCCCAAGAAGGCGAAACGGAAGCGCAGAAACTAGTATGGTGTCCCCGGATTATCTATATAAACGGGAAGGAAATGCTATGACGAGGAACGGCACTTTACACCCGGCCAATGAAGTTGAGGATGCCATCAAACTGGCCCGTGCAGGTCGTATAAGTATCGTCGACTTTATAAGAATTCTGATGGACTCTGTCGTGTGCGTTCCAAGCGAGACAGAAGTAAGTGTCGACATGGCTGAACTGCGACCGCTCGTTGTCGACCGAGGTGGCACCGCGATGGTTGCCGTGTTTACAAGCCCTTCAAGAGCTGCGAAGTTTGGCGACAAGGCCTCATACATGTTGGCCTGTAAAGGGCGTGAAGTGCTCCGCAGGCTCAAGGAAAACATTGGTCTCGTCGTGAATCCTGGATTCGATGATGGTCTGGAAATTAGCCCGAGAGGCATAGCTGAAATTAAGGCGGACTTTGCAGCGTAGGTCAAGGGACGCCAAGAATGTCGAGACAGTCCTAGATGAGCTCTTGGCTCACCCATAGACTGTGAAAATACCGGAGAAATCCGGGGACACGGAAATCCGGGGACACCATACAGGTTTTGTGGTTGCAGCGCATAATCCGGGGACACCATAATCCGGGGACACCATACATGTTTTATGGTTGCGGCGGGATCGAAAAGCAAACCCGCTCCGGGGGCTGCGCCCCGGCTAGGCACCTAGCGTCCCGTTGGGACGCATCGGAACCAAGAAAAACCGGCCTTTCGGCTCGTGGCGTACGTTGCTGTTCTGAACAAGCTCTTATCCGCGCTTGCGCCGAAGCAGCGCGGCCAGTCCGCCGGCCGCAAACAGCCCCATCGTCGCCGGCTCAGGGATAGACCCAATCGTGAGGTAATCCACGCGATGCCAGTCAGCGCCGTTGCGGTCGCGGCCATCCACGATCAGATAGACCACGTCGCCAGCCTTGAGGTCGGTAGTGATGTCAAATGTCACGTTCGCGGGACCGGCAGCGTCTCCGAATACCGCGTCAG
>JBDKRA010000003.1:0-18569 GCA_039683615.1 Phycisphaerae bacterium
TCGCCGACTGGTGGGCGTTCATGGCCGGTCAGTGCACCGAATTGAGCACCGCCGTTTATGTTTACAATACCAGCACCGGCGTAGGGACCTGGAGCACCAGTTGGAGCAGCGACGGCAAGGCGGCCGCTGAGGTTCCCACGGCCATCAAGGTAACCTTCACGATCCGCACGCGGCGCTGCGAGGTTATCGCCAACCTTAACTGACATCGCGGACGGGAACAGGGACCCTCATGAACTTCTTTGGCCGACTCGTGCTGCTGTGTGCCGCAATCTGCGCCGTGCTGAATCTGTCGGGCTGCCGCGGATGTTCCGATCAGGCAAAGGCGCCCGACAAGTTCTACACGCCGCTGCCGCAAACGCCCAAGACCGACGTGATCCAGATCATCCGCGAGTCGCCCCAGGGGCGGCTGGACCTGAGCCGGTTGTCGCAGTTGGTCAGCACCCCGGACTTCGACATCGAGGGCGGCGAGCGAGGCAAGAAGGACGGCACCCCCCTGTACTGGGCGGCGCGCACCAATAATCCCGAGGCCGTCGTGCTGCTGATGCAGAAGGGGGCTGACATCCATAGGGCCGACCCTGTCGGCGACACGCCCCTGACCGTCGCCGTCGCGCGAGGGCACGGCAAAGTGGCCATGACGCTTCTGGCGGCCGGGGCCAAGGCCAATCATCCCAACGACAACGGGCGCACCGCTCTGCACGCCGCCGCCGCGCAGGGAAGCCTCGAACTGGCCAAGGCGCTGGTCGATCATGGCGCCGATATCAACTGCCAGGATAAGCGGGGCATGACCCCGCTGTTCACCGCCGCCAACAGCGGTCAGATCGAAATGGTGGAGTGGCTCATTGAGCACAACGCCGACCCGAACAAGGCCGCCATCGACGGCATGCGCCCGATCCGGGTGGCCTTTCTCACCGGGCACAACGAGATCGTGCAACTGCTGCGAAGCAAAGGCGCCAAAGCCACCGCCGCCGATTTTGAGCGCCCCCGCGAAAGGCCCTGAATAATCAGCCGCCGAGGTCGCCGGGGACGTAGTTCATCGTCGCGGGACGTTCACGGTCGCCGGATCGATGGCGCGGCGGCCCTGAGGCAGCGCCTTCTTGGCCCCCAAGCGCCGCAAAAACGCTTCCATTTCGGCGTCCTTGTGGATGATCGCCGACGCCAGCGGCGTCATGCCCTGAACCTCCGCGTCGATGTCGGCCCCGTGCTTGACCAGCAGCTCGATCATCTCGTAGTCGCTGCGGGCGAAGGCAAGGTAGATCGGGGAGGTGCCGAACGTGGTCTTGGCGTTGACGTTGGCGCCCTTGGCAATCAGCATTTCGACGATCTCAGGCTTGGCCGAGCCCATGGCCCTGTGGATGGGCGACTCGCCGAAGTCGTCTTTCGCATCGACCTTGGCGCCGGAGGCCAGCAACTCCTGAACCACTTCCTTGGAACCGCCCAGCGCCGCCTCGTGCAGCGCCGTCGTCCCGCCCAGGCCCTTGGCGTTGACATTGGCGCCCTTGGAAATCAGGGTGTGCGCCGTGGCCGACTTGCCCATGCGGGCAGCCGAAATCAGCGGCGGACCGGTCCGCTTGGCCGACTCGCCACCGTTGGGATCGGCCCCGCCGTCGATCAGCAGCGAGATGCGCCGGGCCGCCACGTCGTCGCTGTCGCCGCGGATGATCGCTTCCGGCGTCGGGGCAGGGGCGACTTTCACCGGCGTCTTGTACTTGTCATCCAGCGGATTCTCCTGCGACGTCGGCGTGCACCCGCGGCACCCGCCCAGGTTCAGGACGGCCCCAAAGCCAGCCACCGCCAAAACCAGCCCTGTGGAAATGCGGATCCAAGTGCGGCAGCGTCGTGCGATCATGCTCATAGTCGTCTCGCAGTGGGCCAGGGGCCCGTTAGGCTTGAAGCACCTTCTATTGCCGTGAGGGAGGCAAACCATCCATGCTTATTATACAAGAAGACGCCGACCCTGACCACGTGTACAAGTGCTGACCCAGGAATCAAGCCCGAAACTCCTGCGCTGCAATGACGCGGTCGCGCCCGCTCTTGAGGTTCAGGCAGATCGTCTTGCCGCAATATCGCACGCGGACGCAGCCGTCGCGGTCGGCCTTGAGGCAGGCGCGCGTGAGGCGTCCGTCGCGCCAATCGATATCGACAGTGACGGCCCCGCGCACCCGCAGGCCGGCCACCGATCCGTTCGGCCATGCCGCCGGCAGCGCCGGCAGCAGCAGCACCAGCGGACCCTGCTCGCCCAGGCCGCCCCAGCGCGACTGCAGCAGCATCTCGGCGATGCCCGCGCAGCCGCCGAAGTTGCCGTCGATCTGGAACGGCGGATGCGCGCAGAACAAATTCGCATAGCTGCCCGAACCGCCGCCGGAATAGTTCAGCCCCATCTCCCCCGCCGGGTGCAGCAGGTCGCCCAGCAGCTTGGCGGCATGGTCGCCCTCGCCCAGGCGGGCGCGGAAGTTCACCTTCCAGGCCAGCGACCAGCCCGTGCCCGCGTCGCCGCGGGCCTCGAGCGACCGCCGCACCGCATCGGCCAGCTCCGGCGTCTGGTCGGGCGTGATCTCGTCGTAGGGGTGCAGGCCGTACATGTGCGAGCAGTGCCGGTGGTGCGCGTCGGCCTCGCCATACGGTTCCAGCCATTCCTGCAGCCGCCCGTCGGGACCGATCTGGTTGGGCGCCAGGCGGCCGCGCTTGTCGGACAGCTCGTGACGGAAATCCTCATCGACATTAAGGATCGCCGATGCGCGGATGCAATTGCCCAAGAGTTCCCGCAACTGCTGCATGTCGATGGTCGGGCCCATGCACACATAAGCCCCGCGGCCGTCGGGCAGGATGAAGCTGTTCTCCGGCGAGTTCGAGGGGGCCGTCACCAGCCAGCCATGCCGCGGCTCTTCGATGAGCATGTCGAGGTAGAAGCGCGCGGCGCCGGCGAGGATCGGGTACGCCCAGTGCAGGTAGTCTTCATCAAGCGTGTAGGCGTAATGCTCCCAGAGGTGCTCGCACAGCCAGCTTGATCCGCTGACGGTGGCGCCCCAACTGGCGTGCTCGCCCGGCGAGGTGAAGCCCCACGCGTTGGTGATCACGTGCGCCACCCAGCCGCGGGCGTTGTAGTACGCCGCGGCCGTCTTGGCGCCGGGCTCTTGCAGCGACTCGATCAACTTGAGCATCGGCTCGTGCAGGCCCGAGAGGTTGCACGACTCGGCCGGCCAATAGTTCATCTGCACGTTGATATCGAGGTGCCAGTCGCCGTTCCAGGGCGTCTGGATCTGGTCGGCCCAGATGCCCTGCAGGTTCGCCGGCAGCCCTCCGGGTCGCGACGAGCTGATAAGCAGGTAGCGCCCATAGTCAAAGTACAGCGCCATCAGCGCCGGGTCTTTCCCGCCCTGCGCCAGCGCCACCAACCGCTCGTTGGTGGGCGCCGTCGCGGCGCGTCCGCTTGCAGCGCCGCCATCATCCAGAACCAGCCTGACGCGATCAAAGAATCGCCGGTAGTCCGCCACGTGCTTTTGGCGGAGAGAGTCAAAGCTCTTCTCGCTGACGCGATCCATGTCAGCGAGGCTCGCCGCGCGCGGGTCGGACATGTTGCGCCCCGCGAACCCGCAGTAGTCCGTAGCGGCTGTCACAAACAGGAGAACCTCGTCGGCCTCGCGCACGTGCAGACCGTCGGCGTCGGCCGCAACCGCCCCACCCTTCGCCACCGCGCGCAGCCGCGCCGCGTAGCAGAGCCCCTTGCCATCGACGCCGTTGTCGAGTTGCCCCGTCATGAGCAGTCCGCACGGCCCGCTGGGCTCGACGTTAAAACGCTCCGCCCGCTCCAGCGCCGCGTCAAAGCTCACGCAGCCGGGGCGGTCGGCGGAAAGCCGCACGATGATCGCTTCGTCCGGCGCGCTGGCGAACGCCTCGCGGCGAAACGTCACGCCGCCGCGCCGGAAAGTCACCAGCGAAGTGGCGTCGGCCAGATCCAATTGACGGACGTAATCCTCAGCCTCGGCCGCGCCCTCGAACGTCAGCCGCAGATCGCCCAGGGTCTGATAGCAGCCGAACGGCACAGCCGCCCCGCGGCCATGCCCGGACCCCGCGCCGGTGCAGGTGAAGGCGTCCATCACCAGGTTCTGGGCCTCGATGTTCTTGCCCTCCTGCAGCAGGCGGCGGATTTCGGGCAAGCTCTTGTGCGCGTCAGGCCGGTCAGCGTCCTGTCGGCAGCCGGACCAGACGCTGCTTTCATTGAGGACGATCCGCTCCTGCCCCACACCACCAAAGATCATCGCCCCCAGCCGCCCGTTACCCAGCGGCAGCGCCTGCGTGAATGTCGTCGCCGGCTGCGTGTACCAAAGTCGTTGATCAGGCAATGGGCTCATTGAATGTCCTTCCTGTAGATCGATCTTCAAGCCGAAGCCAACGGCGTGATTTTCATATAGTTCGTCTTGCGTGTCGACGCCAATTCCGGATCCGTGCAATGCCCTTACGGGCACACTAGGAACGCTTGCTTTCGCGGGGGCGGGGGATAGACTGGCGCAGCGTTATTTTGGAGGCTCCATCGCGATGGCTAAGAAAACTGCGCGGTTCGTCAATCCGTTCGAAATCCCCGGCCGCTGGTTCAAGGCCAATCTCCATGCCCACACCACAACCTCCGACGGCCGCCTCAGTCCCGCCGACCGCGTTAAGCAGTATCGCAAGGCCGGCTATCACGTGCTGGCGCTGACCGACCACAACGCCGTCAACGACCTCAAGCCCCTGCCCAACGGCCGCATGCTCCTCGTCAGCGGCATGGAGTTTCACCCCAAGTGCCCGGGGCATCGCAACACGTACCACCTGGTGGCGCTGAACGTCGACGCCGGCCTCAAGTTCAAGAAGCTCCAGGCCAACACGTTCATCAGCCGCGTCAACCGCGCCGGCGGGGCGGTGGTGCTGGCCCACCCGCACTGGTGCGGCTATGAGTACGAGCAGTTCAAGGCCCTCAAGGGCCTGGCGGCCATGGAAGTCTACAACCGCACCTGCGACGTCTCCGGGCGGGCCTGCAGCGAGAACGAATGGGCCTACGCCCTCGAGCAGGGCATGCACCTGCCGGCCACCGCCGTCGACGACGTGCACCACGACCTCGACGACGCCTTCGGCGGCTGGACGATGCTCAAGATGCCCAGCCTCACGCCGGCCAATGTCGTCAAGGCCGTCAAGACCGGCGCCTTCTACTCGACCTGCGGACCGCATATCCACGACTTCCGCGCCGAAGGCGACAAGATCGTCATCCGCTGCAGCCCTGCCGCGAGCATCCACTTCATCTCGACCGCCCCCTACGGCGCGATGCTGCGAGCCGAGCCAGGCAAGACCGTCAGCGAGTTCTCAGCCGAGTTCAAAAAAGACTGGTGGGGCAACCCCCTGCCCTTCGTGCGAGCAAGAGTGACCGACCCCCAAGGCCGCATGGCTTGGACCAACCCGCTCTACTTGTAAAGAGGGAACCGGGGAACGGGTGGCATGGCGACACACGTTCTGTTTCACGCGGGTCGCCATAGACTCTGACCGCACGGACTACCGGCTACCGGCTACTGGCTACTAATCTTCATCCGCGCGATCGAGTAGAACGGCCGACCCTGGGCAATGTACTTGCGTTCGAAGTTCGTGCCGGTGATTTCGCCGGCCGCGTCGGTCATCGACGGAAAGTCAATCGTCGCAAATCCGCTCGCCCCGGCCAGCACCCGGCGGATCTGCTCGAAGTACTCGCGGTGGTCGGTCACGATCTGCAGCAGCCCCCCTGCCGTCAGCACGCGCCGAACCTGCTCTATAAAGGCCGGCTGAATCAGCCGCCGCCGGTGATGCTTGCGCTTGGGCCACGGGTCAGGGAAGTAAATATGCACCCGCTGCACGCACGCCTCGCCCAGGGCGAGTTTGAAAAACGCCCCCGCGTCGGCCGCCAGCATCCGCACGTTCTCCAGCCCTGCCCGGCGGAACCGGTCGGCGCAGTACAACGCATAAGCCCGCGCGTACTCCAAGCCGACAAAGTTAACCTCCGGCCGCGCCTTGGCCCGAGCCAGCAGGAAAGTCCCCTTGCCGCACCCGATCTCGACCTCGACCGGCCGCGTGTTGCCAAACAGCCCCGCCAGGTCCAGCGGCCCCTTGGCCGCCGACTCTTCCAGCAGCACGCCGCCGCCGTCGAGGGGCTTCCTGCGCTTCAGATGTTTTTGTGAGTCCGTCCGCACAAGTTCAGCATACGCGCCACGCGCGGGCGACGCAACAAGACTGCCGCGTTGACCGCTCAGGCAGGCATTCCTATAGTGGGGACATTCATGTACAACTACGGGACCAATATGCGCGGCCTTTTGATCTATGCGGTCGCGGTGTTGGCGGCAGGGGTAGCCCTGATATTCGGAGCATCCCTGTCGCCGCCTGGGAACGACGATCTGATCTTCTTCATCGCCGGGTGGACCTTTGCACTGACTGCGGGAACCCTGGCGCAGGTGACGGATTATCTCTATCGCACTTCTGATTCCGAACCTGTGGCCGCTTGGCGATTTCTGCCGGTGACGTGGGCTCCGACCGGCATGTTCTGCTGGACGTTCATTTTATGGCTCGCCCGATCGGATACAGACCAATTCGGTTGGTCGCGAAGCGACATCTGCATGCTCATCTCATTGGGATTGTGGGTGTTGTCGTTGCTCCTTGGATTCCTGACGCAAAGGCGGCGCCGTGCAAGTAAGCTCTTTCCTGAGGACATGGAGGACTAGCCACGGACGTGCTAACCGACAGGATTTGGTTTCGCGCATCGCTGATCAGTCGTGTAACGTAATCGGTGGATCAAACCTATTCCGAAATCCACAATCGGAGAAGTTCCATGCCGCCAGTCATCGATGGACCCGCCAGTTCAAAATTCACGCCGCTGCCTCTTGCGGGCAATGTTGCCTTGACGGATCTGAAAGAGCCGCAGGCTACGCGGTGCTGGGTGGATGCGGCCCCGCATGCGCCGTCGGGCAAGTGCGTCGGCTGGGGCGTGCCGTTTAATGTCGGGCCAAAGGCCATCGTTTTGCGCGAGGGGGCGGTGACGCGGAAGCTCAGGCCGCTACGGGCGCGGTGGCTGGTGTTCATGCACACCAGCGAGATTCGCGATTGGCCGCGCGACGAGCGCGGCTGTCCGGAGAGCCCGCGGCGCGGGCCGGGGTACCTCAACGAGCATGTGGCCAACTATGTGCTGGTCTACGCTGACGGGACAGAAGCGTCGGCCGAGATCCGCCGACGCCACCAGATCGGGCCCATGCAGCGCGGCTGGGGCGAGAACTGCTTCCAGGCCGTCGCCCTGCACAAGCCGCAGCCGGTGCCGGCCAATCACGAGAAGCCAACGCACGGCTGGGGGTGGAGCCAGACGCGCGCCGCCAGCGGCGACATGGGCTGGTGGGTCAACTGGCTGTGGGCGATGGAGAACCCGCATCCGGAAAAGAAGATCGTCGCCCTGCGGTTTGAGAGCGTCTCGGGCATGATCGCCATCAGCGCCGTGACGGCAGGCAACGTATCGAGCAATCCGCTGGCGTGGGGGACGCGGCAGAAGGCCGTGCTGACCTTGCCTGCTGGGGCGAATTGGGATTCGTCGCTGGATGACAACGGGCGGCTCGCGCAGATCGCCCTGGACATGGGGCAGGTAATCTCGGCAGCGCCGCGGCTGGAGTATCCCGCCGGCGCCGCGTGGGCGCGCACGTACAACAATCAGATGCCCGCCGTGAATCCGCGCGAGATCGTCGTCGAGTACGCCGCACACGCCGACGCGGCGTTTCACCTGGCCGGCGGCAAGACCATCGCGGCCGCGGCGCTGGGCAAAGCCGCCGTTCGATCACCGCTGCGCGCCATCGCCCCGGCCACTCAGCGCGTCATACTGCGCGTGGTCGAGCAGGGCGGCAGGAAGCCCGTCGCGGCCAAGCTGCACGTCCACGGGCAGGCCGGCGAGTACCTGCCGCCGGTGGACCGCCACCGCATCCCCAACGCGTGCTGGTACGAGGATTGGAGCGTGGACTTTGTGCATGGCGGCCACCTGTGCTCGTACATCCCCGGCGAGACGACGCTCAACCTGCCGCTGGGCAAGGTGTATATCGAAGTGTCCAAGGGCTTCGAGATCCGCCCGGTGCGAAAGGTCGTCACCGTAACGGCCGCCACGAAGGAGATCGTCATCCCGATCGAGCGCGTGCTGCCGTGGCGGCAGGCGGGGTGGGTGAGCGCCGACACGCACGTGCATTTCCTCTCGCCGCATTCGGCGCTGCTGGAGGGCGCGGGCGAGGGCGTCAACGTGGTGAACCTGCTGGCCAGCCAGTGGGGCGAGCTGATGACCAACGTGGGCGACTTCGACGGCAAGACCCTGGGCGAGAAGGCCACCGGCGGCGACGGCGAGCACCTCGTGCGCGTCGGCACCGAGAACCGCCAGCACATCCTGGGGCACATCTCGCTGCTGGGCTACCGCCCGCCGATCATCGCCCCGATGACCACCGGCGGGGCCGACGAGGCCGCCATCGGCGACGGCGTCGAGTGCCTGCTGACCGAGTGGGCCCGCATGTGCAAACGCCAGGGCGGCGTGGTGATCGTGCCGCACTTCCCGGCCCCGCGGGCCGAACACGCCGCGGCCATCGTCGACGGCGCCGTGTCGGGCGTCGAGATGACCTCCTGGGGCAACCTCTATTTCGGCATCGACGCCTACTCGCTGTGCGACTGGTACCGCTACCTCAACTGCGGGTACTTCGTGGCCGCCGTCGGCGGCACCGACAAGATGTCCGCCAACACGGCCGTGGGCACCGTGCGGACGTACGCCCAGATCCGGCGCGGGCAGGCGTTCACGTATGAGGCGTGGAAGCATGCCGTCCGCGACGGCCGCACGTTCGTGACGTTCGGTCCGCTGGTCGACTTCGCCGTCGAAGGTCGCCCCAGCGGCACGCGCATCGCCATGAAGGCTACCGGCGGCACGGTGGACGTGACGTACCGCGTCGCCAGCGTGACCGTGCCGATGACCAAGGTCGAGCTGATCGTCAACGGCGAGGTGCGCGACAGCCGCCGCGTCGATGCCTCCGGCGACATCGGCCACTGGTCGGTGAAGATCGACCGCAGTTCGTGGGTGGCCCTGCTGGTGCGGGCCAAGTACAAGGACAAGCCCGAGATGATCGCCGCGCACAGTTCGCCGGTGATCGTCGACGTCAAGGGCAGCGAGTTCTTCGCCGCGGCCGACGCCATGACGATCCTCGAACAGATCGAAGGTGCGATGGCGTACCTGGACACCGTCGGCCCGCGCCACAGCGTCGAGGCCCACCGCCGCATGCGCCTGGTGCTGACCGGCGTGCACCGCAAGCTGCACAACCGCATGCACCAGCACGGCGAGTTCCACAACCACACGCCCACAGCGGACCATCAAGAGCATCATTAAGTTGTGTGGCATGGGCGTCTCGCCCATGCTCTTGCTGTGTGGCACGGGCGTCCCGCCCGTGCATTAACGGGGTGCCACGCACAACGCCGTTGTGCGTGTCTCTGATTGTTCAGGTTTGGGGAGCATGGGCGAGACGCCCATGCCACGCAGACGCGCGGGCGAGACGCCCGCGACACAGGAAGGATACTTGCATCTGCGATTGCGAAGGGCATAATTAAACGCCCCGGGGACATGGCGGCTGGGCAATGGCCGCCATGGCACCCGGGCAAATTGGATCGTATCCTGACTAGATACCAAAGGAGACCATCATGAAGCTTGGCGTGATGTCGGCGTGTTTCGGCGGAATGAAGCTGCAGGATGCCCTGAAGTACTGCCAGAAGGTCGGGCTCGACGCCATCGAGCTGCCGGCCGGCGGATACCCGGGCGACCCGTGGAAGCTCTCGGGCATTCACAAGGACAAGGCTCGCCTGGCCGAGCTCAAGAAGATGATCGCCGACGCCGGCCTGGTCGTGCAGGGCATCGCCGTGCATGGCAACCCGGTCAGCCCCGACAAGAAACTGGCCAAGGCCCACACCGACGCCCATCGCAACGCCGTGCTGCTGGCGGCCGAGTTCCAGACCGTCGTGATCAACTTCTCGGGCTGCCCCGGCGGCTCGCCGACGGACAAGACGCCCAACTTCGTGACCTGCCCGTGGCCGCAGGAGTTCTCCGACGCCGCCGCGTACCAGTGGAACAAGGTCATCATCCCCTTCTGGAAGAAGGAAAATGATTTCGCCGCCAAGGCCGGTGTGAAGATCGCCTTCGAGGCGCACCCAGGCATGGTGCTGCACAACCCCGAAGACATCGTCCGCCTGCGCAAGGCCGCCGGCAAGAACCTCGGCGCCAACCTCGACCCCAGCCACTTCTTCTGGCAGGGGATCGACCCGGTCGAGTCGGCCCGCTACCTGGGCGAGAACAAGTGCATCTTCCACGTGCACGCCAAGGACTGCTGGATCAACCCGGCCGCCCGCGGCACGTGCGGCAACCTGGACATCAAGAGCTACGGCGACGTCAAGAACCGCGGCTGGGTCTTCCGCACCGTCGGCTACGGCCACGGCGACGAGTTCTGGAAACCGTTCATGGAAATGCTCCGCCTGTACGATTACGACGGCGTGATCTCGATCGAGCACGAAGACTCGCTGATGAGCATGGGCGAAGGGTTCGAAAAGGCCGTCGCGTACCTCAAGGGCCTCATCATTCGCGACCCGGTCGGCAAGGCGTGGTGGTTCTGATTTAGTAGCCGGTAGCCAGTAGCCGGTAGCCGGGAACAACAGCGGCGGGTCGAGAACACCTCGGCCCGCCGCTTTTCTGTATAAGTTTTCGGTGGATTTGCATATTCTTTTTGTGGTCGTACTGGGGCCGGCGGGATGCCGGCGCGGGATATATGAAAGGAAATGTCATGAATGCGCTGCAACTTCATCGTTCGTCGGGCAAGGTCGCCGGGTGGATCATCGCCCTGGTCGTTATTGCGTTGATCGTCCTTTCGGCCGTGATGTACTACATCTCGACGTACAACACGCTGGTGCGGCTGGACGAGGGCGTCAAGAGCGCCTGGGGCGACGTCGAGACGACCTACCAGCGCCGCATGGACCTGATCCCCAACCTCGTCTCGACGGTCAAGGGCTACGCCGACTTCGAGAAGTCGACGCTGACGGCCGTCATCGAGGCGCGGGCCAAGGCCTCCCAGACGGTCATCAAGGCCGACCAGGTGACCAACCCCGAGCAGTTCCAGAAATTCCAGCAGGCCCAGTCGGAGCTGACCTCGGCCTTGTCGCGGCTGATGGTGGTCGTCGAGCGCTATCCCGATCTCAAGGCCAACAACAGCTTCCTGCGCCTGCAGGACGAGCTGGCCGGCACGGAGAATCGCATCGCCGTCGCTCGCAAGCGGTTCAACGACGCCGCTCGCGACTACAACACCACGCGCCGCGGGTTCTTCGCCTCGATGGTCGCCGACCGCGCCGGCTTCAAGGAAGCCCAGTACTTCAAGGCCGAGGAGCGCGCGGCCACCGCGCCGACGGTGAAGTTTGACTAAGCGACTCAACAGCATCATCGCCGTTGCGCTGGCCGTGTGCGTGCCGGTGCTGGCGGCGGCAGGGGCCGACGCCCCGCCTGTGGCTGCAGCGCAAGGTTTCGTCAACGACCGCGCGGGCGTGCTCAATGCCCAGCAGCGCACCAGCCTGGAGCAGAAGTTGCGCGGCTATGCCGAGGGCACGCCGTTCGTCCAGATCGCCGTGCTGACGGTCGACACGCTCGGCGGCGAGCCGATCGAGGATTACGCCCTGAAAGTTTTCGACACCTGGAAGATCGGCCAGAAGGGCAAGGACAACGGCGTGCTGCTGCTGGTGGCCGTCAAAGACCGCAAGCTGCGCATTCAGGCGGGCTACGGCGTCGAGGGCAAGCTGACCGACGGCACGTGCGGCGACATCATCCGATACGAGATCACGCCGGCCTTCAAGAGCGGCGACTACGCCGGAGGCATCAACGCCGGCTGCGAGGCCATCGCCAAGGTGCTCACCGGGGAGTTCGATGCCTCAAGCCGCTGGCAGCGCGACTTCGACAATCTTGGCGAAGGCCGCTTCTTCCTGGGCGCGATCGTCGCCATGATCGGCGGAGGCATTGCGGGCCTGCTGTGGAAGAAGCACAAGATGGGCGGGTTGCTGGGGCTGATCGTCGCCATCGCGGTAATCTGGCTGCTGATCTGGTCGTGCATGGCGGCTTTCTTCTGGCTGTTTGCGATCATCGCGTTCATGAAGGGTCTGGGCGCCTCGGGCGGCCGCAGCGGAGGATTCCTTGGCGGCTCCGGCGGCGGCTGGAGCAGCGGCGGTGGCGGCGGGGGCTTTGGCGGATTCGGCGGCGGCAGCAGTGGCGGCGGCGGAGCCTCGGGAAGCTGGTGACGACATGAAGAACATCGCAGCGACACTGCTCAATGACGACCAGAAGGCCCGCGTGCGGGCGGCTATCGTCGATCTGGAGCGCACGACAAACGCCGAGGTTGTCGCGGCGCTGGTGGACACCGCGCGGCCTTATTATCGCGTCGAGCTGCTGGCCGGCGCGGCGGCGCTGGCGGCATACGGCATAGTGGCCGGGGCGGCGATCACTGTCTGTACGATCATGGCCGCGCGCACGTGGGCGCCGTGGGTCACGCTGCTGAGCAGTTGGACCCCCTGGGTCATCGGCGGGCCGATCATCTTCGTGCTCGGAGCCCTGCTGGGCAAGGTGCGATGGGTCGCCTCACGGCTGGTACCTGCCGCCGAGCGGCAGCAGGCCGCCTTCGAGCGCGCCGAGACCCTGTTCGTCCATCACCGCATGCATAAGACGCAGGGCAGCACGGGAATGCTCCTGGCGGGGTTCCTCTTCGAGCGCATGGCACTGGTCTATGGGGATTCGGCCGTCAACGCCGTCGTGACGACGCAGGACTGGCAGGCCGCCGTCGACACGCTGGTGGCTGGGCTTCATACCGGGCACGGCGATGCTGTCGCCGACGCCTACGTCAAGGCGCTGGGGCAGTTGAAATCGCTGCTGGCCGACAAGCTCCCGCCCAAGGGTGCCAATCCCGATGAATTGCCAAACGATCTGATCGTTGAATGACTTCTTGTTGCACGAGGCAATGATGCCCACGCTTCGCAAAGGAATTATTCTTGGGGCCACGATCCTCTTCGCCGTTAATGCGAACCTCGTCCTTCATGTATTAGCTTTCCTGATCTGGGGCGCAGTCTTTGGAGGCCGAGAGTCAGGCGTTTCGTTCATCCCCTTCTACCATGGGTTTATAAGTTGGAAAATTGAACCGGCATGTTCCCCCTTTACCGAAAGCCTCCTTGCTCTAGTGACGCGATTGGCCATCCCCCTTGGATTGACGATCTGGCTTTGGTTTCGCAAGAGCCGCTGGACCTTCTATGCCTTTGTCCTGGCGGCGGTGGTCGTTGTCGACCTGAGTTGGTTCTGGATACAAAGGCTCGATGTGGCCATGCGCAGGCCAGGGCCGCTGGAAACGACCGCATGGGTTCTTGGTGTTGTTGGGGTCACTCTAATCATCTTTTTTTTGATTGCAGCGGGGCTGAGTACGTCGCTGCTGCGACTGAATCAAGGGCAGGCGAAGATCGGGCATCTGCTCATTATCGTCAGCGCCGTGGTGATTCTCTATGAAGCTTTTCGATGGCTTGGTTACGCCATTACATTTGAACACGATACTTTGAATTTGCAGTTCCCGACGGCCAAGCTCGCCTTGTGTTTGCTGGCCGCGACAATTGGATATCGTTATTCGGGGGACCTGACGAGCCTTCATTCGCGCGCGATCGACAATACCAGAGGGGATTTGGTCTTCAGCCTGAGCCTCATGACGATCTTCGCGGCTGTGGTGATCTGGAAATGCCCGTGCCGCTTCTTCTTGTCGTTTCCCTACTGGTGGCATAATCTTCTGCAATGAAGATTCTGGTCTGCAATGACGACGGTATTCTCGCCCCCGGGCTGGCGGCACTGCGGTCTTGTGTGGCCGATGTCGGCGAGGTGACGGTCGTGGCGCCGGACACGCCGCAGTCGGCGGCCGGGCACGCCATCACGCTGACGCATCCGCTGACGGTGCAGCACGTACACGTGGGTGAGGGGGCGTGGAGCTTCGACGGGATCAGCATCGACGGCCGACCCGCCGACTGCGTGCGGCTGGCCGTGCGGAACCTGATGGAGGCGGCGCCGGACCTGGTGCTGTCGGGCATCAACGCCGGGGCCAACGTGGGCGTCAACGTGTTCTACAGCGGCACGGTCGCCGCGGCCGTCGAGGCGGTCATGTGCGGCATTCCAGCGGTGGCGTTCTCGGCCAAGATGACCGGCGGGACGGCCGACTTCGCCCGCTGCAGCCGCCTGTGCCGCTGGGTGCTCGACCGCCTGCTGGCCGGGCCGATGTCGCGCGAGGTCGTCATCAACGTGAACATCCCCCTGCTCAAGGAAGGCTGGCCCATCGGGGTGCGCGTGTGCTGCCAGTCCACCGCCGGGCTGGACGACCGATACCATCTCGTGGATGAAAGCGCCCCCGGCCGCGCGTACCGACTGAGCGAAACGTACGGGTTCTTCCCCACCGAGCACGAGACCGACGTGACGGCCCTTGACGAAGGTTATATCACCATCACGCCCCTGCACGTGGACCTGACCAGCCGCACGAACATGGCCAAGCTGGAAGAAATCCCCTGGGGCGCCCCGCCGGCGTAATTCGTAACACGGGCAGATACCCGTGCAGAGATAGAAACAAAAGCAAGAGCATGGGCGAGACGCCCATGCCACATAAGAGCACGGGCAGGATGCCCGTGCTACTCATGGGCGGGACGCCCATGCTACTGCTTCAGCAGATCGGAGAACCAACCGCCGCCTTGGGGTTTGGGCGGGTCTTTGCCTTTGCGCTTGTCGCTTTCGTGAGGTTTGGAGTTTCCCGCTTCGCGCGGCGGGGCGGTCTTCTGGCCCGGGTTGGTCTTGAGCGACAGCGAGATGCGGTTGCGCTGCGTATCGACGGCCATCACCGTCACCATCACGCGCTGCTGGACTTTCACGACTTCCGAGGGGTCCTTCACGAACCGGTCGGATAGCTCGCTGATATGCACCAGGCCGTCCTGGTGTACGCCGATGTCGACGAAAGCGCCGAACGCCGCCACGTTGGTGACGATGCCCGGCAACTTCATGCCCGGCTGCAGGTCGCCCACGCTGCGCACGCCGTCGGCGAAGCTGAAGGCCTCGAACTTTTCGCGCGGGTCGCGCCCGGGCTTGGCCAGCTCGGCCATGATGTCCGTCAGCGTGGGCATGCCGACGGTCTCGCTGACGTATCGCTTGAGGTCGATCTTCTCGCGCAGTTCCGGCTTTGCCATCAGGTCGGCCACGCTGCAGCCGGCGTCCTTGGCCATGGCCTCGACCAGAGGATATCGCTCCGGATGCACGGCGCTGGCGTCGAGCGGGTTGGTGCTGGAGCGGATGCGCAGAAAGCCCGCGGCCTGCTCGAACGTCTTGGGCCCCATGCCCGAGACTTTGAGCAGTTCCGCGCGGCTTTTCAGGGCGCCGTTCTCGTTGCGGTACGCCACGACGTTGGCGGCCAGCCGCGCGCTGAGCCCGGCCACGTAGCTAAGCAGTTCCTTGCTGGCGGTGTTGACTTCGACGCCGACGGCGTTGACGCAGCTCGAGACCACGTCGTCGAGCGAGTGCTTCAGGGCGCCCTGGTCGACGTCGTGCTGGTACTGCCCCACGCCGATGCTCTTGGGGTCGATCTTCACCAGCTCGGCCAGCGGGTCCATCAGCCGCCGCCCGATCGAAACCGCCCCGCGCACCGTCAGGTCATAGTCGGCGAACTCCTCGCGGGCGACCTCGCTGGCCGAGTAGACCGACGCGCCGCTCTCACTGACGGACACGATCGCCACGCCCGCGCCCAGGCCCAGCTCGCGGCAGAACGCCTCAGCCTCGCGGCCGCCGGTTCCGTTGCCCACGGCGATGGCCTCGATGGCGTAGCGCTGGCAGAGGAACTTGATCATCGCCGCGGCGTCTTCCTTGCGGTTGGCCGGCTCGAGCGGAAAGATCACGTCGTGGTGGAGCATCTTGCCCTGCGCGTCGAGCACGACGATTTTGCATCCGGTGCGCAGGCCCGGGTCTACCGCCAGCACGCGCTTCTGTCCCAGCGGGGCGGCCAGCATCAACTGCCGCACGTTGTCGGCGAAGACACGGATGGCTTCCTCGTCGGCCCGCTTCTTGCTCTCGAGGCGCACGTCGGTCTCGATCGAGGGCGACATGAGCCGCTTGTAGCTGTCATGCACGGCCGCCTTGACCTGCCCCGCCGCGGCGCCGCTGCCTTTGACGAACCGCCGCTCGAGCAGCGCGACCGCTTCCTCGGCGTCGGGCTGAATCTCCAGGATCAGGAAGCCTTCCTTCTCGCCGCGCCGTACGGCCAGCACGCGGTGCGAGGGGGCCTTGGCGATGGGCTCGGACCAGTCGAAGTAGTCCTTGTACTTGATCGCGTCGGCTTCCTTGGACGCGATCACCCGCGACTTGAGGATGCCCTTGCTCGCGAAGAGGTGGCGGATCTCGGCGCGGGCGGGCGCGTCCTCGTTCACCCATTCGGCGATGATGTCGCGGGCGCCAGCCAGTGCGGTCTCGACGTCTTCAACGCCCTTTTCGGCGCTGACGAACGCAACAGCCGCCGCTGCCGGGTCTGCCGCCGTCTGCTCAAAGATGCTCTGCGCCAGCGGCTCGAGGCCTTTCTCCTTGGCGATGGTCCCGCGCGTGCGGCGTTTGGGGCGGTATGGCAGGTAGATGTCTTCCAGCGCCGACAGCGTCGCCGCGCCGGCCACCTGGGCCTTGAGGGCGTCGGTGAGCTTGCCCTGCTCGGTGAGGGACTTGAGGATCGCCGCGCGCCGGGCGGTCAACTCGCGGAGCTGCTCCAGGCGGTCGCGCACGGCGATGACGGCCACCTCGTCCATCCCGCCGGTGGCTTCCTTGCGATAGCGGGCGATGAACGGCACCGTGCCGCCTTGTTCGAGCAGCTCGGCCGTCGCGATCACCTGCCGCGCCGAGAGCTTGAGTTCGTTGACAATCTGCGGCACAAACGCCGCCAGCTCGGCTACGGGAACATCCATCGTCGTCACGGGAACTCCTTTTCTTGCTCCGAAGACAAGCAGAGATTGTATCGCATGGTGACACAGGCTTTCCAGCCTGTGCGCGTGCGGGGCGGTAACTTGCCGCCGCAAGAGAACACAAATGTCACGAATAAGAGCCAATGAAGTTGTTCCATTTCTCCACCTAAGCTCTATTCGTGTCATTCGTGTTCTCTTTGGCAACCGAGAACGACTTGCCGCTTGCGATGTTTTCATACGCGGCGTAGACTGCCGGGCAGTTCGGCGGCACAGTTTCCCGAAATAATCTCAAGTTTAGGTTTGTGTTAGCCGAACAGGTACCTTACAGTAGTGCCGGCCGCCGGGGATAGATGCTCCGGGCGGCAATGGTGCCCGCTTTTGTGCAGGCGCCCCGGCGCCCCAGCGGCGCTGCAGTAAGGTATCGCCGGCGACCTCGACAGGCCGCGGCAGCTCGGGAGACAGGTCATGATCAAGGCAGCAGACACTATGGAACCCAAATCACGCAAGAACGCCGGGACCGACAAGGACAAGGAAAAGGCCGCCGCCGTCGACAAGAAGCGTCACGACGCCCTCGACGTGGCCCTTAAGCAGATCGAGAAGAACTACGGCGTCGGCGCGATCATGAAGATGCGCGAGGACCAGATCGTGGCCGTGCAGGGCATCTCGACGGGCGCGTTGAGTCTGGACATCGCCCTGGGCGGGCAGGGCATGCCGCGCGGGCGCATCTGCGAGTTGTTCGGGCCTGAAGGCTCGGGCAAGACCACCCTGGCGCTGCACGTGATCGCCTGCGCCCAGAAGGAAGGCGGCGTGGCGGCATTCATCGACGCCGAGCACGCCCTGGATCCCACCTGGGCCCGCCGGCTTGGCGTGAATCTCGAAGAGCTGCTCATCAGCCAGCCCGACACCGGCGAGCAGGCGCTGGAAATCTGCGAAATGCTCGTGCGCTCCAACGCCGTCGACGTGATCGTCGTCGACTCGGTCGCGGCGCTGATCCCCAAGGCCGAGATCGAAGGGGAGATGGGCGACAGCCACGTGGGCCTGCAGGCCCGCCTGATGAGCCAGGCCATGCGAAAGCTGGTCGGCGCCATTGCCAAGAGCCGCGGCAGCATCATCTTTATTAACCAGATCCGCATGAAGATCGGCGTGATGTTCGGCAATCCGGAAACGACCCCCGGCGGCAAGGCGCTGAAGTTCTACAGCTCCGTGCGCGTCGACGTGCGGCGCATCAGCACCCTCAAGAGCGGCGAGACGGCCATCGGCAGCCGCACCCGCGCCCGCGTCGTCAAGAACAAGGTTGCCCCGCCGTTCAAGAGCGCCGAGTTCGATATCATGTTCGACTCGGGCATCAGCTACACCGGCGACCTGATCGACCTGGCCGTCGAACGCGATATCATCGCCAAGCAGGGCGCCTGGCTGAGCTACGGCGACATCCGCCTGGGCCAGGGCCGCGAGAACGCAAAAGCGTTCCTGAAAGACAATCCCGACGTGACGGAGCAGATCCGCGCGGCCATCATGGCCGCCCACGCGACGGCGTCCGATGCCGGCCCGGTTAAGACTGC
>JBDKRA010000004.1:0-40093 GCA_039683615.1 Phycisphaerae bacterium
CTGACGCGGTATTCGGAGACGCTGCCGGTCCCGCGAACGTGACATTTGACATCACTACCGACCTCAAGGCTGGCGACGTGGTCTATCTGATCGTGGATGGCCGCGACCGCAACGGCGCTGACTGGCACCGCGTGGATTACCTCACGATTGGGTCTATCCCTGAGCCTGCGACGATGGGGCTGTTTGCGGCCGGCGGACTGGCCGCGCTGCTTCGGCGCAAGCGCGGATAAGAGCTTGTTCAGAACAGCAACGTACGCCACGAGCCGAAAGGCCGCTTTTTCTTGGTTCTTCCGGGAATACCGGGGAACGTATGAGCCTCCAATTCCGATGCGTCCCAACGGGACGCTAGGTGCCTAGCCGGGGGCAAAGCCCCCGGAGCGGGTTTGTTTTTCGATCCCGCCGCAACCATAAAACATGTATGGTGTCCCCGGATTATTCTGAATCGCACATTACTCGATTCTCCCCCCCCTGGCAACTGTGCCAGCACGCAATGGGGGCGGGGGTTAGTGACCTCTGCCCTCCTTACTTGCCCAGTCGTCTCACCGTCCATAGAATGATGTCGTCCCGCCTGTGGTTTATAGCATCTGCAATTGGGCTGAACTGGTAGAACATGCCGGCAAGGCTGTGGTCGTGGGAGTTAGATTATGCACAAGATGATCGTGGCGGCTTCAATAAGTCTCTTCCTTGCCTCCTGCCAAGACGGAGAGAAAGGTGGGGCAAAGACGAGACCTACCGAGACTGGTTCAGCGGTGTTGACAACTGACTGGCCACTCTCAAAGGAGCAGGCCCAAAGTCTGCAAAAAGAAGAAGCCGCCAAGCGTCGTCTGAACATCGTTTCGCCGTTGGATCTTGGGAATAATGTTCAGCTTGATATGGTCTTTGTTCCACCCGGAACTTTCCCTATGGGCAACTCGAAGGTTCGGACCAATCCCCCGCGGCTGGTTAAGATCAGCCGCGGCTTTTTCATATCGACGCGTGAAATAACATGGACGCAGTTTCTCCAAGTCTTCCCGGAAGCCAAGCTGAACCGGATGGCGAAAGATACCCTTCTTCACGAAAGGAAGAAGAACAAGGACTGGGGGGAGTATTCGGCTCGAATCAGTTGGCAATATGCGGACGGCTTTTGCAGTGAATTAGCCAGGTTGAAGGGCGCAAAATCCAGACTTCCCACGGATGCCGAATGGGAATATGCCTGTCGCGCAGGAACCGCCTGCGACTATGGCCAATGGTCAAGTATTGACAGATCGAAGGCACATGTTGGGACAAGCGTAAACGACGAAGGACAAACGTTCAATTACGAACGTGCTTCTCGCTCTCCTGGAGGCAAGTATGCCCCCAACTTCTGGAACATTCACGACATGATGGGTGTGGAGGAGGAATGGTGCCAGGATCGCTATACTGATTTGCTGGATGTTGGGGGCAAGGCATCTGTAGACCCTTTTGTTAAGCCTATTTGGGGTTGTCTAAATGTGATCAGGGGTGGGTCTTGGATCCGTGCCAAAACAGTTTTTGACCGGGATGGGGATTCAGCAAGAAGCTGCGGAATTCGCCTCCTTGTCGAGTTGGCACCATAGCCACCGCGACTTCGAACGGCTTGCCCCGGACCCGTGCGGGCGAGCGTCAACATCGCCGCCGCGATTCTTCCCGGTGCCTATGGCGAAGGGAAACACAAGGCCGAGAGTCACTAGGTGGCAATCAGATCTAGCAGCGCTGCTCGGGAGACTTGTGAGCCTTACAATCGGCTGGGCCGCTACTGCCGGCAGTTGCCAACGGACAGAGACTTCTCATAGCCCCATCGCCCTCTTGTTTATCTCACTCATGCGAATAAACGCTGCTCTTGTCTGTTCTTGTCTGGGAATTGATAAAGCGTCGCAAACGCTCTCGACATTCTTCCGAAACCATTTACCAAGGCCAGGTAAGGCCTTATCCAATGTCGGCCCGGTCGGTTTGTCTGTATTGCCTGCCAGGTAAGCCCGCATCATCTCCAAAGGATATACTTCTGCACCTCCACCATACTTATCCTTCGAGATATCTATCGCCCATTCGCTGTGGTGCACGCTGAACAGTATGTACAATCCTTTGCCGGCCAGCACAACATACGCAGAACCAGAGTCATACACCCTGGAATCAACGAATCTAAATCCTTCTTCTTCGTACAAGAAGCTGAAGTACCGCATAATTATGGCCAGTATTTCATTCATTGCTAAACCTGCGCATAGAGGGATTTAGTGTTGCCTCTGGCCGAGATTCAGACACAACCCGGCGGAAACTGCTGGAGTATTTGCCATCGCTCCCACGCCCAGATTCTAACCTCCGCCCCGCAGGTGTGCCAGCACCCAACGGGGCTGTAATCCGGGGACACCATACCACCGACCCCAGCGGTCTGCCTGTATTCTCGTTGCGGTGAAGCGCCTGGGCAAAGGCCTGCTCGTCTTTGTCGTCGCGGAGGTACTCCTGCCACGAGCAGACCCAGCCGGCCGTCAACTCATGCAGCCACTCGCCCGCTGCCAGCCCGCCGGCGACGCGCCCGGTGTGCACGGCCGCGCTCAACCAGGGCCAATCCGCCGCCTCGTCGACCAAACCCTAATAGAAAAGACGATGTCACACGGTCTTCATTTTTGTCTCTGGCGGATGTATTCTTTGAGGCGTCGACATGATACTGGGTAGCTATGGATAGTAGCCAGTAGCCCGTCAGGACGAGCATCGGTTATTCCCGGCTGCTGCAGAAACGGAGTGACGCCATGGCGGATGAACGATTGGGCCAGATATCCACGACGACTCGCCCGTCATCAGAGATCGTGGCTGGCGGGCTTCTGCGAAGCCTTCCCACCATGGCAGCCCGTGCAATCATGTTGCTGCTGATATCGGTCGTCGCCGCCGGGTGCGGACCCGAGCGTCAACCGCTGGCCAATCCGCTGCAGGTCGGGCGCGTGCTGTACGTGTCCAACGGCGCCCACCGCACCGAGTTCCGCACGATCCAGGCCGCCGTCAACGCCGCCGACCCCAAGATCGAGGGCTGGACGCAGATCCTCGTTCTGCCGGGCATCTACGACGAGACTGTCGTCATCGGGCCCGACAAGGCCCGAATCATCCTGACCGGCCACAACCGCGCCGGCACGGTCCTCATGCGGAGCAAACTCGCCAACGAGGACGGCCCGCCGCATGGCGAGATCCCGCTGACCGTCCGCGGCCGCGATATCCTCATCCGCAACATCCGCCTCTGGAACGCCGCTCGCCCCGAGGGCACGCGACACGAGACGGCCCTGAAGCTCGCCGGCGACCGCATCATCGTGCAGAACGTCGAGATCAAGGGCAATCGCGACGCCCTGGTGGCCGAAGGGCCCGGGCGGGTCTTCATCACGCTGAGCACCATCGAAGGCCAGCACGACCTGGCCAGCGCCGGCGGCGGCGTCATCACTCTGACCACGTTGCGGGCACTCGACGTGCCCAAAGAAGGCGGATACATGCTCCACGCCGGCCGCGCTCAACGATCGTGGCTGCCCGCCCCTTTGGGTCAGGCCGCCACGGCGCCGGACTCTGCCGGACAGGCCGCCACGACCCAACCGGCGGCCCCCTGCCCGCTGATCGTGCGCAATTGCGTCTTCACGGGCGACGCCGAGGCTTCACGCCTGACGGCGCTGGATCTCGCCGACGCGGCCGTGGTGTATGCCGTCAGCAACAATTTTGAAAGCGGCATTGGCGTCAAAATCGCCGCCGCGTCACTGGCGGGCAACGCTGCACTGCTGCCCTTCGACAACCGCGCCGGCAAAGACAAGCTGCAGTGGCCCGCGACGCCGCCCGGCCGGATCGTCCAACCCCAGCAGAAAACGCTTCAGGAAATGCTCAACTGGGACGCCGAGGCCATCATGCGGGCGTTTGACTGAGATCCGGGCGTGCGATTGTCCGGATCGCAGCGCTAGCCCTAAAACTGCATGAACCGCAGAGACCGCAAAGTACGCAGAGAAGAAATTGGCTCAAAACAAGACCATCTAACGTCGCGAGCGGTGATAATCGGGAAAAACAGACTGCCCACTCCGTAAAGTCTCTTTAAGCCTTTTGATTCAAGACACCTCTGCGGTCTCAGCGATCTCCGCGGTGAAATATCCCGGCTAGCGGTCGAGCCCCCAGGGGATCTTCGACTGGCTCGACGGGTTGTCTCCCCGATCCCAAAAATGCGGGGCAAGCACCGCCGCTAACGGGCGCATCCTTGTCTTTTCCCCATTCGTGTCATTTGTGACATCCGCCTTCGCGTGGCTATGGCGTGACAAGTTCGTGGACGTAACTTCCCCGATCCACAATCACAACTCCACGCTCTTGCCCGTCCGGGCGGACTCCATCGCTGCCAGGTACAACCGCAGCGTATCGCGGCCGTCGCGGGCATTGGTGATGGGCGTGAGGCCTTGCTCGATGCAGCGGAAGAAATGCTGCTGGATCGTCTCGTTGGGATTGTCCACGCGGGCGATCTTGCCTGCCGCGTCGCGCTGGCCGAGGTTGCCCGAGGGATCGATCGCCGTGGCGGCCTGCACGTCGAGCACCTGCTCGTCGGCGCCGGCGAGTTTCTTGCGCACGGCGCCATCGCGGCCGACGATCATCGCGCCTTTGGTGCCCACCACGCCCACCGAGCTCTCGCTCAGGTGCGACCACCAGCTCATCTCCGTGCATCCGGCCCCGCCGCCGGCGAAGTTCATCATCACCAGCCCATGCTCCTGCGCGTGCATCTGCGGCTGGATCTGTCGCGCGAAGCACATCACGTTCTTGACCGGCCCGCCCAGCCATTGCAGCCAGTTCAGGTCGTGGCTGCCGAAGTCCAGCACCACCCCGCCGGACTTGTCCTGCCAGCCGTACCACCTCGCCACAGACATGTCGAAGGGCATGAAGCGTCGCGTCCAGCACGTGACCAGCTCGCCCAGCTCGCCGCCGGCCAGCGTGTCGCGCATGATGCGATAGGGCTGCGTGTATCGCAGCACGTATCCGAGCATGTAGGTCACGCGGGCCTTCTCGGCCGCGGCGATCATCGCGTCGGCGCCCTCGGCGGTGTTGCAGATGGGCTTTTCCGTGAAGATGTGCTTGCCGGCCGCGGCGGCCGCGGTGACGATCTCGACGCGGTTGAACGGTTCGGTGCAGACCCAGACGGCGTCGCAGTCAGCCAGCAGCTCGCGGAACTTGAGCGTGTAGGGCGCGCCGGTGATCTTGGCGGCGCTCTGGGCCTTTTCCTCGATCAGGTCGCACACGCCGGTGATTTTGACATTGGGCATCTTGGAAAGGACATTCGCGTGGTAATGTCCCATCCCGCCGCAGCCGATCATCGCCAGTTTGGTCATGGGTTATTCCTTTTGAAGTCCAGACGGTATGAATGCCGGTCTGCAATGTCAAGATGGTGAAGAGCAGATCCTCGGTCCTCGGTCCTCGGTCCTCGACAAGGGACGCGCATAACGGAGTTGTGCGTGGCACCCGGCTTTCCCCTACAATGCCATGATGGACATCTGGCTGGACATGCGAAGGATGCTCGGGGATCTGGCGGCCAACAATCTGTTGCGCCGCGCGGTGATTCTCGACTCGGCTGCCGGTCCGCGCGTCAACGTGGGCGGGCGGTCGCTGCTGTGCCTGTCCAGCAACGACTACCTCGGCCTGGCCAACGACCCGGCGGTGCGTGCGGCCGCCCAGGAGGCGGTGCAGCGCTGGGGCGTCGGGACCGGCGCCAGCCGGCTTATCAGCGGAACCACCGCCCTCCACGTGCAGCTCGAGGAGCGGCTGGCCGCTTTCAAGGGCACGGCGGCCGCCATCCTCACCAGCACCGGATGGGTGGCCAATCACGTGGCGGTGCACGCCCTGGCCGGGCCGGGCGACATCGTGCTCTGCGACAAGCTCAACCACGCCAGCATCCTCGACGCGGCGCGGTCGAGCGGGGCAGCCATGCGGTCGTATCGCCACGGCGACCTGGATCGTCTGGAGGAGTTGCTCAGGAAGCACCGCGGCGGCCACCAGCGATGCCTGATCGCCACCGACTCGCTGTTCTCGATGGACGGCGACCTGGCTCCGCTGGCCCAACTGGTGGAGCTGAAGTACCGCTACGACGCGCAGCTCTTGATCGATGAAGCCCACGCCACCGGCGTCATCGGCCCGCAGGGGCGCGGCGTCGCCGAGGCGATGGGCGTCGAGGAGCACGTCGACGCCGCCGTCGGAACCCTCAGCAAGGCCCTGGGGGCCATGGGCGGGTTCGTGGCCGCACGTAGCGAACTCATCGACACCATCCGCAACACCTCCCGCGCGTACATCTACACCACCGCCCTTCCGGCCATGATCTGCGCCGCGGCGCTGACGGCGCTGGAGATCGTGCAGACACAGCCGCAGCGGCGGGCAAACCTGCTGGCGCTGGCGGGGCAGCTTCGGACGGGACTGGCCGCGATGGGCATCGACACGGCCAACTCCGCCAGCCAGATCTGCCCGGTGGTGATCGGCTCGGCCGCCCGGGCGCTGGCCGTCAGCGCGGGCTTGATGGACCGCGGGTTCTTCGTCGTGGCCATCCGCCCCCCCACCGTCCCGCGCGGGACCAGCCGGCTGCGCATCAGCCTCTCGACCGACCACACCGCCGATGACGTAGCCCAACTCCTCGCCGCCATCGGCGCCGTCATCTCCGGCAGCGTGGCCGTGCCTTGAACCCGCGGCTGCTTTGCAGTGCCTCCGTAGCACGGGCGCCTCGCCCGTGAGTAGCATGGCCGTCTCGGCCATGTCCCGGCGATTTACACGGGCGGGACGCCCGTGCTGCTCATGGGCAAGATGCCCATGCTACTTCTGAGATAGTTTCTAACGGGTTACGACTTTTTTGCGGCCACAATTGACATGGTCCTCCCGCCTTGCGTTACACTTATCAGCGACGGCCGCCGCACGGCAATGCGTTACCTCAGGCCGCAGTTGGAGACGACCCGATGAAAAGCGGTGCGTTCATCTTTCTGCTTGCAGGATCTCTCTTGGGCTTGTGCCTCTGTCTTGAGGCCGCCGAACCGGCGCCGGCCTCGGCGCCCGCGGGCAAGGCCGATATCGAGGCGATCTCCGAGGCCAAGGATATCGCCGCCGCCACCGGCGCTTTGGCCGAGGCGCAGAAGCTCGATCCCGACAACCCCAAGGCCCTCGACGCGTATCTGCGCCGGGCGATCGCCCTGGGGCGCCCCCAGAAGGCCTTTGCCGCCGCCGAACAACTCGCCCGCCTCCAGGGCGAAAACGCCCTCGCTCAGGGATTGCTGGGATATTGCCTGGCGATGCGCGGATCGTTCATGGAAGCCTCGGCCGCCACGGTCAAGGCGGCCGCCGTCGCCCCCGAGAACAGCGGCGTCATGTTCAACATCGGCGTGCTGACCAAGTGGCGGGAGGTCGATCCCACTCATGCGATGATTCCCCCCGCCGCCGTGGACACTCTGCATTCAAACCTCGCCCGATGGAGCAGCAGGAGCGGGTTCTCCGAAGGCTCCGACTCCGCCGACAAAGCACTCGCCCAGCGCGCCGTGCGCGTCGAGCAAGTGAGGCAAAGACTCGAACCCGCTCAGAAGAAGGTCGAGGAGCTTACCAAGCCCATCCCCGCGCCCGCCGGCAGAGGCAGGAAAGCCAAGGCCGCCCCCGTCGACCCGGCAGAGGCCCTGAAGGCCAAGGCCCAGAAGGAGAAACAGGCCGCCGAGAAGCAGATGGCCGCAGCCGTGGCGGCAATCCAGAAGATCCGCGCCAGCACCCCCAACAACGCCGACAAAAAGACCGTCGACAAAGCCGTTACGGCCATCGCCAAGAATCAGCAAGCATACGTGCAGGCCCAGGTGACGCGGGCCGAAGCCATCCGCCGCGTCAAAGCCGCCGAGGAGGCAATCGCCACGAAGGATGCCCCGCTCAAGAACGCCAAAGCCGCCGTCGAGAGCATTCAGAAGGAAATGGACCGCGTCGCCACGGCAACGCCGCTGTTCGATTGGAGGCCGCCAACCATCGACGGCCAGGCCTTCGTCGACAAGGACTCGCGATTGGCTCCCGTCGCCGGTGACGGCGAAGGGGCACCTGCCAGCGATGCTTCCAAGCTGGAAGTGGCCAAGGCGCTGATTCAGAACAACCGCCCCCAGCCAGCCATCAAGATCCTTGGAGAGATCATCGACCACGACCCCAATTCCGATGCCGCCAAGGAAGCCCAGAAGCTGATGGATCAAATCGCGAAACAGCGTAGCCCGTAGCCCGTGTGGCCCGATCTGCACTGGCTACCGGCTACGGGTTACCGATTACTGCTGTTAATACCTCATATGTTCGCGGTACACGTCCAGCGAGAAGCGGAAGTCGTCGTAGTCGACATTGGTCGAGATCGAGTGGTCTGAAGCGTAAACGTACTTGGCGTTGCAGGCCTTCATCCCTTCGATCAGGGCGGTCACTTCCTTGCGGATGTGGTCGCGGTCGTGGCTCTCGAGGATGCGCGCGTCCAGCCCGCCGATCAGGCACAGCTTGTCGCCGTAGTTCTTCGCGATGCGAAGCGGGTCGTTGCCGGCCTTGACCTCCATCGGGTGCAGGCCGTCGAACCCGGCATCGACGATCATGTCCAGCGCCGGTTCGGTGAACCCGCACGTATGCAGCACCACCGGCAGGTCAAAGCTGTGGCAGAACTCCACCAGCTCGGCGAAGTACGGGAAGATCAGTTCCTTCAGGACTTCGGGGTTGGCGAAGAGGCGGTGCTTGTAGCCGAGGTCTTCATAGATCCAAACGCCATCGGGGCGCCCGGGCGAATCGAAGATTTTGCCCCAGCACGCCTTGTACATGTCGGTGTAGCAGCGGCAGATGTCGTGGATCCACTCTTTGTCGGTCAACAGCGACATGTACATCGTGTAGTCGCCCAGGCTGGCGCGCATGTTCTCCCAGATGAACTGGTTGCCCACGAAGCCCCACCAGTCGCCGTTGGCATGCACCTTGGCGATCGCGTCGGCCGACCACTTGACCCCGTCGTCATTGATGCGAGCCCCGGGGTCCTTGACGATGGCCGGTCGGTAGTCGCGGTCCCAGATCTCGCGGCTGGTAATGGTGAAGTCGACGTGCTCGGGCGTTCCGGACTTGTTCTTCCACCACTTCAGGTGCGCTCCGGCGCCGTTCTTGACGATCTTCCACTCATCGGTTTCCTCGATCGTCACGTCGGTGCCCGGGAACGGCTGCCAGTTGAACCACCCGCCCGTGCCGCGCATGTCGAAGCCGAAGTGGTCGGCCACGTCGACGGCGTTGCCCTTGTCGTCGACGGGCAGGCCCTGCTTGATCCACTTGGCGACGGTGTCGCCCCACGGGCTGTCGTTGAGCCCGACGCGGTCGGCGCTGTTGCCGCGAAGCAGATTGTCGATCACCTGGCGGGGAGTCTGCATGTCATCGTCTCCATAAGAAGGGATGGATGAATGGATGCGTGGATGGATGGCAATTCCCAACCATCCATTCATCCACCCATCCAACCATCCATTGCGGAGTATCCATCAGATCGCGGGAACCGGAGGTTAGAGTTGCGACACTCGTTGTGCGATCTGCACGTACTGCATCCGCACCTGGTAGAGGGCCTCGTCGAGGAGTTTCTTTTCCTCGTCGGTAATGTTGCCTTTGGTCTTTTCTTCGAGCATCGCCAGCGTGTCGATGTGGTGCTTGGCCAGCGCCAGGTCGACGACCGGTCGCTTGGTCTGCGGGTCCTGCATGCCGCCCAGCGACATCATCACCTGCATCGCCAGCGAGCTGACCAGGGTCGAAAAGCTGGCCGGGGGAATCCGCCGAGGCCCGCGCCCGCCGGCGCCGCTTTCTTCCACTTCCTTGTCGAGCTTTTCTTTCTCGGCCTGGGCCTGCTTCTTCCAGTCCGAATCGACGATGATCTTGGGTTCTTCGCCGCCCTTGTCCTTATCGTTCTCAGCCATTGCGGTAGCTCCATGTGGTTAGGGGTCGAATCTTATACCCGCAGCGTGACGGACGCAACTGTAGTTGTGAGTGGTGAGAGGGGACGGCAATGGACTGTGGTCGTGGGGGCCTCCCGAAGGAGGCACACTGACAGTAGCCCACGGTGGAGCAAGGCCGCCGCAGGCGGTCTTGCGGAGCCGTGGGTCATCAGCCGTGTAATTGACCGGAGCCCCCGAAGGGGTGATTGAATCGCGGCCACGCCGGTTCAAATCGCCACCTTGCTGCCCCGTCTGTTCAATCGCCCCCTCAGGGGCTCAAAATCTTGCGCAAATCGCATCCCACGGCTCCGCGGATTCGCCTTGGGCGAATCCGCTCCACCGTGGGCTACTTTCAAAGTGCCTCCTTCGGAGGCACTCCGACAACTCACGACTCACCCACTGCTTCTTCTCATCACTCACAACACACAACTGTCTTTTCCCCCGCGAGCCGCTTACCATTATCCATATGAACTACATCTCCACGCGCGGCGGCGTGACGCCCATCGCGTTTCAGGACGCGGTGATGATGGGGCTGGCCGACGACGGCGGGCTGCTCGTGCCCGAGTCGATCCCCGACGTGCGCGCCCGCATCGAGACCTGGCGCCCGTTGGCGTACGCCGACCTGGCGATGGAAATCCTCGGCCTGTATGTGGACGATATTCCGCCAGCCGAGCTCAACTCGCTGATCCAGCGGACTTACCTGAGCCCTCAGGTGTTCGACCCCGCCCCGGCCCCGCTGGCAGCCGTGGGCGATATCTTCGTACTTGAGCTCTGGCACGGGCCGACGCTGTCGTTCAAGGACATCGCCCTGCAGTTTCTGGGCAACCTGTTCGAGTACATCCTGAGCCGCCGCGGCGGGCACTTGAACATCCTCGGCGCCACCAGCGGCGACACCGGGTCGGCCGCCATCGCCGGCGTCCGCGGCCGCAAGGGCATCGACATCTTCATGATGCACCCGGCCGGGCGCGTCTCGGCGATCCAGCAGCGGCAGATGACCACGGTGCTCGACGCTAACGTACACAATATCGCCATCAAGGGCACGTTCGACGACTGCCAGGGGATCATGAAGACCATCGCGGCCGACCTGGACTTCAAGCGCCGCTACAGCATCGGCGCGGTTAACTCGGTGAACTGGGCCCGCGTGCTGGCGCAGATCGTGTACTACTTCCACGCGGCGTTCGAGGCTCAGCGGCTTAGCGGCGCGGCGAAGGTTCGCTTCGCCGTCCCGACAGGCAACTTCGGCGACGTGCTGGCCGGATGGTACGCCATGCAGATGGGCGCCCCCATCGACAAACTCATCCTGGCCACCAACGAGAACGACATCCTCGCGCGATTCTTCAACAGCGGCACGTACAGCCGCGGCCCGGTCGCCCACACGATCAGCCCCGCGATGGACATCCAGGTCGCCAGCAACTTCGAGCGATACCTCTTCTATCAAGTAGGCTGCGACCCCGCGAAGCTGCGCAAGCTGATGCAGCAGTTCGCATCGACCGGCGCCCTGAGCGTGCCCACCGCCCCCGACGGCCGCGTGGACGAAGCCATCCTCGCCGGCGCCGGCACCACCGATCAATGCCTGGCGACCATCGCCAAGTACTACAAGCAACACCACTACGTGCTCGACCCCCACACGGCCGTCGCCGTCAGCGTCGCCGAAAGCACAGCATGCGATTCCCCGGGTGCCATGGCGGCCGTTTCCCAGCCGCCATGTCCAGTGATCTGTCTGGCAACCGCCCACGGCGCCAAGTTCCCCGACGCCATCCGCCAAGCCACCGCCGCCGATCCCGTCCACCATCCCGCAATCGACAGCCTGGCTGGTCTGCCCGAGCGATGCACCACATTGCCCAACGATCCCGCCGCCGTAAGGACCTTCATCAGAAAGACCATCCCCGCCCTGAAATGCAACTGGCCAAAGGCTGTCATGCTGATGTGCTTTGGCCTTGGGCTGTTGCCAATTCCCTTGTTTTGGGGCGTCCTGAACATGGTTGTGCAGACCGAGTTGGACTGTCTGTTTATCTTGTTAGGGGTATGTGGAATTCGTTGGGGTATGGCGGTCGGTCGAAGGGAACAATCACGTAGATGGATCTTCTGGTCGATTGTGATGGCATTGTCACCACTCCTGGTGTTACTCTCAAACATTATCGCTCATTTCATAGTGGACTGGAGATAGGGTTCGCCCGCGCAGCGGGCGACTGGGAATAGCCTCGGGCGCAAGCCCGTGGAGCCGAACCAAAACGGGAACAGAGCCCCCGCAGGGGGCGATTGAAGGGGCACAAATGGCCGGACACACATTTTCGCATCATGTCCTTCACGTCATCTTCAGCACCAAGCAGCGCCGCCCGCTCATCCGGCCAGACTGGCGCACGCGCCTGTACGAATACCTCTGCGGGATCGCACGACAGGAATTCGGCTGCGCGATGGCTGTCGGCGGAACCGACAATCACATCCACGGATTGCTTTCCATCCGGACAGACATCGCCATCGCCGACGCCCTTCGCAAATGGAAGAGTCTATCGAGCAGATGGATTCACGAAACCTATCCGGCAGAACGACTATTTGCCTGGCAGGCTGGCTATGGTTCCTTTGGCGTCAGTTCCTCCAATGAGGAAAAGGTGAAGGCCTATATCCTCGACCAGGAACGGCATCATCACACGCGCACGTTCGAGGAGGAATTCGTCGAATTATTGCGCCGCCACAAGGTCGATTATGATCCAAGGTATGTATTCGATTGAGGTCAATCGCCCCCTGCGGGGGCTCTGTGAATCTGATTCATCCTTTCCACGGGCTACGCCCGAGGCTATTTCCAATCGCCGGCTGCGCCGGCGAAGAGGTGCGAACCGATGAACACCCATCCCCTGCCAATGATCCGCTGCCTGTGGCCGCGTCAGACGATGTTGTTAACCTTGGCTGGCGGACTCATTATCGGTTCTGTTCTTCTGCCGTCTCTCCACCCGGACAGCATCTATTCCCTTTGGTTGTTCTCGGCCATCTTGCTGCTGTGCCTGGCGCGCTGGGGTCTGGCGATCCTTCGTCGCGAGCAGTCCCGAATGTGGATCCTGTACGCAATGATTCAGTTATTCTCTTCCTTCTTGACGATCGGAATCATGGTTCTCGCGCAGTGGATTAAGGATATGATCCGCTGATCTGGGAGACGGTCATGGATATGGACACCCTTCGTGCATTCGGCGAGGCGGCGGTGAGCATCTTTGCCATCGTCAATCCGGTTGGCGGGCTACCGGTGTTCATTTCGCTGACGGCCGACGTGTCGGACTCTGACCGGCGCAAGCTACTGCGCCTGGCGGGCGTGGCTGCCCTTGCGATCATCCTGGTGATGGCGTTATCGGGACATTTCCTGCTAACGACGGTTTTCCAGATCAGCATTGACGAGCTGACCTTCGGCGGCGGGCTGATGCTCGTGGTCATCGGCATCCGCTATATCGTTCAGGGCACGCAGCAGCGCCAGCGGACCGCCTCGCAGGATGTCAAAGCCGTCGACCAGATCGGCTTGGCGATCTCGCCGATCGCCTCGCCGCTGCTGGTGGGCCCGGGCACGATCGTCAACGTCATGCTCATCGTCTCGCGACACGGGCCGCTGTTCGCCGTCATCGCCTGCCTGGCCGCCTTCGTATTCGTGATCCTCATCCTCAACTACGCCAACGTGCTCTACCGTCTGATGGGCCCGCTGGTGTCCCTGGCCGTCGGCCGCGTCATGGAAATCTTCATCGTCGCCATCGGCGTGAAGTTCTGCTTCAGTGCGATCCAGCACGTGTTCCCGGCGCTGACGAAGTAGCGGGCGAACGGGGAGTGCGGGATTAGGGGATTGAAGAGATTAAGATGATCAGGATCTTCAGAGACTTGTTTTGTTAGCGATCGAGCCCCTAAGGCATCTTCGACTTGCTCGACGGGTTGTTCGGGCGCGGGCATCCTCATTGCACTGAAAGACCCGCGGAGCATCAACTTTCGTCAAGGCTTCGGCCTGACAAGAATCCGCCGCTAACCACACAACCGCACAACGCCGTCACGGATGAACGTGGCGGCGAAGAACAGCATCGCGGCCGAGCAGAGCACCAGCACGGCCTTCTGCGCCCGCGGGCCCAGCAGGCGCGCGCCGTGGGATGAACCCATCGACAACGCCTCAAGCCAGATCAGGTCCAGCGCCCAGTGAACGACTGCGAAGATGGCGAAGGCCCAGACGCCCAGCCCCATCGCCCGCGTCGTCAGCGCCAGCCCGACTGTGGCCCACCAAACGAGAAAGTACGGATTTGCGGCCGAGAGCACGATGCCCGTCACCAGAGGCCCCCACCGCTGCGTGTGAGGCGCGGGCTCGCTGCCGCCGCGCAGGCCCAGCAGCGTCATGATAGCAGTGAACACCAGCACCGCCCCACCGACGAGGCCGATGCCGATCTGCGCGCCGCGGCCCTGAAGAAAGTGGCTGGCCCCCAGCACGATCAGGACCATCAGGGGGAACTCGACCACGCCGTGCCCCAGGGCGATGAGCGACCCGGCGTGGCGGTTGCGAGCGCCGGCGGCAATAGTGGCAGCCGTGATCGCGCCGGGGGCCATCACCCCTGACAGGGAGATCACGATCGCGCTGCCCAGGAAAGACCAGAAGTCCCACATACGAGGCATTGTACCCATCCTGAAGAACCAAAAGCAAAACGGACAATTGCCACGCCGAGCCGCCGGCGAAGGTGGAAGGACGAGGACGAAGAACTCCCCGCTCTCTCATCTCATCTTCCTCAGCGTCCTCAGCGACCTCAGCGGCTACCAAATCCCCCAATCGCACGGTAACATCCGGCCATGAAATCCGTTCATCTGATCTGCAACGCGCACCTGGACCCCGTGTGGCTTTGGCAGTGGCAGGAAGGCGCCGCCGAGGCAATCTCGACCTTCCGCACGGCGGCGGATTTGTGCGATCAGTACGGCACGCTCGTGTTCAACCACAACGAGGCCATCCTCTATAAGTGGGTCGAGGAGTACGAGCCGGCGCTGTTCGCGCGCATTCAGGGGCTCGTCAAGAGCGGGCGGTGGCACATCATGGGCGGCTGGCACCTGCAGCCCGACTGCAACATGCCCAGCGGCGAATCGTTCGTGCGGCAGATCCTGGCCGGGCGGGAATACTTCACCAGCCGCTTCGGCGCAGCGCCGACGACGGCGATCAACTTCGACCCCTTCGGCCACACGCGGGGGCTGGTGCAGATTCTGGCCAAGTGCGGTTTCGACTCGTACATCTTCTGCCGCCCGGACAAGAACGACTGCCCGCTGCCGGGCGACGACTTCACCTGGGTCGGCTATGACGGTTCGACACTGACCGGCCACCGCGCGTGGGGGCACTATCTCGCCGCGCGCGGGCAGGCGGCAAAGAAGGTGCGGGACTACATCGCCGCGAGGCCGGACAAGGACATCGGCCTGGTACTCTGGGGCGTGGGCAACCACGGCGGCGGGCCTTCGCGTGCGGACATCGAGCAACTCAACGCCCTGGCGGCGGAACTGCCGCAGGCGGGCATTCGCCACTCGACGAGCGAGGCGTATTTCGCGGAGCTCAAGTCGGCCGGCGCGTCGCTGCCGCGGCACGAGGGCGATCTCAATGCCTGGGCCGTCGGGTGCTACACCTCGCAGGTACAAATCAAGCAGAAGCACCGCCGCCTGGAGAACGCACTGTTCGCAGCGGAGAAGATGCTTTCGCACGCCGCGCTGGCTGCGTTGTTTGAATATCCGGCCGCGGACCTGCGCCAGGCAACGGAGGATTTGCTGACGGCCGAGTTCCACGACATTCTGCCCGGCTCGTCCATCGAGCCGGTGGAGCAGGCGGCGCTGCGGCTGATGGACCACGGTCTGGAGATTCTCTCGCGCCTCGAGGCGCGGGCGTTCTTCGCCCTATGCCGCGGGCAGGACGCCGCCCCGCAGGGGCAGATCCCGATTCTCGCATACAACCCGCACCCCTGGCCGGTGAAGGGCGTCTTTGAATGCGAGTTCATGCTTGCCGACCAGGACTGGACCGGATCGTTCACCAACCCAACGGTTCACCAGGACGGACGGGCACTGCCCTGCCAGGTCGAGAAGGAAGACTCCAACCTCAGCCTCGACTGGCGCAAACGCGTCGCGTTCTACGCGGAATTGCGGCCGCTCCAGGTCAACCGCTTCGACTGCACGCTGGAGACTCTGCCCGGCGGAAAACCCAAACCCGCTTTGACCGAAGAAGGTGGCGCCTTTACGTTCCGCAGCGACCGATTGGAAGTCGTCATCAATGCCCGCACGGGTCTGATGGACCGCTACCGCGTCGATGGAGTGGATTATCTCGCCCCGGGCGCAATTGCACCGCTGGTAATGAAGGACACCGACGATCCGTGGATCGTCGCGGGCAAGCAGAGCTTTGCCGACCTCGCCGGACGGTTCGAGCTGATGAGCCCCGAGGCGGGCACAGCGTTCTCCGGCGTGCGGGGAAAGACGCTGCCGTCGGTGCGGGTCATCGAGGACGGACCGGTGCGAACCGTGATCGAGGCCGTACTGTCGTATGGGCACTCGTTCATCTGCCAGCGTTACAAGCTGCCGAAGATCGGCGCCGAGATCGAGGTCGAGACGCGCGTGCTTTGGAATGAAAAGACGGCCATGCTCAAGCTCGCCCTGCCGACGACGCTGGGCCAGTCGCGTTACGTCGGCCAGGTGGCGTACGGCACGGCTGAACTGCCGGGCGATCACAAAGAAGTTGTGGCCCAGAAATGGACGGCCGCCGTTTGCGCCGCCAGCGGCCGCGCCGTCAGCGTGATCAACGAAGGCATTTACGGCAGCGATTTTTGCGACGGCGAGATACGCCTGTCCCTGCTGCGTTCGCCGGCGTATTCGGCGCATCCGATCGCCGACCGTCCCCTGACCCCGGACGACCGGTTCACGCCGCGCATCGATCAGGGGCAGCGGCTCTTTCGCATCTGGATCAACGCCGGCGAGGCGACGGCCCGCATGGCGGCGGTCAACAGCGAAGCCCTCGCGCGAAACGAGCAGCCATTCGTGCTGTCGTTCTTTCCTTCCGGCGGCGGAGCGGCGCCCGCGCCGCTGGCGATGATTGACGACTCCGCCGTGCTGATGACCGCTTTCAAGAAAGCCCAAAGCGGCGAGGACTACATCATCCGCCTGTTCGAGCCAACCGGCCAGCCGCGCCGCACGACGCTGCATCTGCCGGGCCTGGGGATCGCCCAAGCCGTTTCGCTGACGCCGTTTGAAATTCAGACGCTGCGGCTGAACGTCAAGAGCAGGACCTTGTCGCCGGCGGGTCTGATGGAAGAGGCGCAGGCAGGAAGAATTGTGGAAACCCCCGGGATTCCCGACGATCTGCCTGACGGGCGGCCCTAGAGCCCCATCTTGGCCAGCAGCTCTCGTGCTTCTTTGGCTTGGTCGCTGTCGCCGTGGTTGGCGACGATATCCTGGAGGATAGGGACGGCGCGGGCCTTCTGGTCGTTGGCCAGGAGCATCTTGGCCATTTTGAGCTGCGTTTCGGGATTGCTGCCCAAGGCGCGATTGGGTTTGGCTTCGGCCGCCGGTGCGGCAGCCCGCGCCGGCGCGGACGGCGGGGCACTGTCGGTCGCGGCCTTGGGCACAGCCGGGGGTTGCCAGGGCAGGGACGGGTCGGGCTTGATATCGCCGCTCTGCGTCTGTTGGACGCTGCGCAGTTCCGTCAAGGCCGCCTGGCGTCGCAGCTCGAAGGCCCGGTACTGCGCGGCGCCCCCGGCCGATTTGTCGTTGCGATAGCGGTCCACGCCTTTCTGAGCCTCGAGGTATTGCGCCTGGTAATACGCCTTCTGCTGCTCGGTGAGCGGCTGGGCCGCGCTGGGGGCGGCCTTGCGCGGGGCGGCGTCGCGCTTGTCGAAAGCGGACTTGGCGGCCGCGGCGCCGGCGGCGAAGGCACTCTTGCTGCGTGCGGCGGCAATGGCCGTTTGGAGTTCGGCGATGAACTCCGGGGCGAAGCTCTTGTCGCTGGTGCGGCTCTGCCACACCGAGAGCATGCCCAGATTGTAGATGATCCCGGCGTTGTCGGCGTCGCTCTTGATCGCTCGGGCCAGCAGCGATGCGGCCTCAAGGGTTTTGCCTTCGCCGCCGAGGGCGTACGCCAGCACGCCGCAGGCAAGCGGATCCTCGCTTTGGAGGCGCGTCAGGTCCTGCGCCGCCAGCGTGCACAGGCGCGGCTGGCCCAGTTCCAGCAGGCGGCGGATGTACGCGCGGTAGACTTGCGGGTCGCGGGCGTTGGCGGTGCGGGCGTTGGCGTAGGCCTCGCCGGCGGCGGTGACGGTGCCGGCGGCGCGGATGGCGTCGATCAGCTTCGCCTCGACGGGCGGGGCATTGTCGCTGCCGGGCATGACGGTCTCGGTCACGACCATGCCCTTGACGGCCGGCGGGCGGAACGTCAGCGAAGGGACCGCCCTGGCTGCCTGTTGAATGATCTTCTCGGCGCGATCCACGTCCTTCTTGCACTGGAGGATTCGGGCGTTGCGCTGGGCAACGGCCCGCTCGACTGCCGGACGCGTCTGCTTGACGATCCGCGCCTCCTCCTGGGCGTGGCGCATGCCTGCTTCGCACGCCGCCACATTGTTCGCCGCGTTGGGGCTCTTGCTGTCGGCCGCGAACCGCGCCTTGTCGACCTGCATCTGGCGATACGCCTTGTCGGCGGCGGCCGCACGGTCGTTGAGCGTGCGGAGTTGCAGGTCCAGCTCTGGCCCGGCCGCCATCGCCGCCGCCAGGGCGGTCTTGAGCTGCGGGAGGCGCTGCCGCTGCTCGATGGCGGCCTCCTGGCATTGGTCGAAGGCCTTCTTGCAGTACAACTGTCCGTCGTAGAACCCGCGCTTGTTCTGCACCAGCTTGAGGGCGTCCATGAACGCCTGCTGATCGGAAGGCGCAACGGTATTGTCGCCTGCCCGGATCATCCAGATCGCCAGCATGCCCATATCGTAGGCGATCCCCGCGTTGTCCGGGTCAGACCGCGCGGCCTTGACGAACGCCGGAAGGGCCTTGGAGATATTACCCTTGGACGCGGCGAGGTATCCGATCACGCCCTGACCGAGGGCATCCTTGGGGTCGAGTTCGACAAGATCGGCCGCCGCCGTGGCGGCCAGTTGCGGTTTGCCCATCTCCAGCAGGCGCTGCACGTAGGCGTGGGGGATCTTGGGACTGCTGCGGTCGAGATTGCGTGCGGCCATATAGGCGGCGCCGGCGGCGTTGGCGTTGGGCGCCTTGGCGATAGCGCCGGCGACGCCGTCGTCTTCAGCGGGCGCCGTCGTCAGCGCCCGCTGCGGCGCGGAGGCGGGCATCGAGGCCGGCGAAGCGGGAGCCGGCGCCGCGGTCAGCACCGCCGCAACCAGTAAGAGCAATCCTGAGGCCATGGGCGCTCCGATCAGCTTACAACGTGATTGTATCGAGCAATGTCTGGGCCTGCCGGGCGATTTCGCTGTCGGGGTACTGTTGAATGATAGCCAGCAGTTCCTTGATCGCCTTGTCGCGCTGGTTGTTCTCGATGAGCATCTTCGCCAGCGTCAGGCGTCGCTGACCGTCCGGCAACGACGCGGGTTTCGTCGTCGGCTCCGCCGCGATAGAGGGTTCGTCAGTCTTGGCCGAGGCGTCAGCGGCGATCACACCATTGACGGCAGGAGGTTTCCAGGGCAGTGTCGGGTCGCACTTTTCAAACGCCGCCAGGGCTTTGCCGTTGCGGTCGGCCTCCTGCTGGGCCTTGTAGATGGCCCGCTCGCGGACGGCAACCGCCTGGCGCAGCAGGTTGCCTTGGCGCACGACGCCGGCCAGCTCGTCGCGGGCCTGGCGGTAGTCCGACTGCGCCTGCGTCACATACGACGGAAGCTGCGTGACCGAGGCGCCGTTGTGCTGCACCTCCCAGTTGTAGCGGCGCACCGTGTCGTCAGCCGTACGCATGCGCTGCTCCAGGGCGTCGCTCCTTCGTTTGAGAACGTTGAACTGATCGGCCAGTTCCTTGTTCTTGTCCTGGGCGTCCTTGATGTCGCTCTTGAGCTTGGTCAGCTTGTCCTGCAGGCTCTTGATGTAGTCCTGGCGAGTCTTGAAGATCGCCAGGGCGGCCTTTTCGCCCTCGGCAAACCCCTTCTTTGAAGACCACTCCGACTTGAGCGACGAGGCCGTCGACGCCGCGTCGGGCGGAACGGATCCCTTCAGGACGGCGTTATCCTGCCAGGCGCAGAGCACGCCGGCGTTGAACATGATGCCCTCGTTGTCGCCGGCGAACTTGGCAGCGTTCACCATCGCCGCAAACGCCTCGGCGATGCGCCCCGTGCGCGTCTTGGCATAGCCCACGACGCCCCAGGCCAGGCCGTTCTCGCCTTCCATCGCCGTCAGCTCCGCCGCCGGAATCGCCGCCTGCAGCGGCTGGCCCATCTCGAGCATGCGCTGGATGAAGATCTTGTAGATCTGCGGGTCGTTCTTGTCGGCCTTGCGGGCCTCGGCGTAGGCCTTGCTGGCCGTCAAGACGTCCGTGGCGTTGTGAATCGTCTGGATCAGTTCGATAACCGACGGGGCGGGTGCGGGTTCGGCCAGCGCCGCCCCGGCCGTCAGAACCAGAACCGCGACGGGTACAGATACTCGTTTCATCATGCCGTGCCATCCCTGAAAGAAGCTTACAACCGCCCAGTCTACCGGCGCCTCCATCGGCAGACAACAGTATGTCTAACGGACAGCCGCGAGGAATAATGCTGTCGGAAGAATCGAGCGAAAACCGGAACCCGGCCCGCCGCCACGCGTCGAATAGGCAGTGGTTGACAACCACTCAATCGGTACAATCCGCCTGTACGGGAGAAGACCGCCATGGGCTCGATCCGTCGCTTTGCCGTAATCGCCCCGATCGCGCTGTCGGCCGCTTTCGTCGCGGCCGCTTCTCCTATCCATGCTCCTTCGTCCAAGGCCCCACCGGCGGCGAAACTGCAGTCGGTGACGATCGCCGGCGTCCCCCACGTGCCGCAGAAGGCGGACTTCTGCGGCGAAGCGTGCGCGGCCATGTGGGCGGCGCGCCTGGGCCGGGCCGACATCAACCAGGACTATGTCTTTAATGTTTCAGGCCTCTCTGCCGAGTTGGGGCGCGGATGCTATACGCGCGAGCTGATGGCCGCCCTGGAACGCATCGGCTTCAAGTGCGGCACCGGCGGCGCAACCGTCACCGCCGGCGCCGCGGCTGCCCTCGACGCACAGTTCGCCGCCCTGCTCGCCGATCTGCATGCCGGCGTGCCGTCCATCATCTGCATGCACTATGACGACACCGCCAATTCCAGCGAACACTTCCGCCTGATCCTGGGCTACGACGTGGCCACTGACGAAGTGATCTACCACGAGCCCGCGGCCGCAGGCGGGGCATACCTGCGCATGAAACGCCCGACGCTGCTGAAGCTCTGGCCGCTGAAATACAACAGCGAGAAATGGACGCTCATCCGCCTGCCCCTGAAGGGCAAGCCCACCCCCGCGCCACCGCCGCACACCCTGGGCCCGCCGCTGCGTTATTTCACCGCCGCCGATTACGCCCAGCACATCATGAAGCTCAGGAAGAAGCTGCCTTCGGACAAGTTCACCATCGTGCTGCAGCCGCCGTTCGTGGTCATCGGCGACGAGGACGCCGCGACGCTCCGCCGCCGCAGCGCCAGCACCGTCAAATGGGCCGTCGACAAACTCAAGGCCGAGTACTTCACCAGCGACCCGACGGAGATCCTCGACATCTGGCTGTTCAAGGATGAGGACAGCTACTACAAGAACGCCACCGCCCTGTCCGGCTCGCGGCCGAGCACGCCGTTTGGGTACTTCAGCGACTCCGACGGCGCTTTGGTGATGAACATCGCCACCGGCGGCGGCACGTTGGTGCATGAGATCGTGCATCCGTTCATGGCGGCGAACTTTCCCCGCTGCCCGGCGTGGTTCAATGAAGGCCTGGGATCGCTCTACGAGCAGTCCGGCGAGCAGGACGGCCGCATCTGCGGATATACCAACTGGCGTTTGCCCCACCTGCAGAAAGCCATCGCCGCCAAGCGCCTGCCGACGTTCGAGAAACTCACGGCCATGGACAGCCGCACGTTTTACGCCGGCGACAACTACGGCCAGAGCCGCTATCTCTGCTACTATCTTCAGCAGAAAGGCCTGCTCAAAGACTACTATCACCGCTTCTATAGAAACCAGGCGAAGGATCCAACCGGATACCAGGCGCTCAAAACGGTCCTGGGCAATCCCGACATGGCCGTCTTCCAGAAGCAGTGGGAGAAATGGGTGCTGACGCTACGGTTTCCGTAGTATGCGGTGCGGCAACGCCGCTGCCGTTTTGTTGTTGAATGTCAGGCGAGACAGAACGCGCACCTGAGGCCGTCTTGACAGGCAACGCCTAACGCGGTACATCTTCCAATCATGTGGGAACAAAGCCTCTCTACTTCGGCAAAGGAAACAATATGAGTCAGAACCAGCAACCCGCAAACACATCCATCAATGCCACCCCGCCGCCATCGCCCTACCCCGCGCCGGCAGCGGCCAAGCCCGCCGGCGGCATGGCTGTCACGGCGCTGGTGCTGGCCATCATCGGCATCCTCACGGTCGTCTTTGGCGTGGGGTTGTTGTTGACGATAGTAGCGATGGTCCTGGGTATCATCGCCCTGGCCACCAGCGGGCGTAAGGGACGCAGCATCGGCGTGGCCCTGGCGGCCACCATTCTCTCGGGAATAACGCTGCTGGCCACGCCTGTGGTCGTGGCGATCCTGGTTCCCGTCATCGGCAGCGCCTTGGGCGAGGCCAAGAAAGCCGCTTGCCAAGCCAACCTGAAGACCTTTGGCATGGCCCTGCGCCAGTATGAGCGACAGAACGCCACGTGGCCGCAGCGCCCGATGGCCGTGGTGAAAGCGGGCCTGTTCCCCGAAAGCGGTTTCAAGTGCGGCGGCGACAGCACCTGGACCCTCGGGCGCAGCAGCTATTTCTATCTTGCGCCCGATCCTCAGAAGTTCGACCAGTATCACGGCTACGCCCTGGCCGCATGTGACCTGCAAGATCACCATAATGGCGGGCGATACGTTCTGACCGTCCACGGCAATGTGATGTTCGTGCCTGAGAACGAATTTCGGAGAATGCTGCAACAGCCGGACAACGCGGCATTCGCTGCCGCCCTGGCCGCCGTCGAGGCCTCGGGCGCCCGGAATATTCCGCTGGAATAGCGATTCTGCAGAAAGCGCCATAGCATGATCACGTTCAACTGCGCGTGCGGGCAGGCTATCGAAGTCGCTGACGACATGGGCGGCAAGCAAGGCCGCTGTCCCAAATGCGGGTTGGTCCTGACCGTTCCGCCTGCCGCAGGGCCGGCCGCGGCGCCGACAGACCTCGCGCCGATGCCTCCGGGCAACAGTCCTCCGCTGCCGCCGGGTCCGTGGGCCGCAGCGCCGGCCGCGGGCCCGGGCGTCGGGGTGCTGTCGATCGTCGCGCTGGTCATATCGTTAGTGGCCATACCGCTGCTGGTGGCCTGGGGGGCGGGGTTGCTGTTCTCGCTGGCCGGACTGGTCCTGGGGATCGTCGCCTGGGTGCGCAGCTCGCGCGCGAAGCGAGGGGCGGGCATGGCCATTGCCGCCACCATCGTCTCGGCCTGCACGATCCTGCTGGGGGCGCTGCTGGTGGCCATCCTGGTTCCCGTCATCGGCAGCGCCTTGCGCGAGGCCAAGACGAGTTCTTGCCTGGTGAACCTCAAGACCATCGGCGGGGCCATGCGAGAGTATGAGCGGTCCAAAGATGCCGTGCCCTCCAAACCCTGGGATCTGGTCGAGGAGGGGCTTCTTCCTTTGACCGCGTTCCGATGCGCCACCGATGACACCTGGCAGCAGGGCCAGAGCAGCTACTTCCTGCACTGGAAGGTACAAGAGGGCTATCCGGCCGACGTCGGCACCATCATCGCCTGCGATCTCAAAGGCAATCACGAGAAAGGGCGCAACTGTCTGACGCGCGGGGGCAACGTCCAGTGGATGCCCGAAGACAAGTTCCAGATCGCGTTGACCAGGCCGGAAAACGCCCCCTTCGCCGCCGCCCTGCGCGCCTTTGAAGCCACCGGCGCCAAACACGTCATCCTGGACCATTAGCGGCGGGGCTCTCGTCACGCCGTAGCCTGGTAGGTTGTCCGGTTCCTGGAGAAGGCGCGGGGCAAGCCCGCCGCTAACTCACAACTCACCACTCACAACTGCTTCAAAGCTATTTCCAGCTTCGCGTATCGAAGTACATCACCTGAGGCCCCTTGGTCAGGTCCGACCAGCGTTTGAAGCCTTTCAGGCGGCCGGCGTTTTCGTAGTCGAAGGGCTTGAAGCCCAGCTTCAGCGCCGGGGATTCGGGCTTGAGGTGGAAGTCGCCCTTGGCCGCGTCGACGAACATCGCGTCGCCCTGCACCGAATCTTTCTCCTTGCCCAGGCCGCCGCGCGGCGACCAGACGTTATGATGCGCCTCGACTTTTGCACCGCCGCTGGTCATGTACCCTTTGCCGGCCAGCACGATATTGTGCGTGAAGGTGAACGAATAGGCCTCCTGCATCTTGATCGTGCCGTTGTTGAAGGCGAAGATATTGTTGACCAGCGTGATCTGCTTGGCCTGGTGGTTGTGGTACGCCCCGTCATTAGCGCCCATCACCAGGTTGTTCTCAAAGCGGTAGAGCATCGAGCCCGAGTCGTTGTAGAACCCGCAGCCCTGGTTGTTGCGGTGAGCCCAGATGTCCTTGAGCACGTTGTTGCGGATGACCGTGTCCTTGTTCCAGCCCAGCGTGTAGATCGCGGCCATATCCGCCAGCACGCCCTGGCCGATTTGCGTGATGTAGTTGTATGCGATGGTGTTGTCGTGCGCGGCCCCCGGGGCCGGGCCCCAGTTCCAGCCGACGTTCATGCCGCTGTAATACGTGTCGAAGATGTCGCAGTGCTCGACGGTCGTGTGGTGCGTCTGGCCCAGCCAGATCCCCAGCGCGCCGGCGTGCAGGCGACCGACGTGCGCGACCAGGCAGTTGCGCACCATGTTGTGCGAAGCGGCCAGCTCGTCCGTCAGATCGCCAGGAACCATCTCCGCCTTGCCGGTCTCCTTGTTGACCTTCTCCACCAGCGGCAGGTCGTCGTGGTAGCCCCAGCCGCCGTTGTGTGTCGAGCCCAGCCACACGCCGCCGCCGCCCAGGTCGATGAACTCGCTGTCCTCGACGGTGTTGAACTTGCATCCGGCGTCGAGGCGCAGGGCGTACTGTCCGATCTGCCGCACCGTGATGCCCTTGAACAGGCAGTGCTGCATGCCCCAGCCCTTGATCGCCGCGTCGACGTCCAACTCGCCCTGCGGCAGGCCACGACCGCCCTTGGCCGTGCCGCGCTGCAGGTTCCAGTTCGCGTGGGCGAAGGTCAGGCCGACGAACTGCAAGTACTGCACGAACTTGCCCGTCGCCAGGTCGCCCTTGAGGTCCACCAGCCGCTCGACCTTGGGGGCGATGATCGTGCAGTTTTCCAGCGTCTCGCCGGGCATCGGCACGTACGTGAGCGTGCCGGTCTTGCGGTCGAGGTAGAAGCGGCCTTCTTTGAGCAGCTCGTAAATGTTTTCGAGGTAATACCGCCGCCCGCGGGCGATCCCGTTCCACCAGGCCCCGCCGCAGCCGGGGCCGAACATCGCCACCGTGCCGCCCTCGATCTTCTTGACGCGGTAGCGCCCGGTGTTCCAGCCGTTCATCAGCACGAACTCGACATCATTGAGGTTGCGCCACTTGGGGTCGGCGCTGGAGCCGGTAACCGTGTTGACGCCTTCGGACTTAAACGTCGCGGCAAAGCCATCCTTGCCGCCGGGATTGCAGCGGTCGTAACCGGTGTCGGGGAACCGCGGGCGGTAGCGCCGCACGTCATTGACGAACAACTGGCTGAAATCCCACTTGCCCGCCGAGGGCTGTTTGATCTGGGTCTTCTTCAAAAACGCGTCCCAAGCCTCGGCGTCGGTCGGGTCGGGCTCGGGGCACTTGGCCTCGGGGATATCCAGCATCCAACGGCCGTTCTCGACCTTGAAGCCCTTGAGGATCCGCCCGCCGGAGATCACGACGTTGGCCCCTGCCGCGGCGCGGTAGATTGTCGGCGACTTTTCCGTCCCGCTGTCGGCGGGCACGAAATGCACCGTGGCTTCGAGCGGGTAGAACCCCGCGGCAAACTCGACAACGACGGGCGTGGCGCGGTCCGGCGCGCCGGCGCGGATCTTGCGCACCGCGTCCCGCGCGCCCGCCAGCGACGCCAGCGGCGCGTCTTTTGTTCCGGCGTTGGCATCTTTGCCCTCGGGAGCGACGAACAGATCAGCCTTTTCATCCGCCCGGGCGATCGAGCCGGCCAGAACCACGCATCCCACCGCGATCAGGATTGCCTTGTGCATTGCTACCTCGTTCGTATATTAAGCGCGACGCCGCACCTGGGTGCCACGCACAACTCCGTTGTGCGTGTCCCCGATTCCAGACGACCAGAACAATTACGGCAGTACAAACCTCACCATAAGAAACACCGCAGCACCTCGCCGGTTCCGCCATGATAGGTCGCAGCCACGCACAACGGAGTTGTGCGTGGCACCCTGCGCTACGCCAGCAGCTTGTCGAGCTTGGCGTCGGCGTCTTTGAGGCGTGACTCGAAGTCGGCGAAGGTGCGGCCGGCCTGGGGGTTCCAGAGGCGCTCGGCCATCGCGGGCACGCGATGGCGCAGGCTGGGCAGTTCGAGTTCGTCAGGCTGCTCCCACGCGCACATCTGGGCGCCAATAATCTGGTTTGTCGGCGGCACCTGGATCGGGTTTTCAAACGCGGGCGAGATATTGAACCAGTGCTCCCAGCGGTACATGTTCCAGCCGTAAATGTGCTCGGGGGTCCAGTTGCGGTCGTTGACGACGTACAGCGGCTGCCAACTCGCGTTGATGACGGGGTACCCGCCGGCAAGCACATCCGGCGGCAGGTTGTAGTAGCTCTCAAAGATCATCACGGTGATGTCAGTGGGGATGGCGATCTTGCCGGTCTTGGCGAAGCCTTCCCAGACGATCATCTTTCGGCCGTGGCGCTTGACGATCTCGTTCATCCGCACGATGAAGTGGCGGTACAGTTCCTCGGTATTCTCAATGCCGTGCTGGGCCATGAAAGCCTTGCAGCGGGTGCAGCTTTCCCAGGGCTTCTTGTTGACCTCGTCGGCGCCGATGTGGAAGTACGGGCTGGCTGGGAACGCCTGGCACATCTCGCCGATAAGCGTGTCCATCGTCTCGTAGGTCTGCTCGTGCGAGGGGCACAGCACGTTGCCGGTCGAGGGCTCGCATGCGACGCGGCTGGGCAGGCCTCCCACGGCGGCAGCCGCGTGGCCGGGCATTTCAAGCTCGGGCAGAATCGCCACGCCGCGCTCGCGTGCGAAGGACTCCAACTCGGCGATCTGATCGAGGGTGTAATGTCGGTCGGGCGTGGCCAGGGCGGGATAGGCGCGGCTGGGGAACGTAAACGACTGGTCGTCGGTCAGGTGCAACTGCATGTGGTTGATCTTGTACAGGCGGCAGAGCACGACGAGCTTCTTGAGCGTATCGAGCGTATGCCACCGCCGGGCGGTGTCGATCAGCAGCCCACGGTACGACGCCACCGGGCGATCCTGCACCTGCATGTGCGGCAGCGACCGGCCGCGCAGCGCCTGCAACAGCGTAGCCGTCCCCATCGCGACGGCGGCATACGAGCCGCCGCAAACAGCGGCCGTCGCGCCAACCGTCAACTCATAGGCCTCGGCCGCCATCGCCGCGTCCAGCGCTACGGCAATGTCGCCTTCGCGCGGCGCTCCCTGCGCAGGGGCCAACTGCAGGCCCGTCAACTGGACGATCTCCTTAGCCAGGACCTTCGCCAGCGGCCCCAGGGCGGGCGTGGCGGCGACGATGCGGCTTCGCGGGCCAAGGGTCAGACTGCCGGATTCAATCACGCTATGAGCGGGGGAGGGAATCATGCTGACATTCTCGCGAGGCGCCGCGGCGGCCGCAACCGGATTTTCCCGACGCGGGGGTACAATGACTTGAGGGAGAAGCCCAATGAACGCCCTTATTATTGAAGACTTGCAGAACGATTTCCTGCCCGGCGGCGCGCTGGCCGTGCCGCACGGCGACAAGATCATCCCCATCGTCAATCGCCTGATGGACCACTTCGACCTGGTCATCGCGACGAAGGACTGGCACCCGCGCGGGCACGTCAGCTTCGCCTCGGCCCACGAGGGCAAGAGGCCCGGCGATGTGATCGATGCCGATGGCGTCTGGCAGACGCTCTGGCCGGACCATTGCGTGCAGCACACCAGCGGCGCCGAACTGGCCGACGCATTCGACGTGTCGCGCGTCGACTACGTGCTCTACAAGGGCATGGACCCCAAGGCCGATTCGTACAGCAGTTTCTTCGACAACGGCCGACGCAACTCGACGGGGCTGGCGGACTATCTTGTCGACAATCTCGTGCGCGAGGTGTTCGTCTGCGGCCTGGCCACCGAGTACAGCGTTCGGTACACGACGATCGACGCCTGCCGCATGGACTTCGCGACATACCTGGTTCAGGACGCCTGCCGCGGCATCGAGCTGCGCCAGGGCGACATCCAGCAGGCCCTTGAGGACATGGTCGCCGCCGGCGCCGTCCCCATCGACGCCAGCCTCGTGCTGCAGCCGCTGAAGACGTAGGGACGCCCACCGCTTTCGCGTGCCGGTCTGAGGTTGTCGTCTGGAAGCGACTCGCTACGGAGAACCGCCGGCTTTGACGAAACGATGAAAGCGGTGGGCGCGTCCCTGCTCTCAATCGCCTGTGTCGTTGGTTTCGGGGCGTTTCTGCTGGCCGCGCTGCATGGCGATCACGCCGGTGCGCGCCAGCTCGCGGATGCCGCAGGGGCGCACCAGGTCGATGAAGGCCTCGAGCTTCTCCTCGGGTCCGGCCATCTCGATCATGACGCTGTCGCGGGCGACGTCGACGACGCGGCCCCGGAAGAGCGAGACCAGGTCCAGCACCTCGGCGCGCTTCTCGGACGGGGTGTGGACGCGGACCAGCAGCAGGTCGCGCTCGACGTACGCCACGTCGGTGAAGTCGCGCACCTTGACCACCGAGACGATCTTGCCCAGTTGCTTGCGGACCTGCTCGAGCACGCGGCTGTCGCCGATGACCACGATGGTCATGCGCGAGAGGTTGCTGTCTTCGGTGCGCCCGACGACGAGCGAGTCGATATTAAAACCGCGCGCGGCGAACATCCCGGCCACGTGCGCCAGGACGCCCGAGGCGTTTTCAACCAAAGCACTGATGACGTGTTTCATGTTTATTCTCCGGCCAGGCCGCAAGGCCCGTATCGTTTCGTTACGTTATGCGAGTTTGCCCAGGTCCATCTCGTGCAGGCTCTTGCCGGCAGCGACCATGGGGTAGACGTTTTCTTCCGGCTCGACATCGGCCACCAGGATCGTCGGGCCGGTGCTCTTGAGCATTTCGCTGACGCCGTCGTTAAGCTCGCCCGGGTGCGAGACGCGCAGGCCTCGGGCGCCGAAGGCCTCGGCCAGTTTGACGAAGTTCGGACAGGGATGGTCCACCGACGAATACCGCCGCCCGTAGAACATCTCCTGCCACTGGCGAACCATGCCCAGGTACCCGTTGTCGAGCACGACGAACTTGACGGGCAGGTCGTGGGCGACGGCCGTAATGACCTCGACCATCGTCATGGAGAAGCTGCCGTCGCCGTCGATGTCGATGACCGTCGCGTCGGGGCGGCCGAACTGGGCGCCGATGGCCGCAGGGCATCCGAAGCCCATCGTCCCCAGCCCGCCGGAGGTGATGATCTGGCGGGGCTTGCGCCAGCCGTAAAACTGCGCGGTCCACATCTGGTGCTGCCCGACGCCGGTGGCGATGATGGCATCGTGGTCGGTCAGGTTGCCGACGGCCTCGATGACGGCCTGGGGCTTGATCTTGCCTTTTTGGTCGCCGTTGCGATCGTACTTGAAGGGGTGCTTCTTCTTCCAGGCGGCGATCTTGTCCAGCCACGCCGAGCGGTCGGGGGTCTGGATGTATTCGATCATCCGCGTGAGGATGTCCTTGCAGTCGCCGACGACAGGGATGTCGACGACGACGTTCTTAGAGATCGACGTCGGGTCGATGTCGATGTGGATGATCCGGGCGTGCGGGGCGAAGGTGTCCAGCTTGCCCGTGACGCGGTCGTCGAAGCGCGACCCGACGGCGATCAGGCAGTCGCATTCCTGGACAGCGTAGTTGGCCGAGGCCGATCCGTGCATGCCCAGCATCTGCAGGGCCAGCGGGTCACTCTCGTCGACGCTGCCCAGCGCCATCAGCGTGGTCGTCGCGGGCAGCTTGCCCTTGTGCATGATCGCCCGCAGCTCTTGCGTGGCCCCGCTGATCACGACGCCCCCGCCGACATACAGCACGGGGCGCTGGGCGGCGTTGATGGCGTCGGCGGCGGCCTTGATCTGACCGGTGTGCCCGCTGTAGCGGGGCTTGTAGCCGGGCAGGCGCATGGCCAGGTCCGGCTCTTCGGTGAGCTTGTTGACCAGGGCATCGACGGGGACGTCGATCAGCACCGGCCCGGGCCTGCCGGTGCGGGCAATGTGGAAGGCCTCGTGGAGCACGCGGCCGAGGTCTTCGGCCCGCTTGACCAGAAAGTTGTGCTTGGTGATCGGGCGGGTGATGCCCGTCATGTCGGCTTCCTGGAACGCGTCGTTGCCGATCAGGGTGCTCTTGACCTGCCCGGTGATGACGACCATGGGGATCGAGTCCATGTTGGCCGTGGCCAGGCCGGTGACGGTGTTGGTCGCGCCGGGGCCGCTGGTGACGATGACGACGCCGGGCTTTCCGGTGGCGCGGGCGTAGCCGTCGGCCATGTGCGTGGCGCCCTGCTCGTGGCGGGTCAGGACGAACTTGATGGGCGAGCTGTAGAGCACGTCGAACAACGGCAGGACGACGCCGCCGGGGAACCCGAAGATCAGGTCGACGCCTTCCTCGCGCAGGGTGCGCTCGATCATCTGGGCCCCCGAGGCGCCGATGTAATCGCCCGGGGTAGGCGTTGCGTTTGTGTTTGCTTGAGTCATGTTTCTTGTACCTTCTTGTTGGATATTACCAGATTGATCGGCCGGGGGCGGCGGTTTCCTGCATTCATTGACCGGCGTTGGCCCGAGCGATCGGCAGGAATCAGACGGAGGGACGGCCGCTGCGCGGTACAGCCTGGCAGCAGCCTATCGTACAGCGACAAGTCGCGGACGTGCGGAGACAGCCAAGCAAGCGACGGGCTGGGGAAACAGGCCCGTCAGGATGCGGTTCAAAATATGCCAAATCGCCATTATTTTACCTTGCCAATGACTCACGAACTTTAATATGATATCTGTTGGCAACGCGGGTTGTCAACATTCCGGGCAGTCTTTCGCTGGAAAATTTCCCGAATGTTTATTGGCGGGGGAGAGTTTTGCCCTTTTTCAGGGCTGATTCGGGCATGTTGGTCGGATGCAGCTTACAGTGATTGGGCAGCACGTTCCAGGGGTGGGTGCCATGCCGCCTGTATTGGAACGATAGAGCGCAACCAGCGGCGCAGTTTGTCTTGATCGCGAGAAGGCAGAAGATGGCAAGAAACTTGTCGACATTCGAGATGGCCCAGATGCTTCACGTCGATCCAGGATCCGTTGCAAACTGGATCGATCAAGGCCTGCTCAAAGCGTACCGCACTCCCGGCGGTCACCGGCGAGTCGTCGTGGGAGATCTGATCCGTTTCTGTCGCGAGCACGGCATGCCCGTGCCGCCGGAAGTGGAGGCTCCGCCCTGCCGCGTCCTGATCGTAGACGACGAACCGGGGATCACGCAGATTCTGGCCAAGACCATCAAAGCGGCCCATCCGGATTTTGAAGTCGTCGAGGCCAATGATGGATTTCGGGCCGGACAGTTGGTTGCAACGCTGACGCCGGAGATCGTCGTGCTGGACCTCAAGATGCCCGGCGTGGACGGCTACGAAGTGTGCCACATCATCAAGTCCGGCGAGCAGACCCGCCACGCCTGCGTGATCGCCATGACAGCCTATCCCGACGCCGACAACGTGCAGCGAATCAAGGAATGCGGCGCCCATGTCTGTCTGGAAAAGCCCCTGGACATGGCCCAACTCCTCAAAGAAATCGACAAGTGTCTGTGAAAAAAGCAGCTATCAGCTTTCAGTTCGTGACAGGGTGCCGTGGCGGGAGGCCGAACATAGACGCCCAGCCGCCATGCTTCGCGAGATCCAGGGACATGGCGGCTGGAAAACGACCGCCATAGCGCCCCGCATCAGATCTTACCGATAGCTGAGAGCTGAAAGCTGACAGCTATTTCTTCTCTCCCATCACATGCTCGAGGCACCAGGCCACGGACAGCGGGATGCCTTCGTCGTAGTTGACGGTCGGCTGCCAGCCCAGTTCGCGGCGGGCCTTGTCGGGGGAGAAGAAGCATCGCCGGCCCATCAACCACAGCCCGTAACGGGTCAGCAGCGGCGGCTTTGCAGTGCCGGTCAGGTGGCCGACGCATTCCATCACGAACGCCGCGCCTTTGGCCACACCGTACGGCACCGAGCGGGTGATTTCCGGTACGCCCAGGCACTTGGCGATACGATTGATGAACTGCCCTTGCGTGATGGCCCCGTCGCTGGAGAGGTTGTACATCTGCCCCAGCGCCTTGTCGGTGGTGGCCGCCAGGATGCATCCTTCCGCTTCGTTGCCGGCGTAGGTGAGGTTGAACTGGTTGTCGCCGCCGCTGAAGAGCTTGATCTTCCGATTGCGGATGGCACGGATCAGCCGCGGCATCGACGAGCGGTCGCGCGGGCCATAGAGCCAGCTTGGCTTGACCACCGTCAGCGGAACGTCGCCGCGCTTGAAGTACTCCCAGGCCATCGCCTCGGCGGTGGCCTTGGAGCGGCTGTAATACGCCCACTTGTACAGGTTGGCGCCCAGGGGGTAGCTCTCATCGACGACCAGCCCCTCGCCGTCGAGGTGTCCGTACGCCGAGATGCTCGATACGTGCAGGAACCGCTTGATGCCCGCCGCCTTGGCGGCATCGAGCATGTTGCGGGTGCCTTCGATGGTGATGTTGACGAAATCGCTCCAGCGACCCCAGTCGCCGACCTTGGCGGCCGAGTGATAGACCACGTCGACGCCCTGCATGGCGGCAGCGATGCTGGCCGGATCGGTCACATCGCCGACGGCCTTCTCGACACCCAGGCTGTCCAGGAACGCCGTGTCGCTGCCGCGGCGCACCAGGGCACGCACCTTGTGGCCGCCCTTGACCAGTTGTTCGGCAATGTGGCTGCCCAGCAGCCCGGTGGCTCCGGTAATCAGGTTCATGGCTGTATCCTCTGAAGGTCTGTCGGTGGGAAGGCAGACTATACGCGACCGGCAATAGGCCAGTCAAGGGCGCAATGGCATCTATACGGTAAGGGCAACAACACGGGACGGCATTACACAACAACGCCCCCCGTGTTGTTGCCCCAAAGCCAACTCGGAATAATCCGACAGGACGACCTGTAAAATCTCGCTTTTTTCTTTGACTGGCGGACTTGACTCTCTATACTTATCCAAATCATTTGTCCGGCAGCGGCATGGCCGGACGAATGCAATGCGGGGTTGCTGCAAAAAGGATAGCCGGTTCGACATGCAAAAAGGCCTAATGGAATCCTTGGCCGCGAGTCGATCACGAGAAATGTCTGCCCTCCTTGCGCCGACAGGTGCTTTTGTGCTGCGCTGCCTTCGCGCGAGGGCGGGTTTTAACAGCGAGGTGCCGGTATGAACGCCAAAGACTTCTTTGCCCCCCGCAATCGTCGCGTACGCCTCCTGGTCGGTCTGTTGCTGGCCGTCCTGTTCTGCGTGCAGTGCACGCGTGTGATGATCCAGCCCGACAAGTACATTTCCGTGATCCCCGGCGAAGAAGTCGTCAAGGCCGAGAAACAGGCCGCCGATGCCCAGATCAGCAAGCTGGCCAAGGACAATCACATCGCCCTGCTCGAAAAGTGCCTCGACAACTACAAGAACACCATCAGCAGCTACCGCTGCACGCTGGTCAAGCAGGAACGCATCGGCGGAAGCCTTCTGCCTGAGCAAGTGGTGGATGTCAAGTTCATGCAGAGCCCCTTCAGCGTCGCGATGGCCTGGCAGACGAACCCCGGCCAGGGCGACCGCGTGCTGTACGTCCAGGGCAAGTGGAACGACAAGATGATCGTCCGCCCGACAAACGCCCTGGCCCGCGCGCTGGCCGGCGGGTCGGTCGCGGTAGACCCCCGCGGCAAAGACGCCCGTGCCGCCAGCCTGCGGACCGTCGATGAGTTCGGTTTTGAACGCAGTCTCCAGAACCTGCTGGAGGTCTACCGAAAGGCTAAGGCCGCCGGCGATCTGAAAGAGCAGTTCGGCGGATATCTCCGCATCGCCAATCGCGACACGCTCGTCATCGTTCGGCTGCTGCCGCCCAAGGATGATTACCCCGCCGCCAAGACCGAGACCTTCATCGACCTGGAACGCCTCGTCCCGATCTGCGTGCGAGGCTGGGGATGGCAGAAGACCCCCGAACTGCTCTGCAATTACGTGTACAAAGACATTCGCTGGAACGAGCCCCTCAAGGCCGCCGACTTCTTCCCCGAGGCCAACGAGATCAAAGGCCGCAAGTAGCCAAGCGCTCGCGAATATAATTCTCCAAACCTGACGCCTCTGAAACCCAGAGGCGTCTTCGTTTGGAGGGGGCCATGCTGTCACGAGCGGAACGATCCTTTCCCATACTGTTGGTTCTCTCTGCGGCCATCGTCATTTCGCAAGGTTGCGGATTTCCCGGCCGCCACGGCCCGGCGGACACCTTTGGCCTGGACCTGTCCATGCCGCCCGGGGCTGTGGTCATCACCCCGCCGGCGAAGACCGCGGGGGTGCTGATCTTCATGATCGACGGCGTCAATGCGTATGTTATGGAAGACATGCTCAGGGCCGGGCAACTGCCGGCCATCAAGAAGTACTTCGTGGACCGCGGTCTCTACGCTCCGCGAGCCGTCGCCAGCGTCCCGACGGTGACGCTGGCCAACGTCACCAGCATTGCCACCGGGATGCTGCCCGGCCACCACGGCATCGTAGGCAATCACTGGTTCGACCGCAGCGACTACCTCTACCGCAATTACGAGACGCTGGCCCAGAAGAACACCCTCGACGGCGACTACGCCAATGCGACCATGTTCGAGTACGCCGACGGCCGCTTCACCTCGGCGATATTCTTTCAGCCTCACCGCGGCGCGACCCGGTGGTACGAGAACCGCTTCTCGGCGGGCGTGGCGTATTACCTCGGTTGGTACAACCTGGTCGACCGCGTCGCGCTGTACCGCTTCAAGAACATGGCGCAGTTGGCCCGCGAAAAAGGGCAGTGGCCGCTGGTCACGGTCTGCTACCTGCTGACGCCGGACTTCTGCGCGTACTGGCACGGCGTCGACACGTCCCACTATATCGCCTGCATGAAGGAGATGGACTTTCAGCTCGGGCGTGTCCTGGGCGACTTCGACCGTGCCGGCCTGCTGGACAAGCTGACGCTGATGCTCGTCAGCGACCACGGCATGTGTCCGGTGAAGCAGCACTGCGACTTCGCCAAGATCGTCCAAGAGAACGCCCACCTGACCGTCGCCAAACGCTTTCTCCGCGAAAGCACGCCGCGGGAGCAACGCAAGGCCTACTACGACAAATATAACGCCATCATCGACCGCACGGGCGATCGCTACATGGGCCTCTGGCTGCGCAGACCGCGCTTCGCCTCGGGCCAGGAGATCGCCTTCGACGAATGGCGGCTGCGTCCCAGTGCAGCCGATATGGCCGCCTACCCGACGCCCCGCGGCAGGATCGATCTCTTCAGCGCGATGATGAGCGATCCCTGCGTCGACGCCATTGCCTACAGCGTCGGCGAAAACCGCATCCGCGTGCGCACGCGTGGCGGCGAGGCGGAGTTCGCCCAGCCGGGCGGCCCGCGAGCGGATATTTCTTACCGCCTTGTCAGCGGCAGCGACCCTTTTATGTGGAACGGAAAGGTCCGCCAGGACATGCTCGATGGCACGCCGGCCGGACCGCTAACGTGGCTAGATGAGACCGAGCACACGCCCTTCCCGGCGTTTGTCAGCTCGCTGCTGGCGTTTATGGGCGAAAAGAACCGCCGCCCCGATATCGTCGTCTTCGCCGCGCCCCTGCGCGACTTCAGCACGACCCTGCACAGCGGACACGGAGGCTTGCGGGCGTGCGAAACCTACATCCCCATCATGGCCGCCGGAGGGGGGATCCCCCACCGCAAGGCCTCGACCGTACGCAGCGTCGATCTCGTTCCCACCATCCTGCAACTGCTGGGAAAGCCCATCCCGCCGGACATGGACGGCCGAAGCCTTCTGGAGAGCAACCCCTATCACGAGGCACAGCGACGCCCGCCGTCGCCAGCGACGCGCCCCGCGGCCACCCGTGCCGTCAGTACCGCACCGTAAAGCTCTCGAACTGCCCGCTGGCCGGAGCCGTCTGCTGCTGAATCTTGCGGATGTAGCCCGACATGCGCTCCTGCATGTCGGCGATGAACGCGTCGATCTGATCGCCCGGACCTTCGGCCACGCATTCCACCGTGCCATCGGGGCAGTTGCGAACGTATCCACTGATGTCATACGACTTGGCCACGCGGGTAGCCATCCAGCGGAACCCGACCCCCTGTACCGTTCCGAAGAAGCGGATCATGCGCTGCTGGTTATTCACGACGGCGGTCTGGTCATCGTCCATAAGAAACTCCCGGGGGATTTTAGTGCCCCTGCGCCCATCAATTCAACCCATTGGCGCAGCTATCGAGCTTTGTGGCATTGGCGTTTCATCCTGAGCCCGCCCATGCTCCCCCTTTGTGGCATGGGCGTCTCGCCCATGCTCCCCGCCTTGTGGCATGGCCGGGTGCGGGCAGCGGGCCGCCCCCCTAAAACGGTACGGGCAACACCACAATTGTACGTTCCTTGCACTTTGTTGTACTTTTCACAGCGCATTTTTGGGAAGGTAAGCCATTACCATTGATACGTGAACCTGTTATACGTGATTATACGTAGGTCGAGGCGATATTAGCGGCGGAGCTCTTTGTCGCGCCGTAGCCTTGGCGAAGGGAGATGCTCCGCGCGTTTTGTAGCTCGCAAGGGCCGCCGCATCGAGCCCAACAGCTTCGTTGCCTGGCGGCTCAAGCAGCGCGACCGGGACCTGGATGAAGGGGATGGCGACGATGAACCGTAGCGACTCGGCCAGCAGCAGGGGTTTATCGAGTATCTCAGGGAAGAGAACCGCATTCTTTGAAAGCGATACAAAAGAACCGGGCGGAGTCCTTGGTCTCCGCCCGGTCCCAAACTGTCTGCACTGCAAATGAGCTTATGCTTTGCGCCGCCGGATCAACGCCGCCAAGCCGCCCAACGCCAGTAGGGACATGGTCGCCGGCTCGGGAACAGCAGTTACCCGAAATGCCTGCGGCTTGCTGGTAACTGACTGCCATCCATTACCTTCATCCCATGCGTGGGTTCCCTCAACGGACAGCAGAGAGTCGCACCAGGCGGCGGAGGCATCTTCTGCACCGGCCTCTAGGACCACCCAGTAGGACGATCCGTTCGAGAGAAGCGGGTGCAGCGTGGAAGTCATGGATACGATACTGCCGGGCTCCCCCGTCATCAGGCCCGACAGAGAAAACGACTCGATGGTCGTTCCAGGGATGCCGGCATTATCGGCTGCAACCGACACGACGAGCGAATTGGTCCCGCTATCCCAGACGGTCGCGACCTCGATCTTGCCCAGTTGGAAATCACCACCGGAGACGGTAAATGCATTGGCCACAGACTGGAAGCCCCGAAAAGAAGCGGTCCCGCCAATGCCCGCCGCGCCGTCGTTTGAGAACGAGTCGCCGGGGCCAAAACTGCTGTAGATCACCTGCGTTGCCCCGAACGCCGACACAGAACTCACGGCCACCGCCAAGATACACGCAACAAGTCGCATTGTTTCTCTCCCTGTAATCCCACAGAAGCGTGGGACGTTAACTCACTGCTTCGCCAGTTTTACTTAGATCCACTGACCGCTGGATATCCCTTCCTGCCCCGGCGGGTAATCAATCCCGCCAAACCCAATCCCAGAACAGCCAGAGTGGCCGGTTCAGGAACCGGTGTCGTCTCGACCTGAAGATGGGGACGCCAGTCATATTGTTCCATAACGGCATCGCCCTCCCGGCTAAAGAAACTGAGGACCCCGGTACTATCGGGCTCAATACACATGGCAAGGTTGAGTGTGCCAGTGCCCGGCCAAGCCGCGGTCACATCCCAACTGTATATATCACCAGAAGCGTAGACGGGGCCCACTATCTGCGCGGACACGGGACTCGGATCGTAAGCAGGCTGGTTATTCCACGTGACGTCGGCTTCGCTCCACGACCCGGTCACCCTGTGGATGCCGATGGTGGGGGTTTCTCCGGCGCCTGAGGCATAAACCCACAGGGTGGCGGATTTGAGGGTGCTGCCTGCCGGCACGGCTCCGGTCACATCGAATGCCATGAAGGTGCGAAAGCTATCCCCTGTCGCCAAGAGTTGACTTGCCCCATCATTGGTATTGGGGTCGCTCAAGCTCACACTGGCATCTGCGGAAGGGTAGATGGAGACACTCGCGGCCACCCCCGGCAGCGCGAAGACCAGCACGCTCAGCAGACCTATTACAGTACTCCTCACTTCTGTACCTTCCTTTCATTCAGCGGTCCGCCGTTATCGGCGGGCCTTGTTCACATCTACGGACTCCAGCGGCAGCGAGGCTAATTCCGCTTGCGACGTAGCAGGCCCAGGCCGCCCAAGGCCAGCAAAGTCACCGTGGCGGGTTCGGGCACGTCGGTAAAAGAAACGTCGTCGAAATAGCCCGTCTGCGAGCCGAACTTGGTGTCCAGTTCGATTATGTTGTATCCGTACGTCGTCATGGAATTGTGCGAGAAGGTCAGAACCCCGTCGATGTAGAAGTCCACGGTGTTGGTGCCGTCTGCCAGTGCCGACCCGACCACGATCCGGCCCTGGTGCCAACCCATCGTCCGGGTGGTGTTGGTGTTGAAATATGACGTGCCGGAATACCCATCCGTGGCTCCGATCACGCGTGCTTGATACTTGCTGCTGTCGAATCCTGCCGAGGCGTTATACGGGGCACCCAAGGACAGCCGCTGAATCTGCGTGGATGAATTGAGGCTGCCCGTGCCGGGGTAGTCGGTTGCCGAAGGGGCCGTATTGTAGAACCCCAACGCCGCGTAGTCCCTGAAGTTTGTTCCGCCCGGACCCCAAGGGTCGTAGAAGTACCATTGCAGACTGATGCCCCCGGTGTAGGGGGCCCCGCCGTTCAAGCGATAGGCCAGGTTATACCAGTTCTGGTCCAGGTCCGCTCCGCTCACGTTTGCTCCGCGAAGCATCTGATTTCCACTGAACGGGGAGACGCCGTTGTCGATGCCAACCACCTGGCCGTTGGGAGGAGCAGGCCCAAACCAGGGGTTGCCTGCCCCGTTGGGAGCCGCGTTGGGGCCGCCCGATAGGTTCTTGTCCAAGGCCCCGAGGTTGTAGCTCTCGAAGCCGTCGGAGAATGTCGCAGCGGAGCAGATCGTTTCACTACTCAGCGCCATTGCGACTACAACTGCTGCGAACAATGTCAGACGTTTCATCTCTGCACTCCTTGGTGACACAGGTAAGGATCAGGTGTCACCCGGATATCTTCCAAAACCCTGTCGGGGGAGTGACCTCTGGTTTGAACTGCCGCCATAGACAAAAGCAGCAGACACCTCCGTAACAGACTAGACAAGTGTATATAAACGGAGCGGACCTGTCAACACAGAAGATGCTTTAGAGCGAGGATTCTTTAGCCCCGCCGAGCTGGGCAAAACTGATGCTCCCTGCCGGGACAACGGGGACATCATACAGGTTTTCGTGTCCTCATTTTGTCTTCTTGGTCTTTCGGCAGTTCGGGAACGACGACGCGTGCTAATCTGGCCATGCCCGCAACCCTACCCGCCACTCCCACCGCCGCAACCATAAAACCTGTATGGTGTCCCCGGACTATGGAAACTGAAGATCGTAAATTGGAAGTTCCTGATTGTCTGGCTCCAGCGGCGGACAATGGCCATATTGACCTAAATACTTATCATTGCTGTGCTTATAATACACTCGTTGTTTGAATTACGCGCAAAA
>JBDKRA010000005.1:0-4689 GCA_039683615.1 Phycisphaerae bacterium
CATCTACGAGGACAAGATGCACCAGGCGCGCACGCGGCAGGCGGCAGTGCTGTCCGAGCGCGGCCTGATCGAGGATGCCACGCCGGCGGGCGGCGATGAGGACGAGCAGCCGCCGCAAGAGCCGGAAACCACGGGCAGCTAGGCGCATCATGGCGGCCAAGAAGAGGAACCGGAACCTGCTGGAAGACCCGCGCTACGCGGAGTTCGTGGAGCTGTATCACGCCGACCCGCTGCGCTTCGCCGTGGAGGTGACGGGCTTCATGCCCAGCGCCGATCAGATGGACTTGTTCCAGGCCATCACGCCAGAGAATGCCAAAGTGTCCGTAGTGTCCGGCACCGGCACTGGCAAGACGGCCAGCTTCGCGCGCATCGCGCTCTGGCACTTGCTCTGCTTCCCCGTGGCGGTCTATGACGGCAAGGTTGAGGTGGGCAGCAACACCTACATCGGCGCGCCGTTCATCCAGCAGGTGGCCGACGGCATCTGGAAGGAAATGCAGGATGCCCGCATCGCCATCGCCAACGGGCCGCACGCCTGGCTTAACGACTTTTTCACCATCACGAAGACCCGCGTGCATGTGAACGGGTTTGCCGAGCAGTGGTTCATCACCCAGATCGCCATGAAGAAGGGCGAGGCCATCGGCGTAGCGGGTAAGCACCGCTACTGGCAGCTCATCATCATCGACGAAGCCGCCGGCGTGTCCGACGACCACTTCGACGTGATCGACGGCACTCAGACCCAGGGCGGGAACCGCACGCTCATGGCGTCGCAGGGGGCGCGCAACGCCGGGCGCTTCTACGATTCTCACCATACGCTGAAGCGCGAGAGCGGGGGGAGCTGGCACGCTCTACGCTTCAATTCCGAGCTGTCGCCCTTCGTCACGACCCAATGGCTGCGCGAGCGCGCGAACGAGAGCGGCGGGCGCGGTTCCGTCGAATACCAGATCCGCGTGCTGGGCCTGTTCGCCCAGAGCAGCAGCAACGTCCTTCTGACCCGCGCCGACATCGAGGCCGCCTTCGAGCCGCGCAAGCTGATCGCCGACGACGAACCCTTCGGCCTGGTGGTGCTGTCCGACGTGGCCCTGGGCGAGTACCGCGACGATTCGGTTGCCATCGTCGCCAAGATCATCGGCGACACCGACCACGGGCCGGACGCGCGCCGCGTGGAATACATCGAAATCCCCATCGCGGCCAACGACAAGAACGAAATCGACCTGGCCGGCGACCTGGTGAATCTCGTCGGCAAGCTGTCGAACGCGACGCTCTACGTCGATGCCGGGGGCGTGGGTGCGACCGTGTGCAAGCTGATCGAGCGTTCCGGTGCCACGGTGGTTCGGGTGAATTGGGGCATCCCCTGCTTCAAGAACGAATACAAGAGCCGGTTCTACAACCTGCGCGCGTGCGCGATGGTGCGCTTCCGTGATGCCGTCCGGCAGGGCCGCGTGGTGCTTCCGCAGGGCATTTCCAAGAAGCTGCGCGAGAAGATCATCGACCAGGGTTCCCGGCTGCCGTACCACTTCAGCGAGGCCGGCGGCCTGCGCTACTTGATGATGTCCAAGGAGGACATGCGGCGCGAGGGCATCAAGTCCCCCGACTTGATCGACGCCATGAGCTTTGCATACCTCGAAGGCGCTACCTACATGGTGAGTGACAGCGCCGGGGAATTGACCAACAGCCTGACCGACGAGGTATCGAAGAAGGCCGCCGAAATGTTCGCCGACGTGTAGGAGAAACCCGATGATGAAGGACGCAATTACCCGCATCTTTGCCGTGGCCGTCACTGGCTTGGCCGTGTCTATGGCCGTCGTGAGCGCATGGCAGCGCGCTGGCGCGGAGGTGGATAGATGGCTGCTGGCCGGGCTGTCGTCCGTGATCGTGCTGGCCGTGCATCTGCTTCCCGCGCTGCTGGGCCGATTCTCCCGGCTGGTGGTCTGGCCCGTCTGGTGCCTGTGCTTCCTGGCCGCGCTTTGGGGGCATATCTGGTTCTTCGCCAATGCCAGCCACGGCGCCGCCGAGGGCCGGGCCGCGTCATCCGCCAAGGCCGGCGCCATGCAGGAGCAGCGCGCCGCCATCGAGGCCGAGCTTTCCCAGAACAAGGCCCGCTCCGCCGCGACCGTGGCGGGCATCCTCGCCGGCACGAAAGACCCCCAGCGCCGCGTCGCGTTGGAAATCGAGCTGGCCCAGGGCAAGCGGGCGAACGACCTGCGCGCCCGGCTGACCGCGCTGACAGACCAGGAAGCCGCCGGGGCCGAGGTGGATCCCGTGGTGGCGCGCGTGACTGCCGTGACTGGCCTGCCCATCGAGGCTTTGAATACGTGGTCTGGGGTGGTGATCGCCATGCTGCTTGAAGTGCTGGGCTCCCTGCTGTGGGTGGCGGCGCTGGCCGGGCAGTCAGTCGCACGGCAGGGTCAGCCGGACGACGCCGACATGGTGGAACGGCTCTACGCGGCGCTGGAAAACAGCGAAATAAGCCCGACCGCCGAGGACGTTTGCAAATTCATCGGCGGCTGCAACCACGATACCGCCCACCGCCTGCTGCGCGGCCTTGAGGTGAGGATGAAGACCCGGTAGCCCGCAAGAACGGGAAAAAGCGACCCTGCCCGGCGATGCCCGCGACCTACCATCAGGCGAGTGAAGAAAGGGGGCTCCCCATGCAAACCAACGTCATCACCTACAACCTGAAAGAGCGGGGCCGGCAGTATCGCGGCAAGGAGCGGCATTTCAACATCCGCGCCATCGTCGCCGCCATCAACGGCCCGGCCTGCCAAGAGCGCGTGCGCAACCGCGACATGCAGGGCTACTACGGTCACTGGCCGCGCATCAAGTTCGGCCTGAACCCTGCCGAGGGCGGACTGGAAGGCGGCAAGCCGTCCATCGTCGAACCGGCCCTCGTGACCACGCTGCTGCGCGCGCACGACGACGGCACCATCGAGCATCAGGCCGAGTTCCTTGATACCGATTCCGGCCAGGTGGCCGCGAAGCTGTACGCCAGCCGCACCGGCGGCTTTTCGTCCGCCATCGACCAGACCCGGCCCGAGTTCTTCGGCTTCGACTACGTGCTGGAGCCGAACTACAGCACGAACCGGGGCTACACCCTGGACGACGTGCGCGACATGACGCTGGACGACATCGAGGCCGCCATCTACGACGAGCAGTTGCGCGGCATGGCCCACCTGCTGGACGCCGCGAACAGCGAGCGCGAGCGGGCCTGCGAGGTGATCGAGCGGTTGAGCGCCGAGAACGAGCAGCTTCTGTCCATGCTTGCCGCCAAAGGAATCGACGCTGGCACGGCGTTGGACGCTGCCGGTATCGCCCCGCTGGTGCTGGCCGGTGGCGTGAGCGAGCGCATGACGCGCGACATGGCTGCTTTCCATAGCGCCGGCGCGCTGCCGCGTTTCGTGGAGCCGAAGCAGGAAGAGCCGCCAGCCGACCCGCTGTATGGCCGGCTCATCGGCAAGTTCACCCGCTGATAGGCCGCGCCCATGCTCCAACCCGTCAAGGAAGCCTTCGGCCTGTTCATGGGCCGTTTCTACGCGACCCTCGTCCCTACCACGAAGCCGCTGGAAAGCTACGTCACGCGCGGGGTGGCAAAGAGCATCGCCTGGGCGCCGTCCCGCATGATCGACGCTGCCGAGGACATGCTTTCCCTCTGGATGCGCAGCGACATCCACGACGCCCCCACGCGCCCGCCTGACATGCCTGCCATCCTCGTTGCGCTGGCGAAGGACTACACCCCGACGGGGCGCGACTACACCCGCCAGGTGGCCGACCGGGAAATGGTCATCATCCCCACCGACCCGAAGGAACGCATGTTCGGCCTGCGCGCCGTGGCGGGCGACATCCGAGCGCAGATCGTCATCTTCGCCACGGACGAACCAACCGCGCATTCTCTGGCTGCGCAATTCGGCCTGTTCCTCGACGCCACGCCGAACCGCCGATTCACGGCGCGCTATACCTTCGCCAGCCAGCCGATGGAATGGCCCGTGCAGGTGGAGCTTCCCGACGTGCCGGCCATGAACATCCCGACCGAGGCCAAGAACCTGACGGTGCTCGCCATCGACATCACTCTGCGCGCGGAAATCCCGCTCTTCGATGCCCCCAAGGCGAACGAGCCGAACGATGGAAAGGGCACGCCGGGCGACGCTGCGGATCCTGCCGGCTACCCCGTGGTGCAGCAAATCGGTATCACCAGCCGCGAGGCCGGGCCGAACGGCGGTGCGACCGACATCCGGCCCTACGACGTGGCCGTGCCTGACGCCGGCGGCGAAGGGGGCGGGGCATGATCCAGATTCAGGCGACCTTCACCGGCTACGGCGGCCAGCCGTGTAGCCTTTTTTCTGCCTATGACACCGACGCCCGCGTGCTGGTGGTAAGCGCCGAGGCGGGATACCGCGCCGACCGCCGCGAGGGCTGCACCATCCTGACCAACGTGCCGGACATCCCCCGCGACAAGCTCTTCACCGACGCCGACCTGCTGCCCGCCATCGCCGCCTTCCAGTCCCTGAAGAACGGCGTGGCGGCAGACGGCAAGGCCCCGCGCCTGGTATTCGGCGACCGGGCAAACCGGGCGAATCCCGGCAATGCCATCGAGCAGGACGGCATCGAAACCAGCGGCCCAAAGTACCGCATCAACGCCAGCGTGACGTGCGCGCAGGTGGCCGCTCTGGCGACCTGCCTGTACGCCTTGCGTTC
>JBDKRA010000006.1:0-158693 GCA_039683615.1 Phycisphaerae bacterium
GGGAGCCCGCCGCCGCTCCAACGGCCCAGCCGCCGGCGGCGCTGGACGAGACCTGCAGGCAACTGGTGCGAGTCCTGCAGGAGTCGCTGCCGCCGGTGAGCGAGCCGTTCGACGAGATCGGCAAGGCGCTGGGCTGGCCGGGGCAGCAGGTCCTCGATCAGATCGCCGCATGGCAAAGCCAGGGCGTCATCCGGCGGCTGGGGGCCGTGGTCGATCATCGCCGCCTGGGTTTCAAGGCCAACGGGATGGCCGTCCTGCGCGTCCCGCCCGAGCAGGTCGATGCTATCGGCCATCGCGTCGCGCGGCGGCAAGAGGTCTCGCACTGCTATCGCCGCCCGCCGCTGCCGGGCTTTGACTACACGCTCTACGCGATGGTCCACGGCCGCGGCGAGGATGAAGTGCGCTCGGTGCTGGCGGACATTCTTAAGGACGTGGGCTATTGGCCGCACCAAGTCCTGTTCTCGACGCGCGAGTTCAAGAAGGTCTCGATGCGATACTTTCTCGCCAGCCCGTGAGACCGCAGCGCTTCTGGTGCCTCGGCCGCTGATTTGGACCGGCCGGCGTGCCACGCTGGCGAAATACTTGCAGGACCATGGACCGGTTGGATAATAGTGGACGTCCCGGGCAAGTGTGCCGGCGCGGCGGGGATTGGTCCCCGGCGAGAGTTGATCGGAACGGCCGACAGGCCGCACAAAGGAAGGTGATCGGCGTGGCAATCAGTCAGCAGGACAGACAGCAGTTACGGGAACTCACCCGCCAGTATCAACAGGTGGCCTGCCTGGATGTTCACGGCCGCACTATGCAGGACTGGCGACGGCTCAACGGCCTGCGTCCAGTCCGACCGATGGTGATGATCGACCAGATTTGCTGGCACGAGATGAACGTCAACGACGAGTTGACCACGCGGTGCGAAGACCCATTCGTGCGCGGCCTCGAGTGGGGCATGCGGGCCTCGCTCTACAAGTGGAAGCACTTCCCCGCCGACATGGCGTTCTATCCGTTCCTGCAGATTCCCAAGGTCTACTCGATTTCGCCCATCGGCGTCGACACGCAAGTCAGCTCCGACGACGCCCTGCATAGCGGCGCCCAGAGCCATCTGTTCAAGGACCAGTTGGCCGACGACGCCGCTTTGGCCAAGCTCAAGAATGTCATCGTCCGCTTCGACGCCAAGGCCACGGCCGAGTGCGAGAACCTGGTCAACGATCTGGTCGGCGACATTATGCCGGTCAAGATGTCGGGCATGAGTATCTGGGCGGCCGTCTGGGATCGCATCGTCTTCTGGCGGGGAGCCACGCCGGTCCTGTACGACCTGGCGGACCGGCCGGAGTTCCTGCACCGCCTGATGCGGCGGCTGATGGAGATCGAGATGGACACGCTCGATCAGTTGGAGCAGCAGAGCCTTCTGGAACCCGAGCCGGGCGTCATCCACTGCGTGGGCGCCTACAGCGACGAATTGCCTGCCGCCGGGTTCGATCCCGCCCACGTGCGGGCCAAGGATTGCTGGGCGGCGGGGGCGGCCCAGATCTTCTCGGAGGTCTCGCCGGCCATGCACGACGAGTTCGAGATCGCCTACCTCAAGCCGTACCTCGAGCGGTTCGGGCTGATCAACTACGGCTGCTGCGAGCCGCTGCACCGCAAGATCGACATCATCCGCAAGATCCGCAACGTCCGCATGATTTCGGTGAGCCCCTGGGCGCAGGTGGAAGTCGCGGCCGAGAGCATGGGTCGCGATTTCGTGATGGCCCGCAAGAACAATCCGTCGTTTGTGGCCATGGACGCCTTCGACGAGCGGCTGGTGGTTGACGAAGTCAAGGCCACGCTCAAGGCCACGGCCGCCAACGGCACGCCGTGCGCCTTCATTCTCAAAGACATCACGACGGTCCGCAATGAACCGCAGCGCCTGACGCGTTGGTACCAGGCCGTCAAGGCGACCATCGAGAACTGCTGACGCGATGGGTACAAAATCCACCGTCAGCACGTGGTGAAGGAGTGGGCGCATGTCCTCGCACTTCACCAGATCGCGCTTGCCTCTATCACGCTGCGCGCTCAGAGTGCACCATCGTGCGCTCCAGCGCAAAGCGTCGGAAGTAACGGTTGGGCGAGGTCTCGACGGAGCGGCGGGTCAGCAGGTCGACGCGCCGGCCGAAAAGCGATTCCAGTTCCTGCTGAAGTGAAACGAACTCCAGCCGGATCGACGCGCCAGGCTGGAATGTGACCACAATGTCCACGTCGCTTTGCTCTTGGGCTTCTCCGGTGACGAAGCTGCCGAAGGTCTCAGCCCCCGCAGGGCGCAATGGGGGCCTTCACTTGCTGTCGTCTGCTTTGGGCGTACTGGCGACGCAGTACAGACTCTTCAGGGCGCGGATGTACATCCGTGAGCCTTCAAAAATGGGGCTGCTGCGGAAAGGTTCGAGATTGTTGCGGGCGACCTGGCGGCCCTGACGGCCCGCCTCGAGCACGATGGTCACGCCGGTATCGCTGCTGATGAAGATGTAGCGCCCGCCCAGGGTGATGCTGGGGTAAGTCGTTCCGCCGCCCAGGTCCAACTTGCGATCGAGAACCGCCGGCCCGCCGGCGAGGTCAAGGATCGCGAATTCGCCGCTCTGGTTAATCATGTACAAGAGGTTCTCGTGGATCAGACTGGAGGCGTAGAAACGTTCCTTGCGGCCGCCGGCGAGCATTTTACGGGCGGGAGCGGTCACCTGTGGCTGGGTCGTGGTGGGCAGCGCGACGCCCCAGGCGTTGTTCTGCGGGAAGTACACGATGTCGTTATGCAACACTGGGCAGCCGTACTGGAGGTTGCCGGCCTTGGAGATGATCTTCACGCCATCGTCGACGCGGATGAAGTCGCCCAGGGGCGTGATGACGACCTGTCGCCCGCCGACACCGGCGACGATGGGCGTGCCGAACGCTTGCGCCGACTCGGTCTTCCAGAGCATCTGGCCATCCGACGCCCGTAATGCCCACATGTGGATAATGTGCACCAGCAGCTTGTCGCCCACGAGCACCGGCGACGTACTGTGCCCGTAGGTGTGCGTCGGCCGCTCCACCAGTCGCGCCCAGAGGCGATTGCCCTGCAGGTCGTAACATGCGGCGATGCCCGAGCCAAACAGCACGTACACGTGCTTGCCATCGCTGACGGGCGTCGGACTGGTGTAGCCGGTGACTTCGCTGCACGGCGGATTCTTCCTCGGCTGCCCAGCCGGTCGCTTGCCGGCAGTGAAAAGGGACTCATACGTGCAGGCCTGCTGCCAGAGAATCTTCCCGTCCGCCTTGTTCAGGCACAACAGCGACGCCGGTTCAGCGCACAGGAAGATTCGCTCGCCGACAATAATCGGCGAAGCGTTTGACCAGGAAGGCAGGGCCGTCTTCCACAGGACGTTCTTCTGCGGCGACCATTCGATAACCGGCCTCGCCTGGGGAAAGCGTCCCGTGCCGTCGCCCCGCCAACCAAACGGCGCATCGGTTCCTCCAGCCGCCACCGCCGTCAGGACCGCTGTCGCCGATATGATCCATCTTCGCATCATCGTGTGTTCCACAAACCATCAAGCCAGAGAGGCTTTTGTGTCATCGCTTCTTTCGCCTGCGCCGCTGTTCTACTCCTCGCCCATTGGTCCCCTTGTACGCTGGCATTGTACGCGCCCCGTCCAGGTCCGGCAATGTGCCAGCACGCATGGGGCCACCGTGAGTGGGGTGGATTCCCCGGACGTCTTCTGCTGGGAGGCGCAGAGAAAACCTTCCAGCGACTGGGTAGGTTCGTCAGGCAGTTCAAACAGTTTGCGCGCCGTTCAGTACCAAACTCAGTACCAAACTCAGCCTTTTTGAGGGTTTTTCGACCGCGCAGCAAAGAGGCCGAGATTCGTAAGTCTCGGCCTCTTAGAAAGTTCCATCAACAGCGGGCGAAGGGATTCGAACCCTCGACGTCCAGCTTGGGAAGCTGGCATTCTACCACTGAATTACGCCCGCAATAGATGGTGTAATCATACCCGCCCGGCGGGCGGTGTCAATGTCGGTTCGAGGATTGCGGGCCGCCCTCGGGCGGTGACGGATCGGGCGTCCGGTGCGGCGGGGGCTACTTGCCTTCGCGCAGGACGAACTCGTCGATGGGCTGGTTGTCATGCGTGAGAGTCTTGCCCGAAACCTTGCCGCCCTGGACGGTGATCGTCGTGAACAGGAACATGTGGATGTTCATGACCTGCTCGCCGCCGGCGGGGGTGTAGAGCGTCCACTGCTTCTTGCCCGTGCCGCCCCACCAGACGTCGTCACGCTGGGCGAAGCTCTTGCGCTTGATCGTGTAGATCGGCGCGCCGGCGACGCCCTGGATCATGTGCGTCACGCCGTCGCGCTTGGTGCGGTAGTAGATGTGGTCGTGCCCGGCGAAGACGGCCGTCACGCCGTACTTGACGCACAACCGTGTGAAATCGCACGGTTGGTTGGTGATTTCCATTTTTTCGCCCACGCTGTAGGCCGGTCCGTGCATCCAGACGAACAGGAGCTTTCCGGCTTTCTTGCCTTCGTCGAGTTGCTTCTCCAGCCACTCCAACTCGGGCTTCTCGATGGCGGCGGCATTGCTGAGCGACTCGACGCCGATGAAGCGGGCGTTGTGAAAGTCGAAGCTGTAGCGCTTGTCGGTCATCCCGAAGAATTTTTCGTAGTTGGCCGGATTGCGCGCATCGTGGTTGCCGTAGCACGGCCAGAGGGGCATCGTGCGGGCGAAGGGGGCAAACTGCCCGTCCAGCGAGTCGTATTCCTTGTCCAGCCCGTCGCGGACCTGGTCGCCGGTCAATAGGGCGAAACTGGGCTTGTGCGTCATCGCCTTTTCCATCAGCAGCTTGAAGACGGCGTTGCCGCGCGTGTCGCCCAGCACCAGGAACGTGTAGTTGTTCGGGTCGGCCTTCTTGACGGCCTCGGGCATCAGCGGCCGCGGGTCGTAGGGTTTCTCCGGCGGAAAGGCCGCTATCGCCAGCGGCACGGCGACGATCAGTACGGCGGCGATGATGAACGGATTCCATCGATGCAAACGGTTGGGCATGTTCTTCTCCTGAGGCTGAAACCCCACGATAGTGAATCGTCGCAGGCTTGTCAAACAAACCGCTCGCCCGCGAGGAGCGGATTGCTCTTGCGTGCAAAGCGGGGGGCGGATATTGCAGTGGCTTCCGATAGCCTTCATGAGGAGAACGCGATGTCTGCCAAGGTTAAGCGGTCGGGCAAGCTGCCGGGGCTTTATCACACGCCGGAGGAACTCTGGGCCGGAATCGATCCGCGGGCGGAAAAGCTTGATATCGAAACCGTCCGCCGCTGGCGCGAAGGCGGCGCTGCATTTCACGAGTTCTACTTCACGGCCGAGACGTACAAAGGCGTGCCGTGCAGGATCTACGCGATCTACTCTGCCCCCGTCGGCGTGGGGCGCAAGAAGCTGCCGGCGGTGATGCACATTCACGGCGGCGGGCAGACGGCTTACGTAGACTGGCTGAAGTTCTGGAACGCCCGCGGCTATGCGGCGATGACGTACAATTGGGGCGGCTGGTGGGAAAACCGCGAGCACTACGCGCACTGGGGCAGACTCACGCAGGGCAACCATCAAAAGGCCAAGGAGAAGATCGAGGCCGTCTGGCCGAGCCCGCGCGAGTCGTCATGGTTTCACTGGACCCTCGCCGGCCGCCGGGCCCTGACGGTGCTCGAACGGCAGAAGGAAGTCGATCCGGCGCGCATGGGCATCTTCGGCGTGTCGATGGGCGGCACGCTGACGTGGACCATCGCCGGCACCGACCCGCGCGTGCGAGCGGCCTGCGCGATTTACGGCGTCGGCTGGAACACATACCCCACGAGCATGCACGAGTCGGACCCGCAGGCGGCCGACGTGGACCGGCAGATCTGGCGGGCCACGATGGAGCCCGAGGCGTACGCGCCGCTGATTCGCTGCCCTGTGCTGTTCCTTGACGGCAGCAACGACTTCCATGGCAAGATGGACTGGTCGTACCAGACGCTGGGTCGCTGCGGCGGGCTGTGGCGTGCGGCGTTCTCACCGCGGGTGAATCATCACATCGCGGCCGAGGAAGGCGCGAATCTGCCGCTATGGATGGACTGGCACCTCAAAGGCGGCGCGGCCGCCCCCGCGACGCCCGAGGTGCAGGTGATCCTCGACAACCGCTCCGTGCCGCAACTGGAGATTCGCCCCGACGCCGGCCAGAAGATCGTCCGCATCGACGCGTATTACGCATTGCACAATGGCGACCCCAAGAACCGCCACTGGCGCTCGGCGAAGGTTGTGCGCAAGGCCTCAGGGGCATCCGCCTGGTTTGCCTCGCTGCCGGTGATCGACGCGCGGCAGCGGCTGTTCGCATTCGCGCAGGTGCATTACGCAAGCGGCTGGTGCCTGGCGAGCAACTTCCAGACGGTGATCCCGGCCGAGATCGGGCCCGCCCGCGCGACGGATAAACCCTCGCGGCAGATCGGCGACTTTTCAAAAGGCCTCGACGACTTCTGCACCTGCACCACCGGCACCGACCCCAACGCCTTCGCAAAAGGCGTCAAGCGGGTCCGCGGCCCGCAGGGGCGCTACGGATTGCAGATGACGATGTGGTCGCCGCTATACTGCCGCAAGATCGCCGACCCGAAGTGGTACGGCCCGGCCGGGGCGGACCTGGCGTTCGACGTTTTCACGCGACAGGACGTCACGCTCAAGCTGGCGCTATTCGCACATCAGTTCGCCGCAAACGCCACGACGCACTCGGCCGAGGTCCCGCTCAAGGCCGCTGCGGGCTGGCAGCGGGTCCGTCTGCCGGCGCGGCGGTTCAAGGACGACAAGAAGCGGCCGCTGAAGAACTGGCGGGCCCTGGAACTGCTGCAGGTGGCGTTCGACAAGATCCCCGACAAACAGCCGCTGTTTTCGAACTTCCGGTGGATATAGAAGGGTGGCATGACTGATGGCCACAGCCTTTCCAGGCTGTCGAGCCACAGGGTGGAAAGGCTGTGCCACGCCGCTTGCACACTACGAACGGCTTAAGTTATTTGAATTGGGGGCCCGATCTTATTAACATACTGCGTTCCAAAAAGGACGGTTATTTCATGCGCAAGCCCATGGTCGGACATGGCAGTGGGGTTATTGCCTTTGCCTTGCTGTCGGCGACGGTGCTGGCGGGCTGCCAGACCAACAACCCGTTGGGGATCAAGCCGGCCCCGGCGATCGGTCCGCTGACGGAGCAGACGCTGCGCGAGGAGGGTGGCCAGACGCACTCGTCCGCCTGGGTTCACGACTGGAAAGCCCCGCGGCACGAGAGCAATTCTGGCATCGTCCCCAATGCGGCGGCGCGCACGGTCGCGCTGGGCTACTCGATCCTGGGCAAGCCCATCACCATGCACGTGTTCGGAACCGCCCGCAACCCGGCGCTGATCTTCGCGGGCATTCACGGCGACGAGCCCGCCTCGTCGCAGCTCGCCCGCCGAATGTACGACGAGGTCCGCTCCAACCCATCGATCCTGGGCGGGCGCAGCGTCGCGTTCATTCTCGAGGCCAACCCCGACGGCCTGGCCGCACGCACGCGAGGCAACGCCAACCGCGTCGACTGCAACCGCAACTTCCCGGCCAACAACTGGAAGCCCAGCGCCGCCAATGCCCGCTACAGCGGCGGCCCCCGTGCCGCCAGCGAGCCCGAGACCCAGGCCATCATGAAGGCCGTCGACATGCTCCACCCGTGCTGCATCGTGACGATCCACACCATCAGCGGGCGGCGGTTCTGTAACAACTACGACGGTCCGGCCAGCGCGCTGGCGGCCGCCATGTCGCGGTACAACAACTACCCGCCCAAGGCCACGATCGGGTATCCCACGCCGGGGAGCTTCGGGACGTGGTCGGGCGTCGATCGCGGCATTCCCACCATCACGCTGGAACTGCCCGACGAACAGAAGAGCCCCAGCCAATGGTGGCCGGGCAATCGCCAGGCGCTGCTGACGGCCATCCGCCAGAATGACGGCCTGCAACTTGCCCGCGACAACGGCCGCGGCGGCGAAGTCAGCTATCCCGCTCGCGGCGGGCGATAGGCCCGCGAAGAAAAACTTACCACAGAGGCTCAGAGGGCTCTGAGGTAAAAGACAAAACACAAGCAAGACGTTGGCGTCCGGCGGTTTGTTGCGTCGCCCCAGCCATCCTCACGGCGCCCCGTGCTTTTGCTTTTTCTCTCACCTCCGTGTCCTCTGAGCCTCTGTGGTAAGTTGTTTAATTTCCCGGTAGACTGTCCGCCAAAGGACAAAGGAGCGTTCCATGAACCAGCGCGGCGTCGACCTGATGAACCTTCGCAAAGCCGACACCATGACCTCCAAGGAGCGGGTGATGACCACCTTCGCACACCAGGAGCCTGATCGTGTGCCGGTCAATTACTTCGCCAATGGCGGCATCAATCGCAACCTGATGGAGTACTTCGGTCTGGCGGCCGACGACTGGGGCGGGCTGACGAACTTGCTGGGCGTGGACTTCCGCGGCGTGGGGGCATGGTACACGGGCCCGCGGCTTCACGCGGAAATCGAGGGCCGCGGCGTCGATCCGTGCTGGGGCATCCGCACGCGCTGGATCCAGCACGACAGCGGCGGGTACATGGACTACTGCGACTTCCCGCTGGCCGGCGCCGACGAGGAGACCATCGCCAACTGGCCCATGCCCAACCCCGACCATTACGACTACTCCAAGGTTGCCGAGCACTGCGACAGCGTCAAGGACTTCGCCGTCTTCAACGGCGGGGCCGGCCTGCCCGACATCATCAACTCCACCGGAATGATCCGCACCATGGAGCAGGTGCTGGTGGACCTGATCACCGACGATCCGGCCGGGCTGCTCCTGATCGACCGCAAGCTCGAGATCGCCCTGAAAGTGCTCGAGCGCACGCTCGAGGCCGCCAAGGGCAAGATCGACTTCATCTGGATGGGCGAGGACCTGGGCACGCAGAGATCGCCGATCATGAGCCTGGAGCTCTTCCGCAAGCACATCCGCCCGCGGCACCAGAAGGTCATCGACATCGCCAAGGCGTACAACCTGCCCACGCTGATCCACACCTGCGGATCGAGCAGTTGGTCGTACCCGGACATGATCGAGATGGGCATCACCGGCGTCGACACGCTGCAGCCCGAGGCCGTCAACATGTCGCCGCGCTACCTCAAGGACCACTTCGGCAAGCAGCTCTTCTTTCACGGCTGCATCTCGACGGCCGGCCCGGTCGCCAAGGGCAGCGTGGAGGATATGAAAGCCGAATGCCGCAGCACGCTGGACATCATGATGCCTGGCGGCGGCTACTGCTTCAGCCCCGCCCACTGCCTGCAGGATAACTCCAAGCCCGAGAACGTAGCGGCCATGTACGAGATGGCCTTTACTCATGGGCGATACAAGTAGCATGAACGACCGTCAGCGATTCCTTGAGACGATGCGATTCGGCGCGCCCGACCGGATTCCTTATTGGGAGTGCGCCTTCTGGGGCGAGACGTTCGCGCGGTGGGAGAAGGAGGGCCTGCCGAAAAGCGTGCTGCACCCGGCCGGCCCGGACAGCGGGATCACGGAAGACTCGCTGCGCGGGCATTTTGGCTTCGACCGCAGCAGCGGGGTGAACTTCCGCGGCACACTGCACGTGAACTATGGATTCTTTCCCGGATTCGACTACAAGGTCATCTCCGACGATGGCGAGGCGGTCACCGAGCAGGGCGGTGACGGCGTGATCTCGCGCTGGTCGCGCCACGGCAACTCCACGCGGCAGTTCATCAAGTTCCCCGTCGAAACCCGCGATGACTGGCGGAGCATCGCCAAGCGGCTCGACCCTGACTCGCCCGGACGGCTGGGGGAGAACTGGCAGCAGCGCCCCCTCGAACTCCAGGCCGCCGGCGCGCCGGTGTGCCTGCAGGTCGGCGGATACTACGGTTTCGCCCGCAGCCTCATGGGCATGGAGAACCTCTCGCTGGCGTTCTATGACCAACCGGACCTGGTCGAGGACATCTTCGAGCACCGCACGGCGTACGTTTCGGCGCTGCTGGAGAAAGTGCTGGCCGTCGTCAAGCCGGACTTCGCCGAGTTCTGGGAAGACATGGCCTATAAGATCGGCCCGCTGGTCTCGCCGGCGCTATACCGCCGCCTGGCGCTGAAGCACTATCGGCGCATCTGCGAGATCCTGCGCCGCCACGGCGTGGAGGTCATCCTGCTCGACAGCGACGGTAATATCGACGAACTGATTCCGATCTGGCTCGACGGCGGCATCAACGCAGTCTGGCCGCTCGAAGCCGCCGCCGGCATGGACCCGGTGGCCGTGCGGAAGAAGTACGGCAAGAGCCTGGCGATGATCGGCGCCATCGACAAACGTGCGATGGCCGCGGGCAAGGCGGCGATCGATCGCGAGGTCTACTCCAAGGTGCCGTACCTCATCGAGACCGGCGGGTTCATCCCCACGTGCGACCACGCCGTCCCGCCGGATGTCTCGCTCGAGAACTACGAATACTACATTCGCCTCATCCACAAACTGGCCGAAGGAAGATAGGAGGGCGGATACCTCTCTTTGAGGTCGTGAGCAATGGCATCATCAAGTCAGGTTGGCATTCGGATGCGATCGCTCTTTCTGCGAACGATTGGTGTGATGGTTATCGCGATTTCCATCGCGAGTTGTGATAGAACAACCAAGGAAGTATCGGACAGCGAGGCAGAGGAAATCATCGGCAAATTGATGCCGAAGACCGAATGGGGATTGATCGCTGCCGGTAACAGATGGCCCAGGAGTGCAAGAGCCTGCGGGAACCCAGGAAAGGATGTTGAGCTTGAAAAGGATTATAACCCCGCCAGGGTCGAGGTATATATCGAAGACATTGATGGCATCCGACTGCGGCACAAGATCATGATCGGCACGGATCATGCGAATTGGAAGCTCATCCGCAAGGAAAGCACATGGCCCAATGACAACCCGTTCAAGCGGATTTACGTTCTTCGACAAGTGGACGACGGCCCTCTGGAAGGACTGATCTTCTTGAAGCAGGCGATAGTTGAAATCGATTTCTCCGGTCCGCTCGATGCCAAGAAGATCGAAGATTTCACCGCGCTAACATGGCGAACGGCTGCCCGTCTTGAGGCCTGCTACGACACGGCCATCAAGCCTATCGCAGAGAAGATGGCCAAGGCCAATCCCGTTGTGACAAGGCCTGAGTTGCCCGATCCCGACAGCGCAGGCGGCCCCGGCACGATACAAGGGAGCCACGGGAATCCTTGACAAGACGTGGACACGAACTCCTGGGCAGCTTTGGAGTTCTGGGAGGCCGGGGGACACAATACTTATCTCCGTTGCTTTCGTTTCCGTTTGGATTTGGATCTTGGCTTGTTGTCGATCATGCACGTGCAGCGGCGGTGGGATGTGGCTATTGCTGATGCATGGGCGAGACGCCCATGCTACTCACGGGCAAGATGCCCGTGCTACGCCTGCGCCTGGTCTTGCATGCTCTTCTTCACTTCCTGGCTGAGGCGGATGGCGCACCAGTTGCGGCCGCACATGGAGCAGAAGTGTTCTTCGGTGCTGACGTCGCGGGTTCGGATTTCTTTGGCGGCTTCGCTGTCGAAGGCCAACTCGAATTGTTTTTTCCAGTCGAAGTCGGCTCGGGCGGCGGCCATCTGGTCGTCCCAGTCGCGGGCACCGGGGAGGTGGCGGGCCACGTCGGCGGCGTGGGCGGCGATCTTATAGGCGATGCATCCGGTCCGCACGTCCTCGGGGCGGGGCAGGCCCAGGTGCTCAGTGGGCGTCACGTAGCACAGGAAGCTGGCGCCCCAGTAGGCGGCGGCTGTGGCGCCGATGCTCGACGTAATGTGGTCGTAACCGGGGAACACATCCGTCACCAGTGGGCCCAGCACGTAGAACGGCGCGCCGTCGCAGCAGTCCTGCTGGCGCTTCATGTTCATCTCGATCTGGTCGAAGGGCACGTGGCCGGGGCCTTCGACCATCACCTGCACGCCGGACTTGCGGGCGCGCTGCACGAGCTCGCCCAGCACCTCCAGCTCGGCGAACTGCGCCGCGTCGGAGGCGTCGGCCAGGCAGCCCGGGCGCAGGCCGTCGCCGAGGGAGTACGTCACGTCGTACTCGGCGCAGATGGCGCTGATCTCGTCGAAGAGTTCGTACATCGGGTTCTCGCGGCCGTGATGGACCATCCACTTGGCCAGCAGGCTTCCGCCGCGCGAGACGATGCCCAGCTTGCGAGTGTTGGCCAGGGGCAGGTGCTTTCGCAGGAGGCCGGCGTGGATGGTGAAGAAGTCTACGCCCTGCGCGGCCTGGCGGCGGATCGTGGCCAGGATGTCTTCGCGCGTGAGCTCTTCGATGGGCTTGTTGACGATCATCGAGTAGATCGGCACGGTGCCGATGGGCACGGCTGCATTGGCGATGAGGTGCTCGCGCGTGGCGTCGAGGTCGCCGCCGGTGGAGAGGTCCATCACGGCGTCGGCGCCGTACTTGACGGCCCAGAGCAGCTTGGTCAGCTCGAGGTCTTTGCAGCTACTGACGGGCGAGGCGCCGATGTTAGCGTTGATCTTGGTGGTGACGGCCCGACCGATGCCGCAGGGGGCCAGCTTGACCGCAGCGCCGTCTGGCGGCGACAGGTGCAGGCGGTTTGCGGGGATGACGAGTCGGCCGGCGGCGATCTCGCTGCGGACGGTCTCGGCGGGCAGCGATTCGCGCTTGGCGACGCTCATCATCTGGGGCGTAATAGTTCTGGCCCGGGCGTGCTGGTACTGGGTCATGGGGTGCTAATCCTGGCGGCCGGCCTGCTCGGTGGCCCGGCGGAGCTGGTCGCGGAGCTGTGCCGCTTCCTCGTACCGCTCATCGTTGACGGCTTTGTCGAGCGCCTCTCGGAGCTTTTGCATCGGGTCGGCGGGGATGCGCGACTCGATCTCGCTGACCATGGCCTTGAGGATGGCGATTTCGCCCGAGCTCTCGATGGTGTCTTCCTGGCCGAACTGACGGCAGAAATCCTCGATGTCCTTGATGCCCTTGCGAACCGACGCCAAGGCGGTCTTGGGGCGGTTCTGCTTCAGCGCCAGCCGCGCCCGCGCCCGCGCGATCATCATAATCACGTACGGTCGGTATTGCTCGAGGGCGTATTTGTCCGACTCGTCGCGAGCGTAACGGCGGCAGAGGTCGAACGCCCGCATGTTGCGCATCGCGTCGCGCTCGACGGATTCGTAGTCTTCCAGCACGAACTCGGCCAGGTAGCGGTGGTAGTACATCACGCCTTCGCCGCGGAGCAGTTCGCAGGCCTGCTCGTCGAGGTCGAAACCCTCGTCGCTGCCGTGCTCGTCGATCCAGCGATGCAGCAGGTGCTCGTGATATTCAAGCAGGCTGTCGTGGCCGTGGGGGCGCTTGCCGTCGGGGCGGCCTTCGGCTTCCATCTGCAGCAGGCCCAGGTCCAGGCGGAGCTGGATCTTGCTTTTGCCATCGGCGCCGCGGATGCGGCGGGCCGTGATTTGCCCGGGCTCATAAGGCCAGTCCGACAGAATGTTCGTGATATCCAGTCCCATCGTCTACATTCTATCGCTCAGGGCAATCCATCGGTAGTCCTTCTGCTCGAACACGCCGGAAAAACTTACCACAGAGGCTCAGAGGGCGCAGAGAGACGGGAGAAAAAATTACCACGAAGGGCACGAAGAGACCCCGTCTCTCAGTGGTCTCTGAGCCTCTGTGGCAAGTATTTCCCGACATACACGGGCGTTAGCGGCGGCGTGCCGGCGCTGTGGCGGCTGCCGCCGGCACGGGCGGGCGCTGGGTCAGGCGGATGTTGAGCAGGTCCATGTCCATGATCTTCTTCTCGCCCAGCAGGGTGTTGTGTCCGATGGCGAGAACTTCGATGCGGCTGGGGAACCTCATGCTCTTGCCCACGCGGGTGAAGGTGTACCGGGTGATGGTTCCGGCCTGGGCGGGCGCGTCGCTGCCGGAGGTCGCAAACAGCAGCAGGCTGCTGTGGCGGTCGAGATAGAACGCCTTGGCCCAACCGTCGCCGGCGGCGGCGATGCGCAGGACGTCGGTGCCGTCGATGCGGGCGCGGCTTTCGCGGCCGGGGCGCTGGTTCGTGTTGACCGAGACCAGGTTCAGCACGCCGGGGGCCCGCTCCAGGACCATCGGCAGGGCGTTGGTCAGCAGGGCCTGGAGATTGCTTTCGTGAGCAGGGGCGGGGCTGAACGCGACTTTGCCGCCGCGGTCGACGACGGCCTGCCACGCCCCTGCCGGGCGCGTGGAGCTTGCGGTAAGCGTCCAATCGATCAGGTCAATGGACTGCCTGTGGCGGTCGAGGTGGGCGGTGCCACTGTCACTATAGAACGTCACCACCGCGTCATAGCTGACGGTCTGGACCTTGCGCCACGACTCGATGCCGCCCATGGCTGCAATGCTGCGGCCGGCGGCGCCCGAGGCGTCAGTCAGCGCGGGCGGGGGCGGCGCCTGAACATCCGGCGCGGGCGCGGGATCGGGCTTGACCACGCAACAACCGGCCAGGGGGCTCACCGTAGCGATTATCGCAAGGGTCCAGTGGCGAACGTTCATCGGCGTTCTCCTTTTCGAGCGTCAACGTACAACGCCGGCCGCGCGCAGTCAACGGGGGGGAAGGATTTCGGATTCTTGATTGCGGATTGCGGATTGGGCGCAGCGCCGCCACGGGGCAGGGGAGAAGAGCAAAGCAAAAACCGCCGACGAGGACGAAGTAATCCGCAATCCGAAATCAGAAATCCGAAATCCTCTTGGCGATCAACAGCACCGTTTCGCTCTTGAGGTCGTGATAGGGGCAGAAGTCCAGGCCGCCGAAGCGCTGGATGTTGGTCCATCCGCAGCGGGCGAGGGCGCCGGCGATCTCGTCGGCCTTCCAGGGATACAGAGTGGTACTGTGGAGCATGTGGGTCGCCTGCTCGCCGGCCCAGGAGATTTCAAGGATGTTGAACCGTAATTGGTCGCCGAGGAAGTCGTAGAACCGCACGAAGGTCTGTTCGCCGCTGCGGTCGATGCCGACGATCCGCTCGCCGAGCCTGGTCACGCGATCGTAGTTGAGCAGTTGCAGCACGCACGTGCCGCCGTCGCGCGTGATCTTGGCGAAGGCGGTCAGTGCGGTCTCGATTTCGTCGGCGGTCGTCAGGTGCGGCAGCGAATTGCCCATGCACAGCACGGCGTCGACGGGCTTTTCGACCCGCCCGGCCAGGTCCTGCATGGGCACGCACATCCAGTGCAGGTTCAATCCGACCCTGAGGGCGGCCGAGGCGGCCTCGTCGACCATCGCCGCGGAGATGTCGGTCCCGATGACGCTCACGCCGGCCTTGGCCAGAGCGATGGCGTACGCCCCGGTTCCGGTGGCTGCGTCGACAGCCGAGGCGGTGGGATAACGCTCGAGAAAGCGTTCAACGAACGCTTCGATGACCTTCCCGCGTCGGGCGGCGCCTGTGATCTTGTCGTAGCCGGTCGCGATTTCATCGTAGAACGTCATGGCACCTCATTCTAAGAGAACACAAATGTCACGAATGGGCGAATGTGGAAAAAAACAAAGAACAGTACATCTGCTCGTTTCTTTCCCCCATCTCCATTCTATTCGTGTCATTCGTGGTAAGTGTTTTTACCGCAGCAACGCCTAAATGTCGTCAGTCGTTCATCGTCGCGGCCATGCGGTGGACGGTGTCGTAGTGGCGGCACATGACGGTCCAGTCGAACTGGTCGGCGGTGCGTTCGACCTGGTTTCGCATGGCGATGCGTTGGCGGCGGTCCATGCGGCAGAACTGGAGCAGCCGCCCGGCGAGCTGCTGGGCGGACTCCTCAAACGACTTGCCGCGGCGGGGCACGACGTAGATGCCCGCGTCGTCGTGCTCGGGGATGGCCTGCGAGACGTACGAGCCGAAGCCCGACAGGTCGCTGGTGACGGCAGGGATCCCGCGGGCGACGCACTCCAGCGGCGTGTAGCCCCACGGTTCGTAGAAGCTCGGGAAGATGCCCAGGTGGCAGCCGCGCACGAACTGGTCGTAGTCCATGCCCCAGAGGGGGTTGTTGGCGTTGACAAAGTCGGGATGGTAGATCACCTTGACGCGGTCGGCGGCCCCGTTGACCAGGTTGAGATAGCGAAGCTGGTTGAGCACCTCGTCGTGCTGGTCGTCGACCAGGTCGTGCGTGACGATCGTCGGCAGCGAGTGGCTCTTGCGGGCATGCAGCAGGCGCTTGAGCCGCAGCCGCCAGTAGTCGTCCACCAGGGCGTTGTAGTCGGGCATGTGCCCGGCGGCGGCGGACTGGAACAGCCTCTGTCCGATCTGGTCGCGGATCGCCTGGCAGTTGCGCTCCAGCTCGTCCAGCATCGCGATGCGGTTGAGCACCTCGGCGTTGATCGAGCGGAACGGCTGGCGCGTGATCAGGAAGAACACCACCGTTCGGTCGCTGCCCTGCAGCAGCGAGTTGAGCCGCGCCATGCACTCCAGCGTCAGGTCGTAGCCCTTGTTGCGGTACTCGTAGCGTCCCGCCGAGAAGAAGTACAGCGTGTTCTCCAGGTCGAACGTGTAGCTGGGGAAGAACTCGCCCATCACGAAGTGGTTGATGCGTTCCTTATACTGCAGGTGCAGGTTCTGGAACTCGTGCATCGCCACGAACCGCTCGATGTTCAAGCCATTGGGCAGCAGCGCCGTCGGTCGGCGCCCCAGCAGATGCTCGCATTCGTCGGCCGTGATCTGGCTGAGCGTCGTCAGCACGTGCGCCCCGTGTGCGGCGGCGCGCTCGAGTTTCACGTGCGGCTCGATGTTCATCCCGCGGGCTTCTTCCAGCCAGTTCACGTGCGCCAGGCGGTTGTAGAAGCCCAGGTCGGACGACGCCAGGTACCGCCCCAGCAGTGTCGCATGCGTGGTGAAGACGATCGAGAGGCCCAGCCTGGCCGCCCGCAGTGCGGGGATGGCCGCCCCGCCCATCCACTCGTGAAAGTGGGCGATGACGGGCGCGCCGGGCGTTTGTTCGGCCATCAGGAAGCGGAAGAACTGCTCGACGCTCCATCCGAAGGCGATCACCTCGTCGAACAGCGGCTCGACGGGGCAGTGGACGGCGAAGTCGCGCCAGAAGCGGTAGCGGATTTCCGCCAGGCGCCCCAGCGCCGCCCGCAGGTCCAGCAGGATGGTGCGCGGCTGGCCGGTGACCAGCCATCGCCCGTAGTGGGCAATGATCCCCAGGCCCGCCAGGTTCTGGATGACGTTGGCGACGTGCTCGCCCGGGCGGAGTTCCTCGAACTCCAGCGGGCTGATCTCTTCGTTCCACGGGCCGATCAGGCAGTAGTGCTCGCCCCAGCGCTCGACCATGTACGGCGTCTTGCTGCGCAGAACCGTGTAGATCCCCCCGACCTGCTGGCAGACTTCCCAGGCGATCTCGAACAACTGCGCCTTTGCCGGCGCGGCCTCGGGGGAGGGTTGAGAATCTTTCTTTGCTTTTCGACTCATGAAGGCGTCTCGCCTGCGGCGTCGGGTCCTCTGGGCGCTCCGAACGTTTCGATCATCTCGACGATCCGCAGCTTGTCTTTGACATTCACAAGGCGTTTGACTTCGCATCCGCCCGACAGCAGCACCAGCACAGGAATAGTGCTGATCCCGAACCGCCGCCCCAGAGCTTCCTGCATATCGACATCGACTTTATAGACCTTGAGTCTTCCGCGAAAATCCTCCGCCGCCTGTTGAAGCGCCGGTTCGAGTCGGCGGCAGTCGATGCACCAGGGGGCGTGAAAGTCTATCAGCACCGGCAGCGCTGAGCGGCCGATTTCGTCGTCGAACGAGTCTTCAGAAAGCTCCGCAATGTCCTCAGGCACAGCCGTCTCCTTGTCTGGCGGGTCAGCAGTCGAGGGCAGATAGTATCGCAGCGCCGCTGCGGCGGGAAGAAAAACCCTTTGGGATAGCCCCTGAACTTAGGTCTACCCCGCGTATTTCACCGCCGAGGTCGAATAGCGCCGGGCCGGCAGATCGGGTGCCGTGGCGCGCAGGGCCGCAGGCCCGGAGAGCCATGGTCCCTGAGCTCAAGCAGCTTTCCGGGCCCATGCCTGGGGTTTGGGTGCTTTTGGGGTGCTTTTACGGTGCATTTTGGAGGGGTTGGCCGGTGCGATCCATCTCTGAGTGTTGAAATGTCCGCAGAACAGCCGATATTTTGCCATTTTTGGCTTGTAAAACTCCGGTTTCGTGGTAAGGTAATCAGCAGGTCGAGCGTAGGCCTTGTGTTTGAGCGATTGCAGAGGCGGCCCCTTCATCAGGCGGCCGAGAGCGCTCAACGGAGGCAGGCATATCTCCGACCGTAGTGGTTTCATATTGTGCTTCACGAATCATCTTTCTGCTGTTGTCGCGGCTGGCAGTGATCGTGTTTTGCCATCGTTGTGATGGGCCTGCCAACGTCAGCAATGGCCAAAGGAAAGGGAAACGAGATGAAGATCCTAACAGCGGTTGCAGTTGTTCTTGCGGCATGCGGGACGCTCTCGGCGGCGCCTATGACGGTTTTCCATGACACTTTTGACGGTTACAGTTCGTGGCAGAACCCCGATGGTGGATGGCAGAATCCGGGTTCACTTTCCGTTGCCGACCGCGGTGGTGGGGACAAGTATATTTACAGTGTGGCTTACAATGTCTGGGCAATGCCATACCACAGCGCCTCCATCGACTGGGCCAACGTCGACAAGGTCACAATTACCGCGAGCATGATGACATCCGGAGCTCGGACCTGGGTAGGCCTGACCCGCAACTCCGCTCCGACCGAAGAAATGTTCTACATGGGCGAGTACGGGTTCGCATATAATGAAGGCGATCCACCCATTTCGTATAACCATTTTGGGATCAAGTGGGACGGCGTCTCCTATGCCAGTGCTGTCCGTACAGACGCGGCATGGCATACGCTTTCAATGGCCATCGATCAGATCAACGACCGCGTTGATCTGTTTCTTGACGGTGGCGCAACCCCGATCGTGACGGTCAACGGTCTTGGCACTAACTATCTCAATATCAGCAACATCGGCATGCGCATTCAGAAGCACGGGTATGTGTCTGCCGTGTCGGATGTTCTGTTGGAGACCGAAATCGTCGCCCCCGTCCCCGAGCCGGCGACGATGAGCCTGCTGGCGCTGGGCGGTCTGGCGGCGGTCATCCGCCGGCGCAGAAAATAGCCGGCGCGGCGGTAATGTTTGCTTTTCGTCAATGCCCCGGCACTGCGATGCCGGGGCATTTTCTACACTTGGGATGGAGGCGATGCGGGGCGGCGGGCGGCGGGGCTACCGGCGGAACGTTGCTGCCGACCGCCCGATTGCTTTAAGGGCGGGCAGGCAGTCCTCGTCGATGAGCCCGCTGCGCGTGGCTTTGGCGTCCCAGGTGATGACGCCGCCGCGCTTGAGCAGGGTCTCGGTGATGGCGGCTGGCCGATCGCCCTGCCATCGCACCGCGGCGCCTCGCTGGGCGCCCCAGGTCGCCCCCAGGGGCAGCACGGCGTGCCACTGCAGGCCATCCACTCGTCGCCCGGGGCAGGAGAGCTTTTCTGCATCGGCGAAGAACGAGGCCGTGAAGTCTTCGTACGGGCTGTTGCGCCGGGGCACGCCTTCTCGCCCGAAGCCGACCAGGGCATCGGGGTTGCCCGCCCGGGCGGCCGCGGCGAGCATGCGCTGCAGCACGGCCGCATCGTTAGGCCCGGCGATCCACCAGGCTTTCACCTTCGTCCCGTAGCGGCGCGACCATTCCTCGATGACCGCGGCCGAGCCGGCAGCCTCGCCGACGTCGCCCGTGCCGGCCCCGGCGGTGCAGTAGAGCACCAGGGCGATGCCCTGCTTGTCCAGTTCGCCCGCCAGGTCGGCGATCAGATCTCGCTTGGGCGCATGGCCGAGGTGGTCCCGTTCGATCACCGAGTTGGGCGCCAGTGGAAAGTTGCCGTGATACCGCGCCGGGATCATCAGATATCCCGCCCCGCACTCCTTGAGCTGGCGCGCCAGTCCGGGGGCGTCGAAGGCCATCACCGCCGCGTCCCAATCCTGCGGCGTGCGGATGCGCTGCAGCGTGGGCGCGTAGAACAGGAACACTCCCCATCTGGTCTTGTAGAACCACTCGGCGCTGGGGGGCTTGGCGGGCGTGGCGCGGGGCGCGGGCTTGCCCGCGGCGCCGGAGGCATAGATGCGCACGGCCTGAGGGTCGGCCACGACGACGGCGTTGTCGAGAATGCGTGCCTGCGTGTCGTAGCCGGCCAGGCTTTGCTGCCCGCACAGGGCGCCGGCGAGTTCCTGCCGTGCGAGGTGCCGGCCGGTGTTCTTGTCGAACATGTCGACGTACATGCGCGAGTCGCAGAGGCTGTAGAACGGCGGCGGGGGGGGCTGGCCTCCTACCGCGCGCATCTGCCCGGTGACGCCGGAGACGACCCAGGCGGCCTCGTCGCCGGGGCGGAAATCGTGGATGACCGCCTGGATCATGCGGGGATCCTTGGGCGGCGTGTAGAGCGTCTGCCTGCGCGTGGACAGGTCGAACTCGAACACCTGCTCGATGGCGTTGGCATAGAGCGCCTTGCCGGTCCAGCGGATCTCGGCCTGGCGGCGGAAGCGGTTCCAGACGTTCAGGTCGAACCGGGTTTCCCAGGCGGCAGCCTGGTCGCCCCCGCCGCCGCGGGGCATCACGTGCACGCGGGCGTCGTGGCCCATGAAGCGCATCGAGTCGCCGTCGAGCGAGGCGTAGCCGGACCAATTCATGTCATCGGGCATGAAGCGGCGGATGTCGCGAATGCCGCCGCTGGCGGCGTCGAAGGTGACCAGGCTCCACCGCCACCCGACGTCGCCCCAGAGCGTGTTGATGACGACGTCCACGCTGCCGCCGCCCTGGCGGTGCAGCGCCGCGTCCCAGATGCCCCCGCTGAACCGCGCCCCCAACGCCAGGCTGCGCGTCCAGAGCAGCTTGCCGGAAGCCGCGTCGATCACGGCGATGTGCGGCTCGTGGGCGGTCTGCGTGACGGCGAAGATCGTCGCCTCATCGCCGCCGACAGCCCCTGCCAGAAAGGGCAGATCGAGCGACCAGAGCAGCCGCCCGTTTGCGGCGTCGTAGGCGCGCAGCTCGTGCAGCAAGGCTGCAACCACGCGGTCGCCGGCCAGCACCACCGCCTGCGGCGTGCGGCTCAGCAGACGCTGCCAGCTCATCTGCCACGTCGGATGCGTCTTGAGGCACGCCAGCCGCCGCCCGCTGGCCACGGCCATCAGCCCGCCGGCGCGACCCTGGGGCGGCAGGGCCAGGATCGCTCGCGGAGCGTTCAACTGCCAGATGCATTTGAGGGGCAGTTGCAGGCCGCCCCCGGCGCCGGCGCTGGCGATCTCGCCCGCCAGGGGCGGGGCCTGCACCTCGACGATGCTTGCGTCGCCGAGCATGATCGGGTCGCTGTTGCCGTCCGTCGCCAGGGCGGCCGACTCCACGTCGCGCCCCGTCTGGGCCGAAATGCGGTGCAGCTTGCCCGCCGACACGACCGCCACCTCGCCGCCGGAGACCGCACCCTGGCTGGCGATGCCGCCGCGAAACTCGCGGCACCAGAGCTGGCGTCCGCTGTCGAGGTCCACTGCCGCCAGCCACTGCTCGTTGGCGCCGATGACGGCGCTGCCGGTGACCCCGAGCAGGCGGTCCGATGGCGTCAGCACCGTTTCCCAGAGCCTCCGGCCGCTGGCGGTGTCGAAGGCTAGAATGCCCGTGTGGTCGCGCGGGGCGATCAGGAGCTTGCGCCCCACGACGATGGCGCGGCTGCCCTCGCGAGCGAAGTTCATCGACAGGCACCCGCGCGCCTGGATGGCGCTGGCGTACCCGTGCACCCACTCGACCATCCCGTCGCGCACGTCGCAGCGGGCGATGAGCCCCATGTTCGTCGAGCAGTACACCGACCCGTCGCGCACCGTCACGGCCGCCGAGCGAAACGCCAGGTCCAGCAGCGTGTGCGGCTGCCATCCGATGTCGCGTTTCCAGAGCAACTGCCCGTCATCGCCGGCCAGGCACGCCAGGTGCAGCAGGATGGGCGTGCCCGCCTCGCGGCCGGGGCCTTGACCGGCGTCGCGGGCGATCTCGCTCGGCGCGGCCAGAACGTAAACGCGCCCATCGACGACGGCCGGCTCGCTCAGGAAGTTCAGGTCCTTGCAGTCGCCGCGGTCGCGCGTCGACCATGCCTCGCGACCGGTGGCCAGGCTCAAAGCCGTCACCGTCCAGCGCCCCTGCTGGAGCGTCAGGGTGAAGGCGACGGAGCCGTCATCGGATATCGCTGCCGGCCCCACCGCCACCGGGCGGCGGGTGAAGGGGAAGTGCCACATTTCGCCCAGATATCGCCAAGCGGCCGCAGTGTCCCACGACGGGGGCTCTTGGGTCGCCGGTCCGGGCGGATACGTCCAGACCGGCGTGGCGCCGCTGTCGTATCGCGCCACGCGGGCGGGGCCCGAGACGATCAGCGACGCCCCAGCCGCAGCGACGGCCTGCACCGGCCAGGGGCTGTGCGCGCCCTGGTCGGCGGGGGGACCCTGGAAATCGTCCGCCGGCCAGTCCGGCGGCAGGCTGATGCGCCGCCGCGCCAGCGCGCCCAGCGCCAGCGACTTGGACTGGTCCGCCGCGGCGGCCTGGGCCAGCAGTTGGCTCTTGAGCTTTCCAGCCGCGATCGTGGTCCCGAACCAGGGCATGAGCGTTTCGTTGGGGACGGCGTCCATGGCGGTCTGGAAGTCGGCGCCGCTGCTCTGGGCCAGCGCCACCCACAGCCCCGCGCGGGCCTGCAGGCGCAGAGCCGGGTCGGCGCTGCGGCGGGCGGCGTCGCGGAAAGCCGCGATGGCCCACTGGCACCGCCCGTCGCGCAGGGCCTGCTCCGCGAAGTCCACCTCCAGCTCGTGCAGGTTCGCCGCCCAGGGATATTGCCGCAGGCCCAGCACCAGATCGTCGCCGCTGCCGGTCAGTCGCACCGCATTAGCGATGCGCGCAGCCGCCTTGAACTGCGCCGCCCGCAGCGGTTCCAGCCGCTGGGGCGTCAGCTCGTCCAGCGCCGCCGCGGCCATCACCTGGAAGGAAACGTAATGCGAGTCGTCGCGCTTCATGAACGCTTCGCTGCCCGCGGCGCGGTCGAGGATCTCCTGCGCCGCGGCCGCATCGAGCGCCCCAGCCGGGTTCGAGAGCTTGTCGCCCTGCGTCAGGGCCTCCCAGCGGGTCTGGAGCTCCTGGTTCTGGATCAGTCCCTCGATCGAACCGGTGGGGGCGTCCGTCAGCAGATTGAAGGAGTTCTGGCTGCCGGCGCGGTCGGCCCACCTCGCCGCCGGCACGAAATGCCCGTATGGCAGCACGATGTTCTGGGCAATCTCGTTAAGCCGGGGAACCGCCTTGCCCAGCCGCTCGATGCGATCGAGCTCGCCGGCGAAAACGTCGTAGCGGTCTTCCTGAACGCTTATCGCCGCCAGGGCGGCGGCCGCCTGCGCCAGCAGCGGGCTGTCGTCGGCGATGGCTCCGCGGGCGTGCGTCGCCAGCACGTCGTCGATGGCGAACTTCCAGTCGGCCGCGTCGGGGCTGAAGTAACTATTGGCGAAGGGCCACTGCATCATCCAGCTCTGTGCCTCGGCGTGCTGGTCCTTGCGGGCAGGGAAATCGTGCACCAGCTTCCACGCCCAGTAGCTGCGCCAGTAGCCCATGCCCAGCTGCTGGTAACTCATGGCGATGGTGCGATAGGCCTGGAGGCGCTTGTCCCTCTCGTGGGGGAACCGCTGCATCAGGGCCTTGTGCAATGCGATTCGCCGCAGCGCGACGATCTGCCCCGCCGCCTGCGACAGGGCCTTGTCGGCCGACAGCTCCTGGTTCCACGCCTGCTCGCTGTTGGCCGCGACGGTGGCGTCCCACGTCGGCTGCCAGGCGATATTCAGGGCCGTCCACTGCGGCGGGAAGAAATCGATCTCGCGCGGCGGCGCGGGCTCGGCGGCGCAGAGCGTGCCGGTCAGCACCGCAATGGCCACGAGTTGAGGGCACCACAATCTCACGACACGATTATGCAGCATGGGGGACGAATTTCCGCGCTCAAATGCCCTCCATGGCACAAAACCGGCACCCGTTTAACCCCGGCCGCCCGCGCAGCGATTGCAGAAAACTTCGCCCTGTTCTTCCGCCGCCGGCTTTTCTGGTACAATGAGCCGCTCTGATCATGGAACTTCCCCGACGTAGCGACGACGATCGACTATTGCCTGCCGGCGAGGCCGCCGACATCCGGCGGCGCCTGCGCGCCAAGGCCGCCTCGCACGACCTGGCCAGCGTCGCCCTGTGTGCCTTCGACCACCGCACGCGCATGCTCCCGTTCATCTACGCCGACCTGCGAATGGCCCCGGCCGGCATCCGCGCTATCGGCTCGGCGCTGGCCGACAGCGGCTTCAAAAAGACGCGCCTGGTGCTTCAGCAGTGGAACCCCAACGTTCACGCCGGCCGCGTGCGCCTCGACGGCCGCATGCCCGACATGCTGCTGATTTCGAGCATGGGCCTGCACATCGACCGCGCGCGGCGGATGCTGCGCCAGGCCTGCGCGATCGATCCTGCGCAGCGCCCGCTGATCGTCGTGGGCGGGCCCTCGTGCGTCTACGCGCCGTGGGACCTCTTCAGCCCCGATGACGCCGATCCCTGGCGGGCCGACGTCGCCGTCACCGGCGAAGACTACGTCTTTCTGTCGATGCTCGAAGCCGTGCTCGACACCCGCGCGGCCGGTGAGCCTCTGCGTGCGGCCTTCATGCGCGCCAAGGCCTCCGGCGCTCTAGACGCTGTGAGCGGCCTGGTCTATCCAGTCGGCCCTGAAGCCCGCGCGCCCGAGGCCCTGGTCGATACCGGCATCCAGCGCCTCTGCGGTGACCTGGACGAACTGCCCGACCCGACGCTGGGCTACTCGCTGCTCGAGCCGCCCAGCCGCCGCCGCGATTTGTCCGCCACGGCCCTTCCCGTTAACCACGTGCACAAGCACACGCCGATCGGTTCGCTGGCGATGACCTTCGGCTGCCGCTTCTCGTGCGGGTACTGTCCGATCCCCGCCTACAACCAGCGCACGTACCGCGCCAAGAGCGGCCCGCGCATCGCCAAGGAGATGTCGCAGCTCGCCAGCCAGTACGGCATCAAGTATTTCTTCGGCGCCGACGACAACTTCTTCAACGACCCGCCGCGGTCGCTGGCCATCATCGAAGCGATAGCCTCCACCACAGGTACCTGGGGCAAGAAGCTCGGGCGCACCGTCCGCTGGGCCACCGAAGTGACCGTGCACGACGTGCTGGCGATGAAGGACCACCTGGCCCTGGCGCACAAGGGCGGCCTGCGGGCGCTGTGGATGGGCGTCGAGGACATGACCGGCACGCTGGTCAAAAAGGGCCAGACCGTCGACAAGACCATCGAGGCCTTCCGCCTGCTGCGAAGCCACGGCATCTGCCCCATGCCGATGATGATGCACCACGACGACCAGCCGCTCTGGACGCGCAAGGGCGCCGGCGGCCTGCTCAACCAGGTGGGCCTGCTCAAGAAAGCCGGCGCCGTGGCCATGCAGGTGCTGATGATCACGCCCTCAGCCGGCTCGAAACTCTACGTCGACACGTTCACCTCGGGCATGGTGCTCGACAGCGTCGGGTCGCGCAAAGTGCAACCGCACATGTACGACGGCAACTACGTGATCGCCTCGACCGCCCGCCGCCCGTGGCGCAAGCAGTACAACCTGATGATCGCGTACCTGTCGTTTTATAATCCGCTACGGCTGATCTGGACGCTGCTGTGGCCCAAGGATCGCCTGAGTCTCAAGCCCGCCGGCGTGCAGATCATCGGCATCGGCGGCCTGCTGCAGACCATCCGCCGCACCTTCACCTGGGGCCTGCGCCTGGCGTTCTGCAAGATCACACGTCTCAAAACCCCGCTGGTCAGCCCAATTCCCATGCGAGCCCCCGACGGCGCCCGCGCGGCTCACGACATCTCGTCGCCGCCAAGTTAGCGGTCGAGCTTGCTCGACGCGTTTTGCCACAATAGAATCGTCACATTCTTATTGAGAGGATGTTCCCCATGACCGACGCCGCCAAGCCCGCTTACCTCAACGCCTCGCTGCCCATGCCCCAGCGCGTGGCCGATCTCATCGGCCGCATGACGCTGGAAGAGAAATGCACGCAGATGCTCTTCGACGCCCCGGCCGTCGAGCGGTTGGGCATCCCCGCGTACAACTGGTGGAACGAGTGCCTCCACGGCGTGGGGCGGGCTGGCATCGCCACGGTCTTCCCGCAGGCCATCGGCATGGCGGCGTCCTGGAACGTCGAGCTGATGCAGAAGGTCGCCTCGGCCATCGCCGACGAGGGGCGGGCGAAGTATCACCATTATCTGCGCCGCAATGACGCCGACATCTACAAGGGCCTGACCTTCTGGACGCCCAACGTGAACATCTTCCGCGATGGCCGCTGGGGTCGCGGGCAGGAAACCTACGGCGAGGATCCGTACCTCACCGGCCGCATGGGCGTGGCGTTCGTCAAGGGGCTCCAGGGCAACCATCCCAAGTATCTCAAGAGCGTCGCGACGCCCAAGCACTACGCGGTGCACAGCGGGCCCGAGCCGCTGCGGCACGGCTTCGACGCCATCGTCAGCAAGAAGGACCTGCGCGAGACATACCTGCCGGCGTTTCGCGACTGCGTGGTCGAGGGCAAGGCCCTGTCGGTGATGGGCGCGTACAACCGCGTCAACGGTGAGGCCTGCTGCGCCAGCAAGACCCTGCTGCAGGAAATCCTGCGCGACGAGTGGGGCTTCGAAGGCTACGTCGTCAGCGACTGCATGGCCATCTGCGACATCCACGAGCATCACAAGATCACGCACAACGCCACCGAGTCAGCCGCCCTGGCTACCGAGAACGGCTGCGACCTCAACTGCGGCAAGGCGTACCACTCGCTGCTGGCCGCGGTGCAGGGCGGTCTGCTGAGCGAGGCGTCCGTCGACCGCGCTCTGACGCGGCTGTTCATGGCGCGATTCCGCCTGGGGATGTTCGACCCGCCGGCCAAGGTGCCCTTCGCCCGCACGCCGTTCTCGGTCGTCGATTGTCCCAAGCATCGCGATCTCAACATCGAGATGGCGCGGCAGTCCATCGTGCTGCTCAAGAACGAAGGCAACGTCCTGCCGCTGAAGAAGAACGTCAAGACCATCGCCGTCATCGGCCCCAACGCCTACGCGCCCAACGTGCTGCTGGGCAACTACAACGGCACGCCCAGCGAGTCGGTCACGCCGCTGGAGGGCATCCGCCGGGCTGTCAGCAAGCAGACGCGCGTGCTGTATCAGCCGGGCTGCTTCGACTTTTCGGACAAGGACAACGAGTGGGTCGGCCGTGCGTCGCGCGGGTTCGCCGAGGCGCTGGAAGTGGCCGAGCAGGCCGATGTGATTGTGGCGGTCATGGGCCTGACGCCCGACCTCGAAGGCGAGGAGATGGGCGGCGAAGGCGGTGGCGACCGCATCCGCATCGGCCTGGTCGGCATGCAGGAGCAACTGCTCCAGGCCCTGCACGCCACGGGCAAGCCCGTCGTGCTGGTGCTGCTCAACGGCAGCCCGATCTCCATCACGTGGGCGGCCGAGAACGTCCCGGCCATCGTCGAGGCGTGGTACCCCGGCGCCCAGGGCGGCCGGGCGATCGCCGACGTGCTCTTTGGCGACTGCAACCCCTCCGGCCGTCTGCCGGTGACGATCGTCAAGTGCCTGGCCGACGTGCCGGACTTCAAAGACTACGCGATGAAGAATCGCACCTACCGCTACATGGAAGCCCAGCCGCTCTACCCGTTCGGATTCGGCCTGAGCTACACGACGTTTGCCTACGACAAGCTCAAGATCAAGCCCGCCGCCGGCGGGTCGTTCGCCGTGAGCGTGGAAGTGACCAACACCGGCAAGCGCGACGGCGACGAGGTCGTGCAGCTTTACGTGACGGACGAAGAGGCCTCAGTCACCACGCCCAAGCGCGACCTGCGCGGCTTTAAGCGAATCACAATCAAGCGCGGCCAGAAGAAGCGAGTGAGCTTCACCCTCACGCCGCGCGACCTGTCACTGATCGACAACGACGGCAAGCGCATCCTCGAACCGGGCTGGTTCACCATCAGCGTCGGCGGCGGACAGGACGGCCTCAAAGGTCGACTGGAAGTGACGGGCCAGAGGAAGGAACTGTCCTACTAGTAGCACGGCCGTCCTGGCCGTGAGTGGCATGGGCGTCTCGCCCATGCTCTCCGGATTGCACGGGCGAGCGCGCCCGTGCTACTCACGGGCAAGATGCCCGTGCTACGGCTTTGAGTACCGCATTGTGGCACAGACCGTTAGTGGCCACAATGCCGCGGTTGTTGATCAGCTTTGGACCTTGGGAAAAATCCAGATCTTTGCCCGCCGCGTCGGTCACGCGGCCGCCGGCTTCGGTGATGATCAAGTACCCTGCCGCGTGGTCCCACACGTTCTCGCGATAGTCGGGCGTGTTGGGATTGGGCAGGCGCAGGTACGCCGAGGCGTCGCCGCGGGCGACGATGGCGTACTTGGCCTGGCTGTCCATGCGGACTGACGGCCGCGCGATTTTCAGCCGCGCCGCGATCGCCGCGTGGCGGTCATGATCGGTGTGGCCGCTCTCGACGCTCTCGGCCAGCACCAGATCGGCGTCGTGCGAGACGCACAGCTTTCTCGCCTGGCCGTCGCCGGCAGTTTCGAACGCACCTCCGCCGGCCGTTGCGTGAAACGCGCAGCCGACGGTTCCATCCTGCGCGGGCAGGTTGGGACAGCCCAGCACGCCAAGCATGATGCGGCTGTCCGCACGCAGGGCCAGGGCGATGGCGTACTGCTCGCGCCGCAAAAAGCCCTTGGTGCCGTCGACGGGGTCGACGATCCACTGGCGGCTGGCCCCGTCGCCGCGGCCGGCGTCGATCCACGAGCAGATGGTTTCCAGGTTGGGCGCGTCATTTTCGCAGCAGGCGCAGATCGCCGCGACAAGCTGGCGACCCATGTCGCCGTCGCGCATGATTGCGGTGGCGTGCTCCTCGGCCAGGATGCAATCGCCGGGGAAGGCTTTCTGGATCGCGCGGCAGATGATGGCCTGGGCGCCGAAGTCGGCGATGGTGACCGGGCTGCGGTCATCCTTTGTCAGCGACGACGTGATGAGTGACCGCTGTACGTGCAGGCAGTAGGTCATCGCCGCACGAACGGCCTCGAGGGCGACGTTGGTTTCTCTTGTGAGGTTCATGCGCGTTTGAACAACATCCAGGGCGGCGTCGTTGCCGCCGTACTCCAAGGGGCCGCGCTGCGATCCGAGTCTTTTCCCATTCGTTTCATTCGTGACATTCGTGGACGTAACTTCTTCAACCCTCGAACGGGTTCTCGCCGGCGTACAGGCTGCCTGGGGCCAGCGGGGCGCTGATGTCGGTCAGGCCGAGCATCGCGGTTGCATCCCAGAGGACCTTGCCGACCTGCTGGAACGCCACCGCGCCGTGGTGTGGGAACTTCTTGCCGATCAGCACGTGGCGGTAGAACCGCGCGAAGTGCGGTATCGCGAACACGCCGATGCCGCCGAAACTGCGCGGGTCGAGGTCCAGAATGTTCCCGTCGGCCACGTAGCTGACGAGGTTCCCGTCGGCTGTGCCCTGGATGCGGAAGAACGTGATCGGCCCTGGGCGGAGCTGCCCCTCGAGCGTGCCGCGGGTGATGTCGGGGGCCTGCTTGGGGTCTTCCATCAGGCGGTTCATGATGAGCTGGAACTTCATCGAGCAGTTCTTCATGCAGCAGGCCGGCGTGTTGCCGCAGTGGAAGCCCATGAACAGGTCCGCCTGCGAGGCGCCCATCAGGTTCATCCGCCCGCCGATCATGTCGGCAGGCACGGTGTTGTTGATGTCCAGCAGCGTCGCCGGCGTGTCGCTGGCGAGATAGCACAGGTACTCGCTCAGGGCGCCGTAGATGTCGACCTCGCACGCCACCGGCATGCCGCGGCTGCTCATGCGGCTGTTGATGTAGCAGGGCACGAAGCCGAAGGCCTTCTCGAACGACGGCCAGCACTTGTTGGCGAAGATGGCGTACTGACGGCTGCCGAGGTTCGCCTGAGCCCAGCGCACCAGCGCCACTTCAAACCGCGCCAGCTTGGGCAGCAGGTCGGGGTAGGTGTTGCCTTCGCCGAGTTCCTTGGCCATGTCGCGGGCGGTCTTCTTGACGTCCGGGTCGTCTTCGGCCACCGCCTGGTACGCCAGCAGCATGTCCAGCTCCGAGTTCTCCTGCACCTCGACGCCCATATCGTAGAGCTGCGAGATGGGAGCGTTGCAGGCGTAAAAATCCTGAGGCCGCGGGCCGAACGTGAAGATCTTCAGCCCCGCCACGGCGAGCTGAATGCGGGCGATCTTCGTCCAGTGCTCGATCTTGGCCGCCAGTTCGTCCGGCAGGCCCACGGGCATCTGCGGGATGTAGACGTTCAGGTTGCGCAGGGCGAAGTTGATCGAGGCGTTGAGCATGCCGCAATACGCGTCGCCGCGGCCGTTGATGAGCGACTCGCCCGATTCTTCCGCCGCCGCACAGACCATCACCGCTCCGCCGAACCGCTCGGCAAAAATCGCCAGCGGACCCTCGGGCCCGAAGTTGCCCAGGAAGATGACGGCCGCATTCGCGCCGGCCTCGACCGCCTCGTCCAGCGCGGCGAGCGTGTCCTTTTCGTTCTCGATGACGGTCTTGAGGGCCGTCACGTTCAGTCCGGCGGCCTTGCAGGACTTGTTCAGCGCCGCCAGGCGCTTGCGGGTGAGTTCGATGGGGAAGCAGTCGCGGCTGACGCCGACGAGTGCGATCTTTACTTGCGGTGCGTTGGGCAGTGCCTTTGCCATGTTCAATCTCCTGCGCGATCGAGCGCGTGAATGTCCCGCAAGTCTATATTCCCGCCGCGGGCATGTCCAGCGGGGGAGCAAAGATGCTAAGCTGCAACCGGCAAACAGCCCTTGCTCGAATGACATCCCGCCGTACAATCAGTCCTGTCCTTAATTCAGGAGAGCGTCCATGCGAGGAATCGCCAGGTGCTATGACGAGCTGCGGGCGTATTGCCAGGGCGTGCCGCTGATCGACTGCCACGACCACTCCGGTACGTGCGGGCCCAAGTACACCGACCCGGTCATGGTCGTCATCGCCGGATACTATCACAGCGAGGCCACCAATTGCCTCAGCGATAAAGAAGCCGCCGTCCTGGGCGACTCGAATCGCTCCATCGACGAGCGATGGCCGCTGGTCGAGCGGGCGTGGAAAGCCTCCTGCCACACCGGGTACGCCCACGTCACCCGGCGGGTGCTCAAGAAGTTCTACGGCGCCGACGCGCTCACGCTAGATGTGCTCAAGAGCATGGTCGGCCGCATGCCGGACTACACCGACGCGGCCGCGTTCGAGGCGGTGCTCGAGGAAGCCAACATCGCCGCGCGCATCCTGGACATCTGGCCGGACCTGGCTGCCGTGCTCAACGGCACGCTCAAGCTCACCCCGCGCGGGCGCCTGGCGATCTCCCTGCCGCGGTTCCATGGCGTGCGGGACTACTGGTCCGTGCAGTCCAACACCGGCGCCCTGGACGGCCGCCATGTCACCAGCCTCGACGAGTACCTCGACGCCTGCCGCGAGATCTTCGCCGGCTGCAAGAAGTTCGGGGCCGTCTGCTTCAAGGACCAATGTGCCTACTCGCGCACGCTGGCATTCGAGAACCCGTCCCGCGCCGCGGCCGAGGAGATCTTCAACTGGTTCATGGCCGACCCGCGCCGCTCGGCGGGCTTCCCCGACGCCGTCAAGCCGCTGGACGATTTCCTCTTTCACCAGTTCATGCGCATGGCCCGCGAGCTGGACCTGCCCGTGCAGATCCACACCGGACACATGGCCGGCATCCGCAACGACATCGTCAAGACCAACGCCATCGGCCTGACCAGCGTCATCGAGTTGCACCGCGACGTACACTTCGACCTCTTCCACGCCAACTGGCCCTACGCGGAAGAGTTCGTGTACCTCGGCAAGAACTTCCCCAACGTGACGCTGGACTTCTGCTGGGCCAACATCATCGACCCGGTCTACTGTCAGCGCCTGTTCCAGCAGATTCTCTCGTCGGTGCCGCACAGCCGTGTGCACGCCTACGGCAGCGACTTCGGCGGCAACGTCGACCGCGCCTGGGCCCACGCCGACATCGCCCGCGACAACATTGCCATCGCCCTGTCGGGCATGGTCGAGATCGACTACATCAGCCTCGACGACGCCAAGGCCGTCGCCCGCGACTGGATGTTCGAGAACCCCAACCGGACGTTCAAACTGGGGCTGTGACCGTGCTTTGAAAACAACGTACCACGAATGTCACGAATGACACGAATGGGAAGAAGAAAGAGACTTACCACAGAGGCACAGAGAATGCAGAGGGTAAACAAGAGCATCGTTTCTTATCCTCGCTCTGTGTCCTCTGAGCCTCTGTGGTAAGTTGCTTCCCCATTCGTGACATTCGTGTTCTCTTTGAAAGAAGAAGGACCTCATGAGCGAACAGATGCAACTGCCCAAGGAAGACCTGAAGGTTCTGCGCGAGCTGGCCGCCTGGCAGGCGAACGAAGCTGCCTCCGCACGCAATCGCGAGAAGATCGACGCCTGGTACGCCCACGACGCCGGTCTGCCTACGCGGCGGCCGATGCTGCTGATGGAAATCGGCTACGGCCGCCCCCACTGGCCGGTGGGTGATGAAGATCTTCGCTGCAGCGATGGCTGGGCTCGCGGCGTGGAGTTCGGGATGCGGCACATGAAATGGCTGATCGACGTGCTGCAGGATGACCACGTCGTGCCCGATTACATTCCCTACTACCCGGCGATCAACCGCACCGACTTCGGCGTGGGCTCCGCAGTGCGGCACAAACAGGGCGTCGGCTTGGCGTTTCACTACGAGCCGGTTCTCAAGAGCCTCGACGACGCCGACTTCGCCCGCCTGCGTCACCGCACGGCTGCGTACGATCGCGAGGCGACCGACCTGCAGCGCGACCGGCTCGAACAGGTTTTCGGCGGCATTTTGCCCACGCGTCTTTCCGACGCGCCGTGGCAGTTCTGTATCCCGCTGACGAGCACGGCCCTGAGCCTGATTGGGCTGGAAGGCTTCATGCTGATGATGTACGACAATCCGGCCGGACTGCACCGCCTGATGGCCTTTCTTCGCGACGACCAACTGTCGTACGTGGACTGGCTCGAGAGCGAGCAGGCCTGGCCGCTCAACAACGGTCCCGACTACGTCGCGGCCGGTTCGATGGGGTACACGCGCGACCTGCCGGCGGCGGGCCACAACGGCCGCGTGCGGGCCATCGACCGCTGGGTCGGCTCGGAAAGCCAGGAATCCGTCAGCATCAGCCCCAAGCAGTATGGCGAGTTCGTCTTCCCGTACCTCAAGGCGATCATGGACCGCTTCGGCAAGGTGTACTACGGTTGCTGCGAGCCGGTGCACGCGATCTGGGAGTACCTGGCGAGCGTGCCGAACCTGTCGCGCGTGTCGGTCTCGCCCTGGGCCGACGAGGAGTTTGTCGCCGAGGCTTGCCGCCGCAAGAACGTCGCGTACTCGCGCAAGCCCACGCCCAACATCCTTAGCGGCGAGCGGTTCGACGAAGGCGCCCAGCGCGAGGTTCTGGAAAAGACCGTCGCCGTCGCCCATGGTTGCCGTCTCGAGATCGTCCAGCGCGACGTGTACGTCACCGGCGGCCAACCGCAGCGCCTCCCGCGATGGGTGGAACTCGCCCGCGCCGCGTGTACGCAATGGAAGGTTGATTAGCAGCCCGGGCAAGTAGCCGGTAGCCAGTAGCCCGTAGCCAGTAAAATGCATGTTCTTGCAGGCTGTTGGCTACGGGCTACTGGCTACTGCTTTACGGGTTCCAGCACATTGAGGATGTCTTTGATCTTTCCGATGGCCAGCGCCACGCACGTGTCTGCCGCGCCGTAGTACATCCAGATGTCATCGCCGCGCTGCAGGGCGCCAGTGGGGAATACCACGTTGGGCATGAGGCCGGAAGTCTCGTAGATCTCCGTCGGCTTGAAGATGCACTTGCCTGACTTGGCCAGCACCTTGTGCGGAGTGTCGCGGTCGAGCAGCGCCGCCCCCACGCGATAGATATACTTGCCGCCGTACATCTTCACGCCGTGATAGAGCATCAGCCAGCCCTGGTCGGTCAGCAGCGGCGGGGGGCCGGCGCCGATGCGGTTGGCGTCCCACGCCGGCCCGTGTCCTTCCTCGAGCACGCAGTGCGGCTCGCCCCAGTCGGCGAGGTTGCGCGAGTACGCGATCCAGATATTCTCGATGCCGCCGCCGGCGTCGGGGCGGTGCAGCGCGGCGTAGCGGTCGCCAATCTTGCCCGGCAGAATCATCGAGTCTTTGTTATTGGGCGGAAAGATCAGCCCCACCCGCTCGACGGACACGAAGTCTTTTGTCCGTGCCAAACCGACCGCCGCCCCGGAAGGGGAGTACGCAGTGTACGTAATGTACCAAGCCTGCTGATCCTCCAGCCACGTCACGCGCGGGTCTTCGCAGCCCCACCGCTCGTACCGCCAGCACGCCTGGCCGTATCCCAGCAGCGGCTCTTTCTCGATCTTCCAGCCGGTGACGCCGTTGAGGCTGCGGGCGACGTGGACGCTCGAAAAGCCATTGGAACTCTCGACGCGCAGCAGCAGCACGACCTGCCCGTCCTGCTCGGTCGCGCCCGGGTTCAACACAGCCTCCGCGTCAACGGGCAGATCCTGCACCGTCAAGATCGGATTGTGTTCCGATCGGATAAAAAGGTCTTTCATGCTCCCCCTCCGGCGCTGGTTTGGTTAAAGCGAGGACGTCCATCGTCCCGCAGATGTCATCGTGCTTTCGGTCCCGGCCATCTCGAAGATCGTGCGGCAGAACGCCGGCAGGTCCTCGGGCTGGCGGCTGGTAATCAAGTTGCCGTCGACAACGACTTCCTCGTCGCGATAATTCGCCCCGGCAGCCCGGATGTCGTCGCGAACGCCCGCCCAGCACGTGGCGCGCTTGCCCTCAAGCACCCCGGCCGAGGCGAGAATCTGCGGCCCGTGGCAGATCGCCGCCACGCACTTGCCGGCCTCGAACATCTGCCGCGTCACGCTGACGGCCTTGTCGCTCAGCCGTACGATCTCGGGCCCTTTGCCCCCAGGCAGAAACAGCACGTCGTAGTTATCGGCATCGACATCGTCAAAGGACAGGTTGGCATCAATCGCATATCCATGTTTGCCGGTGATGGGCCCGGCCTTGGGCCCCGCCACATCCACGTCGAACCCCTGCTCCTTGAATCGATAGAGTGGATAGAACAGTTCCAGATCCTCCACGCCATCGGCAGAAAGTATCAGAACTTTCATGGCAGTTCCCTCCGTTACTGAATGTCATTGCCCCTGTCTCTTAAAAAGTATAGGCACGCGCGGGCGCGTTGTAAGGCGAGGGTGCCACGCACAACTCCGTTGTGCGTGGCACCCGAGTTAGACGTCTTCCTCTAAGACAACAGGCGGCGGGACCGTTTGATCCCACCGCCTGTCGTTAATAACCATCAACTTTCGGATCGTAATCCGCAATCCGAAATCAGCAATCCGCAATCGCCTTAGCTGGGATTGGGAACGTACGCGCCGCCGCGGCAGGCCTTGAGGTAATTCAGGCCGCGGACCTGGCCGGTCATTTCCAGCTCGCCGCGATAAACCGGGTCGTGCCAGCCTTCGATGTCGATGCTGCCGACGAAGCCGTTCATCCGCAGGATCGTGATCACGTCGGTCCAGTTCGTGTCGCCGAAGCCCGGCGTGCGGTGCCAGGCGAACTGGTGCGGGCCGTCGACGCCGTGCTCGCGGACGACGTTCCAGTCGACCGTCGCGTCCTTGCCGTGCAGGCAGAACATCTTCTTGGCGTACTTGCGGAGCTGCGGGATCGGATCGATCAGGCTGACCATCTGATGGCAGGGCTCCCACTGCAGGCCGATGTTCTTGGCGGGCACTTCGTTGAACATCATGTCCCAGGCGGTGGGGTTGTGGGCACAGTTCCAGTCGCCGCGCCACCAGTCGCCGCCCATGTCGCAGTTTTCAAAGGCGATCCGCACGCCCTTGTCGGCCGCGCGCTTGGCCAGCTCGCCGAAGAACTTCTTGTAGGCGGGCATGGAGTCGGAGATCGGCTTGTTGATCACGCGCCCGGCGAAACCGGTCACCAGGTCGCAACCGAACAGGTGGCAGTTGTCCACCAGGGTCTTCCAGCCGGCGACGGAATCCTTGTAGTTGCCGGCTGTCGGGTCCAGCGGGTTGCCGAAGAAGCTGATCGAACTGACGACCGCGCCGCTGCCGGCCAGGGTTTCCTTGACCTCTGAAGAAATCTTCTTCAGGTCGGCGCCGCCGAGGCTGCCAAACCATGTGATCGAGAACGACTCGAACCCGTAGGGCAAGATCTGCTTGATGTAGGCCGCCGTCTTGGGCCCGCCGCCGCAGAGCGTGCCGATGCGGATGCCTTCAGGGCAGGGCTTCGGAGCGGATGCTTTAACAGTCTTTGCTTTTGCCATGGAACGGTTCCTTTTTGTGGAGTTAGTTCTTCAATCGGATGGATGGATGTTTGGATGGATGGGTTCCGCCATCCATCCACTCATCCATCCATCCGCGGTTTTACAGTTTTACGCGTTTTCCGGTCTTGGACGACTCGATCACGCCGTGGACCATCGCCAGCGATTTGATGTTGTCATCGCAGGCGGTCTGGGGCTTTTTGCCGGTGCGGATGAACGCCAGCATCTCGCGCAGCGCCCCGTGCATGCCGCCGAACTTCATCGGCGCCTCGTCGGCCGTGATGTCCTTGAGCGTGCGGAAGAAGCCTTCCTTGTTCTGGATGACCTGGCCGGTGGGCACCTGGTCGTGATGGTAGAGCAGCGTGCCCTTGTCGCCGATGAAGCGCCAGTCGCCGTTCCAACTCGTGTGGCAGCCTTCGGAGCACCATGAGCCCCGGTAGCAGAACATGACGCCGCCGGTCATCTCAAAGATGGCCATTGCCGAAACGTCGCCCTTGTACCACGAGCCCTTGGGGTTGAACTCCTTGGCGTAGACGGCCACCGGGTCGGCGCCGGTCATGTACCGCGCCAGGTCGAACTGATGGATCGCCATGTCCAGAATCAGCGGGCTGTCCATCGCATCGCGGAAGCCGCCGAAGTGGGCGCCGATGTAGAAGTCGCAGTTGAAGGTCGTCAGCGTGCCGATGCGGTTCTTGGAAAGCGTCTTGCGGACGCGCGTCTCATTGCCCTGCCAGCGGCGGGACTGGCTGACCATGTACATCTTCTTGGTCGCCTTGGCGGTGGCGACCATCTTGCGGGCCTCGGCCATGCTCGACGCCATGGGCTTTTCGCCGATGACGTGGCAGCCGGCCTTGAGGGCGGTGCAGGTCACGGCGCAGTGGGCCTCGGGGATCGTCAAGTCGACGACGAAGTCCGGGCGGGTCTTCTTGAGCATGTCGGCCAGGTCGGTCCCGACGGGGCATTCGAGCTGGTAATCCGCCAGGCGCTTCTTGGCGCGCTCGACGTCCAGGTCGACGATGCCGACGATGTTGATCTTCTCGGCCTTGAGCGGTGGAAACCACGCGCCGGAGATTCCGCCGGCGCCGACGACGACTGCCTTTTCCTTAGCCACGTTGTGCTGCTCCTATTAGTGTTCTGATCGCCGGGCGAGCTACATTTCGCAGGCCCGGATCAATTCTTCCGCTTCTTTTTTCGACGACGTCCAGCAGGGGAACATGAACTGCTTGAAGCCGGCGCCGAACTCGCGCTTGTACGCATCGACGTGGTCGCGCGAAAAGCCGTGGATGTAGATCTTCTTGCCGGCTTCGATCGTGCGATGGTACAGGTCGAACCACGTCTCGTGCATCGCCGGCTGAACGTTGCCCGTGCCCGGCGTCCACTGCAGCATCGTCAGGTTTTTCAGACTCATCAGGTGGCCGTGGTGCTGCAAGGCGCAGGGGCCGTCGAAGTGGTACATGCAGTAATCGAGCTTGCCGGTCATCTCCTCCAGCACCGGCATCATGAATTCCTTGAACATGTCGGCGGAGATCATGGCCGAGAAGTCGCACTGGAGCTTGCTCATCCGCCCCGGCGCCCATGCCCAGAACGAAGTGCCGCCGCGGTCGTCCTTCATCATCTCATACAGGGCGTCGTAGCAGCGGAAGTACTCGCGCGTAATCTGCGCCAGGCAATCCTTCACCCAGTCCGGCCTCTCGATCAGGTCCATCAGCAGCGTCTGCGTGTCGCGCATCGCCGCCAGGGTGTCCAGGCCCTCAATCAGGTCCGGAAAGCCGATGAACCAGCGATTCTTGCCGCGACCGAGCCACTCCTTCGTCAGGCGCGTGGTGAAGTTCCAGTAGAAGTTGTTCTTCAAGTCGGCGTGGAACTTCGCGGCCTCGGGCGATGAGATGCACGGCTCGCACCAGACGGTGCCCTGGCCTTCAACGCCCTGGCAGCCCAGGTACAGCGCCAAGCAGTTGGGGGCCAGGTCCGGTGAGACCGTCGGCAGCGCCTCGGCGGCATAATTGCCGCCCGCGGCCCAGACCGGGCCGACGGCCGCTCGGAAGGCGTAGTCCTTTACCGTGTAATTGCCTGCCGTGACGCCGGGCGGGGTCTCGATGGGCTTTTCAAACTCGGGCAGCGGCTTTTCGCGCGGGTATGTCAGCAGCAGGGCGGGCCGCCCGATGTCGCCACCGTTCCACCAGGTGGTCAGTCGGTCGCGTGCGGCTTCGATATGTTCGCGGGGGGCGATGTCGTACATTGGTCTTCCAGGCGGCTCAGGGATTGCGGACGATGTCGCCGACGAGCTTGAACTTTTCCATGGTGACGCCGGGCGGGCAGGAGTCGGAGTTGGCCAGCACGAAGGGCCCGCCGGCCGCGTCGGCGATCACGCCGCGCACGTAGGGTTCAAGCTGCTCGAGGGTCAGGTTAAGGAAGTCCGTCGGTTCGATGCCGCCGATGATGCCCATGCGGTTGCCCATGAGGCGGCGGGCGCCGGCGATGCCGATGTCGCCCGTCGGCGGCGGCGAGATGCTCTCGATGACGCTTGTCCCATGGGCGACCATCCGCTCGATCAGCGCCTTGACGTTCCCGCAGGCGTGCTGGACGTACCTCTTGCCCGAGGCGGCCATGATCTTGCACCACTGGCCGATCTCGCTGCCGATGAACTGGTCGTACTGGGCGGGGGAGTAGTTCTGCGTGCCGCTGTCTTCCCAGGTCAGGAAGTAGGTCAGGACTTCGCACTGGCAGGCGAGGCGCACGGCCTCGAGGTCGTTGGCGACCATCTGCTGCCAGAGGGCCTTGACCGTCTCGGGGTAATCCACGCCGGCGTAGACGAGTTCTTCGGTGCCGACAAGGTGCTCGACCATGTTCTGGTACGCGCTCTTGCAGCGGGGGATGAGCATGCCGATGGTGAGCCCTTCGGCCCCGGCGCCGGCGAGATGCTCTTTGACGTACTGGTCATTGTATGAGTACTTCTGCCGCTCTTCGATCCACAGCCAGGTCTTGAAGTCTTCTTCCTTCTTGAGCGGGTGCTCGACGAGAAACGACGTGTTGCCCTGCGGGCTGGGCTTGTAGCCGATGCGGACGGTCCCGACGGGGGTCTCGATGGCGGTGACGTTCACGCCGTTTTCTTCAAACGAGCGGTACTGGATGTTGTCAGGCCCGCCGCCCTGCACCGGCCCGCCGGCGCCCCGCCACATGGGGTCGGCCCCGACGCGCCGCAGAAACTCCGGTTGACCCAAGTCCCTAATTTCCGCGGGGAAATGTTCCCACACGTACGCCAGAAACGGCGACCAGGGAGTTCGGTCGGTGGGCTGCCCCTCCAGAGCGGCAACGATCCGCTCCTTGCTTGTCATTTCTTGCATCATTGTCCTGCCAGCGTGAAGGCGGTATTAACACACCGCCGCCCCCGAGTGTCAATAGCTGGTATTTCTGAAAACTGAACAACCGAGGACGACGACGAGGACGAGGACGAGCACGGAAAACCGTTCGTTCTCGTCGTCGTCCTCGTCCTCGTCGTCGGTTTTTGCTCTCGTTGGGCTATGGGTTGTACTGTTTTTCCGTCGAGAACGGCGAGGCGGGCAGGCCTTCTTTGTTGATCAGGTTCGGCACGGCCGCGTTATCCCAGCCGAAACGTACGTTGGCCGGTTCCTTCACCTCGGCGGCTGACACGATCACGCTCTTGCCATCGGGGCCGATCTTGGCGGCGGCCTTGACGAACTTGCCGTCGGCGCCGGCGATCTCGAACCAGCTCAATTCGTCGCCTTCCTTGCCGCGGATGCTCAGGCCGGTCGAGTTGCACAGGTCGAAGCTGACGGCGGCCTCGCTGCCCTTGATCTCGACGCTCTTGTACAGCGGTCCGCTGTAGACGAGGTCTTTCTTGCCGTAGGCCTGGTGAAGCGCGCTGAGCGCCAAGCGCCTGCCGACATCCCACTTGTTTCGCGGGTGAATGTTGGCCATGCCGTCGCTGCACAGATCGGTGCAGATCGCCATGCCGGTGTTGGGCACCTTGGTCAGCGTCGCGCGCTGGGCTTGCCAGAGCTTGGCCAGTTCGGTTGGCTTGTACATCTTCATCGAGCAGGGCACGATCTGCACGAAGTGGAAGGGCAGATTGTCCTGCCCCCAGGCCTTGCGCCAGCCGGCGATGAGCTTCTCGTGCTTGGCCAGATAGCCCATGCCGTCGCCCTTGATGGCGTTGGCTTCGCCCTGGTACCAGATCACGCCGCGGATGGTCATGCCCAGCATCGGTCGGACCTGGCGGGCGAAAAGGTCGCCGGACTCGGGCATCCATTGCTCAATGAATGAACCGCCCGACGACGCCACCACGATTCCCACCGGCACCTTGAGTTCCTGGTGCAGATTGCGAGCGAAGTAGAACCCGCATCCGGAGAAGGTCGACACGCTGCCGCGGCTGCACGGCTGCCACCCGTTCCCCTTGCTCAGGCGGATGTTGGGAAAGTTCGTCTCGCCGATGAACTTGGTCCAGCGGTCTTTGCTCCAGATGCTCTTCATCTCCAGAAACATGTTGGACTGGCCCGAGCCGACCCACACCTCGCCGACCAGCACGTCCTTGACGGTCGCGGCGTCCGCGCCAGCCGCGGCCTTGAGTTCGGCGCCCTTGTCGCTGGCGGCGAGCTTATCGAGGGTGACCTTCCAGTTGCCCCCGGCGTCGGCCGTCGCCGTCTTGGACTGGTCGGCGAAGGTGACGGTGACTTTTTCCCCCGCGGCCGCTCCGCCACCCCAGACCGCCACCGGCATGTCGCACTGGAGGACCATGTTGTCGCCAAAGACCCCCGCGAAGTTCACGCCGGCCCAGGCCGGCGCGGCGGCAAGAAGAATCAAGATCGCAGTCAGAGCAAGAGAACGGTAGTTCATGGGAAAGTCCTTTCTGCCGACTTAAACCCGCGCCAAGGGGTATTGTTGCGAGACACGAGTGAAACGGATGGGTGGATGAATGGATGGATGAATGAAAAACAAGACTCTGGTCACGTACCCAACCATCCAATCTCCAACCATCCAACCATCCGGTGTCTTCATCCGCCGGGGAAGACGAGATAGCGTTTGGGGGCTTCGCCGGTGACGGCCCAGTAGATCGCTCCGACGATCATCCAGAGGGCCCCGCCGGCCAGATCGCCGGCGATCACGCCGATCATGAAGGTCTTGAGGGTGGCATGGCGCACGCCGAAGCGCGTGGCGGCCAGCTTCAAAGTCCATCCGACCAGGAACGAGAACGCAAAGGCGCCCATAGCCCAGGTGCCCCAGAACAGAAACAGGATCGGGTGCAGCGGCCACCAGGTGAACCGCATCCGCAGGGCGGAGATGATGAGGACGATGGCCATCCCCGCCGCCAGGGCGGCCAGGCAGGTCTTGTCGGGCTTCATGTGGGTGAATCGCTGCAGGGAAGAGAACGAGTCGCTGGCGAGGCGTTCTTCCGAGGACATTCGGTTGTGGTTGAGGGCGACGTTGTTGAAGTTGCGCTGCGGCGCGCTGCGGACGGGGAAGCTCTCGCCGCGCTGCAGACCGTACTTGTAGTCGACGTACAGGCTGAAAGGGATTGCCGCGGCCAGCACCAGCACGAAGGCGGCCGAGCCGCCCAGGCCTACGCGCCCGGGCGAGACGCGGTGCATGTCGCAGATGCGAACGGCGTTGACGGCCAGGGGCATCAGGCACTCGCGGGCATTGATGGTGAACTGCAGGCCCAGCATGGCGATGATGGCGTAGTTGCCCAGGCCCAGGGCCTTGATGCCGAAGAGGCCCATGAGCACCGAGATCGGCTGCCACCACGTCTCCATCAGGATCAGGCCCGACTCGGCATTGATCCTGGCCATCACCAGGAACGCCGTCAGGATCATGGCGATGACGAGGATGGCAAAGGGCCAACTCAGCCCCAGGTGCGACAGCAACAGCACCAGCGCCGCGACCGCCACGACCAGGCCGCGAAAGGCCCAGGCCTCGTACGGACGCGACTCGCGGCTGGGGATGAACGTGATCGCCTGGCGGGCGATGTGCCAATAGTTTCGCCGCCCCAGGTACACCAGCACCAGGGCGATGGCGAAGAAGCTGCCGGCGTGAGCCCAGGGAAAGATGCCGCCTTCCATCGTGCTACTGGTGGTGGGCAGGCCCAGGCCGAACAGCAGCGTCGTCACGGCCGTCAACGCCAGCGGCGAGATGCCCAGCGCGAAGCTCACGTCGGAAGCGACAAAGCACGCGAAGGCCAAGGCCGTGGGCCAGATGACCAACTGCCCGTACGGCCAGCCGACGGCCCAGTATCCCCAGACCACGCCTTTCTCGCTGAAGAGGGTGAAGATGTCGTTGACGTTGAGGCTCAAGGGGATGTTGACCAGGCGATTGTCGGCCCAGAGATTGGCCCCGTTGACCAGGTGGATCCCCAGCACGGTGCACGCGCCGAGCCAGAACAGCTTGCTGGAGAAGATGGACCCGCCGCCGTCCTGGCCGGACTCGATCATCGACTCGGCGAGCTGCGCGATGGGGTAGGGCAGGCGGTCGTGACGCGACCAGGTGCGATGAACGATCAACGCCATGCAGATCGAGGCGATGCCCACCAGGGCGATGATCGGTGCCCAGACGCTGATAGGCCGTTCCCACGCCGCCCAGGGCACGGAGGCCCCGCCGGTCAGCAGCTTCTGGTTGACGGCATCATCATAGACGCCGCCGTTGGTCAGCATCGCCGGATTCACGCGATCGAGCACGCGGGCCTTCTGCCAGTCCGGCATCGAGCGATACGCGTGCATGGGCATGGCGACGTTGCGAGACCAGAACCGCAGCATCCCCGAGCCGGGAATGTTGCACGCCACCAGCATCAGCGCCGCGGCCAACGCCATCTCCGCCGGGCGTAGCCGCACGCTCCGCAGTAGTGGATTGATCAGGCCGATCAGCACCAGCGGGAAGAAGACGATGATCGGGAAGTGGTTGCCGACGAAATAGTTCACGCGCGGGACCTGGTCGTTGAAATACCCGACGGTCCCGATGAACAGGGCTCCGATCAAACCTGCAATAATGGCACGGGCAGTCATCTCAAAGTCCGCATCCTGCGCCGCACCTGCGGCGAACACTTCAGCATAACAGAAGGCTCGCCGATAGACCACAGCCCTCTGAAACGCTAGAATCAACCCCGATTCCGGACCGGGAGACCGATATGAAATTTCTTTATGCCTTGGCGGTGGCGGGCGTGCTGGCGGCTTCGAGCGCCCCGCCCGTCGTGCCCGACGGGGCGCCCCAGTTCAAGAGCGGGCCGTACAGCCTCGTGCTGACCAAGATCGACGTGCAGTCGAGCATCGACTACGCCCAGCCGGCCAAGACCCGCCACCAGATCGAGATAAGCGCGACGATGATCACGCCGGAAAAGGAAGACGCCGTGGCGGTGGGCAAGCACCTGGTGGTGCTCTCGGCCACCAACGCCGCCGGTGAGGAATTGCTCAAGCCCTCGAAGAACATGGCCTCGCGGACGTACAAGCCCGACACGTTCAGCCCCGTGCACGTCAAGAACCTCGCAGCCGAGGTGGGCGTGGATCGGCTCGATCTGACCGCGCCGGCGACGGGCATCAAGACGATGAAGGTGGCCACGCAGATCGTTCTGGCCAAGTCGCGCCAGACCAAGCGCCTGGCAGCGGTGGTGATGGAAGAGATGACCGAGGCGGCCCCGGGCCTGGCGGTGCGCATCGCCAATCTGCGGATGAGCGCCAAACGCGAGCTTGAGGTGACGATCGAGTACCAGCGCGGCCGGGCGGGGGCGGGCTTTCCGTTTATCGAGGCCGTCTACGCCCTCGACGCCGAAGGCCAGAGCCTTGGCGGCGGGCGGTGGACCGAGGGGGACGTGCTGGGCCTCAAAGGCAAGTTCACGGCCCGATTTCCCATAGCCAGCGACGAGGCGCACAAGACCCTGAAGATCGTCGCCGTCACCGAAGACCAGGTCGCGCCGGTAGAGTTTGAGCTGACCGACATCTTCCTCGCAGCAAGGGCGACCCGCCCGTGAGCGGCCACGTCCCATGGGGACGTGCCCCTGAATGTCGACGTCCGGGCGGAGCACGGACGGGATGCCCGTGCTACTCTCAGAGCTTGGAGAACTGGTCCTTGCCGGCTCCGCACTCGGGGCAGACCCAGCCGTCGGGCAGATCGGCAAACGCGGTGTTGGGTTCGATGCCGCCGACGGGGTCGCCCACGGCGGGGTCGTAAACCCATGAGCACGCGTCGCAGATATATTTGTCCATCGTTCTCTCCTGTTGGGGTGCGACCTTATTACTTGACCGCCGGGCCAATGTCAAGCAGGCCGCGCGAACTTGTCGTAGAACATCCGATCCGGCGCGACGTTCCTGCTCCTGAGCACGCCGGCGGCCGCTTCGACCATGGCCGGGCTGCCGCAGAGATACGCTTCGAGATTGCTCCCGTCGCCCACGTGGCGTGCGACCACATCGGTGATCAGGCCTGTCTCGCCCGTCCAGCCGTCCTGCTCGCCCGGGCATGACAGCGCGGGCACGAACTTGAATCCATCAAGCTGGCTTTCGAGGGCCTTGAGTTCTTCGACGGCGAAGAGGTCCTTCCGGGACACCGCGCCGAAGAAGAACGTACACTTGTGGCGGATGTCATGTTCCTTCATGTGGCGGGCCATGCCCCAGAACGGGGCCATGCCCGACCCGCCGGCGATCCAGACCATCTCGCGGCCGCTGTCGCTGAAGCCGAACTGTCCATACGGTCCGTTGAAGACCATTCTGTCGCCGGCCTTGAGGTGCTCGAACACCCACGTGGTGCTGACGCCGCCGGGCACGCGGCGGACCATCAGCTCGATGTGGCGGTTATCGCTGGGCGGGTTAGACAGGCTGTACGCGCGGAACACGACCCTGGAGCTGCCCTTATACGGCGGAACTTTGATCTGCACGTACTGCCCGACGGCGAAGTCGATCGCCGGCGGGTCGACTAGGGCGATGCGCAGTTCCTTGATGTCGTACGTGCGGTCGATGATGCGCTCGACCACGCCGCTATACTGGCGCACCGAGAACAACTCCGGCGGGATCTCGATGGCCATGTCGCCGACGAGCTTGATCTGGCAACTGAGACGCAGGCCTGCGGCGATCTCCGGCATCATCAGCAGCCGTTCCTCGGCGGCCGTCACGGGCCCGCCGCCGGCGAGAACCTTGACCCTGCAGTATCCGCACATTCCGCGCCCGCCGCAGGCAGTGGGTACGAAGACGTTGGCTTCCTTTAGCGCCGCCATCAGCGTCTGCCCGGCGCGGGCGCTGGGGCGGCGCGCACCGGAGTTGATGTCGATAATGCACGTGTTATTCGCTGGGGGCTGGTTGCTGGGCGGACTCACGCTTGGCATTACCTTCCGGCTGGTGCTGCCTTGTTACCGCGGGGTGTAGGAGGTTTTCAGTTTCTTTCCGATGACGCGGCCGAGCTCGTGGCAGCGGGCCAGGGCGGCCTCGTCGGGCACGTATTGCACCTGCAGCGGCTCGGCGAGCAGCTCGACGCCCATCTGCTGCAGGATGGTGGCGGCTTCCTTGGCGCCTTCGCCGCTCCAGCCGTACGAGCCGAACGTCGCGCCGACCATGCCCTTGGGTTTGAGGCCCTTGAGATAGGTCATCACGTCGCCGAGGGTGGGGAACATCGTCCCGTTCATCGTGGGCGTGCCGACGACCAGGGCGCCGGCTTCGAGAATCTCCGTCGCCACATCGCTACGGTGGCAACTCGCCAGCGGCATCAGGATGACCTCGGCGCCCTCGGTCTTGATTCCGTCGCCGATGGCCGCGGCCATGGCGGCCGTGCTCGACCACATCGTGTCGTACACGATGACGGCCTTGGGCAGGCGCTTCTGCGCCGCCCAGCGGGCGTAGAGGCCCACGATGTGCTCGATGTCCTGCTTGCGGCGGTAGATCGGACCATGATCGGGCGCGATCACGTCCAGCGGCAGGTTGAGCTTGCCGACCTTGTCGAGGGTCTTGTTGATGAAGTTCGCCAGCGGCAGCAGGATGTTGGCGAAGTACTTGTCGGCCTCGTGGTCGAGCAGCCAGCGTTCGACCTGGTCGGCGAACATTTCGCTGGTGGCCAGGTGCATGCCGAACCCGTCCTGGCTGAACAGGACGCGGTCCTGGTGGAGGTAGCTGAACATGCTGTCGGGCCAGTGGCACAGGCGCGTCTCGACGAAGGTCACGTCCAGCCCGCCCAGGTTGACGGTCTGCCCTTCGGCGACGGGTTCGATTCGGCTGCCGATGCGGAAGTGCGCCTCGAGGGCCTTGGCGCCCTGCTGCGAGGCCAGCACGCGCTTGGGCTTGAGCTGCTCGATGATCTGTGGCAGGCAGCCGCTGTGGTCCATCTCGGAATGATTGGAGATGATCGTCTCGATGCGGGCCGGGTCGACGACCGACGCGATGCGCGTGAGCATCTCCTGGCGGAAGGGCGCCTTGACGGTGTCGACGAGCGTGATGCTCTCGCCCATCAGCAGAAAGGCGTTGTAGGTCGTGCCGCGGGTGGTCAGGTATCCGTGAAAGTTCCGCAGTTCCCAGTCGATAGCCCCGACCCAGTACACGTGGTCGGACACTCTGATCGCTTCGAGCGATCCGCTCATTCGTCACCTCCAGCTTGCACTTCGTGCAGGGTGTCGCTGAGGATGGCCACGTGGCCCAACTCCTCGTGGATGATCTCGTCGACGGTCTTGACGTCATGGGCGTCCATGACCAGTTGCTCGATGCCGAGATAGAACACGATCGAATCCTTTTCCAGGTCGATGGCCGTCTTGAGGACCTCCTCGATGCCCGCGCTGCCCAGCGTGTCCATGTCCGGTTTGGGCGAGAAGACCTTGCCCTCGACGATGGCGCGAAGGTACGACGACACTTCCGGTGCCAGCGTCTCGCTGCAGCGCGTGGCCGAGCCCAGGCGCGCCTGCATCGCCGCGAACGTCCGCTCGTGGTCTCGCTCCATCGAGGCCAGATTCTCCAGCAGTTTCCGCTGCTGCGGCGAACGCGACCCCCCCGACGCCCGCGTATAGAACGCCTGCCCGTTGCGCTCGATCTGCTGGGCGATCTCCAGAATCTCCACAACGTTGAATGTCAACATGGTTGCCCCTTTCCTATGGACTAGCCTTTCCATAATCCGTGAATGTTGCACAATTCGCGTGCCTCGACGCTGACGGCCGTCACCGGAAACGTCGCCTGTGGCGCCTGGCCGGGCGCCAGCCACCGGCGGTAGACGATCCCGTCGGCGATCAGTTCGATCCACTGGATGAAGTGCTTGGGCTCCATCGGGTGGGCGGCGTTCTGCCCGACGCGCACGACGATGCCCGCGGGCGTGCGTTCGATGTACGGGACGTGCTTTTCCGTGGAGGTGTCGGCCGTCCTGGCCTGCATCAACAGCATCGGCTCTCCACAGCAGACCAGCTCTCCCGCGCCGCCTTCGAGCACTTCGGCCACGATTCCGCAGACGTTGCACTTCCTGATTTCCATTCGCTCAGTCGCCATGAAGTTTCATCCTCTGAAAATTAGACAGATTTTCATCCCTGCGATCCATCGCGGGACCATGGTTTCAAAGAAACAACTCACCACAGAGATCACAGAGAGCACTGAGGTAAAAACAAGATTCGCGGCGCGGATCCCGTTGTTTATTCACCTCGTTTTTCTCTGAGCCTCTGTGGTTATATTTCTTCTTGATCATTTCGTGATTTTCGCCAGCGCCGCCAGAACATCATCGTAATCTGGCTCGGTCGTCATTTCCTTGACCTGTTGAACGTACCGGACCTTGCCGCTCTTGTCGACGATAAAGACCGACCGCGCCAGCAGGCGCAGTTCCTTGATCAGCACGCCCCAGTTCTTGCCGAAGGAGGCGTCGCGGTGATCGGAGAGGGTTTTGACCGCTTCGGCCCCGGCCGCGCCGCACCAGCGCTTCTGGGCGAAGGGCAGGTCCATGCTGACGGTGAGGATGTTGATGCCCGAGCCGAGCTTGACGGCCTCGGCGTTGAAGCGGCGGGTCTGCAGGTCGCAGACGGCGGTGTCCAGCGAGGGCACCACGGAGATGACGGTGGTTTTGCCCAGCACGTCGGCCAGTTTCACCTCGGTCAGGTCGTTGGCCAGCAGGACAAAGTCCGGGGCGTCGTCGCCGGCGTTGACCGCCTCGCCCACCAGCGTCAGCGGCTGGCCCTTGAACGTGATCTCGCCTTTGCGTTCAGTCATGAGGTTCTCCTTTGTTTTCGTGTGGTTGGACGCCTTTAACTTCAAAGCCCGCTTCGCTCACAGCACGGATCAATTGCTCCCGGTCGAGCCGGACGCCTCGCACGTGGGCAGCCGCGGCGGCGCGGTCCACGGCTGCCGAGGCCACGCCTTCGCACGCCAGCAGCGCGCGACTGACGCTGTCGGCACAGTGATCGCAGGTCATCCCGGCGATCGTGAGCACGAGGCCTTCCTCGTCGGCGGCAACGGCGGCCATCGCCTGCGGTTCGGCCGGTCCGGTCCTGCCTCGTAGCAGCGCCCATCCCAGCACCGCCAGCAGCGCCACCGCCGCGACCATCTGGTACAGCGAGGCCCCATGCTCGTGCATCGGCACAAATGCCGGCACGTCAGGCTGCACGAAGACCCAGTTCAGCAGCAGCCCCGCCGCCAGCGCCGTGCCGGCTGTCGAGAGCAGGTACAGTGCGGCCGTGCGCAGGCCCATCAGCTTCCAGACCGTCATGATGGTTGCGGCGTTGGTCGCCGGCCCGGTCATCAGGAATACCAGCGCAGCGCCCGGCGAAGCGCCCTTGGCAATCATAGCCGCCGCGATGGGGATCGACGCCGTCGCGCAGACGTACATCGGCAGGCTGACGATCATGGCCACGAGCATGCCGGCCAAACCGCCGCCGAGGCTGGCCTGCACCCAGCGCTCCGGCACGGCCACGGTGATCAGGGCGGCCACGACCAGGCCGATCAGCAGCGGGCGGGCGATGTCGCGGGCCAGTTCGCCGAAGCCGTACTGCAGCGCCTGCACGACGCGCCGCCCATGCGGGTTGCTCTGGCAGCAGGCTTCGTGGCAGGCCTCAGGCAGAGCCGGCTCGATCGGGGCGTGCTTTTCCGTCAGCGAGACGAGCAGCCCGCCGGCGAGCCCGCTGACGATGGCCACGATCGGGCTGAAGACCGCAAAGACCACTCCCAGCATGCCATAGACCACCAGGATGTTGTCGGCCCCGGTCTGGGGCGTCGAGATCAGGAAGGCGATCGTGGCGCCGCGCCCCGCGCGGTGGCGGCGCAGCGATGCGGCCACGGGGATCACCCCGCACGAGCACAGCGGCATCGGCAGACCCAGCAGGGTGGCCTTGATCACCGGCAGGAACCGCCCATGCCCGAGGTGCCGTTCGACGAACTCCGGCGAAAGAAAAATCGACAGCAGCCCGGCCACCAGGAACCCCAGCAGCAGGTACGGCGCCATCTCGCACAACTGAGCCCAGAATACGCCGGCGATGGAGGTGAGCAAATCAATCATGCGCCCAACTCCTTATGTGTGGCATGGCCGTCCCGGCCATGCCACCCTTCCAGAAAGGACTTGTCGTCCATGTCGGCGCGGATGCCCAGGCGCGTCAGGGCGAAGTCGTACCGCACCGGGTCGCGCGGGGTCAGGCGTGCATAGGCCGCCGTCACTTCCTGGGCCGTGCGGCGGTCGGCGGCCTTGCGGGTGGTCAGGCCCATCTCTCGCGCCAGGCGGTGCATGTGCGTATCGAGCGGCACGACCAGTTGGCTGGCCTTGGCGGCGTCCCAGCAGCCGAGGTCGACGTGGTCCGACCGTACGAGCCAGCGCAGCATCAGGTGCAGGCGCTTGCAGGCCCCTCCGGCCGCCACGCGCGACAGCAGGAAGCTCTTCCTGCCGCCGCCGGATGTCAACTCGCCGGCGAGGTACTCCAAGCCGTCCCAGACGTCCTCGCCGCTTCGCATCCCGCGGGCGAAGCAGGCCTCGATGCTTCCGTGTTTGCGGCACACCGCTTGGGCGCCCAGCAGCAGCGAGACCATGTCCGAGGCGGTGTTGAACCGGTGGCAAAAGCCCTTCAGGTCGCGCCGCAACGAGAGCGGCGAGGCCTGTGCGACATACTCGGCCGGCGAGGCGCCCATGTGCCCCAGCACCGTCCGCACGCTGCGCAGGATATGGGCCACGCGCCCATACGCCAGGCATGAGGCCACCAGCGCCGCGACCTCGATATCGGCCCGCGCATCGTAGGCATACAGAGACTCCAGCGGGTCGGGACTGACGTACCGCCGGTGTGTGTATTGGCCGTATAACGCCTCAAGGGCCTCGCGATGTCGCTGTGCTGACTGCACCGTTACATCCTAGCAAGCCGATTGCGATGGGGCAAAAATTGAGTCTACAACTTCATAGCTGGGGGCGAAGCCCGGCCGAGCGAAGCGAGGCCGCGCCAAGACCTCTGTGGCAAAGCTGTTTCTCCACCTTCGGTTCTGGGAAACAACCGCGTCGAGCATCCGCCTTCGCTGAAAGCTACGGCCAGACAAGAGCTCGACCGCCAACTGCGCGGGCCAGGTCTACTTGGGCGGCAGGGTTGCTTTGGCGGTGCTTTGGGCGGCGAATTGTTTGCCCGTCAAAAAGTCGGTGAACGTGACGCGGATAGTCAGGTCGGCGTGCTTGAGCGGGCGGTCTTTGGGCAGGGGGCATCGGACGCGGTAGAAGTTGGCCATCAGGCCGCTCTTCCAGTGCTTGGCCAGCTCGTCGGCGTTCCAGGCATAGCGGCCGACGAGATTCTCCGCCGCCGGCTGGGCAAGGTCGTATATCTCGACTGTCATGGATCCGGCGGCCTTGATCTTGTCGCGCTGCTGGTCGAGCGGGGCCACGAAGACGTCCACGGCATCGTCGCCGGGCTTCTTGTCGTCATCCACGCCGCCGGTGTAGCGGCTCAGCTCGATGCTGTTGACGTGGTAGATCTTCTCCAGCCGCGACGGCCCGCCCAGGCCCTGCAGAGTGTCGATCTGCTTGTTCTGCTGGGCGATGTCGTCCTTGAGCTTCCGGTTCTGGGCCTCGAGCTGCGAGACCTGTTTGGCCAGGGCGTTGGCGTCGGACGTCGCGGCGGCGGGAGGGGCAGGCTCGCACCCGACTGCGGCGGCCGCCAGCACCACGATGGCCCAGCAGCGCGTCATTTTTCTTCTTTCTCTTTCTTGGCCGGCGGGTCGGGCATGCGCTGCAGCACGGAGTCGACGCAGCCATAGGCGACGGCTTCTTCGCCGTCGAGCCACTTGTTGCGGTCGCAGTCGCGCTCGACTTTATCGTACGGCTGGCCGGTGCTGTCAGCGAGAATCTGGTAGAGCTTCTTGCGCAGGCGGATGATCTCGCGGGCCTCGATGTCCAGGTCCGTCGCCGGGCCCGTCAGCACGCCGTGCAGCAGGGGCTGGTGGATCAGCACGCGGCTGGAGGGCAGGACGTACCGCTTGCCTTTGGCGCCGGCGGCCAGGAGCACGGCGGCCATGCTGGCGGCCATGCCCACACAGTACGTCGCCACTTGCGGACGGATGAACTGCATGGTGTCGTAGATGGCCAGCCCGGCCGAGACGCTGCCGCCGGGGGAATTAATGTACAGGTTCACGTCGGCGTGGGGGTCTTCGTTGCTCAGGAAGAGCAGTTGAGCGACGATGATGTTGGCCATGCCGTCGTCGATCTCGCCGCCGGCGAAGACGACGCGGTCGCTGAGCAGGCGGCTGAAGATATCGTACGCGCGTTCGCCGCGGCCGGTCTTCTCGATCACGATCGGAATGAGGTTCTGATTGACTGGCGCTGCCATGTGCGTTCCTCGTTAGGGTTTCTTGCGGCTTTGCGCCTGCTGAAGGATCTCGTCGACGATACCGTAGGCCATGGCTTCGGCGGGGGTGAGGTAGCGGTCGCGTTCGGTTTCTTCCTCGATCAGGGCCGCGTCGCGCCCGGTATGCTTGGCCATCAGCTCGGTGAGGAGCTTTTTGGCCTTGAGGATTTCCTCGGCCTGAATCTGGATGTCGGCGGCCTGCCCCGTCACGCCGCCCCAGGGCTGGTGGATCATGACCTTGCTGTGGGGCAGGGCGTAGCGTTTGCCCTTGGCGCCGGCGGCCAGGATCATTGCCGCGCCGCTGGCGGCCTGTCCGACGCAGTAGGTCGCCACGTCGCAGTTCATGAACTGCATGGTGTCGTAGATGGCCAGCGTGTCGTCGACGGATCCGCCGGGGGAGTTAATGTACAGGTTGATATCGCGGTCGGGGTGCTTGGCCATGAGCTCCAGCAGGCGCATGATGAGCCCGCCGGCGCTGTTGGCGTTGATCTCGCCCCAGAGGAACACGATGCGCTCTTCGGCCAGGCGCTCTTCGAGCGTCATCTCGCGGCGCCCTTCGTAGTCGCGGTAGGCGTCCTGAGGTCTGATGATCGGACGGGTCATGACGGTCTCCTAAGCGCTACTTCTTGCCCTTCTTGGGGGCGGCTTTTGCACTCTTCTTGGCCGCGGGCTTCTTGGCCTCTTCCTTGGCGGCCTTTTTGGGCGCTGCCTTGGGAGCGGGCTCTTCCTTCTTGGGCTCCTCGGCGGGCTTGACCTTCTTGACGACCTTGCGGGCCTTGGGCTTGGCCGGGGCTGGTGCGGCCTCTTCGGTCACCGTGGCCTGCTCGAGAATCTTCTGCAGGACTTTTTCTTCCCGCAGCGACGACTCGACCATTCCCAGCGAGCCGTCCTCGGACAGCTCGTGCCGCATGCGCTCGGGCCGCTTGCCCGACTGTGCGGCCATCTGCGCGATGCGGGCGTTGACCTCGCCCTCGTCGACGTCGATCTTTTCCGCCTCTGCAATCTTATCGGTGATGAAGGAGAGTTTCAGGACCAGCTTGGCCTCTTCGCCGGCGGCGGCCTGCATCTCGGTCAGATGCTCGTCGATCTTTTCCTTGGGGACGCCTTGGTACAGCAGGTCGACGTAGCGGCGGCGCAGCACGCTGTAGGTCTGTCGCTCGACGAGCCCCTCGGGCAGATCGAAGGTTGTCTTCTCCAGCAGGTAGTTGCTGACCTGCTCGCGCATGTTCTGCTGCGTCTGCTGGGCGAGTCGCTGCGTCAGGCGCGAGGTGGTGAACTCGCGCAGCTCCTTGAGCGACTCGAAGCCCGCCGACTTGGCGAACTCTTCGTCGATCTCCGGCAGCACGCGCGTGCGCACTTCGGAGATGGTGACCTTCACGGTCAGTTCCTTGCCGCGCCAGGCCTCTGTCGGGTGGGCCTGCGGGACGGTCACTTTCAGCTCGACGCTGTCGCCGGCGCTCTTGCCTTCGAGCTTGTCGCCAAGGTCCACCAGGGGCAGGCCCTCGATCTGGGCCGGCGCCACGCGCAGGTGCAGCCCGGGACGCTCGGTGGTCTCGATGCCTTCGCCGCTGATGACGGCCCCGGCGATGACCACGTCGCCCTTTTCGGCGGCGTCTTCGGCCGTCTCGAAGGTCGCGCGGCTCTCGACGAGCTGCTGGAGGTATTCATCCACGCGCTCGTCGTTGACCTCGTAGATGTGCTTGGTGACGGCGATGCCCTTGGTCTCGGGCAGCTCAAACTGCGGGGCGATCTCGATCTGGAAATCGTAGGTCATGTCGCCGCTGTCGGGCAGCGTGATCTTTTCCAGGTCCAGGTCCGGTTCGCCGATGGTCTTGAGGTCGGCCTTGTCCAAGGCGGACTTGAGCGAGTCGCCGATGATGGCGTTGCGGACGTCCTGCCCGACTTCCTTGCCGAATCGCTTCTCGATCAGCCGCCGCGGGGCATGCCCGACGCGGAAGCCCGGCACCTGGGCCGAGGTCGTCAGCTCGCCGAAGACTTCGTCGTACTTGGCGTCGATCCGGGCGCGGGGCACCGTGACGACCACTTTCTTCTTCAGGGTTCCGGCATCTTCAACCGCCACGGTCACTTCCGGCAGATCGCTCTTGGGTTCTTCCGTTGCGGGGGTCTGTTCGTTCACGTTGCTCTCGTCGGCCATGGGATTCTCTTTCCGCGTTACGCGTCGCCCATGCCACCGCGCTACGCAGCGCAGCAGCGCACCGGCGGCGCTACCGGCACAAGAGGAATATTAGTCCACGCTCGTGCCAAGCGCGGCATTGTCACGAAAAACCCGCCCCACGTCAAGTAGCATGGTTTTGCCGTAGCACGGGCATCTCAATAGGACGGGCGTCTCGCCCGCGCTGCCCGACTCTTCAAAGGTCAGGGACACGCACAACGGAGTTGTGCGTGGCACCCCCGTGCTACGTCAGTTGCTTCACCCGGTCGCGCAACTCATCGACGCTCGTCGCCGGAGGCAGGCACGAACCCGCCCGGCAGACGTATGCCGCCGGGCCCTGGGCGCCGGCCAGGCCCATCCGCTCCATCGCCAGGGCCTGCTCCGCGGCCGACGGGTCCATCGCCAGCACCAGCCCGCCGGGAACATATGATCTTTGCGCCGCCGACAGCAGCTGGCGCGACCGCTCATCATCCCCCGCCCCGAAAACAGCAATCGTCCGCGGGCCGTTCAGGTGCTGATCGACCGCCAGCGCATATCCCGCCAGGAATGTCCCGAAGCCGCGCTGCGCCCGCCCGGCAAAGCTGCCCAGCGCCCCGGCGCCGGCGTCGGAAAACTCGCGCCGGCCGGTCAGGTGGCCCAGGTCGATCAGGGCCTGTGTGGCCACCGACGCCGCGCTGCGAACGGGGGCGTCCTCCCACGCCCGCTGGGGCACGACGGCTGCGGGCGACGGCTCGACCGCAGCGGGCATGCTGAGCAGCCCCCCGTCCTCGGCCGTCAGTTCTTTGATGATGTACTGAGCCACCTGCACAGCCGCATCAGTATATGTATCGCTTGCCGTGGCGGTGTAAGCGGCGATCAACGCCCGGAGCATCCAGGCCTGGTCGTCCAGGCGGCCGACGCCCTCCAGACGGCCGCCATCGCGAAAGTGCCCGAACACCCCGCGCTCGTCGCGGTGCGTCGCCAGCAGCGAATCCAGCGCCGACAGCGCAGTCTGCCGCGGCGCGCTGAGCCCCAGCCGCGCGGCCGCGTGCAGATGCGCGTCGATCAACATGCCGTTGATGTCGGCGAAGATTGTCTTGTCGACCGCCGGGGCCCGCCGCTGGCGACGGACGATCTGCAGGGCGGCCTTGCCCTGGGCGACCAGCTCGCGCAGCTCCGCCGCGTCGCGTTGCGTCAAACGGGCGAACTGCTCGATCGTGCGCGGCTGATGCAGGACGTTGCGCCCCGGCCGAGTGTGCACGTCGCCCACCTCGTCGACGTCATACCATGCGATGATGGTGTCGGCCTGCACCGGCTGCGAGCTGATGGCCTCGTGAATCTCGTCAACCGTCCAGGTAAAGAAGTCGCCATCGTCGCCATCGATATCGGCGTCCTGGCTGGCATAGAATCCCGTAGCACGGGCATCTTGCCCGTGAGTAGCATGGGCGTCCCGCCCATGCATCCCCGACTCCTCCCAAGCCGTCAGGTCTCGCGCGATCCAGTCCAGCGTCTCGCGCACGACGTGGGCGAATTCCTCGCGGCCGGTCAGGGCGTACGCGTCGGCGTACACCCGCAGCAGGGCCGCGTTGTCGTAGCCCATCTTCTCGAAGTGGGGCACGTGCCATCGCTCATCGACGCTGTAGCGGTGGAAACCCCCGCCGAGCTGGTCGTACACGCCGCCGCGGGCCATCATCGTCAGCGTCCGCTCGACCATCTCCCGCGCCGGATCGTCGCCCGCCCACGCCCGCGCCAGCAGCAGTTCCAACGCCGAGGCCACGAAGAACTTCGGCGCCTCGCCAAATCCGCCATGCCGAGGGTCGTAGCTGTCCTTGATGCCCTCGACCACCTCGTCCACGATCTCGCTATCGAGCGGGCCCGGGCGGCTGTACGCGTCGGTGAGCTGCGCGGCCGTGTATTCGCTGACTTGACGGCCGGCGTCGATAAGCTGCTGGCGATTGGCTCTCCAGTACTCGTCGATCTTCTCCAGCACGTCCACCAGGCCCGCCCCGACCCCGCGGTCGTCCGCGCGCGGGGGCAGGTACGTGGCCTTGAACAGCGGGTGCCCCTCGGGCGTCACCAGCACCGTCAGCGGCCAGCCGGCCCCGGATGATCGCAGAACAGGGTTGCACCGCTGGAAGTGGGCGTCGACGTCCGGCAGCCGGTCGCGGTCGATCCGCACCGGGATGAACCGCTCGTTGACCAGCTCGATCACCTGCGGGTCCTCGTACGTCTGGCGGTCCATGACATGGCACCAGTGGCACCACGTGGCCCCGCTGTCGAGCAGGATCAACTTGCCCTCGCGGGAGGCCCGCTCAAACGCCTCGTCGCCCCAGGCAAGCCATTGAATTTGCGCTGTTGTCGCGTGCGTGGTCATGAGTAATTCTAGGGGCTGAGCACTAGCCGCAGAGGTCGCTGAGGACGCAGGCTTTTCCATTTGCACGTGGGGGGAGTTGAATCGTAGGTTCCATGCGGTAGAGGTTCAGGAGGACGCAAGGAGAATGGACCAGACTTCTCGACATATTTCGGCAGACTCTGCGCTTTGCCTCAAGAGTGAAGGCCTCACGGGGCGTTTCCGATTCGCCGGCGTTCGCCGGCGAGGAGAGAGGCGCCGCAACTTCCTCAGGCGGTGGCTGTGGCGCGGCGCGGACGAACTCCGCCGCCAACAGGCCGCCGCCAACGCCCCGCAGATCGGCGCAACGCTGGACGAGAGTTTCTAGGCAGATTGTACAACACGGGATAGTCGGCTATCTCGTCACGAACGCGCCATGAACCGCGCCAATACGATCTGTTCGTAAGGGTGTTTCTGGCCGCGCTCATACAGGCAGGCCGCCACGCCGTCGGCCATGACGGCAAGATCTGAATAGGCGCTGGGGCCTTCGTACAGCCGGCATTTTGTCTTCCAGGTCTTGGCATCGTCCACGGAGACGTGCACCGTCATGTTCTCCCGTTTGGTGCTGGCCGGATTGGCGAAGAGAATGACATTTTCCTGGCCCGCCCCCGGCCAGGAGCACCGCTCGATGCTGGCCTGGCAGATGGGATCGATCAGCGCCTCGTCGAAGCCCTGGTCTTGCCAGGTCAGTCCGGCGTCCTTGCTGAATGCTCTCTGGCGTCTCTTCCTGGCCCGGTCGTAGTTCCGCATGGTCAGCATCAGGCGCCCGTCGGACAGTTCGACGACCTGGCATTCGTTGACCTGATGGCTCGGCGTAGAGCCTCCGAGTTTCCACGTCTTGCCGTGATCGTCGCTGTATGCGATGTGCGAGTAGTAATGCCTGGTCTTGGCTTCGATGTGGTCACACGGAATCACCAGGCGGCCGGCATGAGGTCCGTGTTTGATCTCGATGCCGCTTCCGGGTCCGGTGGCGTACCATGTCCAGTCCGGGCGTTTGACATCCGGGGTGATTTCCACGGGTTTGGACCACGATAGTCCCTCGTCAGCGGATGACATCACGAACACGCGGCGCGTGTCCTTACTTCGCTGGGCAATAATGTCGGCTTCGCGGTCGTCGCCGCGGTTCCAGGTCGCCAGGAGCCATATGGTTCCCGTTGCCGTGTCCACAACCGCGCAAGGATTGCCGCACGTGTTGCCCTTGTCATCCCAGACGATCTTCTGGTCCGACCACGTCTTGCCGTTATCGGTCGAACGCCGCACGAGCAGATCGATATCGCCCGAGTCGCTGCCGCTGCTCTTGCGCCCTTCACAGAACGCCAGCACCGTGCCTTTGGGCGTTACGGCAAGGGCCGGTATGCGGTACGTGTGGTAACCGTTCTCGCCGCTTGTCCAGAGAACATCCTGTTTCACCCTGTCAGTTTGCAGTGCGGCGTCCTTGCCTTTGTTCATGCTCGTCTCCTTCTTGAGTCGCTGAGGGCGAGCGCCGCCCGCCGGCGATGGACCGGAGGCCCAGGCCGTCAGGCTGACCAAGCCCAGAGCGGCCGCTAGAACGCAAAGCACCAGCGAGCCGATGCTGAAGTTGCGGAGATCCGCCTTGCACTTGAGCGTCTCATGATATCGCTTAGATGTTCGTGACACAGCCAGCACTCCTCATCCGCTGCTGGACAGATCGATGCATTACCCCGGCGGGTCGCGGCAGGAAGATTATGCTCGGCCTCAACAAACCCCGCAAGAGCGAGTCAACCCGCCACGGCGTCTCGAGCAACGCCGCTCCCGGCTTCCCCCGGAGGGTTCCAATGCGTCGCCCGCGAAAGCGGTACGGGCCATGCCGCAATTGTACATCCTTGCACTTTGTTGTACTTTTCACAGCGGTTTTGTCATCCGCGTGGCGTTGGGATAGCGGCAAACCCTGCTGCACCGTCACCGAAACCAGTAAGGCGTCCATATCGACCGGAATGGATCGCATGGGCGGGACGCCCATGCTACTCACGGGCAAGATGCCCGTGCTACGGCGGGACGTCCGTGCTACGTGTTGCCGTTGTCGGCCATCAGGAGGCGGACTTCGTCGTAGGTGGGCAGGGCGGCGAGGGTTCCGATCTTGGTGCAGGCCAGCGCGCCGGCGGCGTTGGCCCATTTGGCGGCTGTGGCCAGGTCGTGCTTGCGGCCCAGGGCGGTGACGAGCGCGCCGGTGAAGGCGTCGCCGGCGCCGCTGGTGTCGGCGATGTCCACCTTGTACGGCGGCACGCGGACGAACTCGCCTTGGCCGGTGACGACCAGGCAGCCGCGCGGGCCCAGTTTCAGCACGGCGGCCTGGGCGCCCTGGGCGATCAGGTCCAGGCCGATGTTCATGTCGGCGCGTTCCTCGCCGGTCTGCTTGCCGGTGATCAACTCGGCCTGGATCACATTGGGGCAGATCACGTCCACGTGCGACAGTTCGCTGCACAGGCCCTGCATGCCCGGGGCGGGGTCCAGCACGATCATGCACCCGTGGCTGCGGGCCAGATTCGCCGCGGCCCGCAGTGTCGGCAGGGGAAGCTCCAGTTGCAGCAGCACGATGTCGGCGGTCTTGAACAGGTCTTCGTGCGTGAAGAGGTGGTCGTCGGCCGTAACGGCCGCATTGGCGCCGGCGGCGACGATGGTGGCGTTCTCGCCCTTGGAGTCGACCAGGATGATCGAGACGCCCGTCGGGGCCGTCGAGTTCGTGCAGACGGCCGCGGTGTCGATGCCTTCTTCCTGCAGGGCGTCGATGAGCTGGTGGCCGAAGAGGTCGTCACCCACGCAGCCGATGATGCTGACGTTTCCGCCCATGCGGGCGGCCGCGGCGGCTTGAAGAAGCCCCTTGCCGCCGGGGCTGGTGACGAAGTTTGCGGCCGTGCGGATGGCCTGGCCGGGCGCAGGCAGGTGCGGGCAGTGCACGGCCATGTCCATCGTGATCGAACCGACTACCAGGATTTGCGGTTTGTCGGGCATGCTTTATTGTAGTGGTGAGTTGTGAGTGGTGAGTGGTGAGCGAGAAAACTCACAACTCACAACTGAGGGCAGCATCCGAACAATTTCAAAAGCGGCAGCTAAGGCTGCCGCACTCCATACTCACCACTCACAACTCACCACTGCTTCTAAGACCATTGCAGCTCACTGGGTCCTTTGCGGACTCGGCCCAGGATCCAGGGGCGTTCGCCCAAACCGGCCAGGTGATTCATGATCGGCTCGGCGAAGGTCGGCGCAACTACCAGTACGAAGCCCACGCCCATGTTGAAGACGCGGAACATTTCCAGCGAATCGACCGGTCCTCGCTCGGCGATGAGGTTGAAGATCGCAGGGACGGTCCAGCTGTCGCGTTTGACGCGGACGGTCAGCCCCTGCGGGATGACGCGCAGCAGGTTGCCCTCGATGCCGCCGCCGGTGATGTGCGCCAGGGCCTTGATGGGGCGCTTGACGCGGTAGCGGTGCAGGATGTCCAGGATCGGCTTGACGTAGATGCGCGTCGGGCGGAGCATCTCCTCGCCCACGCTGGCCCCGCCCAGTGCGGCCGGGCGGTCGGTCAGTTTGAACTGCCCCGGCCCCAGCAGCGCCTTGCGAGCCAGGCCGTAGCCGTTGGAGTGCAGACCGTTGGACGCCAGGGCGATGGCCACGTCGCCGGCCTCGACGCGCGAGCCGTCGATGATGCTCTTGCGTTCGACGACGCCGACGGCGAAGCCCGCCAGGTCGAACTCCTTTGGCTTGTAGAAGGCGGGCATCTCGGCCGTCTCGCCGCCCAGCAGGGCGCAATTCGACTGCATGCAGCCATCGACCATGCCGCGGATGATGGCGGCCATGCGCTGCGGGTCGAGCTTGCCCACGCCCATGTAGTCCAGGAAGAACAGCGGCTCGCCGCCGGTGCAGATCAGGTCGTTGACGTTCATGGCCACCAGGTCGACCCCGACGGTGTCCAGCACGTTCATGCCGAAGGCGATCTTGAGCTTGGTGCCCACGCCGTCGGTGCAGGCCACCAGCACCGGGTCGCGGTAGTTTCGCCGCAGCAGGCTTTCGGGAAAGTCCAGGCTGAACAGCCCGGCGAAACCGCCGAAACGGTCCAGCACGCGCGAGGTGTGCGTGCGTTTGACCAGCGGGGCGATCAGGTCGACCATCGCGTCGCCGGCCTCGATGTCCACGCCGGCGCCCTTATAGGTCATGGCGGAGGATGATGTCATGGCCAGTATGGTATCAGTCGCGCGGGAGATTGCAAGCAGTAGCCGATAGCCAGCAGCCGGTGTAATACCCAAGGCCCCTTTGCGCTGGCAGAATGCAGGGGCACGTCACCTATGATCGACTGACTGCTGGCTACGGGCTACTGGGACCAGGAATTCGTGTAACCGCGGCGGGGCGTTGGACACATATCCGGCAAGTGCCGGCGGCGATGTCCCTTTCCAGGGCGCCCCGGTTTGAAATTATGTCGAATTTCACGGTTTTTGGCCTTTGTTCTGCTGGAAATTCACAACATCTCACGCTACATTAGGTTGGGCGTGGGTTTAACAAAAGGGCTGATCTTCCCTTGGCGCGGCGGCCCGGGGACAGGCGCGAGAACGATGCACCAGCGAAACGTCTGCATATTCCTGTTGACCTGTATCTTTGCCGCGCCGGCGGCCCGCGCCGAAGGCCCCGAAACGGCGCTGACCGACGCGCAGTCGCTGGAGTTGTCCACATATACCGCCCAGTTGAACGACCCGCAGCGCAGCGCTAAGACCAAGCAGGAAGCGGCCGCTTTGCTGCTGACGCGCAGCTATCCCCAAGCCACTGCGGCATTGCTGACGGTGCTGAAGAATCCCTCCAATCAAACCGCCCAGATCGCCATCGCGCAGGCCATCGCCGAAAACGGTCCGGCCCATCCGGACTTTGTCACCCCGCTGGTGTCGATGGTGACCGGCGCGGATTCGACCGTGCGCGGCGCCGCCGCCAAGGCGCTGGCCACCTATCGCAGCAAGGGCGAGGGCAAGCTGATCGCCCTGGCCCTGGACACCCACCAGGACCGCTCCGTGCGACAGGTCTCGATCGAAGCGATGGGCACGCTGCTGGACAAGCAGGCCGCCGCGACGCTGATCAAGCTGATCGATGATGGCGACGCGACCATTCGCGATGCGGCCATGCTGTCGCTGGCGACCATGACCAATAACCAGAACCTGGGAAAGGACCGCCTCGCCTGGGCCGTCTGGTGGCAACGAAACAAGGACAAAGACTCTCTGCAGTGGCTCAGCGACCTGGCCGACAGCCTCAGCCGCTCCAAGGCCACCCTCGAAGCCGAAAACGCGCAGCTTCGCGAGCGACTGACCAAGGCCATCACCGATCTCTACGAGGCCTCCAACCAGGCCCAGCAGGATGCCATGCTGCTGGCGCTTCTGACCGACCGGATGGCCGACGCGCGCCTGGCGGGCCTGACGCTGGCCGACCGCCGCGTCGCCGGTGGCAAGGAGCTTTCTCCCGCCCTGCAGAAGCGCATAGGGGCGATGCTGGCCGACGTTACCAGCGACGTTCGCCGCGCCGCGGCGCTGCTGGCGGCCCAGTTAGGCGACCAGCAGATTCTCCCGACCTTGCTGACCCAACTCGACAGCGAGAAAGTCCAGACCGTGCGTCAGGGGCTGCTGATGGCCCTGGGACGCCTGCGGGACCCCAAGGCCCTGCCGGCGGTCTTGAAGGAAATGGACTCCAAGTACGAGCGAACCGTGATCGCCGCGGCCGGGGCGCTGGCCCGAATCGCCGCCAGTCAGCCGCTCAACGGCAAGGACCGGGCCACGGCCGTCGCTACGCTGCTGGAGCGCTACAAACAGGCTGACCAGGCCGACAACGGCGAGACGCTGCGCGAGGCGCTGATTACGGCCATGGGGCCTTTGGGCGACCCGGCGGTCTGCAAGGCCCTGACGCGGGCGTTGGGCGACCGGGCGGCCACCGTGCGCCTGGCGGCGCTCAACGCGATGGGGCAGCAGGGGTTCCCCGAGGGCGCCGAGTCGATCGCGCCGCTGATGGGCGACAGCGACCGCGGCGTGCGACGGGCCGCCATCCTCGCCTTGGGCGCCTTGGGCGGGCAGAAGTACCTCGGTGCCATCTCGCAGCGCACACGCACTGAAATCGAGGACGATGCCGCGGTACGCGACCAGGCATGGTCGACGGTGATGAGCCTGCTGTCCAAGGCCGACATCCCGACGCTGCGGGAAACGGCCGCCTCGCTGGCCGCTCGCCCCGACGCCCTCGCCCAGCGCATCAAGGTGCTGGCCCTGCTGTCCGAGGCGATGCTGACGGCCAAGAGCCCCCAGGCCTGCACCGTTCAGCGCGAAATGGGCGAGGCGCTGATGAAAGCTTCCCGCGCCGCCGAGGCCGCTACCGCCTTTGAAAAAGCCTATAAGGACATGGTCGTCGCCGGCGAAGCCGCAGCGCCCGCCGCCTGGCGCCAGTGGGTCGAGGCGCTGATTGCCGCCGACGACGTCTCGGCGGTCAAGGTCATGGCCGATCAGACCGACGCCAATGCCTTCCGCTCGGCGCTGGAGCAATTGACCCGCCGGATGTCGACGCTTAACGCCGACGGCAAGTTCGACCTGGTGGTGCTGCTGGCCCGCCAGGCGGTCGACCGCCTGGCGCAGCGCCACACGGCAGAGGAACTCAAGCGGATGAAGAATCTGCTGGCCGCGGCCTCGACCAAGCAGCGACTTGACGACCAGCAGCGCGTGCGGCAATTGCTCGGGCAATTGCTCGCCGGCGACGAGGCGGCCGCCAAGGCCGCCGAAACGGAACTGCAGAACCTCGGCCCGCGGGCAGTCGACCCGCTGGTGGACGCGCTGGCCAAGTCGCTTTCAGACGACGCCAAACCCGAGACGGAAAAGGCGATCCTTGCCCTTCTGACCCGCCTGGCGCCGCAGCTCAAAGGCTATGACCTCAAAGCCTCGCGACCCGAACGCCTCAAAATTATCCGGGCTTGGCAGGCGGGGGGGTAGCCCGATGGAAGACGAGGCGGCTGGAAGACGGAATAATGAGATGACGGAATAATGGGGAGGGTCAGATCGCTCCGTCCTGGATCCCCAGCACTCCATATCCCAGGACTCCAACAGTCCAGTATTCCATGATTTCAGTATGCCGGCGTTCCCGCGATTCCGCTCTTCCAATCCCATCCTGGTTGCGGTAGAATGCTGCTGTTGCGGCTGCCGCTTTTGCGGGTGTCGTGACACGAGCGGCCTTGGCCGATCGGCCCTATATGGGCGTTTGGAACTCCGGCGACGGACCGGAGACTGGAACCGATAATAACCGCGGGCCGCCGCGGCTGAAGATACTGGATATTGCCATGTCCGACGCAACTGGTTCGCCCAGCGACGCCGCTGCGCACGCCCCTGATCGATTTCCCGCCAATCCTGAGCCCAAGGACGCCCCGCAGCCGCCGCGCCGCCCGACCCTGCTCGAAGCCATGCTCGCCGGCGGACTGACCCTCGACAGCGAAGACAAGCTCTCCACGCCAACGCCACCCTCCCAGGTTCCGCCCCAGGACGCGCAGCCCCAATCGGCCAAATCGTTTGAGGAGATGGTCAAGGAAGCGGCCTTGCGCGCCCAGGCGGAGGCGGCTGCCAGGCCCCAGACCGTCCAGGATGATGTGCTGCCGCCGGCTTTCGATGACTCGCCGGCTGTTTCGTCGGCTCCAGAGGCCCAGCAAGACGAGACGCTTGAAGACGAGGATATCTTCCTGGACGAGCCGGAGTCGGCGTCGCAGGAAGTTGAGGAACCTGCGCCCTCGCGGCTGCGGCCGATGCCCGCCCATGTGGAGGCCCCGGCGTGGCAGGACGTTGCCGAAGAGCCCGCCTCGGCAGGCCCGACGCCCGAGCAGATCAAGGCCCAGCAGCAGGAGGCGGCGTGGGCCCAGCGTGCCAAACTCGCCCAGGCGGCCAAACCGCGCACGAAGGTGCCGGCCATCATCGAAGGGCCGATGGTCGTGGTGCGGTACGGCGTGATGCGCGGTGTCGGGCAGTTCCGGCACAATCTCTCGTCCCCGCCGCCCTGCGGCGCGCGGGTGGTGATCCGAACTTCGCGCGGGATCGAGATCGGCGAGGTCACGGGCGCCACCGTGGCCGAGCCGCCGGCCGCGGCGCCCCAGAAGCAGGACGAACCCCCAGCCGCACCGCCCAAGTCCGCGCCGGCCCCGGCCGAGCCGCCGGAATACGCCGTTGCGCCGGGAACGCTCGACGGTCTGTGCAAGCAAGGCTGCGGCGGGGGCGAATATCGCCATCGCGGGTGCATGAAGCGCGAGGAGCTCGCGGCGTATGTGGCGTTTCCCGGGGAGGAATACGCCATCGCCGAGGAAGGGCGCGTGCTGCGCGTGGCCAGCGCGCAGGATCTTGTCGACGCCAGCCGCATCACGACCCTGTCGCGACAGGAATCGATCTTCTGCCGCAAGCAGGCGCAGAAGATGGGCCTGACGATGAAGATCGTGGGCGTCGATCACGTCCTGGGCGGCGACCGTATCATCTTCTACTTCACCTCCGAGAACCGCATCGACTTCCGAAAGCTCGTGCAGGCGCTTTCCAGCGAGTATCACACCCGCATCGAGATGCGACAGGTGGGCGCCCGAGACGAGGCGCGACTCGTCGCCGATTATGAAAAATGCGGCCAGCAGTGCTGCTGCCAGTCCTTCCTCAAGGAACTCAAGCCCGTCTCGATGCGCATGGCCAAGACGCAGAAGGCCTCGCTCGACCCGACCAAGATCTCGGGCCGCTGCGGCAGGCTCATGTGCTGCATGCGATATGAAGACGACACCTACGAAGACCTGCGCAAGCTCCTGCCCAAGCGCAAGACCTTCGTGCGGACGGCCGAGGTCTTCGGCAAAGTGCTCGACGGGCAGATCCTCAGCCAGATGGTCCTGTTGGCCCTGCCGGACGGGACGCAGTTGGCCGTGCCCAACGAGAGCATCATCGAACGCAACATGAAGGCTCCGCCGGAGGACCTGGCGCCGCGCCCGCAGTTGGGCCGCCCGCCGATGCGCCGCCCGGGACCGGCGCTGTCCGTCCGCCCCTCCGGCGCCCCTGCAGCGGCGCCGCGCCCAGTGCCGCCGCCTCGACCCGCCCCCGCGCCGGCGCCTGTGGAAGCGGAACAATCTGCCCCGCCGCGCATCGCTCAAGGCGCCGAGGCCGCCGCCCCAGGCGCCGTCGGCGGGCAGGGCAAGAAGAAGCGCCGTCGTCGCCGCCGCAAAGGCAAATCGGGGAGCGATCCCCAGGGAAACGCCCCTCAAGGCGATGCTCCGCCGCCTCAGGGCGACGGGCAGGAATAGAATCTCTTGTGAGGCAGCATCACTCTGCTGAGAGACTGGCATCGTAATGCCCGGGCTCTTCTGGTGTGGCAAGAACAGCCCGCAAGTGCGATTATTGCGCCGGAAAGTTCTACTTCCAGACGACCTTGAATTTCGCCAGCGTCAGCGAGCGCCTCAGGCGTGTCAGACCCTGGCGGTCGATGGTGAAATGCTTGATCTGCCAGTCCGGGGCCTCGATCTCCAGGTTCGTGCGATTGTTGATGACCGAAAGCTGGAACTCCAGGCGGTACGTCTGCATGGCCTCGCGGTGGCGGTAGGGGGTGTGAAACACCAGCCGGCGGTTGGAGACGAGAATGCCGCTCATGCCGTCTTCGGTGCGCTGCAGGTCGCGGTCGGGAACGTAGCCGACGAACTCCTCGCCGTCCTGGCAGTCGAACCACTGCTGGATGCGGTTCTGGGCTGTCAACGGCACCAGCGCCCAGCGCGACTCGGCGGTGTGCTCGATGAAATCGTGCAGCTTGGCGTATTCTGCCGTGGCGGTCCCGCCAGCGGCGATCATGAACTCTTCCGCCCGGCGCAGGTTGCCGATCTGCAGGCGGCACCAGCCTTCGGCGGTGTCGCTGTTGACCTGGATCTGGGCGGCGATGATGCCGCTGCTGCCGCACATGTCGCACAGCCAGTAGGGCATGGCCCGGTCGGCGGGATGGGGCACGTTGGGGACGCGCGGCAGGCGGGTCAGCACATCCTTGGTGGAAACGTCTTTGGTCTGGTGGCTGCGCAGCACCATTTCGCCCGCGTTGCGCTCGGCCTCGAGGGAGATACTCGTCGTCAACTGCGGCGCGAAGATAATCACGTGCGCCTCGAGGTGGTGGCTCGTGCTGCACTGCAGGCAGCGGCGCGGCATCGTGCAGCGGAAATCGTCGTCCAGCAGGCGGCTGGCGGGGAACTCGAACAGCGCGCTGGTGCGCTCGAACTGCACCAGCCGCAGCGGCCCGCCCGAAATCATCCGCGGCGCCGCCACCGCATGGTCGAGGTCGATGGGCTTGTGTGGGACAGGCCTCGAGACGGTCGCCGCGGCGCCTTCTTCCTCGTCAGTGATCCAGTCGACGATCAGGTCCTCGGGCGTTTCGATGACGGGGAGTTGGAACCGTTCATGGCAGTTTCCGCACCGGGCGGCCTGGCCGGTGTATTCCGGCGGCACGTTGAGGATCGTTCCGCAGTGCGGACACTGCGCCTGACGTTGACGAATCAACACGTCTTCGCTCATGGGTTTCCCTCCAACAGGAATTTCATCCGAAGCCGTCATGGCCCTCTCCGCGCCCATAGCCGGCGACGCGCATTGCCCGGACCCCGTTCGTCAAGGCTGCCGCTACGAGCGACGTTATCTACATCCCGCTATCTGACACGGATAACCCGGTACAAAAATGGATCCACTCCAAACGCCGGAACTGTCCTCCGACACGGCCCGCCTGCGGCACCTCCGGCCGACAAAGCCGCTCGGGACCATCCCTTGCCGTCTGATCCCGATTCCTACAACAGCGATTCTAGCCCAGAAGCGGAATTCTGTCAACGTGCTAAATCCTCGCAGTGAGCGACCGGATTTCCTGGCAGGGATCCGCTCGCTCACAGAGGTCAACTTTCTACTCTCTGGCAGTCGCAAGAGGTTGCAGATACACAAGCTGCGGTGTGACCACAAAAGAACAGGGGAAGGGGGAATACTCTGCGCGGAGACGCCCTCAAAACTCCTCATATGCCGCAAGCGCCTGAAGGGCTTCCCACGTCAGGTCCACCAGCGGCTGGGCCTGATCGCCGCGCTCGGCGCCCCAGATTTCGCCCAGCAGATTTGCCAGATTCCCCGGGCCGGCCAGGGCCTCTTCCACCAGCGCCTGGGGCAGACCTGCCGCCAGCGACCTCTGGCGGGCCATCATCGTTATCGCCGCGGCGGCCCCCATCGCCAGGTTTCTGGGCTTGATGCCCGCCTGTATCGCCAGGCGCATCGTGCCATAGAGGCGGTCGTGATATCCCAGCTTGCGCAGCGGGTCTCGCGTCACGCGAGAGACCAGGTCGTTGAGGTACAGGCACGCCATCCGCCGCAGCAGATCGTCCGCGTATGCTTGGTAGCCCGCAGCCGTGAACAACTCGTCGCCCAAGCCCGCGTGACGCTTGAGCAGTGCCGCGCCGCTCTCTTCCGTGAACGCCCGGCGGGCGGTCTGCATGATCCATTCGTCCTCCGCCGCCGCGGCGATCGTCCGGTATCCGCGGAACTGCGCGAGATATCCGATGAGCGAGTGGATGGCGTTATGGCCGTAGAGCTTGGCTTCCTCGAAGGGCAGCAGGTCGTCCTTTTCCAGGAACACGTCGATGCCGCGCCGCGCCGGCGGACGAACGCGCGAAATCAAAATGCGGTTGAACTCCTCGACGAGCACGGCCTTACCCAGCCCGGGCGTCAGCGGCGCCAGGTTGAGCCGGTCGATCGTCACCGGATCGCTGATGACGCCGCTCATCTTGCCGATGACGGTGTTGAGCGTCTGCACGTCGGCCAGCCGCTCCGGCGGGGCATGCCGCCCCAGCGCCTCGGCGAGGCACTCGGCGGCGTGGTTATGATTCTCGGCCGCATAGATCAGCGTGGGCAGGTGGCTGCCCCGCTTCTTGATGCCGCCGGCGATCAGCGCCGCGACGGCGTCGGGTCCGGTCGAGTCGTAGAACTTCACGCTGGGCAAAGCCGTTGCCATCTCCGACGACTCGCGCACGGCCTCGATGATCCGCCGCCGCCCCGCCGCCTCGGCCGGATTGCACAGCTCGACGCCGGCGATCATCATCTTGTCGATCCCGTCGGGACGGGCGACATTGATGGTGTAGCCGTTGCCGGCCGCCCGCACCGCTGCCACCAGGTCGGGGTCGACCTCGGCCACGACGTAGCGCCCGAAATTGCCCGACACATACGCTTCGAGCAGGAACAGGCCGCTCTGGATCGGTCCAAAGCCGAAGCCCACGAACGTCTTGTGCTCATGTCGTGTCATGGTTTTTTGGCTGCAGCTCATGCGGGCGACATTATACGTTGCGGGGCAAACGCAAAGGTGCAAATCCCCGCGTTTCACTTTAGAATACTAGCCGAGGAATCACGATGTCCAAGACGATCACGACGTTCACCGCGGTCAAACTATCGCTGTCGGAACTGCTGGGCAGCGAATATGCCGATGCCGTTGTCGCCGCCCGGTCGACCTTGACCGGTCAGAGCGTCGCCTCGTTGCGAGCGGAGGCGCGGCGGAAGGTGGATTTCTTTCCCGTCGCGATGCAGCGCGCGTTGGCGGCCCGCCTCGGCGACGTGGGACGGCGCATTGGCCGCCCCTGCGCCGGCAGCGCCGCCGGGGCGACGACGGCGCCCTTCGAGGCCGTCACGCACACCGCCGCCTCGCCCGCCAGCGGGTGGGGCTACTACCGCGTCGGCGAAGACGGACGGCTGTACCTGCTGTCCAAGAGCGAGCACTATCACGCCCCGGTGGGGCATTCGTTTCCGGGGTTCGATCTGGTGCGCGTGGCGCAGGGTCTGGGCGTCTGCCAGGCCACGCACAACAACACGCGCGGGCATATCACGCGACTGCTGGAAGTCGAGCTGCTCCGCGCCGCCAACGCCGGCCCGCGCGGCGGTCTGAGCGAAGTGCTCAACCTCCAGACCGGCAGCCTGGCATGCGAGGCCGCTCTCAAGCTGATGCTGGCGCGGTTCTACCAGGCGCAGGAGGACTCGCCGGCGGCCGCCTTCGAACGCCGCGTGCCGGTGATGATCGTCATCGGCGACAACGAAGGCGGGCGCGGCGCCAACTACCATGGGACGACGATGTTCGGCCAGATGCTGCGTGGGATGTGGCCGGGCCTGGAGCAACGGCTGGACCGCGCGGGCGTCTGGAAGGTCGTCGCCGTGCGGGCCAACAACATGGCTGAGCTCGAGGCCGCCTTCGCGAAGTACGATCGCGGGCGATACAAGATCGCCGGCATGAGTCTGGAACTGGTGCTGATGAATTACGGCGGCCTGCGCCTGACGCCGGCATTCGCCCGCGCCGCCCAGCGCCTCTGCCGCCGCCACGACGCGCCGATGATGATCGACGAGATCCAGACCTGCCTCTGGAGCCCGCAGTTGTACATGTTCCGGGAGTACGGCCTCAAGCCTTCGCTGGTGGTGATCGGCAAGGGCTTCTCCGGCGGCGAATATGCGGCCTCGCGGCTGTTGATCGACAAGAGCCTCGACCGCCTGCCGCAGTTCGGGGCGCTGGTCACCAACGGGCAGGAGGAGCTGGCCTCGCTGGCGTACCTGGTGACGATGCGATGGGCGGCCGCCAACGCCGCCGTGACCGCGGCGGTGGGCGATTATTACCAGTCGCGTCTGCGCGATCTGGCGGAGCGATACCCGCGGCTGATCTCGACGGTCGAAGGCAGCCGGCACCTGGCGTCGGTGTATTTTCACGACCTCGAACCGGTCAAGCGATTCGTGGCGACGCTGGCCGAGGGCGGGCTGGATATTTCCGTCCAGACCTACAAGGCCGCCTGCCCGCCCGGTGCGCTGACCAAGCTGCCGCTGATCGCCGACGCGAGAGTTGTAGACCTGGTGATATCGCGCATGGACGCCGCCCTGAAAAGCCTGTAAATCCCCGGGTGCCATGGCGGCCGTTTCTCAGCCGCCATATCCCTGACTGTGCGACCAAGAGCATGGGCGAGACGCTCGTGCTACGCCGGAGAAACCTGATGCCTCAAGACGTGCTGCTGGGAATCGACCTGGGCACCACCACCCTCAAGGTGGCTGCCGTCGGCGCTTCCAGCGGCCGCCTGCTTGCCTTGGCATCGGCGACACTTCCTGTCCAAAGCGCCCCCGACGGCAAACGCGAGCAGCGCCTGGCGGATGTCGACGCGGCGCTGTCGCGGCTGACCGCCGCTGTTCGCCGCAAGCTGGGCAAGGACTGGATTCGCGTGGCCGGCGTCGGTCTGGCCGCCCAGGGCGGCAGCGCCATCATCGCCGACGCCGCCACCGGCAAGGGCCTGACAGCGATGCAACTCTGGAACGACTCGCGCCCGCTGGGTCTCCTGCCGGCCATCGCGTCATTCAAGCCGGTGTCTTACTGGAAGCGCCTGTCGTACTTGTCTGATCCAGGCGCCGGGCTGGCGCGCATCGCCTGGTTGCGGCGCTGCGGCGGCGGGGAAAAGCTCTTCCGCAAGGGCAACATCTATATCGGCGCCGGCGAGTACGCATACTTCAAGCTCACCGGCCTGTGGCGCCAGGACGCGGGCAACGCCCTGCAGATCGGCTGCTACGACGCGCGGCGGGGTGAGCTGACGGACGAGCCGCTTGCCTTGGTGGGGCTGGACCGCTCGTTCGTCGCTCCGATGCGACAGGGGCACCAGACGCATCCGCTCACCGCAGCCGGGGCCAGACTCCTGCATCTGCCGCCGGGCCTGCCGGTGGCCGGGCCTTATATCGATCAGGAAGCCGGTTACCTCAGCGCCGCAGCCGCATCGCCGAGGCCGCTGCAACTTTCCCTGGGCACGGCGTGGGTGGGCAACTTCGTCTGCCCGCGCAGTGGCATTCCGCGGGAAGGGTTCAATCTCGTGCTGCCCTCTCCGGCGGGGCCCGGCGCGATGGTCATCCGCGTGATGCATGCCGGCACGGTCAGTTGGGACTGGGCAGTGCAAACCTGTCTTGGCGGCCTGCCCGGCGCGACGGCCGCCGCCGAGGCGGTCTTTCGCCGCCGGTTGCTCCCGCCGCCGGCCCTGACGGCCATGCCGTGGCTGACGCTTCCCAACGCCCTCGACCGCACCGCCGCAGGCAGTGGGGGGTTCGTCGGCCTCTCGCCTCACACCGGTCCGGACGATATGCTGCGGGCGATGGCCGCCGGTCTGTGCTATGAACTGACGCGAGTGTTTGAGAGCGTTCTGTGGCATGGGCGTTCCCGGGACGTCCGTGCCACGGTCGACGCTGCCGTGCTCACCGGCGGGGCCGCGAACGGCTGGCAGTTCCGCCGGATGCTCGCGGGCCTGCTGACGCCGCTGCCAGTGCTGCAGGTGGCCGCCGACGAACCCGCGGCCGCACGCGGGTCGCTCTGGGCGTTCAGCAAGCAAGCCGCCGCTGTGGCGGTGCGCCCGTGTCCGCCGCCGCCGGCTGCCGAGCGAAAGGCCCTGGCCCAAGGGCTCGGGCGATATCGCCGTCTGTGCGACGTGTTGTCCAAAGGTCTGGGCCCCGCGGCCGCCGACCTGCTGACGTGATGGAGTGTGTTCATGAAACCCCGAGCCGGACTGCTGCCGCTGTATCTCAAGCTCTACGACGACGCTCTGCCCGAGATGCGGGCGGTGCTTGAACCGCTGCTGGACAAGATCCAGGCCGGCCTGCAGCGGGCCGGACTGGATGTGGCCCGCGCCCCGATCTGCCGCGTCGCCGGCGAGTTCGCTGCCGCCGTCGCCGACCTCGAAGCCGCCGGCGCCGATGCGCTGGTCTGCCTGCATCTGGCGTACTCGCCCTCGCTGGAATCGGTCGGCGTCCTGGCGACGACGCCGCTGCCGCTGATCATGCTCGACACGACGCTGGACTGGTCGTTCGGTCAAGACGTCGACCCGCAGCGGCTGCTTTACAATCACGGCATCCACGGCGTGCAGGACCTGGCGTGCATGCTCCGCCGCCGGGGGCGGTCATATGAGGTCGTCGCCGGGCATTGGGAGAAGTCCGACGTGCTGGCCCGCACCGCCGCGGCCGTGCGCGCCGCCCGGGCCGCCCGCCGCCTGCGCGGCGCCAGCGTGCTGCGCATCGGACCGGTCTTCGCCGGCATGGGCGACTTTGCCGTCGAGCCGGGCGTGCTCACGCGGCAACTGGGCATGACCGTCACGCAGATGCAGGCCGCCGACCTGGCCGGGCCTGCCCGCGCGATCAGCGATCAGCAGATCGCCCATGAGATCGAGCGAGACCGCGCCGCCTTCGTCTGCGAAGCTCCAGCCGACGTGCACGCCTACTCGACGCGCGTTGGCCTGGCGATGCGGGCGGTGCTCGATCAAGGTCGCTACGACGCCTTCAGCATGAACTTTGCCGGCTTCGACTCGAGCGACGAGCCCGTCTGCACCGTGCCGTTTCTGGAGATCTCCAAGGCCATGTCGCGCGGCGTCGGCTACGCCGGCGAGGGCGACGTGCTGACCGCCGCGATGGTCGGCGCCCTGCTGAGCGCCTGGCCGCAAACCACCTTCACCGAGATCTTCTGCCCCGACTGGCAGGGCGGGGCGATCTTCCTGTCGCACATGGGCGAGATCAACCCGGCCGTGGCCGCGGGCAAGGCGCTGCTGTGCGAGAAGGACTTCCCCTTCACGCCCGCGCGCAACCCGGCGATGTTGGCCGCCGCCCCCGCGCCGGGCGAGGCCACCTTCGTGAACCTCACCCCCGGGCCAGACGACACGCTGCGCCTGATCGTCGCGCCGGTCGAGGTGCTCGCCGACGGCACGCACCCGGACATGCGAAAGACCGTGCGAGGCTGGATCGAGCCCCGTCGCCCGCTGGAGCGATTCCTGGAAGACTTCTCCCGAGCCGGCGGCACGCACCACAGCGCCCTGATCCTGGGCGACCACACGCACGCGATCGAGATGATGGCCAACTTCGCCGGCCTGGAATGCTGCGTGATTCAATAGATAAGATGTTGGGCCACTGAGACACAGAGAACACAGAGGGCAGAAGCAGGGTTAGAAACAGGGAAAACGAAAGAAATGGTTTTCTCTATGTCTCAGTGGCCCAACATTTCCAACATGGAATGATGATGATCGAGATAAAAGAAGTTGATCGAAAGTTCTACCGCGAGCGTCTCAGCGGGTTTCTCCCGCCCAAGGTGATCGATATCCACGCGCACGTCTGGCCGGCGCAGCATGCCCAGGGCGACACCACCGGCCGCACGGCATCGTGGCCGATGCGCGTCGCGGCGGTCTGCCCTGTCGAGGAACTGCTGGAGATGTACCGGCTCATGTTCCCTGACAAGCAGGTCACGCCGCTGATCTTCGGAAACCCGCTGGTGCAAGGCGGCGTCGACGCGATGAACGGCTATGTCGCCGCGTCGGCGGCTGCCAACCGCCTGCCGGCGCTGCTGCTGACGCGGCCGGAGTGGTCGGCCGACGACGTCGAGCGAAAGATCGCAGGCGGCGGATTTCTTGGCGCCAAGGTGTACCTCAGCTACGCCCCGCCGGCGATTGCCTCGGGACAGATCCGCATCTTCGACTTCCTGCCGCACCACCAACTCGATCTGTTCGACCGGCGCGGATGGATCGTCATGCTGCACCTTCCGCGGCTCGACCGCCTGCGCGACCCGCTGAACCTGGCCGACCTGCTCGAGATCGAGCGGCGCTATCCGCGCGTGCGGCTGATCGTCGCCCACGTCGGGCGGGCGTACTGCCCCGAAGACGTCGGCAACGCCTTTGAGGTGCTGGCCGCAGCGCGGCGGATGTGCTTCGACATCTCCGCCAATACCAATGCCGACGTGTTCGAGCGCCTCCTGGAGGCCGTCGGGCCGCGCCGCGTACTGTTCGGCTCGGATATGCCCATCACGCGCATGCGCATGCGGCGAATCTGCCAGGACGGGCGGTACGTCAACATCATCCCGCGAGGGCTCTACGGCGACGTCTCGGCCGACAAGCACATGCGCGAGGCCGACGGCGACGAGGCCTCCCGCCTGACGCTCTTCCTGTACGAGGAGATCGACGCCTTTCGCCGCGCCGCCGAGGCTCAGGGGCTCTCGGCCGCCGACGTGCAGGACGTGTTCTACAACAACGCCCGGCGGATGATCGCGGCCGCCGGTGAGGACGCAAAATGAAAACGCTTCGAGTGGGCTTTGTGGGCTTCGGATTCATCGGCAAGGTCCACGCGTATGGGTACATCAACCTGCCGCTGTTCTACAATCTGCCGCTGCGGACCCAGATCACGCACGTCTGCACCAGCAGCGTCAAGACCGCCGCGGCCGCCGCCGAGCAGATCGGCGCCCAGCACGCCGTGACGGACTTTCGGGCCGTGACGGAAAACCCCGACGTGGACGTCGTGCACATCTGCACGCCCAACCACCTCCACCGCGAGGCGCTGCTGTCGGCCATGGCTGTCGGCAAGCACATCTACTGCGACAAGCCCCTGACGGCCACACTGGCCCAGGCCCTGGAGATCGAGGCCGCGCTGCCGGCGTACAAGGGCACCGCCCAGATGACACTGCAGAACCGCTTCTTCCCGGCGACCATGCGGGCCAAGCAGCTTATGGAGGAAGGCTTCGTCGGCCGGGCGCTGGAGTTCCGCGCTGCCTACCTGCATTCGGGCAGCGTCGATGAAAAGGCCCCGCTGAAGTGGAAGCTTTCTGCCTCGGCCGGCGGGGGCGTCATCGCCGATCTGGGCTCGCACGTGCTGGACCTGATGCACTGGCTGCTGGGCGACTATGAGCAGGTGTTCGCCGCCACGCAGATCGCCCACGCGCAGCGCCCGTCAGCCGACGACCCGTCGCGCCAGGTGAAAGTCGACGCCGAAGACAGTGTGATGCTGCTGGCCAAGATGGCCTGCGGCGCGCTGGGCACGATCGAGGCCAGCAAGATCGCCACCGGCGCCGAAGACGAAATGCGATTCGAGATCCACGGTACACGCGGCGCCCTGCGATTCAACGGCATGGACCCACACCACCTGGAAGCCTACGACCTTGGCGCGACTGACAAACCCACCGGAGGCCTGCGCGGCTGGACAAAGATCGACACCGGCCAGCGCTACGGCGCCCCAGCCACGGGCCTGCCCGGGGCCAAAATGGCCATCGGCTGGACGCGGGCCCATATGGCCTGCCTGGCCAACTTCGTCAACGACATCGCCCAAGGCAAAAGCGGCGACCCGGACCTGTGGCAGGGGATTTACATTCAGAAGCTGATCGACAGTGTCGGTCGCTCCGCCACCGCACGCGCGTGGACAAAGGTCTAAATCGGGTGCCACGCACAACTCCGTTGTGCGTTCCGATGTGCGCGCTGCTGATGGGATTGTTCAATGCGGCGAGAAGGACCTTCTGGCGCAGTCTTCCGCGATCCCCGCGGTCGGGGACACGCATAACGGAGTTATGCGTGGCACCCGGTGCCCTGGTGGTCAGAGAGTCTTCTGCTCTCGGGCCACCTCCAGCAGGGCTTCGACGTTGGCCATCGGCACGTCTTCCTGGATGCCCTGCGACGGCGAGAAGATGTATCCTCCGCCGGCGCTCAACAGGTCGCGCACGCGGCGGGCCTCGACGCGAACTTCGTCCGGCGTGCCGAAGGGCAGAACCGTCTGCGTGCTGATGCCGCCCCAGAAGGTCAGCTTGTGGCCGTGATCTCTCTTGAGGGCGGCGATGTCCATGCACTCGGGCTGGACCGGGTTGAGCACGTCAACGCCCATCTCGACCAGGCGCGGGATGATCTTGTCGATCTTGCCGCAGGAATGAATCCACACGTCCTTACCGTAGGCGTGGATCAGGTCGTATTCCTTCTGCTCGCCGGGGCGGATCATGTCGTCCCAGACGGCCGGGCTGATCAGCAGGTCGATCTGCGTGCCCCAGTCGCTGCCGAGCAGGATGCCGTCGATCTCCTTGCAGGCGACGATGTTGTCCAGCATCACCATGTTCTTTTCGATGATCGTGTTGAGCAGCTTCTTGGCAAACGCCGGCTCGCCGGCCATGTCTGCCAAAAAATTTTCGATGCCGCGGGCGAAGTGGGCCTTCTCGAAATGGCTGCCGTAGACGATGGCCAGGTGATACTTGTCGCACTTGTCGCGGGAGGCCTTGAGGGCGTCAAAGAAGCCCTCGTAGCTGCCGCCGCCGCATACAGTCGCCGGCGTGGTCGGCAGGTCGGGCCTATACCAATCCGGCTGGAGCTGCCAGCCCCACCACGGCGGGGCGATGCTGACGACGTCGCCGTCGACAAACTCTTCCCATCCGATCCCGCGTGCGGCCAAGGCATCGCGCACCTGCCGGCACAGGGCGATATGAAACGGCACGCGCGGCGTTTCCTGGTGGGCGATGGCGGCTTTGACGAGTTCTCTGCTTGTCATTGTCTTCTCTCAAGAACAGCAACACGAATGACACGAATACTCGAATAGTGAAGAAACCAAAACACTTCTTCTCTTCTACATTCGTTCTATTCGTGACATTCGTGTTCTTATTGGATCAGTCAGCCACGCCAAGAGTCGACTAATTCTTGCCTTCGCGAGCCACTTCCAGCAGCGCCATGATGTTGTCTGGCGGCACGTCGTTCTGCAGGTCCTGGCTGGGGGCGAAGATGTATCCGCCGTCTTTGCTCAGCAGGTCGCGCACGCGGCGGGCCTCGGTGCGCACGTCGTCGGGCGTGCCGAAGGGCAGCACGGTCTGCGTGCTGATGGCGCCCCACCACGTCAACTTGTGGCCGTAGTTCTTCTTGAGCATGGCGATGTCCATGCACTCGGGCTGGACGGGATTGAGCACGTCCAGGCCCATGTCCACCAGGCGCGGGATAAGCTTGTCGATCTTGCCGCAGGAATGCACCCACACGTCTTTGCCGTACGAGTGTACCAGGTCGTATTCCTTCTGCTCGCCGGGGCGGATCATCTCGTCCCAGACACTCGGGCTCATCAGCAGGTCGATCTGCGTGCCCCAGTCGCTTCCCAGCAGCACGCCGTCGATGCCCTCGCCGGCCAGCACGCAGTCCAGGAACGCCATGTTCATGTCGATGATCTTGTTGAGCAGCTTGCGGGCGAACTCCGGCTCGCCGGCCATGTCGGCCAGGAAGTTCTCGATCCCGCGGGCGAAGTTGGCCTTCTCGAAGTGGCTGCCGTAGATCAGGACGCAGTTGTACTTGTCGCCCTTGTCGTTGGAGGCCTTGAGTCCGTCGTAGAATTGCTGCCAGTTGCCCCAGGCTATGACCTTGGCCGGCGTGGTGGGCAGATCGGCGCGGACCCAGTCCTTGCCGTCGATGGCCCAGCCCCACCACGGCGCCCAGATCTCGCGGACATCGTTGTCGAAGAACTCGTCCTGGCTCTTGCCGCCGGCGCGGGGCTTGAGGGCCTCCCACGCGTCGCCGCAGATGCGGATAAAGTAAGGAACGCGCGGGCCGGTCTGGTGCTTGATGGCCATCTTGACGATTTCACGGCTGGTCATGTTTTTCCTCTCGGTTGCGGTTGGGGAAAGCTCCATCCTATAGCCGCTGCGACCGTGCGAGTCAATAGAACCCCGATACCGGCCAGACAGACTGATCAATTGACGAAGCCACAAAAGTTGAAGATACTCTGGTTATGGCCCTATTTGCCCCTGGACATCAGAAGTGCCCTCTTTGCGGCCAAGTGATGTCGGATAATGACGACGTTATTGGGTTCACGTTCATCGGTTCGCTCAACGACCTTATCCGCCCATTTGATGACTCAGTCGTCCATACCGCCTGCTTGACCGAATGGGAGCGATGCGACGAATTTATGCTCGCTTGGAACAAAGAGGCTGGGCCGTTACTTGGGCGCGGCCATGAGTTGACCACAGGCTGGCACAGCAGAGTTCGCTACAAGCGCGATTGGTTTACGGGTCTTGTTCTAATGCTGGGTTTTCTCCTTTCACCGTACTTCCTGTTCCGTTCCGCCATCAACCGATTTCGCGGACATCCAGAATAATCCAGCGAAAGATATCCAGGACGTTGTCGCCACAGTCTGGTGGCCTAGAGAGCCCTCACGTCCGGGTGTTTGAGAAATGAGGCCGGTTCTTTCGTAACAGGCGGCCTCTTGACACCTTCTGCGACAGTGATAAGCTGCGCGCCTTGGACTCCTTGATCGAATCCCATCCATGGTGGCCGAGAATGGACAGCAAGACAGATACTCCCGCAGCGGGCGCCGCACCTGAAGGGTTCCTCGAAAAGCGCTTTGCCATCGCCGCGCGGGGCAGCACGGTCGCGCGCGAATTACTGGGCGGCTTGGCGACGTTCCTGACGCTGTCGTACATCCTCTTCGTGCAACCGGCTGTGATGGGCGCTGCGGCCAAGAGCAGTGACCCGTCGTTTCACGCCTCGGTCCTGACGGCCGTCTGCCTGGCCAGCGCGGCGGCGTGTCTGTTGATGGGGTTTCTGGCGAACTGGCCGGTCGCGCTGGCCCCGGCGATGGGGCACAACTTCTTCTTCGCCTACGTCGTCTGCCTGGGCATGGGCTTTAGCTGGCAGCAGGCGCTGGCGGCGAACCTTGTGGCCGGCGCGATCTTCCTGGCCTTGAGCCTGCTGGGGCGGTTCTGGGCGCGTCTGGACGTGCGGACGCTGTTGTTCTACGCGATCCCGTCGAGCCTGCGCAACGCCATCGGCGTGGGCATCGGCCTGCTGATCGCCGTGGTGGGGCTCAAGTATGCCGGCGTGGTGGTGGCTGCCCCAGGGGTGGGCCTGGCGCTGGGCATCGGCAAGGTTCCGTGGGCGCCGGTGATCGTAACGGGCGTAGGACTGACGGTCTTTGGAGTGCTCTGGGCGCGTAAGATCATGGGCGCGCCGCTGTGGGCGATCCTGGCCTCGGCAGCGACGGGCCTGCTTCTGGGCGTGGTGCATATGCCCCAGCACGTGGTTGCGATGCCGACGCTCTATGCCACTGCCCTGCAACTGGATTTCGGCGGGCTCTTTCAGCTCAAGGCCCAGGCCGTGGTGGCGGTGATCGCCACGTTCCTGTTCCTGGACGTCTTCGACACGGTGGGCACGCTCGCGGCCGTCTGCCAGCGGGCGGACCTGGTCTCGGCCGACGGCGAGATCGACAAGGGCGTGGGCCCGGCGTTCATCGCCGACGCCGGCGGGACGGTGGCTGGCGCGCTGCTGGGGACGTCGACGATCACCAGCTACGTCGAGAGCCTGTCGGGCATCCAGGTCGGCGCGCGGACGGGGCTGTCGGCCATCGTCGTGGCGGGCCTGTTCGTTCTGGCGATCTTCTTTGCACCGCTGTTCGCCGTGGTGGCGGCGCCTTACATGCTTCCGGGCGAGACGGCGCCGGTGTACCCGTGCCTGGCCGCGGTGCTGATCGGCATCGGCGCGCTGATGTTGTCGGTGGTCAGCAAGATCGAGTGGGACGACGCCACCGAGGCGCTGCCGGCGTTCCTGTGCATGGTGACCATGCCGCTGACGCTGTCGATCACCGATGGTATTGCCCTGGGCTTCATCGCCCACGTGGTGCTCAAGGTGCTTTCGGGCCGCTGGCGCGAGGTTCACCCCTTTATCGCCGCCTGCGCGATCCTGCTGAGCCTGCGGTACGTGTACCTGATGTAGGTGGGGTGGACTTGCGTCGATCAGTGCAGCGCCACGTATAGCGTCACCGCCGCCAGCGGGGCCAGCACCAGCACTGCCGCCAGACACAAGTCGCGGCGATAGGCTCGCGTGCGGGTTTCTGGCTGGCGTGCGGCCGCGCGTGCGGCCCGGATGGCAAACCAGGGCACCAGCAGCACCAGCGGGGGCAAGATGATCCACAAGACCGAACAGACCAGCGCCCGCCGGGCCTGCAATTCCGACAGAGTCAGCTTGGAGGAGACTTCCTCTGAACTTTGGTCCGGCTCGGCTTTGTCGGAGACTGTTTCGGCGGCCGCCGCATCGAGCTCGGCCGGATCGTACTTCTCACTGAGAATGGCCCGGGCCTCTTCGAGGTCTCCCTCCAGCACGAGCACAGGGAAGCCCTTGGGCTTGCGCCCGACGGCCATGTGCGTCATGCTGGTGCTGGTGAGCGAATCGGGCACCAGCGCGTCGATGCCGTTGCATTCGAGCACGCTCTTGATGAGGTCGGCCTGTTCGAGCGTGCTGACGGTGGCCACGGCGACGGTCTTAGTTGTTGCGAGATTCTCTGCCATACTTGTCAACTATAGCCCACGCAGGAAGAACACGAGTACTATGAATGGAATAAGCCCCAGTATCACAGCCAGGACGATCTGGAGCTGAAAGCGAGAGGGGTTTTCCGCTTCATGGCGGCCGTCGGCAATGATGGCGCGACCGATGAACCACGGAATCATGATTGCCAGCGGTGGGAAGAGCAGCCAGCAGACCGAGCAGTAGAAGGCTTTCTTGGCGTAATCATTTGCCGCAGATGCATCTTGATTCGCATCGGCAGGAGAGGCCTCGTCGTTCTCCAGTGGCTGGGGATGATTGAGGATCTCCATCGCGTCCTCCAGATCCCCCCTTCGCACGAGAAGCCGCACGCCTTTTGGATTGAGGCCGATCTCCATATGCGGCATGCAATTGCTGGCCAGCGCGCCGGGAATGAACGCAGGTATGCCGTTCGATTCAAGGATCGACTTGAGAACATCCGCCTGCTGCAGCGTCGCGACGCTGGTGGCAACGACAAGATTCTGATCCATATCATCCATTGGCATCTGACCCCACGCTGCAAGTCTCGCCGAAAACGCGTGGAGCAAGCTCCGCCGCTAACTTTCCAATTCTAATCGCCATACTCCTGGATCACCTCGCGGGCGATCTTGCTCCAGCGGTCGAACCGCTCGGGATGGTTGTCGCAGGTGTGCGTGTCTTTGAGAATCATCTCAACGCAGCAGCCCTTGGTGGCCTCGACGGTGTGGGCGATGTACTTGCGGATCGCCTGCTCGTCAAAGTGTCCGCACAGGTGCGCGGGGTGCGGCTTCCAGGAGAAGATAGCCTTGCGGCCGATCTTCTGGGCGCAGACGTCCACGTCGGCCCAGGGCGAGACGCTGATGCGGCGGATGTTTGGGATCGTCAGAACGTCGTCCATCTTGCGCGTCAGGTCCTCGCAGCAGCCGTAACCATTGAGCCCGAACGGCGCCATCAGGCGCTTCTCGTACTGCAGCGAAAACTCGTTGTGCATCTCCGGCGAAACCTGCGCCAGCTCCTGGGCCTCAGCCGAGGCCCAGACGTCGCACGTTCGCACGCGCCCGGGCGTGAACCCCTTGGCGGGCAGTTCGTCCGTCCAGCCGTTGCCGCCGCTGGAGTGGTAAGAGTTGTCGTTGTTGAGGTCCAGCAGGTTCTGCTCGACCATCTGCCGCACGACGCCGTGATGGGCCTGCTCGAGGATGCTCATGGCCTCGTGCAGCATGCCGGGGTTGAGCACCATGTCCATCATCACTTCTTCCAACCCGCGCAGGGAGGTGTACTGGCTCATCAGGTGGAAACTGAAATGCTTCATGCCGCAGAGCTTGACATTGAAGATGTCGCCGAAGAGGTCCTGGTGGAACGCCAGCGACTCCATCGTGGCCTTCTCGTCGTAGCTGAGGACGGGAGCGGTGATCTTCTTGAGGTCCGCACTTTCGTGGATGACCGGCTTGAACGTGCGAGCGCCGCGGGGATCTTTGCTGAAGGTCCATTCCGGCTTGAGGCCCCAGCCGGTGGAGTTGACGGCCTTGCCGACGCCGTAGTCGGCCACGACCACATTATCGACGTCGAAGTGCTCGTGTTGATAGATCGTCGTGCGCAGCGTGTATTCGATACCCTTGAGTCGGTCGTCGGTGACCTTGATGTTGGACCAGGGCATCAGTTCGCCCCAGGAACCCTCGGGGAAGAACAGGATCATCGGCCGCGGGCGGTCGAGGCTGTTGTGCCGCTTCCACTCCTTGATGCGCTGGGCCTGGATGGGCATCGCGGCGATCTCGGCGACTCGCTTGGCAAGGTCGCGGATGAGCGTGCGGTCGGCGGGCGGGATAGGTTTGGGCGAAGCGTCGGCGGCCATCGGTTGCTCCTGAAGTATTAGTGGCACAGGCGTTCGAGCCTGTGTCACAGCCTCGAAAGGCTGTGACAACGTATAATTTACAGGATGGGTGGACTAAGGAAACAAGAAATGGAAGTTTTGAACGACATTCTGGCCAGGCGCGTCAAGGCGGCTGCGGGGGCAGCATGGTGGACGCTGCTGATCATGGTGATCATCCTGACGGGCGCGTGGATCGGTGTGCTGCTGGTGACGCACCAGCGCCCGGAGTGGGTAGGCAATCTCATCGGCGGCAAGATCGATTGGGACCAGATCCACACGATGTATTTGTGGTTCTTCGGCGCGATGAAGATGATCCTGTGGGTCGTCTTCATGCTGTCAGTCTGGCTGAGCATCTGGGCCCGCAAGCTGCGCCGCATCGCCCGCCAGACCTCTCCTGGCACGCCTGTGTAAGAAGAAAGAAACTTGCCACAGAGGCTCAAAGGAGGATGAGGTAGAGACAAAACAGAGACACACGTGTTGTTTGAATTAGCCCCGTCCCACTCGTTTTCTCTGTGCCTCTGTGGTCAGTTGTTCGACACGCTCTGCACGCTGCTTGGCCTAAGACTTCGGAAGCAGGCGCGGCAGCAGGGCTTCGGCGCGGTCGGCAAGTGGCCAGACGGTGGCCTCGGTCAGCGTGGCGGCGCCGCCTTCGGCGAAGAACGTCACGTCGCTGATGGGGCCGATTTTGACGGGCTTGTGCAGGCGGATCAGGTCGTTGGCGTAGACGCAGATGAAGCCCTTCGACGCCGCGATGTGCAGCGAGAGCTTGTTCTTCTGCTCCGGCCAAGGCTTGAACGGAATCGCCACCCCATCGACCGTCAGCGCCGACCCTTCAAAGACCACTTCGCACTGGCCGATCTTGATGCCGGTCTTCCTGGCGGAACCGATCTGGATATCGGCGTCGATTTCGACCGCCCCGCTGACGGAGACGACCTGCTTATCCAGCGGTTTGCCGGCCAGTTGCGTGGCTTTGCCGCGAAGCGGGGTCAGCCCCGGCTCAACGACCAGCCGCAATTGGCTGATCGGACAGAGCTTGCTGTGCCTGGCGTGGTCGCCGCTTTTGCATCCGGGGCAGCGATTGACGACCGCAAAATCGTTCTCCGTAACCACAGTGACATTGCTGGGCCCATTACCGATGCAGTTCATCGCCGTGACGGACGGGCAGCCGTAGTTATACTGGGCGAAGCGGTGATTGTGCCCGCCGTAGGCGTACGTGACACGTTTGACAACCTGGTGGTACTCCCCTACACCTGTGGGAAAGTGCACGAACTGAAAAACCCTTGTCCCTTCGGACAGGCGAGCAAAATCGGCCTTCATGAAGTCAGCTGCGGCCTGCGGCGCTTCGTCGCCCCAGAGCCCGTCGGGTTTGGGATTGCGCCAATCGACGCCGACGATATGGCAGCCGCCATAGTTGAACGACCAGCGGTGCGGGCCGACGTACTTGGTCCACACGCCGTGACAGAACATCGGTTGGTCGGGGTGGTGATCCTTGAGGGCTACCGTGCAGCCGGTGTTGTCATGGTTGCCGGGCACGGCAAAATGTGCCCCTGGGAACTCCGTCTGCTTGGTGATGGCAGCCAAGCGCCGGAAGGTCATGATCGCCTCGGGCGGCTGGGAGTAGTTGGCGTAGAGAATGTCGCCGGTGTCGACGTGGAACTTGACCACCGGACCCATAACGGCCATGTCCCTGGCAACCCTGGGATATTCCCCGCCGGTCCCGTGGCCGTCGGTGGTGTGCATGAACGCGAAGGGAAACGTCTGCTTGTCCTCGCGCAGGCCAAAATCGACGCCCTTGCCGGATGGGACGTCGCTGAGGCGATAGAACCATTTGCCCGTCGGCCAGTAGTTGCTCGGCCAGGTCATCGAGACGCATCGCGCGGGGTTCCACGGGATCGCCGGGTCGGGCATGAGCGTCAGGCTGTAGGACCCGTCCGGGCCGGTGACGGCGAAGTGCATGCCGTCATTGACGCCAACATCGGCGAGACCTTTCTCGCCCGGGTCGCGCTTGCCGTTGGCGTTGGCGTCGAGGAACACGACGCCCTCGACCGTAGCGGGGGCCTTCTCGTTGAACGAGGCCTTGACCTCGTCGAGCACGTCTTGGGGGATGGCCGCCTTGCCGCTATCGGCGGGCGGGGCTTCCTCGGCCGCCGGAGCGGCCCACAGCGGCGTGCACAGAGCCAGTATCGCGATGATTATCCATTGACGCATGTCGTGTTCTCCTGCAATCGCCTCAGCGGTGGGCCAGTTCAGCCGAGCGGTCAAAGTACCGCTTGATGCCTGCCGGCGTGACGTTCCACGGAATGTGGTTGCCGATACACATCATATAACCCCCGGTCATGCGGGCCGTTTCGATCATCGAATCGACCATGGCGTCGATTTCGGCCGGGTCGTTGCGGGTCAGCACGCGGTTGTCGCCCTCGCCGGCCAGAAAGAGGTTCTTGCCGGCGTGGCGGCGGGCGATGGCTTTGTAATCGGTGTACGGTTCGGAGATGATCCCACGGGCGCCGCAGGCGATCACGTCGTCAGCGTACGCGTCCATCTGGCCGTCGGCCATGAAGATCACTTCCTTGCCCGCCGCGCGCACGATGCCCCAGAACTCCTCGTAGCGCGGGAAGATGTACTTGTGCATCCACTTGGGCGAGCAGACGGGGCCCCGCGACATCACGATGTCGTCGTGGCAGGTGACGAACTTCACCGGCAGCCGGGCAAAGACGCGGAACAGCCGGCGATTGATCTCGGCGAACTCGTTCATGATCCGCTCGAAGCGGTCGTCCAGGCAGCATTCCAGGAACAGCTCCCACCCGAACACCAGCAGCGGCCACATGAACATCGTGTTGTAGAACCCCGTGCCCGCGTCGGAACCCTCGGGGGCCTTGTCGCCCCACTCGGCCGGATAGCCGCGGCGGTATTCCTGGTATAGCCGCTCCTCGTCGCGGAAATCGTGCCCGTCGACGATGGGCCACTTCGAGAAGTCGCCCTGCTCGAGCGGACTGAACTTGAAGACGTCCTCAGCCGTCTTGAACATCGACTCGCCATGGACCCACGAGGCGCTCTCGCCGTCGCCCCAGCGCACAGTGTGGCGGTCGGGGTCGGAACTCTTGCCGACCAGGTCCATCGTCGGCCGCGGGATCGGCTTGTCCTCGCCGTGGATCCAAAGCCCAAGCTGCGGATAAAGCTCGGCCAGCTTCTGCCGGCAAAGCCGCGGGTGCTCATAATAGTCGATGCCCGTCATGTACGTCTCGGCGTCCGGGCAGGACCAATGCTCCCAATGCGGAATCTTCTTGGGCGCCAAGCCCATCAGGGCTAGGTATCGATCGGACGGTTGTACTTGCTGCGTCATGGTCTTCCTTTAACGAAGAGAACACGAATGTCACGAATAAACGAATGAGTAAGAAACATCAGAGCACCACTCGCTGCGTTTTCAAGCGTTCTTCACCAAAGTTGATGATGATTGCCAGCTTCAAGCCGGTGGCCTTCAAGTACGAAAGAGCCTGCGCCATGTGGAGGTGGTTGATCGCCTCCATCGCCTTCAACTCCAGCACGATCTGTTCGTTGACCACGATGTCCATCCTGAACTCGCCACAGATCATGCCCTCGTAGGCGACTTCTCCTCGCTTTTGACAAAGGAATGCGATTCCCTTTCGTGACAACTCGATGCATAGCGCCTTTTCATATACTGCTTCTGGAAATCCCGGCCCTAGCGTCGTGTGGACGCGCTGAGCACATCCAACAATGTCATAACTCAATTCCGGATACAGCAGTTCCTTATCCGTCTCTTTCCCCATTCGTTGTTTCCCTATTCGTCCATTCGTGACATTCGTGTTCTCTCTGGCCTAACGCACCGCCAGTTCCTCGTAAACTTCATTGTAATAGATTACCGCGTCCACGGGCGTGTTTGGCGGAATGTGATTGCCGACGGCCATAAAAAAGCCTGGGCATTTCTTCCCGATATTCATGCAGCGCTCGACCTCGGCCCGGATGGCCTTCTTGTCGTTGTGCAGCAGGATGCGTGTGTCGGCATTGCCGATGAAGTAATGCGTGCGGCCGTACTTTTCGGCGATGTACGCCATGTCGGTCATCGGCTCGAGCACGAACCCATCGACGCCGGCGTCGACCAGGTCGTCGATGAACTCGGTGTAGTTGCCGTCGGCCGTGAAGGTGATCTTCTTGCCGCTGTCCTTGAGCGGGGCGAAGTACTTCTTGAAGTTGGGGAAGACGTACTTGCGATACCAGTCGGGGTGGATGAACGCCCCGGCCGTCCAGACCATGTCGTCGTGAATCATCACCACCGGCGCGTCGGCCTCGGCCAGGGCGTTGAAGCACCGCTGCATCCAGCGGCAGTAGCGGTTGGTCATCTCGCCGAAGGCTTCTGGATCCGTTCCGGCGGCCAGCAGCAGCATGTCCCAGCCGAAGATCGCGATCAGCCCGGAGATGCACGTGGTGTAGATGCCGGTCGATGGCACGCCGTCCATCGCCGGGTTCTTGCGCGTGTTCTGCCAGCTATCAGTGAAGCTCTTGACCAGCTCGGCGTGATTGGGGGCCGTGAACATGCTCTCGGGGTCCAGGGCCAAGGCCTCCTCGGGCGTCTTGAACGGACAGCCGCCGATGGAGCGGTAATCCACGCCGCCGGCGGCATATACCGCGTGGCCCATGTCGGTCTGCCACTTGCCGAAGTACTGCCCGCCGATGATGGTGCCCCAGTAAAAGTCGAAGTTCCACTTGCGCCAGAGTTCCTGGGCCGCGGCCCACTTGACCTCGCCGGGCGAGTCGATGGTGATGGTCTTGCCCGTCAGCGCCGAGAGATACTCCCAGTGCCCTTCGAGCGAGTACTCCGTCCGCGGCACCCGCCGAGGCATTTCCAGATGCACCGCAGCCCATCCGTCTTTGAACGACATCGCAGACTCCTTCTGGTTCAGGTCAAGAGGCAAGAGTTTGCGCGAAATTGCGGGCGAAAGCAAACGCAGATATCACTCTTCGCCTGCTCGAGACGATGAGCGTCCACTGTGTCTACTCCGGTAAACGCACGCCTTCTTCTTCGATGCGAACCGGTTCGATTTCGCCGTTGGGGCGATAGGAGACGTAGCAGAGGGCGGAGTCGCGGAAGCAGGGGTTGTTGATGCGACTCATGTCATTGCAGATGAAATACCACTGCTTGCGCCACTCGAAAAAGCTACCGTGGCGGTCGTAGGTGATGTCGCCGTTCTTGTATTGCAGGGCGGGGGCGACGTTCTGAGCCTGGATGAACGACCCGCGGCAGTCGTAGGGGCCGTAGATGCTGTCTGACATCCCGTAATAGCAGCCCCATGACAGATAGTAGACGCCGGCGCGCTTGTGGATGTACGGTTTGTCGTCGGTCTTGCCCTTGCCGTAAGGACCTTCAGGATTGTTGATCTGCAGCACCCGCGGCTCTTCGGCCAGCGAGATCATATCGTCGTTGAGCCGGGCGATCAGGAACTCGAAGGTTCCAAAGACGATATACGCGTGCCCGTCGTCGTCGAGGCACAAACCCGGGTCGCGCGAGTCCTGGGCGTACTGGCCTTGGGCGATCAGCGGCTTCTTCAGCGGATCCCGCCAGGGTCCGACGGGCGTGTCGGCTTCCATCACGCCGATCTCGTGCGGGCCGCGGGAGAAGTAGAAGTAGTGTTTGCCGCCGCGGGCGATGGCGTCGACGGCCCAACAACTCGCATCGGGTTTGCCGTAGTACGTGTCTTGCGGGCGGACGGAGCTTTCGTGAACCCAATTGACCAGATCGCGCGACGACCAGATCCACCAGTCGTCCATGACGAAGGCGTGGTTGTCGGGGCTCTTGTCGTGCGTGGCGTACAGGTACGCCGTGTCGTCATAGATGCGGATGTGCGGATCGCAAACCCCACGCCCAGGCAGAATCGGGTTTCCCGAAAGGGGTTGTTGCATGTCAGAGGCTCCTGCAGTCCGGGGGGAGAACACGAATGTCACGAATGGGACGAATGTTGAGAAGAGACAAGAACTGATTTCTTCTCATTTGAGACATTCGTGTCATTCGTGTTCTCTTGAGATTGCGAACGAACTCAACTACCCAGATACTCGCGGATCGCCGCGGCGATGGTCTTGAAGGTCCAGGTGCGCTTGGCGTCGTCGCATTCCAGCAACGTCACGCGGAAGCCGTCGCGCTGGCAATAGAAGCCCGTCAGCGGCACCACGCAGATGCCCGTAGCGCCCAGCAGATAGTACACGAATCGCGCATCGTTGGCGGCGCCGGCGACCTGCTGCTCGACCATCTGGCGGATCTGCGTGTTCTGGATCGCCAGCCTCTGGCGGTTGTTGAGCGAACCCTTCTCGAAAAGCACCGTCATGTAGAACGCCCCGCAGGGCATGTTGACGTGCACGCCGGGGATGCCCTGGAAGATGGCGACGGCTTCGCGGGCGCGGGCTTCATAGATGCCCGCTCGCTTGGCCAGGTGGTTCTTGTAAAGCGGGTTGCCCATCACCTGCGGGATCGAAAGCTGCGGTGCGGTCGTCGAGCAGACCTCCAGCCGCTTGCTCGCCAGCAGCGAGTTGACGTACGTGCGGAACATCGAATCGCGCCCGCCATTGAGCACCTCGATCCACCCGCAGCGCGAGCCCGGCCAGGGATATTCCTTGCTGATCCCGCGCATCACGAGCCCGCAGACGTCGCCGATAACCTGCGACAGGTGCAGGGTCTTGTGGCCGTTGTAGACGATGTGCGTGTAGATCTCGTCGCAGATCAGGAACAGGTCGAACTCGCGGGCGATGGCCACCATGCCTTCGAGCACCTCGCGCGGGTAGACGGCCCCGGTCGGGTTGTCGGGATTGATCAGCAGGATTGCCGCGATCGAGTCGTTGTACTTGCACTTGAGGCGCAGGTCGTCCAGATCCGGCATCCACCCATTGTGCGGGTCGAGCTCGTACGTCAGGTGCTCGTAGCCGCTGTGGGCGCCCTCGGCTGAAGAATGCGTGCTGTAGGCCGGCGTTGGCCCGATCACGCGGGCCTCGCGCCGCAGGAAACCATAGACCTTGGCCACCGCGTCGCCGATGCCGTTAAAGAAGATGATATCGTCGGGCGTGACCTTCGCCCCGCCGCGCAGGTTGACCTCGGCGGCCAGGAACTCGCGCGTCGCCGGGACGCCGGCGGTGTCGCAGTAGGCCCAAGACATGTCCTGGTCGACGATCTCGTGCAGGATCTCGCGGATCCAGGGCTCGACCTTTTCGCCCTTCTGCACCGGGTCGCCGATGTTCTCCCAGGTCAGGGGAACGCCCAGGTCCTTGAACCGGTTGCCGATCTGGACGATCTCGCGAATCGCGTAGGTCAGCGATCCCGCGCCGCTATGTACGATGTTTCTCCGCATATCTTCCAGATTGTCCTATTTTTTCAGCGCGGCGTAAACCTTTTCTGCGACTGTCCGGAAATTGCATCGCAGCCGACCATGAACCTTCAACTCAGGCGGGGAGAATAACCGCAAAGGCCGCGAAGAACGCAAGGGTATCTGGAAGAGAAAATATAAGGCTTTCTTCTCTGCGCCCTTTGCGATCTTTGCGGTTGATGCATCCGAGAAACACCCGGAGATCAGGCCGATTTGACATGCGATCCCTCGCGGAGGGCCTCGATCTTCAGGCGGGTGATCTTGCGTTCGTCGGCCGCCAGCACCGTCACCCGCGCGCCGTGGGATTCGAGTTTTTCGCCGGCGGCAGGAATGTAGCCCAGCTCGGCGAAGACCATTCCGGCGATCGTGTCGTAGTCCTGGTCTTCGGGGAGGTTCAGGTCGAGTTCGTCGTTGAGTTCGTCGACGCGCATGCGTCCGTCGACTTCGGCGGTGTTGGCGTCGATGCGGTGCATCATTGTCGGCTCGGGCTGGTCGTACTCGTCGGTGATCTCGCCGACGATCTCCTCGACGACGTCTTCGATGGTGACGATGCCGGCCGTGCCGCCGTATTCGTCGAGCACGACGGCGAAATGGATCTTGCGGGCCTTGAAGTCGCGCAGCAGGTCGTCGAGGGGCTTGGTCTCGGGCACGAAGTAGGGCTTGCGAAGGATGGACCGCAGGTCGCTGGGCTGGTGCTCGACGACGTACTGCAGCAGGTCCTTGGCGTAGAGGATGCCCACGATGTTGTCGAGGTTCTCCTGATAGACGGGGATTCGCGTGTGGCCGGCTTCGATGATGGTCCCGACAAGCTGTGCCCAGGGCATGTCGATCGGGACCGCGAAGATGTCGGTGCGGGGCGTCATGATCTGCCCGGCCCGCGTGCCGGCGAACTCCATCACCGACTCGATCATCTCGACTTCCTGCGCCCCGACGGCGCCCTCGGCCTGGCCTTCGCTGGCGGCCTGGAGAATCTCCTGCTTGGCCGCCTCGCCGTTCTCGGCCTCGGTGGTCTCGGCTGAGCCCACCAGGCGGCGGATCGGCTTATCGAACGCCGACATGACAGCCGTCACCGGATAGAAGAGGTATCGGCACGCCAGCAGGACCGGCAGCGTCGCCGCCAGTACCCGCTCGCCCGAATACGTTGCCAGGGCATGCGGGATGGCCACGCCGAAGATGGCGATGACGCCGGCCGCGGCGACCACCGCGCCGATCAACCGCCAGAGGGTGTAGCCGCCCGGTGGGACGATCAACTGCACGACGGCCACCATCAGCACGAGGTTGCCCAGGTTGCGCGCCAGCGAGACCGTCAGGCGCAGGGGGCGAAGGTTTTTTTCAAGCCATGCCAGGCGCCGCCGCCCGCGCGCGGAGGAAAAGCTTTCCTCCAGTTGAATCCGGCGCTGCGAACCCAGCGTATAGCTGATCAGCGCGAAATAACCGGAGAGAATCGCCGCGGCCGCCGCGGCCCAGAACGCAGGGTCTGCAATAGTCATCAACGCTCCGCCAACCGGAACCGGATCGCTCGTGCGCCTCGAAGGCGCGGCGAGGGCACATGGCCCGCGCAAAGACATGATATCCGCCCCGCGAAGGGGCACAAGCGTCTTGCGCCAGAATGCTTCATGAAGCTGAGGGTTCTCGGCCTGGTCAGTTCACTGATCAGGAATCCGGAGCACTACCGCAGTTCCCAGAACTCCAGCTTCCGGAAGACCGCCTGACCGCCTTTGGCGCGAAGCACTACCATCACCGGGGCGAAGGGCTTGTACCGGGTCGTCAGGGTGACGCGGCCGTCGACCCAGAGCGTCGCGACGCCGGCGCGGGCAATCAGGTGCATCTTCACGCTGCCGCCGGCTGCGGTCTTGAAAGGCGTGCGCACGCCGCCGAGCACCAATTCGCCGTCTTCGACCAGGGCCTCGATCCCTTGCCCCTCTTTGAGCGCGTTGGCGGCGGTCAGTTGCAGGCCGTACCGCGTGGCCTCGCCGGGGGCGATCTCCGTCAAGATTTCGGCGCCGCCGGTCTTGAAACCGGCCAGTTTGCTCAGCACGTCGTCGGAGACTTTTTCATTGGCGAACTTGCCGTACACGGTGCGGATGGGCTTCATCGCGGCGGCATCGGGCTCGCGCAGCGGGCACCAGACCTGGTGGAACCCGGGCTTGTCGCTGCGGCAGCCGGTGCAGCGGTCGGCGATGTCCAGGGTGTTCTCGGTGACTCGTACGACTTTGTACGGGCCGTTGCGGTTGACCACGGTCAGGGCCGGCACGCCCATCTTGGTCAGCACGGAGCCCCGGTGCGTGTGGCCGGCGAAGATCTGCGTGACCTTGTGTTTTGCCAGCAGCGGCCAGAGCCCCTCGTCGCCCATTGGAAAATGCGTGAAGACGAGGATGCGCTGACCGGCCGGGACGCGGGCGAGATCCTCGGCAAGCCATTTTACAGCCGTCGACGAAACGCCCTCCTCGTACGCCTCGCCCTTCTTCGTAGCCCAGTCCAGCCCGACAAAGTGTACACCGCCGTACGAGAACGACCATCGCGGGGGGCCCAGATGCTTGGTGTACGCCCCGTAGGCATAGAGCGGATTGGTCCGATCCGGCGGCGGAGGCAGCTTAACCATCGGCTCGGGCTGGCGCAGCATGCGGGCCTTGGCACGCGCGGCGTCCGCTGCGGCCTTTGCGCCGGCCTCGGCCAGCGTCGCCGCAAGGTCATGGTTGCCCTGTGTGCAGAAGAACGGGGCAGGCAGCGTGGTCATGTACTTGGCCCATGACGTATACGACGCTTCGATGGCCGCATAGTCGCCGGTGGTATCGGAGTAGCCGTAGTCGCCGCCAAAGATGCCGAGCTTCACGCAGCCCAGGTCCGCCACATCTCTGCGAAAAGCCTCGGAGTGCTCGCTCTTGCCGCCGTCGTGGGGGTCGCTGGCGAAGGCGAACACGAACGGCAGCGCCTGCGTGTCCTGACGCAGGGCAAAGTCGACGCTTTGGCCGGCCTTGAGCGTATCCACGCGACGCCACCAGGTTCCGACCGGCCACGTGGCGCTGGGCCAGATCACGGAGATCACCTGCGACGGCTGGGGAATCTGCAGATCGAGCCCGACGCTGATGGAGTACTTGCCCTCCTTGTCCGGCGCGACGATGGTCACGCCATCGGTGACCGCCGCCCCGGCCGGTGGCGCTTCGCCCGCGTCAAACTGCCCATTGCCATTGGCGTCCAGAAACACCCGCCCGGTGATCGTCAGCGGCGCCGCAGCCGCCAAGGCAGGAAAAGCCAGTGCGGCTGTCAGGACAATCACAATATAACGTCTACTCTTCATGCGGCACCTCAAGCACACGAGGTTAGAGGTGAGAGGGTAGAGTTACCTGCATAGGCGAAATTCCTCTAACCTCTCACCTCTAACCTTTGATGTCTCCAACAGTATAACGCCTGGACTGCGCTGCCGTGGCGATTGAGGATGAAGTTTCCCTTGCCTGCGCCGCCCGGTGCGGGTGTAATTCCCGCTTCCCTCGAACTTCACCGATAAGAGGATATCCAATGCACACGCTGAAGTCTCTGGCCCCGGACAAGGTTTCCGTCGGCGGCGCGTTTGGTCATCGGGCCGGCCTCAATCGCAATTACATCCTGAGCCTGACCAACGACAATCTGCTGCGCAATTTCCAGGGCGAGGCCGGCTGGGGCGGAGGCATCCTTCAGGGCACGATGGCAGGCCAAGGCGCCAGCGGCGCCGATTGGCACTGGGGCTGGGAAACGCCTACCTGCCAGCTTCGCGGGCACTTCCCCGGGCACTGGCTCTCGGGCGCGTCGCGCATCTACGCCAACAGCAAAGATCCGCTGGTCAAGCTGCGCATCGACCAGTTCGTCTCAGGCTTGGCCGCCTGCCAGCAGCGCAACGGCGGCGAGTGGGCCGGCTCGATCCCTGAAAAATACCTGCACCTGATCGCCCGCGGCGAAGGCGTCTGGGCGCCGCACTATACGATCCACAAAATGCTCATGGGCCTGGTGGATGCGTACGTCTGGGGCGCCAATGAGCAGGCCCTGACCGTGCTGACCAACTGGGCCAAGTGGTTCCACCGCTGGACCAGGCAGTTCAGCCGCGAGCAGATGGACAACATCCTGGACGTCGAGACCGGCGGCATGCTTGAAAGCTGGGCCAACCTCTTCGCCATCACAGGCAAGGACGAGCACCGCGACCTGATCGAGCGCTACACGCGCATGCGGTTGTTCGGCCCGCTGATGGACGGCGTCGACAACCTCACCAACATGCACGCCAACACGACGATCCCCGAAGCCGCCGGCTGCGCCCGCGTGTATGAAGTCACCGGCGAGGCGCGCTACCGCAAGATGGTCGAGGCGTACTGGGACCAGGCCGTCACGCGCCGCGGGACGTTCTGCACCGGCGGGCAGAACCTCGGCGAGGTGTGGACGCCACCCTTCGAGTTCGCCGACCGCATGGGCGACAAGAACCAGGAGTTCTGCACCGTCTACAACATGGTGCGCCTGGCCGACTATCTGCTGCGATGGACCGGCAAGGCTGAATACGCCGACTACATCGAGCGCAACCTGTACAACGGCTTCCTCGCCCAGCAGCACCCTGGCACGGGTCAGGTCGCGTACTTCCTGCCGTTCGAGCCCGGCGGCCACAAGCACTGGGGCCACCCCACGCATGACTTCTGGTGCTGCCACGGCACGCTGGTTCAGGCGCACAATCTCTATGGCGACTGGATGTACTACGCCGCCAAGGACAGCCTGACCGTCGCACAGTACGGCGACTCGACCGCCAACGCCCAGATCAAAGGCGCCGCCGTGGAACTGCACCAGTGGCCCATCCACGAAAACTACGGACAAGGCAAGGAGCGCGTCGTCTATCGCGGCGGACGCGATCATCGGCCGCAGTATTGGCTCTACAACATGTCCGTCAAGGCCGACAAGGCCGCGGACTTCACCCTCAAGCTGCGCATGCCCTGGTGGCTGGCGGGCAAGGCCGAGATCACCGTCAACGGCAAGCCGGTCAAGGCCTCGGCCAAGGGCAGCTTCACCGAGATCCGCCGCGCGTGGAAGGACGACACCCTCACCGTCAAGCTCCCCAAGAGCCTCTGGACCGAGCCGATCCCGGACGAGCCCGGCACGGCCGCGTTCATGGACGGCCCGACGGTCCTGGCCGGCCTGTGCGACCATCAGTGCACGATCCACGGCGATCACGCACATCCGGAAGAGATCCTCAAGCCCGACGTCGAGCGTCTCTGGGGCAGCTGGACGACCGGCTACCGCACCGTCGGCCAGGACTGCAACTTCCGCTTCAAGCCTCTGCACGAAGTGGTGGACGAGAAATACACGATTTATTTCCCCATCGTAGGGGAAAAGAAAACTCGAAATTCGAAATCCGAAATTCGAAACAAGAAAACAAAAGGCAAAAAACAATAAGAGCGTCTTCGGATTTGCTCATTGCTGTAACTTATTCTTTATTTGCGATTTGTTGTTTGTTGTTTGTTTCGGATTTCGTATTTGTAGTTTGTTGTTTACGTTGTTTTGTTGTTTGTTTCGGATTTCGATATTCGTATTTCGGATTTGTTTTTAAGGATTAGAGAATGGACTTTCCCCCAATGCCGCCATCGACCGTCTTTGGCAACAAGTACGAACCCCTGCGCCGCTTTGACATGCGCGACTGGCTGCAGCCGCGGCGCATGACGGCCGTCATGTGGGACCACGCCTTCCTGACCCGCCACGTCAAGGGCGACTCGTTCGAGGACTACGACCGCGTGCTCGACGAGGCCATCGAGCGCGGCTACAACACGCTGCGCATCGACCCGGTCCCGCAGTCGATCGATCTGTCCAGGCCCGAGATCGACTTCACGCAGACGATGAACATCCCCTACCTGCCATGGACCCGCCCCACCGGCTTCCAAGGCCGCGCGGGCGAGTGGCTCATCGAGTTCATGGAGAAGGTCATCGACCGCAAGCTCTACTACGCCCTGAGCTCCTGGTGGGGCGGCGGCATTCAGCCGACCCGCCACGACCCGCACACGCTGGTCGAGGCCACCGAGTGCTGGATCGACTTTCTGACGCAGTGGAAGAGCCGCTTCGGGTTCGACGGCTGCGCGTACGTCGACCTCAACAACGAGTTCCCGTGCTTCCTGCCGGGCATGATGGGCTACCTGGAGAAAGAAGGCGGGCCGTCGTGGTCGGCCAAGTGGCAGCAGGTGGTCACGCAGCAGATCAACGACTCGATGGGCATCATGCGCAAGGAGTTCCCGGAGCTGAAGTTCATGGTCTCGCTGCACGGCGACGTGCGGTACACGCAGCTCGAGCTCGAGCTGGACTGCATGGACATCCACTTTTACAGCGACGCCGACCCGCGCTGGCACCAGCGCACGCAGTTCTACGCGTTCTGCCCCAAGATGTTCACCAGCACCGACTGGCATGCCGAGTACAGCATTCGGACCGCTAAGAGCAACAAGGCCTCAGCCGCCATGTACCGCGCCCGCCAGCGGGCCAAGGTGGGCGAGTTCGCGGCCATGTCCGACGCCCGCGGGATCCCGCTGCTGACGACCGAGAGCTGGGCGGCGTGGTACTGCATCGACAGCCCGGAGATGGACTGGTCGTGGCTGCTGGAGTGGGCCGAGTGGTCCGTCGAAGACGCCATCGACTACCGCATGTGGGGCTGGACCCCGCACAACTACGTCCAGCCGCAGTTCGAGAACTGGAAAGACGTCCGCTGGCACCAGCGACTGACGGACCGATTCCTGAGAAGCTGATTGCGGATTGCTTATTTCGGATTGCGGATTAGGTCCAAGAACGGCTTGGCCGCCTGTCATGGTCTACACATTCCCAGATGGGTGCCACGCACAACTCCGTTGTGCGTGTCCCTGACTACATCGGGGAAGAACCTTCAAACATTCAGGGCGGTGCTCTTCCCATTGATCAGTCTCTCCGGCACAGCGCACATTGGCACGCACAACGGAGTTGTGCGTGGCACCCAATCACGATCTCTACTTACCACGGCCACCCGCCCGCCTGTGTATTTCAACGCGCATAGCTCCGGAGGAATCCTGCTATTGCGTCCTTGCTCGCCTTGCCATTGGCCGCCGCCAATGTAATCTCGTACAGCTCGCCCTTCGGCGCGATGACCTCGATCCCGTTAATGTCCAAGAAAGCAAGGGCGGCTACGGCGCCGGTCCGCTTGTTGCCATCAACAAACGGATGGTTTCGAACGATATGGAACAAATATGCGGCCGCCATCATGAAGACATTCTTGTGGAGGCGTTTGCCTTCAAATGTCGCCTGCGCCTGGGCAACGGCAGATTCAAGCAGTCCCCTGTCACGCAGCGCATGCTCACCGCCGTATCGCTCCACGAGGTCCGAGTGCATCAGCAGCACATCGTCGACATGGAGGAACTCGATCATCTCAGCCTACTCCGCCAGCCGTTTAAGATCGTGGGCATATCGACGGTTGATCTTCTTCAGGGCATTGCGCAGTTTCGCCTGACGGGCCTTGCCCCGAACAGGAGTGATCATCAACGCGTCGCCGTTGGTGGTCACTTCAAGGGCCGTATCGCTTGAGATATCCAGCATCTCCAGGATCGGCTTGTCGATCACCAGCGCCAGGCTGTTACCGTGCTTGATCAGCGTTTTTGTCATAACTGCCGCCTCTCCGCTTTGTATACATTAAGTGTATACCATCCCCGCAGGCGAAGCAATCCCACAGGCAACATTCGCCGCCACCTCGCCAGCAAGGACGGGTGCCGCGCGTTTCCAGGAGAGGCGCCCAAACGATCAGGGCCATGCTCTTCCCATTGAACAGCCTGTCGGCCATAACGCACATGGGCACGCACAACGGAGTTGCGCGTGGCACCCACCAAGACCACTGTGCTTACCCAGGCCACCCGCCAGGTTTCGGATTGCGGACCAGGCCCGGGATTCTTCATCTCTTGATCTCTGGCATGCCGATACGTATGATTATGTTATAAGTTACGTACAGGTGAACCCATGACTCGGAAGTTGACATTGAGCGCGGACACGAGAGTTATTGCTAAAGCCAAGAAGCTTGCGGCCAAGCGGGGCACAACGGTGTCGGCCATGTTCGCCCAATTTGTGGCCGCCATTGACGCCAAAGATAAGCCGGATGTGCCGCCGGGTCCTATTACGCGAAGGCTTTTTGGAATAGCCTCCTTTCCCAAGGGCAAGCCTGACCGTGAACTCTTGACCGAGGCCCTGGAGGAGCGGTTCGGGGGCAAGAAGTGAACGTCTTTCTGGACACAAACATCCTGCTCGACTTCCTGGGCCGCCGCGAGCCCTTCGCCGACGATGCGCAAAAGATATGGTCCTTGGCCGAACGCGGCGATATTCGCGCACACGTATCAGCCATCAGCTTCTCAAACGTGTTCTACCTCGTCCGCAAGTGGGAAGGATTATCGGTCGCTCGCAAAGCGCTTGTGGGCATGAGGGGTTTGTTCACGGCCGTCGCCTGCGACAGCCAGATCATCGATCAGGCCATCGATGCCGATTTTGAAGACTTTGAAGATGCTATTCAATTCGTTAGCGCCGTCCGCTCACGGTCGGCATATCTCGTTACGCGTAATCCCGGCCATTTTCGTAAGGCTGACATCGCTGTTGTGTCGCCGAGCGAATTCCTGGCCGCGATTTAAGACCAGGGCTTTTGGCCATGGCAGAATGACAAAAGCTTTTCTCACAGGAGCCTGTTTCAGCAGGCCTTTGTCGAACCACATGCCAAGCCCGCTGAAGCGGCCTGCTTTTCGCTATTCCGACACGCGACGGATGTCAGCGCCCAGGGCGTTGAGCTTGGCCTCGATGTGCTCGTAGCCGCGGTCGATGTGGTAGACGCGGGCGATGTCGGTGCGGCCGCGGGCGACCAGGCCCGCCAGCACCAGGGCGGCGGAGGCTCGCAGGTCGCTGGCCATCACCGGGGCGCCGACGAGTTCCTTGACGCCGCTGATGAGGGCGATGGGCCCTTCCTTGCGGATGTCGGCCCCCATGCGGAGCAACTCGGCCACGTGCATGAAGCGGTCTGGGAAGACCTTCTCAGTCAGGGCGCTGTTGCCGTTGGCCAGGCTCAGCAGCACCATGAACTGCGCCTGCAGGTCGGTGGGGAAGCCCGGGTGCGGGTGCGTGGTGATCTCGCAGGGGTGCAGCGAGCCGTCGGCCGACACTTCGATTCCCGTCGCGCCAGATTCGACCTTCGCGCCAATCTCGCGCAGGGCGTCGATGGCGGCCATCAGGTGGTCCGCCCGCGCGCCCAGGACGTTGACGGGCCCGCCGCACAGGGCCCCGGCCACCAGGAACGTTCCGGCCTCGATGCGGTCGGGGATGACGCTGTGGGCTGTGCCGGCCAGGCTCTCGACGCCCTCGATGGTCACGCGGGGCGAACCGGCCCCGCTGATGCGTCCGCCCATGGCGTTGAGAAAGTCCGCCAGGTCCACCAGCTCGGGCTCGCACGCCGCCGATTCGAGCACCGTCGTGCCCTTGGCCAGCGCCGCGGCCATCATCACGTTGGCCGTGCCCAGCACCGTCGAGCCGAACGGCCCGCCCAGGAAAATCTCGGCGCCCTTGAGCCGGTCGGCCGAGGCGACGATGTCGCCGCCGTCGAGTTCGATCTTGGCCCCAAGCGCGCGTAGCCCGCGAAGGTGCAGATTCACCGGCCGCGAGCCGATGGCGCAACCGCCGGGCATGGCCACGCGGGCCTTGCCTCGCCTCGCCAGCAGCGGGCCCAGGACGCAGATGCTGGCCCGCATCTTCCGCACGCGGTCGTATACGGCGTGGCAGGGGGCCAGGTCCCGCACGTGCAGGCTCATGGTGCCTTTTTCGTCGCGGGCGATGTCCATGCCCAGATCGCCCAGCAGGGCCTGCGTCGCCCGAACGTCGGCCAGGTCCGGAACGCGGGCCAGATCGCAAGGGCCGTCCGCGAGCAGGCAGGCGGCCATGATCGGCAGGGCCGCATTCTTCGACCCGCTCAAGGCCACGCTGCCCGAGAGTTTCCGCCGCCCGTTGATGACGAATTTATCCATGGCCGAAAGCATACCGCGCGAGGGGGGGAAAACCAATTACGTCCACGAATGACACGAATGGAGGAAGAAGCAAAAACCGACGACGAGGACGACGACGAGGACGAAAGAGGACGCGGATGCGCCCCGTTAGCGGCGGGGCTTGCCCCGCGCGGTTTCCGGGATCTGCAAAACGCGCGGGGCATGTCCCGCCGCTAACGGTACAATTGCGTCCATCATGTTGATAGCGCAGTACAAGTCGCCGCCGCCCAGCCGGGGCACGATGCTGGCGGGATGTGTTATCCCAGCAATAATCTTTGGTGTCTTTGCTGTGGCAGGTGTGCTCCTGGTGCCCCAGTCCCTTCGCGAGGTCGGCGTTGGCAAGCTTGTCTCGTGGATGATCGGGATTTGTATCGGCGCAGCTTTTGTGGCACTGGCCGTCACCTGGGTGGTGCAGGGGTATCACCGGGAATTGAAAGAGCAGGCCGCTGCCGGTCTTCAATTCTGGGAAGATCGTATCGTTGTCACGTCGTTGAAGAAGGACCGCGAGCTTCGATACGAGGAGATGGACCAGCTCCGCTGTGCGTGGAGCCGCCAGACGGACCATCCCCATCGGATCGTTCTCTGGACGAAACGAGACAACATCGAGATGGACTCCAAGAACCTGCCTCTGCATGAGATATACCCCCTCGTGCACAAAGGTGCGGCCGAAGCGATGCTGAGGAGGATCCGCTCGGGCAAAAGCTGCTCAGTGTGGAGGTCCTCCTACGCCGACGTGAGCCGCTTCTTGGCGCTTCTGGTTATGATAGTTGCTGCGGTGGTTCTTGTCAGACTGTGGCCGGGCACGCTGCCGTATGCCGCACCGGCGTTTTTCTTCGGCGCAATGACATGCATCGGGATCAGCCGCGTCCCGGGCCTACGGCGGCACTTCTTGCACAGAGGCATCGGCGTTGAGCTTGGCGGAATCAGACTGCTCTCTGACCCGGCAGGAGGGTTGATCCCATGGGCCGACGTCCATGCAATCAGAATACACTCAGCCGAGGTACGCATGGCAGTTCTGGCCGTCCCAGAGGAGATAGTTGTGCCACGTGCCAGCGTCAACTTCGACGTCTTGCGGGAGGTGCTGGAGGCCTTCGCCGCGCCATCTGTCATTCATGTGGTAGATAAACAGGAGGAATCATCATGAACCTGCGTGAGTTTCATCAGCACTTTATTGACGGTCTGACGCCGCCTTGGCTGGAGGGGGACAAGGCGGGCAACACTTGCGACTGTATCATCTCCGGCGACGGCGACAAGCCGGTCGAGACGGTGTTGGTCTCGTGGATCGCCTCCATGGCAGCGCTGCAGGCGGCCGTCGACCGCCGGGTGGATCTGCTGCTGGTGCATGAACCGGTGTTCTACGGGCTGACGGCCGATGTGTTTCCCGACGTGCTTAAGGACTGTCCGGCGGTCGCGCCCAAGGCCCGGTTCATCGCTGATAAGGGCATCGCCGTTATGCGGCTGCACGACCGGTGGGACATCTGGCCGGACTACGGCATCCCCTACGCGTGGGCGAAGTTCCTGGGATTCACCAGCCCGCCGGTGGCGATTCATAAGACGATCTGGCCGGGCACGCTGCACCGTTACGACATGCCGCCGATGCGCCTGGGCGATTTTGCCATGCAGGTGGCCTCCCGTACGGCGGCTGTGGGCGAACCTCATCCGCTGGTGGTGGGGGACCTGGATCAGATGGTTTCAAAGGTCGGCGTGGGCACCGGCTGCGGATGTCAGGTGATGGGCTTTCGTGAGCTGGGTTGCGACGTGTCGATGATCTGCGACGACGGTTCATGCTACTGGCATGAGATTCAGAGATGGGAAGACGACGGTCATCCGGTGATCCGCGTCAATCACGGCACCAGCGAAGAGCCTGGCATGGCCACCCTGGCGCAGTACATCAATGAAAAGATGCAACCCGTGCGGGCGGAGTATCTGCCCGTGGCGCGGAAGTTCCACCAGATGTGATGGCGGCATGGGCGTCTCGCCCATGCATGCACGGGCGAGACGCCCGTGCTACTCACGGGCAAGATGCCGGTGCTACGGGGCCACGCGGACGGACTTGATCGTCACGGTCTCGACGGGGACGTCCTGATGGCCGTTCTTGTTTCCGGTGCGGACCTTGGCGATGGCGTCAACGACGTCCATGCCCTCGGTCACCTGGCCGAAGGCGCAGTAGCCGAAGCGCTCATCGGTCTCGTCCTGGTGGTTGAGGAAGGCGTTGTCCTTGAGGTTGATGAAGAACTGGGCCGTGGCGCTGTCGACGACGCTGGTGCGGGCCATGGCGATGGTGCCGCGGGTGTTCTTGAGATCGGCCTTGGCTTCGTTCTTGATCGGGTCGTGCGTGGGCTTTTGCTTCATGTCGGCGTCGAAACCGCCGCCCTGGATCATGAAGTTGGGAATCACGCGGTGGAAGATCGTGCCGTCGAAGAATTTCTCTCCGGTGTAGGCCAGGAAGTTCTTGACGGTGATGGGGGCCTTGTCGGCCCAGAGCTCGATCTTGATGGTGCCTTTCGAGGTTTCCATGATGACCACGGGATTCTTCTCCTTGGACTGTGCCGGCGCTGTCGGCTCGGCTGAGGTTACGCCCGGGGCGGTGAGCCACCCCTGGCTCTTGGCCACGAAAATCGCCCCGGCAACGGCGGCGACACACAGAACGGTCAGTACGGTTGTCTTCATTGCAGTCGCTCCTGGTCAGGTTCCGGGAACTTCCGATTCAATCCACTTGCCTTCGTCGCTGGCCCACGTGCCTTTAAGCTTAGCGCGCAGGGACTCGTTTTTGTCGCGCAGGATCAGGCGGTCTTCCAGCACCAGCGCGTCGAGATTGCTGGCCACGAACGCCCGCAGGGCGTCCCAGGCCGTCCGCACGATGGGTTCCTCGTGCATGTTGAACGAGGTGTTGACCACGCTGGGCAGCCCCGTGCGCCGGCGGAACTTGTCGATCACGTCGTAGTAGAACGGGTTTTGGTTGCGGGAGATATACTGCGGCCGCGCCGTCCCGTCGACGTGCACCACGGCCGGCTGGGTCTGCTTCATCCACTCGGTGCAGTCGTAGCAGACGGTCATGTAGGCGGCGGTGTAGGCGCTCTTGTCGGCATCGAGGTAGCACTGGTCGGCGTGCTCGCGCAGCGTCACGGGCGCGAAGGGCATGAACTCGGTGCGTCCGAGCTGCTTGTTGAGCCAGTCGTTGACGGCCGGGTCGGTGGGGGTATAGAGGATGCTACGGTTGCCCAGCGCCCGCGGCCCGTACTCCATGCGTCCGCGACAGATGCCGACGACCTTCTTCTGCGCCAGCAGTTCGGCGACGACGCCAGTGACGTCGGGCGTGTCCTCAAAGACCAGTTGATATTCGCGACTGAGGCGGTCGATCTCGTCGGGGCAGATGCCCGGGCCGAGGTAGACGTTGTCGTGGCGGAAGGGCTGCACGGGTCCGTCGCTGTCGGCCCAGCACGCCAGCGCCGCGCCGACGGGCTGGCCGCAGTCGCTCATGCCGGGGTGCACGTAGATTTCTTCCACGCCGGCCAAGGCGTTGATTCGCTGGTTGAGCTTGACGTTGCCGTGGACGCCGCCGGCCAGGGCGACCTTGCGGATGTCCGGATATCGCTGGAGATACCGTTCTGTCAGGGCGACCAGGGCCTCTTCCAGCGCCAGTTGCCATGCGGCAGCCATGTCGGCGATCTTGTGCTCGCGCAGCTCGGGGGGCAGCGGGCGGCCTCGCTTGCTCGTGTGGTAGTCGCGCCACCACAGGTACAGCAGTGGGGAGCTGTAGAAGTCGTCGCGGTCGGACCGCAGATGAAAGAGCGAGCGGGCCAGGCCGCCCAGCACCGTCGGGTCGCCCAGGGCGGCCAGGCCGGTGATCTTGCCTTCGTGGCGGTTGGGCTTGAAGCCCAGAAGCTGTGTGATGGTCGAGTAGAACATGCCCGGGCTGTGCGTGGTGGGCACGTCCAGGATCTTTTCGAGCTTGCCCTGGCCGGCCAGGTACACGCTGCACGAGTTGATGAAGCTGCTGCCCTCATTGACGAACACGAGGCAGCGGTCGAACCCGCTGCAGTAGTACGCCGTGGCCGCATGGCAGTATCCGTGTTCCCACGAGCCGGTCTTGCCCCGGAAGCCCTTGGCCTGCAGGTGCTTCTTGGCAGCTTCGACGTGCGAGGCCCGCCTCAGGCCCGTGCGCGTGCCGTGGCTGAAGCGGTGGCTTTCGTAGTACTTCCAGAGCTGCAGCGGGCGGCCCCGGAAGTACCGCCGCGCGTCGGGCCAGGTCTCCTTGAGCATCTGGCGCTTGTGCGCGCTGCCGGAGCGGGAATAGCCCTCGGCGCCCAGGTCGTCGGACACGGCCAGCCAGTCGATGTCGGCCGCGGAGATGCCGCAATCGGCCAAAGCGGCGTCGATGGCCTCCACCGGCGCCGCGCCGGACATCTTGGCGCGGTCATAGCGTTCCTGGCTGGAGGCGTGCACGAGCCGTCCGTCGATGATGATCGCGCATCCGCTCTCGTGCGTATTGGCGTGTAGGCCGAGTATCTTCATGAGGATTGCCGGATAGTAAGGCCGGCGCGGGGGCAAGTCAAGGGCAACCAAAGCGGCAGGCCTTACCAAAGTCACTCCCGGTTTCGTCCGAACCTTCTAGTGTGGCGCTGTCTGACGGCAGTTGCCCCGGGTGCGGAGACGTTACAGGCAGGAGTCCGGCGATGGCGGCAGATTCTTTTGGGCACAGTTTGGCAAGCCGGCCGCCGTATCCCAGACTTCTGTCAGAGCGATCATTGATGGATTTACGGATTCAAACACTCGCGGGTAGCCGTGGAGGTTGGTCTTGAGCGGTCTGAAAATAACATCGCCGGGCATGCTGTTGATCTTCGCCATTACCTCGGCCGGGGCCATCTTCCTCGTCGACCTGTTCTTCCTGCGACCCCAGTCGCTCGACCAGCAGCAGGCCGCCCTGAGCGAGCGGGCCCTGGGCGCCCAGAAGACCGTCGAAACGGCCCTGCAGAACCAGCGCAGCGCGCTCCAGCGGTCATGTTGGGCCTGGGCCAACGGCCGCCAGGTGAAGGACTTCCTGGCTGGACGCGACGACGCCGCCCAGATACGGACCGTTCTCGACCAGGGGATCAGCGCCACGCAGGCGGACGTGGCCTGGATCTGCGACAGATCCGGCAAGATCGTCATGCAATGGTCGCGCCGGGGGGACGTCGTCGCCCTTGGGGCGCCGCCGGCCGCGGGGCCGGCAGCCGAAGACGGCCCCGTTCGCCTGGTGGACTTTGGAGCTAACGTAGGCCTGTACGTCCGCTGCGACGTGCCGGGCGAAAAGGCTGCGCGGGATTCTGCCGTTGCCGGCAGCTTCTGGATCGGACGCGTGCTGGACGGGCCGAGCCTCTCGCAATTGGGGCGCCTCATCGGCGGACAGATGGACTTCGTGCGATCCCAGGCCCTGCCGCTGGCGCAGGAATCCAGCGTGACTGCGTCGCAGTCGTTCTGGCACGGCGAGGGCAACAAGCTCACGGTGGCCTGGCTGGCCCACGATCATGGCGGCAAGGTGCTGGGCTACTACCGCGCCGTCGTCGATGACGACCAGGTTTTCCGCCAGGCTGTCGGCGCCCGCCGCACCGTCCTGATTATCCTGAGCCTTTCGGTGGGATTGATCCTGCTGGTCATCACCGGCGTGCACATGCTGGTGGCCGGACCGGTCCTGCGGCTGATGCGACGCCTGCAGCAGATCGAGTGCGGCAAGGCTGACAGCCACAGCCTGACGCGAGACCTCCACGGCGAACCGCTGGAAGTGGCCCGGCGACTCGAATCGGCCTTTGACGAGATGGACCGCATCTCCAAGACCGACGCCCTGACCGGACTGGCCAACCGCCGCCGATTCGACGAGATGCTCCAGACCTCCTTCCAGCAGGCCCGCCGCTACAACCGCCCCCTGACGGCCGTCGTGATCGACATCGACTTCTTCAAGGCCGTCAACGACGCCGGCGGGCATCCCGCCGGCGACGAAATGATCCGGCGCGTGGGAGCGGCGATCATGGCCGCCTGCCGCAAGGCCGACCTGCCCGCGCGGTTCGGCGGCGACGAGTTCGCCATCCTCCTGCCCGAAAGCGCCGCCAGCGACGCCGTGCCCGTGGCCGAGCGCATCCGCAAGGCCGTCGCCGACCTGGTGATTACGGCCGCCAACGTCGAGCTGCGCGCCACCTGCTCGATCGGGATCGCCGACCTGCACAGCGGCGAGATCGAGAGCCCCAGCGCGCTGCTGAGCATGGCCGACCGCGCCCTGTACGCCGCCAAGGAGCTCGGGCGCAACCGCTACGTGCTCTCACAGGACCTGGACTCGATCCGCTGGCCGGACATGGCGCCCGACCGACTCAAGGTCAACAGCCTGTCGAAGAAACTGGCCGGACTGGACACGCACTTCAAAGACCTGTTCGTCAGCGCCGTCGAGGAGGTCATCGAGACCCTCGAGCAGCGCAATCCGCACATGGCCGACCACGCCCACCGCGTGCGCCACCTGGCGGTGCTCGTCGCTCGCGAGATGGAACTGCCCGACCGCCTGATCAAGCACCTCAGCGGGGCGGCCATCCTGCACGACATCGGCATGCTGGCCATGCCCGACTCGGTGCTGCTGTGCAACGGCGGGCTCAACGAGCAGCAGTGGCAGATCATGCAACGCCACCCCCAGATCGGGGCGCGCATCATGGAAGGCATGGAGTTCCTCGAACAGGAAATCCCCACCGTCCGATACCACCACGAACACTTCGACGGCACCGGATACCCCGAGGGCCTCGTCGGGGCGCAGATCCCGCTGTCGGCACGCATCCTGGCGGTGGCCGATTCCTTCGAGGCCATGACCTCGCCCCGAGCCTTCCGCGGGCCGCGAACTCCCCAGGACGCCGTCGAGGAAATCAAAGCCAAGAGTGGTTCCCAGTTCGACCCCATCGTCGTCGAGTCGTTTGTGGCACTGGCCGAACGACTCAGTCCGGCCGTCCTGCTCAACACGCAGCGACAGAAGCACACCTGGCGCATCAAAGAAGACCTGCAGACCCAGCTCGAAGCGCAGCTCCAGTCGCAGACGACCGCCGAGCAATAGAACGATTTCGGATTGTGGATCCCGGATTGCGGATTATTTCTTCGTTGCCCGAACCGCTGGCGCTGCGATCACGGCCCATTGACTTGCACGTCCTTGCACTTTGTTGTACTTTTCACAGCGGTTTCGCCGTCTTCAGGTGCGCATAGTGCGCATGTCGAAGGCATGGAGAATACTTTTCCGCGAACATCATATGACATAAGTCATTATCTGACAATTAGTTAGATACTTCATGCGCCTCGGCTGGCATCCAAGGCGACCGTGCATGATGGTGCTGCCTGACGAGTGGGACAGATACCTTAATTCAAGGGTTCAAGAGCCTTCACCACGCCCAGGGCAACATGACTTATGAGGAACCGCCTGGCGGCCGTGCGGCGGGCGTGACGCGACAGCGGCGGCACGCTCCAGACCGGCGCGGCCGTCGCGACGATGACCTACGACGCCCTCGGCAGGCGGATCATCAATGCCATTCGGGACTGTCCCCTATTTTCCTATTTCCCGGGCAGCGACGACTCGCGGCCATTGTTCGCTAAGGATTGCCCCGTTTGAGCAGTTGGCCTGCTGCGGCTGGATGTACCGAAAGCAGTGCGTTGAAGAACGCCCGCTGACGTTCTGATCCCCAATCGCCGGTAAAGCCGGCCACCAGATCGGGGGAGGCCTCAGCAGCGGCTGGTCCCAGCGTCGCCAGTACCTTCGCGCAGGCGATGGCGACCTGGTCGTCCTTGTGGTGCAACCCCCGCCGCAATTGGGGAAGGAGGCAGATCGCCTTGGCGCCCAGTGGAGGGATGACCTTCGTGAAGATATCGGCCATGGTGAACAAGTCCGCCCCGACAGGGCGCCGTTCACGCAGCATGGCCTCGGCCAAGGGGGGCGTCTGCTCGGCCTGGACGCCGATCATTTCGATGGCTTGGGCGGCCGGATGCGGAAAGAACTGGCTGGACTCGTCGAGACGCAAAATCAGCACCGGGATCGCTGCCCGAGCATCGGGTCCGATCCGCGCCAGAACATCCACTACCAGGAAATTGGGGCTGTCGGATAGGCATTGAGTGAGCGCGGGCACTGCGGTCTTGCCCATCCGCACGAGCGTGTCCGAAACGTCTTTGTCGAGACTGGGTCCCACGCGCCCGAGGGCGTTGGTAAGATAGGTTGCCGATTCCGGGCCAAGGCAGCCAAGCAATACGATGACCTTGCGGGCTACCTGATCATCTCGCAGCATGCCGTTCCTGTTGTACAGGAGCGCGGCCAGTTCCGGCAAGGCGGGCAAAGCGTCGCGGCCAAGAGGCGCCAGAGCAGAAACACATACCCCGTCGACCTTCGGGTCGGTGCTCTTCAGGACAACGCGGAGTGACGGGATCAGTTGTTTCGCCTGCGGCCCGATGGCTGCCAGCAAATCACCGGCCAGCGGGTAGAGGCGATGCCGCCGGAACGGATTATCCGCCTGCAGCAGGAGCTCTAATACGGTCTGGGCGCCAGCGAGATCGAGCCCAACCTTCCCAAGAGCGTTGGCGGCGGCCGAGACGACGGCCGGGTCGGGGTGGTTCAATCGTTTCAGAACAAGCGAGACCCCCGGGCGGGCGCCCGAACCGATCGCCGCCAGCGCATCCAGGACCGCCTTCTCTTCACGTACGGACAACATGGAGCCATCCGCCAGCTTGAGAATGGCTGGCAGGGCGGGTGTGGCCTTGGCTCCGAGAGCTGAAAGTTTCGCCAATGCCGTTTCCCTTTCGGTGGCGCTGCTCGACTGCAGGGCTTTCTCTAACGGCATGAGGTCGTCTTGCACCGACGGAAGCGACGTCGCCTCGATGTCGGACGTCTTTACGGATGGGGCAGGCCGCCACAGCACCGCTATGGCAATAATGACGGCGATCAAGGCGCAAGCCGCGCCGACCCCCAACAACCGCACCGATGCTTTCCCCGCCGTGGATCTAAAAGACTGAGTTCTGCTCATTCCGCAGACGTGCCGAAACATGTTCGCCTCCCCTCGCCACAAGGGATTGCCAGCTTCGTTTGCCGATGTCTTCTGCCAGGCAGCGTGGTTGACGTTGCTATGGGATTCTATGGGGTACTCGTTGACACAGCAATGGGAAACCTCACTTCTGGAGTGGACGCAAGTGGGCGGGGACTGGGCAGGACCGGGGAGGAAACTATTTGACGCCATGAAGTTGACTTTTATTGCGACCGACAGATAATTTCAACACCCAATCAACTGTGGAAGCAAGGCCTATCTGGAAGAAAGGAATCCGGATATGAGATCGCTGACGTCGAATCATCTGATTGCATGGATTCCCGTCTCCATAGCATTGGTGCTCTACGTTGGCCCGATGCTGGCCGGCAATCCAAATCAAGCCGAGCCCTCTGCCCCGTCTGCCTCCAGGCCCGCAACGACATCCCAAACCGCACGTCTGCTCTGGGACGGGAAGGAGACCATCGCGGAATATGCCCGTCGTGCCGGGATTACTCAAACGGAAGTCATACTGGACCTGGGAAGCGGGGTTACGCTCAAGGCCGCTTTGATTCCAGCCGGCAACTTCATTATGGGCACCGCTGAGAAGGATTGTCCCGACGATCAGCGCCCGCAACACAAAGTAACGATCACTCGCCCTTTCTACGTGGGAGTATACGAAGTCACCCAGGAGCAGTGGACAAAGGTTATGGGGACACGTCCGCAGATCTTCAAGGGGGACGCGAAACTCCCTGTGGAGACGGTATCACGAAACGATGCAATGGATTTCTGCAAGAAGGTCACGGATTTGACGAAAAGGAAGGTTCGTCTCTTGACTGAGGCCGAATGGGAATATGCTTGTCGTGCTGGAAGCGCGACCCGCTTTTGCTTTGGCGACGACGACCGAAAGCTGAAAAACTACGCTTGGTACCAGGATAACGGCAAGGGCACGTCACACCCAGTCGGACAAAAGGAGCCCAATGCATGGGGCCTATACGATATGCACGGCAATGTACTGGAATGGTGCTCGGATTGGTTCACCGACTCCTATGCCAACGCAGAGGCCGTTGACCCGACAGGACCAAGCACGGAGCCGCTGATAAATGCGCATCGTGTTCTGCGCGGCGGATGCTTCTGGGATGGAAGTCTGCTATGCCGGTCGTCATATCGCATATTCGGAAATCCTAACGGCCGAGGCAGTCAGGCGGGATTCCGCATTGCAGTTGAACTGCAATAGACCGTGCTCCTGGCGCAATCTGAGCTGGCCGAGGGGATCAACTTTAATAGGGGACAGATACGAATGGCACTTCCAGTCCCGGTCCTTCAATCGCCCCCGTTCGGGGGCTCGGACACGGGGGGGGCGGGTTACCCCGGGCTTCGCCTCCGGCTCCAACCCGGGGCTACTATCAGGCGCCGGCTCCGCGGGCTTGGGGATCGCGTTATCCGGGGACATGATTGCGGGGAGGCGGTTGCGGACGTTCTGCCTGTCGCAGTGCTGGTCTGGAGAAACTCTGAAAGCGGCAGCTATGGCTGCCGCACTCCATAGTCGCCGGCGGGCTGGTGGTGCAGACATCCAAGCCTCGCGGCTGCCCACAATATGCAATCCACAATCCGACATCCGCAATCATTTGTAATTGCGGATCGCGTCGATGAACTTTTGGCCGAACTGGTCCAGCTTCTTCTGGCCCACGCCGGTGATTTCGAGCAGGGCCTGGGCCGTGGTGGGCAGGTCGCGGGCCATCTCGTGCAGGGTGCGGTCGGAGAAGACAACGTACGGCGGCACGCCGCGCTCGAAGGCCAGGGCGCTGCGGACCTCGCGGAGCTTCTGGAACAGATCCGGGTCGTAATCGGTGATCGGAGCGGCGGCCTCGGACGTGCCGGCGGAGCGGCCCTTGCGGACTCGCACCTTGGCGGCGGGCTCTTCCGTGCGGCGCAACACCTTGAACGACGCCCGGCCGAAGAGCACGTCGCGGCCCTTGTCGCTCAGGCCCAGCACGGGGTAGCGGTCGCCGGCCACCAGCAGGCACTGCTGGGCGATGAGGTTGTCGACGATGTTCAGCCACGCGCGTTTGCTGCCGCGGTCTTTGCCGGCGCCGTAGGTCTTGATCTGGTCGTGACCCAGCGAGCGGATCCGCTCGGTGTTGGCGCCGATGACCACGTCGACCACGTGATTGGCCCCGAACCGCTCGCCCGTGCGGGCCACGGCCGACATCAGGATCTGCGCCTCGACGGTGGCCTCGATCAGCTCGACGTTGCCCGAGCAGACGTCGCAGGCCTGGCAGTTGTCGTGGGGGTACTTCTCGCCGAAATACGCCAGCAGTTGCGCTCGCCGGCAGGCGCTGGCGGTGGCGTAGCGGACCATGCCGGACAACTGCGCCGCCGCGGCGGCCCGCAGCGTGTCGTCCTCGATGGCGTCGATGAAATAGCGGATCTTGGGAATGTCGGCCCGCGAGAAGAACAGCAGGCACCGGGCCGCTTCGCCGTCGCGTCCGGCGCGGCCGGTCTCCTGGTAGTAGCCTTCCATGTTCTTGGGCAGGTCGCCATGCACGACGAACCGCACGTTGGACTTGTCGATGCCCATGCCAAAGGCGATGGTGGCGACGACGACCTGGACCTTGTCGTTGTTGAAGGCATCCTGGTTCTTGCGGCGGGTCTCGCCTGTCAGGCCGGCGTGGTAGGGCAGGGCCTTGATCCCGCCGCTCTTGAGGGCCGCGGCGGTGGCCTCGACGTCCTTGCGCGTGGTGCGGTAGACGATCCCGCTCTCGTCGGCGTGTGCGGCGATGAACTTCAGGAGCTGGCTGTCCAGGTTGGCCTTGGTCTGCACTTCGTAGAAGAGGTTCGGCCGGTCGAACGACGCCCGCGTCACGTGCGGGCGGCGCAGGCCCAGACGAGCAATGACGTCCTCCTGCACGCGATGGGTGGCCGTGGCGGTGAAGGCCGCGACGGGAACGTCCTTGAACGCCTTGACGAGCTGCGAAAGCTGCAGGTAGTCGGGGCGGAAGTCGTGGCCCCACTCGCTGATGCAGTGGGCCTCGTCGACGGCGAACAGGCAGATCTTCGACTCGCGCAGGGCGGCGATGAAATGATCCATCGCCAGCCGCTCGGGCGAGACGTACAGCAGGTCCAGCTCGCCGGCCCGCAGGCGGTGGTACACCCCGCGGCGGGCGGTGTCGTCCAGGGCGCTGTTGAGGAACTCGGCATGAAGACCGGTGCCCTTGGCGCCGTCGACCTGGTCCTTCATCAGCGAGATCAGCGGGCTGATCACCACGCACGTGCCGGCCATCAGGTGCGAGGGCAACTGGTAGCACAGGCTCTTGCCCCCGCCGGTGGGCATGACGGCAAAGACATCGCGCCCGCCGATGATCGCCCGAACGATCGATTCCTGGTTGGCGCGAAACGCCCCAAACCCGAATATCTTCTTCAGGGCCGCCAGGACCGGATCTGGTTGCGCGCTCATGTCTTACCCCGAACAAAGAGAACACGAATAACACGAATAAAAACCGAATGAGGGATTAGAAACAACAGGAAATCCGGGTTGTTGATTCTACGATCTCCGTCTTTGTCTTCATTCGATCTTCTATTCGTGACATTCGTGTTCGTCTTGCGGTCTATGCTTGTTTCAGAATCGCCGCGATGCGCTGGGCGGCCTGGCCGTCCCAGAGCGGGGGGATCTGGCCCGGGGCGCCTTTGCCGGCCATCGTCGCGCGGTAGGCTTCGATGATCTTCCGCGGATCGGTGCCGACGATCATGTTCGAGCCGACCTCTGCCGTGACGGGCCGCTCGGTGTTCTCGCGCAGCGTCAGGCAGGGAACTTTCAGGATGGTCGTCTCTTCCTGGATGCCGCCCGAGTCGGTCAGCACGCACCTGGCGTGGGCGGTGAGTTTTAGAAAGTCGAGATAGCCCATCGGGTCGACCAGTCGCAGGTTGGGCATGGCCGCCAATCGGGCCGACAGCGGCCCGGTCGAGAGGTTCTTGCGCGTGCGGGGGTGGATGGGGAAGATGACGGGCATGTCCTTCTGCACGACGTCGAGGGCGTCGAGCAGGCCGCCGAGCACGGCCGGGTCGTCGACGTTGCTGGGTCGGTGCAGCGTCAGGGCGGCGTAGAGGCGGGGCTTGATCTTGAGGTCTTCCAGCACGGTGGATTGTTCGGCCTTGTCGCGGTTCTTGAGCAGCGTGTCGATCATGACGTTGCCGACGAGGTGGATGCGCTGCGGCGCGACGCCCTCGCGAAGCAGGTTGTCCACGCCGCTCTGCTCGGTGCAGAAGAGGATGTCGCTGATCGAGTCGGTCAGGACGCGGTTGATCTCCTCGGGCATGCGGCGGTCGTTGCTGCGAAGCCCCGCCTCGACATGCACGAGCGTGACGCCGAGCTTGACGGCCACCAGGCCGCAGGCGATGGTGCTGTTGACGTCGCCGACGACCAGGACCACGTCGGGCTTGTGTTCGAGCACGACGGGCTCGAAGGCCTTCATGACCTCGGCCGTCTGCACGGCGTGGCTGCCCGAGCCGATGCCGAGGTTCACGTCGGGTTGGGGAATGCCCAACTGCTCGAAGAACAGGTCGCTCATCTTCTTGTCGTAGTGCTGCCCGGTGTGCACGAGCATGGGTTCGATCCCGGGCGTGGCAGCGAAGGCTTCCATCAGCGGCGCGATCTTCATGAAATTCGGACGCGCCCCGGCGACGTTGATGATCTTCATTCAGAATCCTTTCTCAAGAAGCATAATGATACGTCAGCGAAATCCTCGCATCCAGAGTGTGTGCGAGAGTTAGCGGGCGTGGGTGCCCAGCGTGGGGGAAGGACGCCAAACAGCAAGCTGTGTTCAGGGGGCGTCCGGTGCGGTCGCCGGATCGGGAGGAGGGGGGTCGTTCTGGGGTTGCTCCGGCGGTTGCGTCGCCGGTGCGGAGGCGGGAACCTTCGCCTGGGGCGGGTCGTTCATCCACTCGCGACGCGCCACGGCGCCGTTGCGGAAATGGATGATCGCCTTGTAGTACGGGTTGAAGTGCTCGTACTCCCACGCAGCGCCGCCTTCGACCTTGGGATTGCCCAGGATGTTGCGCACCTCGAAGTCCGGCATTCCCGTGTACAGCGTGTCGTAGCGCTGGCGGGAAAACCGCGGCGTGCTCGTGCAGCCGCCGAGCATCGCCATCGTCACCATTGCCAGCACGACTCTGTGCATGACCTCTCCGGCAGCTACTTGTTGACCACCAGTTGGTGCTCGACCTCGATGCGCTTGGTGTAGGGGCTGGTGTAGATCACCACCAGCACGTACCGCTGCCCCGGCGCCACCCCGCCGCCCCATTGCAGGCGGAAGCGATAGTTGCGATCCATCTTCTGCCAGTGCACCATGTTCACTTTAGGATCGCCCAGCGGCACTTCCCACGTGATCAGCCGCCCGCCCTTGGGATCGGTCGTGCCGGCGATGTAACTGTACAACTCGAAGCGGAACGAACCGAAGGCCTTGGTCGTGTCGTCAAAGGCGTCCAGCGCCTCGACCCGCACGTCCAGTCCGTAGCCGCTCTTGGCGTCCAGCATCTTGATCGCCGAAAAGGGATGAACGCGCAGCCGCGCCGGCAGCAGCGTGTCGATCGGGCTGGGCAGGGGGATCGTGCCCGCTTCAAACGTCGAGAGGTCTTGCGAAGGACCTTTGAAGACGCTGGACATGTCGCCGCAGCCGCCCAGCAGCGCCAGGCAGAGAGCGGAAAAGACGGTTTGTATCAAGGGGATTTTCAAGGCTGCGATTATAGGCTCCGGCGGCCTCGCCGGTCAATGCGGACATTTGGGGCGGCGCGACGGCGGCTCTGCGCCGGGTGCCATGGCGGCCGGGGATCACTCCTTCGATGTGTCCGGCGCGTCGCTCTTGCCGGCCGCTTCTTCGGAGGTGTCTTGAGGCAGGGCGTGCGATTCCACCTGCCGCGGAAAGATCTTGTTCCAGACGCGGCTGATGGTTCCGCGCTGGGCGGCGGCGAGTTCTTCCTCCGCCCGTCGCACGCAGGCCTGCCAGACCGTGGCGAAGGCCGGGGCGTTCTCGTTCATCATCTCCAGCGCCCGCTGGTAGACTTCGAGCGTGCGCCGCTCGCGCCGGTCGGGCTTGTCCTGCAGCGCGGCCACCGCCACGCGCAGGTTCTCATTCTGCTGGCGCAGCTCCTCGAGCTGGCCCTGGCGCTGGGCGGCGCCCTGGGCCGTCACGTCCAGATGCGTCGCGAGGTAGCTCTTGAGGTCGGCGATCTGCCTGTCGCGTTCGGCGAGCTGGCGTTTCAGGGCCAGTCGCTTGACGATGCCCACGTATGCGATCATCAGCACCGCGAACAGGCCGATCAGCAGCCCCCACGTGAAGGGGTGCTTCAGGATGTCCCAGGTTGTCTCCCACATGGCCGATCTCCTCGTGCCTCAAGATCAGGCAATTCTAGGACCGCCCGCTTCTATGCACAAGAAACAAAGCTAATCACTGCCATCTGTGACGACAGCCCGCCGCGCGGTATGCTGCCGCCCATGAGACGGACCGCTCTAATAATGATGGCTGCGGCGACAGCGCTGGCGGGGTGCTCGTCCGCGACGGACAACCTGCCCGACGACGCCCGCACGCGCGAGGCCGACGCCCAGGTGCGCTCGCACTGGGGCAAAGGGCTCGACGCTCTTCCGCAAGAGACGCTGGTGCTCATCAGCCCCAACAATCGCAACATCCAACAAGAGTTCGAGTGGGCCTTCTCGCTCGACCAGGCCGTTCGACGAGGGCGGCGCGTGCGAATGGAGTGGCGCGACGTCGGCGGCGGGGGCAGCACCATCCGCACCTACCTCACTAACGTCTACAGCCGCAGCGACTCATCCGGCATCGACGTGCTCTGGGGCGGCGGCGACGCGGGATTCATTCCGCTGGCCCAGGCCGGCGTGCTGGCGCCGCTGGACCTGTCGAGCGACGTGCGGGAGCAAATCCCCGCCGAGCTGTCCGGCACGGCGATGTACGACAAGGACCGCCGCTGGGCCGGGTCGGCGCTGTCGGCCTTTGGATTCATCTACAACGCCGGAATGCTGCGGCGCTGCGGCATCGAAGCGCCGGCGACGTGGCAGGACCTCTCCGCCAAGCCGCTGGCGGGCCTGGTGTCGCTGGCCGACCCGACGCAGTCGTCCTCGGCCGCCGCGGCGTATCAGATGATCGTCTGGTCCGGCCGCGACTGGCCCGACGGCTGGGCCAGGCTCCTGGCCATCATGGCCAATGCCGACCGCTTCACCGACAGTGCCGGCACCGCGGCCAGCGCGCCGCTGGTGGGCACGGCGCTGGTGGCGACGTGCATCGACTTCTACGGCGCCCTTCGCGTGGCCGAGGCGCCGGGGGAACTGATTTACGTCAGCCCGCGCGGGGGCACGACCTTCAGCCCCGACCCCATCGCGATCCTGAAGAACCCGCCCCACCCGGAGCTGGCGAAGGAGTTTGTCGACTTCGTGCTCTCGTCGCGTGGGCAGGCGCTGTGGGCTTTGCCCGTGGGCGTGCCGCAGGGCCCCTCGCGCAACCTGCTGGGGCGCATGCCCATCCGCAAGGACGTCTATCGCCTCTACGAGGGCAGGCTCATGGGCGGCATCACCGATCCGTTCCAGGCCGGGCAGTCGATGACGCTGGCCCCCTTTGCCCGCAAGGTGGACTTCGGCGTCCTGCGGCAGCTCGTCAAGGCTGCGGCGGTCGATAGTCTGCCGGCCCTCAAGGCCGCCCGAGCGGCTCTGGCCGCGGCAACGCCCGATCAAGCCGCTGCCTTGGCCGCCGACTTCAACCGCCTGCCCGAAAACATCGCGACCATCGAGGGCGTCACCGCCGTGGCCAAGGCCATCAAGGACGACACGCAGCGCGAGCGCATCGTCACCGACTGGCAGCGGTTCTTCGCCGAGAAGTACGCTCGCATCGCTCGCGCCAGTAGCATGGGCGTCCCGCCCATGAGTGGCACGGGCGTCTCGCCCGTGCATTCCCCGACTGCCCCCCAAGAGCATGGGCGAGACGCCCATGCCACATTCACCGCCGGAGGCCGCCCATGACCAAGCTGCCACCGCCTCCGAATCTCCCGCGGTCTAAGGAGCCTCTGACTCTGGCGGCGATGCTTTCAATTCCCGTCGAGTTTCTGATCGCCGGGCTGTTATTCCTGTTGCTGATCGTGCCGCTGGGGATGGTCGTCGCCAGCGGATTCATGCACGAGGGCAGCGTCAGCGGGTACTGGTTCACCCGCGTGCTGGGCAACTCCGTCCTGATGAGCCAACTCGGCAACTCGGTGCTGCTGGCAGCCGCAACGACGGGGCTGTGCCTGCTGATGGGCATCCCGCTGGCGGTGCTGCGCGTGCGCTGCCGGTTCGTCGGACAGGGTCTGCTGGGCCTGCTCGTGCTGGCGCCGATGATCCTGCCGCCGTTTGTCGGCGCGCTGTCGCTGCAGCACCTGGCCAGCCGCTTCGGCTCGATCAATCTTCTGCTGGAGCGCATCGGCCTGCTGGACTTCTCGCAACATCTGCCGCCGGACTGGCTGGGCGGCGGCTTTGCCGGCGTGGCGGCCCTGCAGGCGCTGCACCTGTTCCCGATCCTGTACCTCAACGCCGCGGCCGCCCTGGCCAACGTCGATCCATGCTACTCGCAGGCCGCCCGCAATCTCGGCGCCGGTCCGCTGCGGACGTTCCTTCGCATCACGCTGCCGCTGATGGCCCCGGGCCTGTTCGCCGGGGCGACGCTGGTGTTTATCTGGTCGTTCACCGACGTGGGCGTGCCGCTCATGCTCGACTACCAGCACCTGGTGCCGGTGACGATCTTCAAGGAACTCGCCCGCGCCGATACCGGCGGGCGGACCTTCTGCCTGGTCTTCGTCATGCTCTCCAGTTCCATCACGCTCTACGCGCTGGGCAAGTTCTTGTTCGGCCGCTCTGCCGTCGGCGAGGCGTCCAAGGCCTCCATCGCCGATCAGCCGCGGCACTTGGGCCTGGCCGGCACGCTGGGGGCGTGGCTGCTGATGGGCGGTCTGGCGGTGCTGGCGCTGGCGCCGCACGCGGGAGTAGTGCTGATGGCGCTGTCGGACCGCTGGGTCAACACCGTCCTGCCGACGAAGTACACGCTGTCGCACATGGCGTTCGTCGTGACCGACCCGGCGACGTACGCCAGCATCGTCAACAGCCTCAAGTACGCCCTTGCGGCCACGGGCATCGACGTGGTGCTGGGGATCGCCATCGCATTCCTGGTTGTGCGCATCAAGGTGCCGCTGCGCGGGGCGCTGGACAGCCTGGCCATGCTCCCGCTGGCCGTGCCGGGTCTGATCCTGGCGGCCGGCTACGTGGCCCTGACGGCCTCGGGACCGCTCAAGAGCATCGGACCGATGGGCAATCCGTTCATTATCCTGGTGGTGGCGTACGCCGTGCGTCGCCTGCCGTTCATGGTGCGCGGCGCCTCGGCCGGTCTGACGCAGGTGCCGCCGTCGCTGGAGGAAGCCGCGCGGAATCTCGGCGCCTCGCCGGCATCGGCGGCCGCTCGCATCACGCTGCCGCTGATCGCGGCCAACCTGATTGCCGCAGCCGTGCTGACGTTCGCTTTCTCGGTGCTGGAGGTCAGCGACTCGCTGATCCTGGCCCAGCTCCCGCAGCATTACCCCATCACCAAGCAGATCTTCAACCTCGCCACCAGCGCCGGCTCGCCCGAAACCCCCCGCCAGGCCGCCGCCCTGGGCGTCTACGGCATGGCGATGCTGGGAGCCACCATGGCCGCCGCGGCGGCCCTGCTGGGCAAGAGATTGGGCGCGATTTTCAGGGCGTGAAGAAAAGGACCAAAGGGACTGCATGGACTGCAACGACCGAGCAGAACCTTACTGCTCGGTTCCGTTGTCGTTGCTGTCACTGTGGTCCTTTTGGTCCTTTCTTTCTTTCCCGAAGCCGCGCCGCCGTCATCCGCTCCCGCATGCCGCCTTCCTGTACAAAGGCCTTCTCCAGTTGCCGAATCTGCCGGTCCAGCAAATAGCTGCACACGCGGATCAGCCCGGCAATCACGTTAGCGCTTACAGCAGGCTCTGCATTCTCAATTCCTCGGGCGAACACTGAATACCCGGCGTCCCTCGTGCGGTTCAGCTCGCGCAGGCGTTTGGCGTAAGGGTGCTCGGCAGTCCACTCTTCCAGCTTGTGGCTTCGCAGGAAGTCCCGGTAGTCGGCCAGCAATTCCTCCAGGCTTGCTCGCGCGACGTTGGTCAGCTTGATCTCTGTTTCCTTGGAAGTGCCAGAGGCCATGCTGCCTTCGATGATATTCTGTTTGCCCGATCGTGCGGCCTGCACCATCTGGTCGTGCGTGCGGCTTCGCTTGTCGATGAAGCGATTGCAGAAGTAAATGGTAGCGTCGTAAATAATCTCGGCTTTCTGATAGGACAGGAGCTTCTTGTAGCCGCCGTGCGGAGGAATAAAGCCTTGGCTCATGGGATGCTCCCGGGAGAAAGGACCAAAAGGACTGCAACGACCGCAAGGACTCTAACAAACTTCCGGCGGCAAGGGAAGTCCTCTGCCTCCTGTCCTTGCTGTCCTTGCAGTCCTTTTGGTCCCTTGGCTGTCGTGCGCCTTCACGCTATCATGCACGCCATGATCGACATCATCCTTGAAGGAATATCCAAACAATACGCCTCTGCGGTCTGGGCTTTGCGCGACGTGAGCGTGCATGTCCAGCCGGGAGAGTTGTTCTTTCTGCTGGGGCCTAGCGGGTGCGGCAAGACCACGCTGCTGCGGATCATCGCCGGGCTGCTGGCGCCCACGGGCGGGCGCGTGCGGCTGGGCGAGCGGGACGTGACGCATCTGTCCATCGAGCGCCGCAACACGGCGATGGTGTTTCAGAACTACGCGCTGTGGCCGCATATGAGCGTGCAGCAGAATGTCGAGTTCGGTCCGCGCATGCGCGGGCTGGCGGCTGACAAGCGCCGCGGCGTGGCCCTCGAGAGCCTGCAGCGCGTCGAGATGGAAAGCTACGCCGCCCGCAAACCCAACCAGCTTTCCGGCGGGCAGCAGCAGCGCGTAGCCGTCGCGCGGGCGCTGGCGGCGCAGGCCTCCTGCCTGCTGCTGGACGAGCCGCTGAGCAACCTCGACGCGCGCCTGCGGGCGCACATGCGGGGGGAGTTGCGGTCGTTGGTGAAGTCCACCGGCGCTACGGCCGTCTACGTTACGCACGATCAAAAAGAGGCGCTCTCGATGGCTGACCGCGTGGCCGTCATGAACGCCGGCCGCGTCGTGCAGATCGACACGCCCGAGGCGCTTTACCATCGCCCTGCTACGCGGTTCGTGGCCGAGTTCCTGGGCGAGGCCAACTTTGTGGCCGGCACTGTCGGCGGTGGCAGTGGGGGGGGGGCCGAGGTTCGCACGGCGCTGGGGGTGCTGGCGGCTGCGGCGCGCGAAGGCGTCGGGCCAGGCGCGCCCGTGACGTGCTGCGTGAGACCCGAACACGTGGCGATCCAACCCAGCGGGGCCGGGCTTGAAGCTACGATAGAAAGCAGCACGTTTCTGGGCGAGGTGCGGCAGTATCGCTGTCGCATGAGCGACGGTTCAGCGTGGCGCGTGACGGCCCTGGCCGCGGCGGCTGACGGACTGGCCGTTGGCGATCGCGTGCGGCTGCACGTGGCTGCACAGAACGTGGCGCTGCTGACAGAGTAACGAAGCCGAGCCGGGTGCCATGGCGGCCGTTTCGCAGCCGCCATGTCCCAGAACGTAAACAGACAGGGACGCGGGCGAGACGCCCGCGACACGGAGCATGGGCGAGACGCCCATGCCACAAGACTATGGACAACGAATTGATCAGCGTGCTCAAGGCCACGGCGATGTTCTCGGCTTTGGACGAGCAGGCCGTCGAGGCCTTCGCTCATCAATGCCGCGTGCAGAAGGTGCACAAGGGGCAGATGTTCTTTTCGCCCGGTCAGCCGGCCGACCGGTTCTTCGCGGTGCTGGAGGGACGGGTGAAGATCTTCATCGTCTCGCCGCGCGGCGACGAGCAGACGCTGCACCTGTACGGCCCGGGCAGCACCTTTGGCGAGGCCGCCATGCTGCGCGGGGGCGACTTTCCCGCTTACGCCGAGGCCACGACCGATTCGCGGGTGCTGGTGATCTCGCGCCAGTCGCTGCGCGCGGCCTTGACCCGCAACGCCGACCTGGCGCTGGGGATGATGGCGGGCCTGTCGGCCAAGCTGCACGAGTTCAACCGCCTGATCGAGGAACTCTCGCTCAAGGAAGTGCCCGCCCGCCTCGCCGGCGTGCTGCTGCGCCAAGCGCGTGCGGCCGGCAAGAAGACCTTCAAACTCGCCCACACCAAGCGAGAGCTCGCCGCCCAGATCGGTACCGTCAGCGAGACGCTCAGCCGCGCGCTGGCCAAACTCAAGTCGCTCAAGCTCATCGCCGTCAAAGGCTCGCAGATCACCGTGCTGGACCTGCACGGCCTCGAGGCCCTGGCCTCGGCGGGCTGAAATGATTCACCACAAAGACACCAAGAGCACCAAGAAGAAATGCTCTTCTAACGTTGCTATGATCCCACAACGAGATATAGGCTGAATACTGGTCTAGGGCGATGGATGTATTGGATGTGTTGAAGGGTGCGCCGCCGGCTGTGAAGAGGTCTCGGTGGTACTCCCCCGCAGGCTGTGTCACCGCACTTGCCATCCGGGACCCTATTTCCTGTGTAACAATACCGATAGTACATCGGCGACATCTCCAATGATCAGGGTATAATCTTTCGGCTGTTGAAGTGAATGACGCGGCCGATCTCTAATGGGAGTACGGTGCATTGGATGGGTTGACGGACTGGTTGACGCAGCTTCTGGAAACGCCTTGGGCGTACGTCATCTTGCTGATCTGGACGTTTCTGGAAGGCGAGACGTGTGTCATTATCGCCGGTGCACTGGCCCATGACGGCAAGCCCTGGCTGCCGCTGGTGATTCTGTGCGCCTTTTGCGGAAGCCTGGCCAGCGACCAGCTCGTATTTTTCCTGGGCCGCTACAAAGGGAAGGCGTTTGTCGCCAAGCGCCCGCATTGGCAGGCGCGGGCGCAAAAGGTTTATGCCATTCTCGAGCGCCACCAGTATTGGCTCATCCTGGGATTCCGCTTTCTCTATGGATTGCGCAATATCACGCCCTTTTCCATCGGCATGAGCAACGTCCCCACCTGGCGTTTCGTCATCCTCAACGTTATCGGCGCCGCGGTCTGGGCCAACGTGTTCGCCTTCGCCGGATTCGTTTTTGGCATGGCTGTACAATCCCTCTTCGAGAAGCATCAGAAGTGGGTGGTCATGGGCGTATTGGTGGCCGTCGCCTTGATCATCTGGATCGTCCGCCTCGTGCGCCGTCGCAAAGTGGCCAAAGAAGCCGTCACCCCCCCCGACTCAGACGACACCCCCCACTAGCCCTGTCCACGAATCGCCACACCGGCGGTGGCCTAACCGGCCCCAGTCAGCGCCACGATGGCGAACGAACATTGCGTCCCTTTGGACGATGTGTAGTTCGCCGGCGCCCCCAGGCCCAACGAGGTGATCTTCAGCCGCACGTGCGGGGCCGCCTCCCCAGGTGCTTACCCGCCAGACGCTGGCGGACGTTTACGGCGTCGAGGCCGCCGTCTCTCTGGACGCCGAGGGCCTGCCCATGATTACGCCGCTGGATCCGAAGTCCTGACCGCCCAGCAAATCAGGAAGATAGATCTCGCCGATCATTCTGAGGAAGAACCATGTAACGCCGAGCACATTTCTCATGGAAAAGGCGCGGCTTCTGGTAATCGTGATCTGCGGGTAAATGTTGCTGATGGGCACTTGAATGCAGTTCAGCTTCAGCCTGAGAGCCTTGATCACCGTTTCGGCGCTGAAGGCATAGCTGTCGGTCTGCACATTGAACTGGCGGACCGCTGCTGTGGGATAAAGCGCTGAATCGTTGAAGTACTTCAGATTCAGGCCAAACAGAATGTTCAGAAGCATGGTGTAGGTGCGGGAGATGACATGCCGGATCCACGGGCGGTCTTTGTCGTTGGTGTGATAGGGCAGGATGACGTCGGCCTGCCCGTGCAGTTCGAGTATTCGCCGCAACTGGTCTGCCGCCACGTCGTGCTTGCCGTTGACAAGGATGACATAGTGCATTCGCGCCGCCTCGACGCCGGCTCGATAATTCCACCCCAGGCCCTTGTTGACGCTGTTGTGGAACACACGGATTTGCGGATGCTCCGTGGCCAGGCAGTCGGCGATCTCAGCGGTCCCATCGGTGCTGGCATCGTCGAAGACCAGGATCTCGAATTCGTCAAAGAGCCCTTCGACCGCCAGGAGCACCTCCTGTACGGTCAGGCGCAGGTTGCCTTGCTCGTTGAGAGCCGGGACTATGATCGACAGGCTGTGCTGGCCCAAGAGTGAGATCTCCACACCGTCAGTTTACGAAACGCCCCCCTGTGGTGCCACGTTGTCGGTTAAATATCGCCCTGCAACCAGCCGGCAAATGTTAACCAACAAAGTACAATTGAGGGGGCCGGGCGTACCGCTTCAGCGTCAAGCAGCCAGTCACCAGCCCAGGGCATGCCAGTTCTCAAAGAATAAAATTCCAGGGTTTGACGCACGTCGAGTCGGCACTGGCGCACTTCCCCGCCTGACGCTACGTCCCCCCGCCGCAGCGGCGAATCGCCTCCAGCAGCGCATCGGAAGGGCCGCTTTTGCTCAGATAATCGCAGGCCCCCGCCGCGCGCATGGCGGCGGCCTGATCGGCCTGCTCGAACATCGACAGGCCGATGACGCGCGTGGCCGGCGCCAGCGAGCGGATCTGCCGTGTGGCTTCAACGCCGCCCATGCCCGGCATCGAAACGTCCATGAGCACCACGTCCGGAAGCACCTGGCGAACCAGTTCCAGTGCCGAATGCCCGTCGCCGGCTTCGCCGACGATCACCATGTCGCTCTCCTGGCGAAGCAGCAGGCTCAGACCCTGTCGCATCACGGCGTGGTCGTCGACCAGCGCCAGGCGGATCCTGCGATTCTGGGCCGTCGGCTCTGGCGCAGCGATCGTCATCGACACGGGTTGGTGCTGGCCAGTGGACGATTTCCCCCCGGCCACGATCACCGGAGCCCTCAACGTAAAGCGGCTGCCGCGCTGCGGCGCCGAATCGATCTCCATGCGCCCGCCCAGCAGTTCCAGACGCTCGCAGATGCTGAAGAGACCAAAGTTGTCGAACCCTCGCGAGGCGACTTCGGCGGGATCGAATCCGCCGCCGCAGTCGCTGACGGCCACCGTGATTGCGCCGTCGGAGCGGGCGACCTTGACGGCCGCGGAGTTCACGCCGGCGTGCTTGACGACGTTGAAGAGCAACTCGCGCGTGGCCTGGAACAGCAGGAGTGCCACATCGTCGCTCATGGCCTCGGGGCTCGGCGCGGCTGCAGCGTCCAGGTCCACTGTCAGGTCATGTTTGTCGCGCATCCAGCGGACCAGCCATTCCAGGGCCCTCACCAGGCCACCTTCCTGGAGTATCGGCGGACTCAACTCGGCGGTGAGCGATCGCGACGTTTCAATCGATTCGGATAGCAGGGCGCCGATTTCGTCGGCGATCTGGCGCGCGTGGCCCCGGGTGGATCGGGACATGACCGAGAGTCGCAGCTGGGCCCCGACCAGCAGTTGCTGGAGCCCATCGTGCAGCACTGCCGCCAGGTGGCGCCGCTCGCGTTGCTCGGCGGTGGCCAGCTCCGACGCCAGGCGAGCCAGTTGCTCGCTGCGGCGCTGCAACTGAACCGTGCGCTCCGCCACGCGCTGCTCCAGTTCCTCCTTCGCGTGCTTCAAGGCCTCCTGCACCTCTCTGCGCTGGGTCAGGTCCCGCAGCACGCAGATGCGGACCTCTCGGTCGTCGTACCAGGCCGTCCTGCACACTGCCTCGACGAAGACCCGCGACCCGTCTCTGCGGCGGCCTCGGAATTCGATAAGGTCATCCTGCGTCCCCGCTGCATATGCCCGCACGCGGTCCAGGTCGTCGGGCATGATGAAGTCGGCCATCTCCATGTCGATCACTTCCGAAGGTTCGTAACCGTGCATGCGCGCGAATTGCTCGTTGGCATCGATGATTCGGCCGTTGTCGTGGATCACAATCCCTTCCCCCGTGGCCTCTACCAGAACCCGGAAGCGCTGCTGGCTTTGCCTGATCTCGGTGATGTCGCGGGTGATGCCACAGGCTATCAGCCCGTCGGCGCCGCGGATACCGAAGATCACGGACTGGAGGACGCGGCGCTGGCCGTCACGACGCACAATCTCATCTTCCACCACCCGTCTCAGCGCCGCGTCTTCCGAGAGCCCTCTAAAGATTTTGCCGATGGCGCCCTGCAGAAAGATGGGGTCCTTCCGCTGCGGGGGCGCCAGTTCGTGCTGCACGGCCCACAACGGCCTGCCCAGAGCCTCGGCGCGGGGAATGCCTGTGGTCTTCTCCTCGCCGTCATTCCATTCCAGGATGATGCCCTGGCGGTTGATGATGACAATACCATCCGGAGATTGACGGATAAGACTGCGCAGACATTCCTCGCTGTCCCGAAGCCGTTGCTGTGTCTCTGTGTCAAGCGTGGTCTGGGGATGCGTCATTGCGTTCTCCACCGTCAACACGCAAACTGATAGGTAATTTGATCTTGGGACTGGGCAGGACCTGGGGGTGGGGGGTATGGGGGAGGGTGTGAATCGGCTGGTCGCACACGCGCCTGAGCCATCTCGCACCTGTCCCATATCGCGCCACAATCCAAGGAACTGACCAAAATCCCGCAAAAGAGTCGTTATTATGGCGACGGACGCAGTATATCACCGTCGTCGGCGATGTCAATCGTCGAACGTGGATGATTTGTGCGGGTGGCCAGTCGTCCCAAGGCAGTTGGGGCTGCCGGGCTTGTTCCCTGCGCTGGTGCTCGAGCTTGGCCAACAAAGTGCAAGAGAAGCGTAATTGTGGGGTAAGGCGTACCGCTTCAGCATCTGCCAGCCAGACCAGCCCGGGCATGCCCGTTTTGCGGCGGTTGGGGACAGCGAAAAAAAATTCTGGGGTTTGACTCACGTCAAGGTCGCCGCGGGCGATCCATCCGATAATGCTTCGTAGTGAGACAGACATTGCCAGTAAGAGGATCAACCATGGCGACAACAATGAAACGCAAAGTTGTGAAGATCGACGAGGACAAGTGCGACGGCTGCGGGCTGTGCGTGCCGAGCTGTGCCGAGGGCGCGATCGTGATCGTCGACGGCAAGGCGCGGCTGGTGGCCGACAACCTCTGCGACGGGCTGGGCAACTGCCTGGGCAAATGCCCCAAAGACGCCATCACCGTCGAAGAGCGCGAGGCCGACGAGTTCGACGAGGACGCCGTCGTGCAGCACAAGCATCGCCTGGCGGCCCATAACGCCCCTCGCAGCTTTGCCCAAGCGCTGCATGGCGGCGGCGGGTGCCCGGGAACCCGCATGCGGACCTTCCGCAAGCCCGCCGCGCCCAGCGAAGCGCCGGCGACCGGGGCGGCGCAGTCGCAGCTTGGCCACTGGCCGGTGCAGTTGTCGCTGGTGCCGCCGCAGGGGGCGATCTGGCAGGACGCCGACGTGCTGATCGCGGCCGACTGCGTGCCCTTTGCGATGGCGGACTTTCACGGCCGCCTGCTGGCGGGCAAGAGCCTGGCGATCGGCTGCCCGAAGCTGGACGATGTCGAGACGTATGTCGAGAAGCTCACATACATCTTCGCCAACAACCCGATCCGCTCGGTCACGGTGGCGCACATGGAGGTGCCGTGCTGCTTCGGCCTGCAGCACGCGGTGGAGCAGGCACTGGAAGCGGCGGGGCGAACCGATATTGAACTACATGAAGTTGAAGTGGCCGTCGACGGAACGGCGACGGTCAAGAGCTGAGGCGATGGATGAAGCGACTTACCAAAAGCAGGAGCGGATTCTTCGGCGGTTCATCGAACTGTACTGCCGGAAGAACCACCGCGGCAGCGAAGGGCTTTGCGGCGAATGTTCAGACCTGCTGGCGTATGCCAGAGAACGTCTGGCCCGCTGCCCGCTGGACCCCAAGCCTAAATGCAAAACTTGTAAGGTGCATTGTTATCAGCCGCCGCAGCGCCAGCGTATTGCCGATGTCATGCGGTTCTCAGGCATACACTTCGTTAAGCGTGGACGGCTGGATTGGTTATTGAGATATTTCTTAAGCTGAGCTGTCGGTCGAAGCCGGCGGCCGAACCCAACGCGAAGGAGTCAGTGATGACGGCAGTTGAGCAGATGTTCTGCTTCCAGTGTGAGCAGACAGCCAATGGAAAAGGATGCACCCGCATGGGCGTCTGCGGCAAAGACGCCGTAGTCGCCGGCCTTCAGGACGAGCTGATGGAAGCCGTCAAGGGCATCGGCCTTTATGCCGACGCGGCCGCCAAGCTTGGCGCCCGGGACCGCGCGATCGACGTCTTCGTGGTGCAGGCGCTGTTCACCACGCTGACCAACGTGAACTTCGATCCCCAGCGCGTGCAGGACTTCGTCTCGCAGGCGGCGGCCGTCGCCGCCAAGGCCAAGGCGATGTACGAAAAGGCCGCCAAAGCCGCCGGCCAGACGCCCCAGGACATGAAGGTGCGCACGCCGTCCAACGGCGCGCCGATCATCCTGCGCCGCAAGGCCGAGCAGGGCGACGACATCACCAGCCTGCAGGAACTGCTGACGTACGGGCTCAAAGGCATGGCCGCCTACGCCGACCACGCCCAGATCCTCGGCCAGGAAGACCCGGCTGTGTACGCGTACATCCACCACGCGCTGGCGGTATTGGCGCGGCGTGAGGCGTCGGCTGCAGATCTTACGGGCGAGGCTCTCAAGTGCGGCGAGGTGAACATCCGCGCGATGGAGCTGCTCGACGCGGCCAACACCGGAGCATACGGCCATCCCGAGCCGACCAGCGTCCGCGTCACGCCGATCGCCGGCAAGTGCATCGTCGTCAGCGGGCACGACCTCAAGGACCTGCACGACCTGCTCGTCCAGACGCAGGGCAAGGGCATCAACGTCTACACGCATGGTGAGATGCTGCCGTGCCTGGCGTACCCGGCCCTTAAGAAGTTCAAGCACCTGGTGGGCAACTACGGCGGGGCCTGGCAGGACCAGGCCAAGGAGTTCGACGCCTTCCCCGGCGCGATCCTGATGACCACCAACTGCATCCAGAAACCGCGCGACACGTACAAGGCCCGCATCTTCACCAGCGGCGTGGTCGCCTGGCCGGGCGTGACGCACATCGCCGCCAAGGCCGACGGCTCGAAGGATTTCACGCCGGTGATCCAGGCCGCGCTGGCCCAGCCGGGATTCGCCGCAGCCGAGCCGGAAAAGACCATCATGGTCGGCTTCGCGCGTAACGCCGTGCTGTCGGTTGCCGGTGCGGTGATCGACGCGGTCAAGGCCGGCAAGATCCGCCACTTCTTCCTCATCGGCGGCTGCGACGGCGCCAAGCCCGGGCGCAACTACTACACCGACTTCGCCCAGGCGGTTCCTCAGGACTGCGTGATCTTGACGCTGGCGTGCGGCAAGTACCGCTTCAACAAGCTGCCCTTCGGCGACATCGGGGGCATCCCGCGCCTGCTGGACGTGGGGCAGTGCAACGATTCGTACTCGGCCGTGCAGATCGCCGTCGCGCTGGCCAAGGCCTTCGGCGTCGGCGTCAATGACCTGCCGCTGAGCCTGGTGCTGAGCTGGTACGAGCAGAAGGCCTGCGTGATCCTGCTGAGCCTGCTGAGCCTGGGCATCAAGAATATCCGGCTTGGACCAACGCTGCCGGCGTTCGTGACGCCCAACGTGCTCAAGGTCCTGGTGGACAACTTCAACATCATGCCCACCACGACGGCGAAGGACGATCTGGCGGCGATCCTGAAATAGTCGAACGTGTTTGTTGTAGCGTGCAGGGCCTGTCAGCAGTGGCAGGCCCTGCACGTTTGTTCTTGGGAAAAGAACTCACCACAGAGGCACAGAGAAAAGCGAGAGAAACAGTTGGGGATGAAGAAGACTTCCTTCAACCTATTGAGTTGGGGAAGAAACTGCTAATCGTCCCAAGCGGCGGAGTTTCCCCTCCCTGTCATCTCTGCGCCCTCTGAGCCTCTGTGGTACGTTTCAGAATTCCAGCGGCAGGACAACGCCTTTACCGGATTTCTGCGACGCTCGGGCGAGTTGGTACGCCTGGTTGTACTGCTCGGCGACGACATCCCAGGAGACGACGGTCTCCAGGTATTCCTTGAGCTTGGTGCCCAGGCGCATGCGCATCTGTTCGTTGCAGCACATCTCGATGACGTGCTGTTTGAGCATGTCCTTGGTGGTGAACAGCAGCCCGCCGCCGCTCTCGAGGGTCTGGGCGGTCAGGCCTTCCATCGGGGCGGTGGTGATGTACGGTTTGTTGAGCGAGATGATCCGCGCCAGCGTGCCCGACTGCGTCTCGTCGGTGCTGGGCAGCACGATGAAATCGCACACGGCCATCATCTTATAGTACACCTCGCCGCGCGGGACGAACTCGTAGTAGTGGGCCAGGCCCTTCTTCTCCAGCAGTTGCACCTGGCTCTTGTACTTTTCGTAATCGTTCTTGTGGTGCGGGTCGCGCATGGCCCCGGCGGCCAGCAGGTCCCAGTCTTCGCCCGTGCGCTGGCGGACGATCTCGGCGATCTCCTCCCACATGCTGGTGAGAATGTCCCAGCGTTTGTTGGACTGGATCCACCCGATCAGCCCCACCAGGTGCGGGCCCAGACCGACGTTGTCGAGCTTGAGCTCCTTGCGCAGCTCCACCACCTGCGCCAGCGTGCTGGCCATGCCCGGCATCGCCCCATGCGGCACGACCATGATGTTCAGCGGCGTGGGCCAGCCGTGGCCGGTGAAGTTCCAGTCCAGGCGCCACTTCTGGTAGTGGCACTTGAAGAGCACCACGTTGACGCGGTGGCACATCTTGAAGATGAAGTCCGACTCGAACTCCGTCATGCGCCCGTGCACGGTGTGCGGCTCGATGACCGTGGGCAGGTCGGCCATGGCGTCGAGCAGGTCCAGCAGCCCCTCGTTGCCGTCGCCGTGCCCTCGCTCGTCGAGGTATTCGTAAATGCCGTACTCGTGCTCGACGTGCACGGCGTAGGGGCGCAGCTTATGCACCTGCTCGGCGACGCTCTTCCACCAGTTGCGGCGCGTCAGGTCAATGATCGGAATGACGCCCTCGCCCGCGCCGTCGGTGTGGCTGATGACCAGCACCTCGCGCCCGGGGTTGTGCTTCTGGATCGCCGCCCGGGCTTCCTCGGCAAAGGTGCCGATCCCGCAAAGCCGGGGCGGGTAACTGCTGATCATCACTATGGGCTGAGGCATGTTAGCTCTGCTGGGCGCCGACGACGGCCTGCGTGGCCTTGATCGGGCGCGATAGCGGGCGCTCGAGGGATTTCTCCGGCGGGAGCTGGCCCATGGTTAGTTCCATCTGCAATTCATGCATCGACAACAGGCTGAGCAGCCAGGCCAGCGTGCTTTCCGCTCCCTGGTTTTCGTTGACGCGATCGGGGTGCAGCCCGTCGCGACATCCTCCGGTGGTGAAATCGTACAGCGGGCGCCGCAGGTCGTTGTCGCCGAGAAACCAGTTGAACGCCTTGCGGGCCTGTTCCGTCCAATAGCTGTCTCGAGTGATATGATACGCTTCGATGCAGGCGTCTACAAGGGCACACGCTTCGACGGGCTGCTGGTCGAACTGCGCCCGCGGACCGTTGCGATTATGCCAGCCGCTGGTGCCTACCAGCGAGAGGAACCCCTGCGGGCTGGTCTGCACCTCCAGCAGCCAGGCCAGGACGCGTTTGCCCAGGTCGATCATGTCGCCGCGCGGGATCCACTTGCCGGCCATCAGCAGCGCGTGAGGCAGCTTGGCGTTGGAGTACGTCAGCATCTCCTCGCACCAGGGCCAGTCGTCGGACATGTTGGCCAGGAACTGGCTGGTCAAACGTTCGGCCAGGTGCGCGCGGATGCGGCGTGCCTCGCTGTCGCCGCCGAATCGCCGCAGATACTCCTGGATCCCGACGATGGCATACGCCCAGGCCCGCGGCGACTCGATCGTCTCGATCGGGCGCATCGCCTGCGAAAAGAGACGCGTCGCCAGGGCGATGGTGGACTGGTGCGGCGCCAGCGCCACGGCCGAACCCAGCGCCCACAGCGCCCGCGCGTGCGAGTCGTCGCTGCCGGTCTCCTCCGTGAAGCGGCGGTCGTAGGTCATGAAGTTTCGGAATCGCCCGGTTTCCTCGTTCATCGCGTGGGTCAGGAACGCCAGGTAGGTCTGCATCAGCGGCAGGATCGTAGCGTTGTGGAAGAGGCTCCAGTGCTGCAGCGTCACGATCAGCGCCCGAGCGTTGTCGTCGGTGCAGTAGCCCTCGTTGCGGTTGGGCGTGGAGTACGTGGCGTGCTGGAGCATCCCGGTGTCGTCGGTCATGGCGTGCAGGTGGCGCAGGTCCGGCTCGGGCAGGTCGTCGGTGCGCACCTCGCCGTCGGCCGCGGCGCGGTCGGCGAAAAGCACCGCCGACTGCGAGCGCTGGATCCACGACTCTTGGGCCTGGGCGAACAGGTCCAGGTAGTCCTGGGCGACGCGTTTCCAGACCATCTTGCGGCAGTAGGTATACGCCCGCTTGCGGATGGCGTGGCGGGCGGTCTCGTTGTCGAGCAGGTCGTTGATCTGCTCGGCGATGGCGTGGCTGTCGCGGAAGGGCACCAGCCTGCCGCGCTCCTCGGCCAGCAGTTCCGTCGCGTACCAGTAGGGGGTGGAGATGGTGGCCTTGCCGGTGCCCATGGCGTACGCCAGCGTGCCCGAGGTGATCTGGGCCTCGCTGAGGTAGGGCGTGACGTACAGGTCGGCCACGCCCAGGAACTCGCAGAGCTCCTCGATGTTGACGAAGCGGTTCTGAAACATGACATTGTCGTCGACGCCCAGCTCGTGCACGCGGCGGGCCAAAGCGTTGCGATATTCCTCGCCGCTCTCGCGCTTCACGTGCGGGTGCGTGGCGCCCAGGATGATGTAGATTGCGTCGGGATGGTTGGCGACGACCTCGGGCAGGGCGTCGATGACGTACTCGATGCCCTTGCCCGGCGAGAGCAGGCCGAACGTCAGGATCACGCGGCGGCCTTCCACGCCGAACTGGTCCTTGTAGTAGTTGGGGTCGATGAACGGCACGTCCGGGATACCGTGAGGGATCGTCACGATCTTGCTGTCGGGGACGCCGTACACGTCGTGCAGAATCTCGTGGGCGATGTCGCTCATCACCACCAGCCGCTCACACAACCGCGAGAGCTCCTGGAGCACCAGGTGCTGCTGATCGGACGGCGTCTTGAGCACCGTATGCAGCGTCGCCACCAGCGGCCGCCGGATACGCTTGAGCGTGGCCAGCACGTGAGCGCCGCACGTGCCGCCGTAAATGCCGTATTCATGCTGCACGCAAACCACCGAGGGCTGGTTGATGTTGAGATACTCCGCCGCCAGGCGATAGTCGGCCAACACCGTCTCGCGCACCTCGAACCGCACCCGCTGAGGATACGGATACCCCTCGGGCTTGTCGCTGACCGCCACCGTGAACACGTCCGATCCGGGCGGGCACAGTTCGGCGACGGCCTCGCAGAGGTTGGCCGCAAACGTCGCGATGCCGCACTGTCGGGGGATGTAGTCGCTCAGAAATGCAATCGTCGGTTTGTCATTTGAAGCTCGCAACGTGGCCATAAGTATCCCTTCATGAACATCCACACACCTTTGTATTTTAGACAAGCCGGTAGGGTTAAACCGGAAAGAGTGAATTTGTTCGCCCCGCCCGCGCGGCACCAGGCCGATGGGCACGCTCTTTGGGAGGGCCGCAGCTCTTTCACTCTGTGGTCTCTGTGTGCTTTGTGGCAAAGTCCAGAAAGTCTGGGCACACCCCGCTCTTTTGGGATTGCGAATTATCGTGTTCCGGATATCCTTGCCGCATGTATAACTCGTCGCTGCAAGCCGACCGTCTTCATTAGGAGTCGTTACTATGGCCAAGATTCCGCAGAAGCATTTCGAAGTGCATCCCTGGCAGGTTGTCGAGCGCGGGTTCGACCCTTCGCACAGCCGCATCAGCGAGTCGATGTTCTGCCTGGCCAACGAGGCCATGGGCGTGCGCGGATATTTCGAGGAAGGCTACAGCGGCGCCACGCTGCTGGGCAGCTACTTCAACGGCCTCTTCGAAGAGATGGACGTCATCCACCCGCAGGTCTTCAAGGGCTTCCTGACGCGCACGAACTTCTCGGTCAACGCGGTGGACTGGCTGCACACGCGCATCAAGGTCGCCGGCGAGACGCTGGACCTGGCCCGCTCGAAGTTCTCCGACTTCGTCCGCACGCTGGATCTCAAGAACGGTCTCATGACGCGCAGCTTCATCTGGAACATCAAGGGCGGCAAGAAGCTCCGCCTGACGTTCCAGCGGTTCCTCAGCATGGTCGACGGCGACCGCGGCTTTCAGCGCATCGTGCTTGAGCCGCTGAACTTCACCGGCAGTGCGGCTGTCACCATCGGGCTAGATTTCAACACCGTGCATGAGATCGCCTCGGGCTGGACGCAGACCGAGAGCACCGGTTCGGCCGACGCTGCCAAGGGCATCAACTTCTGGACCTGCCCGAAGATGGGCAAGGCCGGCAAAGGCCTGGCCGTGCTGGGCAAGACCACCAGCACCGGCCAGTATGTCTTCTCGAGCTTCCGCCTGGACTGCACCAGCGGCATCAAGGCCAAGATGGTCAAGGGCGAGAAGTGCATCGGCCAGGCGCTGACCGTGCCGCTCAAGAAAGGCCAGGCCGCCACCATCGAGAAGATCGTCGTCAACCGCTGGTTCGGCACAAAGCCCATGCCCGAGGCCAAGGCCTGGGCCGCCGGCGTGAAGCTCGCCTCGGCCCGGCCGACGCTGACCTTCGACGCCGCCCTGGCCCAGCAGACCGCCCACTGGGCTGACAAGTGGAAGACCCTCGATGTGCAGATCGACGGCGAGCCGGAAATCCAGCAGGGCATGCGGTTCAGCATCTACCAGCTCTACCAGACCTACCACGGCGGCAGCGAGCGGTTCAACATCCCCTGCAAGGGCCTGACCGCTGAGGTCTACTACGGCTGGATCTTCTGGGACACCGAGACGTACTGTCTGCCGTTCTACATCTTCACCGACCCCGCGGCGGCGCGCAAGCTGCTGGTCTATCGCTACAATCACCTCGCCGGCGCCAAGCGTCGGGCGAAGGAACTCGGCTGCGAGGGCGCCCGCTATCCGTTCTGCACGCTCGACGGCAACGAGAGCTGCCACACCTGGCAGCACGGCGACCTGGAGATCCACGTCGGCGAGGCCGTCTTCTACGCTCTATGGCTTTACGTCCGTCACAGCGGCGACAAGGAGTTCCTGTACCGCGAAGGCATCGAGATGCTGCTGGAGCTGTCGCGCTACTACGCCAGCCGCGGCGAGTTCAGCCCCAAGAAGGGCGACTTCGGCTTCTACGGCGTGATGGGTCCCGATGAATACCACATGATGGTCAATCACAACACCTACACCAACGTGATGGCCAAAAAGCTCTTCGAGTACACGCTGGATGTGATGAACGAGATGAAGTCGGCCGCGCCCGACAAACTCGCCGCCGCCACGAAGAAATTCGGCTTGCGGGAGCACGAAGCCGACCGCTGGGCGCAGATGGCCGCGAATATGCGCATCTGCAAGGACCAGGCCACCGGCATCTATGAGCAGCACGACGGCTACTTCGACTTGCCGGAGGTCGACGTCAAGCACCTGCCGGTGGAGCAGATCCCGATCTACAAGAATTGGCCGTACATCAAGATCTTCCGCTACAACATGGTCAAGCAGCCCGACTTCCTGATGCTGCCGCTGTTCTTCAGCCGCGACTATACGCCGGCCGAGAAGCGGGCCAACTACGAGTACTACGAGGCCCGCACGATCCACGAGAGCAGCCTCTCGCCGGGCGTGCATTCGATCCTGGCGACCGAGCTGGGCAAGATGGATCAGGCCGTCGAGTTCCTGCGCTACATGGCGCGGCTGGATCTGGATAACTACAACCGCAACAGCGAGCAGGGCCTGCACACCACGGCCATGAGCGGCGCGTGGATGAGCGCCGTCTACGGCCTGGGCGGCATGCGCACCGACGGCGAGAAGCTCTCCTTCCGTCCCGCGTTGCCCGCCGAGCTAAAGGGCCTGCGCTTCCGCATCGTCCACCACGGCTCGACGATCGAAGTTGCCCTGAGCGGCCAGGCCGCCACGTTCAAGCTGATCGAAGGCCCCGAGCAAACCATCGAAGTCTACGGCCGCGACGTAAACGTGACCGCCCAAGGCACAACCATCCCGCTGGAGAAGTGACCCGTGGAGTGCGGCAGCCAGAGCTGCCGTATTGGAAGTTTTGGCGCACGAGAAACACATCTTGATGGACCCGCCATAGATAGGTATAGTATTACTATACCTATGTCAAAACACTTCACAACCACTAGCGTCCTGAAGGCGTTGAAAATGGTGGGCGAGTCGCTCGACTGGCCTGGCCAGGTGGAGATCCTGCTTGTTGGCGGCGTGGCTGGTATGGCTACTGGGCTGCTGCAGCCTGAGCGAACGACGGGGGATTGCGATGTGGCCGACCTGGCTCCTTCCGCTGCGGCCACAGCCTTGGAGAAGGCAGCTGCTCAGACAGCAGAGCGAATGAAGCTCCCGCCGACATGGCTCAACGACAAGGCCGGGCAACTGAACGTTCTGCCGGACGGCTGGCGATCCCGCCGGGAACATATTGCCACATACGGTAAGCTGAAGATCTATGCGGCCAGCCGGCTGGACCTTCTGGCAATGAAGGTCTTTGCCCATCGTGCAACGGATCGTCACGATATTGCAGAAATGAGAATCACGCCCGAGGAAGTTGCCTTTGTACGCAAGTACCTGACCATACTGAAGGTCCCCAGCCGAAAGGCCGACCTGGATCAAGTTGCCGGCGCTGAAAAGTACCTGCGCGCACTGGAGGAAACGTTGTGAAGGCGTTGGACCACATCCTCGTCGCCAAGTGGGCTCGTCTGGGCGTGATGTTTAACGTTCCGCCGTGGCGGCAGACGCCGGATCTGGAGGGGCTGCTCATCGAGACGGTATCGCAGATACCCGACAACCCGCGCCTCTTCGTCATGACAGCGACGTGGCTAGGCCGCTACAGCCCACTCGTCGCCCGGCACCGGCTGGCGGTCATGGCCGCGGAGTTGCCGGACCCCGCGTCGGCTGTCCTGGGCCTGTTGTTGGACACCGCCGCCGAGATCACGCCCGCCGCTTCGATGGAGATGGTCAGGGCGCGCTGCCGACCGGCCCCGGCCCCGATGCCCCTGTTCACCGCAGATCGCACCACGCCCGCGCTGAGAGCGCCGGCTCGTTCTGCCGCCTCCACGATTTCAAAGCGATGGAATGTCTGGGCCGAACCGGTGGATTCCAAAGCCGATGCCCTTCGCCCCGCAGACTGGGTTATGCAGCACAACTGCTCCATGAAGGTGCGGGCGGTGTTCCGCGGCACCTTGCGGGCCTCGGTCCTGGCGTGCCTGGAGCATCATGTGCCCGCCGGCGCTTCCGAGGCCGAGCTTGCCCGCCTGTGCGGCGTGACGCGCAAGGCCTTGCACGAGGCGCTGGACCATCTGGAACTGTGCGATATGATCCGCCGCAGCCGCTTCGGGCGCAGCTACCGGGTCAGTCTCTCACATCCGGGGCTGCGAATCGCCGGCTGACGTTCGGCCATCATCGCACCTGCCTGTGGATTATTCCAAAGAGTTGGCTGAGCCGTGCTAAGCGAGCGCTATCCAGGTAAGGCGGATCGATAGCGCGGAGGTTTTCAGCAAGCCGCGCCTCGGTCTGCATTCCCACACAGCACGTGCTGACTTCGTGCGAGAGGACGTAGCGCAGGGCTGCTTCGGGGATCGAGTAGGGCTTGAGGAAATCGAAGAGGGATGGCTCGGTGTACGGCGGCCGGGCGGGCAGGTTGCCTTCGGCGATGTGGCGACGCACGCATTCCAGTGCGGCTGGCACGCTCACCAGGCCGGATTCTTTCGAGGCCTGGTTCAGCGGCATCATCACCACCATGCCCACGTCGTGCCTGAGGCACAGCGGTATGACAGACTTGGCGGCAGTCTGGAGCAGGAAGTTGATCGTCAGCATCACCACATCGAAGGCCCCGGTGGGCACTGCGCGCTGGAGCACTTCGTGCGTGCCGTCGCCCTCAGACAACTCGCTGATGCCGATGAAACGCACCTTGCCCTGGTCGCGCAGCTTGACCATCGCGTCGTAGCAGCCGTCGGCCATGAACCGCTCGAAGCTTTCCACCGTCCGCATCCCGTGGCCCAGCAGAACGTCGAGCCGATCCCGGCGCAGGCGGCGCAGGCTCTCCTCGGCCGAGGCTGCCAGCGCCGCCGGCGTCCCGACGTATTTGGCCCCGACGGCGTAGCTGTCATAGGGGCAGTACTTGGTTTCGACGAGCACGTCGTCATGGCCCTGCAGCGCCTCGCCCAGCACCCGCTCGCAGTCCCCGCCGCCGTAGCCGCCGGCGGTATCCATAAAGTTCACGCCCGCGTCAATGCAGGCCCTGGTCATCGCGATGAACTGCCGTGGATTCTCCGTAGCCCCGCGCGCGGCGCCGTAGCTGAGCTCCGAGACCTGTAGATTCGTCCGTCCCAATCGGCGATAGAGCATCATCTTCTCCCGTGTCTGCTATAAGACGCCCGTCCAGGGTTTCCCTTTGTCCCAACTCCAGTTCCCGCGCGAGATGTGCTGCATCAGGCCCGCCCAGTCGCCGCGGAAGATTCCTATGCGGCCGCTGAGGACGGCGGCCTGACCGGGTTCGACCACCGGCGCGACGCACTGCTGCAGGTGCGTGCAGGCATTGCCCCAGAAGGGGGCGTGCCGGCGGCAGGGAACGTCCCAGGCCTGGTAGAGGAAGAGGTCCTGCTGCGGGGCTTTGACGGCGCAGGCAATGATGTCGCGGGCCTCGCCGATCAGGTGCGGATACGGCGGGAGCTTTTCCGGCCGCGGGTCGGCAGCGTCGGCATGCAACGTCACCCATCCGTCGGCTGAAAGGCCTTTGTAGTTCGCCGGCGCCAGCGTGCTGTACCAGTACCGCCCGTGCTCCTCTCGCTGCAGCGGGATGGTCGCCGGAATGAAGTCGCGATTGGCCCAGTGCACGCCGCCGCTGCCGGGCAGGTGGTTCATGGCCACGCAGACGTTGGACTGCAAATCGCGCCAGACGTTGCGGCCGAGGTTGGTGAAGCAGATCGTCACCATGGCCTCATCGCCCCCGTCTCGGAGCGTCACACCTACCTCGATGTCGCCGGCAGGGCGAAACGAACCCTCTACGAGTCCCTCCTCCGCCCGCCAGGAACCCGGCAACGTGTGGACGACGCCGGGCACATTCTCCAAGCCCAGGGCGGAGATGTGCTCGGGCAGCAGCGCGCGGCAGGTGGGGCTCAGGTCGTCGGCGAAGCTGATGTCAAAGTCCGACCGACAGAGGGTCTGTTGCATGCACCGCATGGGCAACTCCTGATTTCACAACTCTGCCACAAAGAGCACAAAGAACACGAAGAAGTTGAATTCATATTCCTCTGCGGTCTTGGTGATCTTTGCGGCAAGTTGTTTGTTATTCAGCAACCACAAGGCTCTCATCTGGATTCTCCTCCGTGCGACCGAGCCATCCGCTCCAGCACTTCGTGCAGCGTGCCGGTGAAGGGGCCTTTCTTTTCCATCTTGATCGAGACCAGCGCGGCAGCGAATCGCGTGCTCTCGGCCGGCGTGTGCGCCAGCCGCCAGGCCATGTATGCGGCGAAGGTGGTATCGCCGCGGCCGGTGCGGCCGACGATGCTGGCGTTGCTGAACTTCTCGAAGTGCGTCCTGCCGCCGGCCCTCACGAGCACGCCGTCCTGGCGCGTGATGAGCACCTCGCCACAGCCCCAGCTTTCGACGGCCAGGGCGGCCTGCTCCAGGTCGTCGGTGCCGGTGAGGATCTTGGCCTCGACGACGTCGAGCTTGAGGCGGTCCATCAGGGCAGCGATCTGCTTCTTGGCCGGCACGTCGGCAAAGGCGATCTCGCGCGTGACTGGGTCCACCTGTCGCACGAAGCTCTGCATGTCGGTCGAGAGGCTGTAGCCGCGGGCCTTGAGAGCGGCCATCAGGTCCATGGAGAACTCTTCATTGCTGATGCCCGCCAGGTGCACGAACGTCGAATCCAGCGGCGGCACTTCGTCAGGAACGATGAACCCAGCGCTCTTGGCCAGGATCAGCCGCCGCACGTCGGGGTCGGGACTTTCGTGAATCACGCGGCTGTAGGTGGTCTCTTTGGCGGCAATCACAAACGCCTTGACGCCGCGGTCGGTCATGGGCGAGAGGATATGCTCGTCGGCGGCCGCCATCTTGGCGACGATGGCGACCTTCGCCCCCGCTCCGGCGGCGGCCATCGCTCCGCACAGCACGGCGCTGCCCGGGGCGACGTGCGGCGCGCCCTGGTAGGCGGTGATCTCGTCGTAACACATGTGGCCGATGAAGGTGATGTCGTAGTGCATTCCTGCACATTAACCTTCGCCCAGATGACGAGCAAGGCCGGCGAGGCCGAAAATCACAACCTCCAAACCACAAGCCTCAAACAAAGAAGATAAACAACAAGACTCAAACCACCAACCCGCTCATTACTCTTTTTTGGCTTTTGGAGTTTGTTTGTGTTTTGGGGTTTGGGTTTTGGAATTTTGCGACGGCTTCAGCCGACGCGCCGCCGACGAAGGATTTTGACGATTTCGAACCAGGCGATGCTCAGGGCGCCGGCGGCCAGGCAGATCAGCAGGTCGTTGGTGTGCGGCGGGGCGAAGTGGAACACCAGCCGCAGCGGCGGCACGAAGAGCACCAGCGCCAGGCACGCCGCCGCTCCGGCGGTGACGAACCACGCGGCCCGGTTGCGAACCTTGAACATCGACCAGGCGGTGCGCGTCCAGGAGCGGTTGGTCAGGATCAGCGAGAGGTTGGCCACGACCAGTGCGGTGAAGGTCAGGCCGCGGGCGTTGTCTTCGCTGTGCCCCATCCACCGCGCCACGACGAAGACGCCCAGCATGATCGCCAGCACGACCAGGCCCTGCAGCAGGCTCAGGCCCAGCGCCCGCAGCGAAAAGAGCGGCTCGTTCGGGTTTCGCGGCCGGCGGGACATCACGTCGGGCTCGGCGGCTTCGGCTTCAAAGATCATCGTGCATGAGGGATCGATGATCAGTTCGAGAAAGAGAATGTGGACCGGCATCAGGATCAGTTGCTTGAGGTCGGTGAAGAACAGGGGCACCAGCGAGAGGCCCGCGATGGGGACGTGGATGGCGAAGATGTAGGCGACGGCCTTCTTGATGTTGTCGAAGATTCGCCGGCCCAGCCTCACCGCGTGGACGATGGACGTGAAGTCGTCGTCGAGCAGCACGAGGCTGGAGGCTTCGCGGGCCACGTCGGTGCCGCGCTCGCCCATGGCCAGCCCGATGTGCGCGGCCTTGAGGGCCGGGGCGTCGTTGACGCCGTCGCCGGTCATGGCGACGATTTCGCCCCCGGCCTTGAGGGCGTTGACGATGCGCAGTTTGTGTTGGGGCACGGCGCGGGCGACGATATTGGTCGTGGCGATGCGGCGCTGCAGATCCGCGTCGCTCATTGCCTCCAGCTCGGCGCCGGTGAGGATCTCGCCGGCGTCCATCCCGATCTGCCGCGCGATGTTGGCGGCCGTGCCGGGATAGTCGCCGGTGATCATGATCACGCGGATGCCGGCGTGGCGGCACTGTTCGATGGCGCCGGCGACGGTGGGGCGCACGGGATCGGCCAGGCCCACCAGGCCCAGGAACTCGAAGTCGAAGTCGTGCTGGCGGCCGGGCAGGTCGCCGGGCCCGGCGGGTAGCCCGCGCGCCACGCCCAGGACGCGCAGGCCCTGGTCGGCCATCGCAGCGACTTTGGCCGCCAGGAGGCTGCGCTCGTGGTCTTCCATATGGCAGAGGTCGGCGACGGCCTCGGGGGCGCCCTTGGCGGCGATCATCACGCGCTTGCCGTCGGGCGACGCCCACGCGTGCGACAGCGCCAGTAACTCGCCCGACAGCGGGTACTCGTGCACGAGCCTCCAGCTTTCGTGCAGGTGCTCGGTGCGGGCGAGGTACTCCTGCCCCAGGGCCTTGAGAGCCTTGTCCATCGGGTCGAAAGGGTCCTTCTTACTGGCCAGCACGCCGAACTCCAGCAGGCGATGGAACCGTTCGGGCAGGCGCTCGTGCGGCGTGGCGAGGTCGAAGATGTCATCGCCGGTCCAGAGCTTGCTGATGGACATGCGGTTCTGCGTCAGCGTGCCGGTCTTGTCGACGCACAGGACGGTGGTGGCGCCGAGCGTTTCGACGGCCGCGGTGCGGCGCGTCAGCACGCCGTGCCGCGAGATGCGCCACGCGCCCATCGCCAGGAAGATCGTCAGCACGACGGGGAACTCCTCGGGCAGCGTGGCCATCGCCAGCGTCAGCCCGGCGAGCAGACCGTTCTTCCACGCCTCGCCGCTGCCGCCGCGCATCAAGGCGTAGATCAGCACCACCGCCGCGCAGAGCGACAGGCCGACCACCGCCAGCATGCGAACGAGCCGCGCCGTCTGGCGCTGCAGAGGCGATTGCTGAGGCTCGATGGTCTGCAGGGCCTTGCCGATCTGCCCCATCTGCGTGGCCGTGCCCACCGCCACAACCTGGGCCGCCGCCTGCCCGCCGGTGATCAGGCTGCCGCTGAAGACGCTGGCCAGCCCTTCGCCGCCGGGGGCATCGAGCGCGTCGCCCGAGGCGCGTGCGGCCTTGTGCACCGGCGCCGACTCGCCCGTCAGCAGCGACTCGTCAGCGGTCAGGCCCATGCATTGGCGCACGACAGCGTCGGCCGGCACGCGGTCGCCTTCGGTGAGGATGATCATGTCGCCGCGGACGACCTCGCGCCCGGGGATGCGTTTCTGCCTGCCGCTGCGCACGACGAGGGCACGCGGGCTGGACAGGTCGCGAAGCGCCTCCAGCGCCCGCTCGGTGCGCCGCTCCTGGGCGATAGTGATGCCCATGATGACGGCCACGAACCCCAGCAGCATCAGGGCTTCCTGGAAGTCGCCCACGGCCATGTACACCGCTCCGCAGGCCACCAGCAGCAGGAACATCGGCTCCTTGACGACGCTGGCGGCGATCGAGAGCAACCCGCGTCGCCGCGAGGAAGGCAATTCATTGAAGCCCTCGGCTGCGAGGCGCTCCTGTGCCTGCTCGTCGGTCAGGCCGGCGATCATATCGATGTCGAAGAATGTATCACGCATTGTTTTGTGGCACAGGCGTATCGCCCATGTTCTCCCTTGCATGGTCAGGGACACGCACAACGGAGTTGTGCGTGGCACCTCTCCCGCCCAGTCACAGAGTTGTATCATCGCCATCTCGCCCAATCAGGCAATGGATTTATCGGGACAAATCGCTCATCATTGATGTACGCGTAGAACAAAGTTCATCATGCCACAGTTGTCTTACAACTGGGCCTATTCCAGGAAGGCTTATGAGCAAGACTGATGCAAGCTGCGAAACCCGGATTGTCCTCGATCATCCCACCCCGCTGTGGTTCGAGGGGCTGCCGCTGGGCAACGGCGACATGGGCGTCGTTGTGCACGGCTCGCCTGAGCAGGTGACGCTGGGATTCAACAAGTCCCACGTCTGGGACTATCGCATCAGCCCGGGGCAGGGGCTGCCCGAGGACAAGACGACCTTTAACGAACTCGTGACGCGAGCGGGCGCGGGCGACTGGGCCTGGTGTGACACCATCTATAAGGATTGGCTCGACCGCGAGAACTCCTCTGGGCCTTCGCTGCAGCCGTGCGGGCAGCTCGACCTGAACCTGCTGCCGGGCGAGCGGTCGCTGAGTTTTCGCCAGGAACTCGATCTGGAGACCGCGATGTCGCGGGTGCACTGCCCGTGCACGGAGTATCGCGAGCATCGCCAGGCCTTCACGGTCGAGACGCTCGTGCCGGCGCGCGACAAGGTGATCCCCGTCACGCTCTCCAATGTTCCGGACAAGAAGCTCTTCGGCAAGGCGCGGCTGTGGCGGCAGCACTCGCTGGACTGCCCCTGCCCCCGCGCGTGGGTCAGCGGCGACATCGCGGGGATCGACATGTCCATTCCCGAGAGCATCGACTACACGCTGGCGGTGCGGGCGCTGGGCGGGCAATGCTCGTGGGAAGCCTCGGCCAGCGAGGTGGTGCTGAACATCGCCCCATCGTTTGGGCGCGTCGTGTTGCTGGTGACGATTGTCAGTTCAAAGGAAGAGCCCGACACCCGCGCCGCTGCTGTGGCAAGGCTGCGCAAGACGGACGAGGAGACGCCGGCCTCGCTCGAAGGCCCGCATCGGGCGTGGTGGCGGAGGTTCTGGGCGGCCTCGAGCGTGAGCGTGCCCGACGCGGCGCTGCAGAAGGGCTGGCGGTGGGGGATGTACCTTTTTGGGTCCAGCAGCCAGCCGGGGCATCAGGCCCCAGGCCTGCAGGGCATTTGGAACCTGTACAATCGCCCGGCATGGCATACCGACTACCACGCCGACGGTAACGTCGAGATCCTGCACCAGTGCGCCTACACCAACAATCACCTGGAGCTGCTCGAGCCGTTGTATCGCCTATACGCCGTCGAGATGCGCGATGAAACGCGCCGGGCGGCCAAGGAATACTTCAACCGCCGCGGGCTGTACGTCCCGATGGCCGGGGGCCCGCACGGGCACGAGTTGGCGGCCCCGTGGGCCTGGCCGGGCGCGGGGGCGTGGGTCGCCCAGTACTTCTGGTGGCACTATCTGTACAGCCAAGACGTCGAGTTCTTGCGATGGGCGTATCCCTTCCTGAAGGAATTGAGCCTGTTCTACGAAGACTTCCTGAGCAAGAACGACCGCGGCCTGTACGACCTGGGCCCGTCATTTTCGCCGGAGATGATCGACTGGCGGGCGTGGCTGATGATGTGCTGGGGCAAGAACGTCACGATGGACCTGGCGATGCTGCGCGTGCTGCTGACGGCCTTGATCGAAAGCTCGCGCGTGCTGGGCGTGGACGAGGCCGACCGCGCCCGCTGGAGTGAGATTCTCGACCACCTGCCGCCGTACCCGGAGAAGCTGGGCTACTGGCTCGATGTCGAGAACGAGGAATATCTCGTGCTGGAGCCGTCGATCCCGCGGATCGGCCCGCTCTGGCCGGCCGGCGAGGTGGATGTGGCCAGCCCGCAATCGGTCCAGCAGGTGGCATGGAACACGTTCAAGCGAATCCGCGGGCATTACGACGGCGGAAACCACTGCTCGATCTGGCTGGCGTGTGCAGCCGCCCAGCTCGGCAAAGCCGGCGACGCCATCGCGTCGATCCACAAGTGCACCGACCACCGCCGCGACAACGGCATGAGCGACATCATGCAGTTAGATCCCTGCTACGGCACCGCCGCGGCTGTGGCGCATCTGCTGCTGCAAAGCCTCAAGGGCGTGATCCGCGTGTTCCCGGCCGTGCCCGATGCGTGGCGGGATGTGTCGTTCACGACGCTGCGCGCGGTGGGGGCGTTCCTGGTTTCGGCGCAGCGCGAGAGCGGCAAGACCACGCGAGTTTGCATCGACAGCGAGAAGGGCGGTTTGTGCGTCGTGGCCGATCCGTTCGGTGCAGGGCGGGCGGTGCTGTCTTCCTCCGGAAAGAATGTGGAGTTGACGACTGACGCAGACGGTTGTTTCCGATTCGAGACGCAATTCGGGCAATCCTATTCAGTCACCCCCTCCGGGGGCTCCAAATGATCAAATGAATCATACCCACGGTGAAGCGGCCCGCCTGCGGCGGACCGCTTCACCGTGGGCTACTTTCAGAAACAACAACAATGAGCACTGAGCAGACAACAAAGATCATCCTCGATCACGCGACGAGCCAGTGGGTCGAAGGATTGCCCATGGGCAACGGCGACGTGGGGATGATGCTCTACGGCGGGCCCGAGCAGTTGACGCTGGCGTTCAACAAGTCCGACGTGTGGGACTACCGCGTCGGAGCGGGGCAGGGGCTGCCGCAAGGTCTGACGTTTGACGAAATGGTGGCCATCGCCGCCCGCGAGGATTTCAAACGCTACAACAAGATTTTTGCCGACTGGCTGGCATGTGAAAACTGCTCGCGGCCGAGCATGATCTCGTGCGGGCAACTGGACTTCTCGCTCCTGGCCGGCGAGCGCGTGATACAGTTCACGCAGGAGCTGGACCTCGCGACGGCTACCGCGCGCGTCACGAGCGACAGCACGGAATATCGCGAGGGGCGGCAGAGCCTGAGCGTGGAGACGTTCGTGCCGGCACGGCGGGGCGTGATCCCCGTGACCATCGCCATCTCGCCCAAGGAGCGGAAGCTCTGGGGCAAGCTGCGTCTCTGGCGGCCTCAGAGTCTGGATTACGATCAGCCCGTCGCCTGGCAGGCCGGGGACATCGCGGGAATCAATATGACCGTCGCCAACAGCGTGTCATTCACGCTGGCGGTGCGCGTGCTGGGCTCGCGCGGGCAGTGGGAGCTGGCGGCTGGCGAGGCGATCTTCGCTATCGAACCCTGCGCGGGGCCGCTCGTGCTGCTGGCGACGATCGTCAGCTCGCTCGACGCGCCGGGCCAGTCGACGCGCGAGGTGGCCATCGAGCGCCTTGCAGCGCTCAGCGCCCGCGAGCCGGCCCGGCTGGCGCGGGGGCATCGGCGATGGTGGGCGGACTTCTGGTCGGCATCGAGCGTGCAACTGCCCGACGCTCGACTCGAGCGCCACTGGCGCGTGGGGCTGTACGTGCTGGGTTGCAGCAGCCGCCCGGGCAGCAAGGCGCCGGGGCTGCAGGGCATCTGGAACAAGTACAACCGCCCGACCTGGCACACCGACTATCACGCCGACATGAACATCCAGATGATTTATTGGCCACTGTACGCCGCGAATCATCTGGATCTGACCGAGCCGTACTACCGCCTCTTCGCCGTCGAGATGCGCGACGAGGCTCGCCGCGCGGCCAGGGAGTTCTTCCGCCGCCGCGGCATGTACTATCCTATTGCCGCCGGCCCGCACGGGCACGAGCTGGCGGCCCCGTGGATGTGGCCGGGCGCGGGGGCGTGGATCGCCCAAGGCTTCCGCTGGCACTGGCTGTACAGCCGCGACGAGAAGTGGCTCGCGCAGACATACCCGTTCTTGAAGGAGCTGAGCCTCTTCTACGAGGACCTGCTGCAAAAGGACGACGTCGGCACGTACAACATCTTTCCCAGCTATGCCCCGGAGATGCCCGACACGCGCGGGTATCTAATGATGGCCTGGGGCCGCAACCCCACCGGCGACTTGGCGTTTGTCCGCATCCTCTTCGAGGGGCTCGTCGAGGCCGCCGGCGTACTGGGCGTCGACGAAAGCGACCGTGGGCACTGGCAGGAGATTCTCGATCACCTGGCACAATGTCCGACCGACGCGCAGGGCCGCCTGCTCGACCTCGAGGGCGAGCGCTGGGCTGCATGCAGGCCCATGCCCGTCACGATGGCCCCGCTGTACCCCGCCGCGCAGATCGGCCTGGGCAGCAGCGCCGCTGAGCTTGCTCAGGCCCAGGAGATCTATCGCGCGGTCGTCGCGCGGTTCAAAGGAGCGGGACACTTGATGACTTGGTGCGCCGCGGCCGCAGCGCATCTGGGTCTGGGCGACGAGACGGCGGCGCTGCTCAACGATTATCTCGACAGCACGGTGCTGGAAAACGGACTGCACGTGCTTACGTCGGTGCCGCACTATCGCGGCGGCGAGGTGACATCCGGCGTGATGCAGATCGAGGCCACCACCGCCCTGTCCAATGCCGTGAGCGAGATGCTGCTGCAGAGCCTCGACGGCGTGATCCGCGTGTTCCCGGCCGTGCCGGCCCAGTGGCGCGACGTGTCGTTTGACACGCTGCGGGCGGTGGGGGCGTTCCTGGTTTCGGCACGGCGCAGCGACGGCGCGACGCAGTGCGTGGAGATCGTCAGCGAGAAGGGCGGGGTTTGTCGTGTTGCCGATGCGTTTGGCTCGGGGCGGGCCATGCTTATATGCGGGGGGCAGCACGGGCGAGACGCCCATGCCAGTGAGGTCATTGCGGCCGATGCAGAGGGCTGTCTTGTCTTTCCGACTCGCCCCGGCGGGTGGTATGAACTGACCCGGGCGTGAGGACGACTTGTCCAAGGATGCCCTTGACGACAGAGCGGCGCAGGCGTATCGTCCACGCTCTGTTTCTGAGAAAATTCAACCTTATAGGAGGCCGCTGACATGGCTCTCAAAGTTGGTGTCGTAGGACTGCGCGGAATCGGCTCGTCGCATACCGATTGCTACTCGAAGAACCCCCTGGCCAAGCTCGTGGCCGTCTGCGACGTGCACAAGGACCGCGCCGACGATCTGGCGGCCCGGTACAACGTCAAGAAGTACTACAGCCTCAAGGACATGTTGGCCAACGAGGACCTGGACATCGTCGACGTCAGCACCGGCGGCTACGAGAACGGAAGCTGGCACTACGAACCGGCGATGCAGGCGATGGACGCCGGCAAGCACGTGCTGGTCGAAAAGCCCATTTCTAACGACATCGCCTGCGCGCGGGAGATGGTCGCCAAGGCGTATGAAAAGAACGTCTACCTCGGCTGCAACCTCAACCACTACTTCACCCCGACAGCCGAGAAGGCCAAGAAGCACATGACCGATGGACACGTCGGCGAGCTGGTGTACTGCCTGCACAAGATGGGCTTCAACGGCGGCGAAGAAACGTATAACCCCAACCAGGGCTCGCGGTTCGGAGGGCACAAGTACGCCCACCTCAAGGCGTTCCTGACGCACCCCTTCAGCGTGATGCGTTTCTTCTGCGGCGACATCACGCACCTGCAGGCGTTCGTCGACAAGACCGGCATCCGCCGCCACGCCGGCGATGCGATGCTGTCGATCGCCTCGATTCACTGCCGCTTCGAGAACGGAGCGGTGGGCTACCTGCTCAGCCAGCGCGGCGACGTGGCGTACGGCCTGGGCGGCTGGTGGAGCGTGGAAGTCGCCGGGACGCGTGGGACGTTCTGCATCGAGAACTGCATCGAGAAGATGACCTTCTGGCCTGCCCCGACCCCCACCAGCGGCAGCATGATGGGCCAGACCGCCACGAGCGAAGTGTTCGAATCCGGCACGGCCGACTTCGGCGTGACGTTCCCCAACCGCATTCACGCCTTCCTGGAAGACATCACCAACGGCGTGCCCAAAGAAAAGCTCCGCGCCAGCGGCCGCGACGCCCTGGCCGTGCTCGAGTACACGTGGGCGACGATGGAATCGTTCGAGCAGGGCGGCATCCTGGTCCGCCCGCACCCGCTGCCCCTGCTCAAGGGCGACCCGATCGCGATGAAAGATTGATCCGATTTCGGATTTGTGGATTTCGGATTGCGGATTACTTGCCCGGGCGTTTCCGGGTGGCATGGCGACACGCGTTGTTGTTTCTCGCGGGTCGCCATGTCTTTTATTGCGATGATGATGTGGAACTACGGCTCTTGTCGTTCCAGCGCCGCCATGGCGTAGCCGCCGACAATCACGTACTCAACGCCGTGTGCGTTGAACAACGCGAGCAACTCTTTGAAGTCCGCCTGTATTTCCATAGAGTTGACGTCTCAGTATTTCGACGGCCGAGATACGCTCTTCCGGCGGGCGCGATAGCCAATACGCCAGATCCTTGACCGCCTGGGACTTATCATGCAGATCGTGCTTTGTGACCACCCGATCAATCATGTTATATATTATCGGGCAAGAGCGAGCGCTCTGAAAGATCAAATGCCTGCTAATCCGCAATCCGAAACTAAAAATCCGCAATTCACTTTCTCGGTTCGAACGTCCGGCGGTCGAGCACTTCGCCGGTCTCATACGCCGTCGCGGTCGCTTTGCACTTGCCGTCTATGATCTCGAAGATGACGTAGTTGTACTTGTTCCAGCCCGGGGCCATCGGGGCGCCGACGCCCCCGGTGATCAGCGTGTCTACGCTGTTGGCGTTGGGCGCGGGGATGTACTCGTATTTGCCGGTGCAGCCCAGAGAGGCGGTGGCTTTGTACTTGGCCAGCAGCGGCTGAATGGTCGCCTTGTCGTAGTTGTGCCCGGCGATCCCGCGGCCGAAGGCGTTGGTTGTATACGCCGGGTACGACGTGATGTCGAAGACGAACGGCTCCTTGGCTTCCTTGAGCACGTCCTCGACCCACTTGGCGGTCGCCTGGGCGTTGGCGGCAGCGGACCAGCCGTCGATGCCGATAAACCGAACCGGCCCGGTGGTCCAGGTCCAGTGCGCCCAGTTGCCGTCGGGCGTGGGGTGGTAGAGGTAGTTCAGGAAGGCACTGGAGTACAGGTCTTTGTACGCCGGCACGGCCATCAGCGGCACGTGGGCGAGCAGGTCCTCCCAAGGGGCGAAGAGGCAGTCATCCCAGGCGAAGTCCCAATACGACATCAGCACCAGTGATCCGGTATGGATGATGAAATCCGGATCGACTTTTTCCAGGGCGGCCTTGGCCTTGAGCAGACCGGCCACGCCCGAGCCGGTGGCAGTCTGACCGAGCACCACGAATCGCAGGGTCTTCTCGTCGGGGACTCGCACGGTCCATGGCCCCGCTTTGGAGGCGCCGGCCTCGATGACGTAGGTGAACTTCCTGGTGCCCTTGGGCAGGGGGATTCGCAGCTTGTGCAGAATCTCCCGCGGGCCAGTATGCGTCGCCGCTGCTCCGGCCGGTTCGGTCGGCGTGACGGTGACTTTCATTTCGCAGGGGATCCACGTTCGGGCCGCCAGGGTGAAGTAGTCATCGCCCAGCGGTCCCAACGCCGGACCGGATCGCAGAGCTGGGGCGTCGGGCGCGGTGGACTGGAGCCGAAAGGCCAGCGGGACTTTCTCGCTTGAATTGCAGTTGATCAGGGCGTTCCATCCCTGGCCACGGAAGGTGATGACGTTGGGGCCCTTGACCAGCATCGCCGGGTCGATGGCCCAGCGGATCACGAGCATGTCGGGCAGTTGGGGAGGCACGTCCTTGCCGTTGAGCTGCACCTTGGCGTTGATCAGCACCGGCGAGTTGCAGACGTACTTGGGCCCAATAGCGCGGTCGTTGACGGGGCACAGGCCGCCCCCGTCGCGCACGGTCGTCAGCCAGAGCATGCCCAGCTTTGCCGGGTCGCCGACGCTGAACTCGGCGCGGCCGAAGACCGGTGCGCGGCTGTTGGTGGGCACATCCGGCAGAGCGTCGAGTGTGTAGGTCTTGCCCTCGTCGGCGCTGTACTTGAAGGTCGCGGTAAAGGGCTCGAGCTGCGGACCTTTGGGGGTGTCAGCGGCGGAGGCGACTGCTGCCAACATAAAAATGGATGCACAGAGCGAATATCGCATCATGGTTCAATCCTTTCAATATCGCGTGCTGACGCCTCTGTACAGCAAATGCCCCGGCATTGCAATGCCGGGGCATTTGATATGGCTTTGCATCTGGAGGGCATGGCGGGTGAGAAACGCCCGCCATGGCACCCTTCGATGTCTACTTCACGCGTTTGATCTTGAAGCCTTCCAGGGCTGTCAGTTCGGCGCCCCAGTTCTTGCGGGGGTCGAGGACCAGGCGGATCAGGTCGGCCTTCTTGGCTTCGAACGACCCGGTAATGTCCCCGCTGGCCGGGCCTACCTTGTCACCGAAAGGACCGCCCTTGGCTACTCTGGCGTAGGCCTCGGGGCTTGTGTCGCCGGTCCACTCGTGAGCCAGCTCAATGCGCCATTCAATACCATCCCCGGGTTCACCCATCACCTGCAAGTCCGTCAACTTGCCGCTGACTTCGTAAGTGCCGTCGGCGGGCACGCGGAAGGAGATCGCCAGTCCGCCTGGGATATTCTTCTCGACGTAGGGGTGCATGAGGATGCGGTTGGCCTTGAGGTCGCCCCATACGCCTTCAAATCTGGCATCCCAGTCCTGCACGAAGATCCAGCCTTCAGTGTCCTTGGGATTGGGCAAGGCGGCGGCGACTGGGCCGCGAATCCGGCCTGCGCCGCGGCGGCGGGTGGGATCAGTCACGCCCTTCTCGCGGTCCTGTGCAGACATCGTCTTGGTATTGAGGACTAAGTGATGGTACGTGTTGCGAGGGACCTGAAGTTCAAGCCAGAACTGCCAAGTGTCATCGGAGGTATTGCCCTTGCCGTCGGGTCCATCGCCCTTTTCATTTTGGACGATCTGAGGTGTCAGTTCTGCCACGTCGCCGACATTCATCTGCTTGACCGCCGGAGTCTTGACCGCTTTGGCGGCGTCCTGAGCGGCGGCTTCCTTGGCCTTCTCTTCGGCGCTGAGCTTCTTGGGGGCCGCCGGCATGGGATAATCCTTGCCGGTCAGGGCCTTGGCGACCAGCGCGCCGACGATCTCACACCCGGTTTCGGAGAGATACAGGCCGTCGCTGCACGTAGCATCGGGACGCTCCAGCAGCGGAGTGTTGATATCAATGACCTCACAGCCGGTTTCCTTGGCGGCTTCGCGCATCGCGGGGATTAGCCCGTTCTGCATGAAGTCGCGGCTGATGCCATAGACCTCGTCGGCTCGGCAGGGCGGGGGCAGGACGACGTAGACCTTGCGACCTTCGCCTTTGTACATGCCCAGAACCTTCTTATAGAGCCCAGGCCACTCACGTTTGCGCGGCCAGTTGCCGGTCTTGGCGTCGTTGGCGCCCAACGCTACCAGTGTGATGTCACCGCGGGCCTTGGCGGCATTGACGTGCTCGTAGCGCGTCCAGATGCTCTTGTACGTGTTGGTGAAGGTGCTCAATCCGCCGGCCGCGAACGTCTGCTGCGAGTAACCCTCGCCGAGGTGCTTGACCATCACTTCCGGCCACGAAGGCTGGGGCTGCGAGCAGAGGCTGTCGCCCATGACGACGATCTTGACCTTCTTTGTCTGAGCTAAGCCTGGCGCAGCCGCCAAAGCCACTGCAGCCACCATTATCCACGACATCGCACGTACGCTCATGGGTATCTCCTGTGATCAGTTTTAGTGCCCTGATATATAACCATTTGCCTGCGGTCGGGTTCCGCGGTCCGCACAAAAACTTGCCCGCTGGCCGGTAGGCCGCTACGATACGCCGCATAATGCCCGCGGCGAGGACGCCGAAACAGGAAGCCACGATGGCCCTCAGGATGACGCAGGCGCCGCCGGCGCCACAACACAAACGCCCACGTCCCAAGGTGCCGGTGGCCGCTGCGCTGACGGTAGTTCTCGTGCTGCTGCTGGTTTTGGGGTTGATCTGGGGGGCTGGAGGGTTCCGAAAGACGCGAGGCAAAACCGTCACGCTCATCGGATCGACCTCGGTCGAACCCTTCGCCGAACTATTAGCCGAGAACTTCGACCAGGGCCATAGCGATATCAGCGTCGAGGTCCAGGGCGGCGGGTCGACGGCCGGCATCCAGGCCTTGACCAGCGGCCTGGCCGATATCGGCATGTGCTCGCGAAGCCTCAGCAAAGAGGAACAGCAGACGATGACGCCCATCGTCATCGCCCGCGACGGTCTGGCGGTGATCGTGAACGAGTCCAATCCCATCGACACGCTGACCGAAGAGCAGATTCGGAGCCTCTTTGCCGGGGACGTGACCAACTGGAAGCAGCTGGGCGGGTCCGATAGTCCCGTCAACTTGATCATGCGCGAGGAAGGCTCGGGAACGCGCGAGGCCTTCATGAACCTGGTGATGCGCGGCAGGGAGACCGCCCTGCGGGCGCTGGTGCAGGAGTCTAACGGGGCGGTCAAAGAACTCGTCCGCACCGACCCGGCCGGCGTGGGATACATGTCCCTGGGCCTGGTCGGCACGGAGGTCAAGGCCGTCAAGATCAAGGGGGTCGAGGCCACCAGCGAAAACGTGCGCCGCGGCACGTATACGCTGGTGCGGCCGTTCCTGTTCGTGGTGCGTCGTCGCGTGGGCGAGGCCACGAGCCAGGGCGCGGCGGCCTCGACGCGGGCGAACTCGCCGCTGGCGGCGGCTGCGGGGCTCACGCCCCAAGCGAAGACGCTTATCGAGTACGTTCTGAGCCCGCCGGGCCAGGCCGTGCTGGAAAGCCAGGGATTGGTGGCGGCTCAATGAGGCAGGACAAGATCATCCAGTGGATTCTGATGGGCGTGGCGCTGACGGCCATCGGGGCCTTGGCGCTGATCGCCATCTTCATCTTCAAGGAAGGCCTGCCTCTGATCTTCCGCGTGGGGTTCAGCGACTTCTTCCTGTCCAGCCAGTGGCGTCCGGGGCAGGGGCAGTTCGGGATCTTTCCGATGATCGTCGGATCGCTGGTGGTGACGGCCGGGGCGATGGTGATCGGGCTGGTCTTCGGTCTGGGCTGCGCGATCGTGCTGACGGAGTTCGCCCCGCGGCGCCTGGCGACGTTCGTGAAGCCGGCCATCGAGCTGCTGGCGGGCATTCCGTCGGTGGTGTACGGGTTCATGGGCGTGGTGATCCTGGTGCCGATCATCCGCCAGTACCTGGGCGGTCCGGGCCTGTCGATGCTGGCCGCTTCAATCATCCTGGGCATCATGGTGCTGCCGACGGTGACGAGCATCTCCGTCGACGCCCTGCGGGCCGTGCCCCGCAGCTACCGCGAGGGCGCCATCGCCCTGGGCGCCACCCGCTGGCAGACGACGCGCATGGTCGTGCTCAAGGCCGCACGCTCGGGACTGGTCACCGCCTTCATCCTGGGCATGGGCCGGGCCGTCGGCGAGACGATGGCCGTCATCATGGTCGCCGGCAACAGCCTGGCCTTGCCGCGGAGCATTCTCGATTCGGTGCGCACGCTGACGAGCAACATCGCCCTGGAGATGGGCTACGCCACCGGCGAGCACCGCCAGGCGCTGTTCGCCACCGGCGTGACGCTGTTCATCATCATCATGATCCTCAACTCGATCGCCCTGACCGTTTCGCGGCAGCGGGCGCAGAAGGTGCCCAAGGTATGAGGCTTTCCCCAGCCCTGCGACAGAAGGCGGTGGTGACGGGCCTGTGGACCCTCGCGGCTCTGACCGTCGCAGTGCTGCTGTTCATCGTCGTGTACGTGCTGGCCAAGGGCCTGCCGCACGTGACCTGGAACTTCCTGACCGACCGCCCGCGAGAGATGGGCAAGGCCGGCGGCATCTTGCCCATGATCGTCGGCACGCTGGCAGTGACGGCGCTGGCGGTGCTGATCGCCGCGCCCGTGGGCGTCGTCACGGCGATCTTCCTGACCGAGTACACGCGCGAGGGCAAGCTGACGGCCGTGATCCGCTTCGGGGCCGACTGCCTGGCGGGCATCCCGTCCATCATCTTCGGCCTCTTCGGGTTCGTGTTCTTCGCCATCACGCTCAAGATGGGCCTGTCGATCCTGGCCGGCGGGCTGACGCTGGCGATCATGGTGCTGCCGACGATCATCCGCACCAGCGAGGAAGCCATCCGCGCCGTGCCGGCTGCCTATCGCGAAGTGAGCCTGGGCCTGGGCGCCACGCGCTGGCAGACGGTGACCAACGTGGTGCTGCGGTCGGCCCTGCCGGGCATCTCGACGGGCATCGTGCTGTCGATCGGGCGCAGCGTCAGCGAGACCGCGGCGCTGATCCTGACGGCCGGTTCGGCGCTGCGCATGCCGCAGTCGCTGATGGAAAGCTCACGCACGCTGTCGGTGCATTTTTACATCCTGTCGCGCGAGGGCATCAGCATGGACAACGCCTACGCGACGGCCGCGATCCTGATCGTGGCGATCCTCCTGATCAATATTGCGGCGTACTGGCTGATGAGCCGGTTTATCGCCAAGGCTTCGTGAGGAGAAAGAACATTCGTGGACGTAATCTTGTTTTTGGCCGTAGGATGATCTAAGTGACCGAGCAATCGCAAAACAGGCCCAAGGCCAAGATCGTCATCGACGACTTCAGCGTCTTGTACGACGGCCAGGCGGCGCTGCGCGGCGTGAGCCTGGAGATCGTCGCCAACGAGCGCCTGGCGATCATCGGCCCGGCGCGTAGCGGCAAGACCACGCTGCTGCGGAGTCTCAACCGCCTCAACGACCTGGACGAGCGGGCAGAGCACTCCGGTAAGATCCTGCTCGACGGCCAGGATATCTACGATCCCAAGCTGGACGTGACCGACCTGCGCCGCCGCCTGGGGATGGTCTACGCCACGCCCACCCCGCTGCCGTGGTCGATCTATGACAACATCGTTTACGGCCTGCGGCTGGCCGGTGTGCGATCGCGGGAGAAGCTCGATGCGGCTGTCGAGAGCAGCCTGACCAGCGCGTACATCTGGGACGAGCTCAAGGATCGCCTTGAGGAACCGGCGACGAATCTTTCCGGCGGCCAGCAGCAGCGCGTCTGCCTGGCCCGCGTGCTGGCGCTGGAGCCGGAGGTGCTGCTGCTGGACGAACCATGCTCGGGCCTGGACCCGATTTCGACGGCCCGGATCGAAGAGGCCCTGTACGAACTCAAGAGCCGCTACACCATCGTGCTGGTGACCAACAACACCAAGCAGGCCGCCCGCGCGAGCGACCGCACGGCGTTCTTCCTGATGGGCGAGCTGATCGAGATCGGCCCCACGACGAAGATATTCACGGCCCCCGACCACTCGCGCACGAACGACTATTTGACCGGAAACTTTGGATGAAGAAGCAATGGGAACTGCGGATTTGTGATTTGCGGATTTCGTGGGTCCCTGCAGTCCCTTTGGTCCCTTGAATGGATAAGAAGCTAGAGACAATCAACCTGAACCTCTTCTACGGCCATTTCCATGCGCTCAAGAACGTCACGATGTCGGTGCCGCCCCGGGCGATCACGGCTATCATCGGTCCTTCGGGCTGTGGCAAGAGCACGCTGCTGCGGTGTTTCAACCGGATGAACGATCTGATTCCCTCGGCCCGTGTCGAGGGGCGGATCCTGCTCGACAGCCAGGACATCCACGCCCCTGGGGCCAACCTGCCCCAGCTTCGCAAGCGGGTGGGCATGGTTTTCCAGCGGCCCAACCCGTTTCCCCTGACGGTGTATGAGAACGTAGCCTTCGGCCCGCGCGTGCACGGGGACGTCCCCTCGGCGGCGATGCGCGACCGGGTGCAGGCCGCCCTTGAGGCCACGGCCCTGTGGGACGATCTCAAGGACCGCCTCAATGACCCGGCGCTGCAGCTTTCGCCCGAGCAGCAGCAGCGGCTGTGCATCTCGCGAACGCTGGCGGTGGGGCCGGAAGTCATCCTCATGGACGAACCCTGCTCGGCCCTGGACCCCATCGCCACCGACCACATCGAGGACCTCATGCGCCGCCTCGCCGAACGGTACACGATTGTCATCGTCACGCACAACATGCAGCAGGCCGCACGCGTGTCGAGCCAGACGGCGTTCATGCTCCTGGGCGAAATGGTCGAGATGGGAAGGACGCCGGAGATTTTCACTGCGCCCAGCGACACGCGAACGGCCGATTACATTACCGGACGATACGGATAGGTTTCGTGCTCGTCGTCGTCGTCGGTTTCTTCCCTGACGTCAGAAGCCGAGGACGACGACGAGGACGAGGACGACGACGATCCAGCGCAGCCGTGCGACGCTGCTGATGAGGGTTTTGTTGAATGGACACACACAAGCGACAACTGGACCGCGAGCTGAGCGAGCTCAAGAGCAGCCTTATCGGCATGGCCGAACTGGCCGAGCAGGCGGTCGACCGGACGGTGGAGGAACTGGCCAGCCGCAACAAAACCGTCGGTGACGGGATCAACCAGCAGGAGGAAAAGATCAACCGCCTGCAGATCGTCATCGACGACAAGGCCCTGACGCTGCTGGCGACCCGCCAGCCGGTCGCCAACGACCTGAGGGCCATCGTCGCGGCCATGAAGATCAACGCCGAACTCGAACGCATCGGCGACCTGGCGGTGAACATCTCCTCCAAGGTGGACTTCCTGCTGACGGTGCCGCCGCTCAAGCCGCTGATCGACATCCCGCGGATGGCCGACATCGCCCGCGGCATGGTGCGCGACAGCGTCAAGGCCTTCCAGTCGGGCGACATCCTGCTGGCCCAGACCGTCCGCATGACCGACGACAAGGTCGACGACCTGCGCGACCAGGTCCTGCGCGAGCTGTTCACCTACATGATCGCCGACCCGCAGTCCATCGAGCGGGCCATGGCGCTGATGCTCATCGCCCAGACCCTCGAGCGAGTCGGCGACCACGCGACCAACATCGCCGAAGACGTCATCTACATGGTCAAGGGCCAGGACGTCCGCCACCCCCTCATGCCCCGCTGAGAAAAGTGGTGAGTTGTGAGTGGTGAACACCGTGACACCCGCAGCCGCGATCCCGCAAAACTTGCCCGTCTCATCCCACTATTACACTTCCTTGCACTTTGTTGTACTTTTCACAGCGATATCCAGAACGCACAAATTCATAAGCCCTTGTAAAATCTTACATAAGTATTTGTCGTAGCTTTAGTTAAGCATTGAATCATCCTTCCGTTTCCCCAAAGTGCAATAGCTGCAAGGGCGCCGGGGGTGGCACAGCCTTTCCAGGCTGTGGGATGTTTTTCAAAGAACTCACAGGCTGGAAAGGCTGTGCCACTCTCGCCCCATCCGCGCAAAGCAACGGACGGCCGTTGCCGACCGCCCGTTGCCAAATGCATCTCTTGAGCGAACCGGATCAGGCCCGACGTTTCCGCCGAACCAGCACAGCCACGCCCCCCAGAACCAGCAGGCTCATCGTTGCCGGCTCGGGGACGTCTGCGACCAGTTGAGACACGCTCAGGTGTGGGCCCTGCGAATTCTGAGTGTAGTTGGTGGCCTCAAAGCTGGTGTTCGCGCCGCTATAGCGGGGGCCAGTGAAGAACAGGCCGTAGTTGGCGGTCGTTCCGGACAACCACCCCTGCACCAGGGAGGTCAGGTCAATCGTATAGCTTCCGGGGGTCGTGACCGAGAAAGATGCGGCCGTCGTCTTACTGGCACTCCAGAATTTGTAAGTGCTTGTGGGATCCGTGGTGAACTGCCAAACCGTGATAGCCTGCGGATTGCCGCTGGCCTGAAGCACAAGCGTGGCGCTGGTGACTTCTTTGGTCGGGTCCAGGCCGGACAAGTCAAACCGCAGAGCGCAGCCGTAAACGTTCTGGGTGTTGGATCCGCCACCCCAGACCGATAGCCCGCCGACGAACCAGTCCTGCTTCATGCTCTGGGTGCCGCTGAGATTGTCGGCCACATCGGTGGTGATGATGCTGGCATGGGCCATCGCTGACACCATCAGGACTGTGACAAAAACAAACACAATTCTTCTGCCGTGCATACTCCTGGTCCTTTCCATTTCAACAGATGCTCGGGTTACTAATTAGCTGGCACGAATGCCAGTCTCACTGCCCGGGCGAAGGGATTCTCCTGAAGCTTCCTCTGCTTCAATCCCGACACCCTATAATCTACCACAAAACAATGGAAAATGTATCAAAGAATGCTGCTAAAAGCACTGTTTTTATTATCGTGCGACGTTAACCAGAAGTAAAAGGCTGTCACTGCGTAGGATAAGGGTCCTAAATGAAATGCAACGGGCAGCCGTTTTTTTGAAAGGCGGCTACCCGTTGGTGGGTGTCGATGCCTCGCTTTGTCCCGTCGAACACCTAACCCGGATATTTCACCGCGGAGATCGCAGAGACCGCAGAGGTGTCTTGAATCAAAAGACTTACAGAAACTTTACGGAGTGGGCCTCATGGACAGTCTGTTTTTTCAGATTAGCGCCACTCGCGA
>JBDKRA010000007.1:0-236670 GCA_039683615.1 Phycisphaerae bacterium
ATCCGTCACCGAGCCGGAAATGGCATAGGTTCCAGCAGTGGGGATAGTGTATCTGACAGCAGGAGCTGTGGCGTATCCGCCAACCGAGGCGGAGGCACACATTACGCCAAGCCCGTTGTTCAGCAGAAAGATGCCCTCGTAGGTCGCCAAGTCTTCCGGGGCATACCGCCAGCCTGTTCCACCCCCATAGTCGCTGGTCGTGTATTGGCTTGCCTTCTTGTTCCAAATCCAAGTTGCCGTGCTGGCGGGATTGAAAGACGTCGCGAATCCGCCGTATTCCCAGCCGGAAGATGGATTGCCGGTCGTCGAGAAATCATCGACAAACGAGGCGGCAAAGCCTCCGGTAGCAGACAGCAGCAGGATCGCAAAAGTGAATGGTAGTGTCTTCATCGCATCTCCTCTATTCTCTGCCAAATGTAGTGCCAACCAAACACATGTACGACTTGCAGCAAACGCTCTGGACGGGGTCCGCTCTCCAAGCGAACTACCGACACAGCAATTACCGAGACAGGAACCACCGATTAATGTACAGCCTTTCTTCGTTGTGTCAACACAAATCCGGAATGTGGAGTTCCGGGGACGCCTTACATAGTTAGAGGGGGCGGGACAGATCCCTTAATTCAGGTCTGAGGTGACATAGGTGATAGCGGCAAGCACATTCTGCGAGATTCGCTCAATGCGGCGGCGGCCGCTGGTTAACACGTGGCACGTGAACTTCCGCGATGGGTGGCACATCGGATGGGATTGCCTGGCCACCAGGGGCAGACAATGGCCTCAGTTATATAAATCATTATATAACAAATAGTTATATCTAGTATGCTCTTCTGAATCACGCGAAAAACAGACAAGAAAAGACAATTGTTGCCTTGGCCGGGTGTCTTTTGGGAGCAAGGCGCCGGCTTGCCCTCTCCGCGAAATTCGCTGTGAAAAGTACAACAAAGTGCAAGGAATGTGCAATTGTGGCATAGCCCGCACCGCTTTCGCTGCCGCATATCTCTGGAGACCCTTGTGGGCTTCCATGAAATGAGTAGCGACGCGGCCTGGGATCGGGGAAGTCACGTCCACGAATGCCACGAATGACACGAATGGAGAAGAAACAAAGGGCGGCTCGTTAGCAGCGGGGCTCGCCCCGCGGGTTGTTCGGTCGTGGAAATCCTCCAACCATCCAACCATCCAGTCATCCTGTCATCCAGTCATCCGACATTCAACCATCCACTCATTCATCTACCGCGAATTAACCAGTTAACCAATCCGCCAATCCCCCGTATGATGTCGGCACCTCGAATCGTGGAGAGAAGCGATGACGACTGTACGAGACCGCGCTGCGCTGGATCTGGGTTGGAAGTTCGCGCTCGGGCATGCGGCCGACGTCGAGAAGGATTTCGGCTACGGCAAGGACGGGCTGTTTCGCAAGACCGGATGCTCGCAGGGGCCTGGCGTGCCGGAGTTCGACGACGCGGCGTGGCGCGGCATCGACCTGCCGCACGACTGGGCGGTCGAACTGCCCTTCGATCAGCGCGGCGACGTGGCGCATGGGTTCAAGGCCGTCGGCTGGCAGTGCCCTGAAAATTCCGTGGGGTGGTATCGCCGTGCGTTCGACCTACCGGCCGGCGACGAGGGCTCGTGTCTGGCGATCGAGTTCGACGGCGTGTTTCGCAACTGCGTGGTCTGGTTCAACGGCCATCACATGGGCGGCAATTTTGGCGGGTACAACAGCTTTCGCATCGACGTGACGGCCCAGGCCAACTACGGCGGCCGCAATGTGCTGGCCGTCCGCGTGGACGTGTCGAAGGACGAGGGCTGGTTCTACGAAGGGGCGGGCATCTATCGCCACGTGTGGCTGAGCAAGACGGCGCCGCTGCACGTGGCGCCGCATGGCGCGTTCGTGCGGGCCAAGGTCGGCCGCGGCGCGGCGGCGCTGACGATCCAGACCAGCGTGTGCAATCGCAATGAGCGTGCGGCTGCCTGCCGCGTGACGTCGATCATTCTCGACCCGGCCGGCAAGACCGTCGCGAAGGTGCAGAGCCCGCTGCGCGTGGCGGCGGATGCGACGCGCGAACTGGTGCAGAAGGCGCACGTGGCGCGGCCGGCGCTTTGGTCGCTCGAGACGCCGCAGCGCTACACGCTGGTGACGCAGGTGCGCGAGGGTTCCAAGCTGATCGACGAGACCCGCACGGCATTTGGCATCCGCACGGTGACGTTCTCGGCGAAAACGGGCTTTGCACTCAACGGGGTGCGCATGAAGCTCAAGGGCGTCTGCTGCCACCAGGACCACGCCGGCGTCGGGTCGGCCGTGCCCGACAGCCTGCAGGAGTACCGCATCCGCCGGCTGAAGGACATGGGCTGCAACGCCCTGCGCACCAGCCACAACCTGCCCACGGCCGAGCTGCTTGAGGCCTGCGACCGCCTGGGCATGCTCGTGATGGACGAGACCCGCCGCATGGGGACCGACGACGACACGCTGGCCGAGCTGCGCACGATGGTGCTGCGCGACCGCAACCGGCCGTGCGTGGTGCTGTGGTCCATCGGCAACGAGGAGATGGCGATCCAGGGCAGCGATGTCGGCCTGCGCATCGCGCGGCGGATGTACCGGATCGTCAAGAGCCTCGACCCCAGCCGCGCGGTGACGCAGGCGATGAACGGCCGCTGGGGCGAGGGGTTCACGCACACCCTCGACGTGCAGGGCTGCAACTACATCAAGTGCGGCAACATCGACGAGTTCCACAAGAAATTCCCCCGCATGCCGGTGCTGTACAGCGAATCGGCCAGCACGCTCTGCACGCGCGGGCAGTACGCCATCGACGAAGAGAAGTGCTACGTGACGGCCTACGGGCGCGAGGTGCCCGGTTGGGGCTCTAGCCCGGAGGAGATGTGGAAGCACGACGTCGCGCGCCCCTGGTGCGGCGGGACGTTCGTCTGGACGGGCTTCGACTATCGCGGCGAGCCGACGCCGTACAATCGCTGGCCGTGCATCAACAGCCACTTCGGCATCATGGACACCTGCGGATTCCCCAAGGACACGTTCTATTACTACAAGGCGTGGTGGGGCAGCGAGCCGCTGGTGCACATTCTGCCGCACTGGAACTGGCCCGGCCGCCAGGGGCAGGAGATCGAGGTCTGGGTGCACACCAACTGCCCGGAGGTCGATCTGCTGCTCGATGGGCAGTCGCTGGGCCGCCGCAGCGTCGAGCCGCAAGGCCACGCCGAGTGGAGGGTGCCATACCGCGCGGGCAAGCTCGAGGCCCGCGGCTATCGCGACGGCAAGGTGATCGCCAAGGACGTGGTAGAGACTACCGGCGAGCCGGGCGCGATCGTGCTGATGCCCGATCGCAAGACCATGGCCGCCGACAACCGCGACGCCGTGGTTGTCAACGTAGCTGTGACGGATAGCAGCGGCCGCATCGTGCCCACAGCCGACAGCGAGATCCAGTTCTCGTGCACCGCCGGCGCAAAGATCATCGGCGTAGGCAACGGCAACCCCTCCAGCCACGAGGCCGACAAGACCGACACGCGCCGCGCGTTTGCGGGGCTTTGCCAGGTGATCGTTCAATCAACCGGCGGGAACGGTCCGGTGACGCTGACGGCGCGCTCGGCGGGGCTGAAGACGGCGAAGGTTGTGATTCAGTCGAAGGCGTAGTGGTCAAAGTGACAGGACCGCAGGGACAACAAGGACGACAAGGACAAAGCATAGCGCGATGTGGTCATGCCCTCTTGTCTGGCTATAGTTATTACAGAAGATACGAGGATCGCCATGAAGACCAACCCTGTCGTTGCATTCATCGTCGCGTTGATTGCCGCCGCAAGTTACGCCCTGGCCCAGGGGCAGCCTCCGCCTCCGCCGGCGGGCGAGCAGGCCGAAGTGCTCACCCGCGGGCCGGTGCATGAGGCCTTCGCCGAACCGGTGTCGCTCCAGCCGCAGGCGGGATTGATCGTCTCCAGCCAGCCGCCGGCCACTGTCGACGAAGTCCCGCCGCTGGAGCGACCGCAAGGCGATCAGTATGTCTGGATCCCGGGCTACTGGAGCTGGGATCTCGACCGCAACGATTTCGTCTGGGTCAGCGCCTGCTGGCGAATGCCCCCGCCCAACATGTACTGGGTGCCGGGGTACTGGACGCCGGTCGCCGACGCGCAGGACGTGGCCCGAGGCGGCGTGAACGTGGGGGTGGGCGGCATTGGCGTCCACGTCGGCGGCGGACGCGTTGACGTCCAGATCGGCCGCAGCATCGGCGTGCACGTCGGCGGCGGCCAGGCCGCCCCGGTCCCTGCCGGATGGGAGTGGGTCGGCGGATTCTGGGCTCGCACCAGCGACCAGAACCAGGAGATCGAATATCTTCCACCCCCGCCCGCGCCGTTCGACCTGGAACCGCCGGGCCCGGCGCCGGCAGCCGACGCCGCGTGGGTGCCGGGTGTCTGGTACTGGCAGCAGAATCAATACGTCCGGCGGCCGGGGTATTGGTTGCGGCAGCAGGCGGATTGGGTCTGGGTGCCCTCGCACTACACCTGGACCCCGCGAGGATACGTCTTCATCGAGGGGCACTGGGACTATCCGCTGCCGCGCCACGGGGTGTTGTTCGCGCCGGTGTATTTCCCGCCGGCCATGTATGCACGGGGAGGATTTTCATACACGCCGACCATCGCCATTGACATCGGTCTGCTGTCGGCCAACTTGTTCGCCGTTCCGCGTTACGGCCACTACTACTTCGGCGACTACTACGACGACGCGTACGCGCGCCAGGGCATCTATCCGCAGTTCGACAGCGACCGTGACCGCACGTGGTACGACCCGATCTATGTCCACGATCGCTGGTATTACGGTCGCACGGACCGGCAATGGCAGGAACATCATCGCCAGGAATATGATCGCCTTCGCAAGGACAGGAATCTGCGCCCGCCGCATACCTACCGCGAAATGGAAGCCCGCGCCGCCCGCCTGCCCGAGCCGCAGCGAAAGAGCATAGAGCTGGCCCGGCCGCTGACGACCTTCGCCACCGCCAAGACCAGCCCACTGAAATACAAGCAGATGCAGACCACTGATCGTCAGAAGATCGTCAAGGGCGCCACCGAGGTTCGCAAGTTCCGCGAGGAACGCGGCAAGTGGGAGTCGGCCGGCGAGAGCCCGGCACAGCCCGCCGCCCCGGCGCCTGCCGGCGGCAAGAAGGGCGCCGCGCCCAATCCGGCCACCCCGCCGCCGCCAACAGGTGGCAAGACAGCCACGCCTCCCGTGCAGCGTGGAGCGGAGTATGTGCGTCCGCGCGGCGTTCGCGCGACTGCCCCTCAGCGCGTGAAGGTGGCCCCGCCGCAGGTGGAAAAGGCGGCGCCCGCTCCGGCCGAGCAGGCCCCGCCACGACCGCCGGAGGAGCAGAAGCGCGGAGGCAGCGCTGCAGAGCCGGCCAAAGCAGCCGCCAAGGACGTTCCCAAGAGCGATTCCAAACGCCTTGGGCGGGATGAAACTCCCAAGTAAGCGGGAGGGCTTATCAACGCCAGCGCAGCGAGCGGGGGGGTGGCATCCCGATTCGTGAAGAGGCGAAAAAAAAGCAAGCGCCGCGGGGTGGCCGCGGCGCTTGCGTGGTATTCGGTTGTCGCGGTCGGGCGAGAGTTAGCTCGCCTTGACGTTGACGGCTTTGGGGCCCTTGGAACCTTCCTCGACCTCGAACTCGACGCCCTGGCCTTCGTCCAAGGTCTTGAAGCCGTCGCCGACGATGTCGTTGTAGTGAACGAAGACATCCTTGCCTTCTTCGGTGGTGATAAATCCATAGCCCTTGGTGTTGTTGAACCACTTTACTGTGCCGCTAGCCATCGAAAAGCTCCTTCAGAAAACTAGACACGCCGTGCTTGCATTCCCAATGCATAGGGTGCAAGGCGCTGGGGTTCCGGCCACCGAGGCCGGTGATTCTTGTAATGACGTGCCAACACTTGAATCGATCTACTCGCTACCCGGACCCCACCCGGGTTTCTCCGGCGGCGGCGGGAAACGCTTCCAGCCCCGGACCGGAACTTCTGTCGGCGATATTGTCGGCACTGACAGGCGGGCTGTCAACAACTTATCCTGCGAATTTTTCCTAGGTCGCTGAATGATCTGCTCAGGACGCTGGGGGAGATGAAAGGAGTGATAGTGGTGGAGTGATGGAGGATAGCCAGGTCTTGCCGCGGGGCGATAGCTGGCAATTGCGACAGATAATATTTATTTGAAAAAGTTTTTGACAGGGCTTGTGGGATTCGTATACTAGCCGGTCTACCCCACAACCAATAGTAGCGGCTGTACCTATATTCGGCGGTAACCACGGGGCACGGAGTTTCCGTGCGCCCGCGTTGTTGTTGTCGGGATTGTGGATGCTGCTGTTGGCGGCGCTGCTGATGATGATCGCTGCTGTAGCTCAGTGGTAGAGCGCGTCCTTGGTAAGGACGAGGTCATGGGTTCAACCCCCATCAGCAGCTTTGACGGCGATGGCGGAGCAACCGCATCGGGCAACGTAACGTAAAGAAGAAAAGGCCTCCGGATGGGGCCGACCAGGATCAGGCGTTCCAAATATGGGGCCTGCCCGGTAAGAAAAACAAGGTAACGCAGCGGCCGACAACGCCGGTCGCACAAGAAACGTTTTGAACACGACTCCAGTATAGTCAGGTTCATCAGGCACAGAGGAGCACAACGCAATGGCCAAGGAAATCTTCGAGCGTAACAAGCCGCATGTCAACGTAGGAACGATCGGCCACGTCGACCACGGCAAAACCACCCTGACCGCCTCGATCACGGCCGTCCTGGAAGCTGAAGGACTGGCCAAGTACAAGGCCTATGACGACATCGCCAAGGCCTCGGAGTCGCAGGGACGCCGCGACCCGACGAAAATTCTGACCATCGCCACTGCCCACGTGGAATACCAGTCGGCCATTCGCCACTACGCCCACGTGGACTGCCCCGGTCACGCCGACTACGTCAAGAACATGATCACCGGCGCCGCCCAGATGGACGGGGCGATCCTGGTCGTGTCGGCCGCTGACGGCCCGATGCCCCAGACCAAGGAACACGTTCTTCTGGCCCGCCAGGTGAACGTCCCCAAGATCGTGGTCTTCCTGAACAAGGCCGACCTGGTCGACGACCCGGAGCTGCTGGACCTGGTCGAACTGGAAGTGCGCGAGCTGCTGAGCAAGTACAACTTCGACGGCGACAACGCCGCCGTGATCCGCGGCAGCGCCACCGAAGCCCTCAAGGACCCCAAGGGTCCCGGCGCGCAGCCGATTCGCGACCTGGTCAAGGCCCTCGACGAGCAGATTCCGTTGCCGGTGCGCGAGGTCGACAAACCCTTCTTGATGCCCGTTGAAGACGTCTTCAGCATCAAGGGCCGCGGCACCGTCGGCACCGGGCGCATCGAGCGCGGCATGGTGAAGGTCGGCGACGAAGTGGAAATCGTCGGACTGGGCGAGACGCGCAAGAGCGTCGTCACCGGCGTGGAAATGTTCAACAAGACGATGAACGAAGGCCAGGCCGGCGACAACGTCGGCTGCCTGCTCCGCGGCGTTGAAAAAGAAGATCTGCAGCGCGGTCAGGTTCTGGCCAAGCCCGGCAGCATCACCCCGCACACGAAGTTCGAAGGCGAAGTGTACGTGCTGACGAAAGAGGAAGGCGGCCGCCACGGTCCGTTCTTCAACGGCTATCGTCCGCAGTTCTACTTCCGCACCACCGACGTGACGGGCACGATCCAACTGCTGGGCGGCGCTGAGATGTGCATGCCCGGCGACAACATCACCATGAACGTCGAGCTGCTCAACACGAGCATCGCGATGGAAGAAGGCCTGCGATTCGCCATCCGCGAGGGTGGACGCACCGTCGGCGCCGGCGTGGTGACGAAGATTCTGGAGTAACTCATGGCCAAGTCCAAGGCCCGAGAATTTGTGTGGCTTCAGTGCAACGACTGCGGCGCGTTGAACTACCGTACGGAAGTCAACGTGCAAGGCGGCTCGCCCAAGTTGGTGCTGAAGAGGTATTGTCCGGTAAGCAGGACGCACACCGAACATAAGATCAAGAGGAAGTAAGACACTCAGGGCATAGGTCGTAGGTCATAGGTCGTAGGTTTTGTTATTCCTACCCCCTGGCCCCTACGACCTATGACCTCATACGGCAGTAGCTCAATCGGTAGAGCAGCGGTCTCCAAAACCGCAGGTTCGGGGTTCAAGTCCTCGCTGCCGTGGTGGTGAGGCCGGCCGTGCAGGGCATTGACTTACTGAGGTAGATCAGCGTGGCGTTTGAAATCTATAAACCCGGTCAGGGTAAGTACACGAGAATCGTGACGTTCGTGGCGGTGGTATGCCTGGGCATTATCGGGGCCTACCAGCTCAGCGGCAGCCTGTCGGTCTACCTGCCCGAGAAGATCGCCGGGGCGTCGGTGAAGATCTATCTCCAGTACGGCATTCCGACGGTGCTGGTGGGCGTGCTGGCGCTGGTGATGTTCCACATTGTCAACCGCATGCGACCGGCCGATTTCCTCATCGCCACCGAAGGCGAGATGAAGAAGGTGGCTTGGTCGTCGCGAAAAGAGATTATCGGCTCGACGAAGGTCGTCATCGTGACCTCCTTCATCATCGCGGCGCTGCTGTTCGGGGTGGACTGGCTGTTCGTCGTCCTGTTCCGCAAAATCGGCCTGATTCAGTTGTAGATGGGACCGGGCAACCAAGGGAATCTCTATGGCCAAGCAATGGTACGTGTTGCGGGTGGCGTCCAATAAAGAGGAATCCGTCCGCGATGCGCTGGAACGCAAAGTGAAGATCGAAGGTCTCGACGACCGCATCGGGCGCATCCTCGTGCCTACGGAGCGCCGCCCGAGCCCGCGCGGCCGCGCCGGCGAAAAGAAGTTCGTCGAACGCAAGATGTACCCCGGTTATGTGTTCGTCGAGATGGAACTGGGCGAGGACGGGCGCATCGGCGAAGAGGCCTGGTTCCTTATCCGCGAAACCTCCGGCGTGGGTGATTTCATCGGCGAGGCCGGAAGGCCCACCCCCATGAAGGGCGCCGACGTCGACAAGATGCTCATGCAGGTGCAGCAGGCCCAGGAAGGCGCCCCGGTCACCGTCGAGTTCGCCAAGGGCGACGCGGTCAAGATCAAGGAAGGCGCGTTTGAAAACTTTGAAGGCGCCGTCGACGAAGTGCTTGCCGACAAGGGCCTGGTGCGCGTGATCGTGACGATCTTCGGCCGACCCACCCCGGTCGAGTTGGAATACTGGCAGGTGGAAAAGACTTAAGAACAGTAATCAGTAGCCGGTGGCCCGTAGCCAGTGAAAAACGGCTGCGTGGCGAAAACCGGCTACAGGCTACTGGCTACCGGCTACTAACAGAGGATGTGTTGAGATGGCAAAAGTAATCGTAGCGAAAATCAAGCTGCAGGCCCCGGGCGGGGCGGCGACTCCGGCCCCGCCGATCGGTCCGGCGCTGGGTCAGCATAACGTCAATATCGGGCAGTTCGTCCAGCAGTTCAACGCCCAGACCAAGGAACTCAACGGCATGCCCGTGCCGGTGGAGATCACGGTCTACAAAGACAAGAGCTTTACGTTTATCGTCAAGAGCCCGCCGGCTGCGGCGCTGCTGAAAGAGGCCGCCCAGATCGCCGCCGGCAGTGGCGTTCCCAATAAAGAAAAGGTCGGCTCGGTCACGCGCGACCAGGTCAAGGCCATTGCCCAGCGCAAGATGGCCGACCTCAACGCCCGCGATATCGACCACGCCGCCCGGATCATCGAAGGCACCGCCCGAAGCATGGGCGTAACGGTAAAAGATTAGTAATCAGTAGCCGGTAGCCCGTAGCCAGCGAAAGACACTGGCAGCAGGAAACTGGCTATTGGCTACCGGCTACTGGCTACCAACGTGGTAGCGGCCAAACCACGGGCCAAGAACAGTGGGAGCCGAAAGACCCGCCCGCGGGTCTGGCGACAAAGGGAATCGACATGCGGTCTCACAGCAAGCGGTTCAGGAAAAGCCTCGAAGCAGTGCCCAAGACGGCCCTGCCCGTGGCTTCGGCGGTGACGGCGCTCAAAGCGCTGCCGCCGACAAAGTTCGACGCTACCGTCGAACTGGTCATGCACCTCGGGATCGATCCCACGCAGGCCGACCAGGCCATGCGCGGAGCGGTCTCGCTGCCCAACGGCATCGGAGCTTCGCGAAAAGTCATCGCCTTCTGCGATGGCGCCGACGCGGAAAAAGCCCTGGCCGCCGGCGCCATCGAGGCCGGCGCCGCCGAACTCATCCAGAAAGTCCTGGGCGGCTGGATGGACTTCGATGTGGCCGTGGCGACCAAGGGGATGATGAAAGACGTGTCCAAGCTCGGCCGCGTGCTGGGTCCCCAGGGCAAGATGCCCTCTCCCAAGGCCGGAACGGTCGTCGACGACATCGCCAAGGCGGTGACGGAATATGCCGCCGGCAAGGTCGAGTTCCGCAACGACGACGGCGGCAATCTGCACGTGCCCGTCGGCAAGATGAGCTTCGATGACAAGAAGCTCCTGGAGAACATCGAGTTCTTCATCGACTACGTGCGTCGCAACAAGCCCTCGACGACCAAGGGCACGTACATCAAGAAAGCCTGCCTGACGGCCACCATGAGCCCGTCGGTGCGGCTGGAATTTTAGGTGATACATGAGCAAACCCGTTAAAGAACTAGTTCGCAAGGAGTTGATCAAGCGCCTCGAGGGCGTGTCGGGCTTGGCCGTCGTCGGGTTCACCGGCGTCGACGCCATCTCGACCAACCTGATCCGCGGGCGCCTCGACGCCAAGGGCATCCACCTGATGGTGGTCAAGAACTCCCTGGCCCGCCAGGCGTTCAAGGCCGTCGGTCTCGATGTCGCCGGCGACCTGCTCGATGGCCCCTGCGCCCTGGCCACCGGCGGCGACAGCGTCGTCGACGTGGTGAAGGAACTCCTTGAGATTAATAAGGATCAGCCGAACCTGACCGTCAAGGCCGCCGTACTGGAAGGTGATGCCTTTGGTCCGGACCGGATCGAGGAACTCTCCAAGTATCCCAGCCGCAACGAGGCCATCGGCACGGTTGTTTCCTGCCTGTTGGCACCGGGGGCCAAGTTGGCCGGCTGTATCGTGGGCCCCGGCGGCGCAATCGCGGGGATTCTCAAGACCATCGAAGAAAAAGCCCCCGCTTCCCCAGCGCCCGCCGAGCCCGCCGCCCCCGCAGCGGCCGAAGCACCGGCGCCCGAAGCGCCAGCCGCAGCGCCCGAGGCGCCGGCCGAACCGACCGCCTAGACAAGAACAACCCCCCGGCTGCCGATTGGGCCCACGCGGGCTTAAATGGGACTATGTGGTCCCGCCTATCAGGCCGGAAAACGTGCAGGAGTTTGAGCAATGGCAGATGTCGCCCCCAATGTGAAAGAGCTTGCTGAAAAGATCGTCGCCCTGACCCTCAAGGAAGCCGTCGAACTGGCCGGATTCCTCAAGAGCGAATACAACATCGAGCCCGCCGCCGGCGGCGCCGTCATGATGGCAGGACCGGCCGCTGCAGGCCCGGCCGCCGCCGTCGAAGAGAAGACCGAGTTCGACGTCATTCTCACCGGCTCCGGCGACAAGAAGATCCAGGTCATCAAGGCCGTCCGCGCCCTGACCAACCTTGGTCTCAAAGAAGCCAAGGACCTCGTCGAAGGCGCCCCCAAGCCCGTCAAGGAAGGCGTCTCCAAGGAAGAGGCCGAGGCCGCCAAGAAGGCCCTGGAAGAGTCCGGCGGGACCGTCGAGATCAAGTAGTCGGTGGAATGGTTAATTGGCTGACTGGTTAACTGGTTAACTCGAAAGAACGAGTTAGCCAGTTAACCGGCAGCCTTTTGTAGCGCGCGGCGAGTAGCGGATTAACCGGTTAGCGAAATTGACGAGTTGACGAGTTAACGAATCAACCAGTTAACCAAGTTAACGAGTTAACGAGGAACGCCTCATGCTGAGATTCAATAAAGTCCGAAACTTCTGCAAGGTGGGCGACGCGGCCCCGATACCGAACCTGAACGAAATCCAGGTCAAGAGCTACGAGCGATTTCTTCAGGAAGACGTCGAGCCGACCAAGCGCAAGAGCATCGGCCTCGAGGCTTTGCTGCGCGAGGTGTTCCCCATCGTCAGTTACGACGAAAACAGCCGCCTGGAATACCTGTATTACGAGCTGAACCCGCCGCGTTACACGCCGCAGGAATGCCGCGACCTGCGCCTGACGTTCGGCACGCCCTTCAAAGTCCACTGCCGCATGGTCCGCAAGGATCAGAAGGAAGTGGTCGAAGAGGGCATCTACATCGGTGAAATCCCCCGCATGCTCGGCGGCGGCGAGTTCATCATCAATGGCGCCGAGCGCGTCATCGTTTCGCAGCTCCACCGCAGCCCGGGCGTCGACTTCACCGTCGAGACGCAGGAGACCGACCGCCCGCTGCACGGGGCCCGCATTATTCCCGAACGCGGAAGCTGGATCGAACTCATCGTCACCAAGAAAGACGCCCTGACGATGCGCATCGACCAGTCCAGCAAGATCCCCGCCACCACGTTCCTGCGGGCCATGGACGAGCGCTACGGCACCGACGCCCAGATCATCCGCGAATTTTATCCCACGCGCAACATCCCCACCGACGAGCTTCGCCCACAGATGTACCTGGTCGAGGGATTCGTCGACGCCGACAGCGGCGAAGAAATCGTCCCCGCCGGCGGGCAGATCGGCGAGGCCCTGACCAAGATCGTCGCCAGCTCGGTCAAAAAGATCGAAGTGATCGACGCCGCCGTCGACCCGCTGATGCTCAACACGCTGTCGGAAGACGCCGCCGACTCGCACGAGTCGGCCCTGCTGCGCATCTACGCCCGCCTGCGCCCGGGCAACCCGCCCCAGCTTGAAAAAGCCAAGACGCTCTTCAATGAAAAATTCTACGACGAGAACCGCTACCGCCTCGGCAAGGTCGGCCGCTTCCGCACGAACCGCAAGTTCCACCAGGACGTGCCCGAAAGCGACATGACGCTGCGCCCGGAAGACTTCCTCAACACCCTCAAGTACATGCTCAAGCTGCGCAGCGGCGAGGGCGGCGTGGACGACATCGACCATCTGGGCAACCGTCGCCTGCGCACCATCGACGAACTGGCCAGCGACGAGCTGCGCAAGGGCCTGCTCAAGTTGCGCCGCACCGTCCAGGAGCGTATGAGCCTCAAGGACCCGCAGGAACTGACCAAGATCGCCGAGCTGATCAACTCCAAGAGCGTCTCCTCCAGCGTGGACTTCTTCTTCGGCCGCGGCGAACTGTCGCAGGTCGTCGACCAGCAGAACCCCCTGGCCATGCTCACGCACGAGCGGCGCCTCTCGGCGCTGGGACCGGGCGGCTTGAACCGCAAACGCGCGGGCTTTGAAGTGCGCGACGTGCATATTTCGCACTACGGCCGCATCTGCCCGATCGAAACCCCCGAAGGCAACAACATCGGTCTGATCAGCTCGCTGAGCATCTACGCCAACGTGGACGAGTACGGGTTCCTGACCACGCCGTACCGCAAGGTACAGCGCGGCCGGGCGACCGGCGAAGTAGCCGACCTGCGGGCCGATGAGGAAATGGAAAGCGTTCTGGCCCCGCCGGACGCCTTGGAAGAAGATTCCAAGGGTGAGCGCGTCCGCCTGCCGGCCGAGCACGTGCTGGCCCGCGACAAGGGCGAAGTGGCCCTGGTCAGCGGCGGCGACGTCGGCTACGTCGACATCTCGCCCAAGCAGACCGTTGGCATCAGCGCGGCGCTGATTCCGTTCCTGGAACACGACGACGCCAACCGCGCCCTGATGGGCTCGAACATGCAGCGCCAGGCCGTTCCGTTGCTGCGCACCGAGCCGCCAGTGGTGGCCACGGGGATGGAAAAGCCCGTCGCCGAGAACAGCGGCATGGTCGTCCGGGCGCGCAGCGCCGGGACCGTGACGTACCTCGACGCGACGCGCATCGTCCTGGACAACACCGAAGAGTACGACCTGCGCAAGTTCGACAAGCTCAACGAGCGCGCCTGCCTCAACCAGAAGCCCATCGTGGTCGAAGGGCAGAAGGTCAAGCGCGGGCAGATCCTGGCCGACGGATCGGGCTGCAGCCATGGCGAACTGGCCTTGGGGCGAAACGTGCTGGTGGCGTTCATGCCCTTCGACGGCTACAACTTCGAGGACGCCATCCTGATCTCCGAGCGCTTGGTCAAGCAGGACGTGTTCACCTCCGTGCACCTGGAGAATTACGACGTCGAGGTCCGCGAGACGAAGCTCGGCCGCGAGGAGTTCACCCGCGACATCCCCAATGTTTCCGAGCGTGCGCTGCGGAACCTGGACGAGTACGGCATCGTGCGAGTCGGCACCCGCGTGGGTCCCGGCGACATCCTGGTGGGCAAAGTGGCCCCCAAGAGCAAGAGCGAACTGTCGCCGGAAGAGAAGCTGCTGCACGCGATCTTCGGCCGCGCCGGCGAAGACGTCAAGAACGACTCGCTCGAGCTGCCTGCCGGCGAAGAGGGCGTGGTCATCGAGACCAAGCGATTCAGTCGCCGCACGCACCTGTCGGAAGACCGCAAGAAAGAGATCGCCCGCCAGACCAAGGATTACAAAGAGGCGATGGAATCCCGAATGGCCAAGATCTTCCGCATGATGGCCGTCGAGATCAACGCCGTGGCGGGCAAGGAGATGATCGACCCGACCACCCGCCAGAAGGTCGGACAGAGCGAACGCGACGACGTCATCCTCGAGCAGATCGAAGGCTTCAAGCCCAAGTGGATCAAGGCCGACAAACCCGCCCAGCAGGCCGCGGCCGAGGAAGTCTATGGCAAGTTCTGGGCCTTGATCGGCGACGTGCGGGCGGAAATGGAACGCAAGCTCGATCACCTCAAGCGAGGCGACGAACTGCCCAGCGGCGTGCTGGAGATGGTCAAGGTCACCGTCGCCACCAAGCGAGCCCTGGGCGTCGGCGACAAGATGGCAGGCCGCCACGGCAACAAGGGCGTTATCGCCCGCATCCTGCCCGAAGAAGACATGCCGTTCATGAGTGACGGCACGCCCGTCGACATCGTGCTCAACCCCCTGGGCGTGCCCGGACGCATGAACCTCGGCCAGATTCTCGAAACGCACCTGGGTTGGGCCGCGGCAATCCTGGGATTCCAGGCCGTCACGCCGGTCTTCGACGGCGCCAAGGAAGCCGAAATCATCCAGTGCGTCCGCGAGGCCAACGAATACGTCCGCCAGCGGGCGCAGGATCTGGAAGTGGTGCGAGCGGCCGGCGACACCCGCGAGCTGCTGGTGGAAATGCCCGAGGACTGCAAGGCCCGCGTCTTTGACGGGCGCACGGGCGAGCCCTTCGAGCAGAAGGTGACGGTGGGTTACATCTACATGAACAAGCTCCACCACCTGGTGGACGAGAAGATCCACGCCCGCGCGACGGGCCCGTACTCGCTGATTACGCAGCAGCCCTTGGGCGGCAAGGCCCGCACCGGCGGTCAGCGCTTCGGCGAGATGGAAGTGTGGGGCCTGGAGGCCTATGGCGCCAGCTACACCCTGCAGGAACTGCTGACGGTCAAGAGCGACGACGTGGAAGGACGCACGAAGATCTACGAGAGCATGGTCAAGGGCACCAACACCCTCGAGGCCGGAACGCCCGTGAGCTTCGACGTGTTGTGCAACGAACTTCGCGGGCTGGGCCTGAACATCCAGCTCGAGAAGAAGCGGCTGATTTAATGTATGGAACTTACTCCTTACCGGGAGCATGAATAATGATGCAGGAAAGCGTTTACGATCGCATCAACGACTACGGTGCGGTGACCATCAAACTGGCTTCGCCCAATGACATCCGCAGTTGGTCGTTCGGTGAAGTCAAGAAGCCCGAGACGATCAACTACCGCACGTACCGCCCGGAGAAAGACGGTCTGTTCTGCGAACGGATCTTCGGCCCCGAGCGCGACTGGGAGTGCGCCTGCGGCAAGTACAAGGGCACCAAGCACAAGGGCATCATCTGCGACCGCTGCGGCGTCAAAGTGACCCACAGCCGCGTGCGCCGCAAACGCATGGGCCACATCAACCTGGCCGCGCCTATCGTGCACATCTGGTATTTCAAGGCCCTGCCCAGCCGCCTGGGCACGCTGCTGGCGATGAAGACCGCCGACCTGGAAAAGATCATCCTCTTCCAGGACTACGTGGTGATCGATCCCGGCCAGACGCCGCTGAAATACAAACAGCTCCTGACCGAGGACGAGTACCGCAGCGCCATCGAAACCTACGGCGACGCCTTCAAGGCCATCATGGGCGCCGAGGCCATCAAGTTCATGCTCGAGAAGCTGGACCTGGTCGTCGAGGCCGCCACCATCCGCGACGAGTTGCACAAGACCGCCTCCAAGCAGAAGACCAAGGACCTGTCCAAGCGGCTCAAGCTCATCGAGTCGATCCGCAGCTCGGGCAACCGCCCGGAGTGGATCGTGATGGAAGTGATCCCCGTGATCCCGCCGGACCTGCGCCCGCTGGTCCTGCTCGAGAGCGGCAACTTCGCCACCAGCGATCTGAACGATCTGTACCGCCGCATCATCAACCGCAACAACCGCCTCAAGAAGCTGATGGACCTCAATGCCCCCGAGGTCATCATCCGCAACGAAAAGCGCATGCTGCAGCAGGCCGTCGACGCCCTGTTCGACAACAGCCGCTGCCGCCGCCCGGTGCAGGGCACGGCCAACCGCCCGCTCAAGAGCCTCACCGACATGATCAAGGGCAAGCAGGGGCGCTTCCGCGAGAACCTGTTGGGCAAGCGCGTCGACTACTCGGCCCGCTCGGTCATCGTCGTCGGTCCGGAGCTCAAGCTCAACCAGTGCGGTCTGCCCAAGAAAATCGCCCTGGAGCTGTTCCAGCCCTTCATCATCCGCAAGCTCAAGGACCGCGGGCTGGCCGACACCATCAAGAGCGCCAAGCGCATGCTCGAGCGGCGCGACCGCGAGATCTGGGACGTGCTGGAAGAAGTCATCTACCAGCACCCGGTCATGCTCAACCGCGCCCCGACGCTGCACCGCATGGGCATCCAGGCCTTTGAGCCGGTGCTGGTCGAAGGCAACGCCCTGAAGATCCACCCGCTGGTCTGCAAAGGCTTCAACGCCGACTTCGACGGCGACCAGATGGCCGTCCACCTGCCCCTGTCCGTCGAGGCGCAGGCGGAAGCCCACTGCCTGATGCTCTCGACGAACAACATCTTCTCGCCCAGCAACGGCGCGCCCAACACCATGCCCATGCAGGACATCGTCCTGGGCTGCTACTACCTCACCAGCGACCAGGGCGCCACGTTCGTCAGCGACGCGGTCAAGAAGATCAAGTTCGGCAAGGCCGGCGACTATGCGATGTTCGCCAGCCCCTACGACGCGATCACCGCTTATGAACTGGGCCGCATCGGCATGCAGGCCAAGGTCGTCGTCCGCCTGGACCGCGACTGCGACGTGATCGACATCGACCGCCGCTACACGCCCGAGAACCGGCGCATCATCACCACGGCCGGACGCTGCATCTTCAACGACATCCTTCCGGCGAAGATGGCGTTCTACAACTACGCCCTGGGTTCCAAGGGCGCCAACCGCGTGATCAGCGACTGCTATCACGTGATGGGCCGCGCCGCGACGCTGCAGCTCCTGGACGATATGAAGGAGCTGGGCTTCAAGTACTCGACGCTGGCGGGCCTGTCGTTCGGCATCACCGACGCCAAGGTGCCCGAACAGAAGAAACAGATTCTCGACGACGCTCAGCGCCGCGTGGACGCCATCGAAAAAGACTTCCACGCCGACGCCATCACTGAAGGCGAGCGCAACAACCAGATCGTCGACATCTGGATTCACGCCCGCGAGCTGGTCACCAAGAGCCTGCTGACGGCCTTGCAGACCGACAAGCGCAGCTACGATCCGAACTACCTCAACCCGATCTGGCTGATGTTCCACTCCAACGCCCGCGGCAACATCGACCAGATTCGCCAGCTCGCCGGGATGCGCGGCCTGATGTCCAAGCCTTCAGGCGAAATCATCGAGACGCCCATCAAGGCCAACTTCCGCGAAGGTCTGACGGTGCTGGAATATTTCTCCTCCACGCACGGCGCCCGCAAGGGTCTGGCCGACACGGCGCTCAAGACCGCCGACTCGGGCTACCTGACGCGCAAGCTCGCCGACGTGGCTCAGAACGTGGTGATCACCGGCCACGACTGCGGCACCAAGCGCGGCGTGCCCAAGAGCGCCATCTACAAGGGCGAACAGGTCGACGTGCCGCTTCGCGAGGTGATCGTCGGGCGCATCGCCCGCGAGAACATCGTCAACCCGATCACCGACACGGCGATCGTGAAGGAAAACGAAGTCATCACCGAGAGCATGGCCCGCCAGATTGAAGAGTTGGGCATGGAGAGCATCCGCGTCCGCAGCCCGCTGATGTGCGACGCGCCGCTGGGACTGTGCGCCAAGTGCTACGGTCTGGACCTCTCGACGCAGGCGCTGGTCGAGGAAGGCATGGCCGTGGGCATCATCGCCGCCCAGTCGATCGGCGAGCCGGGCACGCAGTTGACCATGCGGACGTTCCACACCGGCGGCGTGGCCACCCGCGCCGTCGTGGCGTCGGACGTCGTCGCCACCGCCGGCGGCACGGTGCAGTACCGCGAGCTCAACGCCGTCGAGGCCGGCAGCGGCAAAGAGCGCCGCATCGTCGCCCTGAAGCGCAACGGCGAACTGGCCATCATCGACGACAAGGACCGCGAGCTCGACAAGTACAAGGTGCCCTACGGCGCCACGATCCTGGTCAAGGACGGCGACAAGGTCAAGATTGGCCAGCAGCTCGTCGCCTGGGACCCGCACCGCACGCCGATTCTGGCCGAGGCGGCCGGGGCGGTGAAGTTCCAGGACGTCGAGGAAGGCGAGACGGTCCGCGTCGAGAGCGAAAAGGCCGGCGCCCGCCGCTACGTGGTCATCGAGCATAAGGGCGAGATGCACCCGCGAATCGTCATCGAGGACAAGGACGGCAAGGTGCTGGACTTCCACTACCTGCCGGCCAAGGCCCGCATCGAGGTCGAGGAAGGACAGAAGGTCGCCCCCGGCGAGCTGCTGGCCCGCCAGCCTCGCGAGGTCAGCGGAACCGAAGACATCACCGCCGGCCTGCCGCGCGTGACCGAAGTGTTCGAGGCGCGTCAGCCGAAAGACCCCGCGGCGATGGCGGAAATTTCCGGGCGCGTGGAACTGCGCACCGACAAGCGCCGCGGCAAGATGACCATCATCGTCCGCAGCGAGTCGGGCATGGAGCGCGAGCACCATGTGCCGCACGATCGGCACCTGCTGGTGCACACGAGCGACTACGTCGAGGCCGGCGACCCGCTGACCGAAGGCCCGCTGGTGTTGCACGACATCCTCGCCATCCGCGGCGAAGAATCGCTGCAGCAATACCTGCTGGGTGAAGTGCAGGCCGTTTACCGCACCAGCGGCGTGACTATCAACGACAAGCACGTCGAGGTCATTCTCGCCCAGATGCTCCGCAAGGTCATGGTCGAGACCGTCGGCGACAGTAATTTGCTTCCCGGAGACGTTGTTGACAAGTTCCAGTTTATCGGAGAGAATAAGCGACTCGCCTCGTGCCTGAAGATTGTCGATGCCGGCGACACCAAGCTTGCCGTCGACACGACCGTGGCGCGGGAAGAGGTCGAGGTGGCCAACGCGGCCGCCAAGGAAAACGGCGGTCAGCCGGCCAAGACCAAGAAGTGCCGGCCGGCCACGGCCAAGACGCTGCTGCTGGGCATTACCAAGGCCTCGCTGCAGAGCGAGAGTTTCCTCTCGGCCGCCAGCTTCCAGGAGAGCACCAAGGTGTTCACGGAAGCGTCGCTGGCCGGGCGCATCGACGAGCTTCGCGGGCTGAAAGAAAACGTGATCCTCGGGCACCTGATCCCGGCGGGCACGAGCTTCCGCCCGTATCTCGAGATGCGGATGAAACGCGCGGTGGATATCTCCGAGCTGTCGGGCCGCCCGGAAGACACGGCCATGAGCCAGGACGAGATCGCCCGCGCGGTTCAGCAGGCGTTGACCGGGCAGGATTGAGAAAACGGTAGCCGGTAGCCCGTAGCTGGTAGCCGGTAGAGAAGAGAAAGAGGTTAACGGGTTAGCGAATTAACCAGTTAACGAGTTAACCAGTTAACGAGTTCACGAGGTTTTGATAGATGCCGACGATTAACCAGTTGGTGCGGAGGCCGCGGCGAAAGCAGTCGGCCAAGAAGAAGAACCTGGCGCTGGACCATTGCCCGCAGAAGCGCGGGGTGTGTCTGCTGGTCAAGACCGTCACGCCCAAGAAGCCCAACTCGGCGCTGCGCAAGGTGGCCCGCGTGAGGCTCTCCAACGGCAAGGAAGTGACGGCCTACATTCCCGGCGTCGATCACAACCTCCAGGAACACAGCATCGTGCTGGTTCGCGGCGGTCGCGTTCGCGACCTGCCTGGCGTACGGTACCACATAGTTCGCGGTTCGCTGGACTCCCTGGGCGTGGAAGCCCGCCGCCAGAGCCGCAGCAAGTATGGCGCGAAGAGGCCCAAATAAGCCATGGCATACAAACGATTCACAGCGTCTTCGAAGCAGTTGGCCCCGGATCCCCGCTATGGGAGCAAGCTGGCCAGCAAGTTCATCAACTGTTTCATGCTCGACGGCAGGAAGTCGACCGCCCAAGGCATGTTCTATGACGCCATGGACTACATCGGCAAGAAGATCAAGGACGCCCCGCCCATCGAGGTGTTCGAGAAGGCCCTGGACAACGTCAAGCCGCGCATCGAAGTGCGATCCAAGCGAGTCGGCGGCGCCAACTACCAGGTGCCCATGCAGGTCAGCTCCAAACGACAACTGTCGCTGAGCATCCGCTGGATTCGCGAAGCGGTCCGCGGCGGCAAGGGGCGGCCGACCGCTCTGCGACTGGCAGACGAACTGATGGCAGCGTATCGCGGCGAAGGCGCCGCCATGCAGACGCGCGAGAACGTGCATCGCATGGCCGACGCGAACAAGGCCTTCGCGCACTTTGCCTGGTAGAATATAGTTAGTTGTGGTTGAGTGAGAGTTTAACACACCAGGTGGGCACAGGCTTTTCCAGCCTGTGTCCGTGGCCAACAGCCTGGAAAGGCTGTGCCACTTAAACGGTGTTAGTTGAATCGCCCGCCGCCGGCGGATGTTCCCCTGGAACCGCTGGCCGACATGCGACGGGCGACCCCGGCTGGGACGGACCTTGAGAGAGGACGCCCGAGGCCGGGGCTCAGAGAAGGCGACGATGGTTCCAGGACGATCGTCGGCCGGCAGAGCCGGCAAGCGGGTCGGTGGCACAGGCTTTCCAGTCTGTGTCAAAGAATCACAGCCCGGAAAGGCTGTGTCACCCGCCTCCGCATGAGATAGGACAACCGGGCCGATCTGCCTGAAGATCGGCGCCTGCCGCCACCTGCGGCAGTGCTTTGGAACGGTCCCCTTGGGGCTTTCCGGCATCGACTCTGCATCTATCGCGCGCAGGGCAACCTGTCGCGTCGATCATTGCATCGCCGCCGGGCTCCGTGAAAGAGTTATGGCTGAAAGAGTACATGGCTAAAGATCTGCGACAACTGAGAAACATCGGCATCATGGCCCACATCGATGCCGGCAAGACCACCGTCAGCGAACGGATCCTCTTCTTCGCCGGACGCACGCACAAGATCGGCGAAGTGCACGAGGGCACCGCGGTCATGGACTACCTGCCCGAAGAGCAGGAGCGGGGCATCACCATCACCTCCGCGGCCACGACGCTGGAATGGAACGACTGCACGATCAACCTCATCGACACGCCCGGGCACGTCGACTTCACCATCGAAGTCGAACGCTCGCTGCGCGTGCTTGACGGGGCGGTGGCCGTGTTCTGCGCCGTCGGCGGCGTCGAGGCGCAGACCGAAACGGTCTGGCACCAGGCCGACCGCTACCGCGTCCCGCGCCTGTGCTTCATCAACAAGCTCGACCGCGCCGGCGCCGATTTCGAAAGCGTCATGGGCGAGATCGTGTCGCGCCTGCCCAGCAACCCCATCGTCATGCAACTGCCCATCGGCGAGGGCGACACCTTCGCCGGGCAGATCGACCTGATCCGCCGCAAAGCGTACTACTACGATCCGGCCGACGTCGCCACCGATATCCGCGAGGAAGACGTCCCGGCCGAATATCACGACGCCGTCGAGAAGGCCCGCCACGACTTGCTGGAAAAGGCCGCCGACTTCGACGAGCAAGTCATGGAGAAATATCTCCATGACCAGTTCGTCAGCGAAGAGGAAATCAAGCGCGCCGTCCGCAAGGGCGCCGTCGCGGGCAAACTGCACCCCGTCTTCTGCGGCAGCGCGCTGCAGCACATCGGCGTGCGCAAGCTGCTCGACGGCGTGGTGGACTATCTGCCCAGCCCCATGGACGTGCCGCCGGTAACCGGCGTGGCGTCGATGCGCGGCGGCGAAGAAACCGTCACCCGCAAGCCCGAGGCCGACGAGGCGTTCTCGGCGTTGGTGTTCAAGATCACCTCCGACCAGCACGGCGACCTGAACTTCGCCCGCATCTACAGCGGCACGCTCACCAGCGGCACGCGCGTGCTCAACAGCACGCAGGACCGCAAAGAGATTGTCTCGCGCATCTGGGAGATGCACGCCAAGCAGCGCATCCGCCGCGACGAAGCCGTCGCCGGCGACATCGTCGCCCTGGTGGGGCTCAAGAACTCCATCACCGGCGACACGCTCTGCGATCCCAAGAACCCCATCGTGCTGGAGAAGCTCGAGTTTCCCGACCCGGTCATCACGCTGTCGATCGAGCCCGAGACCAACGCCGACAAGCAGAAGATGGGAACGGCCCTGGAGACGCTACGGCGCGAAGATCCGAGCTTCAGCTATCGCTACGACGCCGAGACCGGCCAGACCACCATCTCCGGAATGGGCGAGCTGCACCTGGAAATCATCACGCACAAACTCACGCGCGACATGGGCCTCAAGGTTCGCGTCGGGCGCCCGTCGGTGGCGTACAAAGAAACGATTCTCGGCACGGCCGAGGCCGAAGGGCGGTTCATCCGCCAGACCGGCGGGCACGGGCAATACGCCGTGGCCGTGGTTCGGGTCGAGCCCCTGGGCGGGGAAGTGCGCGATCACGAAGAGACAATCGAGTTTGAAGACGCCACCAAGGGCGGGAGCGTTCCGCGCGAGTATATTCCGTCGGTGGGTAAGGGCGTCAAGGATGCCTCGGGCAGCGGCCCGCTGGCGGGCTATCCGATGCTCAACGTGCGAGCGTCGCTGACCGACGGCAAGTATCACCCCGTCGACAGCAGCGACATCGCCTTCCAGCAGGCCGGCGCCATGGCGTTCAACGCCGCGGTGCTCAAGGCCAATCCGGTTTTTCTCGAGCCGATCATGCGGTTGAGCGTGATGACTCCGGAAGAGTTCCTCGGGGCGGTGACGTCGGATCTCAACCGCCGCCGCGCGGAAATCAAAGAGATGACCCAGCGCGGAAAATTCCGCATTCTGACGGTCTTCGCCCCGCTGGCCGAAATGTTCGGGTACGCCACGCAGCTGCGGTCGCTCACGCAAGGGCGCGCGAGCCAGACCATGGAACCGCATACGTATCAGCCGGTGCCGGCCAACGTGGCGGCCCAAATTTTGAAATCTTATTAACGAAAAAATAATTTTCCAGATAAACGAGTTGACAATGGCAGAAATTTGCGTAAGTTTAGACGACTCTGCACCTTGGTCGGTAACATCCGCCGCCGGAAGGTTACGACAGCAGTCCGGGTGCGCCGGTAGATAAGGCATTGGAGCAAGCGATCGATGGCTCATGACAAGATACGCATTCGGATGGAAGCATACGACCATCGGGCCCTGGATTCCTCGGCCAAGGAAATCGTCGATCACGCCGAGCGCACCGGCGCTCGGGTGTGTGGTCCGGTTCCGCTGCCGACGCGCATCGAACGCTACACGGTGCTGCGCAGCCCGCACGTGGACAAGAAATCCCGCGAGCAGTTCGAGATGCGCACGCACAAGCGGATCATCGACATTTACGAGCCGACCGTTCGCACCGTCGAGGCGCTCAACCGCCTGGTGGTCCCGGCCGGCGTGTTTATTAAAATCAAGGCATAACGTGACGCTCGAAAGCGTCCACGCGAGTTGAGGCATAACCATGATAGCGGCACTGTTAGGACGAAAAATCGGCATGACCCAGGTCTACGACGACCAGGGCGTGCTGCATCCGGTGACGGTGGTGCAGGCAGGGCCCTGCAGCGTGCTGCAGATCAAGAACGCCCAGCGCGAAGGCTATGAGGCCGTCCAGATCGGTTTCGACGACTTCAAGAACCATCGCGAGACCAAGCCCGCCGCCGGTCACGCCGCCAAGGCCGGCGCCACGGCCAAGCGCTTCGTGAAGGAATACCGCATGACCGCCGCCGACGCCGACGTCGCCGCCGGCGCCACGCTGACGGTGGAAGTCTTCGAGGGCGTCGCCAAGATCGACGTGATCGGCACCAGCAAGGGCAAAGGCTACCAGGGCCCGATGGTCCGTCACGGCTTCAAAGGCATGCCCGCCAGCCACGGTTGCGAACGCAAACACCGCAGCCCCGGCTCGATCTGCTCCCACGCCACGCAGGCCGGCACCGGCCCCAAACCCAAAAAAGGCAAGCGAATGGGCGGTCACATGGGCAGCGTGCAGTGCACCAGCCGCAACCACCGCATCATCCGAATTGACAAGGAAAACAACCTGCTATTGATCAAGGGACCGCTGCCCGGACCGGCCGGGGGATATCTGTTCCTCCGCGCCAGCAAGACCTCCGCGGCGGCTTCGGCCTGAACTGGATAATCGACCATGCTGGAAGTACCCGTATACAACATGAAGGGCGAGAAGACCCGCACGCTGGAGATTGACGAGGCGCTGTTTGGCCGGCACGTCAATACGGCGCTGCTCAAGCAGGCCGTGGTGGCCTATCACGCCAATCGCCGCCAGGGCACCGTGGCCACCCGCTCGCGCGGGATGGTCGCCGGCTCGACTCGCAAACTCTATCGCCAGAAGGGCACCGGCAACGCCCGACGCGGCGCCGTGCGGACCAACGTGATGCGAGGCGGCGGCGTGGCCTTCGCCAAGCAACCCCGCGAGTACCGCCAGAAGCTGCCCCGCCAGATGCGCAAGGCCGCCCTCGACTCGGCCATCCTGGCCAAGATCCAGGGCAACAACCTCATGGTGGTCGAAGGCCTCGCCATTGAGAAGCCTTCCACCAAGACCATGGCCGGCGTCCTCAAGAACCTCCAGATCAACCGTTCCTGCCTTCTGACGATTCCCCAGCGCGACACCTCGCTGTTTCTCTCCAGCCGCAACATTGCCGACCTGACCGTCCGGATCGCCGAGGAGCTCAATGCCTTCGACGTGGCCACCCGCCAGAAGATGCTGGTGACGGTCGAGGCCATGACCGCCCTGACCACCCGGGAGGAGCAGGCGTGAAGACCGAAATCCACAGTGTGATCATCCGCCCGCTGGTGACCGAAAAGGGCACCCACCAGAGCGAGACGAGAAACGCCTACGCGTTTGAAGTTGAAGCCACGGCCAACAAGGCGCAGATCCGCCAGGCCGTGGAACACCTGTACAACGTGAAAGTCGATGAAGTGCGCACCGCCAACCGCAAGGGCAAGCCCCGCCGCACGAAGTTCCGCGTCGGACGCACCCGCCACTGGAAGAAGGCCGTGGTCGTGCTGAAGGACGAGTACCGCATCGACCTGTTCTAGCTAAACCGGGATTACCTGACGATGGCTATCAAGACTTACAATCGAACGTCCGCCGGCCGACGAAACAGCTCGGTCAATACGTACTCGGACGTGACCTGCACGACGCCGACCAAGGCGCTGCTGGTGCCGGCCAAGAAGACCGGCGGGCGCAACAACCAGGGCTTCATCACCTGCCGCCACCACGGCGGCGGGCACAAACGGATGTACCGCATCATCGACTTCAAGCGCAACCGCGACGGCCAGGCTGCCGAGGTCATGACGATCGAGTACGATCCCAACCGAAGCTGCAACATCGCCTTGGTCAAGTACGAAGACGCTGCTGTGACGTACATCCTGGCCCCGGCGGGGCTCAAGGTCGGGGCGAAGATTTACTCCGGCCCCACCAGTGAGCCGCGAGTGGGCAACTGCCTGCCCCTGGCGAATATTCCCCTGGGCCTGGAAGTGCACAATATCGAGATGCAGCCCGGGCAGGGCGGCAAGATGGTTCGCTCGGCCGGCGGCGTCGCCCGCCTGCAGGCCCGCGAGGGCAAGATGGCCCACCTGATCCTGCCCAGCGGCGAAATGCGAATGGTGAACGTCCAGTGCCGCGCCACCATCGGGCAACTGGGCAACATCGAGCACCAAGGCGTTCGCTACGGCAAGGCCGGCCGCAAACGTCACCTGGGCATCCGCCCGACGGTCCGCGGCAGCGCGATGAACCCGGTGGCCCACCCGATGGGCGGCGGCGAAGGCCGTCGCAGCGGCGGGCGTCACCCGGTCAGCCCCACGGGCAAGCTGTCCAAGGGCGGCAAGACGCGTCGTCGCCGCAAGACGACGAGCAAGATGATTCTGCGCCGGCGGCGCAATGTCCGAAACGGGCAACTGGTTCTCTAGATTGCGAGATAGACGGCGATGACTCGAAGCGCGAAAAAAGGTCCATACGTAGACGCCACGCTGTTTGGCAAGGTTCAGAAGGCTCTGGACCGCGGCAACACCGAGCCCATCAAGACCTGGGCTCGCTCGTGCACCATCGTCCCCGAGTTCATCGGGCGCACGTTCATGGTGCACAACGGCAAGGCGTTCAACAAGGTCTTCGTGACCGAGGACATGGTCGGGCACAAGCTCGGCGAGTTCAGCCCCACGCGTATCTTCCGTGGGCACAGCGGCGGCCGCGCCAAAGAAGCAGCAGCGGCTGCGGCGGAAGCGTAATTCTCCCGGAGTTGTGAGATGGCTTGGAATGCAAAACATCGATTCGCTCGTATCAGCGCCCGAAAGGCCAGGCTGGTCGTCGACGTCATTCGCGGCCGCGAAGTGCAGGAGGCCATGAACCTCCTGGAGTTCATGCCGCACCGCGCGGCGGTGATGATCCGAAAAGTGCTGGTCAGCGCCATCGCCAGCGCCAACGAGGCCGAGGCCGACACCGACGCCTTGTTCGTCCAGGAAGCGCGGATCGACGAAGGTCCGACGATGAAGCGTTGGCAGCCCAAGGATCGCGGGCGGGCGCATCCGATTCTCAAACGCACCAGTCACATTGTCGTGACGGTCGAGCAACACGCTGCCGCACAGGCGGCAAGGTAAGGCGAGGCACGCATGGGTCAGAAGGTCAATCCAACCGGATTCCGCACCGGGATTACCCTGGGCTGGAAGAGCCGCTGGTTCGCTCCCAAGAGCAACTACGGCGAGTTCCTGGTCGAGGATGAGCGGCTGCGGCGGTTCGTCGACAAGATGCTCAACCGCCAGCCCCCGTATGCCGGCATCAGTTCCATCGAGATCGAGCGGACGCGAGAAGAGGTCAAGATTATCCTCAAGACCGCCCGCCCCGGACTGGTCATCGGACCCAAGGGCGCCGAGGTCGACAAGCTGCGAGAGTCGCTGGAAGAGCTCACCGACCGCCGCGTCAACATCAACATCGTCGAGATCCGCCAGCCGGACCTCGATGCGATGCTGGTGGCCGAGGCGATCAGCGACCAGCTCCGACGCCGCGCCAGCTTCCGACGCACCATGAAGCAGCGGGCCGAGCAGACCATGCAGGCCGGCGCCCGCGGCGTCAAGATCGCCGTCAGCGGACGTCTCGGCGGCGCTGAAATCGCCCGTCGCGAGACGAAGGTGATGGGCAGCGTTCCCCTGCACACCCTCGACGCCGACGTGGACTACGGCTTCACCACCAGCTTCACCACCTATGGCGCCATCGGCGTCAAGGTGTGGGTGTATCGCGGCCGCTTCGGCGAGGCTCCGCTGGAGCCCCAGCCCGGCGCCGAAGACGGGATGCGACGACGTCGTCGCCCCGGTGGTGGCGGGCCCGGCGGTGGCGGCGGTGGCGGCGGGCGTGGCGGGCGGCCGCGAGGCCCCGGCCAAGGCCGCGGCGGCGAGCAGCGTGGCGGCGAACAGCAGAGCCGGGGCGAGGCGCCCGCTCAGGACCAACCCAAGCAGGACCAGGAATAAAGATCAGGTGTACTCATGGCGTTGATGCCTAAACGTATTAAGCACCGCAAGCAGATGCGCGGGACCATGACGGGAAAGGCCACCCGAGGGCACACCGTCTCGTTCGGTGACGTGGGCGTGCAGTCCATGGACACCTGCTGGGTGACGGCGCGGCAGCTCGAGGCTGGTCGCGTCGCGGCCACCCATTACCTGCACCGCGAGGGACGGGTGTACATCCGCGTCTTCCCGGACAAGCCCATCAGCGCCAAGCCGCTGGAAACCCGCATGGGCAAGGGCAAAGGCGAAACGAAAGAATGGGTCGCGCGGGTGAAGCCCGGAACGATCCTTTTTGAGATCGGCGGCGTGGACGAGGAAACGGCCAAGACGGCGTTGCGGCGCATTGCCCACAAGATGCCCGTCCGCTGCCGCCTGGTTCACCGTCGGCGAATGTAGGCAGGATGATCGCGACCATGAAGATTAACGATATTCGAGCTTTGAACGGCGAAGAACTCCAGACGGAACTGGCGCGCCTGCGACGGCACGTGTTCGACCTGCACGCCCAGGCCGTCACCGAAAAACTGGAAGACCCGACCCTGGTCACCAAGGCCAAGCGGGACATCGCGCGGATCCTGATGGTGCAGCGGGAGCGTGAGCTCGGCGCCGCCGGGGCCGCTCAGGAGGCCAAGGCGTAGCCATGACCAGTCTTGAACAAACCAGCAATCCCGTACTGCAGTCGGTCAAGACCGGCAAGGTCCGGACGATCAGCGGAAAGCAGACCATCAGCGTGATCCTGGAGATGATGGTCCGCCACCCGGTGTATGGCAAGTACGTTCGGCGGCGCACGAAGCTGGCCGTCCACGATCCTGCCAACGCCGCCAAGGTCGGCGACACGGTTGAGATCGTGCCCTGCCGGCGGCTGAGCAAGACCAAGAGTTGGCGCCTGGTGCGCGTCATCAGCAGCGCTGCGGCCCAATCGTAGCGGCGAGGTTAACAGACGTGATTCAGCAACAGACACGAATGAGTGTGGCCGACAACAGCGGCGCCCAGGTGGTAGGCACCATCAAGGTGCTGGGCGGTTCGACGCGGCGCGGAGGTTTCACCCGCCGCACGGCCAGCCTGGGCGACGTGATTATCTGCTCGGTGAAGAAGGCTCTGCCGGGCTCGGACGTCAAGGCCGGAACCGTGGTGCGGTGCGTGATCGTCCGCACGACGTTCCCCGTCCGCCGCAGCGACGGCAGCTACGTCAAGTTCGACGAGAACGCCGCCGTGCTCATCGACGAGGAAGGCAACCCCAAAGGCACGCGCATCTTCGGGGCCGTGGCCCGCGAGCTGCGCGAAAAGAACTTCATGAAGATCGTCTCATTGGCGGCTGAGGTGGTGTAGAGCGATGGCATTGCATGTAAAAAAAGGCGACATGGTGTCTGTGATTGCCGGCGACGACCGCGGCAAGAGCGGCGAAGTGCTGCGCGTGCTGCCCGAGTCCCAGCGCGTGATCGTGCAGGGCGTCAATCGGGTCTACCGCCATCTGCGCCCCTCGCGCCAGCACCCCAAGGGCGGACGCATCCAGAAGGAAATGCCCATTCACATTTCCAACGTCCTGCCGATCGATCCCAAGACCAATCAGCCCACGCGCGTGGGATATACCGTTAACTCCGATGGCGCCAAGGACCGCGTCACCCGCAAGAGCGGGCAGTCCCTCGGCGCTGTCAAGAAGTCGTCCAAGTAGGTGGTTACGATGAGCCCAAGGCTTTTGGAACATTATCGCCAAGACGTGGCTGGGGCACTGACCCAGCGGTTCGGATACAAGAACCGCATGGCCGTGCCTCGGCTTGAGAAGATCGTGGTGTCGATGGGCATCGGCCAGGCCAGCACCGACCAGGCCCGCCTGGACACGGCGCTGCAGCAGTTGGCCGACATCACGGGTCAGCGTCCGGTGGTGACGCTGGCGAAGGTGTCGATCAGCAACTTCAAGCTCCGCCAGGGCATGAAGGTGGGCCTGAAGGTCACGCTGCGGCGCGAGCGGATGTGGGAGTTCCTCGACCGCCTGGTGTCGCTGGCGATCCCGCGCGTCAAGGACTTCCGCGGGCTCAACCCCTCGGCCTTCGACGGGCGAGGCAACTACAACATGGGCCTGGTGGAACAGTCGGTGTTTCCGGAAATCGATCCGGCAAAGCTGACCTTCACACAGGGCATGAATATCGCGATGAGCACTTCGGCCAAGACCGACGAAGAGGCCCGGGCGCTGTTGAGCCTGCTGGGTCTGCCGTTCCGCACCGAAGAACAGTAACAAGGGATTGACCCGATGGCAACCAAGGGACAAGTGGAAAAGTCGAAGCGCCCGCCGAAGTTCAGCACGCGGATCGTGCGGCGGTGTCAGTTGTGCGGCCGGCCCCGAGCGGTCTACCGTAAGTTCCGCATCTGCCGCATCTGCCTGCGGAGCCTAGCCCACCAGGGCAAGATCCCGGGCATGAAGAAATCAAGCTGGTAAAGGGAACGCGAGATGAGTCTTCAGGATCCGATAGCCGACATGCTGACCCGAATCCGCAACGCTCTGCGGGCGGGGCAGAAAGTCACCAACATCAAGGCCTCGGGCGTCTGCCAGGGCGTCTGCCAGACGCTCAAGGACGAAGGGTACATCGACGACTTTCAGCGCGTCGAGGACAGCACCCCCCAGGGTCTGTTGCGGGTGTACCTCAAGTACGGCCCCAACGGCGAAGAAATCGTCACGGAAATCAAGCGCGTCAGCAAACCCGGTCGCCGCGTGTACAGCAGCGTCGGCGAGCTGCCCCGGCCGATGAACGGTCTGGGGATCGCCATCGTCTCGACCTCCAAGGGCGTGATGAGTGATCGGCGCTGTCGCAGCGAGAAAATCGGCGGCGAAGTGCTCTGCACCGTCTGCTAAGCGAGTAGTGTTATGTCACGCATAGGCAAGAAACCAATAGCGATTCCCAAGGGCATCAAGGTGGCCTTGTCCGGGCGCACCGTCAGCGTCGAGGGCCCGGTGGGCAAACTCGCCTGGGAGCACCGGCCGGAAGTGTCAGTGGCGATCGACGAGGCGGCCAAGGTCGTCACCGTCGCCCGCGCCAACGACGAGCGGCTCTCGCGGGCGCTGCACGGCCTGACCCGCAGTCTCATCGCCAACATGGTCGAAGGCTGCTCGAAGGGTTACAGCAAGAGCCTCGAAGTCTACGGCGTAGGTTACGGTCTGCAACTGGCCGGCGGGAAGCTGACGGTCAATTGCGGCAAGAGCCACCCGGTGGTCTTCCCCGTGCCGGCGGGTCTGAAGGTGGACGTGACGGTCCCGCAGGCCCGCGGCGACAACGAGCCGGCCCGCGTCACCGTCAGCGGTCCGGATAAGCAGGTGGTCGGCGAGTTCGCCGCCCGGGTTCGCAAGGCCCGCAAGCCCGAACCCTACAAGGGCAAAGGCATCCGTTACGCCGGCGAACGTGTTCGCCGCAAGGTCGGCAAGGCCTTTGCCGGAGCCGGAGCCGGCGGATAGGAAAGCAGGTGGCACAGGCTTTCGAGCCTGTGACGGTCACGGCCTGGAAAGGCTGTGCCACCGAGGCCACAGGCTGGAAAGCCTGTGCTACCGAGGATTCATCAAGCAAGGCATAGACAATCATGAAGGCGATAAAGAAGAAGATCGTTCGGCAGCAGCGGCGCAAGCGTCACGTCCGCAAGATCGTCAGCGGTTCGGCCATCAGGCCCCGCCTGACGGTCTTCCGCAGCCACAAGAACATCTACGCCCAGTTGATCGACGACGCGGCCGGAAGCACGCTGGTGGCCGCCTCTTCCCTGGAAGAGGCGCTGGCCGAACAGGCCATCGGCGGCAACCGCAAGGCCGCCCAGGTGGTCGGGGCGGCCCTGGCGGCCAAGGCCGTTCAGGCTGGCATCAAGAAGGTCGTATTCGACCGCAACGGTTATGCCTTTCACGGGCGTATTAAAGAACTGGCCGACGCTGCTCGCAAGGGCGGGCTGGAGTTCTAGCACACAGGAGCAACCCTAGTGGCGTTCCAAAAACGACAAGGTGGCTACGGCGACGAGATGGAAGGCGGAATGGAAGATTCCGTCGTCCAGATCTATCGCTGCAGCAAAGTGGTTAAGGGCGGGCGGCGGTTCAGCTTTGCCGCCCTGGTGGTCGTCGGCGACCGTCGAGGGCAGATCGGCATCGGGTACGGCAAGGCCAACGAAGTGCCCCAGGCCGTTGAAAAGGCCATTGCCGAGGCCCGCAAGGCGATGTTCACCGTCTCGCTCAACGGCCGCACCATCCCCCATGAAGTCTGGGGTCACAGCGGCGCCAGCCGCGTGGTCCTGGTTCCGGCTTCCGATGGTACCGGCGTCATCGCCGGAAAGAAGATTCGCCCGCTGCTGGAACTGGCGGGAATCAGCGACGTGCTGACCAAGGCCTACGGTTCGACTTCGCCGAAGAACCTGCTCAAGGCCGGCCTGGACGCGCTGCGGAAGCTGCGCACGCAGGCGACAATCAAGGCCCTGCGAGGAGTGGAACTGTGAAACTTGACGATATCATGAATTCTGCCGGCAAGCACAAGAGCCGCAAGCGCCTCGGGCGAGGCAACGGCAGCGGTCACGGCGGCACGTGCTGCCGTGGGCACAAAGGCTACTACTCGCGAGCGGGCAACAAGCTCAACCTCGGCTTCGAGGGCGGCTCCAACCCGATGCTCAAGCGAATCCCCAAGCGCGGGTTCTCAAACGCCGAGTTCCGCAAGGACTTCCGGGTCGTCAACATCGAATTACTGGAGCAGTTCGACGATGGCGCCACGGTCGACGCGGCGGCCTTGGTGGCGGCGGGGATCATCAATGATACGACCCTTCCCGTGAAGGTGCTGGGTAGTGGCGAGCTGAAGAAGAAGCTGACCGTCGTGGCCTCGAAGTTCTCGGTCGTCGCGGCGCAGAAGATAACGCAAGCCGGCGGAACGGTGCAGACAATCTAGTACTCGGCAGGCAAGAAGAACGTACCATGGCATTCAAGCTCTTCAGATTGGCGGTAGGACTGGTCCTGGCGGCAGCCGGTATTTGGCTGATAGCCGGCGGGGTCGAGTCGATCGTCCAGTCGCTCTCGCGCCAGGTTGGCGCCGGGGCGCTGGTGAGCCCGATTCTGCAGGTTGTCGCTGGCCTGGGCGTCTTCGCGGCATACTACTACTTCCTCTGGTCGGCGTCGCGCATCCGCCAGGTGATGGAGAACATCTTCGCCATCCCTGAACTGATTCGCAAGATCGCCTTCACGATCGGCCTGTTGTGCATCTACCGCATCGGGTTCTACGTCCCCCTGCCGGGTCTCAACCAGGAAGCCCTGGCCGAGTGGGCCAAGACCCTCGGCGGGGGCATGTACGGCCAGGCCATGGCCATCGCCGGCATGCTCACCGGCGGCAACCTCAGCCAGTCGACGCTGTTCGGCCTGGGCATCATGCCCTATATTTCGGCCTCGATTATCATGCAGCTTCTGGGCACGGTGGTCCCGAGCCTGGCCAAGTTGCAGAAGGAAGGCCCGGCCGGCTATAAGAAGATCCAGGAATACACCCGCTACGGCACGGTGCTGCTGTGCGTGATCCAGGCGATCGTCTGGATGCGCATCATGGTCTCGCCGGGCTCGGGCACCAATGAATCGCTGGTGTATCCGCAATATATCGGCAGCTACAGCATTCTCATCATGGGCGTGATCGGCCTGACGGCTGGCACGATCTTCCTGATGTGGCTGGGCGAGCAAATCGATGAATACGGCATCGGCAGCGGCATCAGCCTGTTGATCATGGCCGGCATCCTCGCCCGCCTTCCCAAGGCCATCGAGATGCTCATCTCGCAGGCCGACCTGAGTCTCACCGGCGCCGCTGCGGGCAAGATCGACTTGATGCGCCTGCTGTTCCTGATCTTCTCGTTCGTGTTCGTCGTGGCCGGAGCGATCCTGATCACCCAGGCCCAGCGGCGTATCCCCGTGCAGCAGGCCAAGCACGCCCGCGGCCGGCGGGTCTATGGCGGACAGCGCCAGCACCTGCCCCTGCGCGTCAACCACGGCGGCGTGATGCCCATCATCTTCGCCTCGTCGCTGATGATCTTCCCGGGCATCATCTTGAAGTCGATTGCGCAGAAATGGCCGCAAAGCGGCGTCCTCCAGGTGTTGGCGTCTGCCTTTGAAAGCCACAGCTACGTCTACGCCGTGGTGGAAACGGCGCTGATATTTTTCTTTGCCTACTTCTGGACCACCGTGCAGTTCAAGCCCAAGGAAATGGCCGAGCAACTGCGAGACTACGGCAGCTTCATTCCCGGCATGCGGCCGGGCAAGCGCACGGCCGAATATCTTGAGAAGGTCATGGAGCGGATCACCTACTGCGGCGCGGCCTTCCTGGCCGTGATCGCGGTGATCCCGATGACGTTCGCGGCGGTGCTGGGCATCGACTACCAGATCGCGGCGTTCCTGGGCGGCACGGGTCTGTTGATCATGGTTTCGGTGGCGCTGGACCTCGTGCAGCGCATCGAGGCCCAGTTGGTGATGCGAAATTACGGCGGCTTCCTCGGCGGCAGCACCCGCATCAAGGGAGCGTACTCATGAGGATCGTGTTGATGGGTCCTCCCGGAAGCGGCAAAGGCACGCAGGCCAAGCGCCTCGCCGACCGCTACGGAATGAAGCATTTGTCCAGCGGCGACATCTTCCGGGCCGAGAAGTCTTCCGGTTCGGAACTGGGCAAGGCGCTGGCGAAATATATGGATGCCGGGCAACTGGTGCCCGACGACGTGGTCGTCGAGATCATGGCCAAGGCCATTACGGCCGTCGACTCCAAGCAGGGCCTGCTGCTGGACGGATTCCCGCGGACCGTCGCCCAGGCCAAGGCGCTGGATGAGACCCTGGCCAAGGCCCGCTCGCCGCTGGACGGCGTGGCCGAGATCACGGCAGACGATAGTGCGATCGTGCGGCGGATTGTCGGGCGGCGAAGCTGCCCGCAGTGCAACAAGGTGTACCACACCGAGTTCATGCCGCCCAGGAAAGACATGCAGTGCGACGCTTGCGGCGCCAAACTGGTGCAGCGGGCCGATGATACCGAACCGGTGGTCGAGAGACGGCTGGCGGCCTACCACCAGCAGACCGAACCGGTAATGGGTTACTATCGCGGCCGCGGCGGGCTGCCGGTGCTGACCATCGATGGCAACCAGGACGTCAAGGACGTTACGGCGGACCTGACGGGCGCTCTGGAATCGCTGGGAAACGTATAAGAAGGTGCGCATGGCGATCAAGCTCAAGACCCCTGAGCAGATCGAAAAGATGCGCCAGGCCGGACGAATCGTCCGGCGCGTGCTTGAGGCTCTGGGCGAGCGAATCGCTCCGGGCGTGACAACCAAAGAACTGGACGACCAGGCCGAGCGGATCATGCGCGAGGCCGGTGCGGAAGGCCTCTTCAAGGGCGTGCCCGGTAAAGACGGGGCGGGCCCTTTTCCGGGCTACATCTGCGCCTCGATCAACGACGAGGTCGTCCACGGGATACCTTCGCAGCGGGCCATCCGCGCCGGCGACATCGTCAGCATCGACTTCGGCGTGCGGCTGGAGGGCTGGTGCGGCGACGCGGCGGAGACGTTCGTCGTACCGCCGGTAGGCCCCGATGTGCAGCGCCTGGTGGACGTGACGCGAAACACGCTGGCGATGGCCCGCGAGATGGTCCGCCCCGGCCGGAAATGGTCGGAAGTGGCCGCGGTCATGCAGCAGTACGTCGAAGACGAAGGGTTCTCGGTGGTGCAGGAATTTGTCGGTCACGGGATCGGCCAGCAGATGTGGGAAGATCCCAAGGTCCCCAACTTTGCGTCAGCCGAGTTGCGGCGGCGGGACATCGAGCTGGTCGAGGGGCTGGTGCTGGCCGTGGAACCGATGGTGAACCTGGGGCGGCGTAGCGTGCAGTACGCCCGGGATGGCTGGACCGTGGTGACGCGCGACGGAAAACCGTCGGCTCACTTTGAAGATACGCTGGCCGTGACGGCCACGGGCTGCCGGGTGTTGACGGCGGAGTGATGGAAGACGAGCCGCGGCGGGGGGCCCGGCATGAGGTTAATCATGAAAGTGAAATCGTCAGTGAAACGAATGTGCGAGAATTGCCGCATCGTGCGCCGCAAGGGCGTGGTGCGCGTGATCTGCAGCAACCCCAAGCATAAACAGCGCCAGGGTTAAGGCCTGGCTCGGCGGCGCCGGGAAAGGCCCCGCCAAGGAGTACGTATGCCGCGTTTGGCAGGTGTGGACATTCCGAACGAGAAAGCGACGCTGGTTTCGCTGCAGTACATTCACGGGATCGGTCCCAAGATCGCCCGGGACATCTGCACGAAACTGCAGATCGACGTCAACAAGAAGGCCAAGGACCTGACCGAGGACGAGGTCTCGAAGATCGCTGCGATGATCGACAACGACTTCGTGATCGAAGGTCAGTTGCGCCGCCAGGTGCAGCAGCACATTGCCCGCCTGCGCGACATCGGCTGCTACCGCGGCCTGCGCCACCGCCGCGGGCTGCCCGTCCGCGGTCAGCGCACCAAGACCAACGCCCGCACCCGCAAGGGCCCCCGCAAGACCGTCGCCGGCAAGAAGTCGGTTAAGGAGATGCGCTAGACCATGGCAAAGGAACAGGCAAAAGAACAGGCCCCCGAGCAGGCCGCCGCGGCGGCGCCCGCCGAGGCTGCGGCTGCGGAAACCGCGGCCCCCAAGAAAAGCAAGAAGGCCAAGCGCAGCGTCGCCAAGGGCATCGTGCATGTCAAGGCCACCTTCAACAACACGCTGGTGACCATCACCGACATGGACGGCGAAGTCCTGGTGACCGAGTCGGCCGGGACGGTCGGCTTCAAGGGCTCGCGAAAGAGCACGCCCTTCGCCGCCCAGCGCGCCGCCGAACAGGCCGCCGGAAAGGCCCGCAAAATGGGTCTCAACGAAGTGGAAGTGCGAGTCAAAGGTCCCGGCAGCGGGCGCGAGAGCGCCGTCACCTCGCTGCAGGCGGCCGGGTTACGAATTATCTCGATCGAAGATGTCACGCCGATTCCTCACAACGGCTGCCGCCCGCGTAAGAAACGACGTGTCTAAAGCGCTGCGGCGCTCAGGATAGGGAGCTTAGTCAACGATGGGACGCTACACCGGACCGTCATGCAGGTTGTGCCGACGCGAGGGCATCAAGCTGATGCTCAAGGGAACTCGCTGTGAAACCGCCAAGTGCGCCATGGAAAAACAGTGGCGCAACATGCCTCCGGGCCAGCACAGCTGGCGCCGCGGGCGCGGCAGCGAGTACGGCGTGCGCCTGCGCGAAAAGCAGAAAGTGAAACGCTATTACGGCGTCTTCGAGGCGCAGTTCCGCAAGTATTTCGCCATGGCCGAACGCCAGCGCGGAAATACCGGCGCGGCCCTGCTGAGCATCCTCGAACGCCGCCTGGACAACGTGGTACAGAAGCTGGGCTTCGCCCTCTCGCGCTCTGCCGCCCGCCATGCGATCGCCCACGGCCACGTGCACGTGAACGGGCGCAAGCTGGACATCCCCAGCTACCTCGTGAAGGTGGGCGACCGGTTGACCATCAAGGGCGGCGACCACAGCCAGAAGCTGATTCGCAAGTCGCTGGAAGTGCGGGGCGAGGCGGGTCTGCAGAACTGGCTCAAGCTGGATATGGCGAAACTCGAAGCGGACATCATCGCCCTGCCGACGCGGGACGACGTGATGATCCCGGTGGAAGAACAATTGATCGTTGAGCTGTGCAGCCAGTAAGCACGCAGACGACAGGCGATAGCGGAGCCGGAACGCGAATTTTCGGCGGAAGGAGCACGGATCAATGAGAGTCAGGTGGCGCGGTCTGGAATTGCCCACGCGGGTCTTGAGCGATCAGAACGTTTCCACGCCGACGTACGGGCGGTTCATGATCGAACCGTTTGAACGCGGGTTTGGAACGACGGTCGGAAACTCCCTGCGGCGCATCCTGCTCAGCAGCTTGGAAGGCGCCGCGGTCACGAGCATCAAGATCGCCAAGGCCGATCACGAATTTACCTCTATCAAGGGCGTCCTGGAAGATGTCACCGACATCGTCCTGAACATCAAGAGCCTTGTCGTCAAGAGCCACTCTGATGAGGCCAAGATCGCCCGCATCCACAGCGAAGTCAAAGGTCCGGTCACGGCCGGGATGATCGAGGCCGATCCGGCCATCGAAGTCATCGACGCCGACCACCACCTGCTGACGCTGACCGACAACGTCCCGCTGGACATGGAACTGGTGATCCAGAAGGGCCGCGGCTACCAGGCCGCCGACGAGATGATCGACCCCGATGCCGACCAGGAACTCGGTCGTATCTACGTCGACGCCTCGTTCTCGCCGGTGACCCGCGTGAGATACCGCACCGAGGACACCCGCGTCGGGCAGAAGGTCAACTATGACCGGCTCGTCCTGGAGATCTGGACCAACGGCACCGTCACGCCCGAGATGGCGATGGTCGAGGCCGCCAAGATCCTCCGAAAGCACCTCAACCCGTTCGTGCAGTATTTCGAGCTGGGCGAGCAGATCGTCGAGTCGGCTCCGTCGGCCGGTCCGCAGGAGATCGACGCCGAGCTGCAGCGCAAGCTCAACATGAGCGTGCACGAGATGGAGCTGTCGGTGCGGAGCAACAACTGCCTGGAAGCGGCCAAGATTGAGACGGTCGGGCAGCTGGCCCGGCTCACCGAGGCCGAACTGCTCCAGATTCGCAGCTTTGGAAAGACCTCGCTGCGTGAAGTGAAGCGAAAGCTCGAAGAGATGGGTCTGTCGCTGGGCATGAACCTGCCCCCCATGGGCGACGAAGGCTCCAGCGCCGGCGAGTAAGGCACTGCGTCTGTAACACTAGCGGAAGGCAAGACAATGCGTCATCGTGTATCGGGAAGACAACTAAGCCGCAACAGCGCCCACCGCAAGGCCTTGAGGCGGAATATGGCCGCCTCGTTGCTGCAGCATGAAACCATTCGCACCACCGAGCAAAAGGCCAAGGAGCTTCGCCGCTTCGTCGAGAAGCTCATCACTACGGCCAAGAAGGGCACGCTGCACGCGCGGCGGTTGATCATCGCCGAACTCGGCCATGACCGCGCGATGTTCAACGTCGAGGAAGAGATGGAAGACAAGACCGTCGTCCAGAAACTCTTCGACGAGTTGGCCCCGCGCTACGCCCAGCGCCCCGGCGGGTACACCCGCATCATCCGCATCAGCGATCACCGCATCGGCGACAACGGCACGCAGGTCATCCTGCAACTGGTCGAGACGACCAAGGCCGTCGAACCCAGGAAACGCGGCAAGAAGACCGAGGAGACGACGGACGAGAAGACTGAGAAATAGTCTCGTTCCGTAAAGAGATCAATCCCAAGCCCGGGCCACGTGCCCGGGCTTTCCTACTCTCAATGCCCGGCGCCCGCCGGCCGGCTGATTGACTTTTGCCCATCCATGGGAGAGAATAAGTTGATCTTGTGTTTCTCCGGCCGCATGTGCCGCGGAAAACCCAAAGCGAATTTGCGCCTGTAGCTCAATGGATAGAGCATCGGTCTTCGGAACCGAGGGTTAGAGGTTCGACTCCTCTCAGGCGTAGTTAGATGTAAATACAGCGGCTACTGTAAGTTACAGTCACAGGCCCCAAAGGGTTTTGCAGCCGTAACCAAGGCGTAAAGGTGTGTAGTACTACACACCGGCTTGGAGACGGCAGCATGAGTACCTCCACCGAAGCGGTCCCGGCACCTCAGAACCCCAGGAAATGTCTGCACAAAGGCAGCGGCCAGAGTTTTTTTCGCCTCAGACGCGAATATCTGTACCGAGGGTTAGGGGTTCGACTCTTCTTATGCAAAGTCAGATGTAAATACTGCGTCTACTGTAAGGTACGGTCACAGGCTCCAAACGGTTTTGCAGCCGTAACCAAGGCGACAAGGTGTGTAGTACTACACACGCGCTTGGAGGCGGCAGCATGAGTACCTCCACCGAAGCGGCCCCGGCACCCCAAAACCCCGGAAAGGTGCCGGCCCTGTGTCTGCACAAAGGCAGCGGCCAAGGCTTTGTTCGCCTTGGCGGCAAAACATTTTATCTGGGACGATATGACGACCCGGCGACTGAGCAGAAGTACCACCAGCTCATCGCCGAGTGGCTGGCCTGCGGCAGAAACATCCCCCAGGACGCCCAGACCATCAGCGTCATGGAAGTGCTCGATCAGTACTGGGCCTTCGCCCAGACCTATTACGTGACCATGGCCAACAAGCCCACGACCGAACAGGCCCATTTCAAACAGCTCGTCCCGATGGTCCGCAAACTCTACGGCCATGTCCGGGCCGCGGACTTCGGTCCCCTGGCGCTCAAGGCCCTTCGCCAGCAGATGATCGAAAAGGGCTGGTGCCGCATCAACATCAACCACCACGTCGGGCGGATCAAACGAATCTTCCGCTGGGCCACCGAAAATGAAATGGTCCCCGGCAGCACGTACCATGCGCTGCAGGCGGTGGCCGGCCTCAAGCGTGGACGCTGCCAGGTCAAGGAAGGCCGCTTCGTCAGGCCGGTGCCGATGGAAATGGTCAACGCCGTCAAGCCGTTCGTCAGCGAGCAGGTCTGGGCGATCATCCAGCTCCAGTTGCTCACGGCCGCCCGCAGCGGGGAAATTGTGATCATGCGCCCCTGCGATATCAACCGCGAAGGCAAGATCTGGACGTACACCCCGGTGGAGCACAAGACCGCCTACCACGGCCATGAGCGCACCATCTATATCGGGCCTCAGGCTCAGGGCATTCTGTCACGCTACCTGATCAACCGCGAGCCGCAGGAGTATTGCTTCTCGCCGATCGAGGCCGAGGCCGCCCGCCGAGAGAGAATGTTCGCCCAGCGCAAGACCCCTTTGAGCTGTGGCAACAAGCCCGGCAGCAATCGGCGCGGGCATCTGGTCCGCAAGTTCCACCAGCGTTACGACTCGCACAGTTACGCCACTGCCATCAAGCAGGCCTGCGTGCGGGCGTTCCGGCTGCCGCCGTTCCTGGCCAGGAAGAAGGGCGAAAGCGTAGAGGTGTACAAGAAGCGTCTCAAACCCGAGGAGAAGGCCCAGATCAAACAGTGGCGAAAAGACCACCACTGGCATCCCCACCAGCTTCGCCACAACGCGGCGACCGAATTGCGCAAGGAATTCGGCCTCGAAACCGCACGGATCATCCTGGGCCATCGCAGCCCCGCCATCACCACCATCTACGCCGAGGAAGATCGACGCAAGGCTATGGACGTAATGTTCCAGGTGGGCTGATCACCTCAGGAAGTGTTTCGTCCAGCACCGATGGCGGGCTGGGCATGCGAGGATCAAGGCGATCGGCCTGCTGTCGGGCCCAGGCGATATACTCCGCTTGCTCACTGCCGGGTGCAATGGCGCCGTCCTTCTGCAGGGCGTATTGTTCGAGGGCCTCAACGTAATCGCGGATGTCCTGGCTGCGCCGCCAGTTGGCGGCATCGGCCATCAACTTCTCCACGCGCTGGCGTTCATAGACCTGCTTCATCATGAGGCTCTGCCGCTTTCGGTGGAGTTCCTCTCGCCGTTGGCGGTCCAGGCGTTCCTGTTCCTCACGCTGTTTTTCGCGTTGCTCTGCGCCGGCCTCCCACTCCCGTCGAAAAATTCTGTAGCGTCCCTCGGATTCGATCATGTCGATCAGCATCGGGAGAAGGCAGTCTTCCAGCTTTCGTTTCTGCGGCGTATCGTGGGCAGGGCCGCTGGCCCAGGTTCCCGACCCACGGTCGAAGCCCAGCAGGCCCGTCCAGACCCGGTCGCATTTATGGTTTTGGATCTCGCCCTTCTTGGGTGGCCGCTTGAGGACCATGTCCTGTTTTTCGCGCAAACGAAAACGTGAGTCGCGACCAGCGAGAGACACCTCGGTGACGAGGGCTGTATCCATGAATGCTTTGCCATCCTTGCGGACGAGGACTTTTCCGCCCAGCGCCTCAACGGCTTTGGCAAAGGCGTCGAAAATCAGCAGGGCCCGTTGCCGGCATTTCTTACTGACGACAACGTCCAGGTAGGGCGGGCCATCGTACGGCGGAATGTACTCTCCCAGAAAATCCACGGTGCGATTCTTGTCCAGCCACTCCAGATACGTGGCGGTGTCCTGCACCACGGGCAATGTGTCTTGCAGGCAAGAGGCCAATTGGATCGGCGGCAGATTCCTTGCCTTATCCAGCAGGTCCAGTATGTCCGCGTCGAGTGGTTCTGGCGGTGGTGGGGGCGCGACGATTTCAGGCGGCTTCTTCTTTGGATAGAGGTAGAAAGTGATGCTCTGCACGTCTGGATCAGCGCAGGGGCGCAAAGCGGTCTTGCGAGGGTTCTTTCCGGATGCGAGCCTTGACCAATATCCCACGTACGGTTTGGGCACGCGGAGAGACCGAGCTATCCTGCCCAGAAGTACGTCCGAACAGCCAAGTTGTTTGGCCAGCTTGCGAGAGGGTATCTCCCATAGCTTTTGATAGAACTCTTCACGCGTGAAGGTGACTTCCTCTCGTTCGGCTGCCATGGTCACTTCCTTTGGGCGGCTGCACCGGCCGCCAGTCCATCCAATATACCGAGGCATCTGCTTCCATCGCGTTGGACTTTGTTTGGCTGCATCCGGTTCAAATCTCAGGGCGATCTCAAACAGCTTTCAATCAGCCTCAGATCAGCCATCAATCAGACTCAGCGCCCGTGCCTTTGTGCGATGCTGATGCTTGTCGATCCCGCACATTGCGGGGCACAGCAGGAGTGGAATGATGGCCATCGATATTGAGCAGGAACGGATCATCGACCTTTCAGAAGCCGCGAGGGTTCTACCGCGGATCAACGGCAAGAAGCCTTCGATATCAACGCTGTGGCGGTGGTGCCGCATAGGACTGCGCGGCGTGAGGCTGGAGTACGTGAAAGTGGGGCGTAACATCGCTACGTCGCTGCCGGCTCTCAACCGGTTCTTCGTGGAACTGGCCAAAGCCGAAGAACCGCTGGATGAGTACCCAAGGGGAGAGCACCGCTCTTCCTTGTACCGTGGCCCCGCGGCCAGGCTGCGCGCCATCCGTGCGGCCGAGAAACGCCTGGAAGAGGCGGGGCTCTGATGCAGCTTGCCAATCCTCACCAGCATGTCGGCAGCAATGTCCGCATCCGCTCGCATGGCTCAAGCCAGCACTTCGGCCGCGGGCGGTTGCTTCGCGTCGAGGGCCAGTTCGGAATCGTCCAGCCATTCCAGCGACACCGGAAAGAAGAGCGTGTGCCATTGACAGACCTTCATACATGGTCGGCGGGCAATGTGAACCACCCGCAACAGCCACAGTCATCCCAAAAACCACAGCAGCCGGAGAAGGCAGAGCCAGTGATTCAATCTGCAACACAGGTCGAACAGGCAATTCAGGATGGTCCCTGGATCGTCGCTGACGTGGACAACGTGCGGTTCTTTGTGTCCACGTACCGCGGCTTCAAGCCTGAACTCAATCGTGCCCGGCGATATGACGTCGAGCGGGCGGCTAACCATTCCGCATCGCTGCTGCGCCTGCGCCGAGGCAGCGAAGTTGGCAGGATCGAAGTGCTCACTGTCGAGCAGGCACAGCAGATCATCCAGGACCGCTACCAGGATCGGCCCGTTCAGCTTGCTCCAGAACCGCAGGCGCCGGAGCAGGCTGTGTCAGCCTCCCTGAGCTTGGCAAGTTTCTCGAAGGCCAGCCCTGACAACATCCGGCTTGCGGCGGACATCCTCAAGCGGATGGCCGATGCCGAGGGGATGTATCGCGAGGCCCTGGCTGACCTGGAGAAGATTCGGGCCGAGTGGCGGCAACTGGAAGAGCGGATCACGTCTCAGGAGCCCAAGCTATGACGATTCTGACCAATACCGCCTTGGGCACGTACCGACTGTGCCCCCGCAAGTACCGCAATAGGTACATTTACAAATTCGTGCGGGCTCGCAAGGGGGTGGCTTTGCGTCTTGGCTCGGCATGGCACTTTGCGTTGGAGATGTTCGGCAAAGGCGCTTCCATCGAGGAGATTCTGGCATGGATCAGGGCCAGCTACCAGATCTGCCCCGATTGGGCCGATCCCGATGAGTGGCAAGTCGAGTGTGAAATCCTGGTCCAGCTTGTGGCGGGCCACCTGTGGTGCTACTCGCAGGACGGGCTGAAGTTCGTCGCCAGCGAGTTGACCTTCAGCATCCCGGTTATCGACCCCACTACCGGCCAGGAAAGCCAGTCGTTCATGTTGGCCGGCAAGATGGATGGCATCGTTCTCTTGTGGGATGGCCGGATGGCCCTGCTGGAGTACAAGACCGCCGGCGAAGACATCGGCGAGGGCAGCGACTACTGGCAGCGGCTGCACGCTGATCCGCAGCTTTCGCTGTATATCCTGGCGGCGCGGTCGCTGGGGCATGATGTCAGCACGTGTCTCTATGACGTGACCCGCAAGCCTACCATCCGCTGCAAGAAGAGCGAGACGCCCCAGCAGTTCGGCCAGCGCCTCTACGGGGATATCAACGAGCGGCCGGAGTATTACTTCCAGCGCCGCGAGATTCCCGCCCTGGAAGATGAACTCCGCGAGTTCCAGGTCGAACTGTGGCAGCAGATCTGTGCTCTCCAGGACTCGATGGCCAGCCATCGCTGGTATCGCAACATCAACCGAATGACCTGCGCGTACTGCGAGTACAGCGAGTTGTGCTTCAACAACATCCAGGTCAGTGCCGGCCAGGCGCCGCTGGGCTTTGAGATCATTGCCGATCCGCATCCGGAACTGTCCTCCTGATGAGGGGTCGGTTGTCTTTTGTGAAAGGAGTCTGTGATGACTGCTGTAGGAGTACCCGCCAGAAACAATCTGACCAATCGCCACGCGCCGCCGCCTCAGCCGCAGGCGGTAACGTTTGGAGCCATTCCCCTTGCCGACGCGCATCGAGTGACGATCTTCGGTCCAGGCGGTGGTGGCAAGACCAATACTGCCTGTGCCGCCCCCGGTATGAAAGGCTTCTTTGATCTGGAGGAATCCTTGCCCGTTCTTCGCAGCCAGATGCCCCAGGAGATCCTGGACCAAATCAAGATCATCAGCACCATCAAGGGCAAGACCGGCGCCGAGGGCTGGCAGGCCCTGCGCGACACGCTGCACATGGGCGGCTGGGATGAGATCAAGACCATCGTGATCGACTCGGCGACCAAGGCCGAAGAGTGGGCGACGGCCTGGGTCATCAAGAACGTGCCGCATGAAAAGGGCAACAAGGTCGAGCGGATCGAAGACTACGGATTCGGCAAGGGCTACTCGCACGTTTACGAGACGTTCCTGACGCTGCTTGGTGATCTTGACCAGCACGTCCGCGCCGGCCGCCACGTGGTGTTGATCGCGCACGACTGCACAGCCGAAGTTCCCAATCCGGCCGGTGAAGATTACATCCGCTACGAACCGCGGCTGCAGTCGCCCGCCAGCGGCAAGAACTCGATCCGCCTGCGCGTGCGTGAGTGGGCTGATCACGTGCTCTTTATTGGCTACGACCTCGACACCAAAGATGGCAAAGCCAAGGGCAGCGGTACCCGGACCATCTATCCGGTGGAACTGCCGCACTGCATGGCGAAGAGCCGCACGATGAGTGAGCCCATGCCCCTGAACAAGTTCGATACCGCCGTCTGGGCCCGCCTGCTGGGCCAGAAATAGGAGTTGTGTGCAATGCTTCCTAACCGTGAAGGCCTGTTCAATGCGTACCCGCTGGATATCGGGATCACCCAGAGCGGCCCCAATAACCTGCTGACGTGCTCGATTCTGCTGCGGCTGTATGAGGAGCTTTCCAATGGCAGTTGGATCGACTGCTCTGCAGAAGGCATGGAAATCACCGGCTACTTCTATCTGGAGAAGAAAGACGGCGCTCTCAATACCACTGCCATCGACTCGCTCAAGGCCACCCTGGGCTGGGACGGGCGCGACCCGTTCTGGATGCAGGACAATGCCGAGAATCTGCGCGAAAAGCCTGTCCAGGTAAAGCTGGGCGGCGAGCAGTACAACGGCAAGACCCGCATCAAGGTCCAGTTCCTCAATCCCTACGGCAGTTCGGCCGCCGCTGTGAGCAAAGGCGACGACGAAAGCCGCCGGGCGATCAATGCCCGACTGGGCGCGCGATTCCGTGCGCTGGCCGGCGGCACGCCCGCCCCGGCGCAGACCCCGCCGCCGCGGCCCGCTCAGGCCCCCGCGCCCGCTGGGCCGGCGGCTCCGGCGACAGCGACCATGGAACAGGCGTGGGCGGAGTTCTGCAAGCACTGCCAGGGGCCCAAATGGACTCAAGAGGCTATCGAGAACGAGTGGTTCAGGATTCTCGGTGAGCTTTTCTCTGGCAAGCAACCGGCTGGGCTGACCGGTGCAGACTGGGCAACGATGCTCGCCAAAGGTCCGGCAATGATCCTTCCCTTCTGATCTGACATTGCCGGACATGTGAATACAGGCGTGGGCAAAGGAGTGCCCCATGCGGGTGCGTGTCAAGGAAAGGACGCTCAAGGACCAGCGCGAGATCGCGCGGCGACTGCGGGTGTACGTCGATCAGGTTGATCGCTGCGGGCGCATTACGCGCTGGCAGCCCAACGTGATGAACCCCAAGGTCAGGGATGACCGTTATGTGCCCGAACCGTCAAAAGAGGATGATTGAGAAGTCCAAAGCCGCCAAAGAGGGTCGCCGGATGCATGCCTTCTATCGGGGCTTCTGGGCTGCCCGCCGTGGCGGCGACGGGCGCAATCCCTTCCCTGCAGGCAGCGAGAAAGCCACGTGCTGGCAGGCCGGCTGGGACTTCGCGCAGGAGGCGATGCGATGAGCCTGCGCGCCAGCGACGTCTTCAAAACCACCAAGGCCAGGGGTAAGCCCGAGCGAGATATCCAGCGGGCGATCATTGGATATCTCCGCTCCATCGGTGCGCTCGTGGCCGTCACCGATGCCGGAGCTGCATATCGCGCCGGCTCGTGGGGTGCCGACACGGTGCCGGCAGGCTGGCCGGACATCACGGGCCTGCTGCCTGACGGGCGGTTCATCGGCGTCGAGTGCAAAGCCCCTGGCGGCCGCCAGTCGCCGGCCCAGAAGTTCATGGCCCAGGAGATCGCCCATCGCTGCGGACTCTACGTCCCGGCGTACAGCATCGACGACGTGCGGGAGGCGATTGAACGCCATGACTGATCCCGTGCAGGACATTCTGGAGCGTCTCGATGCCGTCAAGAAAACTGGCCCCGACCAGTGGCAGGCCCGATGCCCGGCCCACGGGGACCAGAACCCCAGCCTCAGCATCGGCCGTGGCGACGACGGACGGGCGCTGCTGCACTGCCAGGCAGGCTGTTCAACAATGGCCGTGTGCAAGGCGTTGGATCTGCCAATGCAAGCCCTCTTCCCGCCCGACCAGGCCAGGCCCCAGTCCCGCATCGTCGCGACCTATGACTATCGCGACGCCCAGGGCAATCTGCTCTTCCAGAGCGTGCGGTTTGAGCCCAAAGACTTCCGCCAGCGCCGCAGCGACGGCAACGGCGGTTGGCTGTGGGATCTGGGCGACACGCCCCGCGTGCTGTACCGCCTGCCTGAGCTTGCAGCGGCCGATCCTGCACAGTGGGTGTTCATCGTCGAGGGCGAGAAGGACGCCGACAATCTGGCTGCCGCGGGCCTGGTGGCCACGTGCAACCCGATGGGTGCCGGCAAGTGGAGCAAACTCTCGGGCGACAGCCCTCTGCACGGGCGCCGGGTGGCGATCCTGCCCGACAAAGACGCCCCCGGCCGCAAGCATGCCCAGGACGTCGCCCAGCGACTCAATGGCAAGGCAGCTCAGGTCAAGATCATCGAACTAGCCGGCGACGTCAAAGACGCCTCTGACTGGCTGGCGGCGGGCGGCACGGCTGCGGAACTCCTGGCACTGGTCGAGGCGGCGACCCCTTACGAACAGCCCGTCGAGCCTGAAATTGCCGCCGCCGCTGCGCCCGATGAGCCCGTGGTCAAATTGGGCCAGCCTGATCCGGCCACAGGCCGGCTTGTCCTGTCGCCCCGCCGCACGCTGCCCACCGCCGACGCGTTCATCAACGCCTTCCACAGCCACCCTGAGGGCCGCACCATTCATGGCCACGGCGGGGTGTTCATGGTCTGGCGGGATAATCGCTTCGTCGAGGCCGAAGACCAGGCAGTGCGCAAGCAACTCCAGTCTTGGCTGCATGAAGCGCTGCGATATGTGTTCGACAAGAAAACCAATGAGTTGGAGCTGGTGGACTTCGAGTCCAATCCCACCACGATCAATGCTGCCCTGGAATCGCTGCGCGTTCGGGCGCACCTGCCCGCCTCTATCGTCCCGCCGGCATGGCTGGATGGGAAGCCTGAGCGGCCGCCGGCGACGGAGATTCTGCCCTGCCGGTCATACAACTTGCATATCTCTTCAGAGACGGTGCTGCCGCCGACGCCGGCACTGTTCACCACCAACGCCCTGGACTTCGATTTTGACCGCCATGCCCCCTGGCCGGAAGCATGGCTGGACTTCTTGGAACAGCTCTGGGGCGACGATCAGCAGTCCATCGCCTTGCTCCAGGAGTGGTTTGGGTACTGCCTGACCGCCGATACCAGCCAGCAGAAGATGCTGCTGCTGGTAGGCCCCAAACGCTCCGGCAAGGGCACCATCGGCCGCATCTTGAGCCGCCTGGTCGGTCCAGCCAACGTCGCCGGCCCGACCACCAGCGGCCTGGCCGGGCCGTTTGGCCTGCAGCCCCTGGTTGGCAAGAGCCTGGCCATCGTCTCGGACGCTCGCTTCACCGGCAATGACGTTGGAACGGTGATCGAGCGGCTGCTGTGCATCAGCGGGGAAGACAATCTCACCATCGAGCGAAAGTTCCTGCCGGCGCTGACCATGAAGCTGCCGACGCGGTTTGTGTTCCTGACCAACGAGTTGCCGCGGATCAATGACGCCAGCGGCGCTCTGGCCAATCGGTTTCTGCTGCTGACGCTTCGCCAGAGCTTCTACGGCCACGAAGATACGCACCTGACGAGCAAGCTCATGTCGGAGCTTCCTGGGATTCTCCTGTGGGCGCTGCAGGGATGGGTGCGACTGCATGATCGGGGGTATTTCGAACTGCCCACCAGTTCCAGCGACACTCTGCAGGACGTGGAGGAACTGTCCAGTCCGGTCGGGGCGTTCGTTCGCGACTGCTGCATCATTGGCGCGGGGCATCGCTCGCGTGTGGAGGATCTTTATGGTGCCTGGAAGGGCTGGTGTCAGAAAGACGGCCGCAATACGACCACGACGCGCCAGACGTTTGGACGCGATCTGCTGGCAGCGGTGCCGGGGCTGACGACGCGACGGAATCAGGCCACCGGCCGTTTCTACGAGGGGATCTCGCTCAGTGGGGTGTCGAATGAGTAAAAAGTACCGCACAGTACCAGCCAGGTACCGCGATGTACCGCAGTCACCGCTGGTGATATGCAGTTGCTCCAGCAAAGACTTACGCATCAAGTACCGCACAGTACCGCGAAATTCTCTATATACCGCGTGTGTGCGCGCGCACGCGCATGCGCGCACGCGCGCGCAAGACGAGCTAGGAGACAATAGGAGATACCGCGGTACTGCCTGGCACCATTCGGCACTGGTCAAGGGGGCAGGTCATGTATGAGTTCTTGACGGCCCGCAAACCCAAGGCTTTGCTGCCGGCCCCGGCGCCTCCAGCCGTGCCCGCCTTTCCGATGCCCGCGCCCGTGACGCTGCTGCGGTACTGTCGCTGCACGGACTGTCAGAAGTTCTTCAACTCCGCCGGCCAGTACTACTGCGCCGACTACATCGGCGGCACAAAAGTGGTCTGGGGCACCGGCGAGAGGTTCTGTGATCCGCCACCCGATTCCTGGCACTACTGCGCGGGCTATGACGGCCCGCTGATCAGCAAGGAGGTCATGGCGTGGCCCAAGGGCCAAGAGAGGAGCAGCGATGGATGGACGTGAACTGGCCAAACTGGTCAAGGCGATGAGAGACAAGCAGAAGGAGTTCTTTCGAGGGCACGAGCCTCAGGTGCTCCAGGAAGCCAAGGCTCTGGAGCGACAGATTGACCAGGCTATCGAGAAGGCCCTGAGCGGTCAGGCGGGGCTGTTCGAGTGAGCGTAGAGCCGCCGAGTGCGTGCCGACGCGTCGTGCGGGTCCCTGGCGAGCCGCCGACGACCGCCGTGCTCGGGGGGAACCACCCCGGTAGGGACTAATCTTTCTTTGTAAGAAATAATGGACTACCTCGACAGCAAGGAGCCAAGAATACGCTCGGCTTCAAACCAATCCCGCAGGTCATCACACAAGGGCCCGCCTCGCTTTTCCCACAAGTCATATGCTAACCGATGAGTCATAGAAATCTTCATACCAGTAACGGTGTCTGCTATGCTCTCTCCAAAAATGCGGCGTTGGCAGTAGTCCGTGAATTCTTGCCATATTTTGGTGCACAAAGGATTTACGATTCGTCGACTATTGTTGAGACGTTCTTGCAGCCACTCCTCAATGTGACGTGGGAAGATCGGGGCTATTCCGTCCCACCCTTCGATTCGATTTGCGGTTGCGCGATAATGTGCGTACTCAACCAGTTGTTCCTCGACCGGTACGCCTAATGTGATTTCAGCTGCTACCACGGTTTCCAATTCACGAATGGACATCGGTACGAGCAGAATTTGCTTTCGATACTTTTCCCAAGCAGGTCCTTGCCCGCTTGCCGCACCTTCGATAATGGACCGAACATCCGGAATCATATGGAACGGAAAAGGCACGGGCGTCACAACAACGCAAACAAACTGTTCTTGACCGAAGAAACGATCCAGCCCCGGCTCGCGAGCACCGATTTCTGCAACGAATTTGGCCAGTTGTCCACACGCCTTGGAAAGAGCCGCTTTCGCCTCGGATATCAGAAGTTCTGTCGATGCATAGCGTTGCACATCTAGAGAGGGTTGCCTCGCCTTGCATTCAACAAAGATTGGCACTGCGCCGGGGCGGAGAAGTAACCAGTCAGGACTGTCTTTGCGAGATTTTCGGGGACCGTACTTGAACTCGGGCAGCAGACAACCATCGGGTATCGCCAGTTGCTCCAGCTGTCGTCCGACGTACCGTTGAAACAGTGTACCCAGAGTGGCCGTCATTTCGTTATCGTAGGGGTTGCCTCTCCGACCAGACAATCGTGCCTTCTCGGCATAATCTTCAACCAAGTCGAAGTAGAATCCATCAATAGCTCGCGTCAATGCATAGGTCGGGAATGGGGCACAGTAAGTTCCATCACCAAAAGCAACCACGGGAAAGTCACGAAGGATATTGAACTCGCTCATCCAGTACTTGTCGCGGCTTTCGGGATCCCGGTACTTGGAGGATGCCGCATCGTACATCTGACGCAATTGTTGGGGCGTCCTTGCCACAGCGCTCAAAGTGCGGCGCAGCGTCTCATTGACTTCGTGCTGGTGTGGCCCTTCACGCACGAACAAATCTGGGTCAAACAGCCACTTCTGGGCATTTGTAGATGTGGTTATGACATGGAAGCCCCACATCGCCATGCCAAGGACCCAAAGGTCTTCGGCAGACACTCCTATCAGGCGCCTCAGCTCCTCTGAAGGATTTGCGACTGCCAGCCCGCCTTCCTGGACCAGATCATGGAACATCATCCAAGTTCGTGCTATGCGTGCATCGAGCGGGTCGTCCGTCGCGTAACGTATGTATGCCTGCCTGATAAGCCAGCTGACCATCGTTTCATCGAGATTGGGTTCGTTCACAGATCGCCACGGCAGCGAGTTAAGGGCATGAAGAAACCAACCACCCTCATCGTTTGGATACCCCGTTAAATGAAGCGGGCGACCACCATCTATTTGGGCCCACAGCCCGAAGGCCTTGGCAAGAAGAGGCAGGTTGATCCCATTTACCAGAGCATGATGTTCCGTCTTGCCGCGTAGGAGCAGACAACTGGCCGTGGTGACATATCGCATGGCTGCGCGGACATCCAACGATTGTGTTGCGGCTTTCAGTTCATTGATCGGTATCTCATCTGGAAGACCCGACGCTATAATAGTTGCCATTGCATCATTCCTTCCTGCGCTGGCTTCGCCATCAACTCCAGTCGAGCCCACATCTGGCAGCGTTACTTGCCCCTGCCCTTCTTCGTGGCTTCCTGCCAAGCAGGACAGCTGCCGCGCTTGGAGGGAGGATTAGGCGCAGAGAGGCTGCTGTCGCTGCCGGGGCGTATGGTCGTCAGCAAGTTGGCGTCATTCCTGCCCTGAGCCTTCGCATGGCGCCTGATGAGCCGTGCGCTGTCCCCAAGCGGCAGTCGTTTCGACTTGTTTGTCATGATAACTGCCGCAAAAAATCTTCACAATCTTTTCACCAGCAGTCGTAACTAAATTCCAACTCTACGCTTAGAAGTGGCATAAATCTTACTGCAAATCCGCTATTCTCTTGCCATAAGTCATGTAATAGCATATACTTATGATAATAAGAAACCCATGCAAGATGGGCCTGCAAGCTCCTTGAAAACCTAATCGCGGCGGAATGGTGACTGACTCCGAAGGGGTAGCCTTCCTGGCAGAACGTATCCGCAAAGCAGAAACTGAAAATCCCTCTTCTGGGGCCTGGCGTTCAGGCCCCGACCCTCCCCCCAAACAAGCGGCCAACGCAGTGTTATCAGCACCACGTTGGCCTGACCACAGGAAAGTGAGCTTTCCCATGATCGCATCAGAATCTACCACGCACATTGAGCAGTACCAAGACATATTCAAACGCCTGGCAGGTGCCATCAATGAGCACCTGGAGCTTAAGCAGGACCTGGACGAATCGAAGGTCCGCGGCATCGTCGATGAGGCTGTGGCGGCGGCGCGGCTGCCGCGGCCGGTGGAAGTGCACCTGTCCGACGGCACGGTCAACACCCTGTCGGATCGCACCCATCGCCAGTTCGAGCAGGTCATGTCCCTGATCGGTGAAGGCCACAGCAACGTCATGCTTGTCGGCCCGGCCGGCACGGGCAAGACCACGCTGGTTAAGCATGCTGCCAAGGCCCTTGGCCGCAGCTTTGGGTTCATCAGTCTCTCGGCCGGCGTCACGGAAACGCATATCTTTGGCCGGATGCTGCCCCAGGCGGATGGCACCTGGGCGTATGTCGAATCCCCCTTCATTCGCATTTACCGCAACGGCGGTGTCTTCCTCTTCGACGAAGTTGACGCTGCAGACGGCAATGTGATGGTCTCGATCAATGCCGCCCTGGCTAACGGGGTTCTGTGCAACCCGGTTACGGGTGAAGTGATCGAGCGGCATGCTGACTGCGTCATCGCGGCGGCTGCCAACACGTATGGCCGCGGCGGTGACATGGTCTACGTCGGCCGCAACGCTCTGGACGGCGCCACCCTGGATCGGTTCGTCCTGTCCAAGATTAATGTCGGCTATGACACCGATCTGGAAGCGGACATGGCCCGCTCGGCTCTGGATGCCGATCAGGCGTCCGAGCTGCTCGACTGGGTGAATCGGCTGCGTGACCGTATTGCAGACAACCGCCTGCGCCGCATTGCCTCCACCCGTCTGGTCGAACAGGCGGTCAAGGCTTTGGTCGCAGGCAAAACGCTGGAGGATGTGAAGAGCCGGTTCTTCCAGGACTGGTCAGCAGATGAAAAGTCCAAAGTCGGCGAGGAGGCGTAACATGAACCGCGAAATTCTAAATAATCTGCGTCAACGTTACGCCCGTGGCGAAAAGGTCACTGCCCTGGCCAAAGAAGCCGGTATCCCCTGGCAGCGGCTCTGGGGCATCCTCAAGAGCGGCACTCAACAGCAGCAATCCCATCAAGAAACCCGTCAGCAGCGCCGCCCCCGGCGCCTCAAGAACCGCCTGCACCGTAGCGAAGGGCAGGTCACTTCACAAAATCCCGTCCACAGGGACAGCGACGGCATCGACCGCATCACGTTCGATTCAGTCGGCGAGGCCGTGATCGATGCTCTGGCCGATTACGCCCAGAACGATGGCAACCGCAGCTTCATCGCAGGCCGCATTGCCGAACATACCAGCGGCCACGATGCCTGGGCGAATTACTTCACCCGCGAAAAGCTGCTGGACACGATTGCCAATCCGCCGCGGCACCTCTTGGATGCGGTGGAAGACATGCGAAAGCAGTTGGTGGATGAGATCAGTCCCCCGGTCTGCACGCGTCGTAAGGTCCGCCGCAATCAGGAATGGGGCGACGAACTGGAAGCCGAGTCGGTTCTGGTTCGCAGCCTCACGCCCTGGGAGCGTATGACCCGGGAAACCCAGCCCCGCCGCTCTGTGACCATCGGCGTCAACCTGACGGTCAATGCCGGCCAGCGGTCAGAGCATCTTCTCTGGCGTGGCGCCGCGGCAGCGGCCTTGGCGGACATCCTCAGCCAGCGCGGCCTCAATGTGGAAATCGTCGCATTCTGGACGATCAGCCGCATGAGCAGTGAAAGCCGCATGGTGGTCAGCCGCTACGTGGTTAAGCGTGCGGACATGCCCATGGACCTGGGCAGCGTATCGGTGGCCCTGGCGGAGATCGCTTACAGCCGCCTGGTGGCCCTATACGGGCTGGCCCGGCATGTGCCGGGTGTGCTCGATGACGGCATGGGCTGCTGTGAGAAGCTTCCTCAGCAGGACCGCGGCGGCATCGATTATCTGGCCGAAGCGGATATCACCAGCCGCAGCGGCGCCGAAAGCTGGCTGCGGCAATGCGCTTCAACGCAGGAAAGCGGGGTGCTCCATGTGTAAGCCCATCAAGCCCAGTAAATCCGGCCATCTGCTGGATGCTGAAACGTGGGACGCCCTGCGAAAGGCGGGTGTCCCGGAAGACCAGCTCAGTGCAGAGCAGCCCTTTGGCCCGGTGATCTTCGCCTATACGCGGGCGCAGGCCATTGAAGATGGTGTCCTGGTGGACGTGTCGGCGTTGGCCCGGCGGGCGGGGTTCATCATCCACACGGCCATGACGTGCGGCGTGGTGGCTGAAGTCACAGAGGGCATGAGCGATGAGCGGATGAAGCAGGCGGCATTGCTGGCCGTCCTGCAGACCCTCCGTGAAACCATCCGCTGCACCCGCGAGGCCAAGACTGATCGGCTGGAGTTCGACGTGGCCCACTTCAAGCTGTGGGCTCACGTAGGACCCGGCGACGACGCGACGCCGGTCTTGACCATCATGTTAATTGGTGAAGATTGAGTTATTCCCCTCCCAAAACTGAAAGGATCAAACCATGATCGTAATCGTTGTCCGCGGCGGCATCGTGCAGGGCGTCTATTCAGAAAACAAACACGAGGACGTTGTGGTCCTGGACTTCGACAACGCCGGCGACCCTGACTCGGAAGTGACGCCGGCACAGATGGAACGTGAACTCGAACAGGTAGCCCGCGACATGCATGCGGTGCTGTGACCTTACTCCCGAGCTTCACCAATAATTACGTCCCCCTTCAGAGGCTGGTCCTTGCTAATTCCCTGAAGTCGAAGTCCAACCTGTTGTCCCGTAGAGGCAAGTTGAACTGCCCCTTCCTTAATCGTTTCGATTCCTTCGACCACAACCGCAATAGGGCCACAACGGCAGTGCACAGTGGCCTTGTCGCCAGGGCGGACAGTGCCACCCTTTACCGTGCCCACAAGGATAACTCGGTCGATTGACTTGATGTAGAAGACTTCCTCGACCCCAAACTGAAATGTGGGTGCATGTTGGCTCATAGCAGGCCCATCCTTATCACAGCCGAATGTCAGTGAAATCAGCCCAACTACCAGGATTTGAACCGTGCGGAGCATAGGAGCATTGTATCTCTCTGCGTCTCCGCGCCAAGTACGGAGTATTGACTATGGCAGACAATGTAAACATCGAAGCAATCGAGCGAAATAAAGATCGCGCCTCATGCGGGCAGGTGGCCGTGGACGCCTACGCTGGCGTCAAGGTCAACAACACCACCGATATGTGGGACTTTGAGTCGGAGTCCCAGCAGGAGCGGCTGACGGATCTGTTGGCGGACCTGCGGCACTGGGCCTGTCAGAATGAATTGAACTTCGACGAGTCGCTGCGGATCTCGGAGAGCCACTTCAACTGCGAAGTGGACGAAGAGAGCGAAGTTGAAAAGCCGGAGGGAGGTGATGGCCAATGACGTCGATAGATCAGTCCCTCTTGGACACCATCCGCCAGCGCCGCACGGCCGGGGAGAGCCTTGGCAAACTGGCCAAAGAGATCGGCCTGACCTGGCAGCGGCTGTGGACACTGCTGTATCCATCCCCCAAACCAGAAACCTTACCATTGCTGCAGGAGTCAGCCAAGGGCGGCTCCCTGGTGGACAAGTATCGGCCCACCAGCCTGGACTGCCTCTGGGGCCAGGATGCCGTGGTGACGTTCCTGCGAAAGTTCGCCGCGGCGCCTTACCCCTCAGCTCTGATCTTCGAGGGCGAGACGGGCACGGGCAAGACCTCAGCCGCCCTGGCATTGGCCAGTGCTCTGGGCTGCGACCTGGCTCAGCAAGAGTTCGGCGGTGTGTACGTGATCGCCTCGGGCGAGCAGACAGCCGAGGCCGTGCGGGACACGGCGCGGCTGATGTGGAACCGGCCGTTCTACGGCAGCGGCTGGAAGGTCATCATCGTCAATGAGGCAGACCGGATGCACCCGGCCGCCGAGACGATCTGGCTGGACCGCCTGGAGTCCCTGCCGGCCAAAACCGTGGTGGTGTTCACCACCAACTACGCCGGCAAGCTCAGCCAGCGATTCCGCGACCGCTGCACCGGCCTGACGTTTGAGTCGGACGCCCAGACCCTGGTCCAGTCGTGCCGGCAGTTACTGGCAGCGATTTGGAAGAGGGAGACGGGCAAGAACCTGTCTCCTGGTTCATTCAGTCAAATAGTTGACCAGGCCATTTGCGACGGCCGCCTGAGCTTCCGCCGGGCGGTGCAGTTGCTGACAGTGGCCCTGGCAAAGGAGTCTTTGATATGAGTACGAGCGATTCAACAATCGAAAGAATTCTTCTCTGGATGGTCAGCGGCCTGGCCGGTGCAGACCTGGAGCAGGCCTGCATCGCCAAGCTGGATGTGGACCCCGCTCAGGTCAAGGCGGTGATCGCCGAGGCGCGGAAGCGCCTGACGCTGGCCGCTGAATACAACCGCGACGAACTGCTGGGCACGGCCCTGACGCGGCTCAATGATCTTTACAGCCGCTGCATCCGCGCCGGCGTCGATGGCAATGGGCCCAATCTCGCCAAGGCCCTGGACGTCCAGCGGGAAATCAATCGCCTCACGGGCCTCTACCGCCAGCCCAGCCTGGCGGGCATGGACAGTGCCAGCAGCGAAGCGGCCGAAGAACTGGAGGCCGTGGGCGAATATCTACTGCCCCTGGCCCTGACCAGCCATTCCTACCCGCTGCGTGAACACGCCCGCTTGGCTTCTCAAAAGATCGCAGAACTCGAAGCAGCAACGAAGGAGAGTGCAGAATGACCATCTACACCCTTGGATATACCGGCTGGAAGATTGAAGACGTCCAGGCCGCGGTGGACAAAGTGAACGGCCTGCTGGTGGACGTGCGGATGATGCCCCGGTCGCGCAACCCGATCTGGAACAGCACGTCCCTGGCCAAACGGCTGCCGGGCCAGTACCTCTGGCTCAAGCAGTTCGGCAACCGCAACTACAAAGCCGGGCCCATCGAGATCGTCAACTTCGAGGCCGGCGCCGCGACGCTCTTGCGGGAGATCGCCGGCAGCGGCAAGTCGCCCGTGCTCCTGTGCGGCTGCAGCGATGTGAACATCTGCCATCGCAAGATCCTGGCAGAGTGGCTTGGAGGCCTGTGGCAGATGGAAATCGAGCATCTTGCACTGGGGGCCTTGACAGCCCCAGAGAATGGAAATGTGAAGGGCCAACAGAGGCTCTTTTAGTGATGCGCCGCCGGTGTTTGGGCACGCTGACCCACCAGGTCAGAAGACGTGGCTCGCAGCCACGGCGGCGCTATGGAGAAGTGACGAATGTTGCATACCCCTGTTTATTTGAGTACGCTTCCTAGCTTCAAGCTTCTGCAACATGGACAGCAGGCTACTCTACTAGCTAGGATAGGCCATGATAAAACGGTCACGTGTACTGATCTCCGCTTCTTCTTACGCCGGTGGGCTGATTGAGAAACTTGCGCAAGATCTGCGTCGTAAGAACTTTGATGTTCTGACAGATGGTTCTGGTGTTGAATTTGGCCGCAGCATGGCCGCAACGATATTCTCGGCAGTGGAATCAAGTGACTATCTCGTACTTCTGCTTCAGCCAGGAGATTCCAAGTATTCGTGGTTGCGAGAAGAACTGAACGCTGCTCTGGATCGGCAATTGCACAAAAGGGATGTCACTGTTATTCCAGTCGTTTTTGGCATGGCAAGGGTTCCATCGGCAATTGCTCATCGAACCACCTTTAGGATTAGACCATACGCCAGGGACGCGAGGGAAATCGATAGGCTTGTCGCTTACATTGTAGATCTTGAAAGAATTGATCTTGATCATCTTACTTGGAAAGCATTTGAGCGACTTCTGGCAGATCTTCTACATAAGCTTCGCTTCAAAGAGATACAACTTTCAGGATATGCCAGCAGTGGATATGATGTCAAAGCGGTTTGGCGACAGAGGGATCCTTTTGGCCAAACAGTTGACTCAAATTGGATATTCGAAGCGAAACACTACAACCAGAGTCGGCCCGATATTGCTGCGCTCAGACAAATGGCCGGCGTTTTATCGAACTTGCCTCCAGATTACTATGGTGCTGTTGTCACAAGCAGCCAGTTGACATTGTCGGCACAAGATTGGCTGAAGTCTTACCGCGAAAGTGAGCGCAAGCCCATAAGAATCATAGACGGTCCTAAGTTGCGGGATCTCATTGCCAGATATCCGGACCTAGTCTCAAAGCACTTCGGGCAGGAGGAACACAAATGAGCAGTGTTCCTGTATTAGTGAATAGACTAAAGGCTTGCCAAGCAGGAGCCCAGCATTGGAAGGCCTTCGAGGACATATGTACGGAGATCTTAACATACCTTTTCGTTCCTCCTCTTCGTGCTCCAGTCGTCCAGGCCCGCACATATTCAGGTATCGACCGCAGAGACTTGGTCTTTCCGAACCGCAACGATACCGGAACTTCGAATTGGGCCAGACTGTATCGGGAACTGAGCGCCAGGATGGTTCTGTTCGAATTCAAGAACTATGATAAAAGCGATATAGGAAAAGACGAAGTTATCCAGACGCGATCATATCTGCGAAAGGCTATGGGGCGATTAGCCGTAATCGTGAGTAGCAAGATGCCGGACAATTCTGCGCATATTAGAAGGAATGGGATCTTCTCTGAGGACCAAGTAGTAATTCTTTTCCTCCGTCCCGAGCATCTTGAAGACATGCTCTACATCAAGGAGCGGGGTGAAGACCCTTCTGACGTAATGATGGATGAACTGGAACTATTCTATCTACAGCATGAGTAGAGTCCTTTTATCTCTCCTGCCTCTCGTCGTTATCGTGCCAAAGCTTCTTGACACTGCCAGACAATGGCAGCATGTTCATCGGGTCCATCAATCGGTACATGCGAGCAGTGCTGGAGACGGCGGCGCAGCAGTGGCGCGGGCTGCCTGTGTTCGTTGCCTGCAGCGGCAACTTCACCGTCGAGCGCATTCTTGCCCGCTGCGACGTCGGGGCCATCCATTCCAATGACGTGTCCATCTATTCCTGCGCCTTGGGCTGGCACCTGGCCGGTCATGCCCAGCCGTACAAGGTGAAGTCGCCAGAGTTTGAGTGGCTGGGGCAGTACATGGAGCCGGGGCCGGCGACGATTGCCACGCTGCTGCTGACGGGTGAGATGCTCAAGGTCGGCGGCGAGAATGCCTACGCCTTGCGGATGCGGGATGAATACCGACGTTGCTGGCCGCAACTTCATGCAACGACGGTCGAGCGGGTGACGAAGGCCCTGACTGGGCTGAACCTCTCATACTTTGCGGGCGACTGCCGCGAGTTCCTGGCTGGGGCGGATCGCAGTGCCGTCTGCATCAGCTTTCCGCCCACGTACAAGGGTGGATATGAGCGGCTGTTCAAGAAGCTCGATGCTGTCTTCGACTGGCCCAAGCCCAGCTACCAGGTCTTCAGCCCTGAAGATTTCGAGCAGTTCAGCCAGACGGTTCGCAGCTTCAAGCACTGGATGATCTCCAGCGATACTGAGCAGCCGGCCCTGGCCAGCCAGCACGTCGCAACGGTCCAGACCTCCCTGCGCAGCAAGCCGGTATTCATGTACAGCGACGCTGCGCCTACCCGCTACGCGGCTGCCCGTCAGCAGATCGGTCACAATCCGTGGGCGCCCCGAGCGGATGAAGTGGTCGAGCCCATCCAGGTGGTGCAGATCGACGCCAAGATCATGAACGCCATCCGCAGCCTGTACCTCTCCCAGAGCATCATCGTCTGCGACGCCCCGCGCAACTACGCCGTGCTGTCGGCCGGCAGGTTGATCGGGGCATTCTCGTTCGCCCTGCCGCGGGGCCCGCTGCCCTGCGATCTGTATCTGCTGTCGGACTTCGCCGTGCGGCCCACGCCCCACAAGCGCCTGAGCAAGCTGATCCTGGCCTGCGCCGTCAGCGGCGAGGTGCGGGCCGATCTGGAACAGTGGCTCTGCTGCCGCATCCGCACAATCGGCACCACGGCATTTACGGAACGGGCAGTCTCCATGAAGTACCGCGGCCTGTTCGATGTCCACAGCCGCAGCGAAGGCAAAGTCAATTACCTGGGCGCCGCCGGACGGTGGTCCCTGCAGGAGGGTTTTGCATGGTGGAAAGGGAATCACAGTCAGTCGAAAAGCATAGCGCCAGTGACGCCGTGAATGAGAAGCTGGCGGCCTCCAGCGTGCGCGTGGCGATGGTGCCCATCAGCGCCTGCGACCTGCTGGAGAAGAACGCTCGCTTTATGCGGGTCGAGCAGCACAAGCGCCTGGTGGAGAACATCAAACGCGACGGCTGCCTGACAAGCGTGCCGTTTGCGATCCGCCGCGGGGACCGCTATGCCATTCTCTCAGGCAATCACCGCGTCAAGGCCGCCCAGGAAGCCGGACTGGCGGAGATCATTGTACTCTACACCGACCGCAAACTGACGCGCGCCCAGCAGGTGGCCATCCAGCTTTCGCACAACGCCATCGCCGGCCAGGATGATCTGGCCATTTTGCGCGAGCTGTACGACGAGATCAACGACGTGGCCCTGAAGGAATACTCAGGTCTGGATGACGTGACGCTGGGCCAGCTCAACCCGCCCAGCCTGGACCCGCTGTCAGAGAAGGGCCTGGAGTGCCGGATCGTCTCAATTGCGTTCCTACCCGAGGAAGTCGAGCGGGCAGAGAAGCTCTTCGCCAAGGTGCTGGAGCAAGCCACGGGCGATGTCACATGGATCAACCGTTATGCGGAGTACGACCGGATGCTGGACGCGCTGACGACCGCCAAGGCGCAGGCCGGCGTCAAGAACACCGCAACGGCGTTCGGGTTGCTATTGAGTCTGGCCGAGAAGCATTGGGTGTAGGCTACAAGCATCAGAAGGCGGACTCGTGCTTGCCATCAATTGTTCTCGACTGACGCTAGTTCAGCCGCGAGAACTCGAAGCTCCCCTTTATCTGCCTGTTCAAGAAGCTTCCTTTTGACGGAGCGTTCATGAGGCTCGCATGCAGTTCAGGAGGCACTTTTTGATAAACGTAAGTAGTGCCATTATTGAACTGAACATGTAATTCCTCAGCTGCCTCGTCGTATCCTATTGCCTGGATATTCGACGATTCGACCGACTGCATGTCAACCATGTAACTTCCTTTCAGTTAATTGACTGTGAGCGCCATCGAGATAGTGCTTCAAAGTAATACCATGGGCATGGGCGATCCTGCTGCCACGCCTCTGGCATCTGCGGATCATCACCACGTGGTCTTCGTCGTGCTCGACGAAACATCATCCTCGAAGGAATAGCAACAGCCTCACCAACGGCAATGGCTTCCCCAGTTCGCAAAGATGGCAACATTCCTGACAATGCGCCCAGATCATCCGGTAGAGCGGATTTTACAATGGATCTATCCTGCTCATTACTCAGACGCAAGGCAAGAATCGTCCCGCACTGGCTGAGTATCGTAGTATCCAGCTCTGTCGGCCTTTGGGTCACGACGCATATGCCTATGCCGTATTTGCGTCCCTCTTTGGCAATCCTAGCTACTGTTCTATGCGCCAGTGTATCGCCTTTTGCGGGCAGAAATAGATGAGCCTCTTCAAGAACAATCAGTAACGGCTGGTTTCTGCCTGAAACGGGTAAAGGCGCGGCCCAAAAGAGCAGATCATAGATTACCTTCAACATCGTACCAACTACAAGTGAGAGTAATTCCGGCGGAACCCCTGAAACATCTAAAATCGTCAATGGCTTCTTGTGGCCAACCCAGGATGCGACGAGGGAATCCAGGTCCCCCTTTGTCTCTCCGTTAACACTAGGCGTAAGTTCAGGACCAGGCTGAAACATGAAAGCATATTGCTTATCTATCAGACGACTCTTCAGCAAGTCTAGTTGCTTATCAAGATGACGCGCCCCGGGATTTGAGTGTGGGGGTTGGCCGCCTGGGTTTGGCTTGGGGTACTCATTGGGAGTCAGCAGCTCAGGATCACCTGCTTTATCGACGGCCGTGGGCTGTTCACCTTTGGGCTTAAGAAAAGTCTGACGCTCGAAATCGATAAGGTCGAACCAGAGTTGTTTGAGGCTATATGGAATGGGTGAATCTGCTATTATTTTGGCGTCAGGTGGCCGGGAAGACAGGTGGATCGCCGCTTTCACTTTCCGTTCTGTTATCATGTCCCTGAGCGGAGTGTCGTGCATTCCTAATGTTCCAAGAGCAATGTTTCTCAAGTCGTCAAAGGGAAGCGACCAGAACGGTATGTAAAGAGGCTGTTCCCCTTTGTCGCTATCTGGTGAAATACGAAATACCTTAGCATAGTCCCCGAGGGCTGATGCGTATTCACCATGGGGATCAATTAGGAGCACCCGAGATGAGGGGAGGGATTGTCCGGCGATGGCCTCAAGTAATACAGCAACGAGATTAGACTTGCCCGATCCAGTAGAGCCCACCACTGCAGTATGGCGAGAGATCAATTTTGGCAAATCGAGACAAGCGGGGATTCCCGAAGCAGCTGCAATATTCCCCACCACGATCGAACGTTCACCCTTTAGGGTTCCGTAAATACGTTTCATGTCGCCTAGGGTGACCAGATGTACTTCGTCTCCAACTGTTGGGTATTGACTGACGCCTCGATCAAATGAATCTCCCACTGCCTCACCAAATAGAGTCACTGACATCCACTTCTGCCCAGGCTCGTGCTTGATTTCGATTTGCTCTTCTGCCTCTGTTACGGGTGCCGCACCCACCAAGGTTGTAACAGCATAGAGTTGCGTATAGCCAAGGGGAACACGCACAAATGCACCAATTTGCCCAATACGATAAGATTGCCCTTCGATCATGACCAGAGTGGGAAGATGCGTTCGCAGCCTTACGCTCACAGCGCTGCCGCGGACAGCCTCTACTGTCCCAATGAACGTAGCGTCATTTTCGCTCATCGGTCGCTCCCGCGTCGTTTGGAGTCATTGTGCCAAGGAAATCGCAGAACCACTTGAAGTCGCCCAGACGAAAACGCCCTTTCAGTGCCTCATCGGCTGCATCCCCGGGTGTGTCTGGAGTCAATGCGAGACTATCAAACGCTAAATCCATGAAAGAACTATTTTTATTCTCTACCGGCTGCGTGAGTCGCCATTCTCCCCATTCGCCGGCAATCACCGCGGCGTTAGGCGCCAGTACCCAAAGATTCTTTCGTTCCCGTGCCCATTTCACCAAGGGGGCCTCTGGCGAAGCTAGATCATACTGGAGACAGAAAACGTGAGCCTTAGGCCGCTGGTCAATTATGCTAAAAAGCAGCGCATTAATGTGGGCATCCCTAAAACTGAAACCGCAGGTAAAAAGTAGTGCGTGGTCTTGGTTGAGTATTTTCCCAAGCCTGTCAAGCAACGCAGTATACGGCTGCTTTCGGGTCTCGTCGTATTTTCGATATGAAGGAAGTATCATCTCGCCTTGCCCGCTCACACCTGATCGGATGACGTGGGCGTCAGAGCCATTCCCCACAATTCGCCAGTTGATTGAGCCGTGGATCTTCCAAAGGCGAACCCAAGCCGCAGGTGGTAAGAGCCTCTCGGATTCAAGACTGTCGGGAGAAAAGAAAGGTTCGTGCGACCCTATGAATCCGTCAAACAATGGAACCTGCGATCTCTCCAACGAACGTTCTATCAGCACGTCATAATTCGTCGTGAAAAGTTCAAGCGGCAAGCCTCTGGTAGCCTTCCTAATCCAGTTTGCGAATGCGTCATGTGGGATTGTGGCCGGTATAGACGACTCGGGCGGGTTTGCTATTTTGGCGATTTCCCGGCAGATTGTGCTTTCTAGCCGAACAAGCTTGTCGCGGTCAAGCCCAAGTAAAACCTCACTGTTTCCTATCGCGTCGATGCGAAGCCTCAAACCTGTAAGAATATTTTCGATGTTGGGGTCTTTTCCAGATTCCCTGCAGTGACTCTCTAATGCCGTCCATGCCGCCGCGTACTCTGCTCCGAGTGTTACCGCTTCACTCTTGCACATTTCAGTGAGTTGAGCTACTGCGGGGATCAAGGGACGAAAAGCCGCGGGCGAACCCTGCGACGCAGGAGAAGCAATACTTACTGCGGCGGATGTCCCAGCACCAAGCAGAAATGCCAAAGACCTATCATGGACCGCGAGGTGATTTCGGAGATCATAGACGACCTGCCGAGGATCATGATACGTCACTGCACGCTCCTTATTTCAATGCAGAAACAGAAGATGTTAACCCATTGCCGTCGATCATATAGAGGATGATCGCTTATCGCAAGGCTTGTCCAAGGCTGGAACATTCGCCATCTGTTCATCTTTCCGCGGCGCTTGACATGTGATGACACTAGAGTCATGAGGAACAGAAAGCGGCTTGAGGATTTGGCGTATGATAGAGCCAAGGGGCGGGCTAAGGCCCGCTCTGCCCTGATCACCCTGGCCGGCCAGGACATCGCGCCCATCGCGTCGCCCAAAGATGCGCGCCGCCGGGCACTGGCAGATCGGGACTTCAAGTTCTTCTGCGAGACGTACTTTCCCCACATCTTCACGCTGGAGTGGAGCCAGGACCATCTTCGCGTGATCGGCAAGATTGAGCGGGTGGTGCGCTTTCGCGAGACGCTGGCGGTGGCCATGCCTCGGGGATCAGGAAAAACGTCGTTGTGCCTCGTCGCCGTGATTTGGGCGATTCTCTCAGGCCAGCATGAGTTCGTGTACCTCATCGCCAGCGCCCAGGAAGCGGCCTTGGCGATGCTGGCCAACATCAAGAGCCACCTGGTTGGCAACGAACTGCTGTTGGCAGATTATCCCGACGCCGTCTATCCCATCCGCCTGCTGGAAGGTGAAGCCCGCCGCTGCACTGGCCAGCGGTACTACGGCGTGCCCACGCGGATCGGCTGGGGCATCGACGAGATCGTCATGGCCACGATCCCCGGCAGCCGCTGCAGCGGCTCGATCATTCGCGTTAGCGGCATCACCGGCAATATTCGCGGCGCCCTGCATGTGCGGGCCGATGGTACGCAGGTGCGGCCCAGCCTGGTGGTGTGTGATGACCCCCAGACCGACCAGTCAGCCAATTCAATGCTCCAGACCGCCGAGCGGCTGTCCATCGTCAATGGCGCCGTCAAAGGGCTGGCCGGGCCGGGGCAGCGCACGGCCATCATCATCCCCTGCACGGTGATCCAGGCCGGGGATCTGGCGGACCAGTTGCTCGACCGGCAGGTGAATCCGTCCTGGCATGGCGAGCGCACGCGGCTGCTGTACAGCTTTCCGGCCAATGAGGCTCTGTGGAACGAATATGCCCGCATCCGCCACGATAGTCTGAGGTCCGACGGCGACGGCCGTGAGGCCACGGACTTCTACGCTGCCCACCGTGAGGCCATGGACGCCGGGGCCGTGGCCGCCTGGCCGGCGCGGTACCTGGCCAGCCGAGGCGAGATCAGTGCTGTCCAGCACGCCATGAACCTCAAGCTGGAAAACGAGCGGGCGTTCTTCGCCGAGTACCAGAACGACCCGCTCAAGCCCAGCGAGCTTCGCAAGGACCTGCTGACGGTGGCGATGGTCTGCCAGAAGACCAATGGACGTGCGCGTGGCGAGGTGCCGCTGGCGGCCACGAAGCTGACGATGTTCATCGACGTGCATAACAAGCTGCTGTACTACTGCGTCTGTGCCTGGGGCGAGGACTACAGCGGCTATCTGGTGGACTATGGCACCTTCCCCGAGCAGACCGAGGGGCACTTTGCCCTGGAGTCGGCCAAGCGGACGCTGGGGCGGGCGTTCCCGGGCGCCGGGCCGGACGGGGCGATCCAGGCGGGGCTTGAGAAACTGGTGACGACGTACCTCGGGCGGGACTTTCGCCGCGGGGCCGGCATGATGCGCATCGACCGGCTGCTGGTGGACATGGGGTACAAGCCTGGTGTCGTGGCGGCCGTCAAGCACAAGGCCGGCGGAGCGACGATGATGCTCTACAAGGGCGTGGGCATCCGGGCCGGCCACAAACCCATGAGCAGCTACCGACGCCGGCCCGGCGAGATCCATGGGCACAACTGGTATGTGCCGAGCGTCGCCAAGACCACCGAGTTCCCGCACGTGGCGGCGGACGTGAATTACTGGAAAACCTTTACGCACAACGCACTGGCCACCGCCGCGGGCGACCCCGGCAGCCTGACGATCTTTGGCGACTCAGCGGCTCCTCACGGCCGCGCTCTCCAGCACGAGCTATTCGCCCAGCACATCGCCGCCAGCGAGACCTGGACAGAGACACAGGGCCATGGACGGTTCGTGCATGAATGGTCGCTGCTGCCCAGCAAGCCCGACAACCACTGGCTGGACTGCCTTGCCGGCTGCGCCGTCGCGGCAAGCATGTTGGGCATCCATACGCCTGGTCAGCAGGCCGCCCCCGGCCGTCAGCGAAAACGGTACAGCCAGCAAGACTTCAGGAGACAATGACCATGGAAGCAACCTCAACCTCCGCTCAACCCGCAGCCACGAGAATGCCATCAGATAAGAAAGGATTGGAATGCCGCCATTGTGGCTGTAAGCACTTCAGGGTGATCTACACCCGCGCCACTTGGGGTGGGCGCATCATGCGCAGGCGCGAATGTTGTCACTGCGAGCGACGCATGACAACTTGGGAGAAGTAATTTCATGCCATTTATTCATTGACAGGACTTTACTGTATTAATAGCATGGTGCATAATCAGACTTTCGGGTCAGTCTGTCACAACTGGGAAATGGGATCATGAACAACTGCATGTGGATATTAGCGGTGTTTACCGGTTTCTCTATTCTCTCGCAAGGATGCAGCGATACCACCAAAGCGCCACCGCCGTCCGAGGTACATATAGTCACGTTTAAGTCGCACGAAGTCCTAAACTCAATCCTAAATTCTACAATTGAGTCCCTCGTCAAATCCGGCGAGGTAACAAAGGAGAATGTTCATGTATATAATCCTGAAGGCAAGTTGGTTGAATTGCAGGCCTATGTTCGCACATTAAATAGCAGGTCCACTTCACTAATTATTGCGGTCTCTACGCCCGCCACACAGGCAACGCTCTCTGCTCGCCATCCGAATATCCCCGTTGTCTATTCCTTTGTGAGCAATCCAGCAGTGCTGAACACGCAAAACAACGAGAAGAATCTTACCGGGATAGCAAACGTGCTTGACTACGCAAAGGGATTTGAGCTTCTGAAGAAGATATTGCCAACCGTAAAGACAGTGGGCGTTATATATAATCCTTCTGAAGCAAATTCAGCTTTCAGCTTTTCCCAAATTGCGGCGGAGGCAAAGCGTCAGTCACCCTCAGTTGATATCGTAGCCAGGGAGTTCTCAAAACCCGAGGAGATATCATCGGTCACAGCAACTCTGCCCAAAGTGGACGCCATATTTGTGGGAGGAGACAATACCCTAGTCCAGAACATTACACTTCTCCTTCAGGTTGCAGAAACAAGGCGGATACCAGTCTTTGCTTCAGATGAGGGGAGTGTCAGACGCGGGGCTATGGCAGCATATTCTATTGATTATGATGCATTTGGTCGAAAGACTGCGGAAATAGCTATCGATGTTCTCCACAAGAAGCAGGCCGATGGTGTTGCACCGTATTCATATACCGAAGGACGACGTGTGGTAAACAGTGAAGCACTGAAGAAACTCGGCATCACATTCGATTACTCAAAGAATGGATGTGTTGACCTGAAATGACTCCCGAACTTGTAAGATTTGCCCAAGGCTTATCGGCAAGCCTTCTGCTAGCCATGGCATATGTGCCCGCTGCACTTGGTTTCTACATAGCGTTGAGATGCTTGAGGTTCCCCGATCTTACGGTTGAGGGCGCTTTCGTTTGGGGACAGGTGGTTAGTGCCGCATTCATTTGCGATGGTTCATCGCCCGGTGTGGCATTAGCTGTGGCGGCAATAGGCGGCAGCGTTTGTGGCTTGCTGACTGCTTTGCAGAATGTGAAACTTAGAGTGCCCGCCTTTGTATGTGGAATTGTCACAACATTTATTGTCATTTCCGTCAACTACAAAGTAATTGCTCTTGTCAACAAGTCGGTTGCGGGGGCAACGGCACAAGATCAGCAGGCTGGCCCAAGGTCGGAGATAAACCTAAATTCATCAGGTGTTTTTGAATGGGCCATGCAGGCGGACAGAAATAATGCAACATTTGGGGAATACAGGTTGATGCAGTTGTTCATCCTCTCTTTATTTGTGATGGTAGTTGTCGCGGTAGTATTCTTATTTTTGCGATCCAAACTAGGTCTACAACTCCGAGCCTTCGGTGTACATCGGCGCACGGGAAGTGTTTATCGAGTTAACGCTCCATGGGCCATATATCTTGGACTTGCAGTCTCCAACGCTCTGGTGGCTTGGAGCGGTGCTCTTTTCACTCAGATTAACCGGCTCGCCTCTATAGATCTGGGAGCAAATCTACTTATCCCGCTTCTTGCCGCAATCGTGTTGGGCGAGTTCTTTGTTGTTGAGGTCTGGCAGCGTATTGTCTGCAGATTGTTCTACAACGGAAAGGTTGTGCCACCTTTACTTTCACGCCCCTTGGCGATGACGCTGGCTCCTTGTGTTGGGTACCTCCTTTATACCACGGTGTTCATCCTAATCTCTGTGGTCGTTCTTCCTGACTATACTAAACTCGACACGCATAGCAAGTATTGGCTTACAGCAGCGATGATCTTGTTGATTCTGATATATAGAAGGTTCATAGGTCAGAAGACAGATCCGGGAGACGTCATATGAAGCCTGAGTCGGGGAACCACGCGCTGGTGTGGGCTGTCGTTAATCCTATTTCGAGAGTAGTCCAGCATCCTCTAACGCTTACCAGAGCTGAAGGAAATCCCTTCATTATTTTGCGAGGTCCTAATGGCGCCGGCAAATCCACAGTTTTTAAGGCCCTTATAGGTCTTGATGGAAGTAGAGGGTCACGACTAATCTCTCATGAAGAGGAGGTCGTTGTCGCTGACGACCGATCATTGATTCGATACATGCCACAAGATCCTGACGACGCACTCTTCGGCAAGTTATCCGTTGCTGACAATGTTCGCCTGTTGTCATGGATGTTCAGTATCGCTGGTGATTTTGCTGATAAGTCGGACTGTACTCGCTTTGATCCAGGCTTGCCGTCACATCAGCTATCCCTGGGGGAGAAGAAGTTGCTCCTATTGGAGGCGATACTTGCGTCACTTCCGCCGCCGCGCAACAAACCTTATGTGTTTGTATTGCTAGACGAACCATTGGCAGGCTTGGACTTTGAAAGACGGAAGAGCATGTGCGATCGGTTGAATAGCAAGGCAACTGAGTACAGAGATAGCGCAAATGTCACTTTTGTTATTATCGATCATGATGACATACTGCCTGCCGCTGGTGCGAGAGAGTCTTCTGTCGAAGTCCGTACAGGAGTATCCTTCCACCTTACAAGCACAGCCCAGTTATTGCTTCGGGTGTGATCCATGAGCCACAGGATTCTTATTATCGGCCCGGGGGCTGTCGGAGGGTTGTTTGGAGTAAGGCTTGCTGCCGCAGGTATGACAGTGTCCTTTGCGGCTCGAAACCAGGAAATGGCTCGCTGCCTGAACCGTAAAGGTGTCACACTCCTGGACGCATCTGGGGCTACTCATGGTGTTGTCAGAGGGTTTCCATTACAAAGACTGCCTGGGGATGCTGATCTTCTGATCATTACTGTTAAGATCTACGACTTGGTGTCAATCTGTAAACGTATCTCCGCACTACTAGAGAGGGTGCCAGCAATTGTATTGGTGCAGTCTTCTTTACAGCTAAAGGATTTGGTTCCCGCGCCATTGAGGCAGAAGACAATGGCAGCGTCCTTAATGATTGGGGTGGCAGGGGCGGCCTCTGACGTAGTTGTGGAGACTGGGCCAGGAAGCATGTCCCTGGGGCCCTTGTGCAATAACAAGGGGGACCTGAGCCTCGTTTCAGAGACGGCTGGCGTCCTAAGAAATGTTGCAAAGGTGAAGATGTCCCACTCAATTACGGGTGCTTTATTCAGTAAGGTTGCATTCAACGTCGCTACGGTCCCCTTTTGCGTCGCTGCCGGGGCATCCTTCGGCAAAACGTTTGCAAGGAGTCAGAAGGCCGTGAATTATGCTGCACACATCCTCCAAGAATGTGCTCGGGTGGGGATATGTTGTCGTGAGATACGACATGGCCGCATGGGGCCGGTGGCAGTATCAGACGTCGCTGCCGATATAGAGGCTGCACGGGAATCGATAGCATGGTTGGTATCGCGGTTTCCAAACGTCATGCCATCCGCCGTATTTGATGCAATGCGTCAGCACCCCACGGAGTTACCATTCTTTTTTAGAGACATAGAGATATTGGGCCAAGGGAGACCCGCGCTACTCGTAAGGATAAAGGCGATTCGAGACATTGTGGAGATGCGACTGGCGAAAGAACAGTCGTTCGGCCCCAGTCTACTCTCTGGAATGCTTGCGGGGCTCGATGATATGAACTGGAAAACATAGACGGCGATGCCCGTTCAATTCAAAAGAAACGTTACATATGCGGTACATTCCTCCAGAATAGTAGCTCATGTCGTAGATATTGGGCGGGGACATCTGATAGCTTCTTGTGAGACGATCCATCTGATTGATTCGAGTCGAGGTGATGATATGGCAGCGGAACTGGCAGTCGCAATCAGGGAAAACGCTGTAAAACCTAAACAGGCCGCCGTAGATGGCATCAGCACCCAGCAGCACTCGCTGATTGAGCAGATCGAGGCGGACAAGTACCTGGCTGGCAAGGAAGCGGCGTCGCGTAATCCGGCAAAGGCCTTCACGCGGGTCAAGATTGTCCCGCCGGGGACGGCGTAGAGCATGGTCGCGTGGCCCTGGACAAGGCGTGTGGGGGCAGGGGTGCGGAAGGCTGTGCGCGTGATCCGGGCAAAGTTTGATTCGGCCCAGACCACGGCTGACAGCCGGCGTCATTGGGCCAATGCGGATGGGCTTTCGGCTGATGCCGCGGCGAATCCCCAGGTGCGGCGGGTCCTTCGAAACCGGGCGCGGTACGAAGTTGCCAACAACTCCTACGCCCGGGGGATCGTGCTGACGCTGGCTAACGACGTCATCGGGACGGGGCCGCGGCTGCAGATGCTGCTGGAGAGTGCTCAGGCCAATCGCACCATCGAAGCGGAGTTTGCGGCCTGGGCAAAGGCCGTCAGCTTGCCCGAGAAGCTCCGCACCATGCGGCAGGCCCGGGCGCAGGATGGGGAAGCCTTCGCGATCTTGTCGAGCAATGACGCCCTGAACAGTCCGATCAAGTTGGACCTGCGGCTGATCGAGGCTGAGCAAGTGACTGCAGCGATGTCACAGCCGCTGTCTGGCGATGGAATCGACGGGATCGTCTTTGACGCCTGGGGCAACCCCAGCGAGTACTACGTGCTTAAGAACCATCCCGGCGCGGGCGCAGTATCGGTCGGGGCCGAGTACAACCGCATGCCGGCGGCGGCCATGATCCACTGGTTCCGCAGCGACCGGCCCGGCCAGCGGCGCGGGCTGCCGGACATCCTGCCTGCCCTACCGCTCTTCGCACAACTGCGAAGATACACCCTGGCGGTGATCGCCGCGGCTGAGTCGGCTGCCAATATCGCCATCTTTATGAAAACTAACGCCCCGGCCGGGGGCGAAGCGGCTGAAGTCGAGCCGATGTCGGAGATGGAGTTCTCGCCCAACATGGCGGTTTTTGGCCCTGAAGGCTGGGAGCCGACTCAGATCCGGGCTGAGCAGCCTTCGACCACGTATGACATGTTCAAGCGTGAGATTCTCAACGAGATCGCCCGTTGCCTGAACATGCCCTACAACATCGCCGCGTGCAACTCCAGCGGCTACAACTACTCTTCCGGCCGCCTGGACCATCAGACCTATTACAAATCCATTCGCGTGGACCAGGCCCACTGCGAAGCGGTGGTTTTGGATCATATCCTGACAGCCTGGCTGGCAGAGGCGGTCAAGGTGTTCGACCTGGGGGATTTGGAGGATACGTCGCACCAGTGGTTCTGGGACGGCCATGAGCACGTCGATCCGCAGAAAGAAGCAGCCGCCCAGGCCCAGCGCCTGGAGAGTAATACCACCACGCTGGCCAGCGAGTATGCCAAGCAGGGCAAGGATTGGGAGACGGAAGTCCGCCAGCGCGCCAAGGAAGTGGCGATGATGAAAGAGTTGGGACTGACAGTAACGCAGGCAAAACAGCAAGCGCCGCAGACCCCGCAGGAAGAAGAACAGCCTCAAGAAGAGGCCGCGTAGTCTGTATGCGTAACGATTTGCGGCATGTTGGGACTTGCTGCTTGTAGTAATCCAGAGTTGATGTAGTTTTGCGATAGACAACCTGACCGGGCGGCGCCGCGACTGATCCTCGCAGCGTATGCCAAGAGAACCAAGGCCGTGTGGGGCCACACACTCACGCGGCCTTTTCTCTTGGCCGCCTGGGCAGGCTGACAGAAAGAGTCAAGGATGACTGAACCGAAAAACATCTCGCTGACGGCGGCACTGGACATTGATCTTTCTGCGCAGGCCTCGGGAGAGGGCGCCGACGGCGCCGTGAAGCTGCCGCGCTTCGGCATGATCGCCTACACCGGCGGCACGATGCGGATTGCCGGCTGGCGGTATCCTCTGGTGGTGGACCTGGCCGGCCTGGCAATTCCGCGACAGAACGCACCTATCCGCGAATCGCATGGGACCCGCGTCGGCCATGCCGAAGCCATCCGCGTCGATAACGGCCAGCTCGTAGCGTCAGGCGTGATCTCCTGCACGGGCCAGACAGCCCGCGAGGTGGTCGCCGACGCCAAGAACGGCTTCCCCTGGCAGGCCTCCATCGGGGCCTCCGTCGAGCAGTTCGAGTTCGTCAAAGAGAACCAAACCGTCTCGGTCAACGGCCGGGACTTTACCGGGCCCATCAATGTCGTGCGTAAGGCGACGCTGGGCGAGATCAGCTTTGTGGACCTCGGCGCCGACGGCAATACCTCTGCCAGCGTCGCCGCGGCAAAGGAGAGAACAGTCATGGAAGAGCCTAAGAGCACTGCCACTGCGGACATTCAGGGCGAACAGGGCAAGGAAGCCCAGCCCTCTACTATCCAGGCGGCCGCCGGCATGGATGCTGGCGCACCTGGCATTGCCGGCGATTCTGTTGCCGACATGCGGCTCAAGGCCGCCGCCGAGCAGCAGCGCATCATCGACGTTCGGAAGGTCTGCGGCGATAAGTTCCCCGAGATTGCCGCCAAGGCGATCAGTGAAAGCTGGGATGTCACGCGCACCGAACTGGAAGTGCTGCGCGCGGAACGTCCCAGGATCACGGATACCGGTATCCCGGACAATGCCATGTCGGGCAGTGTGCTGGAAGCCGCGTGCATGATGACTGGCGGCATGAAGGGCGACGACGTTGTCGCCAGCTACGGCGAAAAAGCCGTCGAGGCCGCCGACAAGCGTTTCCGAGGTGGCATCGGCCTTCAGGAACTGCTCCTGGAGGCGGCGTGGGCCAATGGCTACGACGGCCGCAACTTCCGCGACAGTCGCTCGGTTCTGCGACATGCCTTTGGGCATGGCATCCAGGCACAGGGCTACAGCACCATCGACATCGGCGGCATCCTGTCCAACGTCGCCAACAAGTTCCTGCTGGAAGGCTTCTTCAGCGTCGAGCGGACCTGGCGGAATATCTGCGCCATCCGCAACGTCAGCGACTTCAAGACCGTCACGTCTTACCGCCTGATCGGCCGCGACCAGTATGAAGTCGTCGCCCCCGGTGGTGAGCTCAAGCACGGCACCCTGGGCAACGAGTCCTACAGCAACAAGGCCGATACGTATGGCCTGATGCTGTCCATCGACCGACGCGACGTCATCAATGATGACCTTGGCGCCATCACCACGGTGCCCCGCAAGCTAGGCCGTGGCAGCGGTCTGAAGATCAATGACGTGTTCTGGACCACCTTCCTGGCCAATAGCGCGTTCTTCACCGCCGGCAATAAGAACTACGCCACCGGCGTCGATACCGTCCTGGGCATTGATGGCCTGAGCAAGGTCGAGAAGAGCTTCATGGACCAGGTGGATGGCGACGGCAAGCCCATCGGCGTTATGCCTGCGATCATGCTGGTGCCCACGGCGCTGTCGGCGATGGCGACCATGCTCTACAAGAGCCTGGAGATTCGCGATACCACCGCCAGCACGAAGTACCCGGTGGCTAACCCCCACCAAAACAAGTTCCGCGCCGAGGTCAGCCGCTACCTGTCCAACTCCAGCTACACCGGCAACAGCGAGAAGGCGTGGTATCTGCTGGCCGATCCGCAGGATCTGCCCGTGATCGAGGTGGCATTCCTCAATGGCCAGGAGTCGCCCACCATCGAGACGGCGGATGCGGATTGTGGAACGCTCGGAATCCAAATGAGGGGGTACCACGATTTCGGCGTGGCGTTGCAGGATCCCCGCGGCGGCTGCAAGAGCAAGGGCGAGGCGTAAGCCTCACTTTCACAGGAGCTTCGAATCATGGCTAAGGCAACTTTCGTACATGACGGCGGCAGCGTGGACTACACCCCCGGCACCGCCGTGGCGACGGGCGACGTGATCGTCCAGGGCACGCTGGTGGGCATCGCCCGCACGCCCCTGGCAGCCAACATTCTGGGCAGCCTTGCTGTCCGGGGCATCTTCGATGCGGCCAAAGCGGCGGTGGTCTTTGCCGCTGGCGCAGCGGTCTACTGGGATGCCGACGGCGATCCGGTGGGCGGCACGGCCGGCAGCGGTGCCGCGACCATCACCCGCACCGGCAATACCTTCATGGGCTTTGCTGTCGCGGCCGCTGGCGAGACGGCGACCACCGTCCGCACCGACCTGCGCAGCGTCGAGGCGGCTGCGGCCGAGACCCTGGGTATTGGCGACCTCTCCGACGTGGGCGCGGTCACCTACACCGCCGGCAAGGTGCTGGTGGCCGATGGCGACAGCTTCGAGAGCGTGGCCGTCTCTGGCAACGCGACCCTGGCTGCCAATGGTGCCCTGACTGTCACCGGCGCGGCTGTCGGCGACACGAAGGAGATCACCTTCGGCACGAGCAAGCTCGCCCGCAGCGGCAACAACGTTATCGCGACGCTGCCGACGGTCGATCCGGCCGTCGCCGGCGCGCTGTGGGTCGATGGCGCTGCGGTGAAGGTCTCGGCCGGCGAGTAGGGAGTGACCCATGGCTGACCTGCTGGGACAGGCCATCGAGTGGCTGGATTCGATCCGTGCCGCGCACCTGTCCCGGCAGGTCAGTTACATCCGCGGCGGCCAGAGCATTGAGATCGCCGCCACGCTGGGTAGCACCCGCTACGACGTAGTTGACGATACCGGCGCGGTCATGCAGGCGCGATCGACGGACTTCATTGTTTCGGCGGCGGAGCTGGTGCTGGGCGGGCAGGTTGTGATGCCCGCCTGTGGCGACCGGATCAGTCTGGAGGGCAAGGTTTTCGAGGTGCTGGCCCTGGCCGGCGGCACTCATTGGAGGCAGTGCGATCCGCTTGGCAGAACCATTCGGATTCACGCCAAGCAGGTGGAGTAGCACGTGGACAATCTCATCACAGAACCGATTGTGCAGTACGGGTTCCTGGGCTTCTCGGCAGTCCTGCTGGCCTTGGTGATCTGGCTGATCCAGAAGCTCCTGGGCGTCCTGGAGGCCAATAACGCCATCATCACAGCCAACACCGAAGCGGTGCGCGACCTGGCGGCGATGACCGCCGACCTGCTCAAGCTCAATCGCTCGCTCCATGACAAGTTGATCTCGCGGCCCTGCATCGCCCGGCGCGAAGAGGGAGGCAGCGATGGCCACTAAGAAGGTATGGCTTCAAACCGCTGACGTGATGATGGACGATGAGACCGGGGCGATCCTGGTCAAGCTCGCTAGCGGCATCACCATCGACTTCAAAGCCTTGATCGACGCCCTCGGCGCCGGCAAGACCCTGGCTGATCTCAATACGGCCCTGGCGAATCTGTCGCGCGTGCCCGCCCTCGGGCAGGCTCTGGCGGCCGCATCGGTCCCGGTGGTGCTGACGGCTGCGCAACTGGCCAGCCTCACCTCCAACATGCCCAGCGGCGTCAGCACTCCGCTGGCCGCCCTGGCAACGACCAATGCATGGGACGCCAATGGTGAACTGGCGATCCCCGCCGGCACGCTATTCCTGTACGTGTATCCCAGCGAAGACATGTTCCTGGTCGCCAACACCTCTGCGGACGATCCGGCCGCCGGCGCCGACGGTGTTTTTTACGCCAAGGGCCAGGTCCACATGATTCCCTGTCGCGGGCAGACCAAACTGCATCAGAAGAACGTCACGGCTTTGACCGGCCTGATTTACGGGACCGCCTTCGCGGGAGCTTGATCCAATGACCAACAAGAAGGAATCCCTTTATAAGCTGCTGGACAATCCGCCCGCCAGCGTCCAGGCCGATCTTCAGGCGCCCTGGAATGCCCTCGTGACGGCGTTCAAAGCGCTGTCCAAGTCCAAACGCAAGAAGCTCCAGCAGGACATTGACGAAGAGTTCGTCGCGCGTATTCCCCCCAAGTGGCGCGATCGCATTGCCGCCGCTCTGACCGCCAAGCGCGAGAGGGAGTATGCCCAATGAGCACCTTCACCTGGCGGGGCAACGACTTTCGCTGGAGCTTACCGGCCAACTGGCTTGGCAACCAAGTGCCGGTAGACGGCTCTGACGTGATTATCGACGCCAATAATCTCGTCGCCTCCTGGCCTGTTCTGGCCCCGGCGGCCGCGCTGTCGCTCAAGAGTTTGACGATTAACCTGCGGGACTATGACGGCAACGTCGCGTTGATGAACAACGGCTCTCCCTGTGGGCCGATTTCGGTCTCGGAGTCGTTCGTACTGACCAACTCCCTCGGCGCCCGCCAGGATATTAACCTGGGAACCTATGACGGCACGGTCATTCATCTTCTCGACGGCTGCACAGGGACCATCCTTCTTGACTCCTCGCTCAATACTGCCGCTCTCTTCGTCACCGTCCACGGCGGCGCTTTGCTGAATGTCACCGAGCAGGCGCCGTGCCTCGCTGGCGCCGGCACGACCAGTCTTGCCGATGCCTCGGCTCACCATGGCACGATTACCTGTCACTCCCTTGGTGGTATCTGCTTTCCTCAAGTGCTTGGAGACGGATGTATTCTCAACTTCTACGGCACGGCCGGCACATGGTCTGGATTCCAGGTCGATGGCGATGCGACAGTCAACTTCTTTGATGAGGCCACGGTTCTGGGGCTAGTCGTCAACGCTGACTTTACGATCAACGCCAAACACGGCGTCGCCCTGACATACAGCGCCATGAACGAAGGCTTTACGCTCAACGCCGAGGGCCCGGTCTTGATTGCCGGGGCCACCGGAACCGCCGGCAAGGCGATCAACGTCAACATCCTGTCCCCCCAGGCTGACTGCCTGCAGATGGAGATTGCCGATGTGGCTGTGAATGTGTTCGGCCGCTACGCCCGCGGTATGTCGGGCACGATGGCCAGGTGCCCCTGATGGCAACGATTATCGACATTGCGGACGCGGTTGCGGCGACGCTGAGCGGCCACGCATTCAGCGTGCCGCTGACTGCCCATCGGTCCTACCGACCGGTCTTCGATCTCAAGGACATGAAGTCCCTGCACGTGACGGTCGTGCCCAAGGGGGCGGAGATGTCGGCGGCCGGGCGCAACCTGGCCCAGAGCGATATTCAGATCGACGTGGGGGTGCAGAAGAAGCTTTCGGGCGACATCGCTGCCGAAAACGTCGAGATCGGCGCCCTGATGGGCCTTGTCGAACAGATTGCCGTCTTCGTGCGGACGACGGGCAAGTTTGGCGACGCCCAGTGGATGAAGACCGAGAACCTGCCCATCTACTCGCAGGAGCACCTGGGCGAATTGCGGCAGTTTACCAGCGTCCTGACTCTGACGCTGCGGGTGATGACGTCATGATCGGCATGGTTACCGAGAAGATGTTCTTCGACCGCAAGGCCGTCGCCGGCGCCGTGGATCGCGCCACGCGGAAGGTCCTGTCGAAGTTTGGCGCGTTTGTGCGAACGACCGCCCGCTCCAGCATCCGCAAGCGCAAGGCTGTAGCGGCGCCCGGCAACCCGCCATCGAGCCACGTAGGTCTGCTGCGAAAGCTCATCTATTTCGGCTATGACCCCTCGCGACGCAGCGTGGTGATCGGCCCGACGCCGCTGCACGGGGCAGAAGTGCCGCCGCTGCTGGAGTATGGCGGCCAGGCCCGGCGCAAGAGTCGAAACCGCATAGTTACAGCGACGTACAGGCCCCATCCGTTCATGGGCCCGGCCTTCGAGAAGGAAAAACCCAAGCTGCCCGCCATGTGGGCTGACAGCGTGAAATGACACAGTAATGACACAGTCATGCACCCTGAAATGACACAGTGCTGACGGAGGTAAGAAGATGGCAACATTCATCCTGGGCAAAGACGCCAAGATTTACCAAGGCACCGCCGCCGGCGAGCTGTCGGCCTTGACGGAGATGGACAACGTCAAGGACGTGAAACTCAATCTCGAAGCCGCCGAAGCCAACATCACCACCCGCGCCAACGGCGGCTGGAAGGCCACGGCGCCCGCGCTGCGCGAGTGCACGTGCGAGTTCGAGATGGTCTGGGAGCCCGGCGATACTGGCTTCGAGGCGATCAAGGACGCGTTCCTGGGCGGCACCTGTCTTGAACTGGCGGTGCTTGACCAGGCCAGCACGACGGTTGGCGCGCAGGGGCCGAAGGGCTCCTTCGCCATTACGGCTTTCTCGCGCAACGAACCGCTGGAAGAGGCAATCACCGTTTCGGTGACGGCCAAGCTCTCTGTGTTCGACGAGTGGGTCGAGGTCGAAGCGCCTGAGGAAGGCGGTGGCTGATGAAAACCTTCACTGACAACAGCGGCCGCGCCTGGACGGTGACCATTAACGTGGACGCCGTCAAGCGCGTGAAGACCTTGCTCGCGATCAATCTGCTCGATGCCATCGAGGGCAAGCTCCTGGAACGTCTGGCTGGCGATCCTGTGCTCCTGTGCGACGTGCTGTACGCCCTGTGCAAACCCCAGGCGGACGCCCAGTCCATCAGCGATGAAGACTTCGGCCGCTCCATGGCCGGCGACGTGATCGACACGGCCGCTACGGCGCTGCTGGAGGAACTCTGCGATTTTTTCCCCAAGGGCCGGCGCCAGCTTCTGCAGAAGGCCCTGGCCAAGCTGCGGACGCTGGAAGAGACGGTGCTGACGGCGGCCAGTCGTCGCCTGGACAGCCCGGACCTGGACCGGCAATTACAGGAAGCGATTGCTGGCGGCTTGTCTGGGAACTTGCCGGCCTCGCCGGCGTCCAGCCCGGCCCCCTGACGCTGCGGGAATTGGTGTGGATGGCGCAGGCTCGCAGCCGCGAGTCCTGGGCGCATACGTCGGCGGTGCTGGCACTGATTGCCAACGTGAACCGCGACCCGAGCAAGGGCCGGGCGTGGCGACCGTGCGACTTCGACCCGCACACGCAGGCGAGGTCACAGGCGATTGAAGTGGACAGCGGCAACATGGGCCTGCTGAAGCAGGCTTTTGTCAAAACGAAGGAGCGTGAGTCATGAGGAATGGAATCCTGATTCTGATCTTGGCGGCCTGCATCACTGCCGGCTGCGGCAATGTGTATCTGCAGGGCGAGTCTGCCACCGCCTGCGAAACCTCGGCGATGGACGCCTATCTGGCTACGCAGAAGGCCTCTGCCGATCCGGGCATGCCCTCCTGGAGCAAGGCCTACATAGAGGAGAACTTCCGCCAGTGGCGGTACTTCGCCCGCTCGGCGCGCAAAGACTCCAACTGGGGTCCCAAGCTGCCCGCGGAAGTGCAGAGCCAGGGGGTAGACCAGTGACAATCGACCTGACACAACGTATCTCCGATCTGCTGGCGCGTGTGCCCGAGGCGCAGCGTCAGGCGGCGGGCTCGCTGCTGGCCCAGTACGGCCCGCGGCTGTTCGACCTGGCGGTCGAGGACGCCTGGGGCTACCTGCGGCGGCTCATGGCCGGCGACCTGGAGGCGATGGCCGAACTGGACGCCAAGCTCAGCGATGACGAGTTCGTCGCCCGCGTCAAGACCAACACGGCGCGCTGGGAAGCGGTGAGCAATTACAACCAGGTCCGCGAGGATCTGAAGAAGGAAGTTCTCTTGCGGCTGGCAACGCCCATGGCGGCGGTGCTTGCCGCTCTGGTGGGTCTTTAACGACGGAAAGGAATCCGACATGAACATCACCACGATTCGCGAGTTTTTGAAGGGCAAGAAGGCTTACATCACGGCCGCCATCGGTCTGCTGGGCGCCGTTGCCGCCTGGAGCGACGGTCAGATCAACACCGTGGCGCTGCTGGCGGCGCTGTGGGCCGCTGCGCAGGCTTGCTTCATCCGTGCCGGTGTTAGCAATGAAGTGCAGAAGGCCGTTCAGTCTTCCGCCGAATGATCCCGGTGGCAAAGCCAGTAGATCGCGGAGACTCCAGAGACCACCGTTTCTGTGGTCATCCCTTCCGGATCATATTCGATGTCGCCAGTGATCATCCAAGAGCGGCCAAGTCGCTGGCCAAGCGAGATGACTGAGAAAACGAAATCAGCCCAACGGCTGTATGGGTGCGAAGTGCTGAACATAACCACGAAACCACCCTTATGGTACGGCTGGATGTCGAGGTTCTGGAATGGACTGTTGGCGTGTTGCGAAAGCTTGTTCATCAAGGCCGAAGTCTTCTCTACTGTTTTGGAACTGCACCATGCTTTCCAGTGTGCCTGCATACTGTGGTCATCCGGCATTACCCATTCTGAAAAAAGACCGGCCTATCAGAGACAGACCGGTCCGTTGTCCGGTAGGCGGGGGGGGACCTCCGGACAGGATTCACAGTAGCAACTGCCGCATGTACAAGCAAGAGGAACGTGATGGCTGATGCAAAGGGCATCCGGGCTGGCAAAGCCTTCGTCGAACTCTTCGCCGACGACAATGCCCTTGCGCGCGGCCTGAAAGCCGCGCAGGCCAAACTCAAGGCCTTCGGCACGGGCGTGCGCAACATCGGGCTTGGCATGTCCGCCCTGGGCAGCGCCGTCGTCGCCCCGATGGCGGCGGCGGCCAAGAGCTTCGCCGACTCGGGCGCCCGGCTCTGGGACATGAGCCAGCGCACGGGCCTGGCGGTCGAGGCCCTGTCGCTGCTGGACTATGCAGCCGAGCAGACGGGCACGAGCTTGGAGAACATCGAAGTAGGCATCCGGCGCATGCAGAAAAGCGTGGTCGGCGTTGCCGACGCCGCCGAAGGGACCACCGGCAGCCTGGATCACCTGGGCCTTTCGGCCAAAGACCTGGTCGGCACGTCCGTGCTGGAACAATTCGCTCTGATCGCGGGGCGAATCCGGCAGATTCAGGACCCCACGATGAAGGCAGCCGCGGCCATGAAGGTCTTTGGCAGGAGCGGCACGGAGATCTTGCCGCTGATCGATGATTTCGAGAAGCTTTACGGCCAGGCGAAGGGCTTTGGACTCATCAAGAGCACAGGAAGCGCTAAACAGGCCAAAGAGTTCTCGCAGGCGATGACGCTCATGGGCCGCACGATCAGTTCGGCCTGGGGCGCCATCGGCTCCGCTGTCCTGCCCATCCTTCAGGCCAAAGCGGAAAAGATTGCCTACCTTGCCACGTTGATCCGCGACTGGATTCGCCAGAACAAGGGGCTGGTGGCAGTGATCTTCCAGGTCGCCTCTGTCGTGGCGATTGCCGGGGCGGGCCTGGCGGCGATGGGGCCGGTAATATCGGGCCTGGGCAGGGTCTTCGGCATCTTGGGCAGCGTCATCAGCGTGGTGGGCACTGTGCTGGGGATGCTGCTGACACCCGTGGGAATGGTTGTTGCGGCCGTGACTGGCCTGGGCGCGTATCTACTATATACCTCTGGCGCAGGCGCCAAGGCGCTGGGCTGGCTGGGCGAGCGGTTTGCAGGTCTTAAAGAGGATGCGATGGCCGCCTATCAGGGCATCGCCGACGCCCTTGCCGCCGGCGACATCAGCCTCGCTGCGAAGGTCCTGTGGCTGACGCTCAAGATGGAGTGGGCAAAGGGCACCGGATGGTTGCTGGGCCTGTGGTACGACTTCAAGTTCAAGCTGATCGAGTATGCCACGGATGGCTTCTATGGGATCTGGGCGGCGTATGAGATCGTGGCAGCCAAGCTTAAGAGTGCCTGGGCGGGCCTGAAAATGGCGTGGCGTTCTGTCATGGCCACCATCCAGAACAAGGCCAACGAGATCGCCATCAACGTCGCCCTGGACGGCAAGCTCAAGGAAGCTGAGGAGAACTACCGTTCCGGCAAGATCTCCAAGGCGGGCTATGACCTTGCCGTTCGATCAGTCAATGAACAGCGGGGAGACTCGCTGGCGAAGAATAACGCGGATTACCAGGCGGAGTTGACCGCCGCAGCCGCGGAGGCCGCCGCCAAGGGCAACCAGATCGAGCAGGAGAAGAACGCCGCCCTTGCCGACATCGGCAACCGCAATGCGTCGGCCCGGCAGGAGTTCGACCGGCAGCACAAGCAGGAACAGGATGCCCTGAGCGCCGACGTGGACAAGGCCCGCCAGGAATGGCAGGAGGCTATCGGCCAAGCCAAAGAGAAACGCCAGGCCAAAGAGGCCGGCGGCCCCGGTTCTTTGGAGAGTCCTGATGACCTGCTGGCCAAGATCAAAGATAAGCTCGCCGGCGCGGGCGGCGCCCTGGACGGCGCCAAGCGCACCATCGACGTCGCCGGCACCTTCAACGCTGCCTCCATGCTGGGCCTGCAGGTCGGCAAAGCCGATGACCGCCTGGCCCAGATCAATGAAGGGCAGCTCAAGGAACTCAAGAACCTGCGCGCCGACGTGAAGAACAACCGGGCGGCCTTTGGATGATTACCTTCGCTGAAAAACCCGAGAGCCGCAAGTGGACCACCGGCGATAACGCCTCGGTGGAACTGGTATATATCCTGGCCGGCACCGACAACGATACCGTGGCCAAAGCCCACGTCGAGGGCAATACCGCCGATACCTACCAGGGCCTGACGCGCCAGTCGATCAGCCTGGACCCCGAGTGGGCGGACACGGCGACATTCAATGGCAGGTGGACCGTCACCGTGCGGTACGGCGTTCGCCAGCCGGCAGAGGTAGGGGAATCGGCCTTCAGTTTCGACACCGGCGGCGGCACGCAGCACATCACACAGTCCATCTCGACGATTCACAAGTACGCTCCAGCCGGCAAAGTGGCCCCCGACTTCAAGGGCGCCGTCGGTGTCAGTCACGAGAACGTTGACGGTGTGGATATCACGGTGCCCGTCTACAACTTCTCCGAGACGCACTACCTGGCAGACTCGGCCGTCACGGCGGCTTACAAGGTCACGCTGTTCACGCTGACCGGCAAGACCAATAGCGCCCTCTTCAAAGGCCTCGCTGCCGGGGAGTGTCTGTTCCTGGGAGCATCAGGTTCCAAGCGTGGCGCCGAGGACTGGGAGATCACCTATAAGTTCGCCGCCAGCCCCAACAAGACCGGCCTGACCATCGGCGACATCACGAACATCGACAAGAAGGGCTGGGAGTATCTGTGGGTGCGGTACGTTGATGCAGAGGATGCCAACGCCAAGACCATCGTCAAGAAGCCGCAGGCGGTCTACGTCGAGAAGGTTTATGACGAAGGCAATCTTGCGCTGCTGGGGATCGGCACATGAGCGGCACGTTGCAAAAGGTTAAGCCTGGCGATCCGCTGGCGATCTCCGCCGGGACGTTCAACACGTTCGTCGATGCTGCCCAGGATTATCTTTCGCGCCGCCACGATCAGGGCGCTGGCGTGGCCTCGGGCAGCGACAGCGGGCTCGTCCTTATCCGCAACGACAGCGGCGGGGATCGCAGCCGCTACGACGTGCTGGGCATCGACGGCGTGGTGTTCACGCCCATCGATGATCTGGAGGGCTTCCAAAACCGTGTCGTGCTCAAGGGTTCGACGCCAGCATCCGGCCATGAAGGTAAGTTCACAGTTTTGGCTGAGCCTGTGGCCAGTGGTGATCTGGCCAGGGCATATATCTCCGGCCTCTGCGCCGTGCAGTTGAACGTCGTCAGCGCCGATCACAAGTATGCCGACATCACCGCCGGCCAGACGGGGTATTTGACCACGGCTGAGTCGGGGGCGGCACAGATCCTCTACGCCGCCGCCACGTCCGGTACGGCCTGGAGCGTAGTGCGCATTGCCGGCACGACTGCTGAGGCGACCGACGCCAGCAGCGCCAGCGGCGTAGTCGTATCCTCGCGGCTTGATCTCACGGCCTCCGGCAGCGGCACGAAGGTTATCGACTCGCGCGACTGGCGAATGCAGGACAACCTTGTCCATATGTGGGTCTTCAGCTATATCGACGGCTACAACCCGACCACGCCCGAGGTCGCGTTTCTTGTCGGGGAGCCAATGGGGCCGATGGGTAGCAGCGGCTACGGCTGGCCGTCGAGTTCCAGCGTTCCGTTTTATGACCTGGCTTGCCCGTTCTTTTGCGGCAACAATGTCAGCGACGACGAATGGAGGTCGGTCTTCGAGTACAACGGAGGCGGCGAGTTCCTCAATTCGATGTTCAGATTCCAAATTAACACTGCCACCGGCGCGCTTCAGTGGGACTACACCTTCCAGCGGGGCGGAGAGGGAGATGTTCATCTGGTCTTGACGGTCTGGGGCGGCGCACATCTGGGGTAGTCCATCGAAAGCCGATGGCGTAAGCCGCAGTACTGCCCGCTTCATGGCCACAAGAAATCCGACAGAAATCCGTCCAGCTATGACCATATCTGTCACGGTGGCCCGCGACAATGGCGATATGTACCCGACGACTTCAGGCGCCATTTTGGAAGTTCCTTGATTTGTGACCGGGGATGGTTCAAATTGATGCCTGCAGACGATGGGGCGGCATGTTCATCATGCAATAGCTTTAGTTGTGCCCGCAACCCATTGGCGCAGTTGGGTTTATTGGTATGGCCAGAAGACAATCGCGACTGGTGGGCGATTGGCTGGGTTATTCATAGCTTGGTGAAGGATAAAGCAATTGGCAGATTGCGCGAATCCATCCCGTAGGTATAAATTCTCTGGACACCAGACCTTTCCTTTCCGCTACGGCTGGCTTGAAAAAGGAGTCAGAGCGGTGGAGGAGTGTCCGACGATTTTTGCACTGGAGGATGCTATTGTTCGTCTCGGCGTCGGCAAGAACATGGTCGAGAGCATAAAGCATTGGTGCACTGTGACGCAGTTGATTGACGAGGCGGCCAGTGCCAAGAATCCAGGAAACCGCGTTTCCGAAATGGGCAAACAACTCTTGCTGAAGTGGGACCCTTTCCTGGAAGACGATGCTTCTCTCTGGTTGATACACTGGCTTCTTGCCACAAACCCGCGAATTGGCACGACTTGGCAGTTGGTGTTTGGTGAGTTCTTCAGACCAGATTTCTCCAGGCGAGAACTGGTCGATTATGTCCTCTCTTTTGCGACAAGACAGTCCCTCAAGGTCAACGAGAGTTCGATAGGTCGCGACGTCGATTGCTTCATCAGAACCTATGTCGCAATGAACGGCCATTCGAAGAAGAATCTTGCCGAGGATTCTTTTGACTGCCCCTTCCTGGCCCTCAACCTCATCCAACTATGTCCGGACGGCGAGCTATATCGGTTCTCAATTGGGCCGAAGCCATCGCTTCCTGCGGCGGTCGTTGCCTTTGCCATCGAAGAGTATTTTGTGCGCGTGCAGAGAGATGCCAACACGCTGAGTATTCAAGAGTGCCTGTATGGGAACGACAGCCCGGGCCAGATATTCAAGCTCGATGAGAACACGCTGCTGGAATATGTGGAAGAGATCGAGGAGATGACTCATGATTTGCTTGTGGATGAGACAGCCGGCCTGAAGCAGATCTACAGACGAAAGCCTCTGAATGTCTTTTCTTTGCTGCAGCATCATTACGGCTTGAGAGGGCGAGAGTGACAGCCGACAGAAACAACCTGGTTGATCACATCGAGATCGTTGGACGATTTCTCCGGTCTGTGAATCTGGAGAAGGACTCCGCAAACGATAATTCCAATGGCTACATAGTCACACCAACGGCCCGTCAGGTATTGCAGCAACTGACTGAGGGATTGGAGAAACGATCGCCGCACCGTTCGTGGACAATCACTGGGCCCTACGGCGCAGGTAAGTCCGCTTTTGGCGTCTTTGCCAGCCGTCTCTTCTGCGACTATTCGCATTCGGCCAGAAGTGCGTTGCACAAATTGGAGGAGGTCGATCCTCTGCGTGCAAGGCGATTGTCAAGCTTCCGAGCCTGCCGTAATGGAGATAAGCTGTTATTCCCTGTACTGCTCACGGCGCGGCGAGCCCCTGCATGTGTGTGCTTACTAGAAGCTGTGCTGGCTGCATGTTCGCGATTGGGCAAGCGCGGGACGGATCAGATTACCACGAAAGCAAGTGCTCTGATCAAAGCGGCTCAGAAGGGGCTTTCGGTTGATAGTCGCCAAGTCGTAGCCTGCATTGCTGATTTATCGGCACTGGTTTCTCGGCGGGGTCACAAAGGCGTGTTGCTCGTGATTGACGAGCTGGGCAAGCTCTTCGAGTTTGCAGCACATGCTCCCCAAAAGGGCGATGTTTTTGTGCTCCAGGAACTCGCTGAATATGCAAGCCGAAGCGGTGATACCCCTCTGTTAGTGCTTGGTATCTTGCATCAGTCCTTTGAGGAATACGGCAGGTATCTGGACTCTGTCTCGCGGACGGAATGGTCAAAGATTCAGGGCCGATTCCAAGACGTGGCTTTTCTTGAACCTCCCGAGCAAGTTCTCAGAATGATTGCCGCTGCCATTAAATGGAAAAGTGGCGATATTCCTCCGCACATTCGCAGTGCGGCCACTAGGCAGGCGGAGCACGCGGTCGCTGCCGGCATATGCCCGCCCAGCATGAGACGCAGCGAGTTTCTGGACATTTGTATACGAGCCTATCCATTCCATCCGTCTACTCTGGTTGCGCTGCCGCATCTCTTTCACCGCTTCGCACAGAATGAACGAAGCCTTTTTTCATATCTCGGCAGCCACGAGCCCAAAGGCTTCCAAGATTTCCTTCGTGCCCACGGCCGCGGTCAGAAAGAGCCATCTTTCTTGCGCCTCCCGAATCTCTTTGACTATTTCACTGCCAATTTCGGTGCAGGGCTGTTCAGGCAGCCACATGCCAAGAGGTGGCTGGAAGCGGAAGACGTCTTGGAGCGCGTTGATGGCCTGACGGATCTCGATACCAGCCTGGTCAAAGCAATAGGGGTCTTGGGCGCCTTGGGCACTTTCTCACACTTGGGTGCAACAAAGGCCGCGATTGTCGCCAGTATTGCAGAGAATGGATCGCCCGAGGTCGAGAACAGGCTGCACGCACTCTCTCAAAAATCAGTTATCACCTTTCGAAAGTTCAATGAGACATACCGCATTTGGGAAGGCAGTGACGTAGACGTGGAGGAAAGGATTGGCGAGGGCCATCGCAAGACCCGCGCTACCCTCCAACTAGCGGATGCGATTCAGCGATATCTTCCCGCCCGTCCCATCGTTGCCAGGCGGCATAGCTTTGAGACTGGTATCCTCCGCTACTTCGAAGTCAGGTATATAGATGAGCCGGGCAACCTTCAGCAGCAAGCTGCTCGAAGTACCGATTCCAGCGGACTGATTCTCGTCTGTATGTCGCCGTCAGGTAAACATTTTGACGAGTTTCAGGAGTATGCGGCCAAGGGGGATGGCGCCAAGATGGATGTACTGTTTGCCTTGCCACAGAAGATTGGCGAGATCCGCTCAACGCTTGGCGAATTGGCCGCTTTACAGTGGGCATGGGATAACACGCCAGAGCTTCGCGATGATCGAGTTGCACGTCGCGAACTAGCCATGCGTATCACCGACACGCGTCAGTTGCTTATGAAGGGCCTCGGTCGCTTGTTGGACCCCCGGGATGAGCCAGAAGGCTGCCTTTGTTTGTGGTATTACCGGGGCAAGAAGCACGCCGTTCGCCGAACGACAGATGTGACACAACTTTTGTCGGATGTGTGCGAGCAACTATATCCCAAGAGTCCAAGGATCCGTAACGAACTCATTGCCCGCCGTGTTCTGTCCTCTGCTGCTGCCGCGGCACGTCGGAACCTTATTGACCTCATGTTCAGCAGCGCGGGCTTGGAATTGCTGGGGCTCCAAGGCTACCCTCCTGAACGCAGTATGTATGAGTCGGTGTTGAAGGCGACCGGGCTGCATAGGCGTGGTGCCGATGGGGCTTGGAGATTCTGTTCGCCGTCAGCGAAAGACCCTGGCAATCTAAAGCCAACGTGGGAGCGTCTGAGTGAGATTGTCTTTGGTGCCCAACCCTGCCCCACATCTGTCCGCGAAGTCTTTCAGGCTATCGCATTGCCTCCTTTTGGGCTTCCCGATGGACTTCACCCTGTGTTGCTCAGCGCGTTCATGGCTGTCCACGAGAACGAAGTTACGTTGTATAGAGAGGGGACATTTGTTCCTGAGCCCAGCATCAACGATTTTGAAGTCCTGATGAAACGGCCAGAGCTATATGCGATAGGAGGATGCCGGATCACCGGTGCCCGATCTGCCGTAGTTGAACGGATCGCAAACGCCTTGGGAACGCCGCCAGCGACTGTCGCTGTGGTAAGAGGTTTGTTCCGAATGGTGAAGAGCTTTCCGGAGTTCGCCACCAGCACAATGTCGCTTTCGCCAGCAACCCTTTCGTTACGGACCGCCTTCGCCAACGCGAAGTCTCCCGAGAAGTTCCTTTTCGTCGAAGTGCCAGAATCACTCGATCTGGCAGCTTTTGGTGTTGAGAAACCGCGTCAGGGCCAGACCGAAGCATTTTTTGACGCGTTGAATTGCTCATTGCAGGAATGGTCGCGGTGCACGCATGTCATGATCGACAAGGCCAGAGATACTCTTTTGGAAACCTGTGGTCTACCAGCGGGGATGTCGTCTTGGCCGCGATTGCGTGAATTGGCAGGATCGATGGAAGCAGGGCTGACTAATCCTGTGCTACTTCCCTTTGTCCGTCGAATTGTACAAGCAACAGCAGATCAGACCGGAGTCGAGTCGGTTCTGGCTTTCGTGGCAAACCGTCCACCCCAAATGTGGACAGACAGTGACGCGGAGCGTTTTCCATCTAGTGCGAGAGTGTTGGGAGATCTGCTATTGGAGACCGTTTCCGCTGTGCGTCCAACGGCTGCGCACCCAATGGATGCACTTGCGCCTGCTCATCGCAAGCAGGCGCAGGAACTTGTCCACCGCCTTCGATCTGTCCTGGAATCAAATAGCGATGTGTCTGGTGATGCTGTGAAAGCAGCTCTGGCTGTTCTTCTGAACGAAAAGAAACGAGGACGCTGGTGAGTAGTTCTAAAGGTGAAAGACACATTTTGTCGCTATCAGGCGGCAAGGATAGCTCTGCCTTGGCTATATACATGAAGAACCGTGTTCCGGCTATGGAATACGTCTTCTGTGATACCGAGAAGGAATTGCCCGAAACATACGAGTACTTGGGCAAACTGGAGGCATTCCTGGGCCAGCCTATCCGGCGGCTCAAGCATGAGGAAGGTTTAGGTTTCGATGCGCTACTGACAATCAGGCGAGGTTATCTTCCTTCTCCGCAAGCCCGGTGGTGCACGGACTATCTCAAGATCAAGCCCTTTGAGAAATATGTAGGCGATGACATTGTCACAAGCTACGTTGGTATTCGTGCCGACGAACCACATCGAAGAGGTTACATATCGACCAAACCGAATATCAAAGCTCGATTTCCTTTCGTGGAAGATAACATCCGTAAACAAGACGTGCTTCGTATTCTGCAGGAAAGTGGGTTGGGCATACCAAGCTATTACCAATGGAGATCTCGCTCCGGGTGCTATTTCTGTTTCTTCCAACAGAGGCGGGAATGGGTCGGACTTCTGGAAACCCACCCTGAGCTTTACCAAGCGTCTCTGGGCTACGAGAAGACCGATCCGGTTACCGGCGAGAGATACACGTGGATACAAAATGAAAGTCTGGCCGATCTGGCCAAACCAGACCGTATAGAACGCATAAAGGAGCAATACCAACGACGCCTTGAACGTGAACGTTCGGTGTCACCCAATTCGTCCTTGTCTGACGTGTTTGGTGATGAGACCGATTCCGGTTCAGGAGGTTGTCTGGTGTGTCATTTGTAAGCACGGAATTGAAATGGACAAGCTAGGACCAAGCTTTCATAGAACATTCACACTTTCTCGGCCGGCTGTTGCCGACATCATTCGACTCGTACGAGAGCATCAGGATGAGAGTGTGCCGGGGAGAGTCCTTAATTTCAACTTGATCACGGCCGAAACCACACTAGGCCCAGTCTACATATCTTCCATGCGCCGATACGCTGTCGCAACGGGAGTTGTGGACGAACAGGAACGCTTGAAACCTTTTGGAAGAATTCTGTGTGACAAGGATCCCGGTTTGCAGAGCACTGCGAGTTGCTGGGTTATGCACTACTATCTGTGTTGTCCCCACGGCATCGGCCCCGCGTTTTGGTTCAGCACGATAGCGAAGTTTTTTCGACCAGGCGATGAGATTGATCGCCGTCAGATCAGTGAGCATATAGCTGAAGAAGTCCGTGCTACTGAGGGCACAATCTCCCAACAGACTGCTCTTCAAACCGCTACAGTGCTGCTTGGAACATATGCAAAGTCTGATGCATTGGGCCCGCTTGGCATGCTAGAACCGCTCGAAGCTGGTCGATATTTGGTGAAGGAGCCCAGTTGTCCTTCACTATGGACGTTTGCGTTCATATTGGCGGACTATTGGATCGCCAATTGGGGTGAAGTACCGGGAGTCAACCTGAATCGCGTGTCGGAAGCTGGAGGCCCTGGTTCAATTCTATTTATGGGATCTGGTGCGATTAATAAAGCCTTAGGCGAATTGCAGGCAGCTGGCTTTGCAACTGTGCAGCGTAGGACACCGCCATTTCAGCTCAACCGTAACTGGTCAAACTTTTCGCAGTTTGTGGACAAGATATATGATTGATGCTAGGGAGTTAGTGAGACTGCTCCGTGCCGCGTCGTTCAGAAGCAAAACCGGCGTCATATTGCTTCCGGCTGACATGTTCGGTCAAGAGGAACTAATTGCCGCCCAACTAGACATACAGTACGCTGACATCGTTCCGCTGCTGATCCAGCGGATTCCGCCCCACGGAAACTTCTTGAATCTCAGTCTTAGCGGGCTCTTCGAGGTACTCGATAGTCTTGCGTTCAGCAATGCGGGAATGGATTGTGTTCTTATCTCCGGTATTGATGTCCCAGCAATGAAGCTGGCCTCGATCGAACGTCGCGAGATGTGGAGGCGACTATTACAGGATTATCCCTATAGACCAAAAGGGTTAGTGTTCACGATACCAAATCACATGGATGGAGTTCTTGTCCTTCAGGAATCATCTATTCGCGCCGAATGGGAAAGAGGCGGGCGAGTTGCAGCGTGGACTAATTGATGAAGGGGCTTTTTATGCAGATCAAGGACACAATACGGGCAAACGCGAACGGGGAGTTTCACCCAGACGTACAACTGCGATGGTACTCCGAGGCAGACTCAGATAGCAGAAGAAACAATCTTCTGCTTGTCCAGAAGTATATGTTTACCAGGCCTCCTGCAGGGGAACGGAAATCCCCAACAGACTTGCTTTATTTGATCAAGCAAGCATTCATATTGCCTCCCCCAGAAAACAGATACGTTGTCATTGCTACATATGGTCATGGCAAAAGCCATCTGGCTTTAGCCTTGGCTAACTTCTTTGGGAAGAAGGCCGAGTCGGCAGAGATAACTGCTCTTACGAAGAGCATCAGGAATGCGTATCAGGAGCAACCAGAGGCTCAGTCCTACTTGGACTTTAAGTGCGGCCGAAAGCGCCAATTAGTCATCTGTCTTGATGGCACCCTTCCGAACGACCTTTCGCAACTGTTCCTAAATGCCCTCCGGAAGGCACTCAATAATGAGCCCGAGACGAGTGATGAAGGTTTTCCTTTCTGGACCACCGGAGCAATTCAGTTCTTTCAAAGTCTTTCGCAAGAGGAGCGGCACAAGGCGGATGCCTTTCTGAAAACGAATGGACTAGGAGATCTCCCCGGGTTCGTTGCCAGCCTTGTGGGGCAGAGCGCATCTCTATACGATGTTGCCAGAAAACTATGCACACATCTTCGTGGAGTCATGCCTGATTGGGGCGGACAAGTGAGCTTGGCTCAAGCAGTTGAATGGGCGGCTGATAGGTTCTGCGGCTCTGAGGATGACAAGCCGTTTAGTGGGCTGCTAATACTGTTTGACGAGTTTAGCGCGTTTATCCGCAGCTACACCATGAGAACTACCCCCAATACTCCCCTTCAAGATCTTCTGAATGGCGTCTATAATCGTAAGGGCAAAGTTGTCTTTGTTGCTTTCGGGCAAAGTGACCCAGATGCAACCATGCACAGCGTATTGCAGGATTGCCCGAACGATCACGTCAGATCTGGGATGTTGGTAGAACTGCAGCGACTTCCTAGGCCCTTTCGGTTTCACCTGTACACAACGATGGAATCGGTGCTGGACTCTTATCTATATCAAGAGACGGACAAGTTAAGAGCCGCATTTGATGCAGGAAATGCCTGGCCTGCTGTAGAAGATGCGACTGACGACTCGCTTCAGATTTTTGCGGCAAGATATGAAGGTGAATTGCATTGGAGCAGCGAACACTTTCAAGAAATTGTAACCTTCGGGGCCTTTCCACTTCATCCCATAACTACCTCTCTGCTATGCAACATTGAACTGTTGGAAAGCTCTAACCCTAGGTCTGTTCTGGGGTTTGTATTGAACAAAGTCACCTCATTAGCAGATTCGCCGGTGGTTGCGGGCAGTACACCTTCATGGGTCCGTGCGGTTGCATTGGTAGATTGGTTTGAAAGGCAGCTAGCTGATGATGAATGGAAACAGTATCAAGAAGCTCTCCGACAGAAGAGCGGTGATTTGACGTCGGATGAGCGGCAGGTTCTCAAGGCAATGCTCTTGCACGTCATCGCGAGAATGCCCTCAAAAGAGCCATCTTTTGTCAAGGCACTAATGCATATGACCGGTCTTTCAGAGTCATGCGTGAAAGCGGCCCTTAACTCGCTTTCGGAGTCGACGGTTATTGAGCATGTGCCTGCAATGAACAAGTATTGTTTCTGGCCACTTGGAGGCGGCGCACGCCTGCTGACCGAACATGTTAATCGGGCTTTAGCCGGCAGCGAGATGAGTTGGGGGGACTGGGGAGCTATAAATCAGCAGGCTTCGGAACTTGGTTTGCCGGACGCTACCGTGACCGTGAATTGGGGCCACATGGATGATTGGGCGGCACCCCAGCGTTATTTGCCAAGAGAACATGCTACCAGTTCCAATATTGCTGAACTTGCGGCGTCGTGTCCTGGATGTATCATTTGGCTAATAGCTAAGAATGACGCCGATATGAATTGGTTTGCCTCGGAAGGCGCCGGATTGCTTTCAGCATTGGGGACTCATCCCAAGCCAGTGGCTCTGATGCAGCCTTTGATGCCAACACCGAACCTGATAAATGTGCTCCGCAAACATGTGGTGTTGCGGGCGCTGCCAGCAGCGCAGATTACCCATTTTGGCTCAAACATTGTCCAAACTGTCAAGGAACAGACGATAGATAGAATCCGCCAGGAGACTCGGCTGCTCCAGTCAAGAAGGCGCTATGTGGTTCCGCAGCCTTATGCCGCCGCCGTTAGCGCAAACCCCCTTTGTGATGTGCCGTCCTTGATGTCTTCCCTATATCATTTGGCATACTCTAGTGCGCCGCCGTCATTCTTCACCGCGTACAAGAAGCGAGTGCCAAATCTTAAGAGGGCCACCATGTATGTCTGTGGCCTACTACTCAAGAATGAAGTCTATTCAGGCAAGTATGAAGGAAATGCCGTCGCTAGAAGCTTGGTAGAGAAATTTCTCCTGAGTGGCCCGGCAGCTTCTTGGTGTCTCTTATCCTCTGACAAAAGAATCAGAGAGCCTCAGAACGAGAGGATAAAGAGGGCGTGGTCGGTAATTGACCAGACTATCGTTGCAAACGGTGCTGAAATTGGAATCAAGGCAGCGATCCTGAAGCTTATATCGTTACCGTATGGATATGATGAAAATGTTATCTCGCTCCTTTTCTGCTCATGGTATGGTTACCATCGTCATGATCTGTCATTAAGCATTGGTGGAGTCCAAAGCACTGTAGACGATTTAATAGTCGCCTATGTCGATGCCCCACGAGCATCTCCGCAAGGGTTGCTGGAGCTTCTGTTGGGCGGGAACTTGTACATTGGCCGAAAAGATCGTCAGGGCGCTCTGAAACAAATCGCGGAGATAGTAGATCGATGCAAGACTCTTTCAGGCCAGCCCTATTCACGGGCAGAGGCAAGGGATGCGGCAACCCGATTAACGGAGTTTCTTGGTGACGACCGGAACGAGGATGCCGCTGCGCGAGCGAAAGCAGAGGAGGCACTTCGAATCATCAATGATTCTCTCCGAGAGGCGGACAAGTACGACGCAGACGTTGGTGACATTGGCTCTCAAGCAATTCGGGAAAATGACGTGGCTGGGATCATCAGGTTGCAGAAGAAACTTGCGGATGTTCCGCCTTCAACGAGGGTCAAACCGGATCAGCCTGCAATTCCCAGGATCCGTGAGCAACTGGACAATAAACTGTCAAGCGTTGTCACATCACTCTGCAATGAGAACATGAAACTGAAAGACATTATCTTCTATGTAAAGCAGTCGGATAAGTTGAAGGCTGCCTTGGTGCCGTTACGAGAATATGTGGGACTGCGACATCAAGTTGAAGAGGCACTTGCTGCTCTTGAAGCAGGCAAGGCTGAGCTTGAGGCGAAGCAGAAAGATGGAAAGATTATCGCTTCTTTGCAGGCAATGACCGCCGAAGGCTCCTTAAAGAGCTTGTGTAATAAGCTCACTTCGATTCGAGAGGCCCAGTGTTGTTCGGAAGAGGCCAGAAAAGTACAGACAACAAAGCTTTCTCTTATTGAGGGAGCGATCAATCGACTCAACGAGTATCTGGCAGGCCTACCAGCTTCACTTGATGCGATAGTGTCGGAGAGTGATCTGGCAAAGACGCAGCAAGCTATTGCTTCCCACAAATTCTATTTTTCTGAGTCTACGGAGTCTGCCCAAATTGACTCGGCTCTTGAAAGATGTTCCCGCATACATGCTTTCTTCACAGATGTTAGCCGCCTAGGTGTTACTGCTTTTCGAACACGGAAGGAATATGAAGAGGTGGCCGACAGCCTCAAAGCTATGGCTAACACATATGCCGAGAGTATGGGGCCACGCCAGCTCTCCAGGATTGAGGCCGCAGAGAAGAAACTGAAATCGCATCTTGCGAAGGCAACAAAAGAGGCGGAGGAATGGTTAAAGAAGGCCCAGGGGCGGCTGAGCGACACAAAAGGGTTGGAACAACTGGTCCATGACCTGGGTAATCCGCCCGAGTTTCTCTCCGAAGACAACATTGTTGCCTTGGAGACATTGATCGCAAAGGCAAAGAAGGCTCAATGCCAGGCCGAGGCGGACGCGGAAGCTAGACGAAAGGATGCCGAATCAGTTGCTGCACTGAAAGCCGTTCAAACGACAGGATCTCTAATACAGCTTCGTACCGGTCTGGAGACGGTGAAGGCTGCCGAGTGTATTACTGGTGACGCGAAAGCTCTTCAGTCATCAAAGAAGCTGGCCTTGGAGAAGGCTATAGATGGGCTCCTTGCATTTGTGGCGGAGCTGCCTGAGAGGATCAGGAAAGCTGCCAACCAACAGGAGGTTACGAAGCTCCAGACTGCGATAGTTTCTAAGGCCGTGTTGTTCGAAGAATCGCCTGAAGGTAAGACAATGGCGTCCGCGCTCGATCAGTGTGGAAGGCTGGTGAGATTTTATCAAGATCTCACAACTGCCGTGTCCGGCTCTTTCAGTACGCGAGGGCAGCAAGCTGCAGTTGTTGCACGTATCAATTCGATTGAGCAGGAATACTCTGACATTGCTGGTGAGGGGCAAAAGAAGCAAATGGATGCTGCCAGGCAGAAACTGAATGTGTTGGCAGGAGAGCTTGAAAAGAAAGCGGACGCCTGGCTGTCGACAAAGCAGGAGCAGGCCAAGCAGAAGAAGGGACTGGAACTCGAACGACTTCTTGAAGAACTGGCCCATCCCCCTGAGTTCCTCTTGGAAAATAAGCATCAATTACTGAGTGAATTAGTCGTGGAAGCAACAAAGACCTTTGAGAATGGTACCGTTGAGCGGATCGTTGACCTATTCCAGAAGCTCACTGACGTGGAATTGCGAACTCGTCTACTTGAAGATCTCCATGCTCTAGTAACTGATGGCAAGAGGAATTAGAGATGCGAGAACTTCTGCTGGATATTCATGGCGAGGCAAATCCTGTACCTGGCTGTAGGCGTATTGAGACGGAGCTCGATTTTCTGCAGGCTCTGTCTGAAGGAAAGTCACCCGTTCTGGTGTGTGGCGAGCATCTGTGCGAATGGGCGGGGGCTATATGGCAGGCGCGCGGCTGGCGGGTTCAACGATTAACGTCATTGGTGGACGAGTTGTTACTGGCCTGCCCAGACTTATCGCGTGAGCAGGCGAGGGTCCTATCCGAACACCATGGGGAGCTACGACTGCAGGCTCGTCCACTTACACTACAGCGCATTACAGAAATAATGTTTCCGTCTCAAATGTGGAGAAGGTATCCTGACATCAGCCATGCCGCTGAATGGCTTCTGTGGTTAGACGAAAATGCTCCGCCAGTTCAGTACCATCCTATATTGAGGGGTTGGGCGATGCGGTGGCGAAGCGAGGTTGCCGGACCAGAAGCGATGTTGTATAGTGCTGACGATGCGCAGCGGGCACGTGAACTGTTGTCGGCGTGGTTGGGGTACTCAGACATAGAAATGGTGCTGCCTGTCTTTCCACTGCCGGTTCCTCAAAGGCATGCAGATGCAGCAGCCCAGAAGTGGCTGCCAAGGATCATTGATACTAGGGGACGCTACTTCGGAGAAATTCGGCAACGTCCTTTGCCGTTATGCATGACTGAAAGGGCTGCTGAACTCACTTGTCAGTATTACCACCAAAATCCTTCGGAGTTGTCGGAGAAAGCACTTACTGAACTTAGCGACTATATTCTTCCCAATGCCTTCTTCGCCTTACAGCAGATCTTACCACCTCCAGTTCCAGCGGAGCCTCCGGTGGATCCTGGTGCTATCAAGAAATGGTTTAAGAAGGAGTACTTGCCATTTCGCCAATGGCTTGTTCGCGGTGAGAACGTTGCGGGAAGGTCCAGCGCCGATACCCTCTGCCGGCAGTTCGCATCGTGGTACTTGGGCTTCTACCCTCGCGCAATTGCCCGGGGGGATGACTGTATTGCATATTTCAAAGCCGCACTAGTTCCTGCGCAATGCGAGGACAATGTGGTTCTGCTTGTGATATTGGATGGTCTTCAGGCCACTGATGGTGCCACACTTCTGCGCCATTTGCGCCAACAACACACAAGGCTCACGGCATCTGTTGATGATCTAGTATTCTCCCCAATTCCTACGGTCACAGAGGTATGTAAGCCAGCTCTCGTTCGCGGGTGCGCCCCTCGCGACTCTTCTGCTGCCCGTATTCCAAACAATGTGAAGATACTTTCTGAGGGGAGAGATCCGACCGCTGAACTGGAGCAAGCCGTTGCGGGCCGAGTGTTTGTTTGGACACTTGCCGAGCCTGACCAAACGTATCATGCCAAGGCTGATCGTCACGTTCTCCTTCAGCGAGTCGAAGGCGTACTTCGGACCTGTGCAGAGAGAATCCTCGCTGCTACCAAGCAAGTGCCATCCCATCTAAAGCTTAAGATCATTGTTACGACGGATCACGGTCGGCTTTTTCAAAGCAGCGAACGTGCATGTCCGATCCCTTTGGGCATGACTGCCCACCAAAGGGCGGCCTGGGGTAGATCCAGTAGGGCATTGCCGCCTTCAGGCGTGAGCATAGAAGAGGAGCAACAGATAGCATATCTCGATGGTCCTCTGTTCGGCATTTCAAATGAAGGCGACTGCGCGATTGTCTTGTCAGAGAAGTCGTTCTTCATGAGTGATGGCAAGTCGGGCACAGAGCAGTTTGCGCATGGGGGGCTCTTTCCAGAAGAGGTCATTGTCCCCTGGATAGAGTTACTCCGTGATGTTGAAGGCCCCAATGCCGTTGCCAAGATAACAGGCAAAGCGAGGGAGGGAGCTGAGGGAAGACTTACTGTTGCGGTCACCAATTCCTCTCAGATTAGTCTTCAGGCGACGTGGCTGGAGATCGCGTTCGGGACGGCTCAGCCGCGACATTTTGAACTCGATCACGAAATAGCACCTTTAACCAAAAGGGAATATGTTATTTCTGTAGCAGACTGGCCAGCAAAACCAAATGCTATATCCGCAAGAGCATGGATAGGTATCCGACCTCCTGCCGGCCCTGAGATCCGCATTGAGACCGAAGTGGTGTTGGACAGCGAAGGTTTTTACGTCCAAGATGCAGACATTCTGGGTGACTTAACATGACTGAGAGCATCATGCCGATTCAAAGCAATGTGATCGCGGAAGCAGCCATGGATGAGAAGGTGCGTCGCGTCTTTGGCACATTGGCAATCGATAAGCGCAGACTTCCCATGAGCCAGCTGCAGAAGCGAGGCATCCCTGCTTACGTTGCCGAGTGGGTTCTTGAATCAGTGGTGCCCGGCATTGGCCCTATCACACATGATGAAGCAACAAAGGTCCAGGACTGGGCCGTACGAAACATTCCGGGGCCCGAGGACCAGAACGCTGTCAAGTCGCGGCTTCTTCGGGGCGAGACGGTGAAGCTCCTTAATCCTGTCCAGGTAGAAGTCATACTGAAGAGAACACGACAGGAGCAGATAGGGAAGCTCGGCTTGCTGGGCATTGATGACGCACTCATTCCTGACGATCTAGTCAAGCTCCATCCACGTCTTCTCAGAGAGGGAATGTGGGGGGTCGTCGAATTGACTAACACCCCGGATGGTGTGGCAATAGTCGGTATCCGACCGATGCAGGCTTCCGTCAACCTCAAGATGTATAAGGAAGCCAGATCAGAGTTTTCACTGGAGGAGTGGAGATCACTGATGATCGCGTCGATGGGGTATAACCCGTCGGCCTTTACGGAGGAACAGCAGTTGCTCCTTCTTTGTCGGCTTATTGCTCTGACCCAGAAGAACATGACACTGGTCGAGTTAGCGCCGAAAGGCACTGGTAAGAGCTATGTCTTTGAGAATGTAAGTCCCAAAGTGCGACTGATCAGCGGTGGCAACGTTTCTCCTGCCGTGCTATTCGTCAATAATAGCACCGGACAATGGGGCCTGCTCGCACGGTTTGCGGTGGTCGTCCTTGACGAGGTTCAAACACTGAAATTTGATAAGCCTGAAGAAATTATCGGCGGCCTCAAGGGGTATCTGGCAAACGGCAAGATAACCCGAGCAGGTTTGCATGAGACGTCCAGTAATTGCGGTCTCGTGTTGCTGGCCAACATCACACTGGATTCAGAGCAGCGGCCTGCTGTTGATCCAATCGTTAAGGAACTTCCTACTTTCATGCAGGAAACGGCATTTCTTGATCGGCTGCGAGGCATGATTCCAGGCTGGCGTCTCCCTAAGCTCAGTACTCAGTCTTTTGCGAAAGGTGTGGGCCTGAAATCTGACTTCTTTGGAGACGTATTGGTCGCGATGCGCGACGATCTCGCCACAGATCAGTATTGTGCGCGTCGGATACGACTGGGGGGAGACAAACCTTACCGCCGGAATGAAGAAGCAATTGTTTCCGCGGCGAGCGGGCTGATGAAGATTCTTTTCCCAGACATGACTGTCTCGGATCAGCAGTTCTGGCAAAACTGTGTCAAACCTGCGATCCAGCTTCGTCAACTGATCTGGAACCAACTATACCAGCTTGACGCAGAGTATCGTCAATATGAGTCCTCGCTTGATTGCCAGCTGTTGTCGTAGCTGCAATGCCGGCCCAGGCCAAGGAACAAATGATCTATCTTGACCACAATGCCACGACCCCGTGTGCTCCAGAAGTAGTGCAGGCAATGCTGCCTTTTTTTGGCACCACTTATGGGAATCCTGCGAGTCCGCATTTGATGGGAAGAGAGGCCTCGCGGCATGTGGAGACAGCAAGGAGCCGTGTGGCCGATGCAGTTGGCTGTGACGCAACGGAAATTGTTTTCACCGGCGGGGCAACAGAAGCCAATAATGCCGTTTTGCTTGGGCTGTCGGAACGACAAGTATGCCCTCGGAATCGGGTGTTGGTTAGCGCAACCGAGCACAAATCGGTGCTGAGCGTATCCGAGAAGCTGAAGGCGCGAGGTCTCGTCGTCGAAACGATTCCGGTTGACGAAGCTGGGCGACTGAAGATTGATGTGCTGCGCGAACAGATTCGAGATGATGTCTTGCTGGTGTCTGTTCATGCAGCGAATAACGAGACTGGAGTGATACAACCGCTCGATATAGTGTCGGCAATGGCACGAGGAAAAGGCGCTCTCGTACATTGTGATGCCGCGCAGGTTCTGGGCAAGGTGGCTTTTTCTGTAAGCGAGCTCGGCCTGGACTTTGCCTCATTCAGCGGACACAAGGCTTACGGTCCCAAAGGAGTCGGTGCTCTCTATGTCAGAAGTGGGTTAGGGAAGGCCCTAGACCCAATTTTGGTTGGGGGTGGACAAGAGGGCGGGCTGCGTTCTGGTACGCTAAATGTTCCAGCGATCGTGGGCATGGGTGTTGCATGTGATCTGTCAAGAGCCAGAACAGACGAGGATTCGCTCAGGATCTCAACGCTTCGCCAGGAGCTTGAGAAGCAGTTGTGCAAGATAGACGACACTGTAGTAAACGCGTCACAAACAGAAAGATTGCCCGGTACAAGTAGCATCACTTTTGAAGATGTCCCTGCCGATATGCTGGTGACAAACGTGCATCCTCTTTGCATCAGCACAGGTTCTGCCTGCACATCGGGTACCGTTGCACCTTCTCATGTCCTACTGGCAATGGGCCTATCCCGGGAGGATGCTCAGAGTACAGTTCGCATCAGCTTGGGCCGTTACACCTCAGAAGCTGATATTGCTGCTGCAATTGAGATTATCTCTGTCGCGGTATCGGCCTTAAGAAGTCGGTTGATTTGATTGATTCACATCGGTGGAAGACGACCGACACAGCGTTCAGTAGCATTCGCAAGGATCTGGTATCACTGCACTGGCGGGAAGCATATTTCGCCCCAATTTCGCTGCGGCCCCGCAATAATCATGATCGCAATCATTGCGGGAACGATCTTGCTCATGAGCATTGCGCTGGACTCTAGGTATTTGCGGTTAAGCTTGCTGCCACTGGTTGCAGCACCATGGAAGACCTGCTGTCGCAGAACGTAGAGACGTTCAAAAACTTGTTGTAAGACGCCGACAGCAGATCGATTCCGCAGGCACTTCATGACATGCTGACGGGAGGCAGCCAGTTTCTTTTCTGCAGAGGGGTCTGCTTGCCAAAATGGCCGAAACAGCCACTGGTTGTCCACTAGTCTTAAGATGCGAAGCTGTTCCGACCACATGATTGTGCCAAGAAGATCTTCCCTGTCGGCATCAACTACACTTGCCAGGAACTCTTGCCAACTGCCGTGATCGGGTGCGTTGATGCCATCATCGTGAAGACGACCATATATTGCGTTGAAGGCGATCCAGAGATAGATGAACCTGCTCTCAGTATCGCCGGTCGATTCGCTCCGCTCCAGCCAGCTCAATCCTCTCCAGATGCGCACACTGAAAGCCTGGTGGTCTTTGCGAGCATTCTCAGGAATACTCCTGAACTGTTTACGAAGACCGTCGGCGCAAATAACCTGCGGTGTGTTCATCATCAGTTTCCGCTTGTGATCAGGAACAGCATCCTTACGAGCAGTGTTCTTGCCAAGTCACTCGTGTACGGTATTCTCGTACTGCAATGAAGAGTCTCTGAGTTCAGCAGCAACTTCGCGCGCCAATACTTTAGGCGATAGCACAAGCGCATTCTTTCCAAAACCGAGCATCCATCGGACAAACTCCACCGTGTTGCTCAGTTCGAACAGGGCTACCACGACCTTACCGTGATCTTGCGTGATCTTCTGGCTGGGGTGCCAGCGCTGCTCGCGGACGTTGGTAGCTGCCCAGCCAGTGAAGCGGGCTTTGATCTTCTGCAGCTTGCCTGGGCCGAAGATGCCGAAGGCGCCGTGTGTGTGCTTGGCCAGCGAGAACGACGTTGGTTTCTCGAATGTCTTGGACGTCGCTCGCACTCCTTTGAAGCGCGAAACCTTCAGCGTCCGCACCTCGCCGTATTCCTTCAGCCATCCGATGCAGTACAAGGACGATGACAGGACCACGATCCCGTATGGATGGAACTCCGTCTCCAGGTCGCGGCCCTGGCTGGCAGAGCAGTAAACAACCCGCAGCACCTGGTGATTGATGATGGCCTCGTTGAGCAGCTCGATCTCCTTGGTCTGGCCGCTGTAGTCGTGGCTGGCGAGGGTCTTGATCAGGAAGGCGTCATCCAGGTCAGAGAAGTAGTTCAAGGCCTTTGTCGGTAGCACGGCCCTGATCTTCTGTAGAGCGGAGTTGAGCCCGTCGCCAAAGGGCGTGCCGGCAAGCGGCGCCAGGAGTTGCTGGCTGAGGTACAGGCTGAGCATTTCGGTCATGGTCATCTGGAGCTTCTCTGACTCCAGGTATCCCGAGTCCAGCCGCCAGAACTTGCGGCCGTGCTCTCGATTTTCATGCCGCAGCGGGAAATGCGTCTGAAGCACCTCCAGGTCCCGCTGGACGGTGCGCTTGGTATATTCCAGCCGCTGCGCCAGTTCGTCCACGCAGATGCCGTACCTGTGCGCCTGCAAAGTCTTGAGCAATTCCCATTGTCGAAATAGTGGCTCTCCGCGGCCCATTTCTGTGCCCCTTATGTCAGGTGAAGCGGCGGAGATTATAGCCGCCGATCATTCGGAGCAGCCGAAAGATTTTTCAGAATTCGCGCCAGGCGTGACCAAAGCTGACATGGCGCCCGGCCAATAATACGGGCGACCCAAGGGAATGAGCCTGCGGGGGAAAGCGAAAGGAAACGGCCATGGAAGACAAGCGGACAGAACAGATCGGGGTGCTCAAGACAGTTGTGCCGGCTTTGCGGATCGGCGAGGCCGTCGGCCATCGGAACCTTACCCTGGTGCCCCTGCGGGGGGAGGGGCCCCAGGGACTTGATTACACTCTCGCCCAGGACGCCATCGCTGCCGGTGTGCTGGCCGTGACGGAAGTCAGCGAGTCTGGCAGTGTGCCGGAGCTTCTGGCCAGCAACACCGGGATCAAGATGGTCTTGTTGCTGGACGGCGAGGAACTCGTCGGCGCCAAGCAGAACCGGATCATGAACACATCGGTCCTGCTCAAGGGCGAGTCAAAGACCAAGATCCCGGTCTCCTGCGTCGAACAGGGCCGGTGGTATCACGAGTCGGCAAAGTTCCAGTCGGGCAACTACTCGCCCTCGCGACTGCGGGCTCGCAAGAGCCGTGACGTGACGGCAAGCCTGCGTGAGAGCGGCCAGGCCCGCAGCGACCAGGGCGCCGTGTGGGAGCATGTGCGCGAAGATGCTGCCACATTCCAGGCGGCCTCGCCGACGATGGCCATGAGCGATATCGTGAAGCAGCGGCGCGAGTCGTTCGACCTGTACGTCCAGGCCCTGACGTATCCGGAGGGAGCCTGCGGCGTCGTGGCGGCAGTCAACGGGCGGTTCCTGGCGGCGGACATCTTCGACAAGCCCCAGACGCTGGAGCGTGTCTGGGGGCGGCTGATCACCGGCTACGCCATGGACGCCGCGGCACAACTGGGTGAGAGGAACAAAGACTTCTCCGCCAAGGCCGCCAGCGTTCTGATGGAACACGTGGGGGGGATGGACTGCACGATCTGCCCCAGCGTCGGCGTTGGCGGGGATTGGCGCTTTGCGGCCGATGACGTTGTCGGCCAAGCACTGGTCACTGATCACACGTGCGTGCACCTGTGCGTCTTCCCCGGCGACAACGTTGCCAATCGCCGTGGTCTGACGCGAGATCGGATCGCACCGCCGTCACAGCGCCGGACGCGACGGCAGTCGTAAAAGTTTGTGGGGTGCCGGGCACCTGGCACTTGCCGGGTGCTCGGCAATATTTCTTCGAAAAGGGGGCCAACCATGAGACACCGCGCATTGATTGTGTCCAAGAATCGGCAAGAGCTAGCTTACGTGACAGAAGTGTTGTTCTCGCTGCGTGACAAGTTCGACTTGGTCAATGATCAGGCCCAGGCAAGGCGAAGGATCAAGAAGCGACGTTACGACTACGTGATTGTATCTGCGCCAATGTACGTCTGCTCTTCATCCCAGGTCGCCAGCCCATCAGTGATCGATAACTTCCTGGATGAGATGGACGAGATATACAAGGGCAAGCTCGTTCCAGTGATCGTAATCCTGTCGCACAAAGCAAGAGCATGGTCGGGCGAGATCATGGGCGTCTCTCGCGGCCGGAGAGTTTTGATCCGCACTATTCACAATCCCTTTCCACGGCGAGGGGAGACTTTGGACATGATGATCAAACACCTCGTCTTGCACCGCGACTTGGTCAATCGCACGATCCAGCATGTCGAGCAAAGCAGGGAGGCAAAGACGGTTGCCCCGACCGAGTCGAAGGAATCCGGCACAGTTGACGATATGCCTCCACTGGCCAGGCCGCACATGGAGATTCTTGAGGCGATGGCCCAACATCCTTACCGGGCGATGCTTCAGGTTGAAATCAGCGAGGCCAGCGGTTACAAACGATATGCAACGCAGCGATACCTGACGGAGTTGAGTGAGATGGGCCTGGTGGCGCAGATGCACGGCCGTCGTGGTGGTTATTCGATGACACAAAAAGGAAGAAATGTAGGTCGTGCATCGAATATAAAACAGTGAATAACGCGGTGTGTAGTACTACACTATTTCGAATGGAATCGGGCTATTTTGAGTAAAATTCTACAAAATCTAGTTGACAAAGTTACAGGACATAACTTATATTAAATCTAACGGTTACGGCGATTCTAACTAATAGTCTGAGGTGGCTTCGGAACCGAGGGTTAGAGGTTCGACTCCTCTCAGGCGTAGTTGAATTGCGGAAGATCATCGCCATGACGCGACACAGTTGCTTCCGCCAACAGGCTTTAGCAGGATCTGGATGACTCCCCCAACGTCATGGACATTTCTCTGGCGGTTGCCGGGCCAAAGCGGGCTGGTGGGCGTCATGGCCGCTCAGGAGATGCGCAAACGCTATGCCGGCACGCTGGGAGGATTCGCCTGGACGGTTTTGCACCCGTTGATGCTCATCGTCATCTACTGGTTGGTGTTCTCCGTCGGGCTTCGCGTGCCGCCGGCGGGCAACGTGCCGTTCGTTATCGGCTTTCTGTGCGGGATGATCCCCTGGCTGATGTTTGCCGAAACGCTGAACGCATGCACGTCGGCTATCGCGGCAAACGCCTATCTGGTCAAGAAGACGGTCTTCCCGACGGAGATTCTTCCGGTTGTTCATCTGGCGGCGGGCATGGCCACGCACGTGATCATGCTGGCGGTGCTGGCCGTGCTGATGGTCGTATACGGCGTCGGGTTTTCGCTCTGGAACGTGCAGTTCCTCTACTACCTGCTGGCGATGTCGGTCCTGTGCATCGGCCTGGGCTGGATCCTGTCGGCCCTGAACGTCTTCTATCGCGACATCGGGCAGGTCCTGGCCATCGCGATCAACATGTGGTTCTGGCTGACGCCGATCGTCTGGCCGCTGGCGATGCTGCCGGGAAAATTCCAGGCCTTTGTCAGGCTCAACCCGATGATCTACATCGTGCAGGGCTATCGCGACAGTTTCATCGAGCACGTCCCGCTGTGGCAGAACTGGCAGGGCGGCGCATACTTCTGGATCCTGGCAGCGGCAGTGTTCATGTTCGGCGGGCGCCTCTTCGGCCGGCTCAAGGGAGATTTCGCGGAAGCGATCTGAGCATGAACGACGACATCGCCATTTCGGTTCAGGACGTGTCCAAGGCCTACCGGCTGTACGCCGCGCCCAAGGACCGGCTGGTCGAATGGCTGCATCCGTTTCGCCGGAAGCTGCACCGCGAGTTCTGGGCGCTGCGGAATGTCAGCTTCGACGTTCCGCGAGGCGCCACGGTCGGCATCATTGGTCGCAACGGTTCGGGCAAGAGCACGCTGCTCGAACTGCTCTGCTCGGTGCTGCGGCCGACGTCTGGCGCCGTGTGCGTCAAGGGTCGTGTGGCGCCGCTACTGGCGCTGGGGGCCGGGTTCAACCCGGACTTCACCGGCCGCGATAACGTGTCATTTCAATGCCGCGTCCTGGGCCTGCCCGAGGGCGAGATCCGCCGTTTGCTGCCGCAGATCGAGGCCTTCGCCGATATCGGCCAGTTCTTCGAGCAGCCCATCAAAACCTATTCCTCCGGGATGTTCGTGCGGCTGGCGTTCGCGGCCGCGATCCACGTCGCCCCGGACATCCTGATCATCGACGAGGTGCTGGCCGTCGGCGACGCGGGCTTTCAGCGCAAGTGCTACCAGAAGGTTCTGGACTTCCAGGCCGCCGGCAAGACGATCCTGCTGGTCAGCCACGATCTGTCGGCCATTGTCGGACATTGCAGCCGCGCGATCCTGCTCGACGGCGGCAGGGTGATTTGCGACGGCGATCCCAACGACGTAACGAACGTGTATCTGGAGATGCTCTCAGGCGGGCGGGCGGGCCAGGACGGCGCGGGCGTCGCGGCCGCGCCGGCGCCGATCGGCCTGGCGACGGACGAGGCGTTCATCCGGGACGTGCCCGGGGAGGATCGCTGCGCCCGGCGGGCGTCGTACAATCCCGGCGAGCATCGCTACGGCGACGGGCGCGCGGGGATCGTGGACTACCTGATCGAATGCGGCGGCCGGCAGGATCCGGCCGTCGTCGATTCCGGCGCCACGATTGTGCTGCACGTCAAGACGACGTATTGTCAGGACGTCGGCGCGCCGATGTTCGGTTTTTCCGTCAAGACCGTCGACGGCGTGGTGCTGTACGGCACCAACAGCCTGCTTCAAAACGTCCGCATTCCGCCGGCTCGCGCGGGGCAGACGCTGGTGGTGAAGTTCTCCTTCACGCTGCCGCTGAACGTCCATGATGTGTTTATCGACCTGGGCGCGGCCGACGCCGTCGGGGGCGGCGTGGGCGACAGCATCCCGCTGGACCGCCGTTACGACGTGATTCACCTGGGCGTCGTGGGGAGGGAGAACTGCTCGGGCCTGTATTCCTGCGGCGCCGCGTTCGAGGAAGTTGCACGGATCGGACCCCCGGACGCCGCGCCGGGCGCGGAAGGATGAACGATGGCCACGGCCGACGCAAGAGAACTGTGTTTCGTCGCCCCCTCGCCGGAGGAATACCTCCAGGCGTTCCTGCAGGCCGCCGCGGCCGGAAGGCGATGCTTCCTCCTTGAAGGCGACGGGGCCGGGGCGGCGGCATTTCTGGAGCGCGCCAAAGCCCAGGCAACGAGCGACGTCGAGTTCTTCACCGACTCCGCCGACCGCGCGGGGGCAGCCCCGGAGGCGGCGGCCGTGATGATCTTCGGCGACGACGCCGTCGACGTCTCGAAGCGGTTGGCCGGCCACGCGACGGACCGCGGTGGCCTCATCATCGCCCCGATCACCGCGCACTACTGGCGGCGGCGGCCGGCGTTTATCAACAGCATCCCCAAGAGCGGCACGCACCTGCTGATCGAGTTGATGCGGGCGCTGGGCTACAGCGACCCTCCACGCCAGGACATGCCCGACAGCGACGGGCCGTTCCTGGGCGGCACGTTCTACAATCTCCAGCACATGACGGCCCAGACGCTGGCGCGCCCGTTTGCGCAGATCCAGCCGCTGGTCCATGCGCTGACGGAGTCGGTCGTGCTGTTCATCTGCCGCGACCCGCGCGACATCGCCGTGTCGATGGCCCACTACCTGGCCGGGCAGAAAGAATATCACGTGCTGCAGCACTATTTCGAGGAACTCCGCAGCGACGAGGATCGCCTGGCCGCGGTGATCGAGGGGAAATATCCGGTCCCTGTCTTCATCAACCGGCACTTGAGTTTCTCCGGCAGCCTGCGGGACCTGGTCATGCTCTTCGAGCCGTGGCTGAGGTCGCCGCCGGCCAACATGTGCCTGGTACGATTCGAGGACCTCGTGGGGGCCGCCGGCGGCGGCAGCGACGCGGCGCAGCACGACGCGGTGTGGCAACTGCAATTGGCCCTGCACGTGGGCGGCCGGCCGGCTGAACTGGCCAAGGGCGTCTTTTCGACCCGGTCTGCCACGTTCCGGCGTGGTCAGATCGGCAGCCATGCCGGCGAGTTTTCTCCGCGCCACTGGGAGTTGCTGCGGGCGATGGACCAGGATTTTCTGCGGTTGCTGCAGCGCCCGTGCGGCCCGGTGCGATGTATCCCGGAGGGGTTCCAGGGCTGCTTGGCGATGGAGCTTCCCGAGGGCCCTTCGCTGGTGGAACGCTATCGGGGCTACAACATCGTGTATTGTCGCAGGCAATTTCACGCCGTGGGCGATGTGGGCCCGCTCGACCTGGCTACCGCCGACCTGTCCGTTCTGGACAGCGGGGCCCATTTTGAAGCCGCCTCGCTACGGCAGGTCAAGGAGCTGGTCGACGGGCATCTGACCGAGCTGCAAAGGCAGCGCGATTGCGCGCAGGACGCCACGCTGGCCGCCCAGGCCCGAGCGATCGACTTGCTGACGGCGTGCGTCAAAGAGCAGCAGAACCGGATCGCCGCCATGGCTGCGCAACTCGATGGACGCAAGTCCTCCGGCGCCGGCGGGCCGAGCAACAACGGCTTTGTCCGCGGCGTGCGATGGATGAGGAATGTGTTTCGCAGCACCAAAAGGCCCGAACAATGAAGATCATGCTGATCCAGGCCGAGCCGCCTGATGACATTCAGGACTTCAACTTCCCGATGGGATACGCCGCCCTGGACTCGGTTCTCAGCCAGGCCGGCCACGAGGTCCGGATCGTCTCGACGGTGGCGTACCATCTGCTGGACAAGGACATCGCCGCGCGGATTCTCGATTTCAAGCCGCACCTGGTCGGCATCGGCGGCATGTGGCCGTACCTGCCTCGCGTAGAGATGCTCGTGCGGCTTGTTCGCGACACGTGGCCGCAGGCCAGGATCGTCCTGGGGGGATGGATGGTGACGTATCTGCCCCAGCTCGTGCTGCGCAAGGCCCAGCCGGACTTCTGCATTGCCGGCGAAGGCGAGTGGGCGATGCTCAAGCTGGCCAACGCCCTCGCTGACGGCGGGGATTATTCGCAGATTCCCGGCGTGTCTTTTCGCGAGGGCGACCGTACGATCGACAACGGCATGGGCGAACTCTACCCCCTGGACCAACTGCCCATGCCCAACTGGGAGAAGTTCCCGATGGAGTACTACCTGCGCGTCGGGTGGTATTTCAACTCCTTCTGCACCGGGTATGACCGCGTCATGGGCTGGGCGGTCAGCCGCGGCTGTCCGGGCAAGTGCAACTTCTGCACGCCAGGGGCGGCCTTGCGGTACAAGCCGATGGACCTGCTGATGGACGAGCTTCACCAGATCGAGGACCGGTTCCATCCGACGTTCATGTACTGGATGGACAACCTGACGATGGGCAGCATCGCGCAGGGCAAGAAGTTCGCCCAGCGCCTGATCGACGAGAAGTTCAAGTGGCGATACTTCCTGACCGGGCGAGTCGACCGCGTCGATCGCGAGCTGATGGCCATCCTCAAGGAATCCGGCTGCGCGTGCATCCTCTACGGTCTCGAAAGCGCCAACAACGACATGCTCAAGGCGATGGGCAAGAATACCACCGTGGAGGAGTTCGTCGAGGCGGTGAAGATCACCAAAGAGGCGGGCATAGGCGTCAACATCTCGGGCATGTTCGGTCAGCCCGGCGAAACACTGGACGATTTCTACAAGACGTTGCGCCTGATCATGACCTCGACCGACCGGCGCATGCCCTTCTCGAACAACCAGGGCTTCTACCCCCTGACGACGTTCCCCGGGGCGCCGATCTACGACTGGGCGGCCGAGAACGGCTACTTCAGCAGCGACGACGAGTTCTACGACAAGTTCTTCAAGGACCGGTGGATCAACTACACCGACTACTCCGACGAGATCGTCATCCAGGCCCTCAACGTGGCCAACCTGATGAACACGTGGAACTTTCACCACAGCAAGGCCCTGAGCCTGGAAGACGCCCTGGCGGGCATGCAGTCGCTGCGGACGGCCAAAGTTTCTCCGGCTGCGGTGGCCTACCGCGTCAAGACCCGCCTGGACGCCCGCCCAGCGCTCAAGGCGCGCGTGCGTGCGGTGCTGGAGCATTGCCCGCCGCTGCTGCGCCTGGCCCGCAGGCTCCTGCAGCGCGGCGCGCAGGCGCCGGTCCCGCCGCCCGAGCCGGCGGCGGGGCAGGCGGCGCGGATCGATCCGGCCTGGCCGGCTGAGAAACAGCTCGACGAGTTTATCGCCCGGGTCGTGCGAGACTATCTCGACGGCGCCGCGGCGCCGGCGCCATGACGGGAACGGCCATGCGATTCTTCCGTCAATGCGATTTCGACTCTCCGCCGAAGATCAGCATCGTGCTGCTCGATTGGTCGGTGCGGGAGAGTTTTCACGTGCTGCACTACCTGGCCCGCCAGGTGGCCCGCCGCAGCGACTATGAAGTGATGCTGCTGGAATGGCACGATCGCCGCAGCCCGGCCGTCGATGCGATCATCGAGCGGTACGCCGCGCGCGGGCTGCCCGCGCCGGTAGACACGTGGATCGCGATGGATCGGCTGGCGGAGCAGTACTATCACAAGCACGTGATGTATAACGCCGGCATCCTGCAGGCCCGCGGGCCGGTCGTGGTCATTATGGACTCCGACGCCATCCTCAAGACCACGTTCGTCCAGACGGTCATCGACGAGTTCGCCGCCGGCGGCCGCCTCGCGCTGCACTTCGAGCAGATCAGGAACTTCGACCGTTCGATGTATCCATTTGACTATCCGATGATCGACGAGCTGACCGGCCCGGGCTGCGCCAATGCTGTCGACGGCGTGCCCAACGGGTTCCAGACCTGCGCCAAGAGCCTGGCGAAGGACTGGAATCTCTGGCACGTGTACAACTACGGTGCGTGCTTCTCTGCGCGGCGCGACGACCTGATTGCCATCGGTGGCGCCGACGAGCACGACGATTATCTCGGGCATGTGTGCGGCCCATACGAGATGACGGCCCGTTTGATCAACGCGGGCGCCGCGGACCGGTTGCATGAGACGCACTTCCTCTATCACGCGTACCATCCCAGCCAGGGCGGCGACGGCAATTACATGGGCCCCAACAACGGCCGCGGCATGTCCACCACCGCGATGGCCATCCCCAGGACGCGGCGCATCCTGCCGCTGAAGGAGAATGACGCCATCCGCGCGATGCGGCTGGCGGGCAGTGGCCAGGGGAGGTCGCAGCGATGAAGCCGCCTGTCACAGGCCACATTCTTCAGGATGCCGACCCGGCGCGCTGGGCGGAGCATCGTTTTGGTCTTTCGGTGGGGCGGTGGGCGGCGCTGCGGCAGCGATGCCTCTGGGTCACTGGCGCCGGCAGCGGGTTCGGGCGGGCGATCGCCGTTGCCCTGGCAGCGGCGGGGGCGCGAGTCGTCCTCTCCGGGCGGCGCGAAGCGGCCTTGAAGGACAGTCTGGCCGAGATGGACTCGCTGGGCATCTCCAGCCGCCAGTGCCGCGCAGTGCCTCTGGACGTGACCGACGAGTCGCAGGTCGCCGCCGCCTGCCGACAAGTGCACTCCGATTGCGGCAACGTGTACGGGCTGGTGCACTGCGCGGCCCTGCCGACCGAGCCGGGCCGGGAACGGCCACTGTTGGAGGGGTCGCACGGGTATTGGCAGGTCCTTCTGGCGACGAACGTGACGGGCCCGTGGCTTCTGACGCGGTCGGCTTTTCCGCTCATGCGGGCGGGGGGGCAGGCGCGCGTCGTGTTGCTGTCGAGCGGGGCGGGGTGGGCGTTCACCAGCGGGTTTGGGCCGTACAACGTTTCCAAGGCCGCCGTCAATTGCCTGGGCGGCTCGCTGGCGGCGGAGATGGCCGCTGCGGCGCCGGAGATGGACATTCAGTGCAATGTTCTCGACCCCGGCCAGGCCCGCACGCAGATGAACCGTTCGTCCCCGGCCAGTCCGTACAGCGTGGTGAGCATGACGATGATGCTGCTTTCGCATCCGGGCGGCGGACCCAATGGGATGTTCTTTCACCGCGACGGGCGGCACCTGGAGTTCGCGTCATCGGGCGTGTATCCGCGGTCTCTGTCGGAGGTCCGATAGCCAATGATCGCGAGCATCTCATTCTGCATTGTCGATGAGCTGGCCGACCAGGCGCTGCTGGAGGCGTGCGTGGCCGCTATCCGCCGCCTGGGGATGAACGACTGCGAGATCCTGATTCGCTCGGCGGTCGATCCGCATCTGGACGCGGCGCAGCATGTGCCGGAAGGACAATCGCCCGCCGAGCAGGCATCGAAGGACTACGTGCTGATGATCGATAGCGCGATGGAACTGGCGCCCGACTGGCTGGAGAAGGTGCAGTCGGCCGACTGTTTCGAGGTGATCGGAACGCAGATCAATTCGCCCGCTGGTCAGCGCATCGTCGACTGGGCCTATTTCGACCGTCGTAATCCGGACGGCCCGCCGTTTCCGGCCCACTATGACGAATGGTCGCCGCGGGCATTTGTCTCGGGCCTGCTGATGCTGGCGCGGCGCGACGTGCTGCTGGCAGCCGCACCGGCCCGGGAGTGTCTGACGGGATACCAGGCCGACGCGGCGCTGTGCCGACGCGTGGAAGAGAGCGGCTACCGCTGTGGCGCCGTGCCCGGGGCGCGGGCTCTCTATCGAGGCCCGACCGCCGCTCGGGCCGGCCGCGAAGACATGACCTTCGAGCGCGCGAGGAAACTGGCCGTGCGGCCCGCCCGAGACGCCATGGCCGCGGTCTCACGGGCGGCCGCCGAGGCCGCCATGAAACGCTATCCTCTCGTCCTGCGGGCACGGCTCAAGATCCTGTCGCTGCTCTACCGGCTGGCGATTGCCGACGCGGTCCAGGCCGCGATACCGCTGCTCAAGCTGCGGCGCAATCCGCCGGGCAGGAGCTTTCGCGTGGCCGCGATGAACGTGCTGGCCCCGTATCGCCTCGTTTCGGTCCCCAGCGCCCAAGGGCGCCGCGACGTGCGGAGATGCTGGCAGACCCTCTGCTGCTGCGCCGCCGCAGGGATTGATCGCGTCGCGCTATACGAAACGGGCGCCGCGGCCGTGGTTGCCTGCCTGCTGTCGTGCCGCATGCCCGTGAAGATCGCGGCGATCTGCGCCGCCCCCGGCGGGCCGCCCTGGCGACTGAAGGGCTGGCCGCTGTCCGACGAGGCGTCGCTGGCCTCGCAGACCGCGGCGATCCTCATCGCCAGCGTCGACCGGGTGCCTTTCCTGCGCGAGCGGCTGCTGGGGCTGGGCGTGGCAGACGATCGAATCATGACGCTCCTGCCGCCAGGGGGATTGGCGGCGCGTTGACCGGCCGGCGGCATCGCCCTATGATAGCCGGTCGGGCTCGGAGAAGGGTGCTCAGGTGACATTCGAGGAACTTTACAGACGTCTGTCGCTGGTCCGCCACGCGGAACAGAAGATCTTCGATGTCTACCACTCCGACGTCATGCAATGCCCCGTCCACTTGAGCATCGGCCAGGAGTCCATCGCCGTGGCCCTGTGCGCGCACCTGCGCGGGGATGATCTGAAGATTGGCACGCATCGTTCGCACGCGCTGTATCTGGCCAACGGCGGCGACCTGAAAGCCTTCTTCGGCGAATTGCTCGCCCGCCAGTGCGGTTGCAGCGGCGGGATGGGCGGCTCGATGCATCTGTGCGACCGGACCAACGGCCTGGTAGGCACGACGAGCATTGTCGGCGGCGCGCTGCCCATCGCCGTCGGCCTGGCGATGGGCGTCGAGCGCCCGCGGCTGGCCGCGGTACTTTTTGGCGACGGCGCGGCCGACGAGGGCGCCTTCGCCGAGGCGGTAAACTACGCCCAACTGCGAAAGGCCCCGCTGGTCTTCCTGTGCGAGAACAACCGCTACAGCGTGTACACGCCGCAGCGCGTGCGGCGGGCGGCGCATCCGGCGGCCGTGGCGCGGGCCTTCGGCATGGAAACGCTCGAAGTGCCCATCGAGACGGCGGCCGACGTCTTCGCCCTGCACGACCTGCTGGCCGATCCGATCGCCGGCGTGCGGGGCGGCGGCGGGCCGCTGTTTGTCGAGTGCCACACCGTCCGGCGCTATGACCATAATGGCGTGCGCGACGATATCGCCGCGGGCTTTCGCGATGCTGCCGAGCGGGAACTCTACGACGCCTTCTGCCCCATGCGCGTGGCCAGGTGTCGATTGCCGGCCGAAGCGGCCGCCGCCATCGACGCAGAGCTTTGCCGGAGCATCGACGCAGCGTACGCCGAGGCGCTGGCGGCCGAGCGGACGGTCCTGGAGTATCGTCATGCGTAGCCGCCTTGGAGGCCTCCATGAGTAACTGGGGCACAACGCCTAAGCTTCCGCCGCTGTTGGCCAAGGGCCCGCGCGATCTGACCTATCAGCAGGCCATCGCCGAAGCAATGCGCCAAGCGATGGCCGCCGACACGCGCGTCCGCGTCTTCGGCGAAGGCGTCACCGACCAGGCCGGCACCTACGGGACCACCCAGGGCCTGGAACAGCAGTTCGGCGCCGACCGCGTGTTCGACGTTCCCACGGCCGAGAGCATCATTACCGGCGTGGGGATCGGGATGAGCCTGGCGGGCTTGCGGCCCATCGTCGTGCATCCGCGCAACGATTTTCTGCTGGTGGGACTGGACCAGATTGCCAACCACGCCGCCAAGTGGCGGCTGATGTTTGCTGGGCGCGTCCAGGCCCCGATGGCCATCCGTAGCGTCGCCTGCCGCGGATGGGGTTCGGCGGCCCAGCACTCGCAGGCGCTGCACGCGGTGTTGGCGCATTTTCCGGGGCTGGAGGTTGCCATGCCCTTCACGCCCGCCGACGCCAAAGGCATGCTGCTCTACGCCGCACTCGATGCGGCAGGGCCGGTCATGATCATGGAACACAAATGGCTCTGGAACCTCTGCGGACCGGTGGACGAGGCGGTCTACACTTGCCGCCCCGGCGCCCCGGCCGTGATCCGCCCCGGCGCCGACGTCACGATCGCCGCGGTGAGCTACGGGGTGGCCGATGCGCTGCAGGCGGCGGCGTTGCTGGAAGGGCGGGGCGTTTCGGCCGAGGTGATCGACATCCGCTGGATTTCGCCGCTGAGCGTGGAACCCATCTGCCGCTCGCTGGAACGCACGGGGCGGTTGATCGTCGTCGACACCGGACATAAGCGATATGGCGTTTGTGGAGAGGTCATCGCCCGCGTGCTGGAAGAAGTGCCGCCGCGGCGCCTCAAGGCATCGCCGGTGCGCATCGGCCTGCCGGATTCGCCCGTGCCGGCATGCGGCGAGACGGCGTACTTCCCCGGCCCGGCCGACATCGCCAAGGCCGCCGCATCTCTGGTCGGCAGCGGGGGACAATCGTGAACTGCCCTGGATTGACCCGCATCAGCATTCTGCTGCCGACCCGGCAGCGGCCCCAGGGTGTGGCGCGCCTGCTGGACAGCCTGGCCGATCACGCCGACGCGCCTGAGGGGCTGGAGGTCGTGCTGTACGTCGATCATGACGACCTGGCCAGCCAATCGATCTCGCACGACCGGATCGCGGTGGTGACGCTGGTGCGCCCGCGGGCCAAGATGGGGCAGATGCTGCGCACGTGCTATGCCGCCAGCAGCGGCCGGTGCATCATACTGCTCAATGACGACGCGGTCTGCCGCACCGGCGGCTGGGACAGTGCGGTGTTGGCGGCGCTGGAGGCCTTTGGCGACGGGATCGGCCTGGTCTGGTGCAACGACCTGTACCGCGGCGACAGCATGCCGGTCTTCCCGATCTTCTCGCGGCGCACGTGCGAGGCGCTCGACGGTCCCTCGCCGGCCGACTACAGCCACGACTACATCGACACGCACTTGTTCGACATCTTCGTCAAGCTGCGAGCCCTGGGCGTGGACCGCATGGCGTACCTGCCGCAGGTCGTCATCGAGCACATGCATCACGAAGTGGGCAAGGCCGCCTTCGACGCCGTGTACGACAAGGCCGCTCGCGTCCGCGACGAACTGACGTTCATCGCCTGGGAGGAATCGCGCCAGATCGCGGCCAAGGCCCTGGCGGCCACAATCCGGCAGGGGGCGCCATGCGATTCATAGTCGACACGCCGCCGCGGGGGCCCGTCGACGTCAGCCTCGTCCTGCTGGACTGGGGCTGCCGCGAGAGCTTTCACCTGCTGGACTACCTGGCTCACCAGACGGTCTCGCGCGACCGGTATCAGATCATCTGGACCGAGTTCTACGATGCCTCGCCCAGCCTGTGCGAGCTGATCGAAGCGGCCCGGCGCGCCGGGCGGCCGCTACCGGTCGACATCTACGCGGCGCTGGAGATCGACCGCTCGGTCTGCTATCACAAGCATCTGCTGATGAACCTGGGGATCGCGCTGGCGGCGGGGCGCATCGTCTGCATCGCCGACTCCGACGCCATCGCCAGCCCCCGCTTCATCGAGTCGATCATCGAATCGTTCGATCGCGACTCGAACATCGTGCTGCACCTGGACGAAGTCCGCAACAACGACCCGCGATTCCACCCGTTCGGATATCCCTCGCTGGTGGACATTCGGGGCTTCGGGTGCATCAACTGGGTCAACGGCCGACCGATCGGGCTGGCCGACAAGACCGACCCGCTGCACTCGCGCAACTACGGGGCGTGCATGGCCGCGCTGCGCAGCGACATGATCGCCGCAGGCGGGCTGGACATGCACGTCGACTATCTGGCGCACATCTCCGGACCCTACGAGTTGACCTGGCGGCTGATCAATGCCGGAAAACGCGAGGTCTGGCACGACCGGGAGTGGCTTTACCACGTGTGGCATCCCGGCCAGGCCGGCGACGGCGACGTGATCGGTCCCCACGACGGAATGCACATTTCGTCGCCAGCCCTGGAGCATCGTGCTTCCGGGCAAACGGCTCCGGAGGTGGAAAACGAGGCCATTGCCATGCTCCGCCAAGGCGGGCAGGTCGCGGACCGGTCGAAGTTGCTCGATGCCCTGATTGACCCGAAATGGCTCGAACAGTGGCGATATTCGCGTCTGCGGACCGATCAGCGCACGGGCCCGTTCGGCTCGGCTACCCGATACATCGTCCAGAACGGACCGGAGCGGCAGATCGGCCGCCGCCAGCCGCCGTTTGGGCGGCGACTGCCCCGCCGTGCGCGGCTGGGCGCGGCGTGCATGGCCGTGGGGCTGGTCTGGCGGCAACTGAAGGTCAAATGGCGTTCGGCGATGTGGTCTTATCGCAGTGACGCCGCCGGCGGGGGCGGGTTGTTCCGCAAGCCTGCGGCCTTGCTTCGCTTCCTCAAGCGGATTGCGGCGTACGACCGCTATCTGCTGCGCCAGTGCTGGCTGGCATTGGCCTACGCGGCGCAGGAGGGGCACCGCGAGATCATTCTCTATGGCCAAGGCGACGCGGCCCGGGCATTGTGTGCGTTGTCGCGATGGCTGGGTCTGCGGATTACAGCCATCTGCCCCTTCGCGCCGGACCGCCCGCAACGATTGCTGGGCCGGCCGACGATCGCACCGGGCGACCTGTCGGCAGCACCGGGCGTCGTCATGATCGCGGCCTTCGTTGACACGCAGCGCCACCTGGAAACGCTGGAGGCGATGGGGGTCGACCGTCGGCGGATCATTTCGCTGCAATGATCTGCAATTTGCTTCGTCGGGCAGCCGTGGTAACATCGTTTCACGTTACGTTGAAAGGACTCTTTGATGGCGCGAATCCTGATCACCGGCGCGGCGGGGTATGTCGGCTCGGTCCTGACGCCGGCGGTGCTGGAAGCCGGGCATTCCGTTACAGCCGTCGATAATTTCATGTACGGTCAGACATCGCTGCTGCAGTGCTGCAGTCATCCGAACTTCGAGATGGTCCGCGGAGACGCGCGCGACCGCGACCTGATCCGTGATTGCCTCAAGACGGCAGACGTGATCTTTCCGCTGGCCTGCCTGACCGGCGCCCCGATCTGCCAGCGCGATCCGATCGGCGCGCAGACGGTGAATAGGGACGCCATCGCCGACATCATCGCGATGCGTTCTCCGCGCCAGCGCATCCTCTTCCCCACGACCAATAGCGGCTACGGCATCGGCGAGAAAGGCAAGTTCTGCACCGAGCAGACGCCGTTGCGGCCGGTCAGCCTCTACGGCCGCCTGAAGGTCGAGATCGAGCAGCGACTGCTCGCAGCGGGCAACGTCGTCACGCTTCGGTTGGCGACGGTGTTCGGCGTCAGCCCCCGCATGCGGACGGACCTGCTGGTCAATGACTTCGTGCTCCGGGCGGTGCGCGACAAGGCCATCGTGCTCTTCGAGGCCGACTTCAAACGCAACTACCTGCACGTGCGCGACGCGGCGGCGGCGTTCCTGTTCTGCCTGGAAAACTTCGAGAAAATGAAGGACCAGCCTTACAACGTCGGGCTCTCCGAGGCCAATTTGTCCAAGGCCGAGCTCTGCCGCGAGATTCAGAAGCGGATCCCCGATTTCTATTTCACCGAGCATGCCCTGGGCGAGGATCCCGACAAGCGGGACTATATCGTCTCCAACGCCAGGATCGAAGCGGCCGGCTTCAAGGCTCGGCGCGGACTGCAGGAAGGCATCGCTGAACTGATCAAGGCCTTTCGCATGCTGCGGCAGAGTCAATACGGCAACGTGTAACGGCCGCGGCGAAGACTGCTACCATGGACCACTCACTGGACGTGCTGTTCATCAACCCCGGCGCTCGATCGAGCGGCTATCAGGGCACTGCCGCCACGCTGGCGGCCGTCGAGCCGCCGCTGTGGATCGGCCTGCTGGCAGAAAATGCCCGGCGCAAAGGTTGGCGAGTGGACGTCATCGACGCCGAGGCGCTGGAGCTTTCGCCCGCGCAAGCCGCACAGCGCGCGGCTGCAAGCAAGCCGCGTCTGGTGGCGGTGGTGGTCTTCGGCGCCAATCCGTCTGCCTCGACGCAGAAGATGCCCGTGGCCGGCGAGCTCTGCCGCCAGTTGCAGTCGGCCTGTTCGGACACGCGGACGATGCTGGCCGGGCTGCATGTCTCGGCCTTGCCTCAGCGCACGATGGAGGAAGAGGCCGTCGATTTCGTCTGCCAGGGCGAGGGGCCATTCACCATCCATGGCGTTCTCCGGGCGTTGACAGGCGATGGCGATCTCGGCGCCGTGGCGGGCCTGTGGCATCGCCGCGACGGCCGGATCGTCTTCAACGGCCCGGCGCCGCTGATCGACGATCTCGATGTGGAGCTGCCCGCGGCCGCCTGGGACCTGCTGCCGATGGATCGCTATCGCGCGCACAACTGGCAGTGCTTCGACCACATCGACCGCCGCAGCCCCTACGCGGTGATCTACACGTCACTGGGCTGCCCGTTCCGCTGCGAGTTCTGCTGCATCAACGCGCTGTTCGGCAAAAGCGGCATCCGCTATCGCGGCATGCCCGGCGTTCTGGCCGAGATCGACCTGCTCGTCGCGCGATACGGCGTGCGGATCATCAAGATCATCGACGAGCTGTTCGTGCTCAAGCCCCAGCGAATCGAGGAGTTCTGCGAGGGCCTGATCGCCCGCAACTACGATCTGAACATCTGGGCGTACGCCCGCGTCGATACGGTCACGCCGGAGTTGCTGCGGCGGCTGCGACGCGCGGGCGTGCGGTGGCTGGCGTACGGGTTCGAGTCGGCCTCGCCAGCCGTGCGCGACGGCGTGCGCAAGGGCTTCGACGATGCGACCGTCGCCCGCGCCATCGAGTGGACGCGGCAGGCGGGTATTCACATTATCGCCAATTACATCGTCGGCCTGCCCGACGATGACCTGCAGAGCATGCGGGCGACGCTGGACGAGGCCAAGCGATACCACTTCGAGTTCCTGAATCTCTACTGTGCGATGGCTTACCCCGGCTCGCCGCTGTACGAGCGGGCCCTGGCGGAGGGCTGGCCGCTGCCGCGGACGTGGGAAGGCTATTCGCAGCTTGGCGTCGAGACGCTGCCCCTGCCGACGCGGCGCCTGTCGGCGGGTCAGGTACTGCAATTTCGTGACGAGGCGTTCAGGGAGTACTTCAGCAATCCGGCGTATCTTCGTATGATGAGCGAGAAGTTCGGCCCGGCCGTAGAAGCGCACCTTCGCCAGATGCTCCGGCACAAGCTGGTGCGCCGCTACGGCGCGACCCAGGAGAATAAAGCCCCGTGAAACGCCGCGTATCGTTCGGAGCCTTGAGCATCACGCAGACCAGCCGCGACCTGATCGCCGAGGCGCTGGATCAAGGCCGCCTCTCCAGCGGCGTTCTCGTGCGGAGGCTCGAAGAGCGCTTTGCCGCCCTGACGGGCACGTCCGAGGCCGTCGCCGTCTCGTCGGGCACTGACGCAGACGCGCTGGCTCTGGCGGTGCTGTACGACTTTGGCGCCCGGCGCGGCGACGAGGTGATCGTGCCGGCGCTGTCGTTTGTGGCCACCGGCAACGCCGTGCTGCAGGCGGGGTTCACGCCTCGGTTCGTCGACATCCGCCGCGAGACCCTGAATATCGACGCGGACAAGATCGTCGCGGCCATCACGCCGCGCACCGTGGCGATCATGCCAGTGCACCTGATGGGCAAACCCGCCGATATGGACGCCATCAACGCCATCGCCCGCAGTCGCAAGCTGGCGGTCGTCGAAGACGCCGCCGAGGCGCATGGCGCCACCTACAAGGGCCGCAACGTCGGCACACTGGGCGACATGGCGGCGTACAGCCTCTATGTCGCGCACATCGTGACGTCCATCGAGGGCGGCATCGTCACGACCAATCGTGCCGACTATGCCGAGGTACTGCGGTCGCTACGTTCGCACGGGCGGGCGTGCAAGTGTAAGCAGTGCGTCATCAACACCTCCGACGACGGCTGCCGCAAGCGATTCCAGTATGGTTCCGACGTGCGATTCGTCTTCGAGCGGATCGGCTTTTCATGCAAGATGAACGAGCTGGAAGCAGCCGTCGGCCTGGGCAACCTTGAACTCTACGACGAGATTCTCGCCCGGCGCCGCGCGAACTTGCTGGTGATGATGGACGCCATGCGCCGCTTCGAGGGAGTGCTGAACACCTTTTGCCAGGAGCCGCACGAGCAGATCGGCCCCCACGCGCTGCCGATCGTGGTGGCCCCCGGTGCGCCCTTCACGCGAGACCAGCTCGTGGCGCATCTGGAAGAGGCCCAGATCGACACGCGCAATCTCTTTGCTTCCATGCCCACGCAGTGCGCCGGGTTCGCTTTTTTGGGCTCTAAGCTGGGCGAGTTTCCCGAGGCCGAATACGTCGGCGACTGCGGCCTGCATATCGGCGTGCACCAGGAGCTGACGCCCGAACATATCGACTATGTCATGGACACGCTGGAGGCGTTCGTGCGAAAGCATGGCGGCAGGACTTGATGGACAGCGACAGCCGCATCCTGGTGGCGGGGCACACGGGGCTGATAGGCTCTGCCGTGTGCCGCGCGCTGCGGCGGCAGGGGCATGACGCGTTGATCCTGCCCACGCGCCAGCAGTGCGACCTGACGGACCGAGCGGCGGTGGAAGATCTCTTTCGGTGCGAGCGGCCGCAGTATGTCTTCCTTCTGGCGGCGATGTCGGGCGGCATCAAGCGGAATGCGACCTTTCCCGCCGAGATGATCCGGACGAACCTGGCGATTGCGACTAACGTGATCGACGCGGCGCATCGCGGTGGCGTCGAGAAACTGCTGTTCCCCGGTTCGGCGTGCGCGTATCCGCGGCTGTGCCCGATGCCGATCCAACCCGGCGCGCTTCTGAGCGGACCGCTGGAGCCGACCAACGAGCCTTTCGCCGTGGCCAAGATTGCCGGCATGCGAATGTGCCAGGCGTACCATCGCCAGTACGGGGCGAGATTCATCGTGGTCGTGCCGGCCACGGTCTACGGGCCCGGCGATCATTTCGATGAGAACGGCCACGTGGTCGCCGCCCTGATCGCGCGGTTTCACGGCGCGAAGCTGCGCGGCGAGAGCGAGGCCGTCGTCTGGGGCAGCGGCCGACCGCGGCGGGAGTTCATCTACGTCGACGATGTGGCCGAGGCGATGATCTTCCTGATGAATCGCTATGATGGCGAGGAGATCGTCCACATCGGCTCGGGCCGGGACATTGCCATCGCCGATCTGGCCGCACAGATCGCCCACGCGGTAGGCTACTCCGGCAGGATCATCTTTGACTCCTCGGCCCCCGACGGCATGCCGCGGCGATTGCTGGATTCGGGTCCGCTAACGGTGATGGGCGTGCGGCCCAAGGTGTCGCTGGAGGAAGGCCTGGCGGCGACCTGCGCGTGGTACGAAAGAAGCAAGTCGTAGATCTGTTTCCCTTTGGCGGTCCGGCGGTGGCGGCGCTACTGGGCAGGTCCGCTGTCGGTGGTGTACGTGCCGTGCTCGGGCATGATGGTGCGAACGGGCGAGTCCCAACTGAGCACGCCTTCCATCACGAAGTTGAACGGCACGGGGCGCAGGCCCATCTCCTCGGCGGCCGTGATGACCTCGTGGCGTCGCTCGGTGCGGCAGCAGGCCAGGAGGTGCCCGCCGCCCCCGGCGCCGGTGATCTTGCCGCCGATCATTCCGGCCTGCTGCAGCGTCAAGTACATGCCGTCGATTTGCGGCGTGGTGATCATGTCGCTGAAGCGTTTCTTCTGCTGCCATAACTCGTGCATCAGCTCGCCGATGCCCTGGATGTCATAGCGCATGACGGCCTGGAGCATCTCGGGCACGAGACGCTTGGTGGCGTGTGCGGCCTCGAGTTGCGGTCCTGCCATCGCCATCCCGGCGGCATGGTCGACGATGATCTCGCCCGAGCGGTTACGCTCGCCGACGCGGAAGAGGACCAGAGCCTGGTTGAGCATGCGTCGCCCGGCTGTGGGCAGGTCCACCGGCTCGACCTGCACGTCGCTGCCGCCGGCGAACCGCAGCAAATTGATCCCGCCAAACGCCGCGGCGTACTGGTCCTGCCGGCCCGAGGCGTTGCCCAGGTCGCCGGTCTCGATTTCATAGGCCGCTTCGGCCAGATCGGCCGGGGACAACTTGCCGCCGGCGCGGATGTGGTTAAAGGCGCTGAGGATGGCAACGCACATCGCGGCCGAGCCGCCCAGACCGGTGCGCAGCGGCAGGCTCGAGTACATATACAGGTCGAAGCCCTGTTCGCGACGATACATTCGCGAGACGATGGCCTTGACGAAATCCAGTTGCCCGTCGTAGGGCATGCGGTCGACGCCGGAATAGACGATAGGCAGCGGCCGCGTGTTGGCGCGGATGACCACCTTGCGGTCCGGTCGCAGGCGGAGCTGGGCGGTCATGAAGATGGAGATGGTGGCGCTGAGGACGCTGCCGCCGTAGGTTTCCGGATAGGGCGAAATGTCCGTGCCGCCGCCGGCGAAGCTGATGCGCGTCGGGGCGTGGCTGGAGACCTCGTATTCCTGTCCGTTCACTTCGCTCATTCGGTTATTCCATGCGCCGGCGGAACTCCGCCAGCGACTGCGGCGTGCCAATGTCGGCAAACGGCGCGTCGCAGAGGTACGCGCCGATTTGCCCGGCCAGCGGCTCGAAGACGTCTCGTTCCAGCGAAAAGGCCGCGCCCGCGGTGCGGCCGTCCAGCGCCCGCTCTTCCAGGGCGTAAACGCCGGCGTTGATCCAGCCCGGCCGGGCCGAACCGCCTTTCTCCACGAACTTCACCACGCGCTGGCCGTCGGTCTCTACCTGGCCGAAACGCGAGGTATCCTCCTGGTGGACCAGCGCCATCGTCGCGGGATGGCCGCCCTTTCGGTGAGCCTGCCACAAGGCCCTCCAGTCGCCGGGAACGAAGGTGTCGCCGTTGACGACCAGAGCGGCCGGCGCCCACAGTCGATGCGCCAGCAGCACCGCTCCGCCGGTGCCCAGCGGTTCCGGCTCGACAGAGTAGCGGACGTCCCAGCCGAAGGCAACGCCGTCGCCGAAATACGCCTCGATCTGCTGGCGAAGGTAGCTTACGGCCAGCACGAATCGGCCGAAGCCCAGCGAGGCGAAGTGCCCCATGATTCTCTCGAGCAGCGGTTTGCCGGCGATGTCGACCATGCTCTTGGGGATCGTGTCGGTCAGCGGGCGCAGGCGGCGGCTGAGGCCTCCGGCCAGAATGCACACCACCGGATTGTCGGCGACGGCGTCTATGGGGCGTTCTCCGGCAGCTTCGCGTGGATCCACAATGACCCGCTCATCCGCCGCACCAGCGGCAGGCGCTCGGCGAGAAAGGCGGCGGCCTTGAACAGGCCGATGGCCAGTCGCGGCGTTCTGGGATGCAAAAAGTCGCGGTGCCTTAGCGAGTGGACGGTCAGGCCTGCGTCCTGAAAAGCCCGGGCCAATTCGTCCGGCCGAAATGCCATCTCTGTCGGGCTGACGCCCAGGCGACGACGCTTGTCCATGTCGTCGGTGAAGATGACATAGCGGTTGATCGGGTTGAGCAGATTGGGCTCGGAAAACGCCACGTCCGCGCCGCGTTTGAGCTTCTTCAGCAGTGCCGGCAGTGCCACGGGCAGGTCCAGGTGGTGCAGGACGCTGATGCCCAGCAGCGCGTCGAAATGTCCGTCCGGCAGTTCGGAGGGGTGTTCGAGATTGCAGCGGCAGAAGCGCACGTTGGGCGCCTGGCAACTGCGGCGGGCCTCGTCCAGCAGGGCGTCGGAAATATCCACCGCCGTGATCTCGGCGCCCGTGGCCGCCAGACGCCGCGTGAAGATACCCGTGCCGCAGCCGCACTCGAGCACGCGCCGGCCCGGCCCCAGTCGGCAGACGCGCGACAGCCACGCGACGCGGGCGGCCACGCGATGCAAACCGGCGGGGGTCTCCCAACCCCAGATATCGCCGGCGCCGCCGGCGACCAGCAACTGACCGTGGGCGATCTCGTGTTCGGGGTGCCCGCCGCGTTTCATGGGCTCTTCTCCAAGACTACCAGCATTCGCATCGCCAGGCCCTTCAGGCCCAGCCGCTGGATGAGGAAATCCTCGGCCGCGGCCGCCGGGGCGACGGCCCATGCCGGCAGCAGGCAGAACCGGCGGAACCCGCCGATCATCGGGTAGCTCAGCGATGAGAACCATCGCCGCTCCACCACGCGCAGCGCCGGGAAGCGCGCCGCGAACTCGTCGAGCCGCCGATCGAACAGGATGGTCGCGGCGATCGTGTTGGCGAAATCGGCGGGCGCCCTGGGCGGCGGCACGGTGCACAGCGGATCGGCACCGGCGTCGACGGGTTCGTGATGGCAGTAGCGATAGATCAGCCGCGAGAACCATCCGACGGCCGGTTCGATGATGACGACGCGCCCTCCGGGAGCGAGCACGCGGCAGGCCTGCTCGAAGAAAGCGGTCGGTACGCCCAGGTGGTGCAGCACGTCGAAGAGCACCAGATTGCCCACCGACGCCGCGTCGAAGGGCAGGTTGCAGGCGTCGGCCGTGCGGTCGCACCAGGGCGTGGCGAAGCTGTCGGTGGCCAGCGCCTGCGGATAGTACTCTTTGAAATTGCCGCACCCGCAGCCCAGTTCGACCGTCGGGCCGGCAGGGCAGAGTCGCTGTACGATCATGGCGTACCAGCGGCGATACATCTTTCGCACGGCCGGCTTCTTCTCCCACATGCGGCGGTGCCTGAGCAGTTCCTCCATGTAGGGATGCGTCAGGTCGATTGTGGGTGAGCGGCTCATGCCGGCAATCCTATGCTAAATGAATTTCATGCGCAGCAGCGAGAAGGCCACCATCTTTATCAGCAGCCAGCCATGGCGCCATCGCTGGATGTTCGTTTCGCCGTACGTCCGTTCGCGGTAGCGGATCGGAACGTCCACGAGCTTGAGGTTGAGCTTGGCCGCTCCGAAGATCAGGTCGAAGTCGCCGAAGGGGTCGAAGTCGCCGAAGTACGCGCGGTTGGCGGCGATACGCTCGTAGTTGGCCTTGGTCAGCACCTTCGTGCCGCACAGCGTGTCCTTGATCGACTGGCCGATGATCCATGAAAATGCCAGCGAAAAGAACTTGTTGCCCACCAGGTTGATCAGGCGCATGGCGCGCTTTTCCATCGGGTAGACCAGCCGCACGCCGTTGATAAACTCGCCGCGGCCGTCGCGAAGCGCCTCGTAGAATCGCGGCAGGTCTTCCGGCGCCACGGTCAGGTCGGCGTCGAGGATCATGAGCACTTCGCCGGTGGCTTTGGCGAACCCCAGGCGCACGGCGTCGCCCTTGCCCTTGCCGCTCTGGCGATACAGGGCCGCGCGGCGCTCGGGATGGGCGGCGATGGCCTTCTCCACAGCCTCGTACGTGCCGTCTTTCGAGCCGCCTTCAACGAAGATCAGCTCGGTGCCGCCGCCCATTTCGGGAGTGCGCTGGAAGATCGCTTCGATGTTCCCGGCCTCATTTCGCGCCGGAACGACGACCGAAACCTGCATCTGGGGCGCCTCGGGCGAAGGGAGGTTCGGGCGCAGGCGCGCGACGGCGAAGTTCGTCAAGGCCGTCAGGCGGAACGGCCAGAGCCGGACCAGGAAGCGGTCGAAGAACGCATTAAGCAGCGGGGTGCGGATCGGCCAGAGGAACTCCTGCCAGTTGCGGATCGACTGGAAGCCTTCCAGCTCGAGCAGGTTCAGGACGTCCTCGGGCGCCAACCAGTTTTGCGGCAGCTTGGGTGTTGCCAGGTGCACAAGCTCGGCGCACTTGCGGGGGAACTCCCACAACTGGCTATAGACGTTCATCACCACCAGCGTGCGGCTGTGGCAGAGGCCGGCGACTTTCCGCAGCACCTTCTGCACATCCCACAGATCGTTGAACAGGTCCGAGAGGATGATCGCATCGAAGGGGCCTTCGACTTTGAATTCCTCGGCTTCGGCGCATATCAGTTGCAGCTCGGGATGGCGCTGCCGCGCGCGGTCGATCATCGCCTGCGAGAAATCGACCCCGACCCCGGCCGCCGGCACCACGGCCGCCAGCAGGTCGCCTTGCCCGCAGCCGATTTCGAGCACGCGCAGGCCCGGCGGAATCAAATACCGAAAGAGCTTGCCCAGGCGCTGGTAGTAATAATTGTTGGGGCGGACGCGCCAGTCCAGGCGGCTGCTGCATTTGTCCCAATGCTCTCGCCGCTGTCGGAGGTACGCTTCCCGCGCGGCGTCGTCGGCTCGATGAATAGTCTGCGCGGCGGTCATGGGGTTTATCATATCAGTCCGGCTTGGTGGCGGGCCAGAGTTCTTCCAGGCGATAGATCGTGTAGTCGGCATACACGATTCGCTGGAACGGCCGGGGCAGGTTGTTGCAGTAGTAATCGTCCGACCAGTCCATGTATCCCGGGAACGAGACGAGCTCGCGCGGCAGGAAATACCGCAGCGGGTCGGCATAGACATACCGGTTGCGGGCATGAAAGTCCGCCAGGGGAATCAGCCGCCCCGGTGGGTTGCGGACGAACTGGTGTGAATCCCACCGCACGTGCGTGGGCCTGAAATCCTGCTCGGCCGCCAGGAAGTAGACGCGTCTGTGCCCCAGCCAGGCCTGGACCATCCGGCGCAGCTTGTCGCAGTCGTCGACGACCTTGCCGGGCCCCATCGGGCAATTGGCCTTGCTCTCAAAGGGATCGAAGCGGTAGCCGGCATGATGGTACACGTCGGTCATGTTGTAGAAATTGCAGACGATGATCGGGTGGCGATCGAGATTGCCGGCGATCCAGGCTCCCATCTCGCGGTTGGCCCGCGAGAGCTCCCGTTGCGTCGTCACGGCAGCGCGGAGGTTCAGGGCGTGGTCGACGCCGGCCACGGCCAGCACCAGAAGCGCCCCCGCCAGTGCCGCGCGGCGCAGGGGCGTCAACGGACGCCGGGCCAGTTCGACAAACAGATCTCGCAACCACAGCACCACGATAATCGCCAGCGGAAACAGCACAAACGCCAGGTGCACCTCGGCCAGGGTGACCTTCAGAAACACCGGAAAGACCAGGATCATATAGGCCGGCAGCAGAACGCCGAACCGTAGCGAAAGCAGCATGAAGACCAGCCCCAGAATCGTCACCGTCCGCGCGACGCCGACGGTCCACTCGCCCTGGCGTCGAATGTAGAAGGCGCAAAGCCCGACGGCGACGGCCAGCGCAGCTGCGGCGATCAGCGGCAGCAGCCGCCACAGGCGCCGCCCAGGCGACTTGATCCACGCCGGCGCGGGGCGGCGGGAGGCACGCCAGAGCCAGTGCCCCACGGCCGCAATCGTCAGCAGCCACAATACCGGCGGAAACTGCAGGAGCATGCGGATGAACATGTGCCACTGCAGGTGGGCGGTGCTGGACTGCGCGACGGTGTTGGCCTGCTCGAAGACGCCGTAGACCTTGCCGGGGTTGAAGCCCAGCACGTGCGGCAGCAGCGAGGGGTAGACGCTGTGAACCATCAGCGGCAGGCACAGGCCCAGGATCACGGCCGAGCGCCATTTCCTGAACGTGACGGCCTCGCACAGCGCGGCCACGAACGGCACGGCGCCGGGGAACTCGCGGAACCACGGTCCGGCGATCGAGGCCGCGACGAACCCGATCAGCCAGGGCCAATGCCCTGTGCTCTTGTAGCGGGCGTAGCACCCCAGCGAGGCGGCCATCGCCATCGGCACGAACAGGTAGGGCAGGGCGAAGAGCAGGTATGACATCGTGATGGCCGAGAGCGTGAACTGGAACAGGAGCATTGCCGCCGCCGCCCACAGGAGCGACCGCAGGGCATCGGCGGCGAGGATGAACACCATCGCCATCATCAAGCCGTAAAGGCCGCCCATGAGCCAGATGGCCGCGGCGATGCGGTCGGGGGCGTCCTTGCAGAAGAGGTTGACCATGTGCACGAACACGTTGGTCAGCGGCGAGTAGCGGGTCGGCTGCGTCTGGGTAAAGTAGTACGCCGCCACGCGCGGCAGTTGGGTTTGCAGATCGGACCAGGAAAGCCGCCAGGTCGAAGGCACGAGGGTCTTGGGCATCGCGGCAGCCAGCACCTGGGCATTGTACTGGGCCGTGGGCACGTCTGCGGGCGGGGTAGGAGGCAGATGCAGCGCCGCCAGGGCCTGGTCCGGCCAGTCGATCGCCGCGTCGCAGACGCTGCGATTGAGCTCAAGCAGAAATTGATCTTGCTGGAGCTGCGAGCCTCGCGAGGCCGCCAGCGGTTCCAGCAGTTCCCTGCCCTGCCGGGCAAGCCGCCGATACGCTACGGCCGGGATGGTGTCGGCCGGCGCGTCGCGGCCGGCCAGGAGCTTGGCGGCCAATTGGCTCATGTCGCGCACGTGCCGGCGGCCCAGCGCCAGAGAGTCCCAGTGACCCAGCGAGACGTTGACGAGGTCGCCGCCGAAGAGATCGGCGTCGATGGCGCTGCGCCAGGCGACGTAGAAGACGCCCTGGCATGCCATGACGATCAAAGCGGCTGCCAGCGTACCGCGGACGCGCGGAGCGGCGCTGCCATCCGTGGCGGATGCGTTAATTTCCTGATCCAACGGTCATCTCGTACAGTGAATAATCCGCGCGGACGATTCTGCGGAACATGCCCTCGCCCTGATCGTACCAGAAGTCCGTGCCCCAGTCCATGTAGCCGGGGAACGAGACCCAGAACCGCGGCGTCAGGCGCTTGAGCGGGTCGGCGTAGAAGAAGGTGTGCCGCCCGGGCCAGTGCTGCCGCCGAACCAGCGGGCCCGGCGGCTTACGGACATACTTGTGGCTGTGATACGCCTGCTGCCAGGAGAAGAAAGGATGCTCGGCTTCCAGGAGGTAGATCTTTCGGATTCCCGCGTTGGCGCGGCACAGGGCCAGGAAGTCCTCATCCTTATATACCACGCGGGCGGCGCCCATCGGGCAATTCTCGACCGTCTCGTATGGATCGACGTGATAGTCGCTGCAGCGGTACACGTCGGCCACATTGAAGAAGTTCGCCACGACGATGCTGTGGCGTGGGAGGGTTTCCCTGATCCAGCGGCCCATCTGAACGTTGCCGCGGACCAGTTCCCGCTGTACGCGGCAGGTGGCGGGAATATTGAGCACCTGGTCGAGCGTGCCGATGCCGGCCAGAATCACCACAGCCGCCAGGGCCAGCGTCCGCCCTCGGCCCGGTGTGGCGGTGCGGATTCCTGCGATCAGGTCGCGGAGCCAGAGCGTGATCAGGATCGCCAGCGGCGCCGTCAGAAACGTCAGATGGATTTCGGCCACCTGCACCCGTAGCAGCGGCGCCAGCAGCGCCGCCAGGCACACCGGCGCCAGGGCGTTGAACCGCAGCGACAGGAGGCCCAGCACGATCATCGGCCCCGCCAGCGCCGGTCCCCACTTGAGATACGCGAAATGCTCCAGCCCCGCGTTGGCGACATAGAAGGAATACGCAAACGCCGCGTACGCCCCCGCGACAGAGGCGGCGCCGGCATAGGCCGCACGGCGCCGCCAGGATGAAGCCGCCCCCCGCGACTCCAGCAGCCACCAGACCATGGCCGCTCCAGCCAGCAGCCACAGCAGCGGGGGCATCTGCACGAACACGAATCCGAACAAGTGCCAGAAGGTGAAGGCGGCCGACTGCTGCTGCTTGAGCTTCTCCATGTCGAACATGCCGTAGACATGCCCGCCATTCCAGCCCAGCAGCCAGGGCAGCAGCGACGGATATGCCGCGTGAACCATCAGCGGCAGGCACACCAGGATGACCGCGATGGATCGCCGCCCGCGAAAGCGGATGATTTCGCTGACCGCCGCCACAAACGCTGTCGCGGCGGCGAACTCGCGGCACCATGGCGCCAGGACGGCAAAAAAGGCAAATACCGCCAGCCACAGCCAGTGCCCACCCGTTCGATATCGCAGATACGCCACGAAGGCCGTCGACATCGTCAGCGTCACCAGCAGGTACGGCAGCGAAAAGAGCATCTGCACCGAAATCACGGTCGAACTGGCCGCGGCAAAGAAGAGCGTCGCAAGCAGCCCCCATCGTGTCGAATCCGTCAGCATTCGGCACAGGATGAAGACCACCGCCACCATCGCGGCGAACATCGCGGCCATCATCGCCACAGCCGCCGTCACAGCGGAAGGATGTCCCACAAGGAACCCCAGCACGGCGCGACGGTAGAGGTTCGTCAGAGGCGTGTATCGCAGCGGCTCAGTCATGGTGAAGGCGCGGCGAAACTCCCCGCCGGGGCCGCCTAGGGCGTCGCCGGGGGAGGCGATCAGCGACGGCCAGAGTCTCCGCAGCACCCGGAAATTGCGCTGCTGCGTTTGCTCCACGTCCGACCGTGCCGGCTGCGGCTCGTCCGCCCCGACCAGCGCCGGCGGCCACTCTATCGGCTGATCGAGAAGCGAGCGGTTGATTTCCAGCAGAAACGTCTCCCGCCGGCGAGGATCCTGCGGGGAATCGGCATAGGCGTCGAGGGCCGTCTTGGCTTGGGGCGACAGTGCTGCGTAGACCTCTGCCGCGGCCGTGCCTGGAGAGGTCTTGCCTTGTCGGATGGCCGCTGCCAGGGCGGCAATATCGGGGAGTTCGGCCGGGCCGAGGCGGTATGACGACGGCCGGCGATTGGTCAGGGCGATGACATCGCCGCCGTAGAGATCGTCACCGATGAACAATCTCGCGGCCGCGTATAGGCCAAAGCTCAGCAGGAACACGCCTGACAGCGCGAGAAGAAAGGTTGCCCGGCGCGGGCGCCGGGTGGCGGCATCCATGACTTTCGCGCCGGGCGTCGTCTCCATGGCTAGGGCGCATCTTTGGAGGCAAAGGCGTTCTTCAGGATGCCCATGGCCCCGCCGGCCATGCGTTTGAGTTCGCCCAGCGACCTCATCTTGATCGCGCGGCGGATGATGACCCGCGGGCGGAAGTAGAATCGCCGATAGGCTTTGCCGAGGTACTCGCTGGCCTGGTCGCGAGTCACCTCCGTGCCGATCAACTCGATCTTGCGTTCCCGGGTCGGATCGACCGTGTAGTCGGCCCAGTAGTCCTCCAGGCCGTGTTGGCGATAGTAGTCATACACCTGCGTGTCGGGGAAGGGCACCAGCACGGTGAACTGCGCGTAATCCAGCGCCAACGTCAGCGAGAAATCGATGGTGTCCTCGATCGTCCGGGCCGTCTCGCCGGGAAAGCCGAACAGGAAGAAGCCCAGCACGTTGAACCCCAACTTGTGCGAGTAGCTCACCATCTCCCGCACGCGCTCGGGGGAGATGTCCTTGTTCATGGCCTTGAGAATCTCGCGGTCGGACGACTCGATGCCGTACATCAGCGTGTGGCAGCCGGCGCGCTTGAGGGCTTCGAGCATCTCGCGGGTGACCGAGTCGACTCGGCTGCGGACGGTCCAGGAGATGTCGAGCTTCTCCCTCGCCAGCAGGTCGCAGATTTCCATCACGCGTTTCCTGTTGGCAGTGAAGGTCGAATCGTAGACGTCGAATTCGCGGATGCCGTGGCGCCGGTAGTTGAAGACGACCTCGTCGACGAAGCTCCGCGGCCCGCGCGTGCGGTACTTGGGCGTCTTCTGGTCGCAGAACGCGCAGCGATACGGGCAGCCTCGCGTAGAGAGCATGGCTGTGAAGTTGCGCTTGCGCGTCATGATGTTGGAATAGAGGGTATTGTCGATCAGGTGCCGCGCGGCCCAGGGGATCTCGTCGATGTCGCCGACGTACTGGCGCGTGGCGTCCAGGACGACCTGCCCGTTGCGGCGGAAGGCCAGCGACTTGATGCCATCGAGGCTTCGCCCGTGCCGCAGCGCGTCGATGAACTGCGGCAGGGGGATTTCCGCCTCGCCGACGATGAGGTAATCGATCTCCGGATGGGTCATCGTCTGGGCTGGATACAGCGCCGCGTGGGCGCCGCCGACGATGACAGGCAGGCCGGTAGCCTGCTTGAACAGGCGGATCCATTCCAGGATGGGGCGGAAACTGTACGTCGAGAGCGTGAAGCCCAGCAGGTCCGGAGAAAAGGCCTTGAGCCGTTCCACCGCCGCATCGAGCGTGAGGCGCTGGGCCTCCATGTCCAGCACGAGGACCTCCGCGCCGCTGGCCTCGAGAATGGCCGCCACCGACAGCAGGCTCAGCGGCGGGATGAAGCCGATGTTGTCGTCGCGAAAGGCCAGGTCCCGAAAGTTCGGGTTGAGCTTGTTGGGAGTAAAGATGAGGGCAACCTTCATCGCGGCGATCCTGTCATAGCGAAGGCACTTTGGTCGGCCTTACCATTGGCCGCGGACTCAGGCTACCATGATGTCGGCTCAATCACAAGACCGGCAGAACTTCGGAACCGGCAGATGGATGCTATTTGAAGATGAACCCCTTGGCGTTGGGTTCGCAAGGCCGCAATTTCGCCATGTTTCCGTATGCCCCATGACTGAGGCATTACATGTTTCCGCCATAAATGGTTGACTGACGCGGATAAGCAATACTATTATCTTATGTTTGGAATAAGCGGGGTGGGCAGGAAGAAAAAACAATGCCGAACATAATGAAAGTGCTTAAGGAAGAAATCACCCGTCTGGCGCGCAAAGAGATGAAGGCCGGCGTAGTGCCGCTGCAGAAAGAGAACGCGCGGCTCAAGCGCGTGGCGGCGTCGCTGAAGCGGCGCGTGTCGGCTTTGGAACGCCAGAGCCGCATTCTGAACAGACACGTCGCCACGTCACCGGCGGCCAAGGGCTCGGTCGATGAGAAGACCCTCGACCGCATGCGCGTGACGGGCAAGATGATGTCCCGCCTTCGCGAGAAACTGGGCCTGACCCAGGCGATGTTCGGCAAGCTGATGGGCGTCTCCGGCCAGCAGGTCTACCAGTACGAGCGCAAGAGCGGCTCACTGCGCCTGCGCAAAGAGACGCGGGCGATGCTGGCCAAGGTGCGCCGCATGGGCAAGCGCGACGCCCGCCAGGCGCTGGGGCAGGAGTAATCGCGGCCGCAGTCCCAAACCTCTCAAGCGGCGGCGGTGCGGTGGCCGATAGTCAGACAAGGCACCCAGTTCGGCCAGGACGGCCGGTTGAGAGGAGAACGGATTGTGTGTCCTTTTCTGGAAAAAGGCGACCCTCGCTGTCTGAGTCACTTGACGCTTCGGAACATCAGCCAGGCGTTTGGGCACTGCATCGAGCGGCATGAGAGCTGCCGCGTCTGGCGCGAGATGCGAAGCGACGGATGGCAGGACCGCAGCGATGCCCCCGCGGCCGACAGGCGGCAGATCCTTGTCGTCTCATGATCTGGGCGAGCATCTGACGTCCTTTCTGGACTATCTGCAGGCCGAATGCGGCCTGTCAATCAACACGCGCATGGCCTATCAGAACGATCTGACGATGTTCTTGGCGTATTTGCGCGGGCAGGGGGGCTGCGGTGCGGCGGATCTTCAGACCGCGGCGATCGAAGGCTTCCTGCGGTCTCAGCGCCACGCCGGATACGCCGCGGCGTCCATCTGCCGGGAACTGGCGGCTGTGCGAATGTTCTGCCGGTACCTCGCGATGCAGCGGATCGTCGACCGCGACTGCTCCGAGAGCGTCGATTCGCCGCGCAAATGGAACCGCCTGCCGACGGTCCTGGCCACCGCCGGCGTGCAGACCCTCCTCGACGCTCCCAGCACCGACCTGGACGCCTTCGCCCTGCGCGACCGCGCGCTGCTGTACCTGCTCTACGCCGCCGGCCTGCGCGCCAGCGAGGCCGCCTCGCTCCGGATGACGGGCATCAATTTTCACCTGGGCGTGCTCCGCGTGATCGGCAAGGGCAGCAAGGAACGGGTCGTGCCGGTGGCGGCCGCGGCGCTGGCGGCAGTGAGGGAGTACCTCGAGGTCGGGCGCCCGCCGCTGGTCCGCCAGGACAGCGACTCGCTCTTTCTATCGCGAAGCGGCAAGTGCATCTCGCGGGAAGACGTATTCTACGTGATGCGCAAATACTCGCGCCGCGCGGCCTTGAAAGGCCGGGTGAGCCCTCATACGTTGCGGCACAGCTTTGCCACCGACATGCTCTCACGCGGGGCGGATCTGCGCAGCGTCCAGGAAATGCTCGGTCACGCCGACATCTCAACGACGCAGATCTACACGCATGTTGACGCCGCCCGTCTCAAGGCCGTGCACAAGAAGTTCCACCCGCGCGGCTGAGCGGCCGGTGGCATAGCCTTTCCAGGCTGCGGAGCCACAGGCTGGAAAGCCTGTGCCACCGCTGCACTAGAGGCTGTTGAGCAGCTTGCGGGCTTCTTTGGCCTCGTCGTTATCGGGGTGCGACTTGATGAGTTCTTCCAGGGCCGCTTTGGCCTTGTCCCATTGGCCCGATCGAAGGTAGCCCTTTGCCGTCTTGAGCCGCTCGGCCGCTGAGGGGCCGTCGGCGGGCGCTGCAACGGGAACGGGCGCCGGCGGGGTTGCGGCAGGCGGAGTTGCGGGCGCGGGCGGCGCCGGCGGAACCGGCGGCGGGGGGGTGGCGCCCGCCGGGGCGTCGGGTACCGTCACACGGTGTTCGGACAGCAGGTCTGAGAGGATAGCCATCGCGTTGCCGGTCTGGTTGAGCGTGATCATCGCGCGAATCTTGGCCAGTCTTCCATTTTCAGTATTGGGGTCGGCGCCTTCGCCGTTCTCGCTCCGTAGGATCGCAGTGATGAGTTTGCTCGCCGAGGCCGCATCGCCGGCGACAATGTACCGCCGCAGCAGCAATAACTCCTCCCCGCGCGAGGGGCCCTGGCCGGCGCTGGCGCCATCGCCCGCCGCCGGCGGCTGCGCGTCGGGCAGGGCCGGTGTCGCCGGGGTGGCGGGGGTCGCGGGAACCGGTACCGGGGCCGGTCCCTCGGCATTCATCGAGACGTAGTTGGGGGGATAATAGTTGCCGAGCATCTGCTCGGTGGCCCGAACGAGCACCAGCAGGTTCCAGCACGTCGCCAGGATCGAGTCCTGCTTGACGACAGGGCCGCCATCAGACCACGACCCGTCGCCGCGCTGGGCCAGGCAGATCTGGTTGGCCACCACTTCGTACCAGTCCTGCTTGCCGATCTTCTGCGTCTGCGTCAGCGCGCAGGCGCGTTCCAGCCCGTACAGATAGTAGGCGTCGGACTGGTAGATCCCGCTACGGTCGAGCCAATCGAATCCGCGTTCGATGGCCAGCTCGGCCGGCGTCTTTCGCTTGGCCTTGGCGGCCGCTTCATCGGCTTGCTTCTTCGCGTCGACGGCTTCCTTATTTCCGGGGCTGAGGTACGTGCCGGCGATGTCCTCTCGGCTGATCCGCTTGCCCGTGGCCTGAAGGATGCACACGCCCAGGCACCCGATCCCCGCCGCCGTCATGGGATGCGTGCCGTTTCCGCGGTGCTTGCCGGGGAGTCTGTAGGTGAACCCGCCGTCGCTGTTCTGCATGTTGATAAGAAACCCAGCGGCCTTGAGCCAGGTCGTCTTGGGCACGGCGATCTTGTTGCGAGAGACCGCCCACAGACCCAGCACAGCGTATTGGGTATTGGACAAGTCCTGATTTCCGTCGCCGCGTTTGTATCCCCAGCCGCCGTTGTCGGCCTGGGCATTGACGATCGTGGTGCCCAGGTTGGCCATCGCCGTGACGTACAATCGCTTGTGCACGCGCTTGCCGAAATCGTCGGTGTCCTCGCAGAGGCTGTCCAGCGCCAGCAGCATGATGCCGCAGTTGTACACCGCGTGCTTGTCCCAGTCGCGGCTATCCAGCCCCGCGTAGCGCATCATGAATGGCAGCAGGGCCTTGATGGCCGGGTCCGTCTTTGTCGCGCCGCACTTTCGCAGCGTCAGCAGGCACAGCGAAGCGCATCCGGGCTCGTTGCGATACTGCGTGTTGCCGAATCCGCCGTCGGCCCCTTGCTGGCTGCGCAGATACGCCGCCCCTTTCGTGATGGCCTCGTTCACGCGCCGCTGAAGATCCGTCAGGCCTTGTCCTTGCAGCACCTGTCCGGCCCCGGGCGCCGGACCGGCTCCCGCAGGCGCCTGCCCTGACGCCGCGCCCGTCACGCACGCCGGCACCAGCGCGGCGCAGAAGGCGGCGATGGATAACCAGGAGCGTTTTGCGAGTTGACCGCGCGCATTCATATGAGCTTCCTTTGCAGCCGACACAAGTAAACAGCGGCCGCAGGGGCTTTGCCAGAAGAATTATATTGGAGCCGCCGCCCTTATGGAAGGGGACTCGCCGGCGGAGCGGGCGGGGCCAGCGGCGCGGATGCGGGCTGGGTCGCCGGGGCCTCGCGGGCCTGCAGTTCCCCCTGGAGTGCGGCGATGCGCTTGGTGGCGAAATCGATATTGCCGCCGTCGTAAGGGTCGCGCTTGAGGGCTTCCTGATATAGCTCGACGGCTTTTTCGGCGCTGTGCAGGCGGATGTCCCACAGGACTGCCGCCTGGTAGCTGGCCGTTTCCTGGATGCCCGGGTCCCACTCGACGGCCCGCTCGTACCAGGTGGCCGCGCGGTAATTCTCCTGGAAGTATTCCTTATAGATCTCGGCGATATAGAACGCTGCCATCGGCAGGCGCACCGAGTTGGGGAAGCGGGCGATGAGTTCCTTGAACAGCTCCAGCGACTGCCGCTGGCGGGTGTAGTCTGCCCCGAGCGTGAAGACGATCAGGCCCTTATTCTGCTGGTGCAGCGCCAGGGCGCGGAAGAACAACTCGTCGGCCTCGGGCGAGAACTTGTCGCACTTGCGCTTGGCGGGCGGCACCTCGGCGCTGATGTAATACATGTACGTGCGGATCGGGTCCAGCCGCTGCTGCATATTGGCGATGACCTTGGCCTTGTACGCCATCCCGTTCTGCTGGTAGTACGTCAGCAGGTCGCTGACCGCCTTGATGTACGCGGCCCGGCCGGACAACGCGTCCTCGACCAGCACGTTTTCCGTCGCCGCTCCGGGTCGGTCAGCCGGCGGCAGGATCGAGGGTAGGCCGGCCCATTCCCAGGGCCGCACCTGCGCCAAGTTGGCCAGCTCGCGATTGGCCCACTCGAGCTTGACGAGGTTGCCGAACTGCTGGTAGTAGTCGCGCAGCTTTGTCAGACGCGAGTTGTACTCCAGCCGCGCCGCCTCGACAGCCGTGGCCGCGGCGCGCTCACGCGGATTATCCGCCGCGACGGTCATGGCCTTGAGCGGCATGGAGACGATGTTCTGCCGCGGCGGCGCCGGCGGGCGGTCGCCACAGCCGCAGAGAAAGATCACCGCGCCGACGAGGCTGCAACCGGCGGCCGCCAGACTCACACGCACATTCGCTACGTTGACCATCGGAGGCTCCTCAAGTGTAACACGCGCAGCGTCGCCGGAGCCCGCTCCCAAGACGCCCGCGCAGAATCTTCTATCTTCATCGGCAAGGCCGTGCGTTGGGGTTGTGGGAAAAAAGCTTACCACAGAGGCTCGTGAACGACCAGATGCTCCGGCAGGAAGATCCAGTCGCTCACAGAGCGGAGGAAAGAGTCAGTAGCGACGATGGCATGGCGACACGCGCAGCGGGTCGCCATGGGCAACGGGTGACGCCCGCGCTGGGAAACAACTTTGCCACAGAGGGCACAAAGACCACAAAGAGTTTCCAACAGTCGAGCCGCCGTCTTCCACATCACGGCCACAGGCTTGCACTTTGTTGTACTTTTCACAGCACTTTGCACGGAGCGTTCGACCTCTGCGGTGAAACCATCCGGGCTAAATAGGAATAAACCAGGTTTGGGTGTGTTTTAGGCTCATTTTGGGTGCATTTTCAAAGCGTTTTGGCTTTTGAACCGGTGAAAAGGGTACGAATTGAAATGCCGTTCTTCCCGCGGGTGACCATCCAATCATCCGCCTTCGCCCTGCGAGCTACGGCGGGACAAGTCCATCCATCCATCCGACTGATTTTTCTCTCTGCCCCCTCTGTGCCTCTGTGGTAGAGTTTTCTCCCCTAACGCCATCAACAGGAGAAAATCATGGCACGCAAGACTGCTGCGAAGAAGGCTGCATCGGCCGCCAGGAAACCGTCGATCCCCGACGCGCACGGCGACTACTCGTGGTTTAACGATGCGCGATTCGGCATGTTCATTCACTGGGGTCTCTACGCCATGCCGGCGCGGCATGAGTGGGTCAAGCACGTCGAGCAGATCTCGACGGCCGACTACGCCAAGTACTACACCCGCTTCGATCCGGACCTGTACAATCCCAAGGCCTGGGCCAAGGCCGCCCGCGAAGCGGGGATGAAGTACTTCTGCATCACCACCAAGCACCACGAGGGCTTCTGCCTCTGGGACAGCAAGTACACCGACTACAAAGCCCCCAACACGCCCTGCGGCAAAGACCTGCTGCGGCCGATGGTCGACGCCTTCCGCGACGAAGGCCTGCACGTGGGCTTCTACTACTCGCTGATCGACTGGCACCACGAGCAGTTCGGCGTCGACCGCATCCACCCGATGCGCGGCAATGCCGACGAGCGCAAGAAGAACGCCAAGCGCGACGTGTCGAAGTACGCCCAGTACATGCGCGACCAGGTGCGCGAGCTGCTGACGCAGTTCGGCAAGATCGACTACCTGTTCTTCGATTTCTCCTACCCCGGCGAAGACGGCAAGGGCTGGCAGGACTACGAGTCCGACAAGCTGCTGACGATGGTGCGCCAGCTCCAGCCGCATATTCTCGTCAACGACCGCCTGGACCTGCTGGACATCCCCGGCGGCTGGGACGTCAAGACGCCCGAGCAGTTCATGGTGCGCAAGCCCGTCACGTGGAAGGGCAAGCCCGTCTGCTGGGAAACCTGCCAGACCTTCAGCGGCTCGTGGGGCTACCACCGCGACGAGCAGACCTGGAAGAGCGTCGACCAGTTGCTGATGATGCTCATCGACACCACCAGCAAGAACGGCAACGTGCTGCTCAACGTCGGGCCTACCGCCCGCGGCGAGTTCGACGCCCGCGCGATGGATCGTCTGTCCGGCATGGGCGCGTGGATGCAGAAGCACAGCCGCAGCATCTATGGCTGCGGCGTCGCCCCGGGCGGCTTCAAGGCCCCCAACGGGACGCGCCTGACATACAACGCCAAGACCAAGCGCCTGTACATGCACATTTTCGACTGGCCTATCGGTACCATGGGCCTGGACGGCTTTGCCGGCAAGGTCAAGTACGCCCAGTTCCTGCACGATGCCAGCGAGATCCGCTGGAGCACGCAGACGCACGGCCACGTGGGCACCGATGCGGAAAAGGATCACAAGACGATCTACCTGCATCTGCCGGTCATCCGGCCAAACGTGGCCGTGCCGGTGGTGGAGATGTATCTCTAGAAACAGTAATCAGTAGCCGGTGGGATACGCAATGCGAACGCCTGTGGGAATCTCAAGACCCACAGGCGTTCTTATTTTGAAGCAGGATCTTCCGTGCCTACCGGCTACGGGCTACTGGCTACTGGCTACTCTATTCACCGCGGCTGGAAGGTCTTCTCGTCGATCACTTTTCCGGCCAGGTCGTAGGCTTTCAAGACGCACTCTTTGTCGCTGATCTCGAAGCTTACGAACGACGGGGTGTGCTCGCGTGTCACGCTGGTCTTGGCGAAGGGATTGTTATCCAAGGCGCGGTTGCTCAGGCGGTAGGTTTTCGCACCGCCGGCGCCGGCGACGATGCACGTCACGCCCTTGTCGGGCGTGGGCTCGACGCGCTCATAGTCGTAGTCGAACGCCGAGACGATGGCCGTGGCTTTGTACTTGCCCAGCAGCGGGCAGATGGTGTCGCGGCACTGCTGCAGCGGGGCGAACATCGGTGCCCCGCGGCTGCGCGGGCGGCTCTGCTGGCCGTCGCTGTAGCCGGGGTAGTGATTGAACGCCAGGACGTATTTCTCCCTGGAATCCTTCAGCACGCCCTCGAGCCATTTTGCGTTGGGCGAGTCCTTCGTCCAACCGGCAACGCCGTCGATGCCGATCAACCGCGCCGGGCCGAAGGCTTGCGTCCAGTTGAGATTCTCCTCGTCGGCTGTCGGCGAGGCAAAGAGCTTCTGAGCCAGGCCGCTGCGGTCACGGTATTCCGGGGCGACGTACGTCGGGACCGTGGCCATGAGCTGGGCGAACTTCTCCAGGTAGAAGACGTCCCACTGGAAGTCCCACGCGCCGAACTCCATGATCTGGCCGACGTGCACGAAGATGTCGGGCTTCAACTTGAGCATGCCCTGGGCGTACAGCGAGGCCTTGGTCCACGAGTAGTAATTCCCGCTCGAATTGCCGTACGTCACCACGCGCAGCGTCTTGGCATCGCTGGCCGGCAGCGAGACCGTGAAAGGCCCCTTGCTGTCGACGGCGTCGCCGAGATTGCTGGTGACGACGTACGTGAACTTGCGCGTGCCCTTGGGCAGGGGGACCTTCAGGCGGTGGTAGAAGTTGACCGCCGAAGTGGCCGTGCCGGCAGCCCCGGCCGGTTCCACGGGCGTGGCGGTCACGGTGACTTGGGCAGGAAGTCCTGTGCGGCAGGTGACGGTGAAGAAATCGTCGCCGAAGTGCCCGAGGATGGGCCCGCTGCGGATGACCGCTTTGCCTGGCGCGGCGGCCACCAGTTGTAGCGGCTTGAGGGCGATCTGCGCGATCCCGCCCAAGGCCGACAGCGGCCCGCTGATGGTCAGGGTGTTGTCGCCCTTGACCAGCACTCCGCTCGTCTGCAGCGGCAGGGCGTGGTACATCATGCCCGGCAGCGGCCCTTGCGGGCTCTTGCCGTTGAGCGTGACGATCACGTGCGTCCAGAGCGGGCTGGCCCCGCATTCGCCGCCGCCGACATCCTCATGCCCGCAGGTGGCGAAGGCGCCCTGCGTGCTCTTGCCGGCATTGGTTTCGTCGAACGTCACCCACAGTGCCGCCACGGCAGTGGGGTCATTAACGGGGAAGGTCGCCCGGGCCGTCAGTGCTTGCCTGGCGCCCACGGCGGCGGGCATGGCCGCGAACGTCTTGCCGCTGTCGGTGCTGAACTCCCATTTGGCCGTGAGGGTCTCCGTCTTGGCCCCGCCGAAACTGCCCTCGGCGCAGCGCTGTTCGAGCGAAGCGGCCGTTTCGCCATGCTGGGCCTGCACAGTTGCAGTTGCGGTTGAGAGGGCGAACATCGCAGTCAGTAACGAGACGCATCTTGCCATGGTTCTCATCCTTTATTTGGGTGCCGTGGCGGGAGGGCTTTAGCCCAACAGTCACGACGGATCACCGCAGGCACGAGGTCGGGGATCGTGGCTCTGCGGGGCTTGGCCCTCTGCGCCATGGCACCTTACGTTTACTGCGCGCCATGGCACTTGGGTTCGCTAATCTTCTGTGTCCGCTTTGTGTTCGTGGCCTTTATGGTGTTCGCCGGCGAGAAGTTCGGCCGGGCTGAAGCGGGCCTTGGCGTCCTGGTCTTCCCGCGAGAGCGGCTTGCGCTCGGCCAGCAGGGCGGCGGCCAGCTTGGCGTTGTATTCCTGCTGCTTGGGGTCCTCGGGCGCTTCTTCGCGGGCGGGGGGCTTTTCCGCTTTCGGGGCGGCGGATCGTTCGGGGGCGGCGCCCTCAGTGGCTTCGGGGACCCCTGCCGCAGGGGCGCTCTTTGAGCGACGGCGGCGGCGATGGCGGGACTTCTTGTGCGTCGCGGTAGCGGCGCCTTCCGGCGTCTGCTCGGTTCCTGCCGCGACGGGGGCGTGTTCCTCGGCAGCGGCGGGGGGCTCGGCGGGAGCTTGCTCCTGCGTCTGCTGGGGCGCCTGGGCCTGAGGGGCCTGATCCGTGCGGGGGCCTTTGTGGCGCCGGCCTCGACGGCCGCGGCGGGACTTCTTGGCCGCGGCGGGTTGGGCGGCGGGCTCGCCTTCGGCGGGCTCGGGCGGTGCGGGTTCTTCCGGAAACTCGCTGGCGCCGGGGCCGATCTCTTCGACGCTGGACACTTCCACAGCCGGCGTCGTTTCTTCTTCCTCGGGCTCTTCCTCGTAGGGTTCCAGTTCGCCCGCGGCTGCGGCGACTGCGGCCAGGGCTTCGGTGTGCAGGGTCTTCCATCCTCCGGTAGGTCGGACATCCCAGGTCACTTCGCTGCCGCGTGCGTTGGCCGCGGAGATGGCGAACTGGCTGCCGGCCAGGTCGGCCTTGGCGACGACGGTGATCTTCTTGTCGAATCGCGTTTCGAGGGCGTGGAGTTGCGGGCGGCAGACGTTGGAGAGGTGCTCGGCCACCGATTGCGAGACGGCGACGGTGAGCTTGAACACTTCGGCGTTGGCGCAGGCCCTTTGCAGGTGGCGCAGCACTTCCAGGGCCAGCGATTCGTTGCTCTTGACCAGCCCGTCGCCGTCGCAGAGCGGGCAGGTTCGGTAGATGTTGTGCGTCAGCGAGTGCCTCACGCGCTGGCGGGTCATCTCGACGATCCCGAAGGCGCTGATGCGCAGGACCTTGCTCTTGGCGCGGTCGGTCTTGAGCCCGTCCTTGAGCACCTTCTCGACGGCGCGCTTGTTCTTCTCGGCCCGCATGTCGATGAAGTCGATCACGATCACGCCGCCCAGGTCGCGCAGGCGGATCTGGCGGGCGGCCTCAGCGGCGGCTTCGAGGTTGATCTTCAGGGCCGTCGACTCGGGGTCGCTGGTCTTGCGGAAGCGTCCGGAGTTGACGTCGATGGCGACCAGGGCCTCGGCCTGGTCGATCACCAGCGAGCCGCCGATGGCCATCTCGACGCGGCGTGCGTGAATCTTCTCGATCTCATCATCAAGCCCGGTGTCGTGGAAGAGCCCGCCGCTGCCGCGGTAGATTTCGATGACGTGCTTGGTGCGCGGCATGACCATGTCGAGGAATGCCTTGACCTGGCCGGCGACGGTCTCGCTGTCGCAGACGATGCGGTCGATGTCGACGTTGTAGATGTCGCGCAGCGTGCGCGAGACCAGGTCCGACTCCTCGTACAGCGTGCAGGGGGCTTTGTCCGAGGCGATGCGCTTGTCGATGGCCTTCCACAGGCGCGTCAGGAACGCCAGGTCCCGCTTGAGCTCTTTCTTGGGCTGGTCGATGCCGGCCGTGCGCACGATGATCCCGATATCCTCGGGCATTTCCAGGTCGGCCAGGGCGGCGCGGGCCTTGGCACGCATCTCTTCGTCTTCAATCTTGCGCGAGACGCCCATGCGGCTCATGCCCGGCATCATCACCAGCAGCCGCCCGGGGATCGACAGGTACGTTGTGAGCGTGGGGCCCTTGGTGCCGATGCCTTCCTTGGTCAGTTGCACGACCACTTCCTGCCCGCGGCGCAGGCATTCCTGGATCGGCGGGCGGTGGCGATGGGCGCGCTTGCGCCCGACGGCCTCCGTGTCGGCCGACTGCCCTTCGGGAAAATACTGCGGGTGCAGGTCCGAGATGTGCAGGAAGCCGTTCTTGGCCAGTCCGAAATCGACGAACGCCGCCTGGATCGACGGCTCGACGTTCATCACGCGCCCTTTATACACATTGCCCACGTGCGAGACGTTTGACGCCCGCTCGACGTAAAGTTCCTCCAGGCGGCCGTCGCTGACAATGGCGATGCGGCATTCCTGGCCTTCAACGGTGTTAATCAACATCTGCTTCGACATACGTTCTCCATTACTCGCCGCGGCGATCTTCGTCGCCGCTTGACGCTGATGGGGCCGGAGGCGGACCGAAGTTGAACTCCACGTCCGTTCGCACCAGGTTGGCCAGGTCGATTCGACCGTCCAATCCCAGCAGCTCCAGCACCTCGCCGGGCCGCGGCCACAAGGCCCCAGCCGGCTGCAGCGTCATCAATAGGGTTGAATCGGCCAGTTCCAACCGGCCGACAAGAGGTTTTAGATCGATAGTTGTTTCGCGCCACCCGCGCCCGTGCTTGACGGAGACCTTCCGCTGCACCGGCCATGAATCGGCCGTTTGCAGAGCGGTGATCTTCGCCGTCACAGCCTCGACGCGCTCCCGCGGTGTGGCATGGGCGTCTCGCCCATGCTCTGGGCTTTGTTTTTCATGCATGGGCGAGACGCCCATGCCACCCAGATCCAGCTCATAATGGATGCGCTGCGGCTGGGGGCAGGCTTTGCCCTGCAGGGGGCGGGGCCGATCGAAGTGCATTCCCAGCGGGGCGGCGGCGTTGAGTCGGGCCGTAAGGTCGTCCGGCTCGACCGGTTCGTCCAGGGTGAGCACCATCAAGTCGGCGCGCGTGGCGACGGCCACGGGGCGGGGCAGGGCCAGAGAAAATATCGGCCTGGGGTTGAAACCCTGTGTGCTGCGAACCGGCAGTTGTGCCCTTGCGGCGACCCGCTCGACTGCACGCATGCAGTCATGATGCGAAATAAAGCGAAGATCGCCCTCAATGGCCAACCGAATGGCCCATCGATGCGCCAACGAATATTACCTTTCCGTTTCGTTTTCCCGCGACGGCTGAACTCGCCGCACGCGGTCAATGTTGTTTAACGGCCACAGCAGCACCAGCAACGCTAGGCACGCAAGGCCGCAATTCCGTTTCAAGTAAGCAGTGATCAGTAATCGGTAATCAACTCGCCGCACGGGCTACTGATTACTGGTTACTGCTTACTTCAATCCGAATACATTTCCGGCAGGACTCGCCGGGTCTCGACTCGCAGGTAGTTAATGATTTCCTTGTCGGAGTCGAAGCCCATGACCCGCCGGGCCACCTCGGCGGCCTGTTCCAGCGTCACCGAGCGGACGATTTTCTTCACTTCCGGGATCGCCGGCGGGCTGGCGGAGAAGCACCGCAGCCCCAGGCCCAGCAGCAGCAGCGTGTACTGCGGGTCGCCGGCCATCTCGCCGCAGAGGCTGACCGGGATCCCGTGCCGCTGCCCGGCCCGGATCACCTGCTTGATCAGCCGCAAGACCGCCGGGTGTGCAACGCTGAACAGCGACGCCACCCGCTCATTGCCGCGGTCTACTGCAAGGGTATATTGTACCAGATCGTTCGTCCCGAGCGAGAAGAAGTCCACTTCCTTGGCGAACGAATCGCACATCAGGGCTGCCGAGGGCGTCTCGACCATCATCCCGATCGAGATGTCGGAGCGGTACTCGATGCCTTCTTCCTCGAGGTCTTCCATCACGTCGCGGACGATGGTCTTGGCCTGGCGCAGTTCCAGCAGATTGGTGATCAGCGGAAAGAGCATCGACACGCGGCTGCCGATGCTTGCACGCAAAATCGCACGCAACTGCGTCTTGAACATCGGCAGGTTCTGCAGGCAGTAGCGGATGCTGCGGCAGCCCAGGAACGGGTTGCGCTCCGGGGTGCGGGCCCGCTGCTGCGTGTACTTGTCGGCACCCAGGTCCACGGTACGGATCGTCACGGGGCGGCCGTTGCACAACGCCAGCACCTCGCGATACGCGTGGAAGTGGTCCTCTTCGGTAGGCTCCCTGTCGGTGCCGAGGTAGAGGAACTCGGTACGGTAGAGGCCGATGCCCTGTCCGCCTTTTTCGAGCACGGCCGCCACTTCGCCGGGGAACTCGATGTTGCCCAGCAGCGTGACCTCATGTCCGTCGCGGGTGATGGCCGGCAGGTCGCGCAGGGCGTCGAGGCTGTGGATGAACTGCACCTGCTGCTGGGCGTAGAGGCGGTAGCTCTCGATGGTGGCTTCGTCGGGGTTGATGATCACCATGCCCCGCGTGCCGTCGATGATGACGGTGTCGCCGGTGCTGACCTCGGCCGTCACGTCGTTGAGGCCCACCACGGCGGGAATACCCAGCGCCTTGGCGACGATGGCGGTGTGGCTGGTGGCCCCGCCGGCGTCGATAGCCAATCCCTGCACGTGCTCGCGGTCCATGCTGGCGGTCTGCGAGGGGGTCAGGTCGTGGGCCAGGACGTTGCGGTCTTTCTTGAGCTGCGAGAGCGATTGGCGGCGCTGCCCGATGAGGTTGCGCAGCAGGCGCTTCTCGATATCGTAGATGTCCTTGACGCGGTCGGCCAGGTACTCGGGCATCGCCAGAAAGTCCTTGGCGTATGCCCGCAGCACGGTGGCGACGGCGTATTCAGCCGTCACTCGGCCCAGGGTGATGGCGTCGGCGAACTTCTTCTGCAGGACCTTGTCGTTGAGCAGCCCGAGGTGAAAGTCGAAGATGCTGGCGGTTTCCTTGCCGATCTGTCTGGCGGTCTGTTCCTGAAGGGCGCGGATTTCTTTGCGCGAGACCTCGCAAGCCCGGCGCAGGCGGACGAGTTCGGCCTGCGTCGAGTCTTCCGAAACATGACGTTCCGGGACGTCGAACTCCTCGGTGTCGACCACCACCGCCGGGGCGATGGCCACGCCGGGAGAAACTCCAATGCCTTTCTTGGTTTTCATGGGGGCTCTGGTGGCACAGCCTTTCCGGGCTGTGGCAGTCACAGGCTGGAAGGCCTGTGCCACCGGGTCAGCGGCCCGGCGTCGGCTCTTCTTCCATCTCGCCGAAGCCCTTCGACACCAACTCTGATAACGCCGCGACGGCGTCGGCGGCGTCATCGCCGTCGGCCTCGATCTTCAACAGCGTACCTTTGACGGCCGCCAAGCGCATCACGGACATGATGCTCTTGGCGTCGACGGTCAGCGAGCCGTTCGAGACTTCTATCTTACTGGCGAAGCGATTGGCCAGCTCGACCAACTGCATCGCCGGCCTGGCGTGCAGGCCGTACTTATTGACGATTTCAACTTCTCGTTCCACGGTGTCCAATATATCCGTTCCGCTAGCTCAGTTCGTCGGCCTCGGTCAGCAGGTCGACCACGGCCTGTCGCGTTTCGCTCTGTCGCAGGAACTTGCGGAAGATGTCGCGCTGGACGTGGCGGAAGATGGTCTCCATGGCCTGAAGGTGCTCGTCAGGATTGTCGGGGCTCGACAGCAGCAGGATGACGGAATAAACGGGCTTGGAGTCCAACGCGTTGAACTCGATGCCCTCGTGCGAACAGCCGATCGTGGCCAGAGGTTTCTTGATTCCCGGCAGCTTGGCGTGGGGCAGGGCGACGCCCTTGCCGATGCCGGTGGTGGCCTGGCTCTCGCGGGCCAGGACCATGCGGATGATATCGGGTGCGGACTTCTTGCTGACCGCTCCCGCCGCCGCCAGGGCGTTTACCAGTTCGGCGATGGCTTCATCACGCGTTTTGGCTGAAAGATTGGGAACAATTGCATCCGTGACCATGATATCGGACAGTCTCATTCCAAGCTCCTGCAAAAGTCGCTGCGCCGCGGTACGGTCATTTTGTCCGTGCCGCGGGTTGTGTTAAACAAGCGACTCTAATTTACACGAAGCCCGCCCCGCGTTCCAGTAGCAGAAATGCGATTTTCGTCGCCGGCTAGAGACTGGCCGTGACCCTTGCGAACTCTGCAGACGTTTCTCGATCACATCGGAGCTCGCGGTGTTCGCGATGTTCGCGGCTATTCTTCTTTATTCCTGGGCCAGCGTCTGTTCGTGGGATGGTCCCTGGCGGTCGCGGACGCGGTCCTTATGGCGACGAACCTGCTGCGACACCTTGTCCAGGCACTGGTCCACGCACGCGTACAGATCTTCCCCGCGATGTGACGCCACAAACGTGTTTTTGCGACGTGCGGTGGCTACGATCTCCACCTTGGGCTGCTCGGCCTCGATGTCCAGAATCACCTCGATAGACTGCATATTGTCATAAAGCCGTTCCAGCTTGGCCACCTTGCTCTGCACGTAATCTTTGATCGGGTCGGTAGCATCCATGTGCCTGGCGTTGACGATGATGTTCACTAGACATCTCCTTAAGTCACAAAGCCATCGAATCCTTCCCACATCCCGCCGCCATCGGGCCTCACTCCATCATAGGATACATTCCACTACCGTATAGGGTACGCCGGAAGTGTCCATGATGCAATATCGGCATGGCGGCGTGGGCAAGGCCAGCGGTAATGCTTAAGCCGGGGAAAAAGTCGCGGTGCCAACGGGACATGGCCCTGAATGAAAAGTAATACAAAGCGAATTACTTCTTCATTTAGCGCCTTCGCCGCGACTTTTCCCTCCTCGAAACCCAGGAGATACCCGCTGTAAAGGTCTTTCGTTGAAATCCCCCCTCCGGCCCGCTATTGTGCCCCATTCAACCGGAGCCCCCGATGAGCGACTATGCGGTGATTTTCGACATGGACGGCGTGCTGGTCGACAGCTACCGAGCGCATCTCGAATCCTGGCAGCGGATGGTCCGCGAGCATGGGCAGGATATGACCGAAGCGCAGTTTGCCGAGACGTTCGGCCGCACCAGCCGGGATATCATCGCGCGCCTGTACAGTCATGTCGTTGCCACAGACGAGCAGGCCCGGGCCTGGGACAACGAAAAAGAAGAATATTACCGGCAGATCCTGGCCCAGCGCTTTCCCGAAATGGACGGGGCGCATGACCTGATCGAGGCCTTGCACGCCGCCGGGTTCGTCATGGCCATCGGCTCCTCCGGACCGCCCGGAAACGTGCAGGTCGTGCGCGAGAACCTGCCCGGCAGCAGACACATCAATGCTACAATCACGCGAGAAGACGTCACGGCCGGCAAGCCCGACCCGCAGGTGTTCCTCAAGGCGGCAGAGAAACTCTCCGTGCCGCCGGCCCGCTGTGCGGTGGTCGAAGACGCCCCGGCCGGCATCGAGGCCGCCCGCCGGGCGGGCATGGCCGCCATCGCCATCACGGGAACGGCTCCGCGTGCTGAGCTGGCGGCCCGGGCGCACCTGGTCGTCGACTCGCTGCGCGAGCTGACGAGCGACCTCATCAAGAGTCTTATTGATCGTGTCGCAGGCGTCTCGCCCGCGCGTGGCGAGGGCATCTTGCCCTCGCGGGATTGAGTCTGGAGGCTATCATGCGAACATTATTGACAGCGACTCTCATCGCCGCTTCCGCCGCCGTAGCGGCGGCCCAGGAAGCGCCCCCGTCCACAACCATCTCGCTGGTGCTGCCGGCTCCGCAGGTCGTTATTGGCGGCAAAGAGGACGTCACTCTCGGCCGGGCCGATCTGGGAATCTCCGTCGCCCTGGCCGATATCAAACCGGAAGAGCCCACCTTGGCCGCGGGGCTGGACCTGCTGGCCAAGGCGCTGTCGAAAGTCGAATCCAAACTCACGCGAGCCCCCGAGCCGGCCGAGGCGATGCTCAAGATCACCAAGCTCGACGCGCCCGCCTTCGCCAAGGCCGTCGCCGTCGCAGCGCCAAAAGCCTCGCTTAGCCCCGAGCAACTCGCCCAGGGCTACGTGCTGACGCTGGCGTCCAAGGAGGAAAAGACGACGATCGACTTGAAGGCGCAGACGCCGCTGGGCCTGTATTACGGCCTGTGCACGCTGGTACAGCTCGTCAGCCGCGGCGAGGAGGGCCTGGTGGCCCCCGGCGCGACTATCGCCGACTGGCCGGCCGTCCCGATGCGGGTTGTCGATCCGGTGCCAATGGCCAAAGGCGCCGTTCAAGTTCTGCTGCTACTTCGGCTCAACCCGATCGTTCCGCCGCCGCCCCAGAATGCGGCCGCAAAGAGCAGCCCCAAGTCTGTGCTGGTGGTGAAGGAGCCTTCGGCAATGACCACTGACGTGACGGTCGATGGCGAGAAGACGGCCGTCTTCGACCCAACCCGCCTGCACAAGCCGGTCACGGGCACAGCCGATGCAATACGTGTCGTAGGCGCTGTGCCCTCGCCGGCAGGCACGGTCTGGGCCAGCCTCGCTGATTACTGCTGGAATTCGGCAGCCTATACGCCGGAGGCTTCCGCGCGCCGGGCGAAGAACTTCGCCTCGCTGCTGGAACCGCTGCTGGCCCGCGCCGGCGGGTTTAAGTACGAACTGGAGATGGAGAAGTAGGGTGCCATGGCGGCCGTTGTTCAGCCGCCATGTCCCTGAGCGTTGACTGAGAAGCATGGCGGCTGTGAAACGGCCGCCATGGCACCCAGGATGGAATGATGGAATCCGCAATCCGAAATCCTGTCAAAGAATCCGCAATCACTGGAAAGGTCTTCCAGGTCCAGCGGTTCAGCATCCACGACGGCCCGGGGATTCGCACTACCGTGTTCTTCAAGGGCTGCCCGCTGCGGTGCGTATGGTGCCACAACCCCGAGGGCATCGAGCTGCAGCCGGTGCTGTCGTTCGAGCCCTCCAAGTGCATTGGCTGCGGATATTGCTTTCGCGTCTGCAAGCAGAACGCTCATCGGATGACCGGCGACAAGCACACGCTCGACCGCACGCTGTGCCGCGCGTGCGGCTCGTGCACCGAGGAATGCTACGCCGGCGCGCTGGAACTGATCGGCCACGAGGCCACCGTCAAAGAAGTGCTCGACGAAGTGCTGCGAGACCGGCCGTTCTACGAAACCTCCGGCGGCGGCATCACCCTCTCCGGCGGCGAACCGCTGCTGCAGGTGGACTTCGCCCACGGCCTGCTGTCGGCCGCCAAGGCCGCGGGCCTGCACACTGCCGTTGAGACTTGCGGCCAGGTTCGTTGGGAGCATTTCTCGCGAGTGCAGGACCTGGTGGACCTGTGGCTGTTCGACGTGAAGGAAACCGACCCCGCGCGGCACGAGCAGTTTACCGGCATGGGCAACGAACTGATCCTGGCGAACCTCAAGGCCCTGCACGGCAGCGGCGCCAAAATCCTCCTGCGCCTGCCGATCATCCCCGGCCTCAACGATCGGCCCGAACATTTTGCCGGCGTGGCCCAGCTTGCGGGCGTCATGCCGGGCCTGCTTGGGGCGGAGGTCATCCCGTACCATCGCCTGGGCACCAGCAAGCTGGCGAGGCTGGGGCTGGATCGTGCGGATCAAAGCAACATGCCACCGCAAGCGCCGTCGGATGAAACCGTCGCCGGATGGGTCAAATCGCTGCGCGATCAGGGCGTGCACCTTGTCGGCCCCACGTCGGAAACGTCCGGTTGACGACCGGGTGCCGTGGCGGGAGGGCTTTAGCCCGACAGCCACGACGGATCAGCGAGCCCGCGAGTCCAGGGATCGTGGCTCTCCGGGCCTTTGGCCCTGCGCGCCACGGCACCCTTCCAGGTGTTCGACTACAGTCTCACTCTCACCTGCGCCAACTCGCGCCCGCTGAGGCGGCGGGGGGGCTGGGCGTTGACGATCAACTCGTATTGCTTCTCGTCGGCAAGGCCGACCACGCGCAGGCCGATCTCCAGCGGCGCTGTCCATGGCGATGGCAGGGCGGCGAGCTGGTTGACGAGTTTCACCCGCAGCGTTCGGCCGTCGAAGCTCATGCCTTCGGCTGCGACGCCGTCGACCCCGACGGCCAGCGGTTTGGTCACATCCACATATACTCCGCCGAGGCGCGCCATCGCGTGGGCTGCCGCGGCCAAGCCGCCCACGGAGGACCAACTGGCCCCGCTGGACAGCGGGCGCTGCGGGAAGCCCTCGTGGTCGATGTTCTCCGGGCCCATGCCGGTGGGAAAGTCCGTGTGCATGTAGATCCCGTTGGCGCGGTGGCGCTCGTGGCTGGTCAGCGTCATCGCCCCGCGCACGGCCGCCACGCCCCGCTCGACCAGGTCGCCCCGCCCCGTCAGCAGTCCGATGCGCACCAGCGGGTCGGCCATGCGGTGCGTCCGCTGATCGAGCCATTCGGCGTCGCCGACCTGCGAGTTGAACCCGCCGAAGGGGTACGCCGTGATCACGTAGTGCGGCGCCCAGACCGCCTGGAAGAGGCTGGCGTAATCGGCCACAGCCTCGGCGGCCTCAAGATACGCTCGATCGCGCGTGGCCTCGAAGATCGCCGGCAGGCCCTGCATCGCCCATGAGATGCTCATGAGGTTCCGCGGCGGCTGACCGGTGTGCACGTCGAAAAACGCCTCGGCCTTGACGGCGCACGAGTACAACGCTTCAAAGTCCGACCATTTCTGCCCCGGCAGCACCTCGCGCATGAGATAACCTGCCATTTTGCGTGCCGCGTCGAGATACTTCTGTTCGCCCGTGGCGGCGAAGAGTTCGCACAGCACCCAGACGTGCGCGCCTCCGTCGGCGTTGGAGTTCCGCAGGCTCGGCGGCGGGGCGAGATTCTCGTCGAACCACGCAGGCACGCAGCCGTTGTCGCGCACGGCCGAGAGCAGAAAATCGCCATATGCTCGCACGAAGGGCAGAATGGCAGGACTCTCCTCGCACGTGCGGCGATACTGCATGAGATACCCGCACGTGACCGACGCCGAGGCCGTCTGGTAGACGCTGGAGTTGAAGTCCCAGTAGTTGGCGGTCTTGGCCGGATCGTAGTTTTCGGACGGCGGCCGCCACAGCGTGCCCACCCAGCGATGCTCCTTGAGGTGATACAAGCTGGGGAACATCCCGCTCTTCTGCGGGGCCGAAACGGCCAGGGTCACGATTCGCCGCGCCTTGTCCGCCAGCGTCTCGTCGCCCAGGCGCTTGCCCCACCAGTGCATGCCCGTGGCGTCGCAGGCGTTGTTCCACCAGCCGGTGAACGCCGCCAGGTCGTACCACTGCGGAGCGGTCAGCCGCACGGCGCCGAGGCTCTTGCCGCCGCTGTCCCACTGCTGCCAGAGGTTCCGCTCCGGCTGCGCCGGGTCCACTGGGTGCTCCAGGCCCTGCGAGCCGATGATGCGATATCCCTGGTAGCTCCACGTGGCGGCGTAGCACTGGCGGGCGTATTGATCCCACGGCATCGCCTGCGGGCGCGGGCGGTGCAGGTTCGCCCGACCGTACCGCTTCCAGTGGTGCCGGGCGATTGCCTGGTACCCGCGATGCGGCGGGGCGTCGGCGGCCACGAACAGATCGAAACCAAACCGCAGCTGCCCGCTCGACAGCTCGCGCACCATCGCGCCGGGTCGGTTGTCCCTCTGCCAGTACACGTGCTGGCGCGTGATCGAGTCCATGAGCCCGTACGCCAGCAGCGGCCGGCTCGTCAGGCCCGATTGCAGCTCCAGATCCATCGCGGCCGGCAGAGTAACCTTTTCCGGATCGACCGCCACGGGAAACGAGTTGGTGTCCGGATGCTGCCGCGCCCCGCGGGCGAACACGACGTTCGCGTTGATGATGTCCAGGTCCGGCACGATGGCAACCAGCACAGCGCCCTTTTGCACAATGGCGGCCGGGGCAAAGAACACGCGGTCGCCGATCACGTCGTCCACCGTCGGCTTGTATGCCGGAGCGTGCGAGTAGTCGGGCGCGCCGTCGATGGCAGCCGTGATCGGCAGCACCACGCAATCCAGCCGAGGCGGTCTTTCGCCGCCGCCCAGATCGACAACCACTTCGACATGCGCATAGTCTGCATCATCGCCCAGCGTGATCGTCTGCGTGATGCGGTGCAGCCCAATCATCCCACTCAATCTCGCCCGCATCAGCGGCGGAGCCCCCGCGGGGTCTTCGACTTGCTCCGCGCGCTGCGCCGCACCGCCTGGATCTTCAGGAAGAATCTCCACGTGCGAAATGCCCTCAGTCACGACCAGCCGGTGCACCGGGTCGATCCGCGAGTTGTACAACTGCGCCCCGCCGTTGGGGAAATCCCGCGGCGGCGAAAACGACTCCGCCGCCAGCACCCACTCTCGCCCGGCATTGGCGAAATACCGCTGCACAATCTTGCCGCCGTCGATGTGGAATTGAACTTTGATCCGCTCGTTGGATATCTCTAGCATGAAAGCCTCTTTCACCGCCGGGGCGGAATCATGCCGGCGTTCTCGTCGTCGTCCTCGTCCTCGTCGTCGGTTGTTGACTCCGGGGAAGCCAAAGCGTCCCCAGGGGACGCACTCCATATTACTGCCCGATCAGGCGGATGATATTCTTGCCCGAGGTTTTGCCTTGGCGCAGGGCGGCGTCGGCGGTGCTTAGAAGCTCACGACAGGTCGCGCCGCCGGCGGGGAAGGCGGCCAGGCCGCCGCTGATGGTCAGCGTGCCCTGGGCCTGGGGCCCAAGGTCGGGGAAGGCGTGGCTCTCGACGGCGCGGCGGAAGCGGTCGGCCAGCACGTAGGCGCTCTCGGGCGGATGGCTGTTGCTCTCGCGCGGCTGGGCGGTGTCGCAAAACAAAATGGCGAACTCGTCGCCGCCAATGCGGGCGACGATGTCGTGGCTGCGCGTGATCTTCTTCATCAGCGCCGCGATCTGCCGCAGGATGCTGTCGCCGACGGCGTGGCCGTACGTGTCGTTGTATCGCTTGAAGTCGTCGATGTCGAACAGCAGCAGGCTCGCCCGCAGACCGTGGCGCGCAGCCTGGGCGAGGGTCTGGTCGGTCACCTGGTAAAAGTAGCGGCGGTTGTACGCCCCGGTGAGGTGGTCGGTCATGGCCAGCTGCGCCAGCCCCTCGGCCCGTGCAGCCAGTTTGGTCAGCGGCGTCACCATCGCCTGAACGGCGCCGAGAAACGCGCCGGCCGCTGCCGGCACCGCCGCGGCCGCGCGGAACACGCGCGGGCCTCGAGACGACCAGCCCGTCACCAGCACCGTTCCCGGCGCCGCGGGGTCACCGTCGGTCCAGTGGCCGACAAGCCCCAGGCGCCGCGAGATCAATGCGGACACTGCGGCTTCCAGTTCGGTCGGCGTCGCGGCGGCGTTGAGCAGGGCGGCGGATTCCTGCGTGGTCAGCGCGTGGCCGTTTCCGTCGGCGGGTGCGGGCGCCGCGCCAGGCACAGCCAATCGGCCCAGGTCGACGCGCGTCGGCGGCCAGATGAAGTAGTCGTCGACGACGCCTGGCGCCAGTCGCATCACGTTGGCCTCGGCTAGCGGCGGGCACAGCACGTACAGGCGGGCCTCGGCGGCCAGGCGGCGCACGGCGCGGCAGAGACCGGGAAACTCCGGGCGCGGAGCGGTCAAGAGCACGGTGGCCCAGGGCTGAATCCGCAGCGCCGCCAGCACTTCGTACGGATCGGCGTAGCGCGCCACCGGCAGCGGCGCCAGGCGCTGGGCCAAGCGGCTGCCGACGGGCTCGTCGGCCAGAAGCAGGATGGAGGCGGCCGCCGTCACAGCGGGCCCTCCAGCAAGGCCGACAACTCCGCAGCCGTCAGCAGCGCCGCGTCTCTTGCGGCGTCGAGGCCGCGGTCGCTGCGGTAAACGCCCTGCCCGTCGGCCGGCGGCTGCGCCGGGCGCTGGGGCGCCGCGGTCTCCGGCGGTGCTGCAGCGGCGGGGGGCTGGGCTTGTGCGGGCGGGGGTTCCATGGGAAGCGGGTTGTCCCAGGCGGCGGCGGATAGATCGATCGGTTTGCCGTCGGGCCCGGCCAGGGCGACCTCGATCAGCGAGGGGACCGCCGCGCCGGTTGGCGGGGGTTCATTGGCCCGCCGCGACAGGGCTGCCTCGATGGCGGCTGTCAGCTCTCCGCGCTGAACGATGAGCGTGCCATTGAGGGCATGGGCGATCACGGGCAGTCGTGGCGCGCCGGTGGCGATCAAGGCCGCGCCGTTCTGGCGGGCAATTTCAAGCAGGCGAAGATGCACGCCCGAGAGGGCGCGCAGGTCGATCACCAGCGCGGCCGTGGGACCGGCCAGCAGTTCGGCGGCTGCCTCGTAGGCGGTGGGCACATAGACCGCCCGCCACGCGGCCGGCTCGCGGCCGACCAGCGCACGGTCGCGCGTGAGAAAAACCACCCGCCCGGTTAGTGGATGTTGTAGGTCGCCACTCATGAATGTGCCGGTGCCTCCGCCTGACACGATGGAGCTATCTTACCCAGAGATGGGCGATTCGTCAACGACTGGACCTTTGCAATATGGACTGTAACTGTCTATGATGGGAGAACATTCAGAGGAGACGATATGTTTTCCAGCCTCGGAACGCTTCAAGCGTTCAGTGACGCCTTGTCGCTGCAGCAGGAGACGCTCGACCGATTCTACGCTCTCGCCGCCGCGATTGCTCCCGAGCAATGCGCGGTCGAACCGCCGGAGGGGAAGCTGTTCGCCTTCGAGCGAAACGTCTTCAGCACGCTCTTTCTGGTCATCACCGGCCTGCTCGTGGGCCGCAGCCGCTTGCTGCCGCTGTACGCGATGGTCAACCAGTGCATGCGGGCGTGGGTGACCGCCTGCGACAATCTGCTCGACGATGAGTACAAGGAAATCTTTCCCTTCCGCCTGGCCGGGCGCGGGCAGCGCATGCGGTCGGTGCTGACGATCCTGCTGGCCGATCGCATCCTGTGGGAGTACATCGACCGGCACTACCGCGACGACGGCGTGCTCGAGGCGGCGGGGCGGCTGTCGCTGGAGGCCCTGGCCCCCAGCGCCGCCCAGGAGTGCGAAGAGGAAACGCGCCCCGTTGAGATCCTGCCCAGCCGCCGCCTGCTTGACGAGGTACACCATCGCAAGACGGGACTGCTGTTCATGTCGCCGCTGGCCCTGCCGTGCCGCATCGAGCACCCCGACGATCGGCGGGCCCGGGCGGCCGAGCGGGCGGTCCACGACTTCGGCATGGCCTGCCAGTGCCTCGACGACATCGTCGACATGCCTTCCGATGCGGCGGCGGGGCGGCACAATCTGCTCGTGTCGCTGATGGCCGAGGGCGAGCGTGGCGCCCGCGTGCGCCTGCGCAATCTGCCGCGGCAACTCTGGACGGCCTGGGAACATCTGCCCGCCGTGACGCGCCGGGCGCGGCAGATTGCCGAGGGGTATTTCGCCTCCTCATTCGAGGCGATGGCGGAGTTGGGGCTGGTGCTGGCGCCGGCGCAGCGCGGGGCCGTCGTCGGCACGATCTACCGGCTGCTGCGCGTGCCGCCGGCCGGCGCCGATGCGGCGGAGAACGTCGCATGACGGCGTTCTGGCCGGTCCTGGTCCTCAAGATGCTCGCCCGCCGTGCGCGGCGAGCCGCCATCATGATGGCCGCCACGGCGATGGCTGTGGCGTGCCTGGTCGTGCTCGATGCGATCATGGAGGGCGTCGGCGATGCGATGATCCGCAACTCCGTAGCCGCCGCCGGAGGGCACGTGACGCTGACGCCAACGGCCGCACACGCTGCCGACGAGACTGTGGCCGCCACGGTGCGCCGCTGGTCCGGCGTGTCGGAGGCACTGCCGCGACGAACGCAGGCGGCCATGCTCACCGCAGGCAGATCGTCGGCCGCTGTGACGCTCGTGGGCGTGGTGCCGGCCGAGCGGAACTGGAGCGTCGTCGCGGCCAAGATCATCCGCGGCGGATTTCCCCGCGGCGGCGGGGCCATCCTGATCGGCAGCGACCTGGCCGACCGACTCGGGGCGGCTGTGGGCGACCCCGTTCAGGCCGCCGCGGCCGACGGGACCGGCAGAACCTTCACGGTCTGCGGCGTGTTCCGCACTCACCTGCCGCATCTGGACGCCCAGTTGGCGCTGGCGGATCTGGATGACGTGGCCCCCGCGCAGCAGTCGGTGAACATCTTCCTGGCCGATCCGTACGCCGCACCGGCGACGGCGGCGCGGGCGGCGGGCGAACTGGCCGTACTGGCGACGCAGTGGCAGAATGACCTGCCCGAACTGGCCGGGCTGATTGCGCTCAACCGGTTCTCGATGAACGTCGTGCTGGGCTTAGCGCTGCTGATCCTGGCTTTTGGCATTTCTAACAACGTCTTCCAGGGCGTCAGCCAGCGGCGGCGCGAGTTGAGCATCTTGCGGGCGATGGGCCTGACCGGCCGGGGCGTCATGGCTATCGTGCTGGGCGAGACGATGCTGATGGCCGCCGTCGCGGCGGTCATCGGTGCCGCCGTCGGGATCGCCGCCACGCTGCTCTGGGCCCGCTGGGGGCTGGACCTGTCGCCCTGGACGAGCGGTAACCCGCACTTTCTCATCTCGGCAGTGGTATACCCGCGACTGACCGGCGGTGGCGTGATCGCGCCGATGGCCGTGGCCTGCGCGTGCGGGTTTCTGGCGGCCTTAGCGCCCGCGCGGCGAGCAGGACGCTCTACCATTACACAGGGGCTGCGAATGCTGTGAGCATTCTGGAACTCAAAAACGTTTCCCGCATCTTCGGCAGCGGACCGGCCCGATGCCCGGCCCTGAGGGGGATCGATCTGTCCATCGAACCGGCCGAGATGCTGGCCGTCACCGGCGCCTCCGGAAGCGGCAAGAGCACGTTGCTGAACATCTGCGCGGGCCTGGACGCGCCCACCGGCGGCAGCGTATTGCTCGACGGGCGCGACATGCGGGGCATGTCCGCCGACGCCATGGCGCACCTGCGCCGCGCTGCTATCGGGTTCGTCTTTCAGTTCATGAATCTCCTGCCGGCACTGACGGCGTGGGAGAATATCGAATTGGCCCTGGTGCTTTCCGGCGCCCCGCGCGATGACCGCCGCCGAAGGGTGGCGAGTCTGCTTGATCTGGCCGGACTGGCGGAAAAGGCCCGCGCGCTGCCTGACCAACTCTCGGGTGGTCAGCAGCAGCGCCTGGCCGTGCTGCGGGCGCTGGCGCACCGCCCTCGGATCGTCTTTATGGACGAGCCGACAAGCTGCCTCGACAGCGACCACGCCCGCGATCTGATGGACCTGGTGGTGAATCTCAACGCATGGGAGAAGACCACGATCGTCGTGGCCACGCACGACGCCGCCGTGGCCGGGCGGATGACCGCCCGCGTACAGATGCGCGACGGGAAGATTATCAGCCCCGAGGTGACGCCATGATCGCCCCGGTGAACGACCCGCCCTCGGCGCCGACCACGCGCGGACGCACGCTCAACTTCCCCGGACTGCTCTATGATCTGCTGGTGCCGCTGATGGTGTTTGGGATGGAACGCCGCGTGAACCGCCGCACTGCCCGCGCCTTGGATCTGGCGCCCGAGGACGTGGTGCTGGACCTGGGCTGTGCGACGGGCAACTTGTCCTACGAGATCGCCCGCCGCCTCGACTCCGCGGCCGGAGGGCTGTGCATCGGAATAGACGCCTCGCCGCAGATGGTCGCGCGAGCCCGAAGGAAGATCGGCGGGCGCCCCGTCCGGTTCGATATCGGCCTGGCCGAGAAGCTGCCTTACGCCGACGGCGTCTTCACCAAGGCCGCCAGTTCGCTGCTGCTTCATCATCTTGACATGGAACTCAAGCGGACGGCGCTGGCCGAGCTTCGCCGCGTAGTGGCCCCGGGCGGCCTGGTGGTGGTCGCCGACATGGACCGCCCGACAACGCTGATCGGCCGCCTCTTCGGCAACGGTGGCGAGCGATTCCTCTGCCAGCACGAGATCCAAGAGAACCTCAGCGGCATCCTGCCCGACCTGTTCGCCCAGGCCGGCTTTACCGATATCCGCCGCCTCGGGCATGACTATGGTTACGTCACGACCTTTGCGATGCGGGCCTAGCTGCTACTTGGTGAACGGTCCATCCACCTTCCAGGATTGGATATCGTTTTCATAGTGACCAGTATTCCAGGTCATTGCCCCGCACAGTTGGGCGGGCTATAGTCTGGGCCATGCCAGAACACGACAGCGGCGGAAAACAAAATCGCAATCTCTGGGCGCCTTGGCGCATGGAATATATTGAGACTTTGTCGGACAGCGGACAGGTCGCCGACCACTGCTTCCTGTGCCGCGCGGCCGCCGAGGGCGACCGCCACGCCGAGAACCTCGTCGTCTGGCGCGGGCAACACTGCCTGACGCTGCTCAACCGCTATCCCTACACCAGCGGGCACGCGATGGTGGCCCCGCTGGCGCACGTGGGTGACATGGAAGCCCTCGACGACGCGACGTTGCTGGAGATGATGCACATGGTCGTCGATCTCCAGAAGGTGCTCCAGCAGGCGGTGCACTCGCACAATTTCAACATCGGCATCAACATTGGCCGTGCGGCCGGCGCGGGCGTGCCCGGGCACCTGCACATGCACATCGTGCCGCGCTGGCCGGGCGATACGAACTTTGTCAACGTCTTCGGCGACGTCCGCGTGATCCCCGTCTCGCTGGCGGACATGTACAAGCAGGTCGTCAGTACGGCTGAACAGCTCGGTCTTGGGCCGCGCTGGCCCGCGAGTCAAGAATGATGGGCCACAGAGACACAGAGAACACGGAGAGGGCTGTAGTAAAGATACCCGAACATCTCTCTTTTCTCTGTGTCCTCTGTGCCTCTGTGGCGACGATTGTCCGAGGGCAAAAAAGAAATGATGGAACACTGGGGCGTTCGGTCTGGATCAACTTTCCATCATTCCATTCTTCTGTCATTTCACTTTTCCTTCTTCCTCCGCGGTCTCTGCGAGCTCTGCGGTGAAAACCTCGCGTGAAATCTTCGAGCAACACCACTCCGCTTTTCTGGCGCCCTTTGCCGTGCGCGAGGGCGACAGCGGCGGGCGGCGGCACGATGAGAGCGAGCATCCGTACCGCACGTGCTTTCAGCGCGACCGCGACCGGATCATTCACTGCTCGGCGTTCCGGCGGCTGGACTTCAAGACGCAGGTCTTCGTCCCGCACGAGTGCGACCACTTCCGCACGCGCATGACGCACACGCTCGAAGTCGCCCAGATCGCCCGCAACCTCGCGCGGGCCCTGAGGCTCAACGAGGACCTTGCCGAGGCCGTCGCCCTCGCCCATGATCTGGGCCACCCGCCTTTCGGACACGCCGGCGAGGCGGCGCTGAACGAACTGATGGCCGCCCACGGCGGGTTCGAGCACAACCGCCAGTCGCTGAGGGTCGTCGACTACCTGGAACATCCTTACCCGGCGTTTCGCGGGCTCAATCTCACCCAGGCAGTGCGCGAATGCCTGGCCAAGCACGAGACGGCCTACGACAAGCCTTCCGCAGACGAGTTCGACCCGGCGCTGGCCGGACCGCTCGAAGGCCAGCTCGTCGACATGGCCGACGCCATCGCCTACACCTCGGCCGACCTGGAGGACTCGCTGGCGGCAGGCTTGATCAGCCTCGAACACGTCAGCCGCCTGGCGCTGTGGCGTCGGGCATGGTCAGCCGCCCAGGCGGCCGACCCCGACGCCGGCGTGCTGCACACGCGCATCCGCGCGTGCAAGGGGGTGCTGGCGGCGATGGCTGACGACGTGATCGCCTCTACGACCTCGACGCTGGAGGCTCTGAAGCCGGCAAATCCTGACGATGTCCGCCGCGGCGGCCGCAAGTGCGTGGTCTTCTCCAAAGCGATTGCGGAAGAAGTTGCGGCCATGCAGCGATTCCTGTTTGAGCGCGTCTACACCTTCGGCGAAAGCGCCGCCCGCGCCGACGCCTCGGGCAAAATGCTGCGCGAGCTTTTCGCCGCGTACCTGAGCAACCCGGCGCTGATGGGCCCGCGATATCTGCGCCGCAGCCGGGAAGAAGGCCTCCACCGCGTCATCTGCGACTACCTGGCCGGGATGACCGACCGCTTCTGCAAGCAAGCCCACGCGGGTCTTGATGTTAGCCGCTGAGGTCGCAGAGGACGCTGAGGGGGGATGGGGTTGGGAATCTGTGATTTCGGATTGGGGGATTGAGCGCGCTGGTCCAATACGCTATTTACTCGGGCTAACCATCTTCGTCTACCTCTTCCTCAGCGTCCCCGGCGACCTCAGTGGCTGGTAATCCGCAATCTGGCTACTGGCGCGGACCATCGTCGTACTTGCCGGGTTAATACTGGCGAACGGAAAGGAACCTATATGAAGACGAATCTCCTCGTTCTGGCGGCGATGGTGATGCTAACGGCCTCGGCGGTCTTTGCGGAAGACGATCAGCTCAACGTGCCGCTGGAGTGCATGAAGAAGTACAACTTCAAGGAGTTCGTGGTGGCCTCATGGTGCTTCCACAACTACCTGGGGACCGATTACAGCCAGGAATACGCCAACAACATCGAAGCCTGCAACTTCAACGTGGCCCTCGAGACGGCGTACATGGTCCCCTTCTATGAGAAGACCAAGGTCAAGGTGCTCGTCAGCACGATGATTGACGACAAGCTCACCCCGCGCGACGTCTGGGGCGAGAAGCGCACGCATCCCATCGAGGTCGGGCTGGACATCCCGTACGTGCAGGACAAGTACGGCAAGAGCCCGGCCGTGATCGGCTATCACGTCGGCAGCAAGTACGGCAAGCACCCGCTGCCGGCGAAACTCGCGGCCAAGGTCAAGCAGGTCGAGGACCTCAAGGCCGGCACGATGCCTTACGTGGCGTTCATCTGGGACGTGCCCGCGCACGTCAAGGCGGGGATCACCATCGTTTCCGACGAATGTTTCGGGCGGATCACCCACGACGGGTTCGGCTATGACAACAAGGGCTGGGCGCACGAGAAGCGGGCGGGCTACTGCAAGCACCTTGAGAGCATGCGGCGGATCGCCAACGAGGCGAATTTTGCCTTCTGGCCGATGATCCCGGCGGTAACCGTCTCGAAAGGTCGCGGCGAAGAGAACCAGGGCAATCAGCAGGGGACTTCGGAGATCCGCTTCCAGGCCATGGCGCCCATCGCTTATGGCGCGCAGGGGATCATGTACTTCGGCGTCTCGACCGCCCGCAAGGTCTGGCTGCCCGACGGCACAAGCTACAAGGCCGCCGCCGAGGCCAACGGTGTGATCAAGAACATCATCGGTCCGCGCGTGCTGGGGCACCGCAGCATCGGCGTCTACGCCACCGCCCAGGACAAGCCCGTCAAGGGCAAGGCCCCGGCCGACACGCTGGCGCCGGCCCCGGGCAAGCTGATTGAGAAGATGGACCAGGCCGCTATTGCCGGCGTGCTGGTGAAAGAGGCCGATTTCAAGAGCAGCGCCAACACCCCGCACTACGTGATGCTGGTCAACTGCCAGACCGACGTGCTGATGGATGAAGGCAAACTCCAGCCCCGCGACATCAAGGTCACCTTCGGCCCGATGGTGCAGGGCGTCGAGATCATCGAAGCCGACGGCAAGATCACCAAGAGCGGCCGCGAGGTCAGCGTGAATCTGCGTGCCGGCGATGGGCGGCTGCTGAAAGTGGTAATGGCGCCCGGCGCGGCGGCCACGAAGTAGACCGCCTGACACATCGGTAAGAACGATCCTGCGTTGTTAGCGGGCGAGCTCTTGTCAGGCCGTGGCCTTGGCGAAGGCTGATGCTCGATGGGCCTCTTTGCCCGCGTTTCCGAATCACGCGCGAATGTTCGGCGCTACCGCAGCGTCGGCATCTCCGTCACGCGGAGTTTCGGGCAACCGTAGGGGACCAGCGTCAACCCTTCCAGCGGCTGCTCGGACGCAGCGGGGCTTTGGGGCGGGGCGTCGGCGGCGTTGTGCAGCAGCGTCCACTCAGGCAGGCGGCGGCCGCGGACTTTCGCCTTCAGCGGCGGATGATCGACGCTAAAGGGAATCTCGCCGGGCGTGCCGGGCTGAACCTGCACGTCAGATTCCACCGTGGCGGCGGAGACGTCGAGGGCGTAGTTCCAGGGCGTGGTGGGGAAGAGCTGATAATCGGGGTGGCCTTCGATGCCGCCGCCCGCCTTCCACAGCGTGCCCACCGGCAGGCTCAGCACGAGCGGGCCGTAATGGATGGCCGCGGCGTTGTTGAACCGCCGTTCCAGGCGCGGCTGGGCGGGGAACTTCAGCGCCACGCTTTGACGGCCGGACCAGGCCCGCTCGATGCGGTGGAACGTGCCGGGCTGGACCGGTTTGCCATCAATCGTCGCGCCGCTGGCCCAGACGGGCACGCGGAGCAGCAGCGGGAACTTGGCAGGCCTGTCCGCCTGGACAGTAATCGTGATGTCCTGGCGGAAGGGGTAGTCGGTCTGCACCTCGACCGTTACGGCCGCCTCGCCAAGCTGCGTCTGCACGCGGCAGGGCGCGTAGGCGACAGCTGCCAGGCCGCCATCGGGCGTCTTCATCCACAGGTGGCTGACGAACTTGGGCCACCCCTGGTGCATGTTGGCCGTGCAGCAACCGTAGTTTGTCTCCAGACCGAAGCAGTGGGCGCTGGGCCCGTTGGTGGCGAAGGGTCGGTCCTCGTGACTGCGGATGAGCACCTGGTTGGCTTGCTGGTCGTACTGGCGGGCCATCATGTCGTCGGTGAAAGCCGCGGGCAGGGCGTTGAAAGTGATGCGCTCCAGCCGGTCGGCCAGCGCCGGCTCACCCAGCACGGCCAGCAGCACCTCCAGCGAGTACATGTACTCGGTGACGGCGCAGGTCTCGGTGCCTTGCGAAGGATTCAGACCGGCGTAGTGTTCGTCGCCGGTGAAGACGCCGGTGGCCTGGCCGTGGTAACGGTCCAGCGTCTCCAGCAGGTGCGCCACCGAGCGGCGGTCGCCGTCGTCGCGGCTCTGGCGGTACCACAGGCCGGGCGCCTTGACGGCCATCGCGTTGTTCACCACGTGCGTGTACTGCGTCGAGCCGACGGCGGGAACCCTGCCGGGATGCTGGAATGCCGAGAAGTGCCCGCGCCAGTCATAGCCTTGTGCAGCTGCAAGGGCGGCAAGCTCCAGCAGCCAGCCCTCGCCGGTGCGGTCGTAGAGCCAGTAGACGCTGACGACGAGGTCGGCCCAGCGGCTCTTGCCCCAGTCGCGCAGTGGCCGCTTGGGCAGCACCTCGAACATCGCCTTGAAGGCACGCTGCAGGGCGGTCAGCGCCCGCGCCTCGCCGGTGGCTTCGTGCCACTGCGTGAGCACCTTGAAGACCAGCATCAGCGACCAGACATCCTGATCCTCATATGGCCGGTGCTTGTGCGGGCCAAGCCAGCCGCTCTCCAGCTGGTGATCGATAATGTATTCCACATACCGCCGCGCGACGGCCAGCAGCTTCTCGTCGCGCAGCTCGAACGCCAGTGGCACCAGGCCGTCGAGCCAGTAGGGGCAGCGTTCCCAGCCTTCGGCATCGCCGCCGATCCATCCGCTGTCGCGGATGTCCGGCCAGAACTCATGCAGCGTGCCGGTCAGGCCGGCAGCCTGGATGCGAAGTTGTCTTTCCAGCCATCCCAGGGGGCGGATCTCGCCCAGTGGCAGCGGTTGGAATGTCAGGGGCAGGAGTTTGTTCATACTTCAATATCCTCACACGCCTGAATAGGCGCTGAAACCACCGTCCACAGGTACGACGATGCCGGTTACGAACTTCGAGGCGTCGGAGATCAACCACACAAGCGTGCCGATCAGGTCGGCGGGTTCACCGTAGCGGGCCATGGGCGTGTGGGCGAGAATCTGCTGCCCGCGGGCGGTGGCCTGGCCGGTCTTTTCATCGACCAGCAGGAAGCGGTTCTGGTCGGTCAGGAAGAACCCCGGCGCGATGGCGTTGACGCGAATGTCGGCCGAGCAGTTCTGGCACATGTACGTCGAGAGCCACTGCGTGAAGTTGCTGATGGCGGCCTTGGCTGCCGAGTACGCGGCGATGCGCGTCAGGGGGCGGAAGGCGTTCATGGAAGAGATGTTGATGATTACCCCGCGGCCGCGCTGGGCCATGTGGCGGCCGAAGACCTGGCTGGGGATGATCGTGCCGATGCAGTTGAGGTCGAAGACCCAGCGGAAGGCCTCGAGCGGGATGTCGAAGAACTCCGACTGCGGCGGGACGCACGTGGCGTCCTTCTTATTGCCGCCGGCGGCGTTGATGAGCACGTCGACGCCGCCGAAGCTGTTGACGGCGCAAGTGAAGGCTTCCTGCACGTGGGCTTTATCGAGCACATTGCACTCGACGGGCAACGCCAGCCCGCCGGCGGCCTCGATCTCTTTGCAGACCTGGTTGGCCCGCAGCGAGTCGTAGTCGACGACGACGACCTTGGCCCCGCGGGCCGCCAGGTCGCGAGCCATCTGCCCGCCCAAAACGCCGGCCCCGCCGGTGATGGCGATTACCTTGCCGCTGATGTCGAACAAATCCGTCATGATGTTCCGCTCCCAAAGAACAACGTCCACGAATGTCACGAATGGGGAAACAACAAAGATCACCACAGAGACACAGAGGGCGCTGAGAAAAAACAAAAAGGCTTCATCGATGTCTTGTTGTTTCTTCCTCTGATCTCTCTGTGCCTCTGTGGTGCTTCTTTGTTTCCTCTTATTCGTGTCATTCGTGACATTCGTGGACTAATTGTTGTTATGCGTTATAGGTGCTGGCCGTCGTCGAGCCGCCGCTGCCGGTCCAGTTGGTGTGGAAGAACTGGCCGCGGGGCTTGTCGACGCGCTCGTAGGTGTGCGCGCCGAAGTAATCGCGCTGGGCCTGGAGCAGGTTGGCCGGCAGGCGCTCGCTGCGGAAACCGTCGTAGTACGACAGCGCCGTGGCGAAGGCCGGGATCGGCACGCCCATCTTGACGGCCTTGGCGACCACGCGCCGCCAGGCGCTCTGGGCCTTGCCGACGGCGCTCTTGAAGTACGGCGCCAGCAGCAGATTGTCCGGGGCCTTGCGCTTGGAGTACGCTTCCTTGATGCGCCCGAGAAACTGGCTGCGGATGATGCACCCGCCGCGCCACATCAGGGCGATCCCGCCGTAGTTGAGGTCCCACTTGTACTCGGCGGCCGCGGCGTGCAGGAGCTGATACCCCTGGGCGTACGAGACGATCTTGCTGGCGTAAAGCCCCTGGCGGATGTCGTCGATGAACCTCGCCCGGTCGCCGCTGAAAGTGCCCTTGGGCCCGCGGAGTTTCTTCGAGGCCTCGACGCGGTGCTCCTTCATCGCCGAGAGACAGCGGGCGAAGACGGCCTCGCTGATCAGCGTCAGCGGCTGGCCGGTGTCCAGGGCGGCGATGACGGTCCACTTGCCGGTGCCTTTCTGCCCGGCGGCGTCGAGGATCAGATCGACGATCGGCTTGCCCGTTTCTGGATCGACCGTGGCCAGAATGTCGCGCGTGATCTCGATGAGGTAGCTGTCCAGGTCGCCCTGGTTCCACTGGGCGAAGACTTCGGACATCTCGGCCGGGGTCATCCCCGTGCGCTGCAGCAGGGCGTAGGCCTCGCAGATAAGCTGCATGTCGCCGTACTCGATGCCGTTGTGCACCATCTTGACGAAGTGCCCGGCGCCGCCTTCGCCGACCCAGTCGCAGCAGGGCTGGTTGTCGTCGACCTTGGCAGCGATGGCCTGGAAGATGTTCTTCACGTGCGGCCATGCAGCGGGCGAGCCGCCGGGCATGATGCTGGGCCCGTGCCGCGCGCCTTCCTCGCCGCCGGAGACCCCTGTGCCGATGTACAGCAGGCCTTTGCCCTCGACGTACTTGCAGCGACGGGCGGTGTCCTGGAAGTTGCTGTTGCCGCCGTCGATGATGATGTCGCCGGCTTGCAGGTGGGGCAGCAGATGCTCGATGAACTCATCGACGGGCTGTCCGGCCTTGACCATCAGCATCACCCGGCGGGGCGTCTTGAGGGCGGCGACGAGTTGCTCGATCGAATGCGCGCCGATCACCTTGGTGCCCTTGGCCGGCCCGGCGAGAAAATCGTCCACCTTCGAAACCGTGCGGTTGTAGACGGCGACGGTGAAGCCCTTCTCGTCCATATTCAGCACGAGGTTCTGGCCCATGACGGCCAACCCGATCAGTCCGATATCTGCCTGGGGCATTGGTGAGACTCCTTAGTGTGAGGCCGGTTGAAAATGATAGGGCATGGGCCGGCGAAATCAAGCTTCAGCATAGCTGCATGCCCAAAGAGAACACGAATGTCACGAATAAGACCGAATGGACAAAGATAAAGACAAAGATAAGAACAAGGATAAAGATTCTCTTTGTTGTTTCTACACATTCGTCCCATTCGTGGCATTCGTGTTCTCTTCGGTCCCGCAGCCGGCTCCGCTGCCGAGCTAAACTATCTTGTCCGCTGTGGCGGGTGTTGGTATGCTTTGCCCCTTATCGCAACCATTATAAAAGGAGCGTGTGCGATGGCCATTCCGATCGGCATTCAGCTTTACAGCGTTCGCGATCAGCTTTCCAAGGACTACGCCGGGACGATCCGCGCCATCGCCAAGATGGGATACAAGTACGTCGAGCCGGCCGGCTTCCCGGGCACGACGGTGGCCGAGGCCGCCAAGCTGTTCAAGGATCTCGGGCTCCAGGCGCCGATGATGCACTGTGGCCTGCCCGTGGGCGACGGATGGCAGAAAATCGTCGAAGACGCCAAGCTGCTGGGCGCACGCTATGTCATTTCGGGCGCCGGCCCGGGCGATTTCGCGTCGCTGGAGAAGATTCGCGCGATGGCCGACCTGTGGAACCAGGCCCACCAGAATATCGCCCCGCACGGCCTGACCCTGGGCTACCACAATCACTGGTGGGAGATGGACGACCTGCAGGGCCTGCCGGCGTACAAGGCGTTCTACGACAGTCTTTGGCCGCAGGTGGTGGCCGAGGTCGACACGTACTGGGCGATGGTCGGCAAGCGCGAGCCCGCTGCCGTCATCACCGACCTGGGGCAGCGCGTCAAGCTGCTGCACATCAAGGACGGCCCGGGCATGACCGGCAAGCCCATGACCGCCGTCGGCGCCGGCACGATGAACTTCGCGCCGGTATTTGCGGCCGCCAAGTTTGCCGAGTACGCCATCGTCGAACTCGACGAGTGCGCCACCGACATGATCGAAGCCGTCAAGCAGAGCTACGACTTCCTCAAGAGCAGCGGCCTGGGCAAATAGCCGTTTTGTGGCACGGGCGTCTCGCCCGTGCGTGGCATGGCCGTCCCGGCCATGCGTGCGCGAAAGACGGGTGCTGATCGTTGTGAACTCGGAGAGCATGGGCGAGACCTGTCCCTAGAGGACGCCCATGCCACACTGCGGGTGAAGCATGGCCAAGCAACGATTGATGGCGGCGGTGACGGGCGACGGCCGGATTATCACGATCACGCAGGACATCCCTGCGCTCAAGGACGGTTCGGTGCTGGTGGAGATCCGGGCCTCGCTGGTCAGTCCGGGCACGGAGCTCAACGGCTGGCGCTCGCTGGCGGCCGCACGCGAGAAACCCAACCCCCAGGCCCAGCCCAAGACGTTCGGCTACTCCTGCGCCGGCGTGGTGGCGGAAGTGTCGAGCGGGGCTGAGGAGTTCAAAGTCGGCGACCGCGTGGCGTGCGTCGGCGGTGGGTATGCGCCTCACGCCACGCACGGCGTCGTGCCGCATAATCTGTGCGTGGCCCTGCCGGAAAACGTCACCTTCCAGCAAGGCGCCTATGCGATGCTGGCCGCGACGGCGTTGCACGCCCTGCGCCGCGGCGAACCGGTCTTCGGCGAATACGTCGCCGTCGCCGGCCTGGGCCTGCTCGGCCAGCTCGCCGGGCAGTTGCACCACCTGGCCGGCAACTACGTGATCGGCTGGGACACTATCGCCTTCCGCACCGATCTGGCCAGGCGAACCGGTTTCGACGCGGCCGCCACGGTCGGCAAAGATGACGAAGTGGCCGCCACGAAAGCCTTCACCGCCGGGCGGGGGCTCGATGCGGCCGTGCTGGCCTTCGGCGGCGACGGCAACGCCGTCATGCGCAGCCTGCAGCAGACGCTCAAGGTCACGCCCGACGGCCACACCATGGGCAAGATCGTCGTGGTGGGCAATCCGTCGTTCGACTGGCCGTTCCGCGCCAGCTCCAACGCCGAGGTCCGCCAGGCCGGCCGCACCGGGCCGGGCTATCACGACGAGTTGTGGGAATACGGCGCGGCGTACCCGGGCGTGTACATGCGGTGGAACACGCGGACGAATCTCGAACTATGCATGCGGCTGATTTCGCAAGGCCGCCTCAATGTCGACGCCCTGACGACGCATACGATCCCGCTGGCCGACGTCCAGCAGGGCATCGCCGCGATCATCGGCGAACCCGATCGCATTCTCGGCGTCGTCTTCACAATGTAGAATGATTGGATTGGAGACTTGGGCCACAGAGACGCAGAGTTCACAGAGAAGATATTGATATCTTTCTAAGAGTCTCTCTCTGTGTTCTCGGTGTCTCTGTGGCCAAATGTCTTGACTGACATATTCGAGATTCTTTTGCGGAGGTGTGCGATGAGCAGAGACGCGACCATTTCCCTTGTGGCTTATGAAGCCGTCAACGGCGAGCTGAGCGACCGGCTGGACAAGACCCTCGAGCGCATGAGCGAGCACGTGGCCCAGGCGAAGATCTTGGGCTCGGACCTCGTGGCGTTTCCCGAGATATGCGCCTATCTGGGCACGGCCAAGTGCTGGGTCTTCGAGCAGCTCGACGGACCGACGATCACCGCGATGCGCAAGGCCGCCCGCCGGCACTCGATCTACGTCGTCATTCCGCAAGCGACGACGGAAGGCGCCAAGCGCCGCAACAGTTCGGTGCTGATCGACCGCGACGGCCAGATCGTTGGCGTCTATCACAAGAACGTCCCCACGCACGGCGAGCTCGACATGGGGATCATCCCCGGCACCGAGACGCCGGTGTTTCAGACGGACTTCGGCCGCGTCGGCTTGACGATCTGCTTCGACCTGAATTACTGGGAAGTCGGCGCGAGCCTCTGCGCGGAAAAGGCCGAGCTGGTCATCTGGTCGTCGATGTGGACGGGCGTGCGCATGATGAGCCGCTGGGCCATCGAGTTCGGCTTTTATATGGCCGGCGTGCACGGGGCGGCGGCGTCGTTCGTCGACCTGGCCGGCCGGCCCATCAGCAGCATGATCCGCAATCACGGCTGGTCCGGCCGCTGCCCACTGGCCACCGCCACGCTGCCGCTGGACCGCCGCCTGCTGCACCATGACAAGAACGCCGGAAAACTCGTCGACCTCTTCGCCAAGCACGGCCCCACAGCCGCCTTCACCGAATGGCTCAACGAAGAATGCCTGCTGCTGATCCAGTCGCAACTGCCCGGCCGCAGCACCGACGACCTGATCGCCGAGTTCGGCATGGAGTCGATGCGGGATTACCTGGCGAGAGTCCGCCGCGACCGCGGCAGGGCGCTGACGGGAACGTATCCGGTAAAACAGTAGCCCGTAGCGCCTGGAAGAACGAGTACAGCTTGTTTGAGTTTTTACGGGCTACTGGCTACTGGTTACCAAGCCCATGACTTCCAAACAACGCATCCTTAATGCCCGGCACGCCGGCGGAAAACATTCTGGCGATGCTCAAGACCATCGAAGACAATCGCTGATCTGCATCAGGAAGGAATCCGCCATGGACGAAAAGATCAGTTTCACGGTGTTCACCAAGCCCTGGCCGAAGTTGCCCCCAGCCGAACTGGCCGCCTTCGTCAAGGCCATGGGTTTTGATGGCATCGAGATGCCCGTCCGCCCGGGCTACCCCGTCACGCCTGAGAACGTCGGCAAGGCCCTGCCCGAGGCCGCACGCATCATGGCCGACTGCGGCGTGCGCATTGGCACGGTCGCCGGGCCGACCGACGAGCAGACGATCGCCGCCTGCGCGGCAGCGGGCGTGCCGATCATCCGCATCTGCGTGAACATTCCGCGCGAGACCGACTACCTCTCGGGCATCGCCCTGCATCAGAAGCAGTGGGACGCCCTGATGCCCATGCTGGAGCGATACGGCGTGGCGATCGGTCTGCAGAACCACTGCGGGCGCTATGTCGCCAACGCGATGCAGATTTATCACGCCATCAGCCAGTACGACCCGCACCAAATCTGCGCCGTCTGGGACGCCGGCCACAACGGCCTCGAGGGCGAGCAGGTCGACGTGGCGCTGGACATCGTCTGGTCGCACCTGCGCGTGGTGAACCTCAAGAGCGCCCTGTGGAAGCCCTATCCCGCCGACGAGAACGGCCAGGTGCAGTGGGGCACGACGTGGACGACCGCCCGCCAAGGCCGGGCGAACTGGCCCTGGGTCGCCCGCGAGCTCGTGCAGCGAGGGTTCGTCGGCGACGTGTGCTTGACAGCCGAGTACAGCGACCACGATCACGTCAACGAGCAGACCGCCGAGGACATCCAATACGCCCGAGCGCTGTTCGAGTCGGCGGCGAAAGGCTGACCGCGGCAGCCACAACATCTCGACGCTCCCCTGACTCAATAGAATTATCCGAGGTGGGACGGATGTCGATTCTTCGTCTATTGCTGGCCGGTGCGGCCGTGCTGGTCGTCACCTATGGCAGCGGCGGGCAGGAGGACGCGATTCATCGCGATGAGGCGCGGGAGCTGCGATGGCCGCCGCTGCTGCAGATCGACAGCGGACCGATCACCGGCATCGACGACGACCGCTGCCGTGTCTTTCTGGGCATCCCCTACGCCGCGCCGCCGGTGGGACCGCTACGATGGCGGCCTCCGGCGCCGGTCAAGCCTTGGCAGACGGTTCGCAACTGCACGGCGTTCGGCCCGTCGTGCCCGCAGCCGGCGTCGCGGTGGTGCGGGGGTCTGGGACCCGTCAGCGAAGACTGCCTCTACCTCAATGTCTTCACGCCGCTGGGGCGGGTGGAGCGAGCGTTGCCGGTGCTGGTGTGGATCCATGGCGGCGGCAACGCGACGGGCACGGCCTCGGCCGGGGCGTACGACGCCCGCGAGCTGGCGCGGCGTGGGGCGGTGGTGGTGACGATCAATTACCGCGTGGGGGCCTTGGGCTTCCTGGCACATCCGCTGCTGTCGAAGGAATCGGCCCGGGGCGTCTCGGGAAACTACGGCTTGCTCGACCAGATCGCAGCCCTGAAGTGGGTGCAACGCAACATCGTGGTCTTCGGCGGCGATCCGACGCGCGTCACGATCTTCGGCGAATCGGCCGGGGGCATGAACGTCTGCCGCCTGATGGTCTGCCCCGCCGCCAAGGGGCTCTTTCAGCGGGCCATCAGCCAGAGCGGGGCCGTTCACGGGCGAAACCGTAAACTGCGCCAGGAGTTTCGGGGGCTGCAATCGGCCGAGAGCCTGGGCGAGGACATCTTCAAGTCCCTGGGATGCAGCGGCGCGAGCGACCCGCTGGCGGCCGCGCGGCGCTGCAGTGCGGATGACGTGGCAACCGTCTATCCCGGCGCGGTCGGTCTGTTCCAGGGCGGCACGCGATACGGACCGGTCATCGACGGTTGGCTTATCCCCGAGGACCCGGTGAAGTTGTTCGCCAAAGGCCGCCAGCACCGCGTGCCGCTGATCGTGGGCAACAATGCCGACGAGGGAACCTTGTTCATCAAGAGCGTGCCTCTGAGGAACTGGGTGGGCTTTCGAACAAGCGTGCGGATCTATTTTGGCGAGAACACTGACGCCGTCCTGAAGGTCTTTCCTATGAGTGACGATGAGTCGGTCGCCCAGGCCCGCAACGAGCTGGTAACTGTGGCCGCTTTCGTCGTCCCGTCACGATTTGCCGCGCGGTCGATGACCAAGGCCCGCTCGTCGGCGTGGCTCTACCAGTTCTCTCGCGTGCCGCCGGGGCTGATCGAGACGAAGATGGGCGCCTTTCACGGGCTGGAGATCGCGTATGTGTTCGGCCACGCCAGCGGGCGGATTTTTGACAGTACCGACCGGGCCCTGTCCGAAAGTATAATGGACTACTGGATTAACTTTGCCAATACGGGAAATCCCAACGCTCCCTACTTGCCATACTGGCCCGCTTACGATGCCGTCAAAGATCAGTACATGGATTTCATCGACCGCCCGCGCGTCAAGAAGGGGCTCTATGCCCGCCAATGCGACCTGCTCGACAGAATTCCCCTTCCCGAAGAACGCTAGCCAGCGGGGTGGCACAGCCTTTCCAGGCTGCGGTCCTCACAGGCTGGAAAGCCCGTGCTACCCGGAGCCCTGCCATGGCTGAGGTGATCCTTTTTCGGGCCATGGAGAACTACTCGCGGGTGCTGTCGTTCTTCCGCGCGCCGCTGGGGCTGCTGCACCTGGCCGCGGCGCTTCGCCAGGCGGGCTTTTCCGTCGCGCTGATCGATATGGGAACGATCGACGCCTGGCAGGAGAAACTGGCGGCCGCGATCGGGCCAGAGACGCTTCTTGCCGGCACCGGTCCGATGACGGGTTTCCAGATCAAAGGCAGCCTGGAGTTTTCGCGAAAGGTCAAAGAACTCTCGCGCGTGCCGGTGGTCTGGGGCGGGCTGCACGCGAGCCTTCTGACTGAACAGACGCTGGCCAATGACCTGGTGGACCTGGTGGTTGTCGGCGAGGGCGAAGCCACGATCGTCGAACTGGCCAAGCGCCTCAAGAGCGGCGGGGCCCTGGAGAGCGTGGCCGGTCTGGCGCTGCGGCGGGACGGGGGCGTCCTGCGCACGGCCGAGCGGCCCTGGGCCGATCTGGACGCCCTGCCTGAGCCGGCGTACGACCTGGTGGATGTCGAACATTACGTACACCTGCGCGAGAAAGTCTCGACGAAGTTCGCGCGATGTCTCGATCTCAACACCGACCGCGGCTGCCCCAACCGCTGCGCGTTCTGCTACAACAACGGCTTCAATCACCGCCGCTGGCGGGCAGCCGGGGCGGCCAAGGTGCTCTCGGGCATCGATGAGCTGGTACGGCGATACGAACTCAAGTCGATCAACTTCGTGGCGGACAATTTCTGCGTCGATGCCCGCCGCGTGGGCGATATCTGCCGCGGGCTCATCGGCCGCGGGCTCAAGCTGCCCTGGCACGTCGACATGCGGATCGACACGTTCCTGCGGTTCGACGACGAACTGCTGGGCCTGATGAGGTCGGCCGGTTGCGAAGAGCTGACCTTTGGCGTCGAGAGCGGCAGCGACGCCGTGCTTGAGCAGATCCGCAAGGACATCACCGTCGAGCAGGTGCTGGCGGCCGACGAGAAGGTGCGGCGGCTGGGCTTTGTCGCCAGCTATCACTTCATGCTGGGCTTCCCGCTGGAGAAGCGCCGCGACGTGCGCCGCACGCTGGGCCTGATGCTTCGCCTGGGCCGCGGCGCTCACGTGCGGATGTTCGAGCCGTCGATCTACATTCCCTACCCGGGCACCGAGATGTTCCGGCAGTGCATGGAGTTGGGCCTCCAGCCGCCCCAGCGGCTCGAGGACTGGATCGCGTACGACTGGGACAGTGGCTCGAAGCTGCCGTGGTTCCCGCGGGGATACAAGCGGTATCTCGATCGCGCGCAGACGCTGGCCAAGCTGGCCTTCACGCATCGCCGCGGCATGGCGGCCGCAGTGGTGCGCGCGTGGGCGCGGATGCGGTTGTGGACGTTCTCGCGCGGGCTCGATCGCCTGGCGCTGGACGTGGCGCTGGTCGGGCTCGTGCGGCGAGTGCTTCGGGGACGCAGAGAGCGGGATTAATGAGGATTGAGGGGATCAAGAGGATCGCTAACAAAACGGGATGCAGGTCGCTAACCCGCGAATCCGAAATCAAGAATCCGCAATAGAAAAGCCCCCAGGCGAACCCGGGGGCTTTTCACTTCGACCTTCGATCTTTGAACTTACTCGTCGAGCTGTCCGCTCACCAGGCCCATGGGCAGCGGGGCGGGTCGGTGGCAGGTGCTGGCGATGGTCTGCGTGCCACCCTCGTTGAGGGCCTGCATGACGTCCAGCACGTGGTAGGCCATCTCGCCGCTGCAGCGATGCGGGCGGCCGGACTGGACGGCGTAGGCGATGTCGGCCGCACCGATGCCGCGGTTGTTCTCGGCATAGATGTGGCTGAATGGAATCTGCAGGCGCTCGCCGCCGAGGCGCTGCACGTGGATCGGGCCGCTGAAGGCGTTGGGGTCCGGGACGCTGATGGTGCCTTCAGTGCCGAAGATTTCGATGCGCGGCAACTGGGCGCCGACGACGTCGAAGCTCATGATGATGGTGCCCAGGACGCCGTTGGCGAAGTCGAGGCTGCCGGCCACGTGCGTGGGCACTTCGACTTTGACCTTCTTGCCGAACTTTTTGGCGCTGGTGATCGTGCGGTACTCGAAGGAACTCTTCGAGAACGACGCTGTGCGCTTGACCGGTCCGAGCATCGCCACCAGGGCCGTCAGATAGTACGGGCCCATGTCGAGCACGGGACCGCCGCCGATTTCATAGTAGAACTCGGGATCGGGATGCCAGCTCTCGTGCCCGCGGCAGGTCATGAAGGCCGTGGCGCCCAGGGGGGTGCCGATCCAGCCGTCGTCGATGAGCTTGATGCACGTCTGGATTCCGGCGCCCATGAAGGTGTCCGGCGCGCTGCCGACGCGGAGGTTCTTGGCCTTGGCGGTCTCGACGATCTTTTTGCCCTGCTCGCGGTTGACGGCCAGGGGCTTTTCGGCGTGCACGTGCTTGCCGGCCTCGAGCGACTTCATCGCGATCTCGTAGTGCGCCTTGGGGATCGTCAGGTTGAGGATGATCTTGATCTCGGGGTCCTTGAGGATCTCAGCGACGGTGCAAGCGCGGCAATTGTTGTCTTTGGCCTTGGCCGCTGCGCGCTCCATGTCGAGATCCGCCGCCGCGGCGATCTGGAGAACGGGGAATCGCTTGGCTGCATCGAAGTACGCGCCGCTGATGGCGCCGCAGCCGATGACGCCGACCTTCATCGGTGACACTGCCATGGGTCTTGCTCCTGTTTATTGAATGATTCCAATCCGGCCACGCGCCGGGGGCATGTTTAAGAGCGGAAGGGTACCAGAAGTTGGGGGTAAATGCCAATTTCCAATTTCCAATTGGCAATTTCCGTAATGCCTCAGTCACGGGGAGAAAGTCGTGCCGGCACGGCATCGGGCACCCGCTAAAGCAGCGCGGTGGAAGAACCGATAGATTCGTGGGAGTTGCCGTGCAGAACCGTCACGCCAAGACATCACGAGCTCGGTTGTTGGATCTGGTCGCCCCCGCGCGAGCTCTGGCCGACCGGTTGGCCGCCCATCGCGACCCGTGCCAGAGCCCCTGCCACAAGGGCTGCAGCGCCTGCTGCCATTATCTCGTCAGCGTCTCGCCGCCGGAAGCGACGGCCATCGCCGCGCGCGTGCGGACGTTGCCGCCGAGCCTGCGGGGCGAGATCGAGGAACGAATCGAACGGGCCGCCATGACGCTGCTGCGCCGTCCGGCGCCGCGCGGGGCCGACGCCGCGCAGCTCAGCGAGTGGTATCGCTCGCTGGATCTGGCCTGCCCGTTCCTGAAAGACGACGCCTGCGCGATCTACGACGACCGCCCGCTAGTCTGCCGTGAGCAGTACGTGACCGGAACGGCTGCAAAGTGCGCCGACGCCGCCGACACCTCGCCGCCGGCGAGCGTGCCGCTGAGCATGGCCGCGGTGCTGGCACGCCTGTGCGGACAGGTGGCCGGTCGCGAGGCCGTGGCCATCATGCTCCCGCTGGCGGTGCACATGCAACTCAGGGGCGCCGGATCGCGCGAGCGGACGTTCGACGAGCGATGGCTGATGCAGCAATTCGCCGACGCCGTCGCGGCCGCCATGCGCGATCGCGCGGCGTGACAAGACGTGTCCCGGATCGTTGAAGGTTCGGGGCATGGACGAGACCTGTGCCTCGGGGACGCCCATGCCACACGCGGACGAGACGTCCGCGACACGGTTTAGCCGCTGTTGGCGCAGGGGCGGGGTTTGTAATTGGGCCAGGGGTGCGACCACACGTCGACGCGGCCGAACTCGGCGGCGCCGTCCTCGGCGAAGTACTCGATCTTGCTGGCCTTGCCGACCTTGACGTACTTTTGATAGTGCAGCCGCCCGTTGACCAGCAGCCGCACGCGGTCGGGCATCACAAGCAGGCGCATCTCGACCCACTCCGGCTGTGAACCTTCATTGGCGGCCTCCTCGGGCGTGAGGGGTTTAACGCCGCCGCGCGGGGGGACGATCGGGTTGAAGTACGTCTCGAGCCCCATCATGTCCAACCGCTGCTTCTTGATGTCGTAGATAACGGTCTGCACCGCCCCGTCGGAGCCGGTAATGCGCACGCCCCAGCGAGTGGCCGCTTTGCCGCCGGCGCCGCGGGCACCGATCCGCACGTCGAAGGTCTCCTCGCCCAGAGGCTCGAGCGACTTGGCTTCGCTGGTGAGCGTGACGTTCTTGACGCCCTTGTGAGCGCCCTTGAACTGGGGATCGGCCTGCGGCCATTCGTGGAAGAGCGCGCACGCTCTGCCGTGATGGCCCCAGTGCTGGTCCCAATACTTGCGGAAGCCTTCGTAAATGCAGCGGTCGACGAAGTCGAAGTTCCCATCCTTGTGGACGTACAGGAGCGTGTACTCGCTCATCTTGGTCCAGTGCTGGACCTGCCCGGGCTTGGGTGGGGCGTCGTTGAGGTACATGTTGCGGTGCGAGTGCCCGCCGAGGGTCAGCCGCACGCCATACTTGTCGAGCAGGTCGTAGAACCGCTGGTGCGGGCTCCACTGCTGGTGGATCAGCAGGTATATCGGCGTGCCCTTGGGCTGGGCGGCGAGGTCTTTCTCGAACCAGTCCAGCGCCGAGTTGGAGACGCCGAGTTGGATGTGGCCTTTCTCGTCCTCCAGAGCCCAGTCCAAACCGACGAAATGCACGCCGGCCATGTCGAACGACCATCGCACGGGATTGAGGTACTTGGTGAACGCCCCGTTGCCGGACAGTTCGTGGGGCACCTTCCACCAGCGGCTGTGGATGCCGACCACGTCGTGATTGCCCGCCAGGTGCAGCATCATCACCGGCGACTGGTCGGCGAACTTGCTGATGGCCGTGTACGCGTCATTGGCGTTGCCGAAGCCGATGTAGCCCATATCGCCGCCGTCGACGGCCACGTCGACATGTTTGCCCGCCTCGGCAGCCTCGTCGATCCACATGAAATTGTGCGCGCGGCTGAAGTTGTCGTGGGCGTCGGTGCCGAAGCTCACGCATACCGGCAGCGTCTGCTTGACGCTGACGAGTGCGAAGTTCACGTCTTTGGCTTCCTGCGGGGCGGGCTTGCCGGGCACGGCTTGGGCGATGTCCTTCAGGCGAACCCACCAGCTCCAGCGCCCGGTCTTGGTGTTCTTGACCGGCCAGGTGTTGGCCGGCCAGCAGACGCTGATCGTGCGGGCCGGCGTGTAGGGGATCATCGGGTCGGGGGCGAGCGTGATGGAATAGCGGCCGTCCTTGTCGGTGGTGACGAAGCCCACGCCGTCGGTGACGCGGATCCCCGCCGCGGGCTTGCCGTCGAGAGTGACCGTGCCGGTGACGACGGCTGGCATGAGCGGCGGGAGCTTTGCCGATTCTTTTGTGTCAGGCAGATCCTCCGGCGGCTTTTCCTGCGGCGCGACGTCCGGGGCGGCGTTCAGGGCGGTGGAGAAGATCAGAACGACCGATAGTGCGTGCAACCAGTTACGCATGGGGGGCTCCTTCGTGCTGTTGAAGCCCAGGGATTATAATCCCTGGGCTTAACGCAGCAGCGAGACAATTTCGCCGGCCAGTTCGCTCTTGGGGCGTGAGCCCCAAGGGAGGATGACGGCCTCGCGCGACAGGATGCATGCCTGCGAGCTTTGGGCGCCCATCGCGTCGGGCATGTTCACCACGACGTAGTCGGCGTGTTTGGCCTGGAGTTCGCCAAGGGCCTTGGCGGCGGCGGCTTCGGGCGGGGCGTCTTCTACGGCGAAGGTGATCACGATCTGGCCGGGGCGCTTGCCCGCCGCGACGCCGGCGACAACATCCTGCGTGGGGATCAGCCGCAGATCGATCGCCCCGCCGCTGCGCGAAAGCTTGTGCGGGCTGACACGCTGCGGCCGAAAGTCCCCCACGGCCGCGGACATCACCAGCGCATCGCAATCCGCAAAGCGTTCGGCAAGTGCGGCCTGGAGGTCGTCAACGCTGACGAACGGGACGACGCGACAGTGGGGCGGAGGCGGCAAGGGGACCGGCCCAGACAGCAGCGTGACCTGGTGTCCCGCTGTGGCCGCCGCGGCGGCGACAGCATACCCCATCTGCCCGCTGGAGGCATTGGTGATGAATCGCACGGGATCGATGTATTCCCGCGTAGGCCCGGCTGTCACGATGATGCGCATGCGTTCAGGCTTCTTTGTCGTCAGCCCCGAAGGGGCGATAGAACTTAGCCGGGGGCGAAGCGACGGGTTTTCCGTCGCGCAGCCCCCGGAACGCTCTCTAATATCGTCAGAGCCCCGAAGGGGCGAGACTTCCTTCACGGCGATTGTGTCGCCCCTGCGTTCTTGGGCGGATGTTTTTTGAGCAGGTCGCTGATGCTCTGGAAGATTTCATCCGGTTCGGACATTCTGCCGTTGCCGACGGTTCCGCAGGCCAGGCGGCCTTCGGCGGGGCCTATGACTGTCAGCCCGCGCTCGATGAGCGTCTTCATGTTGGCCTGCATGGCCGGGGCGGTCCACATGCGGGTGTTCATCGCGGGGGCGGCCAGGATCGGGCAGGCACCGTGGGCCGACAGTGCCAGCGTCGAGACGAGGTTGTCAGCGATCCCGCAGGCCATCTTGGCCAGGATGTCGGCGGTGGCCGGGGCAAGCACCATCAGGTCCGCCAGTTCCGTCAGGGCGATGTGCTGGGCGGAGTACTCCTGCGGGGCGATCCACATACTGGTGTAGACGCGCCGCCCTGTCAGCGACTGGAACGTGATAGGCCCGATGAACTGGGTGGCGGAGTCGGTCATCGCGACATTGACGCCGGCGCCTGCCTGGACGAGGCTGCTGGCCAGGTCGGCGGTCTTATAGCAGGCGATCCCGCCGGTGACGCAGAGCAGAACCTCGTACCCGGATAGCGCCTTCTCAGAGGATTTGGCCATGGCATAGCAATCCAGTTGTGAGTTGTGTGTTGTGAGTGGTGAGAGTCTTCAGCCCGAAGCTCACAACTCACCACCCACAACTCACAACTTCTGTTCTATCGCGGCTTGGCAATTTCTGAATGTTCGTAATCGATGGCGATCTTGTCCTGGAGGATTTCCTCGATGACGACTTCCATGTCGGTCATGCCGGCCTTGCGCTCGACGAGCGGGCGCGACCCCTGGACGATTTCGGCCAGGCGGCGCTGGATGAGGGCGGTGAGGCGGAACTTGCCGCCGACCTTGCGGACGATTTCTTCACTCTTAAGGGCTTCGATCATTGCTGGGGTGCTCCCTGCGTTACGATTTCAACAAGTTCTCTGACCGCACGGTGTAGGTCGTCGTTGACAATCTGGTGATTATACAGACCGCTGGCCTGGGCGGCCTCCATTTCCTGCTGCGCCTTGGCCAGGCGGATCTTGAGCTGTTCCTCGTTCTCGGTGCCGCGTCCCGTCAGCCGCGCGACCAGCGTCTCATGGTCCGGCGGCAGGATCAGCACGAACATGGCCTGCGGGCACTTGACGCGCACCTGCCGGGCGCCCTGGAGGTCGATGTCCAGAATGACGGTTTGGCCGGCGTCGATGGCCTCGCAGATCGGCGCCGCCGGCGTGCCGTAATAGTGGTCGAAGACCTTGGCCCATTCCAGCAGTTCGCCGTGATCGCGCATGCCCTGGAAGGTGGGCTCGTCGATAAAGTGGTAATCGCGGTGGTTGCGTTCAGCCGGGCGGGGCGCCCGCGTCGTCACCGAGACGCTGAAGCGGCTGCCGGTGGTTTCCATGACGCTGCGCAGGATGGTGCTCTTGCCGACGCCGGCAGGTCCGGTCACCACCACGAGTTTTCCGCGTTTGTTCTGGGGCATAGTCGTCGCTCGGGCAGCGGCGTCATTCGGCGTTTTGAACTTGTTCCTTGATGCGATCGATGGCGGTCTTGATGTCGACGACGGCGCGGGCGATCTCGGCGTCGGCGGCCTTGCTGGCGATGGTATTGGCCTCGCGCAGCAGTTCCTGGGCGATAAAGTCCAGCTTTCGCCCGACCGGCTCGGGCGTGTTCATGCTCTGACGGAACTGGTCGAGGTGGGCGGTCAGGCGCGAGATCTCCTCGGCGATGTCGCATCGCTCGGCGAAGATCGCCACCTCGCGGGCCAGCGCCTCGGCGTCGATGGTGATGCCGCTCTGGCCGGTCAGCTCGGCCACCCGGTCCAGCAGGCGGCGCTGGTAGGCTTTGACCGACACGTCTGCCCGCGCCGCCACCTGCGCCAGGCAGGTTTCGACGATCTGGCAGTTGTTCAGCAAATCGGCTGCAAGGGCCTGCCCCTCGCGGCGCCGCATGGCCAGCATCTGGTCCAAGGCCGTCGCGATGAGCTTGAGCAGCCCGCCGCGAGACTGCTCGCGCAGGCGGTCGAGTTGCGGAGGCTGGCAAACGCCCGGGAGCATCAGCATGGCGCCCAGGTCGATCCGGAGGGTGGGGTTGGCCTCGATCTCGATGGCCTTGAGCTGGTCGAGATACGTCGTCAGCGCGGCGACATTGACAGCCGCGGCGGCCTGGTCGCCGGAGAGCTTCATGCTCACGGCCACCTGCACGGTTCCGCGCGAGAGTTTTTCGCGCAGCAGAGCCTCGACGTCGCTTTCCAGCGCCGACAGTGGGTCGGGCAGGCGCAGCAGGGTCTTGAGGTAGCGGTTGTTGACGGAGCGTGCCTCAACGCTGAACTCCGCCCCGCAGACCTGTCCCTGCGCGGTCCCGAAACCGGTCATCGAATTTATCATCGCGTATCCCGTATCCCCGTGCCGCTACATAATTCTAACGCGTCGCCGGACCCGTCGTGGCCGGTCGCGTGCTGATGGGCTGGGTGGCCGGCGGCGCCGCTGCAGGCTCCTCGGCCGGTTGCGTGGAAGCTTTCCAGTTGGGCCCGTAGTAGCTCGACGCGGTGTCGCTGGGGTTCCATGCGGGCTTGAACGCGCGGGCCTTGATAGTGACGCCCTCGGTGCCGGCGATGGGCAGATTCACCATGCCGGTGTATTCGTCGGACGTTTCCGTCGGTTCGCTGCCGTCGAGGGTATAGTAGATCTTGGCCTTGGCCGTATCGCAGTAAATCGAGACATACACGTTGTCGGTATACTTGCCCGACGGCGGCGAAAACTGCGGCGTTGCCACGATGCCAGTCTTGGGACGGAACTGCATGCTCGTCAGCACCGCCAGCAGCAGGAAGACTGCCGTCAGGATGATCGTCACCCAGGTCAGCACGTCGCCGACGCGCGTTCCGAAGGCGCTACTGCCCAGGCCGCCGAACGCCGAGCCCAGCCCGCCGCCGCGCCCTTTCTGCAGCAGCACCACGATGATCAACAGCACGCAGACCAGGATGAACAAGGTCGTCAGGAAGGTATCCATGTCTATTCTTTCAACTCCTGTTAGCCGTTACACGGCGGCATTGACAATCGCGATAAAATCTTCGGCCTTGAGCGACGCCCCGCCGACCAGCACGCCGTCGACATCCGGCAGCGCCATCAGCTCGCGGGCGTTTGAGGGCTTCACCGAACCGCCGTACTGGATGCGCACCTTGTCGGCCGTGGCGGCATCGTACATCTTCGCCAGCAGCGCACGCAACTTTCCATGAACTTCCTGCGCCTGGGCAGGAGTGGCCGTCTCGCCCGTCCCGATCGCCCAGACCGGCTCGTACGCCACCGTCACCTTCGCCATCTGGGCGGAGCTGACCTGCGAGAGGCCTACCGTCACCTGGCGCTCGACGACGGCCATCGTCTGCCCGCTCTTGCGCTCTTCCAGCAGTTCGCCGCAGCAGAAGATCACTTCAAGTCCATCGGCCAATGCCTTGCGGACCTTGCGATTAATGAACTCGTCGGTCTCGCCGATCACGTGCCGGCGCTCGCTGTGGCCCAGGATCACGAACCGGCAGCCGACGTCTTTGAGCATCGCCGCCGAGATCTCGCCGGTGAAGGCGCCGTCGTTTTCGCACGACATATTCTGCGCCGACAGGCCGATGCGGCTGCCTTTAACCGCCGCCGCCACGCCGGGCAGATACACAAACGGCGGGGCGATCGCCACGTCCACCTTATCGGTCTGGCCGACCTTCTCGACCAGCGCCCTGGCCAGGGCGACTGCCGACTGGCCCGAGGTGTTCATCTTCCAGTTACCGGCGACAAATAGCTTGCGGGACATCATGGCTCCTTGATTCAGACATTCTGGCGGGCCTGGGGAAAGCTGCCCAGCACGTGCAGTTCGCCGCAGTGCGAGCGGGCCTCGGCCAGCGCCTTGACAAAGTTCGCGTCGTCGCAGTGACCCTCGGCGTCGACGAAGAAGTAGTATTCCCAGTTGCGCCGCTTGCTGGGGCGGGTCACGATATTGGTCAGGCTGATCCCGCAGGCCGAGAAGACGTTCAGCACCGCCACCAGCGCCCCGGCGCGGTGGGCGGTGGAGAACATGATCGCCGTCTTGTCGTTGCCGGTGCGGTTGGCCGGCGTGGGCGAGATCACGAAGAACCGCGTCATGTTGTTGGGATTGTCCTCGATGTTGTTGAAGACAATGTGCAGGCCGAAATGCTCTGCCGCCAGCGCCGATCCGATGGCCGCCAGGCCGGGCGTGCTCGTGGCCATCTCGGCGGCCTTGGAGCTGCTGGCCATCGGCAGCAGATCGACCTTGCGGAAGGTGCCCAGCCAGTTGCGGCACTGGGCGAAAACCTCGGGCTTGGAGGCGATGCAGGTGATCTGCTCGGGCGTGCAGTTGGCCAGCAGGTTGTGGTGTACTTCGAGGATCACTTCGCCGCAGATGTACACGTGGGCGTCGATGAAGCAGTCCAGCGTGTCGATCACGCCGCCGCCGACGGAGTTCTCGATGGGCACGATGCCCAGGTCGCAGTGGCCGCGCGAGACTTCCTCGAACACCGCGCGGATGTCCGCCAGCGGCAGGTACTCGACCGATGCCCCGAACTTGCGCTGGGCGGCCATCTGGGAATAGCTGCCCTGTGGGCCGAGGTATCCGATTCGCAGCGCCCGCTCGAGTGCAAACGAGCCGCTCATCAACTCGCGATAGATCGCCTTGAGGGTGACCTGCGGCAGGGGGCCGTGGTTGAGCTCGGCGATGCGCTGCAAGATGGCGTGCTCGCGGTCGGGTGCGTAGATGGGCGTTTTGCCGGCCTGCTTGGCCTTGCCGATGTCGACGACCACGCGCGCCCGCGCGTTGAGCAGTTCGACGATCTCCTGGTCGAGATCATCAATCTGCCGACGAAGCCCCGCCAGCTTCGGGTCCACATTGTTAGGAGCGCTTTCGCTCATATCGCTGATGAAACGCCTCAGGATACAACTATTCCGGCCTGGTCACTTCAGTGACCAGGAACCCGCGCCGCCACCGCGCGCCAAAAACGGCGGTTCATACCGCAGGCGCATAGCGCATCTGCAGTTGTAAACAGCACCTTTTACCCCCAACCGCCCAGGCGGTCAAGGCTTTTCGCCGCCGCACGGGCGTCCCGCCCGTTAGTGGCATGGGCGTCTCGCCCATGCTCCCCCAGTTCGGTCGATCAGGGAGACGCCCAACGGCGTTGTGCGTGGCACCCGTCCCGTCCATGCCCTCAGGACACGCACAACAAAATTGTCGTGGCACCCTCCCCGTCATGGCCCCCCCTGGCACTCCAGCCGCAGCCGATTTCTTGCCCCGCACCCTGCAACGCGGTAGGATGTTGCCCATCGCGGCAAGTGGGCGACACTTTGGGGATCCATAGGAGACTTGATCGTGAAGACTGTGCGAAAGCTCGCCGGGCCTCTGATCGTTGTAGTTCTTCTGGGGCTGATGCTTGTGGGTGCTTCCTGCGGACCGCATGGCTTCGATTCCTTCTTTGGCGGCCGCAAACCACTGGTTGCCCAGGACCATGACCTCAAGTCCACTACGATAGTTGCGACGCCGCAGCAGCCGATGAAGCCGGGCAAGAACGTGATCTGGTGCGGGACGTTCCAACTGGCATGGAACGAGATCGGCGACCTGATCAAGGAACCGCCGCGTTTTCTTCTCCAGCCGCCGATGGTGGATGCACTGAATAACCGAACCTTCACGCGCGACGACCTCGACAGGGAATCCTACGTGGCACTGGCGGGATTCGTCCGTGACGGGATATTTGGCAGGATCGACGCGGCGCTGGCACAGACCTTCAAGGGCAAAGCCAGCCCGCGATACAAGCCCTCGCCGGACCTGACCCCGCGGCCGCAGGATATCGTGGCGTACAGCTACCTCTTCAAGCACCTGGAGTTTCCCGTGCCTTTTGAGAAACTCAGCGAACCGCTGGTGTTCGCCGGCAGCAAGGTTGAGAGTTTCGGAACGCGCGAGTTCAAGAGCGGCCACCAGCACATGTACGAGCAGGTGGCTATTTTCGACTACCAGAATCAGAGCGACTTTGTTGTGGACCTTGCCGTCAAGGACAAGCGGGACCGGCTGATTCTCGCCAAGGTGCGCCCGACGGCGACGTTGACTGAAACGATCGCGGAGGTGCAGCGGCGCCTGGAGGAGCCGTCGGTCAAGATGACCTGGGCGGACGTGCTGGTTGTGCCCAAGTTCAACTTCGACGTGACGCGCGACTATCGCGAGCTGCGCGGGCTGCACCTGGTGTCGAAAGACCCGGCGGTAGCCAAAGATCTTCAGATCATGGCGGCCGTGCAGAACATCCGCTTTGAAATGGACGAGAAGGGCGTTCGACTGCGGAGCGAGTCGCACGTGTCGATGGGCTGCAGCAGTGAGCCTCGCCCGCGGCACATCATGATCTTCGACGCGCCGTTCCTGCTGATGATGCAGCGTGCCGACAGCAAACGGCCGTACTACGCGATGTGGGTTGACAACGCGGAGTTGATGGCGAAGCGATAGGAGTTGTGCCGCAGCACGGACCGTCTCGCCCGTGAGGGGCATGGGTGCCCTGCCCATGCGGAATGCCCCGGCTGCGAAATAAAAATGGGCGGCCGCTGCGGGGTGAGTCGCGGCGGCCGCCCAGGGTAGTGCGTCAGGCTGTTATCGCGTTCCGGCGGCGGGGGCGGCCGGGGCCGCGGGGGCGGTGGTCACCGGCGGTTGGGGGACGAATGTGCGGAAGCGTCCGGCCTTGCTCAGGGAGTTGACTTCCTGCAGCACCGGGTCGCTGATATCCACTTGCTCGTCCATGGCCAGAATGACGTCGGCCTTGATGATGACGATATCGAAGCCTTTGTCCTTGGCGATACTCTTGGCGATGGGAGCGACCTGCTGGCGGAAGTCGTTGAGGGCCACAGCGCGGCGGCGGGTGACTTCCTCGCTGGCCTGGCGGCGGGCGCGTTCGAGCATGGCCATCCCGTTGAGGCGCATCTGTTCGAGGTTGCGTTTCTGCTCATCGGTGGGCGTGGCGCCGGCCTTGGTGACCGCCTGGTTCAGTTCGGCCTGAAGGCGGTTCTGCAGTGCGGTCAACTGCTGCTGCACGTTGGCGGTGTCGGCGTTGGTAGCATCGTTGATGCGCTTGAGCTCGCCGATGCCGTTGGCGATCTTGTCCAGGTCGATGACGGCTACCGCTCCGCCCTTATCCGGGCTGCTGTTTCTGTCGCAGCCGGCGACACAGGCGAGGACCGCTACCACGATCAACATCCCACAGAAGCCTTTGCTGAGCATTGCTGTTCCTTTCACAAGACGCGCGTCAGTTGTCGAGAGACCATACCCAAGTACTGATTACTGGTAAATTAGATCGTCCATCCGGCCCTTAGGCTTCAATTATTATCGAGGATATGCTTCCAGTGTTCCAGGAGGACGCTTTACTGCAGCAGATAGGGGATCGAAGGCAAATGCCGGCGGACCGTAGAATGAGCGGATGCCATGCATGGCGGTCGTTTTCTGCCGCCATGTCCACGGTTATACACGCGCAGGATGGCGGCTGAACAGCGACGGCCAACGCAGACGGGCGGTCCCGAAGGACCGCCCGTGCGTGAAGAAACATCTTAGCTGATTGGCAATCAGCGTCTGCGGCGGCGGATGATCGCGGCGAGCCCGCCGATGCCCAGCAGCAGCATCGTAGCCGGTTCGGGAACGATCTGCAGGCTGATGTAGCCTGGGTCCGCGGTGGTCGACAGTTCGAAAGACTTACCATCCGGAGCCGTGGGCAGGATGAAGTTGCTCAGGGTCGGCGTGCCGAAATTGCCGGCAAAGAGGCGGAAGCTGCCGCTGGTGGGCATTTCCGTATTGGCGAACTCGATCACGGTGCTGGGGCTGAGGTTCAGGCCGCCGGCGCCGATGGTGATCAGATCGCTGCTGCCCAAGTCGAACTTGAACTTGATGCCGGTGGTGCCAGTCAATCCGGCCAGATCCATCGCGCCATTGGGATCAAAGGTCAAGATGCCCGCGCCGGTCTTGGCCACGGTGCCAGCGCCCGAACCGGAGATCGTGCCCGAATAGACGCTGTTGGCTGCCAGGTCCATCGTCAACGTGCCGGTGAGGTTAGAGACCGTGCCGCTGCCAGAAAGGCTGGTGATCCGGGCACTGGAGAGATTCTGGATCGTTCCGCTCGAAAAAGACACGGCGGTAACGTTCGCGGCGATGGATGCACTGGAAAGATCCAGCACGCCGCCGAATACATCGACAAAACTATTGTTGGCATCTGCCGAACCGATTCCGTTCGTTATGCACGTTCCCCCTTGCACCTTCAATGTACCGGCCACCGAATAGGACTTGGGCTTGCCCAGCGTAATTGCTCCGGTACTGGTGAAAGTGCCACTCAATACCCAAAGGGTTCCGGAACCATTGAGTGAAGTACTCAGCCCAGTGTACCCGAGCGTCAGCCCGCCAACCGTATTCCCGATGGAAGAGACCGTTCCATCGAAATAGGCAGTCGAATTGGCGCCAATGTACCCGCCCATGTAGCCGCCCTGCCAATTGGCGATATCACTCCAATAGGTCTTGCCATCAGGGCGCGGGCTACCACCTGCGAAGCCGTAGTTGGCGGCCAAGACGTCGCCAACTGGAGCAAACAGAACAAAAACAGCCACAGTCGCCGCCAAAGATGAGAACTTCCTCAACATAGTCATCCGTCCTTTACAAGAAGAAACTATTCATACCAAAACGTTCGTCAGACTTGCCTCGCCTCCGTCTCGCTTGCTCCTAGATATGATTCGGCATCAAACGAGCACACGGGGCATTCTTGCCTTGTCGTACTATAACAGCGAGCAGGAAAATGTCAATACGTGGCCTCACGTTTTTTAACATCTTTTCGAAAATAGTTCTTATGGAGCGGTTGTTGCAGGCGGATCGGGATGACCTACCTGATGTCGCTCTGAGAACTGGCCGAACTACTAGGAGGCGACAAGGAAGCACAACTGAGGCCGCCGCCCATTTCAGGCAGGCCATTAAAGCGAATCCCAACTGCGCGCGTGCGGCGACGAACTTGGCTGCGATTCTGATCACGGCCAAGGGGGCCGCGCCGGCAGAGTTGGCTGAGGGCTTGAGCCTCGCCCATCGCGCGGACAAGATCGAGAGCGGCAACCCCCACATCCTCTATACATTGGCCGCAGCCCATGCAGCCAATGGCCACTTTTCCGAGGCAGCGAACATTGCCTCGCAGGCGATCCCTCTTGCCTTGAAGATCGGCAACAACGCCCTGGCAGCGGAGCTGTCCGCTCGTACCAAGCAATACCAGACGCGAGCCGATCAAAGGCCCTGATGCGACAGCGCCGCCAGGTCGGGTCGGCCGGTCAGGCGGGCTTCGAGTTTGCGGCCGAGGAATAGCTGGCCGCCGTCGGCTACGGCGGCGACCTGGTCGTGCAGGAGGATCTCGACTCGGCGTTGGCTGGTTCCGGCGTGGGCGGCTAGTTCCCGCACATGGTGCTGCAGCAGGTCGATGGCGGCGTGCTGGGCGTCTTCGAGGTTCGAGAACGTGGCTGCGCCCGGCAAGCCTTCGAGCTGGTAACGGCCGAACTCGTTGGGGACGATCTCGACGCGTTTCTGGATGAAGACCGAACTGGTGACGGCGCCGATGGCGTTGGCCACGTCGGCGTTGGGCGGGATGATGGCCTGCGTTTCCAGCAGGGCGGCGGCCTGAGGGAGGAAGAAGTGCACCGGCGCACCGATGCCGACGATGGGTCGCTTAAGCTGCACGCGCACGCGATAGCCCTCGCCGCCGCCGGCGAGCAGGTTGTTCACCAGGGCCATGCCCGCGGGGCTGAGATCGAGGGCGTTGGCGTCGACGTGCTCGTCCATCTGCTTCTTGAGCAGCTCCAGGGCGAGCATCCGCACGAACAGATCGAGAGCGTCCTGGGCGAACTGCTGGAAGTCGAGCCCGGCCAGTGCTCCGTAAAGTTCGGTCATGCGGCGCGAAGCGGCGCCGTCCCAGAGGCTGACCTGTCCGGTCGCGTGCAGCAGATCGGTGGGCGTCAGACCGCAGCGCTGCACGATGTGGTTCTCCTCCAGGCGCGTCAGGGGCAGCAGCTCCCAGGCGACGCAGTCGACGCGGCGGGCCAGTTCGTCCAGGCACAACGGGCCGCCGTGCAGGGCATCCATGATGGCGGCTTCGTGATCGCTCAGGGTCAGGCGGTGGTCGCGCCCGTTGAGGACCAGCATGTCCATGCCGCCGCTGGAGGTGTCGAACCAGTCCAGGCGCCGCTGGAGATAGTCGAGGGTGCGCCCGACGCCGTCATGATGCGCGGCCAGCCAGGCCACCGGGGCGATGCGACGGGGGCCGATGCGGGTTCGCTGCTTTTCGTACGCGATCTGGCTGTCGCCGCCCAGGCCCAGCGTGCGCATGTCCAGGGCGTTGACGAGGGTCTTCCACCCGCCGACGGTGGCGCCGTCCTCGCGCGTCTGGACGACGCCGTCGCGGATGACGGCCGTGTCAGTCGTCGTGCCGCCGATGTCGACGACGATGGCGTCTTTGACGCCGGCGAGATATCGCGCCCCGGCGACGCTGGCGGCAGGGCCCGACAGGATCGTCTCGATGGGTTTTTCGCCGGCGGTCTGCATAGTCATGAGCGAGCCGTCGCTCTTGACGACCATTCGCGGCGCGTCGATGCCGCGCTTGTGCAGCGACTTCTGCACGTCGGCGATGAACGCCTCAAGGCAGGGGATGATGCGGGCGTTCAGGGCGGCTGTCTCGGCCCGCAGGCGGTAGTTCACGCCCTTGGCCACCTCGTGCCCGCAACTGACGTGCAGGGCGGTCATCTCCTGGATGATGGCCTTGACCTGCAACTCGTGGTCGGGGTTGACGTGGCTGGCGTAACCGGTAACGGCGAATGCGGTGACCTGCTGCTTGTCGATCATCTCGCGCACGATCGTCCGCACCTGGGCGGGGTCGATGGGGGTGATCTCGCGGCCGTCGATCTCAAGTTTGCCCGTCAGCACCGCGATGGGGCGGTACGAGATGTCCTCGTCGTCGAACAAGCCGTACGGCGGCAGGATCAGCAGGCCGATCTTCTGCCCGCGCCCCTCGACGATGGCGTTGGTCGCCAGCGTCGTCGAGATGGCCACCAGGTCCACCTCGGCGAGCATCGCGTGATCGAGCTGGTCCAGGGCATTGTTGATGCCGATGGTGAAGTCCCACTTGGTGGTCAGGGCCTTGGCCTTGGACAGCACGGCGTTGGACTGGAAGTCGTAGATCGCCACGTCGGTGTACGTGCCGCCGGCGTCGATGCCCAGGCCCAGCCGCGCTGCACGGGCGCCGGCGCCGGCAGCGGCGGGGGCGTCGAAGACCAGCATGCTGTTGCGAGACGGGCCGCCGTCGGTCTCCCAGACGGGCACGGCCTTGAGACCGCGCGAGACGGCGTCGAAGGTTGTCACGTGGTGGGGCGGCACGATCAGGATCTCATCGCTGGTGTATCGCTGCGTCAGCAGGCGCTTGAGCAGGTCGTGGCTGCCGGCGAGCTCTTCGTACTTCCAGCCAAACTCCTTGCTCATCGCCTCGGCGATCTCGGCATAGCGCCGGCGGCCTTGCGCGCCGGTGTCGATGAACGCCCCGCGCTGATAGTTCCTCTGCCAGCTATTGAGGAAGTAGCGGATGGCATGGGCGTTTTCCTGCCCGTGTCTGGCCAGGAGATCCTGGAACTCGGCGTCTCTGAAATTGCCGTCAGCCCCTTTGTCGGCCGAGCATTGCGGGGTGGCCTTCTCCTCGACCCATCCGGCCGAGATGTAATACGTGCCCGGAAAGCGGGCGAACTGCTCCTTGTACGCGCTGTCGGAGCCCAGGAACAGGGCGATGCAGTCGTTGACGCGCGGAATCGCCAGAGGGATCGTCCGCGCGTGAATGCCCACCGCCCCCAGCCCGCACACGCCGTAGCCGATGGCGATCAGGTCGCCGCGCTTCTGGGCAGTGGCCTCGTCGACGGCCTCCTGCAGCCGGCGGCGCAGCTCTCGCGGGGTGCTGTGCAGCCCGCCGGGCAGGAACGACAACGAGACGTCGAATCCCAGCCTGGCGACCAGGTCTTTCAGATCGATCGCCAGCACGCCGCAGGCGATCACGTGAACGCGATTGATCTTTTCCACAGCCGGAAGGCCTCCTTCAGTGTGGCATGGGCAGTCTTGCCCATGCGTCCCGGTAGGTTAGCGGCGGAGCTCTCTACGGGCGTCTTTATGGATCAGCGAAAAACCCGTCGAGCATCAGCCTTCGCCAAGGCTACGGCTTGACAAGAGCTCGACCGCTAACGTACGCGAGCAAGGTCGAAATTATAGCAATTGTTCCCCGCGCCGCAGAGGATTTCCGTCCCGTACGGATCTCGTGTGGACGTACATCTTCACGGATATGAGAAAAACATGAATCTTACAACGAAGACCAATGCCTTCACGCTGGTGGAACTGCTGGTGGTCATCGCCATCATCGCGGTGCTGGTGGCCATTCTCGTGCCGGTTATCGGCAACTCGCTGGAGAGCGCGCGGTCGGTGGCGTGCTCGACGACGCTCAAGAGCCTCGGCTCGGCCTGGCGGCGCTACGCGATGGATCACAACGACCTGGCGGTTGCCGGGCGCGATTACACCGATCCCGTCTACTACAAGTTCTGGTCTGGCGCCCAGGAGCGGCCGCCCGCCTCGGCCAGCGACCCGACCAAGTATCACCCCGAGTTGTCGCCGCTGATACCCTACATGGGTGACGGCCGCATGGACGCCTGCCCGGCCTGGTCGGGCCTGCCCAACAACGGACAGATGGGCATCGGGTACAACTGGTTTTACTTCTCGTATTACGACGGCACTCCGGCCGGAGGCGGGGCCAAGACCTTCAACTGGACGAACATCTACGCCATCCAGCGGCCGGCTTCAAAGGTGCTCTTTGCCGACTGCGCCCGCAACGTCAAGGCCACTCCGAATCTGCTGGAGACCACGCCGTTCCTGAACCCGCCCTCGCAGAACTACCCGGACTTCCACGCCCGCCACGGCGGCAAGGGCAACGTCAGTTGGGTCGACGGGCACGTCAGCGAGGAGCGCCCCAAGTGGATCCGGGACGCCTACACGGCCACCGGACAGGCGGCCATCACCCTCGAGCAGGCGCAGTCGAAAAACGTGGGCGACCTCGATATGGATGGCAATCCTGACACGGACGAGCTCTTTACAGTAGAGTGATGGGGTTGGTTGACTCGTTAACTCGTTAATTGGTTAACTCGTTGACGGGGCTGGTTGTTTTCTTCTTCGCCCCGCAGGGGCGCAGAGAGCCTAGCCGGGGGCGAAGCCCCCGAGAGGATGCCGTGCGCAAGACTGTATGGATCGTCGTGCTCGCGCTGGCGGCTGTGCTGGCCGCGGCGGGCTTCTATCGCGCTGGTTCGACCTCCCATAGCACTTCTTCTCCTGCGGCGGGTTCGACGCTGACGGTGACCGACCTGGCGGGGCGGAAGGTTTCTCTGCCGGCGCGCATCGAGCGGATCGTTCTGATCCGAAGCCGCGACATCTACTCGCTCTCGATGCTGCTGGGCGATGAAGTCGAGTCGAAGATCGTGGCGTGGGGCCCGGACGTCCAAACCTCCGATAAGGACGCCTACGGCAAGTATCTCCATCGCTATCCTCGCCTGGCGCAGACGCCGGTTCTCGGTTCGATCTTCAGCGACGCCGTCAGCGTCGAGGCGGTCCTGGCGCTCAAGCCCGACCTGGTTGTCGGCGACGTGTTCATGATCGAACGCGGGTACAAGTGCATCGAAAAACTCCAGCAGACCGGCGTGCCGATCGTCTTCACGGACCAATCGAACGACCCGTACACCGGTCCCCAACGGAGCATCGCAATGCTGGGACGCGCCCTGGGCAGAGAGGCGCGGGCGCGGGAGATCGTCGATTTCATGAACCAGGAGTTGAACAAGGTCCTGTCGCGGCTGGACGCGGTTGGGCCGGCGCGCCCGTCGGTGTATGTGGAGAGCGGGCACCTGGGCCCTTCGCAGTACGGCAACTCGTACGGCAGCGACAAGAGCGGCAAGGGCACCGCGTGGGGCACCGCGCTGTCGCGCCTGCCGGTCCGCAACATCGCCCTGGGCGCCGCGCCAGCCATGGGACCCATCAGCGCCGAGTACCTCATCAAGTCCGACCCGGACGTGATCCTTATGACCGGGGCGAATTGGCCGGCGGCGGCCGATACGATGCACCTGGGCTACAGCACCTCGCCGGGCGAGGCTCGCAAGTTGTTACAGGGTTTTACCAAGCGGGCGGGGTGGGAGCATCTGTCCGCGGTCAGGAACCGCCGCGTCTACACGGTGTTTCACGGGTTTGTGATGCATCCGACGTTCTTTGCCTGCGTGCAGCAGATGGCCAAGTGGTTCTACCCGCAGACGTTCGCGGACCTGGACCCGGCGTCGTCGCTGGGCGAGTTTCACAAGCGATTCATGCCTTTCGAGTGCAGCGGAACGTGGATGATCGCTTTGGACGAGCAAAATCCATGAAGAGGCGATTTGTATTTTTCGACGTGGACTGCCGCGAGTTGGCCGACGCCGGCGACGGCTTGCAGTTTCGCCCGCGCGTCAAACCGCTGGCCGGGGCCCTTGAGAGCCTGTACGCCCTGGCCCGGCGGCTCGAGGCGCCGCTGGTCTTTACCACGTGTTGCTCGGGCCGCATGCTGGCGGCTGACAGCCTTGGCGACGTGCTGCTGGTCCCGCTCGACGCGGGCGACCAGCAGTGGCGCCGGCGGCTGGATTCAGCCGCGCTGATCTGCCTGTCCAAGAAGACGTATCACGAGCCGGCGAAGAATTACGCCTGCCGCGCGTTTGACATGTTCGCCGACAATGCAAACGCAACGGCCCTGGCGCAGGCGCTGGACGCGGGGGAGTGGATCGTCTTTGGCAACGGGTTCGACCTGTGTGTCAACGCGGCGGTGCGGGGCCTGTTGGCGGCGGGGCAGAAGGTCCGCATCGTGACCGACGTGACGGTCGCCAGTGCCAAAGGCTACGGGCGCTGCGGTACGGAAGAGAACCGCAGCGAGATCCTCGACGACTTCGCCACGCGCGGCGTGCGCCTCTGCACGCTGGACGAACTGAGCGCCGAGCTGTCATGATCGCCCGGACGCCACATGTCGCGGCTGCCGTCGCCGCCTCGGGCAGCCAGTACCGCCGCATGGGGCGGCGGCGATTGATGGTTCTGGCCGCGGCGGCTGCGGCGCTGCTGGCGGCGCTGGTGATCGACGTGATGACCGGGCCGGCGACGCTTTCTGTGGGGCAGGTACTGGCAGCGGTGTTCATGCCCGAGTACGTCGAGCCTGCCAATCGCACGATCCTGTGGACCTTCCGCATGCCCACGGCGCTGATGGCCGCGGCAGTGGGGGCGGCGCTGGCGGTGGCCGGGGTGCAGATGCAGACGATCCTGAACAACCCGCTGGCCAGCCCATACACGCTGGGGGTATCGGCGGCCGCGAGCTTCGGCGCGGCGCTGGTGATGATCGTTCCGGTGGCCCTGCCGCTGGCGGTGACAGTTCCGGCGTCGGCGTTTGTTTTTGCGATGCTCTCGTGCATGGCGATCTTCGCCGTGGCGCGTCTGCGAGGGGCGGGCACGGAAACGGTCGTTCTGGGCGGGGTGGCGCTGCTGTTCCTGTTCAACTCGGGCGTGGCCCTGATGCAATACCTGGCGTCGGAAAACCAGTTGCAGGCCATCGTGTTCTGGATCTTCGGCAGCCTCCAGGGCGCCACGTGGGAGAAGCTGGCCGTCGTCTCGTGCGTTCTGGCGGCGTCGATGGTTCTTCTGGCGATGAGCAGTTGGCGGCTGACCGCCCTGCGCCTGGGCGAGAGCCACGCCCGCAGCCTGGGCGTCGACGTGCAGCGCCTGCGCCTGCAGACACTGGCGCTGGTGTCGGTGCTGACTGCCGCGGCGGTGTGTTTCGCCGGGGCGATCGGGTTCATCGGGCTGGTGGCCCCGCACCTGGCGCGGCGGATGGTGGGGGAGGACCAGCGGTATCTGCTGCCGCTTTCGGCGCTGCTGGGAGCGGTGCTGTTGACGTCGGCCTCGGCGGTGTGCAAGGCGGTGCTGCCCGGGGCGGTGCTGCCGGTGGGCATCGTCACAGCGGTGCTGGGTGTTCCGTTTTTCGCGGCGATGATCCTGACGTCCAGGAAGTCCTACTGGTGATACTTCAGGGAACCAACCTGAGCTTTTCGTACGGCGCCATGTCGGTGCTGGCGGGGGTGAATATCCGGATCGAGCGCGGGATCACGGCCATCATCGGGCCCAACGCCGCCGGCAAGAGCACGCTGCTCAAATGCCTCTGCGGGCTGCTGCGGCCGCATGGGCAGGTCACCCTGGGCGGGCGCGATTTGCGGGGCCTCTCGCGCAAGGATGTGGCTCGCGACGTGAGCTACTTGCCCCAGAACGTCTCGACGCAGGCGGTGCTGACGGTCTTCGAGGCCCTGCTGCTGGGACGCCTGCCCACGCTGGAGTGGCACGTCAGCGACGCCGACATCAAGGCCGTCGAGGGCGTTCTACACGACGTGGGCCTGACCGATCTGGCCGGCCGAGGAATCAACCAGCTCAGCGGCGGGCAGCTTCAACTGGTGAGCATCGCCCAGGCCCTGGCGCGCGAGCCGGCGGTGCTGCTGCTGGACGAGCCGACATCCAACCTCGATCTGCGACACCAGTTCGAGATTTGCATGCTGATGACGTCGCTGCGGGCGGCGCGCGACCTGAGCGTGGCCATTGCCGTGCATGATCTCAACGCCGCGGCCCGATTCGCCGATACGGTCTACGTCCTCCATCAGGGGCGAATCCACGGATTCGGCCCGCCCGCGTCCGTGCTGACGCGCGAGATGATGGCCGAGGTGTACGGCATCGACGCGTCGGTGACCCACGACGCGTCGGGTCGCCCAATGATCACGCCGGTGGGGCTGAAGGCTGATAGCTGACGGCTTCTTCCTATAGATTCGACATTGACTTCGACACCACCTGGTTGTTGACGAAGACGACGGTGATGCTCTTGTTGCCCGATCGCCAGACCATGTTGGTGGCCGAGGCGCCGACGCCGAGAATCTCCCCGCCGCCGGAGTTCACTTCCTGCGGATCGCCCAGGATATCCTTGACCTGCTCGATCGTCATGCCCGTTGTGACGCGATTGTAGTTCGTGCTGTTGACGTGGCTGCACCCTGCCGGCGCCAGGAACAGCGCCACTGCCGTGGCTGCGGCTGTGATCGTGACCCACTTGCTCATCGTTCGCTCCTTGAAGGCTCATGCCTCGTCAAGATTTTGAAGGTCCCTCGGGCGTTAGAAACGTGTAGGTGACGCCGCCGGAGGGCGAGACGATTCGCAGTCGCACGCCCTGGGCGGCGCTGCTGATCAGGCTGTTGAGCTGCTCGGCGGTGCCAATCTCGCGGTCCTGCACCTTGGTGATGACCATGCCGGCGCGGAGCCCATGCCCGTCGGCGGCCGAGCCGGGGCGAACCTTCGTGATCAGCACGCCGCGCGGAATGCTCTCGTAGCCGTACTGCATCGCCAGTTCGTGGGTCACGGTGTCGACGACCAGGCCGAACTGGGCCAGTTCCGCCCCTTGCGGGCGCACCGGGCGGGGCGAGGCGGTGGCCGCCGGCTGCTCCTGCGGCGTCAGCGAGACGGAGTTCTTCTTGCCGTCGCGGTAATACTCGACGTCGACCTTCTTGCCGGGCGTCAGCGCCGCCGTCATCATGCGCAGATCGTTGGGCTCGGTGACGGGCTGGCCGTCCAACGCCGTGATGAAGTCACCTTCTTTGATGCCCGCCCTTGCCGCTGGGCTCTCCGGCATCGTCATGGTCACCAGCACGCCGGCGATGTCCGGCAGGGAGAAGCTCTTGGCCAGGCTGGGGCTGACCTCCTGGACCGTGATGCCCAGGAACCCGCGCGTGACTTTGCCCTTGTCGATGAGTTGGCGCATGATGTTCCTGGCCATGTTCGACGGCACGGCGAACCCGATCCCCTCGCTGCCGCCGCTCTCGGTGAGGATCGCCGTGTTGATCCCCACCACCTCGCCTCGCATGTTCACCAGCGGCCCGCCGCTGTTGCCGCGGTTGACGGCCGCATCTGTCTGGATAAAGCTCTGGAACGTGTTGGTCTCGCCGGTGGTGCGTCCCTTGGCGGAGATGATCCCGGCTGTCACCGTCTGATTGAGCCCCTGCGGCGAGCCGATGGCCAGCACCCAGTTGCCCACTCTTATGGCGTCGCTGTCGCCCAGGGGGGCGTCGATGAGGTTTCCGGCGTTGACTTTGATCACCGCCAAATCGGTCTGCGGATCGCTGCGGGTCCATTCGACCTTGAGCGAGCGTCCGTCGGGCAGCGAGACGCGGATCAGGTCGGACTCGGCCACCAGGTGGTAGTTGGTCAGGATGTAGCCTTTGGCCGCGTCGACGACGACTCCGTTGCCCAGCCCGCGCTTGAGGAACTCGCGTGCCTTCGGCTGGGCGCTGCTGTCGTCGCCGCTGTCGCCGAAGAAGTGTCGCAGGAACTCGTTCATCTCCGGCGAGGAGTCGATCCGCACCTTCTTGACGACGCGCACCTCGACGACGGCGGGCTTGATCGCCGCCGAGATCTGTGCGAACAGCGGCGACAAGGCGTCGTTCTTGGACATCGGCCCCAACTGCTCGCGCAGCGCCTCGGTCTGCCCCTTGGTGGCGGCAAAGCTGAACTTCTGAACCAGCCGCGCCCCGTCGATGGCCGCATAGGCGAAGACGCTCGCAAACAGCGCCACAGGAATCCATTGCTTATTGTGCGGCATTCCAACCTCCCCCCGGCGTTATGGTGATTGCCCCCGTCAGTGTCAGAGGTATTCTATTCAAGCACCGCGGCACAGGCGACCCAGTGTGGCACGGGCGTCTCGCCCGCGTTTCAAGAGCATGGCCGAGACGGCCATGCCACGCAACGGGGGGCAAATGCGCGGACCCGCGCGGGGGCGGCCGGGTTAGAATACCATCGCTGCCCACAGGGGCTGGAGTGCGCATGAAACGAGTCAATCCGATAGTGTCAGCCGCGATGGCGCTGCTGCTGGTCCTGCCGGCGGCGGCTTTGGCCCAGGGCAATGCCTGGGAGATCACCCCCGAAAGCCAGGCCGCCCTCGATCGCGGGATCGCGTGGCTGGCCAAGAACCAGGGGTCCAAGGGCAACTGGGACGACGAGCAACTGGGCCTGGTCAGCATGGGTCTGCTGGCGTACCTGTCGGCCGGCCATCTGCCCGGGCGGGGCAAGTACGGGCACAACTCGCAGATGGCGCTGGACTACATCCTCAATAACGCCAAGCCGTCGGGGCTGCTCAACATCAGCGTGCGCGGCCACGACATGTACAACCACGGCCTGGCGACGTTTGTGCTCGGCCAGGCGTACGGCATGACCGGCGACAAGCGCATCGGGCGCGTGCTGGACCGAGCGCTGCGGCTGATCCAGGACAGCCAGTGCGCCGACGGCGGGTGGGACTATGTGGCGGTTTCCAAGCCGCAGGGTCACGACCTGTCGCTGACGGTGATGCAGGCCAAGGCTCTGAGGAGCGCGATGGACTGCGGGTTCAAGGTCGACTCCAAGGCCATCGATCGGGCACTGGCGTACGTGCGGCGGCATTATGTTCCCGAGGGCGGCAGGCGGCGCGAGGAGAGCCTCGAACAGATGCAGCGCCGCGCGGGGATGTTCAGCTACCAACCCAACGGCGACCTGGCACGGGCGGGCGTCACGATGACGTCCATCGGCGTGGTCTGCCTGCAGGAGTTCGGCCAATACGACGATTGGCGCATCGGGACGTCGATGCAGTACCTCCGCAAGACAGTGCAGGCCGGCGAGAAGGTCTTCAACGACCAGTACCGCCTGTCGAAGAAGACCCGCAGCTATGCCATCGAACCCCACCACGTGCCCTTCGACGCCTATACGCTGTATTACCTCAGCCAGGCTCTCTACCAGCGCGGCGGCGATGACTGGAAGATCTGCTACACGATCCTGCGCAACGAGCTGGCCAAGCGCCAGAAGGTTGACCCCAAGGACCCTCAGCAAAACGGCTGCTGGGTCACCAGCCTGTGGGGAATGCGGGACAAGGAAGCCCAGCTTTACGGGACGTCCATCGGCTGCTTCACCCTGGCCATGCCCAACCGTTACCTGCCGATCCTCCAGGAAGGACGCATCGAAAGCCTCATCCGCCCTGTGGGGGAAAAGGAATAGGGAACCGGGGGGAGAAGCCCACCACAGAGACAGGTCTCTGCCCCCCAGAGTGAAAAAGAAGAGATCGTCAGATGCTCTATGGTCCACTCCCCGCTGTTTCCGCAAGAACCAAACAGAAGCGGGGGTTGAAAACAAGCTGTGAACATCAGATCTTGTTTCTCCCCTCAGCTTTTCTCATTGTCTCTGTGGTAAGTTTTTGTTTTTCTACCGGCATAAGGGCTGTGACAGAATGAATCGCAAGCTTGTACTGACGGTCTTTTGCATACTGTTCGCCTGCGGCTGCGCGTCTGAGGCGCCGGCGCCGGGTTTGGTCGAGGTGGTCTTTCCGCCCGCGCAGGCGCGGAAGGTGCTGACGCTCGAAGCTCCGGGCGAGGCGCCGGACCGGGTGGCGGTGGTCATTCCGACCATCACGCGTCCGGGCAAGCCCTTCGAGGCCCGCGTGGCGGTACTGGATAAGGCGGGTTATCCCTCGGTCAAATGCCGCGGCCGCGTGCGGCTGGTTGACGCGAGCGGGGCGGTCCTGGCGGTGGTGGATTTCCGCCCGGGCGCCGCGGCAGTGGCGTCGGTGCAAAACCTGCGCCTGGCGGGGGAAGGCTTCCATCGGCTGAGGGGGCAGTTCCAGGGCAAGGACTTCCCCAGCAATCCCACGCGATGCACCGCACAGAACGTTCAGGAGATCTTCTGGGGCGACCCGCACGCGCACTCGCTGCTGGGCCAATGCATGCCCAAGTACTGCCGCTCGATCGACTTCGCCTATGCCTCCGCGCGGTATGTCAGCGGGCTGGACTGGCTGGCGATGACGGATCACGTATCCAACGGCCGCGGCAGCGAGGCGCTGTTCTATGAGGAGTCGCGGGCGTCCGAGTTGCACAACGCCCCGCCGGCGTTTGTGACGGTTCCGGCGTACGAGGCATCGCTCAACGGCGGCGCCGGCGGCGACAACAACGTCTACATGGCCCGCTGGCCGGCGATGTACGTCGATGACTACGACAACGGCACCGTGCGCACGCTCTGCGACAAGCTCGCCGGCGTGTTGGGGCGAGAGTCGTTCTTTGTCGTGCCGCACCACACGACGCGCGTCGGCAAACATGGCGAGATCTCCGACGCGATCTACCCCGGCCCCGTCTCGATGCCCAACGTCGAGATTCACTCCAAGTGGGGCACCAGCGAATACCGGGGCAATCCCGACGCCCTCTACGCCGTGCACCCGGGCCCGAGCTACGTGCAGGACTTCCTGGGCCGCGGGCTGCAATTGGGCTTCATGGGCGGCAGCGACAGCCACGCCACCATGCCCGGTGGGGGAGGAAAGGAACCTGGGCAGCTCACGCACCTTCCCGGCCTGACTGCCGTGCGGGCGGCCTCGCTGGATCGTCAGAGCATCTTCACGGCGCTTTGCGGGAGAGACTGCTACGCCGCAAGCGGCGAGCGGATCTATCTCGACGTCCGCATCGCCGGTCACAGCGGCGGGGTCAAGACGCCTTGGCGCGACGGGCGCTCGCCGCGCGTGGTCGAAGTGACCGCGGCGGGGCAGAGCGACATCGTGCTGATCGAGATCGTGCGCAACGGCAGCGTCATCCACCGCCGCCAGTGCGACACGTGGCAGGCGACGACGCGATTTGAAGACGGCCAAGACGCGGCGGCCCTGTGGCTGTCTTCAAATCACATCGGGCATTTCATGTACTACTACGTCCGCGTGACCTGCCGCAGCGGCGCGCAGGCGTGGTCCACGCCGGTCTGGCTTGTAGAATCAAATCCCTAGGGAATCTTCCCATATCATTTTCCGCAAATTTACCTATATCGCTGAAGCGGCTGAGCGGTTATTCTTTGCGCCGCCACAGGTTGGACTCGGTCGGGTTCGGGGTATTCGTTGGGCCATGGACAATTCATTCCGTTAAGGAAAAGAAGCATGGACAGCCCTCCTGACATGACCGTCTTGTTGTCACCGCCGCGGGTTTCACCGACATGGGCTTCACGAGCCTCAAACGTCGCCGGCGCGGTAGTTGCCGCTATCGGCCTGGCCGCTGCTCTGGGATGGATCCTGGGCGCCCCAAGATTGGCGGGCCTGACCTCGCGGCTGCAATACATGCACTTTGACGTCGCCTGCACGGCGGCGCTGTTGGGGACGAGCCTGATCTTGCTGAATGTCTCAAGCGTCGGGAGGCGCCGCCGCGCGGGGCGGACGCTGGCCGGTGCGGCGTTGATCCTGCCTGCATTGGCGGCGGTCTGCACGGCCTGTGGGTGGCAGAGCCCTCTCCGGTATGCCGGACTTCAGGTCATGGCCTTTTCTCCCTCCACCGGGATCGTCATGCCGATGCCGGAGGCCTTCACCATGGGTTTGTGCGCGATGAGCGTCCTGCTGCTCGATGCGGTGATCGGGCGCAGTCAAAGTCCCGCACAATGGCTTGCTCTTGGGATGGTCGCCTTGGGCCTGACTGGGATCTTGGGCCACATCCTCGAGGCAAACCCCCTCCAGCCCCTATGGCAGTTTTTTATGGCCTCCAGCCAAACGGCCGCCGCGACGACAATCCTGGGCGCAGGGGTTCTCCTGGCGAGGCCGACGCTGCGTCCGGCGGCGGTGTTCTGGAACGGCGGGACGGCCGGGGTCATCGCCCGGCGCCTGCTGCTGCCGGTGATAGCTGCGCCGATCCTAATGGCCGCAGTGGCCTTATGGTCGGTCCGGGCCAGGCTTCTGGACGGCCCGCTGGCGGCGACTGTTTTCAGTCTGGCGGGCGTGCTTATGCTTGCCGTCCTGACGGGATGGTGTGTGTCGGTGCTGGCGCGGATCGACCACCGGCGCGGGCGGGCGCTGCGGAACCTGCGGCGCATGCAGCAGTCGCTGATGCATGCGCGCAACGAGCTCGAGCGGCGGGTCCAGGAGCGCACGGCCGAACTGACGGACACCAACGCGGAGCTGCGCCGCCGGTCGGCCCAGTTGGCGCGTCTGGCGTCGGAAGTGACGCTGGCTGAGCAGCGCGAGCGGCAGCGGCTGGCGCACGTGCTGCACGACCATCTCCAGCAGTTGCTTGTCTCGGCCAAACTCGGCCTGGAACTGCACTCACGCAAGGACGGTCAATCGCTGCCGCCGGACCTGCGCCGCGTGCAGGAGCTGCTCAGCGAATCGATCACGTCCTCCCGCGAGCTGACGATGGAACTGTTCCCGCCGGTGCTGCATGAAAAGGGACTGGCCGAGGCCTTGAATTGGCTGACGGCGTGGATGCAGGACAAGCACGCCCTGAGCATTGATCTGCAAACCGACCCCGAAGCCGTGCCCGCCACGCAGGACCTGGCGATCCTGCTGTTTCAGTCGGCGAGGGAGCTACTGTTCAACATCGTCAAGCACGCCAACGTCAAGGCCGCACAGGTGCGCCTGTGCCGCCGGGGTTCGGCGAATCTGGTACTGACGGTGAGCGATCAGGGGACCGGCTTCGAGCCCGATATGTTGTACTCGGGCAGCGGCCGGGCGGGCTTTGGCCTCTTGAGCGTCCGCGAACGGCTGGAGCTTCTTGGCGGAGCGATGAAGGTCGAGTCCTCCCCCGGCTGCGGCAGCCGCGTGTCGCTCAGTGCCCCGTCAGACCAACCCGCTACCGGGTCATCGCTGGACCCCGGCGCGGGCATAGCCGCAACCCCGCAATAGATGGGTTCCCGCCCGACCGAACACCTGCCAAGCCGCAAGCGGCGGACGGGCGTCTTTCCCATGCACCGTCCCTGGCTATCGGCTACTGGTTACTGTCCTCAGAGTCCCAGCTTGGTCTTGAGGGCCTCGATGCGCTGTGCGACGTCCTTGGCTTCGGGGCGGCTGGGGTAGAGCTTGATGAACTCCTGGTACTTGCCCAGGGCGATCTTGTCCATTCCCGCCCTTTCGTAGTTTGCCGCCACGGTGAGCATCTGTTTGGCGCGCGTCTCGTTCTGGTCGGAGGCGAGGCCATCCTGGAGATTCTTGTCGGCCTTGACCAGCGCCATGTCCGAGGTCGCGGCTTTGCCCGCGGTGGTGTCCGGGTACAGCGTGGCGAGCATCTCCAGGGTCTTGACGGCATTGTGCCGGGCGGTGGACTGAAGTTTCTTGATGTAGTCGAATCGCAGTGCCGGATCGATGGTCTGGCCGTCGCCATCGGACTCGGTGGCGGGCCTGGTAGCCGGGGCGGGGAGTTTCTGCGCCGCCAGGTCGGCAGTGATGATGTCGTCGATCTGGTCGGCCATCGCCTGGGCCTTGGCGGCCTTGAACGCTGTCGCGACGGCCGGATCGTTCTCGGCTTTGTCCAGGGCGGCCTGTGCGGCTTGGCCGGCCTTGCGATGTCCGAAGGCGGCGGCGACATGTCGATACGACTTGAGGGCCTCCTCGTATTTCTTCTCGGCGTAGAGGCTGTTGGCCTTCTGGAGCCGGATTTCGCCTTCGGCGTCGACTCTGGCCAGCAGTTCGTCGATCCGTTCGCGCTGGTTCTGGCTGCGCACGACGCCCAGCAACGGTTCCAGAATCTCCCTGGCCTGCTGCCATGACTTGGCCGAGATGGCGCGGCGCGCCGCCTCGATCTGGCCTGCAACTCGCTGATGGATCACGTCGTCGACATCCAGAGTTGTCGACTGGGGCTGGTTGATCGTGACTTTCTGCTTGATCACCGGGGCGGTGGTCTTTTTCTTCTTCGTGGCCGCCGAGATGGCGTCAACGCCCACGGTGCTTCCGCTGGGCAGCGTGCGCAGGGGCAAGGCTGTCGCAACGGCTACCAGGGCCAGGGCGATCAGGCCAAAGGTCACTCGTCGATGCATGGCAGTCTTCCTTTTTGGGTTCAGGGTGTCTACAAAGATACCGTGCTCTGTGCTCTATCTAATATAGCGTTCCGCGACGGAAATTATTGCACGACGGGCTGGAAAAGATCCCAGCCGCTGAGGTCGCCCAGGACGCTGAGGAAGAAGCGGAAGAGAAGATGGGATGCAGGAATGCTGGAAGGAGATCCCGATGCCGCACCCATCATTCCATGGTTCCAGCTCCTTCTATTTCTTGATCAGGACGGTCGACCAGTGCTCGTAGAGGGTCATGAAGACATAGTCGATATCGGGGTCGGCCATGCGGATGCAGCCCAGGGATTCGCTCTTGCCGATGCTGCCCTGGTCGTTGGTGCTGTGGATGCCGTATCCGCTCATGGTCTTGGTGACCGCGTCGGTGCCCTCGAGGCTGATCCAGAGCCCCTTGGCGCCGAAGGCATATCCCGGTTCGCCGTAGCGAATGGTCCCGGTGCGTCCGCTGGAGGGCGGCGGGTTCCAGACCGGCTTGATCTGCTTGCCGTGCAACGCCACGTGGTAGGCCCCGAACGGCGTGGCGTTCTCGCGCCCCGTGCCGACGGTGAAACGTTTGATGTAAACATACGGCAGGTTGTCGCGCTTGAGGTACAGATCCATGGAGAAACTGCTGAGGCTGATGACGGCGTGGAACGGGCCCTTGATGACTTTGATCGACTGGCCGGGGCGGATGGCCTTGGCCGAGGAGAGATTGTTGATCTTCACCAGCAGTTCCGGCGGCACGTGCAGCTTGAGGTTTCGCTCGATGCGCTGCAGCACGTCGCCGCTCTGCACGTCATAGCGGGCCACGTATGGGTCCTCGTCGAAGAAGCCGGGGGCAAATAGCGTCCGCTCGGCCATGCTCGTCAGCATCTTGCGGGCGTGGGCGGCCTTGTCGGGCGGAAGGGCGCCGGAGAAAACCGCAGCCGACAGCGCCACGCGGGCGGGGAAGAACTTGCCGGCCTCCATCAGCTTGATTCCCTCATCGAACTGGGCCATCGCCGTGGTGGCGTTGCCGGCCGTCTCGGGCGCCGGCGTGGGCGCCGCCACCGGGGAACTCGGTGCGGCCGCAGGCGCGCCGGCGCCAGGGGCGGGGGCGCCGGCATGGACTGCCGGGTTGGCCTCGGCCGCGGCGTCGGCCCCGGCGCGGGCGGGACCCTTGGAACGGTAGATATTCCAGCCCACGATCAGGGCGATCAAGGCCGCTACCGATCCGGCGACGATGACAATCTGTTTAGCAAGCGGAGTCATAGGTTTCTCCTTGGCCCGCGTTGCCGCGAGGCGTCAGGCCGGTGAATCGCAGCACTTCTTTATCGGTAACAAGCATGCTGACAGGCCAGTCATTGCCGGCGGTGGGAACGCGCTCGACGACCTGATCGCACAGCGCCAGGCCGCAGGTGGTGGCATGCAGGTCGCTGTGGCTGAGGAAGCGGTCGTAGAACCCGGCCCCGCGCCCGAGGCGGTTTCCGCTGCGGTCATAGGCCAGGGCGGGGACGACCACCAGGTCGATGTCCTCCAGCGGCCAGGGCTCGCTGGCGACCGGCTCGCGGATGGCGTAGTGTCCGCAGACGACCATCTCGTCGTTCATGCCGGTGATCCGCACGGCGATCATGTGCCGCTGCTGATAGTCGACCTTGGGGACCAGAACGATCTTGTCCTGCTGCCACGCCGCCAGCGCCGCCGACAGGGGGCTGGCCTCGTGGGGCATGGGCATATACAGCATGACGCAGCGGCTGCCGCGGAACTCCTCGGTAGCGATCAGGGCCTGGCAGGCCAACTGGCTGCGCGCGACGATGGCTGCCGGCGGGATATCCGCCAACCGCCGCTTCATCTCTTTGCGCAGGTGGTTCTTCATGGTCAAGACATCCTATTAGACCCCAAAACGATCCCCGACGGAAGCGGGATTGTGCGGGTTGCGGATTGGGGATTGCGGATTAATCCCGCTCTCCCCGGTCCCGCGGCGGCAGAAGGTCGCAGTTGGCCCGGACGATCTTGATCCTGCCTTCGACCACTCCGAGTTGCAGCCAACTGTAGCAATGCCACATGATCGCCGGGCCGGCTTTGGGGTCTTGCGAGAGGTGCTCGTCCGCCCAGTAGTCTTCCTGGTACGTGCTGTCGGGCGGGCCCAGGCTCTTGCGGCGGCTGGCCAGTTCCACCTGATCCTTGTGCGGCCAAATCAGGAACGACTGCACGCCCTGCGTCGAGGCTTCCTGGGCCGCGTCTTCCAGGCCCATCGACAGCGTCCGCGCCTTGAGGGTCTGGACGATGCGCTCGAGCGCAGCCGAAAGTTTGGCGGAGTTGGTCTGTCCTGGCCGACCGTACACCTGCACCTTCACCGAATGACCCAGGGCATGCAGGAGCGAGCGTTCCTCGGCCCGCAGCGGGCGTCGCGTTGCCGCCGGCGCCGCGGCCGGTTGCGATGCCGGTGCGGCGAGTTGCTCGTGCCCGGGCAAGGTCGGCGGCTCAGTTGCCGGCGGGGGCAGAAGGCGGTTGTCGGTGCGGATGACGACCACGCGGCCGTCGGCGATGCCGAAGCCCAGCCAGCTATACCAGTGCCACGTCAGCGGCTTGGAGTTGGCCGTCGCGCGGGGGACGATACGTCCTTCTTCGAGAAAGCCGCTCTGGCGGACCAGGTCGCTCTCGCCCAAAGCCTTGGCCAGTGCGGCCGCGGAGAGATTTGTGCGCTTGGGCACCAGGGTGATCGCCGAGACGCCATACTTCTTGCGCACCTGCCAGCAGGCCCAGTGCAGCCCCTCGCCCAGCCCTTTGCGCGAAATGATCTCGGCGAACAACTCCAGCCCCGCGCTGCCGTCGATGGGGGCCTTGTCGGCCGCGGCCAGCGCCGAATCGGTGCTCGCGCCGATCCGGGTGGGCAGGCCCAGCGCCTCGAGCATTTCCTTCTCAGCCGGACGCAGCGCCCGCGGCGCCACAACCGGGGCGGAGGCCGGGGCCGAAGCCGGTTGCGCCGCACAGATCAGCGATAGCAAGGTGACAAGCATGGCTCCATTGTCGATTTGCAGTTTCCAATTTTCAATTTCCAATTGAAAAACAAAATGCCTCAGCGGACCAGCGGGCCAACCACGACCACACCCGTGCAGCGGGCGATGTGGAGAAAGTCCCGATCGGTTCTTCCATCGCCGCGACGGTGAAATATAATGCAGGGGATGATTTTGCATGAGTGTCCATCCTGCTCGGCGCGGCTGGAGAGTCCGGAGGCCCTTGCCGGGCGGCGCGACCAGTGCCCGCTGTGCGGCAAGGCGTATATCGTTCCACATCCGCGCACGTCGCCGCTGCGAAAGTGGCTCAATGAGCGCCATGCCGCCCAGGCTGCTGCGCAGGCGCGTGCCTCTGTCGAGCAGGACATCCCCCAGGCCCAGATCGACGAGCCGCGGGGCCAGGACGATCTGGTCCTCGATCCGGCCGCGGCGTCGGGCGCTCCGCAGGCCAAGCCGCGCCGGCATACCGCCCTGGCGGCGGCGATGGGCTTCTTCGGCGGCACGGTCTGCATCTTCCTGCTGGGCGTCGGGGCGATGCTGGCCGTGGGCTGGCGGCCCAACTGGAAGCACGCGCCCGTTCAGAGCGTTGCGGTGGCGCCTCCGCAGGAACTGCCGCCCGCGGCAGAGCCGGTGCCCCAGCCCAAACCCCAGCCCGAAGCCAAACCCAAACCTGAGCCCAAGCCCGAGCCCAAGCCCCAACCGCCGGGCCAGCCGGACATGTGGCCCGACATCAACCCCGAACCCAAGCCTCAACCCAAGCCTCAACCCAAGCCTGAGCCCAAGCCCGAGCCAAAACCCGAGCCCAGACCCGAACCAAAGCTGCAGCCCAAACCTCAGCCCAAGCCGCGACCGGCTGTGCCTGCCCCGGCGGCGAACTATCAACCCACGCTGACGCTCAAGCCCGCCGGTGCGGTGATGGAACTGATGCTGGTCGGGCAGGGCACGTTCGCGATGGGCTCGCCCCAGAACGAGTTCGGACGCGACGGCGACGAAGACCCGCACGAGGTGACGCTGACGTGGCCGTTCTATATGGCCGCCTGCGAAATCAGCCAGGAACTCTTCCAGGCGGTCATGGGCAAGAATCCCAGCCAGGTCCGCGGGCCGGCCCTTCCGGTCACCAACGTCACGTGGACCGCCGCCGAAGAGTTCTGCAAGAAACTCTCGCAGATCAGCGGCCGGCAGGTGCTGCTGCCGACCGAGGCGCAGTGGGAATACGCCTGCCGCGCCGGCACGAAGGGGCCCTTCAACTTCGGCGACACGGTCAAGGCCGAGCAGGCCTGCTACGACGCCCGCTACGCCTACGGATTGGGAACGCTCATAGTCGACGAGGGCAGGGGCGAAGCGAAGCTGGCGGCTGTCAACTCGTACAAGCCCAATGCCTGGGGGCTTTACAACATGCATGGCAACGTGGCCGAGTGGTGCCGCGACTGGCAGGGTCCTTATGCCGCAGCGGCGAAAGATCCCTCCGGTCCTGCAAATGGCGACCGCCGCGTGCTGCGCGGCGGCTCATGGAAGACGCGTCCGGCCTTCTGCCGCAGCGCCAACCGCGACGCCGCAGCTCCGGACCACAGCTCGGCGGCCATCGGCTTCCGCGTGATCGTCGAAGTGTTGCAGGATGATTTGAAGAAGAAGTAGAGAAGGATGGAATGATGGGGCCAAGTCCAGCATGGTTCACTCGTCGCTTGTCCAGTAACCTGGGCGGGCGAAGTGTTCGTGCAGGGCGATCTCGTAGGCGCGGTCGATGACCTCGGGGACGGGCGGGCTGCTGCGGATGCGGTCTTGGGTCATCTTTGACCGCACCTGGCGGCGGGCCCAGGAAATGTCGGCCAGCCAGTCCGTCGAGAGCATGACCAGCCGCTTGTGGAACAGCGTGCCGACGTCGGCTGTCACGTAACGCATCTCCCACGTCTGCGGATCGATAAGGAAGTCTTCGACGCTGCCGAACTCGCCGTCGATAGCCGCCAGATTGTACTGGAGCGTCTCACGGTAGGCGGTGAGAGTGCTTTCAGGCTTGCGATGGCGTTCGAGCTCGATGCGGTCTTCGGGGCGGGCCTCGGCGGCCACCGAGCGGCTGAGCGACTCGGGCAGCGGGCGGCTCTCCCAGTACGGCAGCCATCCGAAATATTTGGCCAGCATGGTCTCGTGCTCGCGCGAGATGGTGACCTTGTCGTCGACGGACGGGCTGTTTCGGACCTGCTCCCTCGACAGGGCCAGATGCACCTCGCCTTGGCTCCAGTCGATGTCCTCGACGGCCGCCGGGGCCACGAGCACGCGCCGGCCGGGCAGCCACACGTGCGTGTCCAGAACCAGGTATCGCACGATCCAGTTTCGCTGCTCGAAGTAGAAGTCTTCGACCTTGCCGATGGGCTTGTCGGCTGCGTGGATACGGGCCGATGCCAAGGTCCTCATGCTCGCCAGGGTCAGCGTCTGCACGGTTGCTTGCGTGGTGGTCATGGATCGTTGCCTCACTTTGCCTGGGGTTCTTTCACCGGCTCGGGCGCTTCGCCCTCCCAGTAGACCGGCCTGCCGTGGAAATCATAGAGTCGCACCTCGTACTCGCGATTGACAGGTGTATCGTAATCGAACGCCGGACCCTCGCGGATGGCGCTTTGATCGAGGTCCACCAGGACGGCCCGCTGGGCCCAGTTCACGTCGTGGACCCACGCCGGCGAGATGAGCACCTTCTTGCCCGTGAGCAGGCGCCCGATGTCGGCCACGATGTAGCGGACGACCCAGTCGTCGCTCTGGACGATGAAGTCGTGCACGCGTCCAATCCTGGCGTCGGTGGCGTTGAGGTCCAGGTGGATGGTGTCGCGCATGCTCCGCAGGTCTGGGTCGCCATGGATCCGCAATTCCTGGCGGGCCAGCGTCTCGGACATCATCTCCTCCGGCGGTTGCATCAGCGGCGTGCCCTCCATGCCCCAATAAGGCGCCCAGCCGTAATGCAAGGCGATCATTTCCTCGTACTGCCGCGAGACAGGCTGGTCGGTATCGATGGGCGGGCTGTGCTCAATGGCGTCGCGGGTGAGGTTCACCGGCACGATTCTTTCCGTCCAATCGGGCTTGCCGAAGCTCTGAGGCGACAGCAGCACCTGGCGCCCGCTGAGCCATCGGCCGGTATCGACGACCATGTATCGGACGGTCCATTTCCTGTCGTCGAAATAGAAATCCAGGACCTTGCCGACATCCCCGTCCGTGGCCCGGATCGAGTATCCCAGCAGTTCCTTGAGGCTCCTGAGCATGAGAACACCTCCTACTTCACCACCTCCAGGTCGTTGTGGACGCCCTTGACGCCGATGGTATAGCGGGCGATCTCATACGCCGCCCGGTATGCCGCCCGCGAGGGCACCGCGCCCGAAAGTGTCACGACGGCCCGGTCCACCTCCACCGTCATTTCGCGCATGTTGAACAGGACGTTGGGGCACAGACCTTCCATGATGTTGCGGGCAATCCGCTTATCGTGCGGGTCGCCGGAGGGCACCACGGCCAGTTCATTCGACACCGACACGATTCCGCTGACCGACGAGGCCATCGCGGCCGCGCGCTCCTTCTTGCGCCGCGTGTCGACAAAGCCCTCCATCCGCGCCAGTCCGGACTGCACCGTCACGTCGATGGCCGAGACGTCCAGTTCCCCGCTGCAGGCCAGGGCGTCTCGCACGCAGGCCGCCAATTCCAAATCCGGCGGAGGTGCGGAGATGTCCGGATATCGGATCGTCAACTGGTTGTGCACCTCGACCGCGCCGGCGTCGCGGGCGACCTGGGCCGCCGCCTGGCGGGCCGCATAGTCCGGTACGGTTCCCGACAGGGTGACTTCGCCGCTGCGGACCCGCACGGATATATCCGCAACGTTGACCAAGTCATTCCAGAACAACCGGTTGATGACGTCATCGCGCAGATGTTCGTCTGTTATGATCATTCCGAAGCCTCGTCGCGTGCCGACCGCCCGCTCTTGCCGCTGCCATGTCTACCGGTTCCCGCCCTTGCTCGGCCGGCGCGTCCGTTCTCGATATTGTGTCCGCGCCCGCTGCGGTGGGGCTTGATCTCGATTCGGCGTCGGCGGGATTCGGCCGCCTTGGGCAGCTCCAGGTGGAGCACGCCATTTTCCAGGGTTCTGGCCATGCTGGATTGATCCACATCGGCCGGAAGGACGAACGACCGCTCCATCGGCTCGCTGTGGCGTTCGCTGAGGAACTTGGGTCCCGGTTGCGGTTCTTCCTTGTGCTCGGCCCGGATGGTCAGAACTCCGCGGCTGTAATCCACCTGAACTTCCTCGCTCGTATATCCGGGCAATTCGGCGTCTACTACGATCTTGTTAGGCTCTTCGGCGATGTCGGCGGGGTATTCCCACAAACCGGGTTCCTCTTCCCCGCTTGCCCACCAGGGCCAGAGAAGCTGATTGAACTTCCGTTCCGCGGGCCGCTGCTTGGTGAAGGCCACCATGTGCCTACCCTCGTTTTCGGCCGCATTCCCCTTGAGTGCCGGGATGGCCGACTGCGCCCGACCCCCAATTGCCGCTTTCCGCGGCGGTGGCTCTTAATTCAAAACATGTTAGGAATGTCCCGAGGACCCATCAATGGGACAAAGTGCCATATTACCCGTGATACATCCCTCTATAGTACGAACCGTCAGGCTAAGGCACCCGAGCAAGAACGAGAGAACGCCGCGAGGACCGGCCGATTTGCCGCAGCAATACGGAGGAAATGTTGACCGCCGGAGATTTTGCCGCTATTTTTATCATCCCGTGACAGAGCTGCCGGAAAAATCCGCCTGCAAGACCCGCCTGATCCTGGTGGACGATCATCCCATCGTGCGTCAGGGAATCGCCATGCTCGTCGAGAAGGAAAGCGACATGGAGGTTTGTGGCGAGGCCTCCAGCGCCAACGAGGCCCTGACGCTGATCAAGCAGGCCGAACCGCACGTGGCCGTGGTGGACCTGTCCCTCAAGGACAGCAACGGCATCGACCTGATCAAGGACATCGCCGTGCGGTTTCCGCAACTGCGGGTGCTGGTGCTGTCGATGCGCGACGAGGCGTTTTTCGCCGAACGCGTCCTCCGGGCCGGCGCCCGGGGCTATCTCACCAAGGAACAGGCCCCCCGGAAGGTCATCGAGGCCATTCGCATGGTGATGGCCGGCGAGATCTACGTCAGCGACAAGATTTCGGCAACCGTCATTCGCAAGTTCGTCCAGGGTCACGCCGCCGGCGCCGGCTCGCTGGACGCCCTGACGGACCGCGAGCTGGAAATTTTTGAGATGATCGGCGGCGGACTGCCCACGCGCGAGATCGCCCGCCGCCTTCACATCAGTTCCAAGACCGTCGACTCGCACCGCGAGCACATCAAGGGCAAGTTGCGCCTGGCAAGCTCTTCCGACCTGCTGAAATACGCGATCGGGTGGGTTCAGCACAACAGCATGTAGCGCCGCGCGAGCGCCCTGCCGCCAGGCGCGTGGCGACCGGCGCGCAGCATCGCCCGCCGTCCCATGCCATCTCTTTCCATCGCCTGGCCAAGCGTTCTGTAAGAGCTTTCCCTATGCCTGCTGGCAAAGCCCCCGCCGCGCAATGCGGTGTGCGTCCCGATTGAAAGAAATTAATTTGCGACCACAATGACTGTGCCTTCAACGTCGAGTTCTTTGTGACCAGGGACACGCACGACGGCTCTCGGGAAGGCCGGGAGTTCGTAAATCTTATTCAGAGGCACGAGCAGAAATCGCGTCAGGCCGGATGGACCGCATGTGTTCAAGGCCTCCTCAAAGGAATGACCCATGAGCCACTGCCCTTTCTACGACGAGCAATGCAACGAATTCTTTGACAGCGTGGAACAACTCTCGGCCCGCCTGGCTGTCCGCACCCGCAACTTCTATTGCATGGACAAGTACCGCAACTGCGCGCGGTACATGCTGCTGAGCACCGGCGCCGGCGACGAAGCGCCGCCGTCGATGGGGCCCTGGGACCTGCTGCGCGTCAGCACCATCGCCGCACGCGTTCGAGATCACAGCCGACCTGATAACGTCTGACCAGGAGATTCGCCACCGTGAACACTACCCTCTGCACAGAAACCGCACCCGCGCCCATGATCGACTTCGACGCCTCTTGCCACAACCTGTACCCGCGGCGGGCGTCCGTTCACGCCCTCGGGGCCGACTTGACGCTGTATGTTGACGACGAGTCGTTCCAGGACCCCGACGCGGCCGAACGCTACTGGGGCCCCGGCGCCATGCGCGTCCCGGTCAACCACTACCGCCTGGCGGCGCAGGTTCACGACGACGACCAGCCCGAGCCGCAGCGCATGGCCTCGGCGGCCTTGAGCGTCGCGCAGGAGCGGTTCATCTTCCTGCGGTACAATTACGCCAAGTACCGCCTGTGCCAGGCCCGCCGCCAGGGGCAGCGCCGGGGGACGTACGCCTGGAACTCGCGCGCCCGCTGGGCCCGCGCCCAGATCATCCACGCCAACCTCGCCCTGGTGCCCGTGATGGCCCAGCGCGCCATCAACCGCGGCGTCGACTTCGACGACCTGCTTTCCGAGGGATACCTCGCCGTCATGCGATGCGTCGAGAAGTTCGACGTCTCGCGCGGGTACAAGTTCTCCACCTACGCCTGCCGCTCGATCCTGGCCAGCTTCTCCCGACTCCAGCGCAAGGCCCGCACCGTCCGGAAATACATCATCTGCGAGTTCGACCCCGAGTTCGAGGGCAGCGACCATCCCGAGGCCGTCCACGACCAGCAGCGCTGCGACGCCATCGAGACCGTCCGCGAGGTGCTGGCGGCCAATTCGGCCAATCTCAACTCGGCCGAAATGGAGGTCATCCTGAAGCGATTCCCCTTCGGCGGCGCCGACAAAGGCCAAACTCTCGCCCAGGTCGGCAGCGTCCTGGGGCTTTCGCCCGAATCGATCCGTCAGATCGAGAAACGCTCGCTGGCAAAAATCCGCGCGGCGCTCGAAAAAGTTTTTGCAGCCTGAGGCTCCAACTATGTAAATATACATAGTGTCTCACCGAAGGAGCCCGCAATGAGAGCCTCAGTAACCGATAACTGCACCGGCTGCGGAGTCTGCGTCGACATCTGCCCCGAAGTCTTCGAGCTGGGCGACGACGGCTTGGCCACGGTCATAAGCGAACCGGCCAACGAGGACATTGAAGCCACCTGCATGGAGGCGGCCGAGACCTGCCCCTCCGAAGCCATCCAGATTGACGAGGACGACGACTAGGCACGGGCACAGGCTTTCGAGCCCGTGTTGCACAGCCCGGTAAAGCTGTGCCTCCTTTGTTCCCTCCCGCCACGCCGCCAGGCAATTTTTCTTGGCACTCAAGAATCGGCACGATACTACGGGCGTACCGCAGCGTCTGCCGCATCGTCGACATGGACTGGGGCTACCGTAGCGACGACCTGCCCGAGAAGAGAAACATCGTGGCCTCGCAGCTCAAGACCTTCTGGCCCGGAATGGCCGCCTACGTCAGCGACTACCACTGGAACATCCGCAAGCGATAGCCGCAGTGTGGCGTGGGCGTCTGGCCCATGCTCCCCGCCCCTCAGTCTGTCGGCCGATTGTCATATCCGATCTGATCGTCCCGCAGGCCGGCCTTTCGGCAGGCGCGGACGGCCTGGGCCACTTGCTGCACCGTAGCCTGGCGGTCGCCGCGGATCAGCACCCACACCTGCGGCTGCAGGCGCCGCTGCCCTGCCAGCCGTTCCGTCAGGCCATCGAGGTTCATCGCCCGTCCCTCCACTTCGTAGATCGACTCGCCCGCCCTGCCGCGGATCACCACCAGGACCTCAGGCCGCACCGGCGGCGCCGGCAGAGGCTCGATCTGCGCCGGCGCGTACTCGTCTTTGAGCTTGTCCAGCGCCAGCTCGAAAGCGATCGGCCGCGCCCAGTACAGCGCCCACTGCGGCGGCGGCGACAGGTTGGCCGCCAGCGCCATGCACCCGCCCGTCGCACCCAGGCCATACAGGCACGCCCCAACCGCCGCCACAGTCGCCGAAAACCGAGGCATTGCGATCACGCCCAACACAAACGCCGCTGCGCACAAGACCACCGCCGCGCCGGCCGCAATGGCGACCATCAACGCTCCGCTGCGCCACGAGGCGCACCGCCAGATGCCCCCTGCCGCAATCGCCGGCGGGATCGCCATCGCCGCAATCAGGGCCGCCAAGGCCCAACTGCCGATCAAATTCTCGCGTCGCGCCATGCGCCCATTGTGCCTTATGCGCGGCGTCGCGGCAACGATGATGGTCGCATTATGCGCGATCGACAATCCCGCGTTCTTTTCGATCACGACAGGGGTTAAAATAGATGGTGTAATTGTCCTGAAAGGAACCGTCGATGAACCGATGCCGTCTGGTTTCGATTGCGATGATCGCTCTGTTTGGCCTCGCCTCTGTCGCCGGCGCCGGCGATTGGCCGACGTACCGCCACGACTACCGCCGCAGTTCGGCGACCGACGACAAGATTGACGCGGCGTCGCTGGGCCTGCTCTGGGCCTGGCACAGCGGACAGTTGCCCCAGCGCGCGTGGGACGGCGCTGCCATGATGGACGCCTACCATGGCGGCACTCCGGGCGACATGCGAAATTACGACCCGGCGTTCTACGCCGTGGCCGCCGGCGGGGCGGTGCTGTTCGGCTCGACGGTCGACGACTCGGTGCACTGCATCGACGCCGCCAGCGGCAAGGAGCGATGGCGCTTCACCTCCGGCGCGCCTGTGCGCGTGGCTCCGACCGTCGATGGCGGCAAGGTCTACTTCGGCAGCGACGACGGGTTCGCATACTGCCTGGCGTTGGCCGACGGCAAGCAACTGTGGCGCTTTTCGCCCCAGGCCGACACGCGGCGCATCATGAACAACAATCGGCCTATCGCCGTCCAGCCCTGCCGCACCGGCGTGATGGTCGACAAGGGCACGGCGTACTGCGCCTTCAGCATGCTCCCGTGGGAACGCTCCTACGTCTGCGCGCTCGACGCGGCCACCGGCAAGGCCGACGGCCCCGGCCGCTATGTGCGGGTGTATGAGCAGATGTCGCTCGAGGCCGCCGGCGTGCTGACCGACACGGATTTCATCATTCCCCAAGGTCGCTCGGCCGGCATGCGGTTCCGCCGCGGCGATGGCAAGGACCTCGGCGGGGCGTCCTCGGGCAGTTTCATCATGATTGGCGGGGGCGGCAACATTCTCAGCGGCCCGGGCAACAAGGGCCAGTCGCTGGGCGGCATCGGCGGGGCGTATGACATAGCCGTCGCAGGCGACACCTTCGTCGCCGGCGGGCGGGGCATCGTCGTTCCGGCCGGAAAGCGGGAATCCAAGTGGAGCACGAACCTGCCCGGTGGGCGCGCGGTGATCGTGGCCGGCGGCGTCGTCTTCGGCGGCGGCGCCGATCGCGTGGCCGCCTACAACCCCGCCGACGGCAAGGAAATCTGGTCTGCGCCCGTGATCGGCACCGTGTGGGGGCTGGCGGCTGCTGACGGGCGGCTGATCGTCAGCACCGAGGCGGGGCACGTGTACTGCTTCGGTCGCGGCGGTAAGAGCGGCGGCGAGGCGCCGCCGGCTGTTGGCGGCGCCGCGATGGGCGCAACCGAAGGTTCGCTCAAGCTGCCCGTCGGCCCATACGTGCAGTTCACCGCGCCGGACAAGGCGATGGTCTTTTGGCAGACATCCGAGCCGGCGGGCACTGAGCTCGAATACGGGCGCGGGCAGAACTTCCACAAGGTCGAAAAGGCCGAGAAGACCACCCAGCACTCGGCCGAGATGACCGGTCTGGAACTGCGCAGCGGATACCAGTACATCATTCGCGCCGGCGGGCGTTCGACCGGCGTGCACGGCCTGGACACAACATTCAATTACACCGTTCCGCAGATCGACGCTTCCGCCAAGCCGTACGCCGACACCGCGGCCGCGGCGGCCGCGGCCGAGGCGATCCTCGCCCGGACGACCGCCCGCAACGGCGTGTGCGTGGTGGCCGGATGCGGCGACGGCAAGCTCGCCCTCGAGATCGCCAAGCGCAGCAGCCTGTGCGTGATCGGGTACGACACCGAGGCCGCCGCGATCGAGAGCGGCCGCGCTGCCCTCATCGCCGCCGGCGTGTACGGGATGCGCGTCTCGCTGCATGTCGCCCCCAAGACCGGCGAGATTCCGCTGGTGGGCGACGTGGCGAACCTCGTCGTCGCCGCGGCCGGTCAACCCTATGACGCAGCGGAGATCGTGCGGCTGGTCAAGCCCGGTTTCGCATCGGTGACGGTGGGCGCCGACGGCAAGGCCGCCGTCGCGGCCAAGCCCATCCCCAAAGGCGTGGGCGCGTGGTCGCACCAGTATGGCAACGCAGACAACACCTCCTACGGCAGCGAGGAACTTGCCGGCGCGACGTCGACAGCCGAGATTCCCGTGCAGTGGGTCGGCCGCCCGGGTCCGCGGTACCAGCCCGACCGCGAGCCGCGCAAGCCCGCGCCGCTGGCGGCAGGCGGGCGGATGTACGCCCAGGGCCTGCGGCGCATCGTCACCTGCGACGCCCACAACGGCACGATCCTCTGGTCGCTCGAAATCCCCAATATGATCCGCATGAACATGCCCGACGACTGCGGCAACTGGTGCGCCGATGACCAGTTCCTCTACGTCGCCGTCCAGAACGCCTGCTGGAAGATCGACGGGGCCACGGGCAAGGTCGTGAACGTCTACGCCATGCCGACGGCCGGCGACTGGTGGGGCTACATCGGCCGCGAGGGCAACGTGCTCGTGGGCAGCGTGAACCAGGGCGGTCCGGCGACCGGCTACACCGGCCCGGGGAACTGGTACGACGATGCCTCAAGCCGGAAGGTCTGCTCGAGCGAGTTGTTCGGTCTCGACCCGGCGACGGGCAAGACGCTCTGGAAGCACGCCAAGGGCACGATCATCAACTCCACCGTCGCCCTGACGAGCACGCGGGCGTATTTCATCGAGAGCCGCAGCGGCAATCTCTGGGGCGACCAGACCATCGTCGCCCTCGACCTGGCCACGGGCAAGGCCGTCTGGGAGCAGCCCTTCAAGAGCCCCGGCGGCGCGATCGTGTACTTCTTCGCACACTCCGGCGACAAGCTCGTGCTCGGCGCCAACGTCGGCTACACGTTCCATGTCTTCGCCTTCGCTGACAGCAGCGGCAAGGAAGTCTGGCACCAGACCGCCAACGGGCGCGGCAATCACGGCGCGCACATGACGCACACCGCCGTTGTCGACGGCATCGTGTACGCGCGGCCGCGGAAGTTCGACCTGGCCACGGGCAAGGACCTGGGCGAGATGCCCGGCGGAAGCTGCGGGACATATTCCTGCTCGCGCTACGGCGTGTTCTTCCGCGCCAACCACACCACGATGTGGTCGTACAGCGCCAACGAGAGTTCCAACTACTACCGCCTGCGGCCGGACTGCTGGCTGAGCACTATCGCCGGATGCGGGATGCTCCTGAGCCCCGAGGCCTCGGGCGGCTGCACCTGCGGCGGATGGATGGAGACCAGCGCCGGCTTCAAGCCCCAGACGGACCTGCCGGTCTTCCAGACGGCCGACCTGCAGTTCACCGGCACGCTCAACGTGCTGGTTCGCAAACCGCTGGCCGGCGGCGAAGTGCACTACACCATCGACGGCAGCGATCCGACGCCCGCCTCGCCCAAAGCCGGAACGGCCATCCCGATCAGCCGCTCGTGCGAAGTGCGGCTGACGCTGGTCAAGGATGGCGTCGCGGGCAAGGTCGTCTCGCGATCCTTCGAACGCATCGAGAGCAAGGGCGCCACTGACCTGACGGTGAACTTCCAGCCGCCGGGCAAGGTGCCCGCCGGTTGCGTGGGCGATTTCGGCGAACCTTTCGGCATGCGGTCCAGCGGGTATTCGTACGGCTGGAGCCAGCCGATGAAAGACGCCACGCGAGGCCGCCGCGGCAGCGACCCGCGACAGGCCACGCAGATCTTCTTCATGCCGGGCGTGTCATGGTCGATCACCGTCGAGAACGGGACGTATGATGTGACCGTTTGTGTCGGCGATGGCGCCTACAAGATGCCCGACGGCACGATCTACGTCAACGGCGTGACGCTCTGCGAAGGCGTCAGCCTCGGCCAGGAAGAGTGGAAGACGTTCACGAAGGAAGTGAAAGTGACCGACGGCCGCATCACTATGAAGTCGCACCAGAAAGCCGCCCCCAACGACCGCACCCGCGTGAACTACATCACGATCAAGAAGAAGTGACCGGCAGTAATTTCAACGCCGAGTTCGCCGAGACCGCAGAGGCTCAGAGAGAGCTCGCTGAACTTCTTGGCGTACCGGTTGAGTTCTCGCTTGTCGGCCACGGTCTTTCTCCACAAGGTCTGGGCACACCCCCTCCGTCCTGTTGCCACTTTCAGCGAACCGCCTCTGCCTGGGGCGGGTTAGATTAGCGGGATGCATACCTGCATAGGACATACGGAGCCTGGGATGATTTGGCAACGGCTGTTGGCGTCGCTGGCGGCGGGGATTGCTGCATTGCTGGCGGGGGGCGGGACGCTGTGGGCTCAGGCGGCGGTTTGGGACGCGCCGGATCAGCTCGGCGGACCGGCCCAGGCGTGGGCGGCCATGGTTCAGGCCACCCCGGCCGCCGTCGAGCCGATGACTGTTGACGAGTTCAAGTCATGGATGGCCCCGGCGGAAGGAGCCAAGAGCAAGGCCGCCGTGGCGGCCGGGGTGATCCGCTTTTCGGGGCTCTGGAAGCTCCTGTCGCCCTGGCCCAACGACGCGGCGCTGCGTCTGCGGCCTTGGGGCGGCGGACGAATCCGTATCCACCTTTGGGCCGGTCAGAAGGGTGTCTCGCTGTGGTACGACCAGGCCGCAGCGGTCAGCCGCTGGTACGCCTATGAAGCTGCGCGAACCGGCGAGGTGCCCAGGCCGGCGAGCATGGCGCTGGCGGCGGCGGACAATGGCAGGCACCTTCGTCTCCAGCCCCCGCCCGAGCCGAACAAACCGCAGGCCGTGCTGCCTACGGACATTCGCTGGCAGGGGGGGCAGCTTGTGCTTTCCTGTGCGGGGGTGCACCTGCTGTCGGTGGCCATGCCGGCGGCCCCGCAGGCGGTCTATGTCGAGCATGATCCCGCCGGTGGCGACACGGCCGGACTGGGGAGCATCGATATGGTTCGCACCGAGGCGGCCCCGGCGGCGCCAGCCGAGACTCTCAAAGCTCTCCCGCAGCTTGCCCCGGCGACGATGACGTGGAAGACTTCGCCCGCGGCCGATCTCGCCAAGCTGCCCGATGGGCGCGTGAAATTGACGCTGGCCAAAGATGCGCAGCTTACGTGGGCATCGGTGGAGACGCCCAAGAGCGGCATCTGCGAATACATCTTCGAGGCCGAAGACGCCGCCGGCAGCACCGGCGTGTGCATCGGTGACAGCGACGGCGTGCCACAGGTTGGGGCGCGATTCGCGCCGGCAGTGGCGGGTGGACCTAACCTTATAATGTTGTGCCCGCCCGCCCAGGGCGCGGGCAACTATCAGGCGGGCGGCCCCCCCGCAGCCGAACCGGTCGTGGGCAAGACAGTCCGTATCCGGATGCTCATGGCGTGCGGGGCGCTCAAGGTTTGGGTAAGCACCTCCGGCGGCGGATGGGCGGCGCTGTATGAAATGGCGGCGCCGGCGTCGGCCAAGCCTCTGACGAGCGTGGGGATCTATTGCGCGCCTGGAGCGGTGGGCGCAAAGGACGCGCCGCGGTCGATCACGCTCAAGAGTCTGCAGGTTCGCCCATACGCGGCGATCAATGCGATGGCGGCGAATGCGACTACCGCGGATGCTGTTTGCGAGGCGGTCGTTCGCGAAGCCGCAAGTGGGGCAGGGACGTGGTCGGATCGGATCGAGGCGCTGCATCAGCTTAATGCGGTGCTGCCCGCGACGACGGGCGACGGCGGGGCAATGGCGGCGCGGTGGACAAGCTTTGAAGATGCATACGATCGTCTCTGTCGAGCGGGCGAGGCGCCGATAGGCGCGGGTGTTTTTGAACTCGCTCCGCCCGCCGGCAAGACAGTGGAAGCGTTGTGGCAGCGCGTGGTGCGGCGGCAGATTGTTTCGGCGGCACTGGAGTCGCAGCAGGGGGCGCTGGAGAAGCTTATCGCCCAGGCCCGGGCGATGCACCGCTGGGCGGCCAAGGACGTGCTGGACTGGGCGGCCAACCCCGCTGCCGTAGCGACGGAAGCTGCGAAAAAGCATCCACTGTCCTTCGAGGACGCCCGCGCGGAACGCACGTTCAAGTCCGACTACGCTTCGGCGGTCGCCGGCGGGCAGATCGACCAGGCCGCCAAGCTCTTCATCGCCCGGTACGTCGACCCCGACAACGCGGGACTTGTCCAGAACGCCACCGACCCGCACGGGTGGGTCAGCATGGAAGTCAGCGCCGCCGACCTGATGGCCAGAAATCCGCGCGTGCAGCAGGAACTCAACAAGCACGTGCTGCGCGGGCGGCTGCGCGTGCGGCAGGCCATCGCCGACAAAGACCCCGCCCGCGTCGCCTTCGCCGCGGCGCAGTTCTACGGCACCGCCGCGGCGGCTGAGGCGAGCATCTGGCTGGGTGACCAGAGCTTCACTGCCGGGCACTACAGCCAGGCGCTGGAGCATTACGAATCGGCGGCTGCGGCGGCGGACGTTGTCGCCCGAAGCGGAGCGCAAGCCCGTGTTCGCCTGGCGGCAGCGCGGCTGGGTCGGCGCGTGGGTGAGGCTGCAACCGAGCCTGTCATCATCGGCGAGCAGACGTTCTCGCCCCAGCAGATCGAGCAGGACGTAGCGGCCGCGGGCACCTTCGCTCAGGCGCGCCAGAGCGGGCTGAGCCTGCCCTGGACAGTCCCACCCGCCGCGAAATGCGCTGCTGCCATCGGGCAGTTGCCGCCATGCCCGCCCGGCATGCCATCGCAGATGTGGAATCCGCAGGACATCGCCACGCTGCTGGCGGGGCGGAGCTACGCGGTGGCATTTAGTAACAAGTGGCTCGCCCAGCGCAACGGCCACGAGCTCAAGTGCATCGACCTGAATGTGCGCGGGACGGTGAAATCGACGCCGGCCCCGACTCGCGGCGCCAATGGCAAGGTGCTTCCGCGCGGATGGGGCAAGCGCCTGGCCGGTCAAAAGAAGAAGGACAAACCCCCCGCCGCGCCCGAAGAGGGCGTCTTCAAGCCCGTGCCTGGCCGTATGGCGTCGCAACCGGTGATCGTGGGCAACACGGTCTGGGCGCTGTTTGAGGAGAAAACCTCCAACGAAGGCGAGGGTCAGGTCCACCTGCGTGGGACAGTCATCGGCGGCGACGGCAAGCCCGCGACCGATCAGCCGATATTCCCCATCGATCGTTTTGGCTCAGTGGACCTGAACCTGCCGCTGAAGATCGTCGACGACCGGTACATCACTATCTATGGGCACGCGGTGATCTGCGGCGACATCGGCGGCGACGTGAACTGGGTGCGCTTCGGCGACTACGTGCCGCTGCGCACCGAGGCGCCCGCCGCGGCGTCGGCGGGGCTGGACGCGGTGCTGATCGACGGCCGGAGCGTCTTCATCGGTGACGCGGGCATGAGCTGCGTCGAGTGCGTGGATTTCACCACCGGCACGCGCCGCTGGGTGAGCACCGCTGTGGAAGTGCGGCGGCTGCTGGGGCGCAGCGGCGAGCTGCTGCTGGTCGAGGCCACCGACGAGATCGTCGCCCTCGATGCCGCCAGCGGCAAGCTCATCTGGCGACGCCCCGCGGAGCACTGGGGCGGGGCGATTTTTGGCGGCGAGGCGGGGGTGGTTTACGCCCGTGCGGTCAAGGCCGCGCCGGCGGCTGTGGAGATGGTGTGGGTCAATGCCCGGACCGGACAAACTCAGGCCGTGTCTCGCGTGGAAATTCCGCTGGGCGCCGCAGCGGCCATCGCCGGCTGCGACGCCCTGGCGGGTGTCGGCAGCGAGATGATCCTGCTGGTTCGCGGACCCGCGGGCGCAGCGGCAGTGCGATTGACCGCCGCCGGGCCTGCCGAGGCTGTACATTAATAGTGATGGACGTTTACATCGCAAAATTGCGGGACATCTTGCGATGGGCTGTGTTGAACCGTAACACGGGCGAGACGCCCGTGCTACTCATGGGCGAGACGCCCATGCTACTTGCGGGAGTTGCGTGGATAGGCATACGGGAAAAATCGCTCTGGTGCTGATCGCTGCGATGGGGATCTTCCCCGCCGCGACATTGGCCGAGGGCACGTGGGAAGTCACCCCTCAAAGCCAGGCCGCACTCGAGCGCGGGATCGAGTGGCTCGCAAAGAACCAGGGCCCCAAGGGCAACTGGGACAACGAGCACATGGGCCTGGTCAGCATGGGGCTGCTGGCGTATCTGTCAGCCGGACACCTGCCCGGGCGCGGAAAGTACGGCCACAACGTCCAGCAGGCGATGGACTACCTTGTCAATAACGCCAAACCCTCGGGCCTGCTGAATATCTCCGCGCGCGGCAGCGACATGTACAACCATGGGCTTTCGACCTTCGTGCTTGGCCAGCTTTATGGCATGACTGGTGACAAGCGCGTGGGACGCCTGCTGGACCGGGCCTTGCGGCTGATCCAGGACAGCCAGTGCGCCGATGGCGGGTGGGACTATGTGGCGATCTCGAAGCCTCAAGGGCACGACATCTCGCTGACGGTGATGCAGGCCAAGGCACTTCGCAGCGCCATGGACTGCGGGTTCAAGGTGGACCCGGGCGTGGTCAAGCGGGCCGTCGAGTTCGTGCGGCGTAACTACAAGGGGGAGTACGCCTTTGGCGTCAACGATCCCAAACTCGTCAAGCAGATGGGGATGTTCTCGTACTCGCCGGGCAACATCCGCAACACGAGCATTACGACGACGGCCATCGGCGTGATCTGCCTGCAGGAGTTCGGTCAGTACGACGACCCGCGCGTGGCCCCGGCGACGCGGTACATCAGCCACATGGTCAAGGTCGGCGAACCGATCTTCAACAAGCAGTATGAAGATGCCCGCAAGATGAAGAAAGAGACCGCGACCGTCCCGGCCAACCATGTGCCCTTCGACGCCTACACGCTGTACTACCTCAGCCAGGCGCTCTACCAGCGCGGCGGCGAGGACTGGAAGACCGGCTACACGGTTCTGCGCGACGAGCTGGCCAAGCGCCAGCACGTGCAGCCGGGCAGCCCCGAGCACGGGACGTGGCAGTCCACCGTCTGGTGGATGCGCGGCAAGGAAGCGCAGTTTTACGGCACGGCCATCGGCTCGTTCGTGCTGGCCATCCCCAACCGCTACCTGCCGATTTTGCAGGAAGGACGAATTGAAAGCCTGATCAAGACCGTCGAGGGTTCAAAGACGGACAACCCGTAAGGGCGTTTGAATCGATGCTGAACTTTCCACCAGGACTGGCTGTGTTCGCTGTCGCCGGCGTGATCGCCGCGGCCGTGCCCGTCGCGCTGCACCTGCTTAACCGCCAGCGCTTCCGCACGGTGCACTGGGCGCCGATGGAATTCCTGCGCCTGGCGATGGTCCGCAGCCGCAAGATGTTGCAGATGCGCGACGTGCTGCTGATGGTCGTGCGGACGGCGGCGCTGCTGATGCTGGGCTTTGCGCTGTCGCGGCCGTTCTTTTCGGCGGGGTACGGCACGCTCTCGGCGCTGGCGCTGGTGTGCGGATTCTTCGGGATCCTGAGCCTGGTAGCCGCGGCGGTCATCACGAAGACACTGCACCGCGTGCTGTCGGCAGTGGCCGGGGCGTTGCTGGTCGCCGTGGCGGTGGTGGCATTCCTGGGCGATTTCGCCGGCCGCAGCAAGAGCGGGGCCTCCGCTGTGGCGTCGCGCCAGGCGGTGCACGTGATCCTGCTGATCGACAACAGCCTATCCATGGGGTATCGCCAGACCAGCGGAACGCTGCTGGACGACGCCAAGATCCGTGCCAAGGAAATTATCGACGACCTTCCCGGCGGCAGCCGCGTGACGGTCGTGCCGCTGTGCGGCTCGTCCAAGCCCGTGATGCTCGATCCGTGCGTGTCGGTCGATGACGCGCGGTCGGCCGTGGGCGAGATCCGCCTGGTCGACCGGGCCGTCACGATGCAGCAGGCGGCGACGCTGGCAGCCGAGGCCAGCCGCTACGTCACCGACCTCGACAAGCGCATCGTCCTGCTGTCCGACCACCAGCGACGCAACTGGACCGGCGACAGCCAGTCCGCCTGGAAGCAGGTCAACGATCTGCAGATCGTCGACCTGGCCCCGCAGGGCCCGCGCGAGAACGCGTGGGTGGCCGATGTGCAGTTGCAGGACCAGGTGGCTGCCAAGGACGCCCCGGCCGTCATCACCGCCACGATCGGCTACGACGGCGCGCAGGTGCGCCACGGCGTCGAAGTGGCCCTGAAGGTGCGCGACAAGGTCGTCGACACGCGAAGCGTCGATCTGGCGCCGGGCCAGGGCCAGCCCGTGGTCTTCACGCACAAGATCGAATCGTCGGTCAAGGGCGGCGAGACGGAGTTCGTGCCGGTCAGCGTGTCCATCGGCCCGCCCGACCGCCTGCCTCACGACGACGTGCGCTATGCCGTCGTGCCGGTGGTGGCCGGTCTGCCGGTGCTGTTCGTCGACCAGTACGGCGACCGCGAGGACATCGACGCCAATCTTTTCGGCGAGACGCTGCAGCTTCGCATGCTGCTGACGCCGCGCCTGTCCAGGCAGGACCAGTCCCTGCCCATCATCGACGTGCGACACATCACGATGGAGCGCCTCGCCCAGCAAGGCCAGGCCGCCCTCGAAGACGCACGACTGGTCGTGATCGCCGGCTCGGCCGATCCCGGACCGATGGTCAAGATCCTCAGGCAGTACGTCGAGCAGGGCGGGCAGCTCTTCATCGCCGCCGGCGGCGAGTTCCAGCCGGCCGCATGGAACCTCTCGGCATGGCTGGACGGGGCGGGCATCCTGCCGGCGCAGCTCGCCGACGAGCCTGTCGGCAAGACCCTGCGCGAAAGCGGCGAGGCGCCCGGTTACTTCCAGTGGAACTTCGACTCTCTCATCGGCGATTACTTCCACATCCCCAGCGCCTCGACCGAGACCCTCCGCGACCTCTACGCCGGCGCCGCGGGGCCGTACTTCTTCAAGGCCGTGGTTGCCAAGGTCGAGTCCGCCGATCTCGACAAGGCCATCGCCGCCCAGGCCAAGCGCACGGCCGAGAACCTCAAGTTCCTCATCGAGACCGATTCCTGGGCGAACGAGGATCGGGCCGGCGGCCTGACGGACAAGCAGCGGGCCGACCGCCTTCGCGACAAGCAGCGCCGCAGCGACATCCAGCCGCGATGGCTGACCTGGGCCCGCCAGCGCGTCGGCGACCCGATGGATCGCCGCCCGGCGGCCGGGCAGAGCGTCGAGCAACTGGCCAAAGACCTGGCCGACAAGACCCGCCCGCGCGTGCTGGCGCGATACGGCAACGGCGTGCCTTCGCTGGTGCAGCGGTCGGTGGGGCTGGGCAACATCGTGATGTTCACCAGCGGCACGCTGGGCAGCTGGGACGGCGGCTGGAATACCGTCGGTCTTGACGACGCGGTCATCGTGTACGACCGCATCCTGCGGTCGATGCTTCACAAGTCGCTGCCGCAGCGCGTCTCCGACGTGGGCACGCCGCTGGTGCTGCCCATCGACAAGGCCGACCGCCTCGACTCCTTCGCCCTGAAGCGCCCCGACGGCCTCAAGGACGACCTGCCCGTCGAGGTGCTCGAGGGCGACACGTACGCCCTGACCGTCCGGACGATCACCCAGCGCGGCGAATACCACATTCAGCGCACGGCCGGCCGCGACGCCGGCAAGAAGCCCTTTGAGGCCGACGTGGCGTTCAACGGCCTGGCCGGCGAGTCGCAGGTCACGCTGCTGACCCGCGAGCAGATCGAAAAGACCCTCGGCGAGGTCAAGTTCAAGTGGATCGCCAAGGGCGACTCGATCAGTCTGCAAGGGTCGCGCGCCCGCGGCGAGAGCCTCTGGAAGTGGCTGATCTGGTCGGTCCTGCTGCTGATGCTTCTCGAGCGGCTGATCGTCATCTGGCCCAACCTGCGGGCCAAACCCCAGCAGGAGGCCGCCCATGGGTGAGTTCTGGCAATTCCTGTTCGGGCTCAAAGACGCCAAGTCGATCACCGCGGCGCCGGAGCTGACGTTCGCCGAGCACTGGGCGGCCGGGGCGCCGGCGTGGGTGTTCTTCGGCTGCGTGGGCTTGGCGGTGCTGGGGATCGTCTCGTACCTGAAGTTCGAGCCGCGCATCCGCGACCGCCGGCGATTCTGGGGCGCCGCCCTGCGGGCGCTGGTGCTGGCGGCGCTGTTCTTCGTGGCGGCCGATCCCATCCTCAAGATCAGCTACCGCCAGACGCCCAAACCGCTGGTGTACCTGCTGTTCGACGGCTCGGAGAGCATGGCGATCCGCGATCGATTCGAGGCCGCCGAACAGCGCTCGCTGTGCGAGGCCGCGGGCATCAAGCTGCCGCCCGGATCGCAGCCGCCCAGTCGCATGGAGTACATCCAGGGCGTCCTGAGCACCAGCGATTTCATTGCCGACATGAACAAGAAGGCCCACGTGCGCGCCTTCGCCATCGACCGCCAAGGCGTGCACACGATCAAGTCCTCGACGGCTTCGGACGGCGCGGCCGAGGGCAAGACCATCGCCGCCGCGCTGACGGCCACCGCGCCGCTGACGCCGCTGGGCAAGGCCATCGAAGATATCGCCCTGGAATACAAGCGCGACGACCTGGGCGCCGTCGTCATGTTCAGCGACTTCAACAAGAACTCCGGGCCAGACCCGGACGGCCCGGCGGGGCGGCTCGCTCGCCCGATCTATACCGTCGGCCTGGGCCCCGTCGCCACGCGCGACCTGTCGGTCAAGATGACCATCTCGCCGGTGCTCAAGAAGGCCGAACGCGACGTGGTGAGCGTCTCGCTCCAGCAAAGCCAGCTCGACGGCCAGACCGTCACCGTGCGCGTGATGGCCGAGCCGCTGACGGCAGAGGGCGCAGTGGACAAGAGCCGCCAGGGGCGCCTCGTCGGCGAGCGCCAGGTGACGCTCCGCGGCGCGCGAGCGTCGGCCGAGATCCCGTTCATTCCCGACGAAGTGGGGCGGGTGCGGCTGACGGCCAAGGTCGAGCCCGTCAGCGGCGAGAGCGTCGAGGAGAACAACGCCTCGTCGCGCGAGGTGAACATCCGCGACGACTTCATGCGGTTGCTGTACGTGGCGTACGAGCCCAACTGGGAGTGGCGGTTCATCAAGGAAGTGTTCCACCGCGACAAGCTGGTGGGCATGCGGGGTTTCCGCACGTTCCTGTTCTCCAGCGACCCCGACGTGCGGCGCACCAACCCGCTGTTCACGCCGCGAATCGACTCCAACCGCGGCGAGTTCTTTGCCAACGACGTGATCTTCCTGGGCGACGTGCCCGCCGACGCCCTCACCGGGCGCTTCTGCGACAACGTCAAGGAGTTCGTCGGCAAATTCGGCGGCGGCCTGGTCGTCATCTCCGGACCGGTGCACGGGCCGGGGCAACTGGCCGGCACGGCGCTGGCCGACATGCTGCCGGTGACGCTGGACCCCAAGGCCCGCCGCCGCGACGGCAAGGACTTCCTGATGCGACTGACCCCCGCGGCCAAGGCGTATGGGTTTATGAAGCTCGGCGACAGCGACGACGAGAACGCCAAGGCCTGGGATAACGTCGGCCCGCTGCCGTGGTACAACCCCTGCAAGAGCATCGACCCGCGCACGCGCGTGCTGGCCGAGCACCCCAGCGACACCTGCGAGGACGGCAAGACCAAGCAGCCCCTCATCGCCATCCGCCAGTACGGCAAGGGCGAGGTGGCGTACCTGGCCTTCGACGAGACGTGGCGCCTGAGGCGGCTGCACGGCGAAAAGTACTACCGCCAGTTCTGGGGGCAGTTAATCTACCGCCTGGGTCTGGGCCACGCCACCGGCAGCCAGAAGCGGTTTATCGCCCGCAGCGACCGCACGCGCTACCAGGTTGACGACGAATTGCGCCTGACGGTCGACGCGTACGACGAAGACTTCCAGCCGCTGACGCGGGCCAAGCTGCCCAGCGGCAAGCTCGATGGCGAGTTGATCATCACCGACGAGGCGGGCAAGGCCCGCCAGCCTCGGCCCATCAGCATCCCGCTGGCCCGCCAGGAGCAGGGTCAGTACGAGCTGGTCATCCCGCTTCTGGAAAGCGGCGACTACCGCGTGCGCGTCAAGGACTCGATCACCGGCGAGTTTTCGGACGTGGTTTTTTCTGTGACGAATATCTCCGCCGAGCGTCAAAGCGCCGTGCGGAACATGAGCCTGGAGCAGGATCTGGCCAAGGCCACCGCCGGCAAGGTGTACGACATCAAGACCCTCGACAAGCTGCCCGGCGAGATTCGCTTCGCCGGCGTGGAGAAGGTCGACGTGAAGATATTCCCGCTGTCGAGCACCTGGCTGTGCTTCCTGCTGCTGGTGGTGCTGGCGGTGGGCGAGTGGGCCTTGCGAAAATGGATCAACGTGCCATGAGCAGTCTCAAGCCATTACGAAGCCAGCTTGCCGCCCTGATGCGGCGCCGCAGCGGCGCCCGCGCCTTCATGGGCTGGTCGGCGCTGGTGCTGGCCGGGCTGTGGCTGCTGTACGCCATGTTCCTGGTTGACATCCTGTTCGTCATGACGCGCGTGCAGCGGTTCATCGCCCTGGCGGCCATCGCCGGCGCGCTGGCGTGGGTGATGGCGCGGATGGTGCGGCCGTGGCTGGCGCGGAAGGAAGACGCCATCGACGTGGCGCTCAAGGTCGAGCGCCAGCGCAGCATCGACAGCGACCTGGTGGCGGCGATGCAGTTTGAAACGCCCGCCGCCGCGAGTTGGGGCTCGAAACATCTCGAGCAGGCGGTGATCGACCGCGTGGCCGAGCAGACGCAGCGATGGAGCCTGGCCAGCGACCTGCCCGAGGGCGGCCTGCGACGGCGGCTGCTGGCGGGGCTGGGCACAGGCGTGCTGCTGATCGCGACGCTGGCGATCTTCCCGCAGTACAGCGGCATCTTCCTGATGCGGCTGATGTTCTCGTCGGCGTTCTATCCCACCGACACCGAGATTCGCGATGTGCGCATCAACAATCAATCGCTGGGCGTGATCAAAGAGCCCGGTTTTACCGCGCACTGCCCGGTGGGGCGGGCGGTCAACTTCCGCGTCAACTGCGCCGGCGTGCTCCCGCGCGAGGGGCATATCGACATCAAGCCCGTCGGCGAGGGGGCGGCCGTCACGCTGGGCCTGACCGCGCTGGACGGCGATAGCGGCGCCTACGTCGCGCAGCTCGAGCAGATGACCGGCGAGTTCGACTTCAAGATATACATCGGCGACGCGCGCACGCAGTGGGCGAGGCTTATCCCCGTGCCTCCGCCGGTGGTGCAGCCGATCTTCAAGCCCACCGTGCCCGATTACGCCAAGGCCGCCGGGGTGGCGGAAGTGACCGAGGGATTCTCCAAGCGCCTCATTGCCGTCTACGACGGCGCCAGCGTCGACTTGCAGGTGCGATGCCTCAACAAGCCCCTCAAGAGCGTCGAGCTGGTCGTGGGCGACAAACGCTACGCCCTGAAAGAGTCCGGCCAGGACGGCCGCCTGTGGAGGCTGCCCGCTACCGGAACGCCGCTGTCTGAAGTGACCGGGCCGATCGACTACGAGATCGCGGCGCTGGACAGCGACGACCTGCCGCCGGTGGAGGGGATCAAGGGGCAGATTCGCCTTGAAGACGACCGCGCGCCGACGCTCGAGGCCAGCGTGGCGCGGCTCAAGGAAGTGGTCGTGTTGCCCAACGCCCGCCCGACTGTGCGGTACAAGCTGGGCGACGATTACGGCATCAGCGCCCTGACGATGAAGCTGACGGTTCGGCCCGCTGCCGGCGGCGAGGCGCGCGTCAAGGACTACTCGCTGCTGGCCGAGGGCAAGGTCGTGTCGTTGCCGCAACTGCCGCTGGACGAGGCATTCTCGTTCGACCTGGCCCCGCTGGCTCTGGTCAAGGGCGACGCGGTCGAGGTGGTGCTCGAGGGGCGCGACTATCGCGGCAAGCGACCCGGCCATACCACAGCGGCCTCGCCGATCATGCTCAAGGTGACCGACCAGGCCGGGGCGCTTCAGGCGCTGACGAAGGACCCCGACGCCCAGTCGGAACAGAAGATTCGCCAGATCATCAATCGGTCCACGACCATTGAGGAAAGGGCAAAGCCATGAGACAGAGACAAATAATCGCCGCCGGCGTGGCAGCGGTGCTGCTGTCAGGCGTGGCGTTTGGGGTGGAGCCCGATGCGCTGCGGACGTACCAGGGGGCCCAGTCGCGCGCGCGCCAGATGGCGGCCGAACTGATCGCCGACGTGCTGGACGGGCAATTGGAGCAGTTCCGCTGCAACCAGCTCACCGACCTGCCGGTCTACCAGGACATTGTCTCGATGCGGCAGAACGTGCAGCGGCTCGCCGAGGTTGAGATGAAGGATGTGGTGGTGCTGCTGACGGCGGCCCAGCAGGGCAGCGCTGACAAGCGCGAGGCGCTCTTCGCCCAGGCCCGCTCCAAGGTGCGCGAGGTGGTCAAGACCCTCGCCGCCGAGCGGCAGCGGTTGCTGGAGCGCATGCGGGTGGCCCGAATGTCCGACCAGGCCGATCACCTGCTGGCGATGCAGCGGGCGGTTCACAAGCTGACGCTGACGTTGCCGGAGATCGCCGACCTGGAGACCCGCGAGACGCGGGCCGTCTCGGCGGTGCAGGACCAGCGCGACGTCAACACCATGCTGCTGTCGCTGGTGGACGAGCTTTCGGTCATCAGTGGCTGGGGTCCGCCGGCCGGTGCGGCGGCTTCCGACGGTCTGCGAATGCTGCGGGCGCACAAGGTCAGCGAACACGCGCAGGCCGCGGCGAAGCTGCTCGAATCGGTGGAATACGCCAAGAGCGCCGCCGAGCAGAAGGCCGTCATCGACGGCCTGACGGCGCTGCTGTACCAGGTGGGCCAGAGCGGCGCGACGCGGCTGAGCTTCTCGCAGCTTCTGAACCTGCTGACCGAACTCCAACGCCGCCAGCAGGCCCTGAGCGTGCAGACGGGAAAGGGCGACGGGGCGGCCGCTGCCAAACTGGCGGGTGAGCAGCGTGACATCCATCGCGACCTGGGCATGCTCGCCCAGCGGTTGACGCACATCCCGGCCACAGCGCCGCATCTGGAAAACGCCAAGGCCGCGGCCCTCAAGGCCGCCGAAATGCTCGCCGCCAAGACGCTGAACCTCGCGCAGGAACCGCAGAAAGCGGTGCTGGCGAGCCTGGCGGCCGTCGAGGCGCTGCTGCGGGCCTCCGAGCAGACGCTCGGTTCCGACAAGACCGCCGTCCAGCTTGCCGACGAAGTGAGCGCCCTGATGCGCCTCGACGAGGCGCTGACGCGGATCCGCGCCGAGCATGACCAGATCGAAGGCCAGCTCGGCAACGTCGGCCAGGCCGCCGCGTCCGAAAAGGGCATCGCCGACCAGGTCGCCGCCGAGCACGCCAAGTACCCGATGGTTCCCGAGGCGGTCTCTACCGCGCTGGTGCGGGCGAAGGATGCCGCCCTGGAAGCCTTCCGCGTCATCCCGCTGGCGGCTGCGCGGGCGCGACCGGCAGTCAAGGCCACCGCCGAGGCGCTCGACCAGGCGCATGCGGCAGTCAAGCGGGCGCTGGCAGACGCCAACCGCAAGGCCCTGGGCGTCAAGATCGGCGAGTTGGCGCGGGCCATCGACGCCCTCGAACGCGCCAGCGTGGCCGAGCGAGCCCAGGCCGTCCGGGCGCGGCTGGCGTCCAACGACGGCGGGTTCAAGCCCGAAGCGGCCAAGAAGTTCGTCGAAGAGCAGCAGACCGTATCGAACGTCGCCCGCGGCGTGGCCGAGGGCATCAAGGATACAGCCCCCGGCGCCGTCAAGGCGATCACCGAGGCCCAGGCGTTCGTCGACCAGTCGAAAGATCGCATCGCCAAGGACATCGCCGCCGATCCGGCGCGGCAGGCGTCGATCGAGGCCCTGAAGGCTTCCGACCTGCTCGCCGAGGCCACCAAGCTCGTCCGCGGCGAGATCGTCGCGGCCGCACAGCAGCTTGACGAAGCCGCCACGCGCGAGCTTGCCTCCGTCGAGAAGGTCTCCGAGGGCGTCGAGGCGGCGCTGACTGCCGCCCAGAAGTCTCTGGCCAACCAACTCGCAGACGTCGAAGCCGCCCAGCAACGCGTCCTCACCGCCCGCGCCGATCAGTTGCGGGCCGCCGGACAGGAGCAGGCCGCGCAGGCTGCCGACATGGCAGACAAGCTCAACCAGGCCGCCACCGCCCAGGCTGCCGCCGCCGCGGCTATCGCTCGCTACGAGCGTGGCGAGGCCAATACGCCGCTCGAAGCCGTCAACGAACTGCAGAAGACCGCCGACCTGGCCATCGAGATGCTCAAGGCTGCAGCCCAGCGCCCCGCGGCGATCGAGGCCCAGAAGGCCGGACGCGTCGATGCCGTCACCGCCAAGCTCCAGGACACGCAGCAGGCCGCCGAGACGGCTGTGCACGCCATGCTCGAGGGCAACACCGCCCAGGCCGCCAAGGCCGCCGCCATCGCTCAACAGTCGCTGACCGACGCCCAGACGCAGGCGCAGAGCGAAGAGTCCGCCGCCCAGACCGCCGCGCCCGGAGCCATCAGCCCTAAGGCCCAGCAGCGCGTCACCGAAAATACCACTGCCGCGGGAGCACTGGCCAAGGACGCCGCACCGCAAGCGGCGGGGCAGCTTGACCAGGCGGCCGCCAAGTCCGCCCAGGCCGCCAAGCAGATCGAGGCCGGCGCGGCGGCACCCGAGGCCCGCAAGACCCAGGCCGACGTCTCGGCCATGCTCAACAAGGCCTTGAAGGATCTCGAAGCCGCACGGCAGAAGCTCGCCGAAGCGGCCAAGCAGGACCTTGCCGCTCAGCAAGCCAAGGCCGGCGCCCTGGCCGGACAGGCCAAGAATGTCGACCCTACCGCCAGCGCCGCCCTCAAGCGGGCCGAGCAGGCCGCCGAGCAAGGCGCCAAAGGCGGCACGCAGGCGGGCAAGGCCGCTCCTCAGGCTCAGAAGGATGTCAAAAAGAACGTCGAGCAGGCCGCGGCGAACCTCCAGGCCAAGAAGCAGGATCTCCAGCGAGACAAAAAGCTCGCCGACAACTTCAAGGATCTGGCCAAGCAGCAGCAGAAGGCCCGCGACGACCTGATCGCCCTGGCCGCCCAGATGGGCGAGGGCGCCCCGCAGCCCAAGCTGCCGCCCAACAAGAGGAACAATCCCGACCAGCCCAAGCTGCCTGATGACGGGAAGAAGAAGCCCTCCGGCCCCCAGCCGCCTTCGCATGGCGCGATCCCGCAAGAGAGCAAGGGCGACAAGGACCAAGGGGCGGGCGCGGCCGACCCGACCGCGCAGCTCCAGAAGCCCGGCAAGGCCCCAGGCGCCGAATCGCCCCCCGGACAGAGCGGACTGGCCCCGGCCGGTCAGCAGCAGGCCCAGCCGCAGCAGCCCGAGATGCCCAAGAGCGACAAGAAGGACGAGGACCTGAACAAGGCCCGCGCCCTGGCCAGTGCCCTGGGCGACTACATCGGCGCCCAGGAAGAAAT
>JBDKRA010000008.1:0-1510 GCA_039683615.1 Phycisphaerae bacterium
AAGCGCGGCACGGGGAAGTCGGCATCCACGCCCTTGATGGTCGCGCCGGCGGCCCGATAGATGGCGGCCAGCGAGGCGTTCTCTTTGATGATGGCGCGCTGGCGCACGTAGGCTGCGCCCTGGCAGGCATCCAGTAGCGCGGTCACGCTGTACGCCTCCATGTCGCGCTGCCCCTGGGAAGTGCGCCCGGCGATGCGCTTGGATTTGACGATGCGCAGTGCGTCGCCGCCGACGTTCAGCACCTGGCCCTCGGCCAGCCGCTTGTCCAGCCCGTCGTCGCCGGCCCGGATCTCGGCTTCCAGCGTCAGGGGAATAGGGGAAAGGTCGGAGCGGAGCGTGGCGGACTTGATGAGGTCGCCGCGAAGCTGCTTACCGTCGGCGAAGGTCACGATCACGGCTACACCGTCAGGATGGGTTGGAAGAAAGCCCTATGCGGCATTTCCGCTTCGGTCTGGGCGATGTCGCCGGCAATCTCGCTGGCGCTGCGCCCGAACGGATCGACGCCCATGCCGCGCGAGGCTTCGAGCTGCAAGGCCGTCTCACGCTCGACGTACAGCAGGAACAGGGGGCGAATCAGCGCCCATTCGGGGTCGGTGATTTCCAGGTCGCCGTCGATGGCCTGCGCCGGGTCGGCGTTCTCGCGCGCGCGGATGACGGCGTACCCGGCATAGAACCGGGTAGCCGCCATTGCCTGCGCAAGTACCGTGTCCTCGTCCAGCAGATTGCCGGCGGGGCGCTCTTGCGTGGCGAACTGCGTAGCCAGCGCGGAGAGCGTCGTCATTAGCGGTAGTCGTTCGAGTTGCCGGCGGTGGTTTCGCCGAAGTAGTGGAAGAACGCCGTGCCGGTAATCATCAGCACCTGCGAGCGGTTCTCCCAGTCGCGGTCGGGGTCATCCACTTGAATGAAGCAATCGACGATGCGCTTGACGCGCAGGTACTGCTGCGGCGTGCCCTCGTACACCTTGGCGTTGAAGTAGCCGCCCTTGGCGATGAGATTCACCAGCATCTGATCGACGCTGCCGGCCACGTCTTCCAGCAGGGAGATTTGGCCCTGGTGGGCGATCTTGATTTGCTGGGCCTGATACATCATGGAGCCAAGCGGCATCGGCACTTCGATTTCACCGGCGGGCGCGGTTTGCGGCCACGGGAACTGCTTGCACTTGAGCCAGCTTTGCTCGAAGCCTTCGATTTCCAGAGAGAAGTCGCTGGAAATGGCCTTCGCGCCCAGAGCGCGGGTCGCGTCGTAGTGCCCCTTCAAAAGGGCAGAAGTAGAAACGGTCATGTCGTTGTCCTTTCGTAGGGGATGGAGACGTACATAGGCACTGTATGGCACGCCCTGCCCGGCACCCGGCGCAGTTTTCCGCCTACTGGCAGGCCAGAATGGCCGCTTCCAGCTCGGCCTCGTAGCCCTGTCGCTGCTTGCGCTCTGCGCGCAGGGCCGCCATCTGGCGGAAGACGGTGGAACCCAGCGGAAGCGCCTCGACGGCGTAGGCCGGCTTCGTCGGCGCGGA
>JBDKRA010000009.1:0-4389 GCA_039683615.1 Phycisphaerae bacterium
GACCTGGACGCCCTGGGCAACTGGAGCGGCTTCGCCACCGACGCCAACGGCGACGGGGACTATACCGACGCGGCCGATCTGGACCAGTCGCGCGACGCCAACGCGGCCAATGAGATCACGGATGTAATCGAGGGCCAGGGGCAGACGGCCTGGGCGACGCCGGTGTATGACGACGCGGGGAATATGATCACCGGCCCCGGCGGCAAGGCCGCCGAGTTGAGCACGTCGGTCAATTACGTTTACGACGCGTGGAACCGCCTGGTGAAGGCGTACCGCGACACGGGCGAGTGGTACCAGCAGTGGGAGCAGCGGCTGTACTACGACGGCCAGGGGCAGTTGATCGCCACGGACAGCGTGGACTACGGCGTGGGGATTTATCACCGGATGGACTACTACCTCAACGCGGCCGCGCAGGTGGTGGAGGCGCGGTGGGCCGTCGCTGAGGACTTCGGCGAGGTGGCCGAACTGGCGCGGTATCAGTACGTGTGGGGGCTCGATGCGGCCACGCCGGTGCTGCGTGACGCCGACACGCAGTACCCGCCGAACCAGGACGGCAACTGCACGGACGAGACGTCGGAGCGGCTCTACTACACGCACGACGCCAATGACAACGTGACAGCCCTGGTGAAGACCGACGGCCCGGTAGCCGCGCGGTATGGGTACGAGACCCGCGGCGCGCCGATCTTCTACAACGCCTCGTGGGCCGTGCAGAGCAACGACCTCAAGAACAGCGAGTACCTCTTCGCCAGCTACCGCTACCTGACGCAAGCCGGCCTCTACCACGCTGGCGCGCGGGACCTGCATCCCTACGTGGGCACGTGGATGCAAAAAGACCCGATCGGCCTAGCCGACGGCATGAACCCCCGGACCTACTGCCGCAACAACCCCATGAATGGCAGAGACCCGTCGGGGATGGCATTCATGTCAGCCGAGGAGGCGAGGCGGGCGGCGGAACAACAGAGTTATATCGCTGGGCCGTGGGCGATAACAGTAGGTTCTTCTTGGTCCCATACTGAAGTCTCTTTGGCCGCGACGACTGAACTAGCTCCTGTACCTGCAACTGATTGGGATCTTCTGCTCAATGTTCCCAAGCAGCGTAACGAGGCTATAGTCATAGATGTGTTTGAGCTTCTTTCTCCTCCGACGTTTGATCGGGCGGCTTTTGACTATGAACGAGATAAGCCATTGAAAGATAGTAAGGATGCCAGGATGGCTTACTGTCGGCGATTGCACGAGTATTACGCTGCTTACCGTTCAGAGCAGGACGCTTGGCCAAAGTGGCGTGCATACCTTGAGCGAGAGATGACGCCGCTAAGGCTTAGAGTTGAGTATTACAGAAGCATTACATCGAAATGGGTTCAACTTGGGCCTCCTCGAAAGGTACAAGACCTTTTTCAGCCAGAGAATTGGTGGCTCAATGAAAGCGAGGCATGGAATAACTTCTATTGGACAGCGGCGAAAAGCGCGGCGTCAGTGGCTTGTAGCGCCGCTGATATTCCAACCGGCTCTACAGATTTGCTTCTTGCGGCGGCAAAGGCTCCGACTCCTGTTGGAATAGCAGTCTCCGTCGCGGAAGGAGGCTGGGCGACACTCAACGCTCTTGACAAAGCGGAGACAGCAAGTTCATATTGCAGTATGGCAGACCGTGAGGGGCCGTATGTCTATGTATCGTACTATTGGTGGTACTATGCTTCTCCGCCCGTCGAAGTGCAACGAGCGTACGATATGCTTGACTACTACCAACCACTGCTTCAAGAGAAGATTGATGAACTGAAATACTGGGAACGGAGGCAGGACCTGCTTTTCCCAGCAATTAGAGAAATCAGAAGCTTGTATAGTGAATACTGGGTTGTTGAGTGCCCGGCGGCCATTTACATGGATTGGCCTACAGAAGGAACTAAATAATGGACATGTCCAAATCCAAGAACCTTCTTCTTGTTGTGGGATTATCTCTACTGGCATTACTGCTCCTGCCTAAGGGACACGTCCCTCTCTATGGCGCGGGCGCTAGTTCCAAGCCAAGCACGGTTCACACCACCATTGCGAATATCGCTGCGTCAGTGGCCGAAGGAAGAGGTCTTTGTGAGGGTCTCGCTCTCAGTCAGGCCAGCGAGAGTACAATTCTTTCCGGGTCGCTTAAGGCACACGGCGTGCAGGGTAGTATTTCTCTGAAGGCTCCAATTGCCTGCTGCTTAGTGAAGTATGAGCTATCACATAATCTCGTCGAGGATACTCTGCTTATGGCTCGCAACCGACCCTTGGAGCCACTAGACGCGACTTGCTCTGTGGACCAAGCTGTGGAATTGATTCGTGCAGTGCAATCCCAAGGTAAAGTGCTCGGGACCCTGGAGTATCCACCGGATGCATTAATGCAAATAGTCGAGCCGTCATCCCCATCTCCTGCCATGTTTGTTGACGTAATTGGTTCTCTTGATCCAGAGCGGCAGAAGAGGGAACGTGATTTAGGCGTTGCCATTAGAATTCCGGCGCGACCAGATGCCATAAAGTTGGTCTGTCCCAAGTTGGCCGTGTCAGAGTATCCAAAGCCTGCCAAGCATTTAAGCCTTCTCTTCGGAATTCCCATTGCCTACAAAGTTGAAACAGCAGCACTGGTTGAGGCATTGACTAAGACAGGCGTGGAATACGAGGCCCGGGCTCATGGCCCAATACAGGTGGATTTCGGCGGCGACATCGGCAATGTGACCTTTAGCTACCGTGGCGGCAAGGCGATCGACAATCGTATGCTCGAGATGGAGCTTGGCTTTGATCTGCCAGGGAAGAAAGAAGAGAGTATTGCGATGAAACGTTATCTGGCAGATGGTGCAGCGTACGCTAGTTCAGGCAGCCGTGATCTCTCATCAGGCGGCAAACTCCTCCGACTTGAGTGGGTGGAGGAAACCATGGCAAATAATAGGATGCGACTTGCTGTCAAGTTCAAGCGGATTAAGGCCTCTACGAAATCCGGGGACGTCCATGAGCAAGTCTGTGTCAAGACTCTAGCGGGTGTACCGGCCCAGCGGGTTGTAGGGCCCTAGGCGATGGTGGCCTGGCGGGCGGTTTTGAGAAACTTCCGCGCCTGGCCCTGCCGAACCGGGCGAGAGTTCACCCAATGAGCGCAGGGTTCTTCCGGCCTTAGCGGGACGGTGTACCGGCCCAGCCACTTGTAGGACCTGTAGCGGCCCACCGGATTGTAAGCGTATAGACGGCGGAGGCCGGGCGGGCGGTTTTGAGAAAAATCCGCGCCCGGCCGTGCGGAACCGGGCGAGAGTTTGCCCGATGAGCGCAGGGTTTTTCCGGCCTTAGCGGAACGGTGTGTTATTCGGTTGTCAAAGAGCGGTTGGCCCCGCGCATCGCGGGGCCGCAACGAGTCAGGCCGCCCTTCGGCGGCGCTTGACCTTGATCTTGATCAGCGGCAGATTCGGATCGCCTCGATATTTGAGGCGGCGGATGTCGATCATGGGCACAACCTCGCCGCCGGCGCGATAGGTTACCGGCTTGGGCAGGCGCTTCTTTTGCCAGGCCTCGTCGGGCGTGCGGCCCTTAAGGGCCTGGTGCCCGCGGCAGCCGTTATACCAAGTCGCGAAGCGGTCGAGACGCTTTTGCACGCCCCGCGGGTTTATGGGCAGCAGTGCCGCCCGCAGCCAGAGCTTGAAGGTGCGGAAGAAGCGTTCGATCTTGCCATTGACGGCCGGGCAGCGCACGCGGCCTTGGACGTGGTGGATGCCCATCGCTTTGATTCGCCGCTTGAACGGGCCGCGGAATTGGCAACCGTGGTCGGTAATGAGGTGCCGGGGCTTGCCATGCGAGGCGGCCGCGCAGCGCACGTTACGGCCCTCAACGCCGGCAACAGCGGCGACTTTATCGAGAGCCGCTACACGGCCGCCGGCATGGTGGCGAGCGTCACCGATCAAAACGGCACGACGCACACGTACACGTATGACGACCTGGGCCGCATGGTCCGCGACGGCGTGACGGCCGTGGGGACGGGGATCGACGACGCGGTGCTGGCCATCGCGACGACGCTGGACGACCTGGGCCGCGTGAGCGGCAAGACGACGTACGACGCCGCCACGGGCGGCAACGTCGTCAACGATGTCAAGTACTGGTACGACGGCTGGGGCAACGTCACGCGGATCTACCAGGCCCATGACGGGGCGGTCGATGACGACGGGCAGGGAACCGACACGCCGATGGTCAAGTTCGAGTACGACGACGGGGCCGTGGGCAACGTGGCCAAGTATGTGCGGCTCTGGCGAGTGACCTATCCCAACGGGCGCGAAGTGTATTATAATTACGCCGACGCCCAGAGCGACCCCATCGGGGCGGCCTTGAGCCGGCTGGACAACGTCGCCGACAGCGTCTCGGGCACTAACGCCTTCGTGCGGTACA
>JBDKRA010000010.1:0-3295 GCA_039683615.1 Phycisphaerae bacterium
GACCTGGACGCCCTGGGCAACTGGAGCGGCTTCGCCACCGACGCCAACGGCGACGGGGACTATACCGACGCGGCCGATCTGGACCAGTCGCGCGACGCCAACGCGGCCAATGAGATCACGGATGTAACCGAAGGCCAGGGCCAGACGGCCTGGGCGACGCCGGTGTATGACGACGCGGGCAACATGATCACCGGCCCCGGCGGCAAGGCCGCCGAACTGAGCACGTCGGTAGATTACGTTTACGACGCGTGGAACCGCCTGGTGAAGGCGTACCGCGACACGGGCGAGTGGTACCAGCAGTGGGAGCAGCGGCTGTACTACGACGGCCAGGGGCAGTTGATCGCCACGGGCAGCGTGGACTACGGCGTGGGGATTTATCACCGGATGGACTATTACCTCAATGCGGCCGCTCAGGTGGTGGAGGCGCGGTGGGCCGTCGCTGAGGACTTCGGGTCGGTGGCCACGCTGGCGCGGTATCAGTACGTCTGGGGCCTGAACGGCGCCACGCCGGTGCTTCGCGACGCGGATACGTCCAATCCGCCGAACCAGGACGGCAACTGCACGGACGAGACGTCGGAGCGGCTGTACTATACGCACGACGCCAACGACAATGTGACGGCCCTGGTGCAGACGGACGGCACGGTAGCCGCCCGGTACGGCTACGAGACCCGCGGCGCCCCGATCTTCTACAACGCCGCCTGGGCCGTGCAGAGCAACGACCTCAAGAACAGCCAGTACCTCTTCGCCAGCTATCAGTACCTGTCGCTAGCCGGCCTCTACCACGCCGGCGCGCGGGACCTGCACCCGTATGTAGGCACATGGATGCAAAAAGACCCGATCGGCCTGGCCGATGGCATGAACCCCCGGACCTACTGCCTCAACAACCCCATGAATGGCAGGGACCCGTCGGGGCTGGCGATAATGCTGTCTTCCGATGTGTCTGAAACGCCGAGTCCGTCGTTTATGTCCAGTCCGTTCTTGTTCCCTTCTTCGCAGGCGCCCATTGTCGATTCGGTCCCCGCAGCGCAGCCGACATCAGGATATGTCACAGATTGGGGCCTCTTGCTTGGGGTGCCAACGTCGAAGAGCGATCTATTGGCTGCAGATCCACAGCTTCTCCAGATGTCTTCTTCTGAGTCGATGGCCCTTCTCCCGTACAACAGCACGCCGTACGATAATCTAGTGCCGGAATATCTGCGTGGCTTCAATCTGGAAGACGTACGACATGCGCAAGGCACATACCCTTCGATGGAGGATGAAGCATGGGCTCTGGAGCGAGGAGATCAAGAGCTCGATTCCATGGGTTGGGCGGCCGCGATGGGTGTGCTGCATCTTGCGCAGACGGGAGTGTATATAGCTCGTTTCGTGACGGGAGGGGAAGTTGACGGCGTCGACAAGATCAACAGCATGCTTGATGAAGTGCGCGGCCACACTGCGATTGGGGGCACTGCCTACGAGGATGTTAGCAGGTGGTCTGCTCGAACTGCTGCTGCGGCCGCCGCAGCGGCCTTAATACTGCAAAGCTTGGCTGCAGCAGGGCTGACGGAAATCGGCACAGTTCCTATGTCGCAGCTTCCTGGAGCCCTCGCGACGACTGGCGCTGACATCGTCGTGGGAGCAAAAGAGACGGCAGCCATCTTCTACACGCAAACAAGCCTGGCCGGACACATGGTTTTTGCCGCAGCCGAGAATGCTATCTGGACGGGAGTCGGGATCGGAATATATACTTCGCAAGCGATGATGGGATCCTCGTTGCCATACTGGACATACATGGCGGGGTATGGTTTTGCGGAGTCCTATCAGCCAGGAATGCCGAGCATTTTCCAGAACGGTGGTGGGATCCGATATGGCGTACTCGCTGGCTGGGGGCTTGGAGAGGCTGCCCAAATAGCTGAGGACCAGCATGATTGACGTAGTCCTGATTCTGTCAGTTATTGTTGTATGCATGGCGCTCCATAGCCTCTTCTGGCATATCGTCGAAAGGCTATATCCTCTGATATACACGGGTGTCAAGCTTGACGAGTTTGCGGCACATTTTGGGGAATTGGCCAAGAGAGGCGAGTCCGGTTCGGAAATGGTTATTTCAGAAGAAACCACGGGGAAGGCAGTGAGACTGCGCAAAGAATTTGCCTTCGGCCCTCCTCGGATACGACTGATGGTAATTGCGGATGATGCCAGGTCCGTTAGTCCACATTCACAAGGTTTCCTGGAGCACCTGCAACACAAGGGAATCGCCTGTGCTTTTCATGTGGTAGACGGCACATTTGTCGACAGGCTTGTATGCCAGTGTGATGAAGGCCCCGAACGTGCGGCACAAATTGCGACAGAGTTATTCTGCAACATCTATGGTGTGGGCGTCGATGCTCGCTACAGCGTCAGGGTCCGTGGCAGAATCTGGCCGTATGATGCATTGAACCCTTGCGGGGATGTCGCGGTCGCCTTGGGCCCGCCCGGCAAGCCATACAAGCGATGGCAGGTGCCCGGTGGGTTCTTCTACCTGCTGGGGCGGCTGGCCGGACGAATAGTCCGCGAAATACGAGGGCTGGTTTTCCCTTCCGATGGCCCTGATGACCTGCCAAGAAGATGAAAGTGCTGAAGCGGCCCAGCGGATTGTAAGGCCTGTAGCGGCCCAGCCACTTGTAGGGCCATAGGCGACGGTGGCTCGGAGGACGTTTTTCTCAGGAAAACATCCTCAGGGTCCGCGTGAATGAGCGAAGCGTACTTGATGCGCGCAGAGTTAGTCCGGCCTTAACGGGTCGTGAATTGTTCTGTTGTCAAAGAGCAGTGGCCCCGCGTAGCGTGGGGCGGCTATCAGGTCATGCCGCCCTGCGGCGGCGCTTGACTTTGATCTTGATGAGCGGCAGGCCGGGATCGCCTCGGTACTTGAGGCGGCGGATAACTCCGGAACGTCGGCTATTGGGGTCCACGTATACCACAAGTGGACGGCACACGCGCGGAACCGCTGTGAAAAGTACAACAAAGTGCAAGGAATGTGCAATTGTGGCGTGGCCCGTACCTCTTTTGCGGCCGATGACTTCGCCGGGGCGGGCGGCAGCGCGGTGGCCAACGGCGGGCTGCTTCGGGCGACGGCGTACCCCGACGGCGACGATGTTGAGGATGTCATCGCGACGCTCAACGGCACGGGCAGCTATAGCGACTTCGTCAGCGCCACGTACCGGGCCAGCGGCGTGGTGCACACCAGCACCGATCAAAACGGCACGGTGCACACGTATTGGTATGACGACACCTCGCGGCTGTCGCGCGACAGCGTGACGACGGTCGCAACCGGAATCGA
>JBDKRA010000011.1:0-295819 GCA_039683615.1 Phycisphaerae bacterium
TGATCTAACTCTGGTCTGCGCACGGACGCGCCTGCTCGACATGTCCGATCCAACGACCCGCAGAGCAAGCTCCGCCGCTGACTTCGCGTTTCCGCATCCTGCTAAGGTTAGCGGTCGAGCTTGCCCAACGGGTCTTTCCCTGAGCGTATCGCCTTCAGCGATTAGGCTCCCAGAACCCGGGAATATAGCGTCCGGGCGGATACTGCGGGGGAACCCAATGGGTTCCTGCCGGCGGGATGGTCCAATACCCCTGAGTCCAGTTATACTGGCCGCCATTCCATTCCCAATGCCCGCCGATCCAGACGTAATTGTTGCCGGGGGCTGGCGGAACGTTCTCGGGGTAGGGCGGCGGCGGCTGCGGGGCGTTGTAAACCGGCGGCGGATAGTTGTGCCCGGGGTTGTAATCCTGCGGAGGCACGGAATATCGGTCTCCATGCCGCCCCAGGTGAATATCCAACGCGTAACTATTCCCGACAACCAGCGCCAGCAACGCCAACCCGCTGATTGCCGCAAGATAGACTCTCAGATGCCTCACGAGACTCCCTCCAAATAAACCGTGTGTAAAAACCCCTTCTGAATCATCGTAGGCTGCGATGGCCGACGACAGCGGGATTATTGAGCTTCATCAGTCAGCGGTCGTCCGTCCGGCCTTCTTCAGGATGGCCTTGGCGGCCGCGGTGTCGGGCGCGGGGCCATTCTCGAAGACGTTCTCGCCCCAGGTCTGGTTCTCCTTGGGGATACGGTTCATCCGCAGCGGACCCTGGGCGATGTTGAAGACCAGATTGTCCGCCACGTTGAAACCCTTGGAACCCTGGTCGAGGTACAGGCCGAAGTTGGCGTACCCGCGCGGATACGGGCTGCGAGGCACGTCGCGGATCACGTTGCCGCGGATCGTCGAGTTCGGCTGAGCGCCCAGCGTGTAGATGCCCCCGCCGTCGCCGAGCATGTTCATCACGTGATGCACGAGGTTGAACTCGATGGCGTTGTCGCGGCAGACGGTCGGGGTGTCACCCCACTGCCAGCCGACCGAGATGCCGCTGTAGGGCAGGTCGCGCACCTCGTTGTGACGGATCACCGTCCCGCGGCTGAACCCCGCCCAGATGCCCACCGCCCCTTGGTAGTCCAAGGCGCAGCGCTCCACGAGGTTGCCCTCGACGCGATTGCCCGTCGCCACCGTCGTCTCGTCGCTGACGGCCGAGCCTATGCAGACGGCGCCGCCACCGATGTCCTGGAACTTGCAGCCCTCGATCACATTCCCGCGGCACCGCTCGCCGAGGTCCACCCCGGCCCCGCCGACGAAGCTCACGCTGCACTGCTTGAGGCTGCAGCCCTCTGCGCCCCGCCAACGCAGGGCTGCCTCGATGCCCGGATACGGATGCTGCTTGGCGTCGCGCTGGGCGATGTAGCGCCCAGCCTGGAAGCCATGGTAGCCGAACGCCGGCGGCGCCCAATCGGCGTGCTGGAACGACAGGCCGCGGAAGTGTACGTTGCGCACGGGGTCGCCCGGCATGCCCGCAATCTCTACCAGCCGGTCCAGCACGGGTGCAACGGCCTGGGCTGACCCTGGGACCTGGCCCGGCAGAGGCATGTAGCTCAACTGCCCGCTGGTGCGGTCGAGGTACCACTCGCCCGGTTCGTCCAGCAGCTCGCGGGCGTTCTCGAAGTACGCCCGCAACGTCGGCACGGCCGCGTTCTGCTCCAAGGCCGGAAAGTGAGGCCCGGCCAGTGAGACCATCTGCCCGCCCGCAGACGCCGCCTCCAGGCGCTTTCGCCCGACGTCCCAGTGGCCGAAGAACACCAGTTCAACATCAGAGACGTTCTTCCAATCCGCCACCCCGCCGTTGAACCAGATGCGGTAGCTGCTGAGGCTGCGCGGGAGGATCGCCTTTTTGATGTTGGTCTGGCCCGAGCGGGCGCGAACGGCCCGGCGACCGTCGACGAAGAGCTGGCGAAAATACCATTTGCTCCCTCGCGCGGCAGGCACGTCGGCGGTCCATATCTTGCCGTCGGCCTTGAAGGGCCCGACATGCCGCCCGCCGCTGATCACCACCGCCCCGCCATCGGCGGCGTAGGTCACGCTATGCTCAGCCGTGCCGGAATCTTCCGCCCCCAGCATCAGCGGCGCCGCAAGTTCATACACACCCGGAGCGATCAGGACGGTGACGTCTTCCTTCAGCCCGGTAGCGATGAGTTTGCGGACCTCCTGCTGCGCGCGGGCCAAGGTGGCAAACGGCGCTGCCTTGGTGCCCGCCGCCGTATCGGCGCCCTTGGTGCTGACGCAGATCTCCCCGGCCCCGGCCGTCGTCGCAATCATGCAGCCAGCCGCAACAGCCAGAAGCCCTGTCCAGATACGCGTTGTCTTATTCGTCATCGTCCAAACCTCTTGAGTGATCAGAATTACAGCAAGTGAAACCCCATACTGTCCTCCGCAGGACGAGAAAAACCTATCCTTGAAGATCTCCAGAATCACAACTGGTCTTTGAGTTGAATGCCCAGTTCACGTGCAGCGTGTTCGTACATCTTGTCGGTCTTCCTGTGCAACCCACGCTTGAAGCGATGAAGCAGGCAGTTCTCTAGAACCGGCAGGTGCCGCTTGAGAAACTGCCGGGCCGCCTCCTGGTGCTTTAAGTTCTTATCCCCGGTCAATATCTTCAGGGCCTGCAAAACCAAGCTGGGACAAGCGGAATAACCGACAGGGTATATCTCTCCGCATACCATGCAAAGCTGCGTCCCCTGGGGATACCAGAATTTGGTGAGTACTCCAAGGATGGCAGCCGTGGGAACATCCGGGAGTATTTCGCTGTCCTGATGGCCATTCGGGTCGAAGCACTCACTGTAGATCGTATTTTGACAATACGTGCAAACGGCGGAGCCATCCCTATCCGGCACAAAGACAAAAACGGCGTCACAGACTGGACAGAGCGCCCTCATGATTTCTTTGAGCCGGTCGTCGTCGATGTCTCGAAGCCGGGACGAAGAAGATCGAAATGATTCTGCAAATCGAAGGAATCGCGATTCCTGATCATCTGGTTTGTCCACGCTGGTATCCCTTAGACTGTTCCACCATTGAGTCTACTACGACCGGACAAGCGGAACCAACAATCGTCTGGGATTTTGCAGACAATGTCTGCAAGATCCGCTGTCGCAATGCGCCCCTTGAAGATTCGGCAGACAGTGTCTGCCGAATTTGCCGGACACTGTCTGGCATTTCCTGTCTCCTTTGTTCCCTCCGCTCCCTCGGCGGCTCATAATCCAAACGCCACACGGCGCAGGGGCGCGGGTTGAACATAGGCGAAAGGAGAGCATGATGCTCCGAATTGCGTTGGCAATCGCGGGCCTGCTTCTGCTATCTTCCTCGGCCATGGCACAAGAACTCTTCGTTTCCACGCGCGGCGATGATTCCAATCCCGGCTCCCGGGAGAAACCTCTGGCGACGCTGGACAAGGCGCGGGCGATGGTCCGCTCCATCAAGCGAAAGGCGCCCCAGCCGATCACTGTCAGCCTGCTGGCCGGCACGTATTACCTGCCGCAGACGTTCAAGCTGACGGCGGCTGACTCCGGCAGCAAAGATTCGCCGGTGGTCTATCGCGCGGCCGAGGGCGCGAAGGTCGTCATCAGCGGCGGGCGGCGGCTGGAGCTTGCGTGGAAGCCCTGGAAGAACGGGATCTTTAAGGCCGCTGTGCCCGCGGCCAAAGACGGCGCCTGGCCGTTTGAAGAGCTGTTCGTCAATGGCAAGCGGCAGATTCTGGCTCGCTACCCCAACTATGATCCCAAGGGCGGCAACTGGGGCGGCCACTCGGCCGACGCCGTCGGCCCCGAGCGTGTGAAGACCTGGCGCGACCCGGCCGGCGGCTATATGCACGCCCTGCAGCGGCACCTCTGGGGCAGCCAGCACTATGTCATCACCGGCGTGAAGGACGGGCAGGCCGTGCTCGAAGGCGGCTGGCAGAACAACCGCATCACGCCGCCGCACGAGCTGTACCGCTTTGTCGAGAATGTGCTCGAAGAGCTCGACGCGCCGGGCGAGTGGTACCTCGACCGCAAAAGCGGCACGCTGTACCTCATGCCGCCCCTGCGCGCGGGCAAACCGCTCGACCTGGATGGCGCCGTCGTCGAGGCCCCGGTGCTCGAGACGCTCGTCGAACTGGCAGGCTCGAGCGAAAAGCCCGTCGAGTTCATTAGCTTTGAAGGCCTGACGTTCACGCACGCCGCACGCACGTTCATGAAGACCCGCGAACCCCTGCTGCGCAGCGACTGGACGATCTACCGCTGCGGGGCCGTGCTGGCCGAGAACACGCACGACTGCGCGATCCGCAATTGCACCTTCGACAGCGTCGGCAGCAACGCGATCTTCGTCAACAAGCACAACCTGCGATTCGAAGCCTCCGGCTGTCACATCTTCGCCGCCGGCGCCAGCGCGATCTGCTTCGTCGGCAGCCCCAAGGCCGTGCGCGAAGCCGAATACAACTTCGACCACGCCGCCGCGCCGCGAATGGACCGTATGCCCGGCCCCAAAGCGGACCTGTACCCCGCGCAGTGCCGCGCGCACGACAATCTCATCCACGACATCGGCGTGTTCGAGAAGCAGGTCGCCGGCGTTCAGATCGCCATGGCCGAGGAGATCACCGTCTCCCACAACAGCATCTATCGCATCCCGCGGGCGGGCATCAACATCGGCGATGGCTGCTGGGGCGGGCACGTGCTGGAGTTCAACGACGTCTTCGACACGGTGCTGGAAACCGGCGATCATGGCTCGTTCAATTCCTGGGGGCGCGACCGCTTCTGGCCCAAGGGCCCGGCCGAGATGTCGCTCTGGGACGCGCGCAAGACCACCATCATCCGCAACAACCGCTTCCGCTGCGACCACGGATGGGATATCGACCTCGACGACGGCTCGTCGAATTACCACATCTACAACAACCTCTGCCTTCACGGCGGGCTCAAGCTGCGAGAGGGCTATTACCGCACGGCCGAGAACAACATCATGGTCGACAACTCCTTCCACCCGCACGTCTGGTTCGCCAACAGCGGCGACGTGTTCCGCCGCAACATCGTCTTCGCGCCATACAAGCCCATCCACGTGGCCGCCCCCTGGGGCAAGGAAGTCGACAACAATCTCCTGCACGCCCCCCGCAAGAAGCCCACGCCCTGGACCAAAACTGGCTCGGGGCGCGACAAGAACTCGCTGACCGGCGATGCGATGTTCGTCGACCCCGCCTCCGGCGACTACCGCGTGAAGGAAGGCTCGCCGGCGATGAAGCTGGGGTTCAAGAACTTCCCGATGGACCAGTTCGGCGTCGTTAGCCCCGCGCTGAAAGCCCAGGCCTCCACGCCCAGGCTGCCCGCGCCTGCCAGGGCCGGGGCCGACGAGGAACCCGAAACCCTCGCCTGGATGGGCGCCACGGCCCGGCCGGTCAAGGGCTACGAGATCCTCTCGTCGCTGGGCCGCAGCGAAGAAATCGGCGTGGCGCTGACGAAAGTGCCAGAGGACAGCGCGGCCGCCAAGGCGGGATTTGCCCCGATGGATGTGATCCTCAAGATCAGCGGCAAGCCGGTCAACTCGCTGACCGCGCTGACCAAAGCCGCCCCGCCCGGCAAGACAGTGACAATCTCCCTCCGCCGCCGCAGCGGTGAGATGATGACCATCAAAGCGGCGCTGTGAAGAGAGCGAAGTTGGCGGCGGGGCTTGCCCCGCCGCTAATGAGCACCGAGAACTCTCCTCTTCACGGGCGTGCGTGTATAATAACTAACGGCATTTGTTTCCCCGCCGCCGATAGACTACACTAGGTGTACTATCAGAAGAGGACTTATGATGAACACCATCCTTGCGCTGGGTCTGGGCACCCCCGAGATCATTCTAATTCTGGTCGTGGCGCTGCTGCTGTTCGGCGGTAAGAAGCTGCCCGAACTCGCCCGGGGCCTCGGCCGCGGTCTGCGACTTTTCAAAGACGAAATGAACGGCGTCAAGAACTCCCTCGACGACACCACCACCCCCCAGACGAAAGAACCCGAGCACAAATCCGAACCGCCGGTCAAGTAGGGAACCGGGCAAAAAGCTGGTCATGCTTTGGTTGTTGATACGCCCGCTCTTTCAACATTGCAGCCCAAGTTACTGAAGAAGCTCCTGATCTTTGCCTCATCAATTTGACCGGACACCTTAACAGGTGTATCGTCGCACGCGAGATCATGCCAACTGAGAAGCATTGTTTGATCCGTGTACGCCTTTATATGGTCGAGCACTTCCCATATGGCATGCGACTTCAGCAGGCGAACCAACTCCTGAAGGTTCTCTGCGGTTGCGGGCAGATGAAACGTGTAAGGCTTGGGCCAAAGAGTACACCTCCGCACCTCAGGGACATCCACGGGCTGCAAGGCCTGTAAGACGATACGAACATCTTCTGCGATTCGAGTGCCCTCAATAAAGATGACCGAGCCTTCCGGAAGCAATTGATGCAGATACTTGAAGAAGGCGCGCCTATTCTTTGGTCCCTTGAAGATCCGGCGATCGGGCCCGAGATCACCGACTTTCGGCCTCTGTCTTCCTCTTCCGAACATGACTACCTCTGTCTTTTGGGTATTGCACTATCCCAACTCCACCTCTTCCCGCCGCTTCTTTCGTTCCACCAGCAGCCACGCCAGCAGCACGCCTAGTTCGTAGAGAAGCTGCATGGGGATGGCCAGCATTAGCTGGTCGATGGGGCTGGGGGATGGCGTCACGACGGCGGCCACGAGCAGCACGGCTACCACCACGTGGCGGCGGTATTTGTTGAGGCCTTTGACGCTCACGAGGCCGACCTTGGCCAGCACCAGCACGGCCAGGGGCAATTGGAAGCACAGGCCGAACAGCACCATCGTCCATGTCACGAAGTCGATGTAGTCGTCCAGACGGAGCATCATCCTGACGTTGATCTGGTCGCCAAACCAGATCAGGAACCGGTACATCGGCTCGGCCATGACGAACATGAAGAACAGGGCGCCCGTGATAAACAGGGCGGCCGAGAACGGGACCGAGAAATACACGTACCGCCGCTCACGCTTGTACAGCCCGGCGGCGATGAACTTCCAGAGCTGCCAGCATATCCACGGCGCCGCGAGCACCAAGCCGGCCACCAGGCACACCTGGAAGTAGATGGAAACCGGCTCAACAAGGGTGAACGCGACAAACTCGGCGGGCTTGTTCAGCGACTGCATGATCGCAGTGAAAGGCCTTCGCAGGAACGCCAGCAGCCAGTTGCCCCACCAGAGCGTAAAGCCCATCGCCACCGCCAGGCCGACCATCGCCCAGATCAGGCGGCGGCGCAGCTCTTCGAGGTGATCGCCCAGGCTCATCCTCGGGCCGCCGTCGTCAGCATCGACGGGCACGACGGCGTCGTCCATCCGCGCCAGCGGACGCGCGGGCTTCTCGTACGCCGCCGCCTCGGCCGCACGGGCAGGGACGTCAGCCGGCGGTTCGGGCGCGGGGGCTGGCTCGGGAATCAGGTCGTCATGGTCGCTCAGGTCATCCACGATAAGAGTATAGCACGCCCCCCGTACCGTCGCACGGTCGTCTCGCCCGTGAGTCCAACGGCCATCTTGGCCGTTGCCCATTCCTGCACGGCCGAGACGGCCATGCGACTCATGGGCAAGACGCCCATGCAATGCGAGTAAAACTGCAGGTGCGACGATTTTCGTCCGATAACTCCTACATGCGGCATGGCTGTTCGTGTCGCGGACATCCTGTCTGCGAGTCCGGCGGGCGTCTCGCCCGCGGACTCAAGACTGCCATAGCGAGGGCAGGATGCCCTCGGCACGCGCGGGCGATACGCCCGCGACACGAGAAACCGCGGCCGCTTTTTTGAGGAGCCTGGCGATGTCGGTCAAGCGCACGATCACTCTGGAGAAAGACGGCCACACGTACCTCTTCACGTACGCCCCCGGCAGCGAGAACCAGATCATCGACGAACTGATGCGCCTGGCTGACGACGAGCAGTGCAACCTCGACTGGATGGACGCCGCCTCGCTAAGTTTCCAGGTGGCCCAGGGCGTGGTCGACCTGGCCGCCGCTGCGGCTATCCTGCAGACCGAACCGTAGCCGCACGCGCGGCCGGCCATGGAAGGCCCGATGCACGATCTACCCATCATTCAGCAGTTCCTCGATTACATCGCCAAGCAGCGTAACTTCTCCGAGCACACCGTCCGCTCGTACCTGGCCGACGTGACACAGTTCTGCTGCTTCCTATCAGCCCGCGCCGGCGGCGAGGCGGGGCTCGTGCTGACATCTGAGGACTTGCCCGTGCCGCAGGACGTGCCCCTGGAGGGGATGGCCGATCAGTTGCTCGACGTGACGCCGGTGACCGTGCGGGCGTACTTGGCGATGCTTCGCAGCAGCCAGTACTCCAAGGCCACCACCGCCCGCAAGCTGGCGTCGCTGCGGAGCTTTTACAAGTATCTCGTGAGGGGCGGGCAGTTGCAGGCCTCACCGGTGAGCATCGTGCGCACGCCGCGCCAGGACAAGCGCCTGCCCAAGTGCCTCGACGTGCAGCAGATCAACGCCCTGCTGGAAGCCCCCGACACGCACACCTTCCTGGGCGCCCGCGACCGGGCGATTCTCGAGACGATCTACTCCTCGGGCCTGCGAATCAGCGAGCTGTGCGGACTGAACATCGAAGACCTCGACGAGTTCTCCGAGGCCGTGCGCATCCGCCACGGCAAGGGCAAGAAGGAGCGCCTCGTGCCGCTGGGCAGCAAGGCCGTCGAGGCCATCGCCGCCTGGCTCAAGGCCCGCACCGGCGAGTTCGGCCGCGCCGACTTCGGCCCGCTGTTTGTGAACCGCAGCGGCCAGCGCCTGACGGACCGCTCGGTGCGGCGCAAGCTGGACAAGTACCTGCTGATCGCGGGCATCCCGCTGAGCATCAGTCCCCACGCCTTGCGGCACAGCTTCGCCACGCACATGCTCAACGCCGGGGCGGACCTGCGCTGCGTGCAGGAGTTGCTCGGCCACGCGAGCCTCTCGACCACGCAGATCTACACCCACCTGACGACGACCCGCCTGAAGGAAGTCTACGACAAGGCGCACCCCCTGGCGGCGAAGTAAGACGCTGGGCGCGCATTCCAGCAATTCTTCTAGCTTGACGCCACAGCCCTTGCGGTGATACTGAATCCTCATGTTGAGACTTGGCAATCTTTGGGTCGCTGCTGTGGCTGTGGTTCCCATACTGGCGCTGGCGAGCGATGGACAAGAGGCTCGGCCCATTGTCGGGGCGATTCGCTGGGACGCATGGACGGGCGGCGATGTCACCGCGCAGGTTGAGCGGACGCTGGGCCCTCGGCAATTTCACCACCGCCTGCCATGGTTCGCCAGCGTCGCCGCCGATGGGCGCGTGCACATCGACGGTGGCGGTCAGGCGATCATGGACCAGGAGATCGCTTTTGCCGCCAAGGCCGGCCTGGACTACTGGGCCTTCCTGCTGTATCCCAAACACAGCTCAATGAGCGTGTCGCTGGCGAATTACCTCAAGAGCAAGGAGCGCGGCCGAATCAACTTCTGCGCCATCCTCCATAATTCCTTCGGCGTTGCGGAAAAGGATTGGCCTACAGAGCGCTGGCGCGCGGTAGCTCTGCTCAAGGAGAAGGGCTATCAGACGGTGCTGGGCGGGCGGCCGCTGGTGTATGCCTTTGACCAAGCTTTTCTGGGCGGACTGCACAGTAAGCGATTTGCCGACTTCCTCCGCGCGGCTCGGCAGGAGGGGCTCAATCCATATTGCATCTACATGGGATGGCATCCGCCGTCTGATTACTTCAAGGCATCGGCCAAGGGATTCGACGCCGTCTCGGCATATGCTTGTCCCAGCGACAAGGCAACTTTCGCGGATCTCTGCCAGGTCGTCGAGAAGGGGCAATGGCGGGCGGCCATGGTCGCAAAGGTTCCATACGTGCCGCTAGTGACGACGGGGTGGGACAAGAGGCCGCGCCAGGAGAACCGCGTGCCGTCGTGGGAGAAGGGGCAGAACTATGTGAACCAGAAGGTCTTCCCGGCCGCAGGCACACCGGAAGAGATCGTATCGCACCTGCAGCGTGCGATCGCGCTGGTTCGCGTCAACAAGGCGATTTGCCCAGCCCAAGCGGTCATTGTCTACGCGTGGAACGAACACGACGAGGGCGGGTGGCTCTGTCCGACATGGACGAGCGAGGGCAAACCCAATACCGAGCGAATCGAAGCCTTGAGCAGAGCCCTGAAGAAGTAGGACTTCCCATGCCGGCCCTTGACCCCTGCGCACCACCGGCGATACTGGACGATACATGGCAGACCTCTGTGACATCGCGATCATCGGTCCTGGCAACGTCGGCACGGCGATGGCGGCGCTGGCGGGCAAAGTAGGTTTGCGCGCGGCGCTGGTCCGGCGAGGCCAGACGCCCTCGCCGGCGGAACTCGTCCTGCTGACGGTCGGCGATGACGTGATTGAATCGGTCTGCTCGCAGCTTTCGCGAGCGAAGGCGTTCAAACGCGGCAGCGTCGTGGCGCATTGCAGCGGGGCACTGAGCAGCGAGATTCTCGCTGCCGCGAGGGAAGAATGCGGTTGCCATATCGGGTCGATGCACCCGCTGCAGACGTTTCCGACAGTCGAGGCGGCTATTGCGGCCATTCCGGGATCGTACTGTTTCTGCGAGGGGGACGCTCTGGCTGTCGAGTCGCTCAAGGCATTTGCGGCCCGCATCGGCGCGCGGGCGGTTGTCATGGACAGCGGGGGCAAGGCGCTATACCATGCCGCAGCCGTCATGGCCTGCAACTATCTGACGACGCTGCTGGAGTGCGGGCTGGAGCTGATGGGCGAGGCCGGCATTGAGCGAGAGCTCGCCAAAAAGGCCCTGCTGCCGCTGGTGTGTTCGACGCTGGACAACAATGCCATGCTCGGTCCGGCTGGGGCGCTGACGGGACCGATCGTCCGCGGCGATACGGCGACCGTCGGGCGGCACATGGCGGCGCTGAGGGGACGAACCGCCGCGTTGTACCGCGCGGCGGGACTTAAAACGATTGAACTGGCCCTGAAGAAGGGATCGATAGACGCCGCAAAGGCCGACGCCTTGCGGAAGATACTCAGCGAAGGAAAAGAGGACTGACATGCCCGCGAAGATTATTGACGGAGAACCCCTGGCCGCGAAGATGCTCGAGCAAGTCGCCGCCGACGCCCAGGCGCTGGCCGCGGCTGGCAACAAGCCCAAGCTGGCCGCCCTTCTTATCGGCGACAGCGCCCCGAGCAAGATGTACGCCAAGAGCCAGGCTCAGCAGTGTGCCGCCGCCGGGATCGACTACGAGCTGATCGAACTGCCCGAGAACATCTCGCAGGCCGACGCGCTGGCCCGCGTGCAGCAGATCAACGCCGACCGCTCGATCAGCGGCCTGCTGCTGCTGATGCCCTTCCCCAAGCAGATCGACGCCCGCCTGGTGCAGCAGACGATAGCGCCGTCCAAGGACGTCGAGGGCATGGGACCGGCCAATATGGGCAAGCTCTTCTACGGCGGCGGGATCGTCTCGCCGTGCACGGCCGCGGCGGCGGTCGAGCTGCTCAAGGCCACCGCGGGCAACCTGGCCGGGCTGGAAGTGGTCGTCGTCGGACACAGCGAGATTGTCGGCAAGCCCATCGCGGCGATCCTGCTGCAGAGCCTCAGCGAAAGCCCCACCGTCACCGTCTGCCACGTGGCGACGAAAGACCTGGCATTCCACACGCGCCGGGCGGACGTGGTCTTCGTGGCCACCGGCGTGCCGCAGGTTCGCTGGAACGCCTACAGCCGCAAGAAGAAAGCCGGCGAGAACCCGCCCCTGCCGGACCTCAAGGGCCTCATCAAGGGTGACATGCTCAAAGAAGGCGCCATCGTCATCGACGTGGCGATCAACCGCATTCCCAAGGCGCTGGACGCTGACGGCAACCCGGTCCTCAACGACAAGGGCAAGCCGGCGATGATCACGGTGGGCGACGTTGATTTTGAATCGGCCAAGGAAAAAGTCGGCGCGATCACGCCGGTGCCCGGCGGCGTGGGGCCGGTGACCGTGGCGATCCTCCTGCGCAACACAATCGCCTGCGCCAAGGCCAACGCCTGAGCAGAATCGCCGATTTCTTGGTTGCACAGGCTTTCCAGCCTGTGGCACCTGGCACAGGACGCTGAGAACGTGGCACAATGACGGCCATGAGCGACGAAGCGCCTCGGCGCAATATCAAGCTGGTGATCGCCTACAACGGCGCGGCCTACCATGGCTGGCAGCGGCAGGCGCAGGGGCTGGACACTGTCCAGCAGCGCGTCGAGGAGGCCGCCGGGCGGATTGTCGGCCATCATGTCAACGCCATGGGGGCGGGGCGCACCGACGCGGGCGTGCACGCGATGGGACAGGTGGCCAACTTCTACACGACCAATGCGGCTGTGCCGGTAGTGGGGCTGCGACGGGCGATGAACTCGCGCCTCCCGCGCGACATCGCCGTGCGCAGCGCCGCCGAAGTGCCGGAAGGCTTCCACGCCTCTCGCAGCGCCGTGGGCAAGACGTACCGATATCGCATCCACGTCGCGCCGGTGCGGCCGGTGGAATTGTGCGCCCTGGTGTACCACTACTGGCGACCGCTCGATGTCGAGGCCATGCGTGAGGGCGCCATTCGCATCGTCGGCCGGCACGACTTTCTGGGCTTCGCGTCCTCGGCCGAGGAGCGGCAGACGACCGTGCGAACGGTCAGCCGCTGCGAAGTGGCCGAGGATGGCGCTCAGGTCGTCGTGACGGTGCAGGGGGACGGGTTCCTCTACAATATGGTCCGCAACATCGTCGGGACGCTCATCGAGATCGGCCGCGGCCACTGGGCCCCCGGGCAGGTGGACAAGGTTCTGGCCTCATGCGACCGCCGTGACGCCGGCCCGACCGCCCCGCCCGACGGGCTGTATCTGATGTGCGTGCATTATTGAAGAAGCGATCAGCTTTCATCTCTCAGCTTTCAGGTCAGAAGCCAATTACCATCGCTGATCGCTGACAGCCAACAGCTATCAGTCAAAAATGGTCCCGCTGGCTGAGGGTGGGGTGCTGGTCTGGGAAGAGTGTCGGCAGGAGGCGCTTAGCCTGGCCGCTGAGCTTGATGCCGGCGGCCTCGACCGTCTCGAACGGGTCCTGCGTTCCGATGACAAGCTGCACCACGTGCATACCGCCGCGAATGGCATTCTTGCTGGCGGCCGGTTTTGAGACGCTCACGTGGCCGCGGTCGATCTTCAACAGCGCCTGGCCGGTCTGGTCTTCGATAAGCAGGTCGCCTCGCCAGGCGGCCAGTTCGGAGTTCTTCAGCCGCCGCGACAGCTCGCCGGTCATCTTGGCCATGGTCGTCGGCAGATTGATCATCGCGACCATCTCGCCGCCGTTGCGGATGTAGTTGGTCGAGCAACTGCACGAGAGGCGGCGGATGCGGCGGCACAGGTCGCTGTCGTGGTGCAGGCACATGAAGTTGATCTTCTTGCAGCCGTTCTTGTCGGCCAGCACCCGCAGGGCCCGCAGCACCTGATCCGTCTGGCCGGCGAACTCGATCACGTTAACGTCCAGGCCGCCGAAGGAGCAGATGATGTAGCCGTCGAGCCCGGCGTCTTTTCCGGCGGAATGCCCGCGGGCAGGCCAGGCGAAGTGCTTGTTGCCCCACATGAGCATCGACCCGCGGTACGTCGGGCGCACGGCGGTGCCCGTCAGGCGGGCGTGGCAGCGGTTGTAGAGCCGGTCGAACGCGCCCCGCGGCGGGCTCTCCAGCAGCACCGGCTTGGCCTGGGGCTTCTCTGCGGGCAGCTCCGCAACGCCGATCGACCAGTGCATCCCCGCCCATGACCGCACGTACCCGTAGCGATGATAGAAGTCGTGCTTGCCGAAGAGCACCGAGATGTCATATCCGCACGCGCGCATCCGGGTCATGTTGTCATTGCCGGTGAACGTCATAAGACCGCGGTTGCGATACCGCCCGTCGGTGGCCACCGCCCCGATGCCGCCGCATTTCACCCTCGCCGTGCCGACGCGCATGGCGTAGTCCCACACGCCCCAGTGCGTGACGATGTGCCCGTCCATCAGGCCGATCGTCGAGGCCGACCAGTCGTAATGGCTGTTGCCGAAGTAATACTCACGGCAGTATTTCTGCCACCAGTAATATTCGTTGCCGCCGGAGAAGACCTTGCCGGTCAGGTCGTAGATTTCGTCGGCGTGGATCTTCGGGTCCGGGCACATCAACGTCAGCGGGGGACTCTGCGGGTTGCTCATCATTTCTCCTTCGTCGGCTGTATCACCGACGATTTCGTCTGGTGGGTTGCCTGCCACGCTACCGCTTGCAGGGCCTGGGCCTGAGGCTGGCCCAGGTTCGCCACGCTCTTGCCGGCGCTGCTGAGCCTTGCGGGCAGGCCTCGCGGATCGGCATTGTACAGCATCCGGTAGAAAACGCATGCGGCCAAGTACGTGCCCGCGACGGTGGGATGGCTGCCGTCGCCCTGGAAGAGCTCGATGTCCGGATGCCGGCTGCGACAGGTGGCAAACGCCTCGCCGACCGCGGCCATCGCCGCCCCGGCCGACGCCGCCGCGGCCGTGTACTCGCGCGTCAGGGCCTCCTGCGTCTGCGGGGCGTTCTTGCGAGCCCAGGTCTGGTAGAACAGCGGCGTGGCCCCGGCGGCGGAGACATCTTTGGCCAGCAGCGCGGCGAACTTTTGAAAGACCTCCGTCCGCACGAAAGGCATCTGGCTTTGTTCCTGAAGAACGACGAAGTCCCACCGGCCTTGGGCGATCTGCTTTCGCACGCCGGTGCTCTCCCAGTGCCGCTGCAGCGTGCAGCCGCCGGGGGCGTTGATGACGTACTCCAGCGGCCGCGACTGCCTGCCCGCCGCCAGGGCCTTGATCATCGCCGGCAGATCGTTGACGAAGATGTAGCTGTTGCCCACGAACAGCACGCGCAGCGGGCGAATTGTCTTTGCATCCGCGGCCATCAAAGAACCTCCAGGCCGGCCGATCATAAGGATCGCCGCCGTCGCCGCCAAAATCTCAACGAGCGCAATTTTCATGGCGATGTTCCGCATCCAAAAGCAATTGGACAGTCGCGTCGCCGGGAGGTCAATATAGATCGGACAAGTTAGCGGCGGGGCTTGCCCCGCGCGGTTTCTTGGCACCAGGACCGCTGCAGATGTACAGGGAAACAACCGCGCGGAGCAAGCGCCGCCGCTAACATGGCAAGTGCACAGATCAAAAGAAGGACGGGGAAAACTCGGTTGAGCTTTCCCCGTCTCTCCGTATCTTCTGTGTTCTCCGCGATCTCTGCGGTAGATCCTGAGGCAAAGTTTACTCGCTGGTCAGGTAGGCGTAGCGCCCGTTATTCTCTGCCGCGATGCGCTTCATGACGGCCATGGACAGCGGGGTGCTTTGGCCGCAGAGATAGGTGTGGATGCGCACGCTCTTGTCCTGGTTGAGGCGGCGGACGGTCGCGAGCAGTTCGTCGTTATCCGGAAACGCCCCGTCGCTGAGGAAGTGGATCACGCGCGGGCGCTCGGCGCTGCCCTGGCGGAGCACCTGGAAGGTCCGCTCCATCGCCGGCACGGGGTTGCTCAGGCCGTGGGCCTTGACGGCCTGCACGTACTTGTAGGCCTGGTACTTGTTTGCGTCGGTCGCCGGAATCAGTCGGGCAGCGGGGTTCTCGTGCGGTTGACCGTTGTAGAAGATGATGTGGAACTCCTGGCCGCTCCTGAGGCAGCCGAACGAGGCCACCAACTCCCGCTCGATCATCGCCAGGGAATCGCTCATCGAGCCGCTGCGGTCGATGAGATAGACCACCTGGGCCGTCGGGTCCACGTCATGGCCGAAAATGCCGCTCTTGGTGCCCGTCGTCGCGACGTTCGTCGGGGCCGCAGTCTGTACCGACGTTTCAGGCGCCTTGGCGAGCGGCGGGGCAATGCTTTTCTGTTCCTCGCAGCCAACGAGGCAAATGACGGCACCGATTACGCACAGTTTCTTCACGAAGCTTGTCATCGTCGCACTCCCAAAGTTAAAGCGCAGGCGGCCAGACGCGCCGCGCACAATCCCTGCTATCGGCAAGGCAGGGGGGAAAGGCTTGAGCGATTCCGGATTGGCGATAGGGGAGCATCGCGAGGGAGCCGGTCAAATAACCGATTCTCCCTCCCCCATGCGGGGTATCAGCGCCGGCGCCGCACGGGGCGGCGATTGGGGCGGCGCAGGGCGACGGCCCGCGGGCCGGCCGGGGCGGATCGCTCGCCGGCGGGGGCAGCCGAGGGCTTGAAACCCTCGATGACGCGGCCGGGCAGTTCGCGGTTGATAAGAATTTCGATTTGCGTCAGCTCGCGGCCCTTGTCGGGCGTGACGAACGTGAAGGCCTTGCCCTGGGCGCCCATGCGGGCGGTTCGCCCGACGCGGTGGACGTAGACTTCCGGATCGTCGGGCAACTCGTAGTTGATCACGTGGGAGATGTCGTCGACGTCGATGCCGCGGCTGGCCAGGTCCGTGGCGACCAGCACGTGCAGATCGCCCTCGCGGAAACGTTTCATCACGCGGTCGCGCTCGCGCTGGTCGAGGTCGCCGTGGATCTCGCGGGCGTTGACGCCCTCTTCGCGCAGCAGGTGGGCGATTCGGGTCGCGTCGCGCTTGGTGCGCGTGAACACCAGGGCCAGGTGCGGGTTTTCGCTGCGCAGCAGGTGCACCAGCAGGCGCTTCTTGTCGTGCGGGGCCACGCTGACGTAGCATTGGTCGATCTGGTCGACCGTCAGCTTGTCCGGGGCGCAGAACACCTCGACCGGCTGGCGCATGTATTGGCGGGCCAGGCGGTTGATCTCCTCGTTGATGGTCGCCGAGACGAAGATCGTCTGGCGCTGGCCGGCCGCGTGCGAGAGAATGTGCCGCACGTCCTCCCGGAAGCCGATGTCCAGCATGCGGTCGACTTCGTCCAGCACGACGAAGGCCACGTGCTCCAGGCTCAGCAGCCGCCGCTGCATCAGGTCCATCACGCGCCCGGGCGTGCCGACGACGATGCTCGCCCCGGCCTTGATATCCTGCACCTGCGTTCGCATTCGCGCGCCGCCATAGACGGTGGCGACCTTGTGCTCGCTGAAGCGCCCGAGCAGGCGCATCTCGCCGGCCACCTGCGCCGCCAACTCGCGCGTCGGGGCCAGGATCAGGCAGCGAACGCCCTTGCCACTCTGGAGATTCTGCAGGATGGGCAGCCCGAAGGCCGCCGTCTTGCCCGTTCCGGTCTGAGCCTGACCGAGGATGTCATGCCCGGCCAGCGCCTGCGGGATCAGCTTGACCTGAATTTCCGTCGGGGTGGTCCAGCCCATGTGCTGCAAGGCCTGAAGCCGCGGACCGGTGAGCCCCAGGGCGGCAAACGCGCCCGTATCTGTCGCTATGTCTTCGTCCATTGGCAAGAAGGTATCAAAGAACGGTCCGGTACACAAGGACAATGGAAAACCTCACGTATCCCCTCAGTTACCGGGGGAGGGGAAGAAGTCGCGGCGGAGGCACCCAGCACTTATCAACGCTGTCTTGCTACTGGCTCAGCGCGTCGGTCCAGGCGATGCCGACGGCGTCGAAGAGGCACAGATGGGCGCCCCAGTCGCCGCCCTCCAGCCCCGGGGCTGCGCAATCCGCCGATACCGGGGCTGCCGTGACCGACCGGACCGACAGGTCGAACATCAGGAAGTTCAGCGTGCTGCTGTGACGGCCGGTGGGGAAGATGGCGGCCTGGGCCAAGGGCCCCAGATCGTCGTCGTTGCGATAGCACGCCCAGTCGCTCTCGCCAATGAGGATGGTGTTGCCTTCCTTGGGGTGGCCGTTCTTGCGGCTGAAGGCCTTGGGCGTGTTGTGATCGACCCAATAGTTCATTGCGTAGCTGGACTGGAACTGCGCCGCGTCGGCGGGAATCGATCCGCCGGCGTCACTGCCGCACATGACGTTGGGCAGCGACGAATCGCCGGGGCAGACCAGGGCCTTGGAGGTGTACAGCGGCCCCAGCGGCGAGACGGTGTACCACGGCGCCGCGCCGTCTTTGTAGGAGTTGGGCAGATACATCCTGCTGGCGCCGTAATTGGTGATCCCGTCGGCGACGGCCTTGAGCCGGTTCAGGCATCCGGCGACCATCGCGCGCTGGCGGACATAGATGAACGAAGGAACCAGGATGCCCACCAGCACCGCAATGATGCCGATGACCACCATCAGTTCCACCAGCGTAAAGGCTCTGTGAGCGGGTCGGGCAGGAGATTGTCGCACGGCGGGCTCCCTTCAGCGTAGGGTCTTGTGCGGGATGCACCTTCCAGAGTTATTCTAGGGTCTGGTCGCGCCGCGGTCAACTGCGCGGCGAATACGGTTGGCGACCCGCTGCGGCCAGGACAGCGCCGGCATGGTTCGGCAGATGCGCCGGCGGCGGCGGAAGACCTCCGCTGCGTCAAAATCGGCCGTCTCGATCGGGACCGTGGCGTTGGTGCTCAGCAGACGCGGGCGGGACGCGAAGTCGGCGAAGTCGCCCGAGGCGATGATCCCTTCGGCCAGGCACCGCTGCAGCAGACGCGTGCCCGGGTACGGCTGGGCGATGTTCACGCAGGGGATGATCCGCTTGTTGAGCCTGCGCAGCCGCCGCAGGAAGGCGATCGACCGCTCGAAACGCCGGGCCGTCTCGCCGGGATAGCCCACGATAATGAAGACGACGATCTGCCGCACGCCCGCGCCCGTCAGCAAGCTCAGGGCCTCGTAGGCACGGTCGAGGTCGAGCCGCTTGTTCATGATCTCCAACATCTCCGCATCGCCGTGTTCCAGGGCGACCGTCAACGAGGTGCAGTTGGAGCGTGCGATGAGTTTGGCCAGCGGCGCGTCGATCGTGTCGATGCGGATGCCGTTGGGCGCCCGCCAGGCCAGCGGGCCGCGGCGCTGGCCCAGGGCGACGAAGCCTTCGAGGATCGCACCGGCCCGAGAGGCGTCGAGGGTGAAGTTGTCGTCCTCGATCTCCAGCTCGCGCACCTGGTGCCTTGCCATGAGATAGTCCACGTCGTCAATCACGCGGGCCGGGCTCATCGCACGCCAGCGCCGCCCGCAGACCGGGTGTACGCTGCAAAACTCGCAGTCGAACGGACAGCCGCGCGAGGTGATGATCGACGCCACGCGCCGCCCGCGCGCGGCCCGGGGTGACAACTCAAAGTACGCGCTCATGTGCGGAATCTCGTCGTCCGCGCGCGGCAGGGCGTCGAGATCATCAATGGCTGCCGCCGAGGCGTATCGCTGCCCCGGCGGCAGGGGGTGGGTGTAGACGCCGGCGATCCGGTCGAGGTTGCCGCCGGCGGCGATCTCAGCCATGACGGCCTCGCCTTCGCCGACGACGATGGCGTCTGCCCCGGCCTGCAGCGCCAGTTCCGGCTGCGTGGAAGGATACACGCCGCCCACGATGATTCGCGCCCGCGGCAGGCGTGCCCGCACGGCCGCTACGAGACGATGCCCCACGTGGGCGAGTTGGCTGAAGGGCACCGAGACGGCAACGAGATCGGTCTGAGCGTCGATCTGCGCGACGATCCGCGGGATCGGCAGCCCGGCCAGCACGCCGCCGGCGAAGGGTTCGACCTGGTCGAGCCCGCCGGCGAGGGCGTCGATGAACTGCACGCAATGACCGGCGGCCTTGAGCGAGGCGCTGAGGTACCGCAGGCCCAGACAGTGCGACAGGACGATCTCCTGTCGGCAGGGGAACAGGAACGGCGGATTGACTAGCGCGATTTTCATTCCCGACTTGACAAGGAGAAACAGGCACAACAGGTTCTGATCGGCCTTTCTGGGCGATCGCTGGAATTCTGGCGGCTCAGGCCGGCTGGAAATTTTTATCGGAATTATTGGCCAGATGCGGCTAGTGTTTGTTATAAGATAGATTGTTCATTGAGGTGAACTTTCGAGAGGAACAACGTCTGTGTCCATGCAAGGAATGCTCAGGCGGTTCGGCCGCGGCCGCAAGGCGGGCACCATGCCTTCGGCTGGGGAGGCTCTGGGGAAGATATTGATTGTGGGCAGCCCCAACGTCGGCAAGAGCGCCTTGTTTAATCGCCTGACGGGGCAGTACGTGACGGTGTCGAACTATCCCGGTACGACGGTGGAGATCTGCCGCGGGCGTTCGAGCATTCTCCAGCGGCACTTCGAGGTCGTCGACACGCCGGGGATCTACTCGCTTTGTCCGATCACCGACGAGGAGCGCGTCGCCTGCCGGCTGGTGCTGACGGAGCGGGCGGCGGCCGTCGTTCACGTCGTTGACGCCAAGAATATCCGCCGCATGCTGGGGCTGACGCTGCAACTGATCGAGGCCAATCTGCCGGTGGTGCTGGCGCTGAACATGGCCGACGAGGCGCGGCAACTCCGCATCGCCATCGACGCCGACCGCCTCTCGACGATCCTGGGCATCCCGGTCGTCGAGACCATCGCCATCAGCGGCGGGGGGATGGCCGAGTTGGCTGCGGCGATCGAGTCAGTGGCGCAGACGAAGCGCGAAGCCGCAGGCGGCGAGCCTGTGGACTACGGCGCCGCTCTCGAGCGGGCGGTGAACACCGTCGCGCCGACGCTGGGCGACGACCACGGTATTTCGCGTCGCACGCGGGCGCTGCTGCTGTTGCAGGAAGACCCCGCTGAGGCCTCGCGCGTGCTTGGGCGCCGCAGCCCCGAGCACACCGACGCCGTCCTCCAGGCCCTGCATGATGCACGGGCCTTGCTGGAGCATTCGCCGCACTACTACGCCACGCTGGCCCTTCGAGGCCGCAGCGACCGCATTCTTGACGCCGCCGTCTGCTTCCCGCCCCGAGGCCGTCACTCGTTCCGCGAGACGCTCAGCCGCCTGTGCATGCACCCGCTGACGGGCCTGCCGTTGCTGGCGGCGGTCCTGTATTTCGGCCTGTACGTCTTCGTGGGCAAGTTCGGCGCCGGCACGATGGTCGACTTCATCCAGGAGACCGTCTTCGGCCGCTATGTCACGCCGTACGTCGAGCAGGCGGTCAACGCCTTGCTTCCCTGGCCGGTCTGGCGAGACCTGTTCGTGGGCGACTACGGCATCGTCACCCTGGGTATCCGCTACGCGGTGGCTATCGTGCTGCCGATCGTGGCTACGTTCTTCATCGCCTTCTCGATCCTCGAAGACAGCGGCTACCTGCCGCGTCTGGCGATGCTGATCGACCGCGTGTTCAAGAAGATCGGCCTCAACGGCCGCGCCGTCATCCCTATCGTCCTGGGCTTCGGCTGCGACACCATGGCCACCATGGTAACCCGCACGCTCGAGACCAAGCGCGAGAAGGTCATCGCTTCGCTGCTGCTGGCGCTGGCGATCCCCTGCTCGGCGCAGCTTGGCGTGATTATGGGTCTGCTGGCCGGGCGACCCTGGGCCCTGGCGGTCTGGGCGGCGTTCGTCACGGGCGTGTTCCTGCTGACGGGCTTCCTGGCCGCGCGGCTGCTGCCGGGCCAGCGACCGAGCTTCTACATGGAACTGCCGCCGCTGCGACTGCCGCGAGTCGGCAATGTGCTGGTCAAGACCTACTCGCGCATGGTCTGGTACTTCAAGGAAGTGCTCCCGCTGTTCATCCTGGCCAGCGTGCTGATCTGGCTGGGCAAGCTCACCGGCGTCTTCGACCTGGCCGTGGACGCCCTCAAGCCGGTCGTGGGCGCCATCGGCCTGCCCGACGGCGCGGCAAAAGCCTTCCTGTTCGGCTTCTTCCGCCGCGACTACGGCGCCGCGGGCCTCTACGAACTGCAGAAGACCGCCGCGATGAGCGGCCGCCAACTCGTGGTGGCCGCCATCACGCTGACACTGTTCCTCCCGTGCATCGCGCAGTTGCTGATCCTCAAGAAGGAGCGCGGCTGGAAGATGGCCCTGACAACCTCCATCGGCATTTGCGTGGTGGCCCTGGCCGTCGGCTGGAGCGCCAATGCGCTGCTGACGGTGCTGAAGGTGACGCTATGATCTGCTCGTTCTGCGGCAAGGAGTTCGACGAACAATCCGCCCGCAAGGCCTGCGGCCGCTGCAGCGTCATGGGCGGCTGCCACAAGGTCAAGTGCCCGCACTGTGACTACGAAATGCCCGAAGAACCGCGCCTCGTCAAATGGCTGCGAAAACTATGGAATAAACGTCATGACCACGCCGTCCGTTGAAGAATTGATGGAAAGCCTTTACGAGTGGCAGTTCGAGAAGGATGAGTACCCTGCCGCGACGTTGATCGAGCCCGCGCTGGCCGAAGCGACGGCAGCCGGATATGTCGTCTGCACGGATGGGCAGTGCCGCCTGACGGATACTGGCGAGGCCGCGGGGCGCGACGTCGTGCGCCGCCACCGCCTGGCCGAGTGCCTGCTGCGCAACGTGCTGGCCAGCCCCGACGTCGACGCCGATGCCTGCCGGTTTGAGCACCTGCTGCTCAACGGACTGGACGACCGCATCTGCGCCCTGCTGGGGCACCCGCGCACCTGCCCGCATGGCAAGCCCATCCCGCAAGGTGCCTGCTGCCGCGCGGCCGCCGAGGAAACCTTCGCCGAAGTGCGGGCCCTCTGCGACGGTCGACCCGGCGAGAGCGGCACCGTGGCCTACCTGACCACGCGTGACAACCGCCAGGTGCAGAAACTCATGGCCATGGGCGTCCTGCCCGGCGCCGACGTGCACCTCATCCGCCGGTTTCCGTCCTACGTCTTCCAGGTCGGCTACAGCCAGTTTACCGTCGACCACGAACTGGCCCAGATCATCTATGTGCACTGGAGCCAGCCTTCCCCCCAGCGTCGCAAACGCCGACGATGGTGGGGGTGGTGAAGGATATTTCCAATTTCCGATTTCCAATTTCCAATTGAACAACAAAACATTCCCGTGCCGCGTTGGCTGCGAGGCGAAGAACCTGTCGAGCACGTTTGACTGCTAACAGGGCGGAAATCCTGTTTCTTAAATTGGAAATTGTAAATCGGAAATTGGAAATGCTTCCGGGCTAGCGCACCGCGAAGATCGGCACATCCACGCCGTGCCGCACGGCTGAGATGGTCGAACCGTGCACCACGTCGCCCAGTCCCTTGTGGCCGTGCGAGCCCATGATCAGCAGGTCGACGCCCTCGCGGTGGGCGAGCATCACGAGCTGCTTGGGCACGTCGCCATAACCCAGCACGGCGTGTACCGCCACGCCGGCGGCTGCGAGCTCCCCGCGAAGCTTCTCTACCAGCGTCGTCAGGTATGTCTCGTCCTGGCGGCTTTCCATGTCGCCGGTCTGCGGCCCGTACCACTGACCGCCGACGCCCTCGACCACGTGCATCAGCACCAGCTCGGACTGCTGGGCCTTGGCTAGGCCGACAGCCTGGGCGATGACAGCGGCGTCGTGGCTCTTGGCCTCGAGCGCCACGCCGATGCGGCGGAAGCGCCGGTCGAGTGCAGCCGCTGCCGTGAGCACTTCCTGCGCCGTCACCGGATGGGCCGTGCGAGGCGCGCCCGTCTCGCTGCGGAAGATCATCCATGCCAGCAACCCCAGCAGGCCCAGCAGGGCTGCCCCGCCGGCCGAGGCGCCGATCCACCCTCCGACGCCGGCGCCCTGCGTCCAGCCCCAAATCTGACTGCCGACCAATTGCACGTTCAGGGCGACGATAATCGCCGTGATCAGCCAGGCTACGACGATCAGCCACCGGCGGTTAGCGAAGGGGCCCATCTTGCGGCGGCTGGAGGTGAATCGCACCAGCGGCACGATGGCGAAGGGCAACTGCAGGCTCAGCACCACCTGGCTGAAGATCAGGAGCGAGTAGATGCCTTTCTCGCCCGAGATCATCACGACGATGACGGCGGGCACGATCGCCAGCCCGCGCGTCACGATCCGGCGCAGCCACGGACGAATGCGGATGCTCAGGAAGCCTTCCATCGTGATCTGCCCGGCCAGCGTGCCGGTCATCGTCGAGCTCTGCCCAGCCGCCAGCAGCGCCAGGGCGAACGCCACCGGGGCAACAGTGCTGCCGAGCAGTTTCTCCAGCAGTTGGTGCGCCTGGCCGAGTTCCTCCACGGCGTGGCCGCGCGTGTGGAATACCGCCGCCGCCACGATCAGGATCGCCGCGTTGATCAGGAATGCCCCGTTCATGGCGAAGACCGAGTCGATGAGGTTGTGCTTGCAGGCCTGGATGACGCTGGCGACGCTGCGACGCACGTCGCGGCTTTGGACCAGCGCCGAGTGCAGGTACAGGTTGTGCGGCATGACGGTGGCGCCTAGGATGCCGATGGCGATATAGAGCCCCGGCCCCGACAGGGACTTTCCGGTGGGCACCAATCCGCTCACCACGCCACCGCTGCCCAGCCACTGAGGATTGCTGAGGAACACCTCGACGATGAAGCAGATGCCGATGATCGAAATCAGGGCGATGATGAGGCCTTCCATCTTGCGGATGCCGCCGCGCTGGATCGCCAGCAGCACCAGCACGTCCAGGCCCGTGATCACCACGGCCAATTGGATCGGGATGTGCCCGCCCGACAGCAGCGTGATGCCCACCGCCGAGCCCAGCAGTTCGGCCAGGTCGCAGGCGATGATGGCGATCTCGCACAGGAAGAACAGCACGTAGCGCACGAGCGGGCGGTATTCGTCGCGGCAGGCCTGCGCCAGGTCGCGCCCCGTCACCAGCCCCAGCCGCGCCGAGAGCGTCTGGAGAACGACGGCCATGGCGTTGCTCATCAGCAGCACCCACAGCAGCGTGTAGCCCAGATTTGAACCGCCGGCCAGGTCGGTGGCCCAGTTGCCCGGGTCCATGTACCCCACAGCCACCATGTACGCCGGCCCGGCGAAAGCAAACAGCCGCCTCAGCCCGCCCTTGGCAGGGATAGGCACCGTGCGGTTGGTATCCTGCATCGAAGCCTGCGGGATTTGCGAATCACCATTCAATCAATGGGTCCTTTGCGAACGCAGGACATTCTATAGGAGCATCTGCAATTTCCAATTTGCAATTTCCAATTGGGATTAGAAACAAAGCCTACCACAGAGGCATCGAGAAAAGCGAGGCTTCCGATGGGGAAAGAGTACGTCCACGAATGTCACGAATGACACGAATGAAATGGGGGGAGAATTGCGCATCTTAGCGGCGGGGCTTGCCCCGCGCGTTTGGCGGAGTAGCAGTGTCATAACGATCGCGGAGCACGCCGAGGCTTAACATCTAACGTGCGCGCGATTGCGGTTCTGCGCAGGCGAGTTCGTGCTCGTCGTCGGTTTCTTCTCCGACTCCGTGGCGGCAACTTCTACGGATTGACGGGTCTTGTCGCCGGTTGCGTGGCGGGCGCTTCGGCCTTGAGCTTGCCTTCGCGGATGAGTTGGGCCTTGCGGTCCAGGAGCATCTTGGCTCGCTGGTCGGCGGGTAGATCCCGTAATTGGGCGCGTTCCTGGGGCGTGAAACTGGCGACGACCACTTCCAGCCACTTGGCTCGCTCACGGTAGGCCTGCTGCTTCTGGGGGGTCAGGCGGCTGAGCTGCTCGTAGCGTTCCAGCAGGCGCTTCTGCTCGGCGGGGTTGGCGTTCTCAAACGCCAACGCCGTGCGGCGCATCTGGTCACGCTGCTCGGGGGAGAGCTGGTCCCACTGGCGGCGATTGTGCTCCAGCGACGCCGACAGCGTCCCGGCGGCGATCTTTTCCAGCCGCCGCTTGAGCAGCAATTGCCGTGCGATGCTCCCGGCCGCGGGCTTGGCGTCGTCAGCGACGGCCGCACCTGCGGAAATAAGAATCGCGCCCGCCGCGACCAGTGCCAGAAAGTTTTTCCATGTCCGAGTCGTCATCGTTACATTCCCCCGCCGGTGTTCTCGACGCGGTCGATGGCCTCGAGAGTATCGTAGTTAGTGGCCACGCTGTAATTCTGGAAGAAATCCAGGTTTTCGACGACCATCTGGTCGTTCTTGGCCACGCCGGCCAGGTCCGCCTTGACGGCCTCGTCGGCTTTCTTGGCCGCCACCGTCGCGTCAGTGCCGGCCGGCTGCGGGCCTTGATGACCGGCGAAGATGATGGCCAGCACGATGGCCGCCGCGGCCGCCATTCCCGACAGAACTCCGACCAGCCGCAGCACGACATGCCGCGGCGCGGCCGGTTCTTCATGCACGCGGGCGATGATTCGCTGCGCCAGGTCGCCGGCCGCCGGCCGAACCGCCCAGGCGTCCATCGTGCGGGACAGGTCTACGATTTCACGATAGGCTGCCGCCCAAGCCGCGCTGGAGGCGACTTTGGCTTCGATATCGGCCGTGGCGGCGGCGTCAAGTTCGCCGTCGCACCAGGCGGAAAGTTGGTCAAGTTCAAATTGTGTCAATCGCTCGCTCATGTCTCGTCTGCGCTAAAGTTGAGTCCCATCCTGAACCGCCCACTGCGATTTGCCCGGAGGGGCTCGGGCCGGCTCCGTCCGGCTCTATCACTTCAACCAATCAGTTTTGAAAGCGGACTAGCGAATTTCGTTTTTTCTAAAGATTTTTCTTGCACGGAGATGTTCACTGCTTTGGTCTTTCTGGGGGTCCAAGAGAACACGAATGACACGAATAGAAGCAGGGCAGGTCAACAACAAGACAAGAGTTGAAGAACAAAAACTTCTTGTTCCCCATTCGGTCTTATTCGTGACATTCGTGTTCTCTTTGGCCAGAAGAATGACCTAATGCGACATGTACTTTTTCAGCGCGTCGCGGAGCGTGGTTCGCGCTCGGCTCAGGAGGCTTTTGACAGCCATGGGGGAGCATTTCAGCACGTAGGCGATGTCTCGGTAGGAGCTGCCTTCGTACTTATTAAGGATGATGGCGATGCGCTGGTTCTCGGGCAGGTCGTTGACGGCCTTGGCCAGCAGGTCGCTCATCTCGTGCTGCGAAAGTCCGTGACCGGGGGCTTCCTGGCGATAGTCGGGGATCTGCCGCTGGTAGTCCTCGTCCTGCGAAGTGCTGTAGCCGTCGAGGGGGACGGTGGGGGAGTTCTTGCGGGCACGCAGGGCGTTGAACGAGAGGTTGGCCGCGACGCGGTACAGGAACGTGCTGAAGCGGGCGGTGGGCTTGTATCGCTTTGACGCCCGGAACACGCGCAGGAACACCTCCTGCGTGAGGTCCTCGACCATCACCGGATCGAGAATGAACCGCGAGACGATCGCGTGCACGCGCTGCGTATTGCGGGCGATGAGCTCGTCGAAAGCCGCGGCCTCGCCGGCCTGATAGCGCAGCATCAACTGCACATCGGGGTCGCTGGATTTCCAGTTCTCGCGTGGGGCCGCGGCGTCAGGTTGTTGGCTCTTGGCGATTGCGTCCTTCTTTGCTCTGAGGGCCGGGGAGTGCGGGATTACGCGGATTAAGGGGATTAAGAGGATTTGGAGAGCAGTGTGTCAAAACTTCGGAATCCTCTTCATGCCCTCATACTCGCGTCATCCCGCTCTCCATTTCTGTCTCTCAATCCTCTTAATCCCGTCAATCCGTGTAATCCCGCTCTCTCATCCCCGCTCTCACCGTCTTTAACCCTGCAATTCCTTGCGCAGCCTCAGTTGTCCGCAGGCGGCGGATTGGCCGGCGCCGCGCGACTGGCGCACGTGCACGTTGACGCCGCGAGTCTTGAGGCGGGCGGCGAAGTTGCGGATCGCGCCGCTGTCAGGGCGATTATACGGGCAATGCTCGGTCGGATTAAGGGCGATCAGGTTCACGTTGCACCGCACGCGCCGGGCCAGGTTCGCCAGGGCGTCGGCGCAGAGCATCGTGTCGTTGATCGAATCGATCAGCACGTACTCCAGCGTGACCTCGCGCTTGCGCGACTCGAAGAAATCCGCAGCCGCGGTCAACAGATCGTCGATGCTCTCGCGGGCGGCTGGGATCAGCGTGCGTCGAAGCTCGTCTGTCGGGGCGTGCAGCGAGATCGCCAGCGTGATGGGCAGATTCTCCCCCGCCAGACGCCGGATGGAGCGCGCCGGGCCGATGGTCGAGATCGTGATCGAACGGGCCGAGAGGGCGAAGCGGTCGGGGTCGATCAGGGCGTACACGGCCGCGATCGTATTGGAATAATTTGCCAGCGGTTCGCCCATGCCCATGAAGACGACGTTAGTGATGCGCCGCTGATCTGGTTGGGAACTGCGCAGGTGCAGCATTTGCTGGAGGATTTCGGCAGCCGTCATATTTCGCACGAAGCCCGCGGCCCCGCTGGCACAGAAGCGGCAGCCCATGGCGCAGCCGATCTGCGTGGACAGGCACGCCGTCACGCGCGTGGGTTCGGGGATCAGCACCGTCTCGGCGCGCTGCCCGTCAGCGAACTCGATCAGCAGCTTGGTTGTGCCGTCGTCGTCTCGGTCGGCGGCTACCACGTGCGAGCTGAGGATCTCGACGCCCAAGGTGTGAAAAGCGGGGTCTGTCGCTGCTTTCTTTGCCTTGGGCAGGTTGGTCATGGCGGCGGGGTCTGTGACGCCCTTGGCGAAGACCCAGTCGGCGAGTTGGTCGGCGCGATAGGCTGGGTAGCCGGCCGCGGCTACGGCCTGGCGAAACTCGTCGCGCGACATATCGAGGATGCCGCCAGCCATCAGTTGCGCCTTTCCAGAAGTGTGGCCATTTCGGGCGTGGGCAGGAAGGCTTCGAACGACACCACGTCGGGGAAGATCCGGTCGCTGTAGGCCCGAACGACCCAGTTTGCCACAAGCGGCGTGATCGTCAGCACCACCGCTCCGCCGGCGGAGGCTGCATGCATCTCGATAGCCGTGCCCATCGAGGCGCTGGGCACGTAGGCGATGAGCAGGTCGCAGGCGGCGGCCTGGGCGATGCCCTCGGCCAGCGTGCGGCGGATGTTCGGCAGGTCGTAGCCGATGCTGTGCGGGTGCCGCGTGTAGTGGCAGTAGACCTCGGCCGCCGGCAGGTGCAGGGCCAGCGCCTGCTTGATGGGCGTGCGCCAATCCTGGCAGTGGATGTCGGCTTCGACGAGCGAACCCTGGATGATGCCGGCGAGAAAAACTTTCATGGTATTAGTACGAGCATAGCTGCGGCATAAAAAAGAAAAAAGCCGACGACGAGGACGACGACGAGGACGACGAGGACGAAGAACAAATTCCTTCGCCCCATCCTCTTAATCCTGTAATCTCGCTGTCCGCATTGGCCCCATGGCTGCCTGCCGGCAGGCAGGCCCGCGCAAAACAAAACGCGTGTCGCCAGGCCACCCCCTTGGCCTTGCCCGTCTCTGTCCGTTCTTAATCCTCTTAATCTCTTAAATCCGTGTAATCCCGCTCTCCCCGTTTTCGTGCTGCGGGTTTAACTCTTCTTCTTTGCCGTCTTGGATTCCCTGCGGGCGGTGGCGAGCCAGTGCAGGATCAGCATCGCCACGCCGGCTACCAGCAGCGCGTCGGCGATGTTGAAGACGTAGGGATAGCCCAGTTGGCCGCAGTCGATGAAGTCGCGCACGTGGTATCGCACCGGCGGGACGAACGAGCCGGGGATGGCCACGCAACTGAAGAGGCGGTCGTAGAGGTTGCCCAGCGCTCCGGCCAGCAGCAGCGCCATCGCCACCTGCGTCCACCAGGCGCGGCGGTCGGAGGCGGCGAAGAAGTAGAATACCAGCCCAGCCGTCAGAACCGTCACCACCGCGACCATCACCCGCGGCATGGGCAGACCGAACACCACGCCGGGATTGGTCGAGAGCGTCAGGCGCACGCCGGCGACGGTCCGCGTGTGCGGCGAGAGCATGTCGAGCGTATCCTTGGCGATCTCCTGCTGCGGGAGGTCGCGGTGCTCCAGGCTCAGGCGGCTGTAGAGGCGGTTGGCGTTGGCGGCCAGGTTCGGCTCGTCCAGCAGGCGATGAAAGATGTAGTGCTTGGACCACAAGTCGCCCGCCAGTCCGGCGGCGGCGACCAGCATAAACACGATCACGGCCAGAGGGCTCTTGATGGCCGGGGCAATCTTGGCGCGGTTCTGGGAATCGGCCTGGGGCTGCGGACGCTGTTGGGCGGAGCTCACCGTCACCTACTCGTCGTCGAGGGGTTCGTCGCGTTCCTTCTCGTCTTCTTCCTCGTCGGGGGTTTCCTCTTCTTCATCTTCGTCCTCGTCGAGGTCTTCGTCCTCGGCGGCCGGGCGACCCTTGACGTGTTCGTCTTCCTCTTCCACCCCGGCGGCCATTTCCTCGACGGGTTTGGCCAGGCCTTTTTCGATCAGGCGGGCGTATTCGATGGTGTACTTGGCCCACGGCCGCGCCATCAGGCGGCTCTTGCCGATGGGCTCGCCGGTCCCCAAGCAGACGCCGTAGGTCCCGCGCTCGATGCGTTCCAGGGCCTGGTCGATCTCGACCAGCAGCGACCGCTCGCTCTCGAGCAGCCCTAAGGTGAACTCCTGCTCGTAGTTGTCGCTGCCCAGGTCCGCCAGGTGCGTCGGCATGTGAGAGAGGTCGCCGTGGCCTTGGCGGGAGCGCATGGCCGTGGCTTCCATCCCGCTCAGATCGCCCAGAAGCGCCTGGCGTTTCTGCAATAGCAACTGGCGAACTTCAGCCAACTCGCTCTTGCTCAACGGGCACTTGGCCATAGACGCTGGCGCAGCAGGCTTGGCGGCCGCGACCTTGGGCTTCTTGGTCGCCTTGGCAGCCTTGGGAGACTTCGCCGTTTTCTTGTCCTTGTTGACGCGAGCCTTTTCTGCCACCGTTGGATTTCCCTTGTAAGGTCGGAACAAACGCGGCGGCCGGGGGTGCAAACGCCGGCCGCCAGCCAAGTCACAGACCAGAAAGTATAGGTACGCCTGCGGCGGCTGTCAACATAATCACTGCCGGCGTCGTAATGCCCGATCATGGGGCGAAGTCGCAGAGGAGGCACTAAACGAAGAAGCAATCCGTTGTTTGAATTGTTTTCTCATTTCAGGCGACTGACAGCGCCCAGGCCAGGTATTCATCAACGCCTGCAAGACGGCATTGATGAAAACCTGGTGCCTCCGCCGCGACTTCCCCCCCCGTAACGGGAGTGATACATGGGCGGCAGAACTTTCTTGAGGGCAGACGCTTGTTTAACGCCCGGCGGGACGCTACACTGAGCGACTTGCCTGATGTGCCCGGGCCGATGCACGGGCCAGCCCATACGAGGACGACTATGGCCAATAACCGCGTTCATCTGTTTACCAGCGAATCCGTCACCAAAGGTCACCCGGACAAGGTGGCCGACCAGGTCAGCGATGCCGTCCTGGACAGCCTCATCCGCCAGGACCCCGCCGCCCGCGTCGCCTGCGAAACGCTCGTTTCGACCGGCCTGGTGGTCATCGCCGGCGAAGTGACCGTGCACAACCACAAGGCCGAAGAGGCCCTGCTGCAAGTCGAGCAGACTGCCCGCGACACGATCAAGTCCATCGGCTACGACGACCCGACGACCGGCTTCGACTACCGCGCCTGCACCGTTCTGCGGGCCCTGCACAGCCAGAGCCAGGACATTTGCCAGGGTGTCACCGGCGGCAAGAAGAAGGCCCAGGGCGCCGGCGACCAGGGACTCATGTTCGGCTTTGCCTGCAGCGAGACCAAGGCCCTGATGCCCCTGCCGATTCATCTGGCCCACCGCCTCAGCGCTCGCCTGAGCGAGGCCCGCGAGCAGGGCGTCATCAAGTGGCTGCGCCCCGATGGCAAGAGCCAGGTCACCGTCGAATACGTCGATAACGTCCCCACCCGCATCCACACGGTGGTGGTCTCCACGCAGCACACCGAGGCCGTCATCAACCCCCGCACCGGCAACATGGACGACAAGGCCCGCAAGGAAATCGTCGAGAAGATCATCCGCCCGGTCGTGATGGCCGAGTGCCCCAAGATGTGGAATAACCGCATCACCTTCCACATCAACCCGACCGGCCGATTCGTCATCGGCGGCCCGCACGGCGATACCGGCCTGACCGGCCGCAAGATCATCGTCGACACCTACGGCGGGCGCGGCGCCCACGGCGGCGGGGCGTTCTCCGGAAAGGACCCCTCCAAGGTCGACCGCTCGGCCAGCTACATGGCCCGCTACATCGCCAAGAATGTCGTGGCCGCCAAGCTGGCCGACGTCTGCGAAGTGCAGCTCTCCTACGCCATCGGCATTGCCGAGCCCATCAGCGTCCTGGTGGACTGCGAAGGCACCGCCCGCGTGCCCGAACGCCTGATCGCCAAGGCCGTCAGCGAACTGTTCCCGCTGACCCCGGCCGGGATCATCAAGAAACTCGACCTGCTGCGCCCGATCTACCAGTTGACCGCCCACGACGGGCACTTCGGCCGCAACGGCAACGGCTTCACCTGGGAAAAGACCGACATGGCCGCCAAGCTGCAAGCGGCCTGCAAGCTGTAATATCCGACGCCGACAAAACGAGACGCAGAGAAGGCCTAAGGGTTTTCTCTGCGTCTTTTCGTATCCAGACGGGAACGGGGAGTGCGGGATTGCGCGGATTTAGAGGCCGGTGTCGATGACATTGTCGACAAAGGTGAGACGGCCGACTTGTTCGGGCACGTCAGTCTGGGGGTCTTTGGCTCGTACTTCCAGTGGTCCCTTGGCCATGTAGCTGCGCACCTGGGGCAGATCGGCCTGCGGAAGGCAGAAGAACACTTCCACCGGCTGAACCTGCGCAATGGTCACCAACGTCGTTTCGCCGGACTTGACGTAGTTGCCCTCGTCAACGAGGCGGTTGCCGGTGCGCCCGTCGATGGGGCTGCGGATCTCGGTGTAGTCCAGTTGCAGGCGCGCGTTGGCGACGGCGGCCTCGTCGGTCCTGACCGTCCCTGAAAGCGAGGCGGCGTCGGACCTGGACTTGTCGGTCTCGGTGATGGTGGCCACGCTCTTGGCTTCCAGGTCGGCGCTGCGTTTGGCGTCTCGCTGGGCGAAGCCGGCCAGCGCCCGGTCGCGCTCCAGCGTTCCCTCGGCCTGCTCCAGGGCGGTCTTGAATGGTCGTGGGTCGATCGTGAAGAGCAGGTCGCCCTTCTTGACCAGGTCGCCTTTGGAAAAATGAATCTTCATCAGCGGTCCGCTGATCTGGGCCTTGATGTTGACCGTCGCGGCCGGCTGTACCGTGCCGAAGGTGGTGATCTCAACGGGCACACTGCGCGTGCCGGCCTTGACCACATGCACCGGCACGGAAGAAGACCCCTTGCGAGGTCCGCCGTTGGCCTTGGCCGATGGCGAGGAGCATGAGGCCAAGGTTATGGCGGCTAGCGCCAGGCACGTCCCTGCCAGGAATTTGGTTTGGTGGGGTATCGATTGCATCATCAAGGAAGTCTTCTCCCGCTGGAGCGCCCGGTCTTCTTGCGGCTGGTTTCTGTGCCTGCCTGGGCGCCTTTAAGGAACAGATCGACCATCATCTGGTCGCTGCGGAGGCCCGGATCGAGGTCCATCATATCGTGCGAGCGTGCCCGCAGCATGCCCATGAGAATGCTGGCCAGCACCAGCGGCGAGCTGTCAGGGCGAAGGTTTCCGTCGGCGACACCTTCGGACATCAACTCGGCCAGCGCCGACTGCAGCCCTTTGCGAAGCGTCAGCCATCGATGGTGATGCGCGCCGGTGCAACTCGACAGCCGCGCATCTTCAGTCTGGATCATCCGGAGCAGGGTTCTTCGCTGCTGATAGAACGTGCTGATACGGTGGCAGGTATCGGCCAGGCGGGCCGGAAACGCCATGGTGGCGGAAGCTTTTTGCCGCAGCACCTGGCAGAGGTCCTCGATCCCGGCGGCGATGGTCTGGAAGAAGAGCTCTTCCTTATCGGGGAAGTAGCCGTAAAGAGTGCCCTTGGCGACGCCGGCCTCGGTGGCAATGTCGTCCATCGTGACCTCGTGAAAGCGCCGCGTGCTGCAGAGGCGCTCGGCCGCCTGCATGATCGCGCAGCGGCGATTAAGACGGCGCTGGCTGGCGGCCGGCGTGCTTCGACGGGCTTTAGCGGCGTGCGGGGGCATGGAGGACATGATAATTGAACTGACCGGTCAGTCCAAAAGTCTCGGACGAAATTCCGGGAGTGCGGCGACGGCGGCAGCTTTGGGTTTTCGATTAACATCCAAAGCGACAGCTTTGGCTGCGCACTGCCCCCCGCCCGTGCTATAATCCGCCGGCAGTTTTGGAGCCAAGAACAAACCCAGGAGTCGCGACGCCATGGAACTCAAGAAGCTTCAGGCCTGGTTCATTACCGGCAGCCAGCATCTGTACGGACCCGAGACGCTCAAGCAGGTGGCCGACCATTCGCAGAAGATTGCCCAAGGCCTGTCGCAGTCTGCGGGGGTGTGCGTGGAGGTGGTCTACAAGCCCGTGCTGACGACGGCCGATGCGATCCGCGCCCTGTGCCTGGAGGCCAACGCGGCGCCCAATTGCGTGGGTCTGATCGCCTGGATGCACACGTTCAGCCCGGCCAAGATGTGGATCGGCGGGTTGTCGATCCTGGCCAAGCCCTTCATGCACCTGCACACGCAGTTCAATCGCGACATTCCCTGGTCGAGCATCGACATGGACTTCATGAACCTCAACCAGGACGCCCACGGCGGACGCGAGTTCGGGTTCATCTGCACCCGCATGCGCAAGAATCGCAAGGTCGTGGTGGGGCACTGGCAGGAGCCTGCCGTCGAGGCGCAAGTCGACTCCTGGGCCCGCGCCGCCTGCGCCTGGCACGACGCCCAGGGCGGCAAGATCGCCCGCTTCGGCGACAACATGCGAGACGTGGCGGTCACCGAGGGCGACAAGGTCGAGGCCCAGATGCGCCTGGGATACAGCGTCAACGGGTACGGCATGGGCGAGCTGGCCAGGCGCGTGAAGGCAGTGGGCGACGCCGAGATCGACCGCCTCGCCGGCCTGTACGATCAGCAGTACGACCTGGCGGCAGACATCCGCCCCGGCGGGGCGAAGCGCGGCGCGCTGCGGGAGGCGGCCCGAATCGAGCTGGGTATGCGGGCGTTCCTGACCGAGGGAAACTTCAAGGCCTTCACGACGACCTTTGAAGATCTGCACGGTCTGTCCCAACTGCCGGGCCTGGCGGTTCAGCGCCTGATGGCGGACGGATACGGCTTCGGCGCCGAAGGCGACTGGAAGACGGCAGCCCTGGTGCGGGCGATGAAGGTGATGGCGGCAGGTCGTCGCGGCGGCACGAGCTTCATGGAAGATTACACATACCATCTTGATCCCTCGGGCATGAAAGTGCTGGGGGCACACATGCTGGAGGTCTGCCCCAGCATCGCCGCGGGCAAACCTGTGCTGGACATCCGCCCGTTGTCGATCGGCGGCAAGGACGATCCGGCGCGGCTGATCTTCAACGTGCCGGCAGGGCCGGCGATCAACGCCACCGTCATTGACATGGGCAATCGGTTCCGGATGATCGTTAACGAGGTCGACGCCGTGGCGCCCGAGCACGACCTGCCGAATCTGCCGGTGGCGCGAGCGCTGTGGGTTCCGCGGCCGAGCCTGCCGGTGGCGGCGGGGGGGTGGATTCTCGCCGGCGGGGCGCACCACACGGGTTTCAGCATGGCATTGACGGCCGAGCATCTGGAAGACTGGGCCGATATTGCCGGGATCGAGTTCGTGCTCATCGGCTCAGGCACCGACATCCGTTCGCTCAAGAAGGAACTGCGCTGGAACGAGATGTACTACCACCTCGCCGGCGGGCTCTGAGCGGCGGCGCCAAACGTGGCGGCCCAGGCCTAAAATTAGTGGGGCCGATGGAGCGGGCGAATGAGCATGAAGGTGCTACTGATGGGCGAAGGGCGCCATCCGGACGGACGGATTGCGGCCGTGATGGACAGCGTGCTCGAAGGAATACGCGGCGAAGACGCCACAGGCGAGCAGATGTTCCTGTCCGATTACTCGCTGAGCCTGTGCCGCCAGTGCGTTGACGGGCAGGGGCTCTGTCAGACCCACGGCCGATGTGCCCAGGACGACGACCTTGGGCGTCTGATCGAGATGATCTCTCTTTTTGATGCGGCTGTCTTCGTCAGCAAGGTGTATGTTCCCGACGTGCATCCGCGTTTTCGAGCGATGCTGGATCGCCTGAAGCGCGTTCGAGAGTTCCTGGCCATGCCGCCCTTACCCAAGCCGGCGCTGGCCGTCTGTATTGGGGGCAGCGCCAGCAGCATTCTGGACCTCTTCGGCCAGTCGCTGTCGAACTGTGGATTCCGCATTGTCGAGGCGATCGCCGTCGCCACGCGCGATGTTCCGTTGCAGCGGGAGGCCTTCCGCTCCGCCGGCCGCAGGCTGACGCAACATTGCCTGGCGCGCAATGCCTCAATTACAGATGAAAAGTCGCGGCGGAGGCACCAAATGAAGAAGTAATTCGTTGTCGGAACTACTTTCTTATTTGGTGCCAGTAGCGATAGCCGGGGCAGGTATCCATCAACGCCGAGGCGGTCATGACCAGTTTTTCCCAGTTTGGGCTGCCAACAGGGCATATAGTACGTACAGGGGTTCCGGGGTGCGGTTGAGAGGCACGTTAACGGGCGGTTGCTCATTTTGCCCAATCTCGCCTAAAGAGGGGGGAGCGTACATCCATGGCGACGACAGTCTTTGTAACGATTGATACAGAGGTGTCGATGGGAGGCGCCTGGCGCGACCCGGCGCTGGACCCATTGAGCATGGACACCTGCGTCTATTGCCGCCGCGGCGGACGGGAGCATGGGGTGCGGGCGATCATGACGATCCTGGAGGCCAGCGGCCTGCCGGGCGTCTTCTTCATCGACACGGCGATGGCCGCGCTGTTCGGGCGTGCGGCATTTACGGACCTGTGCCAGGAAGTCCTCGCCCGCGGGCACGACGTTCAGATGCACCTGCACCCCGGCGCTCGCCAATACGCCTTGCTGCGGGCCCAGGGAGGCGTTCATCGTCCGCCCAACAAGACTGACTTGCTCTCCCATTACGATGTGGACACCCAGGCCATGCTGATCGCCGAAGGGCGCGACCTGCTCAAGACCTGCGCAGGGCGGCTTCCGGTGGCGTTCCGCGCCGGCTCGTTTGCGGTTGGGACGAATAGTTTTCAGGCGATGACGCAGGCGGGCATTTACTGGGACTTCAGCACGAATCTCAGTTGTCTGGACACCACCAGCCCCTGTGCCGCCAGGATCAATGTTCCCTATCGCATGGGACTGGTGACGGAGTTTCCCGTCACGCAGATGATCGGCAGGAGCCTGCCCGGCCGCGGGTGGCGCCCGCTGGAAGTGAATTGCATCAGTGGCGAGGAGATGGCGGCGGCCCTGGATCAGCTCTGCTCCGGCGGCGCTGCCGTGGCGACCATTGTCCTGCATTCTTTCGGGCTCTTGAAGAATCGGGTGGGGCGGTGGGAATCGGCCCGGCCCGACATGGTCGTGCGCCGCCGATTTCAGACCCTGTGCCGGCTGCTCGACCGCCGCCGCGGGGACTTGAACGTCGAGCGGGTTTCGGACTGTGCCGCCGCGCCCGGTTGGGCCGAACGCGTTGTCAGCGGGCCCAACGTGTGGCCGCGAACGTGCTGGAGGGACATCACTCTGCGCCACGTCGGCCAGGCCGTCAGCTTGATGTGAGTGGGGAGAGAATGTCCACGGTGACGACAGGGGAGTTGCAGCCTGGGTCTCCATTGACGCTGCGGTTAAAGACCGCGACGCTCAAATTTGCATTGGGCGAGGTGGTCTTGTTTCGAAAACACATGCAATTGCTGACTGCTCGCTTTACGCCGGCGGACTTTGGCCACACCATCGACCTGAACCAACTGTGGGAGCAGGCGCCGCCTCAGGCGCGAGGCATGCTCCTGGGGGCATACCCGGTGGCGCAGCCGCTGCCGCGATTGACGCGGGAGGCGCGGTGGATTCGGTATGTTCCCGCACATTACCGCCATTGCAGCGTGGACTTGAGTGGGACATTCCAGGAGTATCTGGAGCGGCGATTTTCGGCCAAGATCCGCCGCGACCTGCGGCGCCGCACGCGAGTGCTGGCCGAACGCAACGGCGGGACACTGGGGTTGGTCTCATGCCGCACAAGCGAGCAAATGGCCCACTTCCTGGACGTTGCGCCCGAGTTGGCCAAACGCACCTACCAGCACGCTCTGTTCAAAAACGCCCTGCCCGACACGCCGCAGTATCGCCGGTGGGTGCTGGACTTGGCCGCCCAGGACCAGGCCCGGGGGTATCTGCTGCAATGCGGCACGGAGACTATCGCCTACCTGTTCTGTCGCCGGCTTGACGGGATGTGGTTCTATGACGGGGTAGGCTACGATCAGAGATTCTCGCAACTTTCGCCGGGCACGATGCTGCATTACTACATGCTGGAAAGTCTGTTTTCGGAAGGCCGCGGCGGCAAACTGGACTTCGGCCCCGGCGAAGGCCAGCACAAGCTGTTCTTTGCTACCGATACCCAGTTGTGCGCCGACTTGTATCTGCTGCGCCCCTGGATCAAGAACCATCTGCTCACATGGTCGCACCTTTGCTCAGACGCATTGAGCGACGCGGCGTCAAATGTCGCCGAGCGCCTGGGCGCCAAGCAATGGATCAAACGACTAATGAGGCGGACAGGAACATGACTGAAACGGCCACACCCGGGCAAGCCGGCGAGGAAGCAAAGACTCTTCCCCAGCCCTACCGTCTGCGGGTCAAGGACTCGCTGCTGAAGATCTGCCTGGGCGAGATCGTCATCCGCCGCCGGAAGCTGCCCGTGCTGGCGGCCGAGTACCTTCCCGTCGGTTGCCAGGCAGCGCCCGAGCCGATGGAACCCCCACTGGCGGTGCCCGAGGGGGCGGGAATGCTGCTGTCGTCTTACCCGCTGGCCCGGCCGCTCAAGCGCATCAGCGTTAATGGGCAATGGATCCGCTACGTCGCGCGGCACTACCGCCACTGCTACACGGACCTGCGCGGGACGTTCAACGACTATCTCCAGGCCCACTTCTCCTCAAAAACGCGCCAGACGCTACGCCGCAAATGCAAACGCATGGCCCAGCGCAGCGGCGGCCAACTGCAGTGGAAGGCCTACGCGACGCCCCATGAAATCGAGGAGTTCCTGACCCACGCCGGCCGCCTGGCCCCCAAGACGTATCAACAGCGCCTGCTGTCGCTGGGCGTGAGGACCGATGAGGCCTTCCGCGCCCGTGCGGCCGAACTTGCGGCCAAAGACGAAGTGCGGGCGTTCCTTCTTTTCTGCGACGACAAGCCCATCGCGTACCTCTATTGCCCCTGCCGCGACGGGGCGCTCCAGTACGACAGCCTGGGGTACGATCCCGAATATGCGGAGTTTTCGCCCGGCACGGTGCTTCAATACCGGGTGATGGAGTACCTCTTCACGCAGCGGCAGTTCCCGTTCTTCGACTTCGAAAAAGGAGAAGGTGCCCACAAGGAGTTGTTCGCCAGCACCAGCCAGCTTTGCGGAGACATCTACTTCCTGCGCCGCCGCGCGGGCAACTACTTTACCGTCTGGCTGCACCTGGCGAGCGAGGGCGCCACCGACGTTGTCGGCGCCCTGCTGCGGCCGCTGGGGCTGAAGCACCGCTTCAAGCGGTTCCTGCGGCGCAGACTGCCCCTGTCGATCGTCCACCGCCCACTAGGTCGCAGCGACGGCAGCGATCAGCCGGCCTGATCGCAGGAATATATTCTCGCTGGAACAAATCCGCTCTGTGGGCGTCGAACGACAGAGCAATCGTTGCTCGCAGGCCGATGCCGCTGCGCGTATCATGATTGCGATACTTATTCAAGGACGCTGAAATGAACTACCGACTCGCTTGCCTGGCCGCCGCCGCTCTGTTCGCCGCGGCGGCTTTGGCGGATGATCTCACGCCCGTGCAGCGCCTCGATCAGAGCAAGGCCGCCTGGGCCAAGCTCAAGGCCGACTCCGGCGGTAATTACGAATATGAAGTGCATTTCCAAAGCTGGGTAGGCTTCGGCCACAAGACCACGATTGTCGTCAAAGACAACAAGGTCGTCGAGCGGCGGTTCGTGAAGACGCATGCCAACCGGGCCAAAGTCATGCATATCGGCCCCGACGGCGTGCCGCGGGAAGATCCCGATCCGCCGCCGGAAGGCTGGACCGAGACCGGCGACCAGATCGGCAAGCACGGGGACGGCGCGGCCGAGCCTAAGACCATCGATACGCTTTACGACGAAGCATCCCAGGTGCTGCAGCGCAAGCTCGGCCCGGACGAAAAACTGTACGTAGACTATTATCCCAACGGGGTGCTGCGGTTCTGCTTCTGGATCGACACGCACATCGCCGACGACACGCCGCGCCACGGCCCAAAGATCGACGAACTTCGCATGAGTAAACCCGCGGCCAGTCAACCCGCGACGAACCCCCGAACCTAAGGGTGCCACGCACAACTCCGTTGTGCGTGTCGGCGATCACGCGGCCGGATTAAACCCTCGGAACATGAAGAACGCCGCGCCTACCAGGCACAGGCTGGCCCAGAGGAAGTCCAGCTTGAGCGGCTCTTTCATGTAGAACGTGCAGAAGCCCGCGAAGACTACCATCGTCACGACTTCCTGAATTACCTTGAGCTGGCCCAGCGTGTAATGCTGGAACCCCAGCCGGTTGGCCGGCACCTGCAGGCAGTACTCCAGCAGCGCCACGCCCCAACTGACGGCGATGGCCCACATCAGCGGCCGCCCGGCCATGTCCTTGAGATGCCCGTACCAGGCATACGTCATGAACAGGTTCGACCCGACCAGCATCGCCACCGGCAACATCAAAATGCCAAAGCGTTCCATCTCAAAACTCCGGATTAAAGATTATGCAAGCTCTTGGAATGCCTCAATCGTCAGCCCTGAGGACCTGATGATTGATCGAAGCGTTCCTGGAGCGAGCTCTCGATGTTGCGGAACAGACAAGCTGACGATGCTGCCGCTCTTGAGCAGGACGACATGGGAACCGCGCTGTCGTGCGATGTGCCACCCAGCGCGCTGCAGCCGCTTAACGACTTCTGCGCCGGATACCACAGGGAGTTTGGGCATTAGACAGGAACCTCGACCTCGCGAACGGAAACTGTCAAAGGCATTCCCGCCTCGGCGCGAGCTTCAAGGCAGGCACGAATTGCCTCCTCGATATTAACCAACGCTTCTTCTTCGCTGCGCCCTTGGGAAATGCATCCGGGTATCGAGGGGCATTCGGCAACGATCATGCCTGTCTCATCACGATCAAGAGTAACCAAGAGTTTCATGTTTCACCTTGTCCCATTGTATCGACTGGCGGCGATCATGGTCAAGGAGTCGAAGGACCGTGGTACTCTGGATTCGGCTGCGGGATCTTGGCATCTACCTTCGCCAGCCACTCGTGCAGCATCTTCTGCAGGCGGTGGGCGATATCCGGCTGGACGGCGGCCTGATCGTGATCTTCGCTGACATCCTCGCGGAGGTTGTACAACTCGACGTGGCGGTCTTCGTAGAACTCGATGAGCTTCCAGTCGCCGCAGCGCACTGAGGCCCCCGGCGTGCCGCCCTGGTTGCCGTAATGCGGATAGTGCCAGAAGATCGCTTCGCGCGGCAGCTCGGCCCCGCCGCGCAGCAGCGGGGCGATGCTCACGCCGTCGCTGTGCTGGGCCGGCAGGGCGGGCAGGCCGGCCATCTCCAGGATCGTCGGGTAAAAGTCCGGGCTGGTCACCGGCGTCGTGCAGACGCTGTCGGCGGCCGTGACTCCCGGCCATCGCACCAGCAGCGGCGTTCGCGTGCCGCCTTCGAACATCCAGCCTTTGCCCTCGGCCAGCGGGGCGTTGCAGGTGGGGCTGCCTTCGCTGGTGGCCAGGCCGCCGTTGTCGCTGGTGAAAAACACGATCGTGTTGTCGGCGATGCCTTCCTCATCAAGGGCCGCCAGCACGCGGCCGATATTCTCGTCGAGATTCTGCACCAGGCCCGCGTAGGCGATATCCGACTGGAACAGCCGCCGCTTGACGGGCAGGTTCTCGCGCCCCTCGACGTGGTGCATGCGCCCAAGCTCGAACCACTGCTTCTTGTCCAGCCCCAGCGAGGCGGCCTTGGCGGCGTACTTGTCCAGGTACCGCTGCGGGGCCTGGATCGGCGTGTGCACCGCGTAGTGCCAGAGGTTGAGGAAGAACGGCTTGTCGCCGCGATTGCGGATGAGCTTGACGGCCTCGTCGGTCAGGCAGTCGGTCAGGAACGTCCGTTGCGGGGCATCGGGCATGTTGGGCAGCTTCCACGGGGCGAAGTACCCGCTCATCGGGCAGCCGATGTCGCTGCCGCCGACGTTGACGTCGAATCCGTGGTGCTGCGGCCAGTACGGCTCCTTGCCCAGGTGCCACTTGCCCACGTGCCAGGTCTGGTAGCCGCCGTCGCGTAGGGCGGCGGCAAGGCTGTGCTCGCTCAGAGGCAGTTGCCGCACGTACGGGGCGTCGATCACGCGGCCGCGCAGCGGGTGCAGCCAGTTGCCCCAGTCGATCCAGTCCGTCACGCCCAGTGCGGCCGGGTACTTGCCGCTCATGATGCTCGCCCGCGTCGGCGAGCAGACGGGGCAGGCCGCATACGCGTCTGTAAACCGCATCCCCTGCTGGGCCAACCGGTCCAGGCAGGGCGTCTCATAAAAGCTGCTGCCCTGGCACCCCAAGTCCCGCCAGCCCAGGTCGTCGATGAGGATGAACAGGATATTCGGCCGTTTCGTGCTTGGCATGTGCGCGACGATACCGGCTGGGGGCGGCGGAGTCAACGCGAGGACACTATTCCGATATGTTATTTTCAGTGAAATGTGCGACTCGTTCGTTTCAAATGGCACCAATGGCACCTAGGCAAAAAGTACTCATTTGGTCGCTTATTGCGCTCCTGGTTTTGGTTCTAGTTCCGGGGGTGGTTGTCCTTTCGCTTATGTACGTGGACACGCCGCACGTCGTTCCAAAATTGCCCGGTGAACTGGAATGGCAGGAGGTGCGAGAACCCCACGCTCATTTTGCCGATCCTCGTGGCGTTGGCGGCGAACGCGGCTATGGAGCGCAGATAATCCCCCTGGTCGTTCTTGATACCGGAAAGATGATTGTCCCAATTGTCAGGATCAAACGCGCTGGCGGCCTGGACAGGCATACCGTTGAAATGAATCCTGAGGCGCCGATTCGGGGGATAGGCGAAGGTGACGTCGTGGCATTGCCCGCGGACCCCCGCATGCGGAAATATGTCCTGCTTGTTCGATCGCTGAGCGAAAAATCGGGATGGCGGGTATTTGAGTTTGACGATCTTGGGCCGCGAGGCCAGCACGACATACTGGCCATCCCGGATGTGATGACTCTTCCTCGCCTGGAAGATCGAAAAGATCAGGATCTTCTATGGGACACGTATGAGCGTTTCCAGGAGGAGAAATATAGGTGGGCTGGGATGAGATATGAAAAAGGCAGTGACAAGAGACCATTGGGAGGCGAATGAAGGAGCGGTTCTTGCCAAGGGTGTCGAACTGTCAAGTATTTCTTGACAGTTGGCACTGCACGAAGAAACCCTCCTATGTTTGAACGGTCAAATATTCTTTTACAGTTGCCCCCGGCCTGTGTATGCCCCGGAACAGGATGCCGTACCAGTGCGTCAAATCATGTGCGAGATGAACCTTCTTCGGGGTTTGATGAGAAACGGGCCGCAGGGGCGAGACGCTCCTGTGACTCATGGGCGGGAGGCCCATGCTACTGGAATCTCGTTGAAATGCATGCCCCCTGCGCAGAGAATAGCCATTTCCGTTGCGCCGGAAGACGGTCGACCCCGTAGGCGGAGCGGGTAAGGGTACAAACCCGGGAACTTTTTTGGTCACGCACAAAGGAATGGCAGACATGGCACGTAAGGTAAAGATGATCGACGGCAATGAGGCTACCGCCCTGGTAGCGCACAAGGTCAACGAAGTGATCGCCATCTATCCGATCACGCCCTCCAGCGGCATGGGCGAATTGGCCGACGAATGGTCTGCGGCCGGCAGGAAGAACATCTGGGGCACCGTCCCCAGCGTCACTGAAATGCAGTCCGAAGCCGGCGCCGCCGCGGCTGTCCACGGCGCTCTGCAGACGGGCTCGCTGACGACGACCTTCACCGCCAGCCAGGGCTTGCTGCTGATGATCCCGACGATGTACAAGCTCGCCGGCGAATTGATCCCCACGGTCTTCCATGTCACCGCCCGCTCGCTGGCCTGCCAGGCCCTTTCGATCTTCGGCGACCACAGCGACGTGATGGCTGTCCGCCAGACCGGCTTTGCACTGCTGTCGGCAGGGTCCGTGCAGGAAGCGCATGACATGGCGCTGATCGCCCAGGCCGCCACGCTCGAATCGCGCATCCCCTTCGTGATGTACTTCGACGGCTTTCGCACTTCGCACGAGGTCGCCAAGGTCGAGCTGCTTGACGAGGCCGACATCCGCGCCATGATCGACGAATCGCTCGTGCTGGCCCATCGCGGCCGGGGCATGTCGCCCGACCGTCCGTTCATCCGCGGCACGAGCCAGAACCCCGACGTGTACTTCCAGGGCCGCGAGACCGTCAACAAGTTCTACGACGCCTGCCCGGCCATCGTGCAGAAGGCGATGGACAAGTTCGCCAAGCTCACCGGCCGCGCGTACAAGCTCTTTGACTACGTCGGCGCCCCCGATGCCCAGCGCGTCGTGGTGCTCATGGGCAGCGGCGCCGAAGTCACCCACGAGGCCGTCGAGCACTTCACGGCCGCCGGTGAGAAGGTCGGTGTCCTGAAGGTGCGGCTGTACCGGCCCTTCAACAACGCGGCGCTGCTGGCCGCTCTGCCCAAGAGCGTCAAGTCGATCTGCGTGCTCGACCGCACCAAAGAGCCCGGCGCGGCCGGCGAACCGTTGTACCTGGACGTCATCAACGCCCTGGCCGAAGGCGGCCGCACCGGCATCAAGGTCACCGGCGGTCGCTACGGCCTGTCGAGCAAAGAGTTCACCCCGGCGATGGTCAAGGCGGTGTTCGACAACATGGCCGCAGCCTCGTCCAAGAACCACTTCACCATCGGCATTAATGATGATGTGACGCACCTGTCGCTGGCGTGGGACCACAGCGTCAGTTCCGAAGCCAAGGATGTTGTCCGAGCGATGTTCTACGGCCTGGGCAGTGACGGCACGGTCGGGGCCAACAAGAACTCGATCAAGATCATCGGCGAAGAGACCCCCAACTACGCCCAGGGCTACTTCGTGTACGACTCGAAGAAGGCCGGCGCGATGACCGTCAGCCACCTGCGATTCGGTCCCCGGCCGATCCGCTCGGCGTACCTGATCGACCGCGCGAACTTCGTGGCCTGCCACCAGTTCAGCTTCCTGGAGCGGTTCGACATGGTCGGCCCGCTGCTGGAAGGCGGCACGTTTCTGGTCAACGCCCCGTGCGAGATGAACGAGGTCTGGGACATGCTGCCGGCCAAGGTGCAGCAGCAGCTTATCGACAAGAAGGCCAAGCTCTTCGCCATCAACGCCTATCACGTGGCCAAAGAGGCCAAGATGGGCACCCGCATCAACACGATCATGCAGGTGTGCTTCTTCGCGCTGTCAGGCGTGCTCCCGCGCGACGAGGCCATCGCCAAGATCAAGGACACCATTAAAAAGACCTACGGCAAGAAGGGCGAAGAGGTCGTGAAGATGAACTTCGCGGCCGTCGACCACGCCCTGGCCAACCTTCACGAGATTAAGATTCCCGCCAAGGCCACGAGCAAGGTGGCGGCGCGGCTGACGGTGGCGGCCGAGGCCCCGGCGTTCGTTCAGGACGTGACGGCCACGATTATGGCCGGCTGCGGCGACGACCTGCCTGTCAGCAAGATGCCCATCGACGGGACGTGGCCCAGCGATACGACCAAGTGGGAGAAGCGCAACATCGCCCTGGAGATTCCGGTCTGGGACCCGGACGTATGCATCCAGTGCGCCAAGTGCTCGATCTCGTGCCCTCACGCGACCATCCGCGGCAAGGTATACGACGAGGCCACTTTGAAGGATGCCCCCGCGACGTTCAAGAGCATCGACGCCAAGGGCAAGGAATACGCCGGCAAGAAGTGGACCATCCAGGTCGCCCCGGAAGACTGCACCGGCTGCGGGCTGTGCGTCGAGGCCTGCCCGGCCAAGAACAAGACCAACCCCAGCCGCAAGGCCATCAACATGGAGTTCCAGCCGCCGCTGCGAGCGACCGAGCGCGGCAACTGGGAGTTCTTCCTGACCATCCCCGAGAGCGACCGCGGCACGCTCAAGACCAACACCGTCAAGGGCAGCCAACTCTGCCGGCCGCTGTTTGAGTTCTCCGGCGCCTGCGCCGGCTGCGGCGAAACGCAGTATGTCAAGCTGCTGACGCAGATGTTCGGCGACCGCGCCCTGATCGGCAACGCCACCGGCTGCTCGAGCATTTACGGCGGCAACCTGCCCACGACGCCGTACAGCGTCAACGAAGACGGCCGCGGACCCTCGTGGAACAACTCGCTGTTCGAAGACTGCGCCGAGTTCTCGCTGGGCCTGCGCCTGACGACGGACAAGCAGATCCAGTACGCCTCAGAACTGCTGATGGCTATGAGCGACGCCGTCGGCGCCGAACTGGTTAAGGGCATCCTTGATTGCCCGCAGTCCGACGAGGCGCAGATCAACCAGCAGCGCCAGCGCATCGAGCAGCTCAAGAAGGCGCTGTCGTCCCGCAAGGACGACAAGAGCGTGCAGCTTGCCTCGCTGGCCGACGTGCTGGTGCGCAAGAGCGTCTGGGCCGTCGGCGGCGACGGCTGGGCGTACGACATCGGTTACGGCGGGCTGGACCACGTGCTGGCCAGCGGCCGCGACATCAACGTGCTGGTGCTCAACACGCAGGTGTACTCCAACACCGGCGGGCAGTGCTCCAAGGCCACGCCGCTGGGCGCGGTGGCCAAGTTCGCCGCCAGCGGCAAGCCTTCGCCCAAGAAGGACCTGGCGCTGATCGCCATGACGTACGGCAACATCTACGTCGCACAGATCGCCATGGGCGCCTCCGACGTGCAGGCCGTCAAGGCCTTCGCCGAGGCCGAGAGCTACCCCGGCTCGAGCCTGATTATCGCCTACTCGCACTGCATCGCCCACGGATTCAACCTGCGGCAGGGCTTTGAGCAGCAGAAGGCTGCCGTCGCCAGCGGCGCTTGGCCGCTGCTGAGGTTCGACCCCCGCCTGGCCGAGCAGGGCAAGAACCCGCTGCAACTGGACAGCAAGGATCCGACGATCCCGCTGGAAACCTACGCCTACAACGAGAACCGCTTCAAGATGCTGCAGATGAGCGACCCGGATCGCGCCAAGACATTGCTGGCGGATTCGCAGAAGAACATCCTCGCCCGCTGGAACTTCTACAAGCAGATGGCGGCGATGGACTATTCGCAGAACGTTGCGAAACCGTAAACGGCGCCGCTTGCGGCGTAGCGTCTGTCAATAACACGAGCCCCCGATCTTGCGATCGGGGGCTCGCTTTTTTGGGTAATCCTTTACCCTCGACAACCGATGAGCGCGCCTGCTGTCCTTATCGCTCGTTCTTGATTGTCTGGTAAAGCTCGTATGCCTCTTTGACTTTCAGGCCGTCGTGCACGATCCCGCGCACGGCCTTGACCATCCCCAGCGGGCTGTCGGACAGGAAGATGTTGCGCCCCATGTCCACGCCCGCGGCGCCCTGGTCGATGGCCTTGTACGCCATGTCCAGCGCGTCCATCTCGGGCAGCTTCTTGCCTCCGGCGATCACCACCGGGATCGGGCAGCCGGCCACGACCTTCTCAAAGCCTTCCTCGCAGAAGTACGTCTTGACGAAGTGCGCGCCCAACTCCGCGCAGATGCGCGTCGCCAGGCCGAGGTAGCGGCTGTCGCGGACGAGCTCTTTGCCCACGGCCGTCACCGCCAGCGTCGGAATGCCGTGGCGATTGCCGGTGTCGATGAGCTTGACGAGGTTGCCGATGGTCTGATGCTCGTAGGGGCCGCCGATGAACACCTGGCAGGTGATGGCCGAGGCGTTGATGCGGATGGCGTCTTCGATGTCGACGCCGATGAGCTCTTCGGAAAGCTCTTTGAGAATGCTCACGCCGGCGCTGCATCGCAGCACGACGGGGCGCGAGGTCGAGGCGGGGATCGTCGTGCGCAGCGCCCCTCGCGTGCACATCAGGGCGTCGACATGCTCGGCCAGCGGCACGATGCTCAGGTCCATGCGCTCCAGGCCCGACGTGGGGCCCATGAAGTAGCCGTGGTCGAACGCCAGCATGACCGTGCGGGCCGAGCGGGGATTGAAGATTCGCGCTAGGCGGTTCTGCATGCCCCAGTCGAGCGAGTGAGCACCCTTGAGAAAGAACTTGTTGCTGGAAACAGGAACGTTCTCGTGAAAGTCCTTGGCGTCGCTCTTGACGTCTTTGTCGGCCATGCTGAATCCTTGATTGGGAATGATTCTGACGGCGCGTATTCTACTTCGTCCCGGCGGGAAAGCAACAAATCGCCGGGGAAAAAACGAGTAACCGACGACGAGGACGACGACGAGGACGACGACGAAGACGACGATGAAGACGAAGAACCCTTCAGGTCGCGTTCGTTAGCGGTCGAGCCCGCCAACGGCTGATCTTCGACTCGCTCGACGGGTTGATCTCTTCCAACAACCGCGCGGAGCAAGCTCCGCCGCTAACGATCCTCTATCCATCCATCCATCCAATCATCCATCCGTCCATTCGCTTTTTCCAGTTGCCATTTCACCAGTTTTCGGCCATAAGGTTCCCTTCAGCGTGCTAACAAAGGAAGAGAACATGAGCATTCCCCGCAACGAGTATCCGCGTCCGCAGTTTGTCCGCCCGCAGTGGCTTTGCCTCAACGGGCCATGGCAGTTCGAGATCGACTACGCCGACACCGGCCGCGAGCGCGGTCTGCGCGACGCTGAGCTTAAGAGCACCATCACCGTGCCGTTCTGCCCGGAAAGCCCGCTGTCGGGCGTCGAACACTTCGACTTCATGAACGTCGTGTGGTATCGCCGCAAGGTCACCATCCCGGCGGAATGGGCAGGCAAGAACGTGCTGCTGCACTTCCAGGCCGTCGACCACGACGCCACGGTCTGGGTCAACGGCAAGTTCGTGCGGCGCCATCGCGGCGGGTTCACTCCCTTCACGTGCGACCTGGCGGGTATTGCCGAGGCAGGGCAGGAAATCACCATCGTCGTCCGCGCCCGCGACCTCAAGAACGCCATGCACGGCCAGGCCGGCGGAAAGCAGTGTCACGGCTACGACCGCTCCGGCTGCATGTACACCCGCACGACGGGCATCTGGCAGACGGTCTGGCTCGAGCCGGTTCCCGCCGTGCACCTCAAGCGTCCGCGCATCACGCCGGACATGACGGCAAGCATGCTGCGCATCGCCCAGCCGATCACCAACAGCCGCCCCGGCACGAGCGTGCGGACCACGCTCAGCGACGCCAAAGGCGCCGTTGCGGCCGCGACGATCCCGGCCGACAAGGACTTCACGCCCACCGTCGAGTTGAAGATCCCCGCCGACCGCCTGCGGCCCTGGAGCATCGAAGACCCGTTCCTGTATGGGCTCAAGATCGAACTGCTCGACGCGGCCGGCAAAGTCATCGACGCTGTCGACAGCTACGCCGGAATGCGCAGCGTGACCATCGACGGGATGGCCGTGAAGATCAACGGCAAGAAGGTCTTCCAGCGCCTCGTGCTGGACCAGGGCTACTATCCCGACGGGATCCTCACCGCCCCCAGCGATGCCGCCCTGGTGAAGGACATCGAACTGTCGATGGCCGCCGGGTTCAACGGCGCGCGGCTGCACCAGAAGGTGTTCGAAGAGCGGTTCCTGTATCACGCCGACCGGATGGGGTACATCGTCTGGGGCGAGTTCGGCGACTGGGGCATGGACCGCCGCAACGCCAAGGCCACGTACATCACGCAGTGGTTGGAGGTGTTGGAGCGGGACTACAGCCACCCCTCGATCGTCGGCTGGTGCCCGCAGAACGAGTCTGCCGAGGAGGTCACCGACGACATCACCGGCACCGACGACCTGACCTTTGGCATGTACTACGCCGCCAAGGCGATGGACACCACGCGGCCGGTGCTGGACACCAGCGGCTACAGCCATCGCGTGCCGGACATGGATATCTACGACAGCCACGACTATGACCAGGACGCCAAGACCTTCGCCGAGCGGCACGCGGGGCTGGCCAAGGGCGCGCCGTACATCAACCGCGGCGGCCATCCGGACTCGTGCTGGTCCGAGCCGTATCGCGGCCAGCCGTTCTTCGTCAGCGAGTTCGGCGGGATCTGGTGGAACCCCAAGGTCGGCGACAACGAGCCCTCGTGGGGTTACGGCCAGAGGCCCATCGACATGGCCGAGTTCTACAAGCGATTCGAGGGCCTCTGCAACGTGCTGCTGGACGACCCGAACATGATGGGCTACTGCTACACGCAGATCACCGATGTGTTCCAGGAGCAGAACGGGATTCTCTACTTCGACCGCGGCCTGAAGTTCGACATGAAGAAGCTCCACGCGATCCAGTCGCGCAAAGCCGCGATCGAAAAGTAAGACGTTACGTCCACGAATGTCACGAATTGCACGAATAAGAAACAGCAAGAACGAGCCGAGAAAGCTTCTGTTGTTTCCCCATCAGTGTCATTCGTGACATTCGTGGACTAACTGTTTCTACATCTGCTCGATGGTTTCGATGCCCAGCAGCCCCAGGCCGGTCTTGATGATGCGGGCTGCCAGGTCGCACAACGCCAGGCGGCTGGTGCGGGCGGGCTCGTCGGCCTTGAGGACGGGGCAGGCTTCGTAGAAGCTCATGAACGCGCCAGCCACGTCATACAGGTACGCGCAGAGCACGTTGGGCAGGCAGTCGTCGGCCACGGTCTGGACCGTCTCGGGGAACTGCGCGAGTTTGACCGCCAGCGCCCGCTCGGCTGGCTCGACGATTGCGATTTGCGATTTGAGATTTGAGATTTCAGATTCGCCCTTACGGAAGATGCTCTTGATCCGGGCGTACGCGTACTGCATGTACGGGGCCGTGTTGCCATCCAGCGAAAGCATCTTGTCCCACGAGAAGACATAGTCGCTCGCGCGGTTCTGCGAGAGGTCTGAGTACTTGACCGCCCCGATGCCCACGACGCGGGCAACTTCGGGGATTTGCTCCTCAGTCAGGGAAGGCGTCTTACCGTCGGCAATTTCCGCCTGGCGACGGTTTTGCAGGAAGTCACCTGCCCGTTGCAGCGCTTCATCCAGCAGATCCATGAGCTTAACGGTGCCGCCTGTGCGCGTCTTGAACGGCCGGCGGTCGGCGCCGAGCATCATGCCGAACGGCACGTGTTCCAGCGAGGCGCTGTCGGCAAAGTCGGCCTTGCGGGCGGTCAGGAACACCATCTCAAAATGCTGCGCCTGCCGCGAGTCTGTCACGTACAGCACTCGATCCGCATGGAGCGTCCCGGCGCGATACCGGATGGCTGCCAAGTCTGTCGTGGCGTACAAATAACCGCCGTCGGTCTTCTGGACGATCAGCGGCGCATCGGAGCCTTCCGGCCCTTTGCCCTTGAAGTCCTCCAGAAAGACGCACTGCGCGCCTTGGGATTCCTGGAGCATTCCCTTGGCCTTGAGGGTCTGGACGACATTCGCCAGATCGTCGTTATATGAGCTTTCGCCGCGGACATCGCCGGCCGAAAGCAAAGTGCCCAGACGTTCATAGACCTGCTGGCAGTGCCGCATGGACACTTCCCTGAAGCGATTCCACAGGCCGACGCCCTCTGTGTCGCCTGATTGCAGCAGAACGACTTCCTGGCGGGCGGCGTCGGCAAAGGCCGCATCCGCGTCGAAGCGGGCTTTGGCCTTGCGGTAGAACTCTTCCAGGTCGCTCAGTTCCGACGCCGCGGCAGTCCCCATCGGATCGGCCGCTAGCAGATCCTTCAAGTACGCCAGCAGCATTCCAAACTGCGTGCCCCAGTCGCCTACGTGGTTCTGGGGGATGACGTATTGGCGGGCTTCGAGGCTTTCGCCGGCGATGAACTTGAGCGTTCTTGCCAGGGCGTCGCCGATGATCGTGCTGCGGAGGTGGCCGACGTGCATCTCCTTGGCCAGGTTCGGGCCGGAGTAGTCGACGACGACCGTCTGCGGCTGCGGCAGGGGAGGGACGCCCAGTCGCTGGTCAGTAATGGCAGCGGCAAGCCGCGAGTTGAGGAACTCGCTGCTGAGCGTGACGTTGATAAACCCCGGGCCGGCGATTTCGACTTTGGCGGCCAGGTCTGACAGATCCAGCTTGGCGGCGACCTTCTGCGCCAGTTCGCGCGGGTTAGTCTTGAGGGCCTTGGCGGCCGCCATCACGCCGTTGGCCTGGTAGTCGCCGAACTCGGCCCGGGCGGGATAGCCCAGCAGGGCAGGCGTGCCTTCCGGCGCGCCGCAGGCAACCAGTGCGGCACTGATTCGTCGGGACAACTCTCTTTTGAGGTTCATGCTGTCCACCAATGAATTGCGGATTTCGGATTGCGGATTCAATACCAGAATCCAGCAATATTCCAAAACGAATCCGCAATCCGCAATCCTGGATCCGCAATCGGGCTACTTCTTCGCGTAGCGTTTCCACTGGAGGCGGGGGGCTTCGCCCCAGATCAGCTCCAGGTCGTAGAACGAGCGGTGCTCGGCGTCGAAGAGGTGTACCACCACGTCGACGAAGTCCAGCACGATCCACTGCCCGCGCTCGAACCCGGCCACTTGCCAGACCTTCATGTCGTTCTTGCGGCCAAAATCGATCATGTCCTCGGCGGCAGTCTGAAGCTGGCGGCTTGAGGTTCCGGTGGCGATCACGAAGTAGTCGGTGATCGGGCTGACCCCGCGCAGGTCCAGCACGACGATGTCCTCGGCGTTATCCTCGGCCGCGATCAGAGCAGTCTGGGCGGCGAATCGCTTTGCGGCATCGTCTTTGCGAACCTTTTTGGCCATGGTGTCCTTTAGTCCAGCCCCAGCATCGCGCTGATCTGGGGAGCGTACTTGACGATCAGGCCGGCGAAGACGACCGAGACCATGCTCATGAGCTTGATCAGGATGTTCAGGCTCGGCCCAGAGGTATCCTTGAACGGGTCGCCGACGGTGTCGCCGACAACGGCGGCCTTGTGGGCACTGCTGCCCTTGCCGCCCATGTGCCCGCTCTCGATGTACTTCTTGGCGTTGTCCCACGAGCCGCCGGAATTGGCCATGAAGACGGCCATGGCGAATCCGCAGCAGAGCCCGCCAGCCAGCAGTCCCAGCACGCCGCCGACGTCGAGCACGAGTCCGACGGCCACCGGAACGATCAGGGCCAGCAGGCTGGGCAGGATCATTTCGCGTTGGGCTCCGGCGGTGGAGATTTCCACGCACTTGGCGTAGTCGGGCGTGTTTTTGCCTTCGAGAATGCCGGGGATTTCTTTAAACTGCCGGCGCACTTCCTTGACCATGGCCATGGCGGCGCGTCCGACGGCCTTCATCGTCAGGGCGCTGAAGACGAACACCAGCATCACGCCGGCGAACATGCCGCAGAGCACCTTGGGGTTCATCAGGTTGACGGCGTAGAAGTCCATGTACTGCCGCAGCGAGGCGCGCGAAGCGGCCCGGACGGAGTACGTTGCGCCATTGGACGTCAACGACCGGACGCCCGAGTCTTTATCAAGCTCGCCCAGAACGGCGCCGGCCATCAGGCCTTGAACCGGTTGTGCGCCTTTGGGTCTGGCCATGATCATGTAGGTGTCGAAGCTGGCGTCGCTGACGCCTTCGCGGGGCTTGGCGCCGATCTTGTCGTGGCCCAGGTAGACCAGCGACCCCACGCCCGCCTTGGCGTCTTTGCCGGCCTCGGGAATCTGCTGCACAATGGCCGAGCGCCCTTCGCGAACCTGCCCAACACGGACTTCCTCGACGTACGCCGCCAACAGCGCCAGGGCGGTCAAGGCCGCTGACCCGATGGCGAAGCCTTTGCCGACGGCTGCCGTCGTGTTGCCCAGGCTATCCAGGGCATCGGTACGGCGGCGAACCTCGGGGTCCTGGTGCGTCATCTCGGCGTTTCCGCCGGCGTTGTCGGCGATGGGCCCGTATGCATCGGTGGCCAGCGTGATGCCCAGCGTGGCAAGCATGCCCACGGCCGCTATCCCCACGCCATAGAGGCCCATCAGGGGCTCGTTCGCGCCGCCGGCGAAGATGTACGCAAGGATGATGCCCACGATGATTGTCATGAGGCTCAGCCACGTGCTGCCCATGCCTTCGGCGATGCCGGCGATGATGACCGTGGCCGGACCGGTTTCGGCATTATTCGCAACGCCCTGGGTGGGCTTGTAGTCGTAGCTGGTGTAATATTCCGTGGCCTTGCCGATGATGATCCCGGCGAGCAAGCCCACGCAGATGGACAGCCACATTCCCCACCACGTCACGCCCGGCAGGGCGCCCAGGAGGAGGTAGCAGATCCCCGCGGCGGCCCCGACGATCAGGATGCTTGATCCGAAGACGCCGGTGTTGAGGGCGCCCATCAACTGCTTCATCGAGGCGCCTTCCTTCGTGCGGACCATGAAGACGCCCAGGATGGAAAGGATGATGCCCGCCCCAGCCAGCACCATCGGCGCCACCAGCAGGTTAATGGCCTGCTTATCGCCGAGTTCCAGGCTCATGGCGGCGGCCACGCCCAAGGCGGCCGTGGCGAGAATGCTGCCGCAGTAGCTTTCGTAGAGGTCGGCGCCCATTCCGGCGACGTCGCCGACGTTATCGCCGACGTTATCGGCGATGGTGGCGGGGTTGCGCGGGTCGTCCTCGGGGATGCCCGCCTCGACCTTGCCCACCAGGTCGGCCCCGACGTCGGCGGCCTTGGTGTAGATGCCCCCGCCCACGCGGGCGAACAGCGCCTGGCTCGATGCGCCCATTCCGAAGGTCAGCATCACGACGGTGATGTCGACCAGGCCCATGCTGGAGAAGTGCCGCAGCACGACGAACCAGCCGCAGATGTCCAGCAGGCCCAGGCCGACCACGACCAGGCCCATGACGGCCCCGGCGCGGAAGGCGATCGTCAGACCGCGGTTGAGGCTTTCCTTGGCGCCCTGCGCGGTGCGGTTGGACGCCAGCGTGGCCGTGCGCATCCCGATGTAGCCGCACAGGCCCGAGAAGAATCCGCCGGTGAGGAACGCGACGAACACGATCTTGTGCTGAACGTGGAACACCCAGCCCATGACAAAGAGGATGGCCGAGACGACGACGAAGAAGACGGCTACCACCTTGTACTGACGGCGCAGATACGCCATCGCCCCGCGGGTGACGTAACCGGCGATCTCGATCATCTTGGCGTCGCCGGGATTAGCCCGCTTGACCTGACCGTAGAAGACGCCGGCGAAGATCAGCGCCAGGATCGACGCCAGCGGCGCCAGGAACCACAACAAGGGGAGGCCCAGAATTTCCATGTCCATGCTCCGAAGGATTAAAGGCGGTGTGCCAATAGACTCCGTTCATTCGGCCGGTGTGAGCCGGCTGCCCGAGGGGCAGCCGGGGAGTCGGTGCAGTTAACGATGCGCCTCCGGTCAGGCGCCCAAAAGCGATTTACGGCCTGGGGCTGAACGTCGTGCGCTTGACACTCTTGCGAATGCGGCGGCGGCGACGCTCTGAGGGCTTTTCGTAGTAGCTGTTGCGCTTGATATCTTTTACCAGACCTTCTTTTTCGCACATCTTCTTGAAGCGCTTAAGCATCTGGTGAATCGACTCGCTGCCTCTGGACTTCACTTTGATCATTCTGCGACCGCTGTTCCTTTCGCCGCGGAAGGCCCGCAGGCGCGACCGCCGCGCCGGAGAGCCTCCGTGGGGAACAATATCCCCAATAAACCCGCTGACTTCAACATAAATTTTGCGGGCAAAAGGCCTGCTTGACGCGGCCGCGCCTCCGCCTACAATGCTCTTCTCGCCGGTGCCACGCACAACTCCGTTGTGCGTGCGGCCGACGCGCCCGCAGGAGACCTGATATGGACAATGTACCCTCCAACACCAGCGATGCCTTCAAGGCCTTCTTCAGCGAGGCCCCCGCACAGGCCAAGGCCTTTATGGCGATGGTGCAGCAATGCGCGGCCGCCAGCGCACTAAACGCCAAAACCGCCGAACTGGCATATATCGCCGTGCTGGCGGCGATGGGACGCACCAGCGGCGTGCCGTTCCACGTGCAGCAGGCCAAGGCCGCCGGGGCCTCGCGAGCGGAAGTCATTTCCGCCGTCCTGGTGGGTCTGCCGGCCGCGGGGCTGGGCGTGACGGCGGCGCTTCCGGCCGCACTGACGGCCTTTGACGAGGAGAATGTCTAATGCATGAGCCCGATCAACCCAGCACGTGCGACATGGAGGTTCGCGTCCGCTACGCCGAAGTGGACCAGATGGGCGTGGTGCATCACAGCCGCTACCTGGAATACTTCGAGATGGGCCGTACCGAGCTGCTCCGCCGGGGCGGCGTGAGCTATCGCCAATGGGAGGAGCGGGGCATTCTGCTGGTAGTGGTGCGGGCCAGCGTGAGCTATCACGCCCCCGCGCGGTACGACGACCTGCTGGTGATCACGACGACGCTCGACCGCGTCGGCGGGGTGAAGATCGAGCACGGCTACAAGCTCACCCGCAAAGATGACGGCACGCTGGTGGCCAGCGGCAGCACGACCCTGGGCTGCATCGACCGCAGCGGAAAGATCGTCCCGCTGCCGCCGGAGATTACCGGCCGAATGAAAGGCCTGCGGGATCAGTAGCAGTTGTGAGTTGTGTGTTGTGAGTGGTGAGGAAGAAATTAGCAGTGTGAGTTGTGTGTTTGTGAGTGGTCAGAGAGTAGGCCGCTTTAGCGGCCTTAGTCCCGCCGAAGGCGGGTTTAGCCCCGGCGTTTACGCCGGGGGCAGCGAGGGAAACTACCTTTCTCTTCTTCAGCCCGCTTCAGCGGGCTTTCGTTTGTGGCAAGCCCGCTGAAGCGGGCTCAGAGCCAAACGTGATACAATCCGCACCCCAGTGCTAAAGCACTGGGCTAAGCCCGGCTTCGCCGGGACGAAGGCCCGTGAACGGGCCTGCTTGCCGACAGGTGAGACCTGTTTCATCTGCGATCCACCGACGCGCGCCGGTTCAATACGCGGCCAAGCTTCTGATTCTCGGGCTGGCTGTGAGGCTCTTGGTGCAGGTGACGCGCACCGACTGGGCAGGAATGCCGTCAAGCTTGATGATGCGCTGGGGGCCGATCGTCTGAGCTTCGTCCACGATTCGCCATCGGCCCTCGGCCAGGATTTCTACGCGATGCTCTGCGATCAGTTGGCCTTGCGAGAGATCCTCGCGGATGATGATGTGATTGACCTTGCTGCCTTTGGGCAGATCGAGTACGGCTTGCGGGCCTTCGAAGGGGCCGGCGGCAGCGATGGGGCTGGAGAAGCGAGTGCGGATTGCGTCGCCGAATGCCTTCGCGGCCGCCAGCACCTCGTCGGTCATCAGCCCGCGCGGGTCGGGGGCGAAGTTGGGCAGGAAGTTGGCCCCGCGTCCGACGGATTGATAGTACAACTCGATCATGTTCTCCAGCGGCAGGATATCGCGGCCCCACCAGAACCAGTTGCCGCTGAAGATCGTGTTGGCTTCCCAGCAGCGATAGTAGCGGCCGCGGGGATCGCCCGCGGTCGTGGTGGGGCGGGCGTACTCGCTGCCGTCGGCTGTGTCTACCGCGTGCCAGAGCGGGTATTCCGCCACGCCGGTGTGGCCGCCGACGATCCACGTGTCGGGGCCAAACATCAGGCAATCCGGCTGCAGCCGCCGGACGGTGTCGTCGACGCGGCGGTAGAGTTCGTTGCCCTTGTGATGGTCGAACCAGAGGTAGTCGATGGGTCCGTAGCCGGTCAGCAGTTCGGTCATCTGATCGACCTGCGTCTGGATATACCGCTCGTTGTACGTGCCGTGCGTGGTGTTATAGATGTGGAGGCAGTGCGCGTCGTGCGAGGGCGTATGGTAGAAGCCGACCTTGAGCCCGCGCCGCCGGCAGGCGTCGACGTATTCGCGTACCACGTCGCCGCGGCCACCGCGCCAGGGGCAGTGGGCCACGCTGTAGTCATGCGTGCGCGTCGGCCAGGTGCAGAATCCGCCCTCGTGCCGGGCGGTATAGACGACGTACCGCGCGCCCATCGCGACGGCCGCGTCTATCCAATTCTCGCAGTCGAGTTCGACGGGGTTGAAGTGGGCCGTGTCGGCCACGCCGTCGCCGCTGACCTGCCGCGTGTACGTCTCGATGCCGAAGTGGATGAAGAGCCCAAGCTGCCAGTCGTGGAACTCAAGCTGCCTCGCCGTCGGCCGGGCGATCTCATCCCCGCGCGCCGTCGCGCCGCCCTCGCCGGATGACGGTTCAGGCGTATAGTCGGTCAGGTCGCTGGGTGGGATGAAATCGTTAGTCATTGTTGCCTTTGTTTCTGTTAGCGGCGACCGCTAATGGATGTCGATCAGAACCTTCATCATATCGGGTCGCGCCGCCAGGTCGAGCGCCTCGTTGGCGCGTGTCAGCGGCAGACGGGCGGAGATCAGGTCGGTCACCTGCACGCTGCCGTCGGCCAGGGCGGCGATGGCTTTGTCGAAGGGCCCGCAGCGGCTGCCCACCACCGTCACCTCGTTGATCACCAGCGGCGCCAGGTTCATCCCGCCCTCGGCTGCGAATGTGCTCTTGAGCACGATGACGCCGCGCGGGCGCACCGTCCGCATCGCCAGATCGAACCCGGCCGGCGAGCCGGTGGCGTCGACGACCACGTCGGCGTCGGCTGCGGGCGAGAACTCATGCAACAACACAGTGCGCACATCCGCCCCTCGCGCCAGGGCGAGTTTCGACTCGTGCTTGCCCACCAGCAGCGCGTCAAGTCCGCGCGACTTGAACGCCCGGGCCGTCAGTTGCCCCAGCCGCCCATCGCCCAAGATGATGCACCGTGCGAAGGCCTCGACGGGCACTTGCTCGAATATCTGCATCGCGGCCGCCAGCGGCTCGACGAAGACGGCGGCATCGTCGCTAACGCTGTCGGGGATGGCGTGTAGGTTAGCTGCGGGCACGGCTACGAGCTCTGCGAAGACGCCGTCGCGCTTGTCGATGCCCAGCACGCCGCGCGTGGGGCAGTGGTTGCCCAGCCCGCGCCGGCAGAGGCCGCAGCGCCCGCAGGGGCAGTTGATCTCGACGGCTACGCGCTTGCCGAGCCAGCTCGCCGGGCCGTGCGCCACCGTCGCGACGCACTCGTGCCCCATCACGCCGGTGAAGCCCATGTAGCCTTTGACGATTTCCAGGTCCGTCTTGCACACGCCGGCCACGCGCACGGCCAGCAGAACCTCGCCCGCCTCCGGAACCGGTGCGGGGTAGTCGCTGCGCAGGGTTATCTTCTTGTCATAGCACAGTGCGAGCATGGGGGGAGATTATAGCCGCTGAGGTCGCTGAGGTCGCTGAGGAAGGAGAGAGACGGGGAAACGGGATGGGTGGATGAGTGGATGGGGGGATGGATGGCAGACTGTCGCGAGCACCTCTCTTCCCCCTCAGCGTCCTCTGCGACCTCAGCGGCTAATACACCGGCCTTGGTCGGGGGCGCGAGGCGGGGCGGGTTGTGGGGCGCGGGGGCAGGGGGGCGATGTCGGAGGGGGGCAGGTCGTCCTCGCTGCTGCTGAACATGCCTGCCGCGTCGTACCAGGGGCGTGGTTTTTCCGGCGGCTGGAGGGTGACGAACTTTTCTACTCCGCGCCAGCCTGCCGATTCGCTGCCCATGTCGACGCCGCCGGTAATGTTGATCAGCGACCTGTGGGCGCGGTGGCTGACGGCGGCGTCCTCGTCGCCCAAGCACTGGATCAGCGCCACCATCGATGTCTTGGTGAAGTAACTGCCCAGGGCGGCCGCACAGGCCCCGCGCACATCGGGCTCTTCGTCAGGCTTGAGGGCGTGCTCGCGCAGCGGTTTTTCGCCGTCGGGCCAGGCCAGTTGCCCCAAGGCGATCGCCGCGTCCCACCGCACGGCGCTGGAGGAATCCTCCATTGCCTTGATGACATCCTTGGCGTAGGTCGGGTCGCCGGCTTTGCCCAGTGCCCGCACGGCGGCGCAGCGGACGGTGGCGTTAGGGTGCACCCGCAGGATGGTGGCGTAGCCCTTGAGGTGCGGTTCCTGCAGACCCCAGTCGTGGCGGGCCAGCTCGGTGATCCCCTTTCGCGCACGGTCGGGGTCCTCGGGGTCGAACGCCATCGCGACGGCCTCGGTCGGGCTGGGACGCTTCATCTTCTTCATCATGTCGTCCAACGACATGGGCTTCTGGTCGCCCTTGCAGCCGCCCATCAGGCACATCGCCGCCAGCACCAAAATGGCAATGCCGGTATGCTTCATGCGTGCGCAGCCGGACCTTTCTCCAGCTCGTCGGGGCTGATCTGCTCGACGCGCTGGATCTCCCGCCCGGCGAAGGGTCCGGCCAGCACGGCGAATCGCGGGGCGTTGTCGGTGGTGAAGCACCGCAGCGTCCCGACGCCGCCCTCGGCCAGCATGTCAGCGGCCGCGAGTTTTTCGCGGACGCGTGCGGCAGTGGCCCGGGCCGAATTGACGATGGCTACTTGCGGACCCATGAGCTTAGCGATAGCACGAGCCAGCAGCGGATAGTGCGTACAGCCGAGAATCAGCGCGGCCGGGCGGATGCGCTGCAGGTCGCGCAGGTAATCGGCCAGCACGTGCAGGACGATGGGGTCGTCTTCGCTGCGCCCTTCCTCGACGATGGGCACCAGCAGCGGGCAGGGCCGCGAGTGGACCTCGCGAGCGGGATCCAGCGCGGCGATGGCACGCACGTACGCGCCGGAGGCGATGGTGGCCTCGGTGCCGATGACGCCGATGGCGCCGGTGCAGGCCGCGCACGCCGCCGCCGCGCCGGGGCGAACCACGTCCACCACCGGAACGGGGCAGGTGGCTTCGAGCAGGTCGATCGCCGCGGCCGAGGCGGTGTTGCACGCCACGACGATCATCTTGGGCGAGCACCGCAGCAGAAACGCGGCGTCTTCCTGTGCAAAGCGGCGGACGGTTTCCAGCGACTTGATGCCGTACGGCACGCGGGCGGTGTCGCCCAGGTACACGATAGACTCCCCCGGCAGCGCCGCGGCCAGCTCGCGCACGACCGTCAGGCCGCCCAGGCCGCTGTCAAAGACCCCGATTGGGGCGCTGCGTGTTGGGAGGGAGTTTGCCACGTCGGATAAGGTACTCGGGAAACCGCCGCAAAGCAAGGCGGGGGCTAGAGGGTTGACTCGTTAAATGGTTAACTGGTTAATTGGTTAACTGGTTAATTGGCATGAGGCCTCGCCCAAGCCGTGCGCTTTCCCAGTTAACCAGTTAACGAATCAACCAGTTAACCAAAAAAGAGATTTGTTCTAATAAACCCCCGGCAGCGGCGTCCTATCTATGACTGCCAACGCGGAAGGCGCTGATGAACGAGAAAGACCTCGCACGTGCTGAACTGATTCGCCGGGCCCTGGAGCGGTACGAGAGGCCGCTGGTGCGATATGCCCAGCGTATCACCGGCGACCTCGACCGGGCGCGCGATGTCGTTCAGGAAACCTTCCTCAAGCTCTGGCAGGGCCGCGCACCGGACGATGCGGCACTGGCGACGTGGCTGTTCACCGTCTGCCGCAACGCTTCGCTGAGCGTCAGGCGCAAGGAGAAACGCATGAGCCATCTGGAGACAAACGCGGATGTCAGAGCGGGCGAATCGCCGGGCCCTGCGGCCGCGATGCAGCAGCAGGAAGACCTCGGCCGTGCGGCCGCGGCGATGGCGACCCTGCCGGCCCGCCAGCAGGAGATCTTGCGTCTGAAGTTCCAGGAAGGCTTCAGCTACAAGCAGATCGCCGAGATCACGAGCCTGTCGGCGTCCAACGTGGGCTTCCTGATTCACACGGGCATCAAACGCATCCAGGAGCTGCTGCAGGCCCAAGCCTGACGCAGCCGGGAGAGATAACCATGATGAATATCGATGATCCCAAATTGACGGCATACGCCCTGGGCGAGCTTGACGAACACGAGGCCGCCCAGATCGAGTCGCAGCTCAAAGACGACCCAGCCGCCGCGGCGGCTGTCGAGAGCATCCGCGCATTGGCGGGTCAACTGACGGTCGAGTTGGCGGCTGAGAAGAGCGAAGGTCTGACATCACAGCACCTGACGGCAATTAAGGAGACGGCCATGCCATCCACTACGCGACGATCGCGAATCTACAAAGTTTTCGCCGGAAGCGTTGCAGCCGCGGCGGCAGTAATTGTTGTGGTTCTCGTGGCGACAGCCAACAATCGAACGGCCGCCCCAAAAGCCGTTGAAGTCAGCGCAATCCATGTTCCAGCGAGACAGTCCGAAAACGGGCTATCGAAGGATCCACAGGGCAAGAAGGCCGCCGGTGCTCCTGCGGGATATGTGCAGCACCGGCCACCGGTATCGCCTCCCCTGCCAGTGACTGTAGCTCCCGCCAAAGCCCCTGGCCAAGCTGGGACGCGCGCAAGAGATTGGAAGAGGAAATTTGAGGAGGTCCGCGAGAAGCGAGATTCCTCGGGATTAATGGAGGTGGAGGGTCTTCCTGACGTGCTCTATAGCCGATTGGAAACCACATATTCGGACCATGAAAAATTGCGGCTTGGAGATAGTCAAGGCTATCGTGCCGCCACACAGCCATGGAATCGCGAGGCGTACGATCAGATCGTTGAAAATCCCTTTATGAAGGTGATGGATCATCCGTTGAGCACGTTCTCGATCGATGTCGACACGGCCAGCTATGCCAATCTGCGGCGGATGCTTAATGCCGGGCAGTTGCCGCCAAAGGGGGCAGTGCGCATCGAGGAGATGGTCAACTACTTCGACTACTCCTACGCCGGGCCCAAGGACGACGTGCCGTTTGCGGCTGTGATGGACATCACTTCCTGCCCGTGGGCGCCCAAGCATCGCCTGGCACGCGTGGCGATCAAGGCCAAGGAAGTCAAAGCGGCGGAGAGGCCGGCGGGGAACTTCGTCTTCCTGCTGGACGTCTCGGGCTCGATGAACGAGCCCAACAAGCTGCCGCTGGTCAAGGCCTCGATGCAGATGCTCGTGCGCGAGCTCAACAAGCAGGACCGCATCGCGATGGTCGTCTACGCCGGCGCCAGCGGGCTGGTGCTGGACTCGACGCCGTGCGACCGCAAGGAGGACATCCTGGCGGCCATCGAGCGGCTGTCGGCCGGCGGGAGCACCAACGGCGGGGCGGGGATCGAACTGGCGTACAAAGTGGCGGCCGCGAATTTCATCAAGGGCGGGATCAACCGCGTGATCCTGTGCACCGACGGCGACTTCAACGTCGGCACGACCGACCAGGGCAGCCTGACCGACCTGATCACCGCCAAGGCCAAGACCGGCGTGTTCCTGAGCGTGCTGGGCTTCGGCATGGGCAACCTCCAGGACTCGACGCTGGAGAAGCTGGCCGACAAGGGCAACGGCAACTACGGGTACATCGACACGCTCAGCGAGGCCCGCAAGTTGTTCGTCAAGCAGATCGGCGGCACGCTGGTGACGGTGGCCAAGGATGTGAAGATCCAGGTCGAGTTCAATCCGGCCAAGGTCGCCAGCTACCGCCTGATCGGCTACGAGAACCGGATGCTCCGCAAGGAAGACTTTAACGATGACAAGAAAGATGCCGGCGAGATCGGGGCCGGGCACACCGTGACGGTGCTGTACGAACTGATCCCAGCAGGGGACCAGGTACCGGCCTCGGGCGTGGACGATCTCAAGTACAGCCGCCCCGCCCAGGTCACCGAGGCGGCCAAGAGCGGCGAGACGCTGACGCTCAAGCTGCGATACAAAGCCCCTGACGGCGATACGAGCAAGCTGCTGAGCTTCCCGATCAAGGACGAAGGCAAGGACTTCCCCAAGGCCGACGCCGACATGCAGTTCGCGGCCGCGGTGGCGTCGTTCGGAATGCAGCTTCGTGACTCGCAGTACAAAGGCGCGTATACGCTCGACGCCGTGCTGGAACTGGCCCGCTCGGCCAAGGGCGCCGACGCCGAGGGGTATCGCGCCGAGTTCATCAAGCTGGTAGAGATGGCCAAGTCGCTAGGGAAGATCCCCGAGCCTCAGAAATAGCCCAAATCCTGGGCTTAGAATGAATGGAGGAAAGGGTTTTGCCATGCAGGTGGAAAGGGATAGCAAGTTTTCATGGTCCAAGGGGCTTCGTTTGGCGCTGGCCTTGGGAATCGTCTGGGGCGCGGCGATGTTTCTGACGGGAGTCGTGGCCGGTTACACCACGGCGTACGCCCACGAGATGGTCAAGGCCTTCGCCAGTATTTACTTTGGTTTTGGCCCAGGCTGGGGCGGGGCGCTGCTGGGCCTGCTCTGGGGCTTTGCCGACGTATTCCTTGGGACAATCGTCACGGTGGCGATCTACAACGCCTTGGGCGGGCGCGGGCGGACCGCTTCGTAGAGCGGCCGCACAACGCGGCATCACCTATGGGCGGGGGGTGTACTGTCGGTCGAGCGGACCGGAGTAGATTGCCCTTGGGCGGAATATCCGGTTGCTCTGGAGATATTCGAGGATGCGCGCCGACCATCCTGCCACGCGGCTGACGGCGAAGAGCGGTGTAAACATGTCCGGCTCGATAGCCAGGCATCGATAGAGCAGCCCCGAGTAGAAGTCCACGTTGGGGAAAAGGTTTTTCTCCTTGCCCACGGACCCCAGGACCATTTTCTCCAGGCGGGCTGCCGTGGCCAGCAACTTGCCACAGCGGGGACGGCCGTCGGCCAGGAAAGCGACCAGTGGGGCCAACACCCTTGCCCGCGGGTCGTAGGCTTTATACACGCGGTGACCAAAGCCCATGATTTTGCGTTTGGCGTCCAGGGTCGACTTCAGCCACGGCGCAACGTTCTGCGGCGAGCCGATCTCGCGCAGCATGTGAATGACTTGCTCGTTCGCCCCGCCATGCAGCGGCCCGCTCAAAGCGCCGATGCCGGCCCCGACGGCAAAGTACATATCCGACAGCGTCGAAGCCACCACCAGCGCCGCGAACGTGCTGGCGTTCATCCCGTGATCTGCGTGAAGGATCAGCGCCACGTCCATCGCCTTGGCGGCCGCGGCGGTGGGGCGGCGCCCCTTCATCATGTACAGCAGGTTGGCGGCGTGGGAAAGTTTGTCATCGGGCTCCACGGGCTTGAGGCCTCTTCGCATCCGGTTGATGGCAGCCGCTATCGATGCCACGCCCGCAATCAAATGGTAGGAGGAATCCTGGCAGGCCGCGTGATGCAGACCTATGTCCACCGCTCCTGGACGCCGCAGGGGCTTGCGCGGGAACTCGTACACCGGGCGATCAAACCCCTGCGGGCGCGTTTCCATCGCGATGGAGTCCTCGTCGGAAGCGATGGCCGTGCCGTCGGGGCGCCCTTGGCTCTTGTCGCTCCAGGTGAACTCCTGCCGCATGACGTTGGTCCCCAGTCGCAGCAGGGCCATCGGGTGCATGTCTGTCACATCGAATCGCTGCATCATGGCCAGAGTCTTGGGCAGGCGCCGCGCCTGTCGAAGCTGGTCTTCGTGCGAAGCCAGTTGCGATGGCGTGGGCAATTCGCCGTGCATGAGGAGGTATGAAACCTCTTCGAAAGTCGAATGGGCCGCCAGGTCGAAGATGTCATACCCACGGTAGATCAGCCAGCCTTGCGAGCCGTTGACGTACCCGACCTTTGATTCGCAGGCGATGGCTCCCTCCAGTCCCGGGCCGACGGTGCAGGTTAGCGGCCACTGGACCGCCTGCGTCAAAGCCGCTTCGGCCATCGGTTGAATCTCCCGGCGGGCGTCCTTGCCGGCCTTGAGGATCAGGCGAGTCATTTGTGCAACGTCTGAAGAGGTCTTCATGGGGTTCTCCTTTACCGAGAAGGTTCGATGCCGGCAGGCGTTTCGATGCGCGAATGATCCAGCCAGGAACCGGTCGATCGGTGGCCGGCCAGAGCGCGATAGAATTGCCCTCGCATGGACTGTTCATCCGACAGGCATGCCAGCACATCCCGCATCCGCTGCCGGATCTTGCTTCCAAGATCATTGCACCCCAGCACGAGTTGATCGACGGCGTGGCTGTTTTCGTCATCACGGGCGATGAACTGAGCAGCCGCCGTCACGCCGTTTTCCGCAACCCCCATGAGACGATTGAGCTTGAGCAGCAGCCGGCCTCTATCACGCCAGTTCTGGGCAGCGCTATGCGGCGGAGGATTCTCAAGAAGCGGCGCGGCCTCTGCCATCGCTCGCTTGAGGCGGATTTCCATCACGCCCAGGCGGAGTTCGGCCGGGATGAGGTTCACGGCGATGTAGCCGCTGGCGTTGCAGAAATCGCATGGGCACAAGCCTGTCGCCAGGCACTTGCTGCAGACTTCGCCGCTGACGAGTCCCTTGCCTCCGCAGTCTTCGCAGGCGGTGTACCCCCCGCTGCAATTGAAGCAGCGATATGAGGCGGTGGCCCCGATCAAACGCCCCGTCAGCCGGCGTCCCAATAAACACACGGCCCAGTTGAGCAAATCGGGCCCAGGAGGCGTTGCCGATGATGACGCCAGGCTCAGAAACAGACGCACCGCTTCCCGGCGACAGCCGCTCTCCAGCAATTCCTTTACGGCAGATAAAACGTGCGTCCTCGCGGCAGTTTTGTCGTGTTGGAGGGGGGAGAAGGTCTGTGGGCATGCTGGCATCGGTTGTCTCCAGACGAGATCCGACTGCGGGTGGTGGCCCGACCACCCGCGATGCCTGCGGCCACTCAAGCAGCCGCACCCTTTAGACCACTCATAAGAACGCGGGCAGGGAAATAGTTGCTCCTGATATCATTTGAAGTATAATCATTCCGGGAACACGAAGCAAGAACTTTCTGCGGGCCTGTGGACGCCGACTTCCTCGCAGAGAAAGAAGATGAAATGGGTCACTCTGACGCGGCCGGGCCTGGCCAAAGCGGTCATCATGACCTTCGCATCCTCAACGCGATCCGCCAGATCATCCGGGCTGTGGACATCGATTCGCGCAAGCTTGCGGCGGACCATCAGATCACCGGTCCGCAGCTTATGTGCCTGCTGGCGATCGTCGAGCAGGATTCCACCACCGCCATCGAAGCGGCCAAGCGCGTACACCTGAGCCCGAGCACCCTGGTGGGCGTTCTGGACCGCCTGGAGAGCAAGGGCCTGATTCGTCGCCAGCGCAGCACGGAGGACCGGCGCGAGATCCGCGTCAGTGCCACCTCCAAAGGCAAGGCCCTTGCGGTGCGCACGCCATTTCCGCTTCAGTACACCCTGGCTCGAGCGATGGAGCAACTGAGTCTCGACGAACAAGACAGCACGGCACAATGCCTGGAGCGGCTGGTTGATTTGATGGGCGCCCGAGAGATGGACCAGGGCCCGATGCTGGAGATCATTGGATTGCACGCGCGGCAGCGTGAAGCGAAGCCGTCTGTGCGGTAGCCCGGGTACATGGTGCAACACAGCCAGAAAAAATTCGGGGCCTTCCTGGGCGTCTTCACTCCCAGTCTTCTGACGATCCTGGGCGTGATCATGTACCTGCGCTTCGGGTGGGTCGTCGCCAGCGTGGGCGTGGGCGGCGCGCTGCTGATCGTGGTGATCTGCAGCGCTGTGGCGTTCATCACGGCCCTGAGCGCCGCGGCCGTGGCGACCAATACGCCGCTGGGGACCGGCGGGGAGTATTACCTGATCTCGCGCAGCCTGGGCTTGCCCATCGGAGGCGCCATCGGCATACCGCTTTATCTCTGCCGCGTCCTGAGCGTCACCCTCTACTGCTTCGGTCTGGCCGAAGCCCTGGCGATGATCTGGCCGGCGTCGTGGGGCGCGCCCCCTTTGCCATACTTGGCCGTTGCGTTCATCTTTCTGACGACCGTCATTTCCGGCAAGAGCGCCGAGGTGTCTTTGAAGCTGCAAATTCCGCTGATGGCGCTGGTGGGACTGTCCATTGTCGCCCTTGCCACGGGCTCGCTGAGCGGTCCAATCCGCAAGAGCGAGGTTTTTGCTTCGCCGGAGGCTATCGCCGCAGCGGGAGGCTTCTGGGGCGTGCTGGCGGTTTATTTTCCCGCTATCACCGGATTCAACGCGGGCATCGGCATGAGCGGCGATCTGAAAGACCCGCAGAGGGCGATCCCCAAAGGCATTCTTGGCGCGCTGGCTGTCGGGACGCTGGTGTACCTGATCGTGCCGGTCCTGTTGGGAATTTCCGAAAAGGCGACGTTGCAGCAGTTGGCCGACATCCGTCCCGAATCGCGGTCGGTCTGGACCTATGTTGCAGTCGGGGGGGCATTGCTGGTGCTGCCGGGGATGTGGGCGGCCATCCTGTCATCGGCCTTTGGCAGCATCCTGGCCGGCGCGCGGGTGCTGCAGGCGCTGGCGCGCGATGGTCTGTCGCCGAGGGTTCTGGCTCGCACTTCCAGGAGCGGCCAACCCACCTGGGCCACCTGGGTCAGCGGCGCCATCGCCATTGCGGCGGCGGCCTTGGGCAACCTCAATACCGTGGCTCTTGTCGTTACGATCTTCTTTCTGACTTTGTACATGAGCATCAACCTGGTGGCCGCTACCGAGAAGCTCGTGAACGACCCCTCCTATCGCCCGACGATCCGGGTACCCTGGGCGTTGTCGCTTTTGGGGGCAGCGGGCAACCTTGCCTTGATGTTCCTGATCAGTCCCTCCGGCTGCGTGATCGCCATTGTGGCCTCTTTTCTGGTGTGGGCGTACCTGCGCCAACGAGCCTTGGAGGGCAGGTGGGGCGATGCCTGGGCAGGCGTCTGGGGCAGTCTGGCCAGGCTGTCGTTGCGCAAGCTCGCCAAGCGGCCTTCAGACCCGCGGAGCTGGCGGCCGAATATTCTGCTGCTGGCCAATGGAATCGAGCAGCGAGCCGCGCTGGCGCGCATGGTCGCGTGGTTCAATCAGAACGCCGGAATACTGACGGTGTGCGAATTGCTGACCGGCAAGGTCGAGGAGAACGAACCGCTGGCGCATACTCGCCGCGCGTCGATCAGCCAGTTCCTGCAATGCGAAGGCATTTCGGCCTTTGCCGAGGCGCATGTTGTCTCTGACTTTGAGCAGGGAGTAATCGACGTCGCTCAAAGCAGCGGCGTCGGGGGTCTGCGAGCCAACACGGTGGCCTTCGGATGGCCCAGTCAGCCCCGGCGGCTGGAGGCGTTGGCCGCGAATATCCGAACGCTTCATCACCTGGGCAAATCCACGCTCATCATCCGTCCCAGCCCCGTCGGCGGCCCCAGCCAATTTGAACGCATCGACATCTGGTGGGGCGGAAAGGAAAACTGCGGCGACTTGATGCTTCTGCTGGCGTACCTGCTGACGCTCAACCCGCTCTGGCGGCGGGCGAAGATTACGCTGCGAACGATTATCGCGGCCGGACAGTCGCAGGAGCAGATGGCCCATGAGCTTGCGGCTCTGATCGCGTCGGTGAGAATTAACGCCGTGTACGAGGTGATCGTGCAGGAGAAATCCCAATCGGTTTTTGAGGTGATTCACTCGCGCAGCGCAGGGGCGGACGTTGTCTTTCTGGGCCTCATGGTGCCCCAGATAGGCCAGGAGGTTGAATATTGCCGCCGCCTTGAGGAGATGGTCGATGGGATGCCCACGACCGTACTGGTTCGAAATAGCGGGCTTTTCTCCGGGAGATTGCTCTGAAAAAGGACTTACTTCGATGATTGATTTACTTCGACGATGGGATCTTTGGCCGGCGCCGCGCGGGCATTTTCGCTCGGTTGCCCGGATCGTGCTGCTATCGGGGCTCGTGGGCGTCGTGGCGGGGCTGGGGGCGGTGGCGTTTCAGTTTCTCTCGCACCTGGTCATGAAGTACGGACTGGAGTTGGTCGCCGGATATCATCCCGCGGGCCCTTCCGGAGAGGGCAGCCTGTTTCACAACGTCGCGCCGTTGTTTGGCACATTTGTGCCCTGGCTGATCCTGGCGGTGATCACCGTCGGGGGGCTGATCTCGGGGTTGATCGTCTACAAGATCGCTCCGGAAGCGGAAGGGCACGGCACTGACGCGGCGATCAAGGCCTATCACAAGAACCGCGGCATCATCCGTCCGATCGTGCCGCTGGTGAAGATCATCTGCTCGGCCATTACGCTGGGCAGCGGCGGCTCGGGCGGGCGCGAAGGGCCCATCGCCCAGATCGGTGCGGGCTTCGGCTCGATGCTCGGGACGCTGCTGAAGCTTTCCGAATCGGAGCGGCGCATGCTGCTGGCGGCAGGGCTGGGGGCGGGCATTGCGGCCATCTTCAAGGCGCCTCTGGCCGGGGCGATCTTCGCCATCGAGGTGCTCTACCGCGACGAGGACTTCGAGGCCGAGGCGCTGATCCCCGCCTTTATTTCCTGCACGGTGGCTTACTGCGTCTTCGCGCTGGTCTCGCTGCACGGCTTCGGCGTGGGGTCGGGCTTTGAGCCGCTGCTGTCGGTTCAGCCGGGTCTGGCGTTCAACAATCCGCTGCTGCTGGGCCCACTGACGATCCTGGCGGCGGGGATGGTGGTGGCCTCGCTTGTCTACGTGCGGTGTTTCTACGGCGCGCAGGCGATGTTCAAACGGTTCAAGGTGCCGCCGCATTTTCGTCCGGCCATTGGCGCGGCGGCTACGGGGCTGTTCGCTCTGGGCATCTTCTACGCCTTGTCGGGCCTGGGCGGCGAGGCGCAGCACGACTCGCTCAATGTGCTGTCGTTCGGGTATGGGATTCTCCAGAAGATGCTGGCCGGGCAGTTTCATTACGGCCTGACGGCGGCGCTGCTGATTCTGGGGGCCGTGGGGATCGGCAAGATCGTGACCACCTCGCTGACGATTGGCTCGGGCGGTTCAGGCGGCGTCTTTGGCCCGAGCATGGTGATCGGCGGAACGCTCGGGGCGGCCGTGGGCCTGGTGCTCCAGCAGTGGATGCCGTCGGTCGTTACCCGCATCGACGTGTTCGTGATCCTGGGAATGGCGGGGTTCTTCTCGGCGGCAGCGAAGGTGCCCGTCAGCACGATTATCATGGTTTCGGAGCTGACCGGCGGATACGAGCTGCTGCTTCCGGCGATGTGGGTCTCGGCGCTGGCGTACCTGCTCAGCCGCGGCTGGTCGATCTACCGCGAGCAGGTTCCATCGCGTTTGCAGTCGCCGGCCCACCGCGGCGACTTTGTGATCGGCGTGCTCAAAGGAGTCTCGGTGGGGGACATCTGGAAAGGCGAAGATCGCCCGGTGATGACGTTCTGCATGGAGACGCCGCTGGCGGAGGTGATGGAGGCGATTCCCGTCACGACCCAGAGCGTCTTTCCGGTGGTGGACAAGGACGGCAATTATTGCGCGCTGTTCAGCGTCAACCAGATGCGGCGAGTGATTTACGAACGGGAGTTCGGCAAATTCGCCATCGTCGCCGACATCGCGGTGCAGGATGTGACGCCTCTGCGGCCCGATACGGACCTGTCCACGGCGCTGACCGACTTTGCCCGCCTGGAGTTTGAAGAACTTCCGGTAGTCAATTCCCAGACGGGGCAGGGGGTGCTGGGTCTGCTGCGGCGCCAGGACGTTATCGCGGCTTACAACCGCCGCCTGGCGATGGCCTCGGGATAGTGGACAACAATTGTCCGATTTGTCTAAACTGTCCACCGAGGATTTTTCGCATATTTTTGTTCTTTTTTCAGCCGGGGAGCATAGGCGGTGGAGCGGCAAATCGTCTTCTGGGGAATATGGACTAAAATCATCCACATTCAGCAGTTAGGTCATCCTGTTCCGGTCGTCCTGGCGGCAGGGCGGGGTGCCGTCGAGCCCTTTACGGTGAAATTCTGAGGATAAGTTCATGGTCCCTGAGGTGTCCATCAATAGCACCAAAAACGTACCATAAGTGTGAGGCCAAAGACGAAGCCAAGGTGTCCAAGGCCCCTCGCTAAGGAACGCTAACGAAAGGTAAGGCCATGAGTACCCTTGAGAAACTGACAGAGAATCAAACAGACAGGGCCCGCGAGCAGATGGACGGGCTGACCATGGAACAACGCCGCCTTTATGAACGCATCCCCGATGCGATGGACTATGTCGAGAGCGTCGAGTTCGACAAGAGCGACGCCGAAGAGCGGTTCTTCGGCCCCGGCAGCGAGATCCCCGTGCCTGCATGGACGCATTTCCCCGAGGTGCACGAGGACGCTACGCTGCCCAGGCAGCGCCGCGTCGCACTCAAGCCCGGCCAGGAAACGCACCTGTTCCTGCGGTACAACTACGCCCGCCGGCGGCTGGCTGAGCTGATCGCCCAGCAGAAGCGCCGCTCGAGCCTGTCCCGGGCGGCCGAAATGACTGAATGGTTCACGCGGGTCATGAAGTGCCGCTCGGCGCTGGTCAGGGCGAACATGGCCTTGGTGCTGGCGATGGCCAAGCGGACGCGCATCCCCAACGTGGACTTCGGCGAGATCGTCTCCGAGGGCAACATGGCCCTGCTGCGGAGCATCGAGAAGTTCGACGCCTCGATGGGCTTCAAGTTCTCGACCTACGCCTGCCGTGCGATCCTCAAGAGCTTTAACAGGCTCGCGACCAAGACCGGGCGGTATCGCAGCCATTTCCCCGTCGAGTACGACCCGGAGATGGAGCGTAGCGACTTCGACGAGAAGCGCCACGAGATCCAGCGCGACAACTCCGTCGACGCCCTGAAGGAGATCCTCTCGCAGAACCGGGCGCACCTGACGGACGTCGAGCGCAAGATCGTCCAGGCGCGCTTCGCCCTGGGCACCGTCGAGAAGAAGCGCACACTGGCCGAGGTCGGCAAGCTGGTCGGGCTGACCAACGAGCGGGTTCGCCAACTGCAGAACTCCGCCCTGGCCAAGATCCGAGCCGCCCTCGACAGCGAGTACCTGCACGTCTAGCACGTGTGAAAGTGCGGACCACGCCGGGGCGCACGGAGGGAGCGCCCCGGCTGGTCCATGCGCGTAGAAACTCAGTGGGCGTTGCTAGATTCGAACTAGCGACCTATTCGGTGTAAACGAATTGCTCTAACCAACTGAGCTAAACGCCCGCGACAGATATGGTACGAGGGCGAAGTTATCTTTTCAACGCCATAGGAGACAGCTTCTGTATTTACGGCCGCGCCTGGACCTGATAGCTGTGGGCCAGCCGGGCGGCGCCGGCTGAGGTTGCCTGCGGCTGAACGTATTGCACCTGCACTTGCGAGGGTGAGACCTTCACGCGCAGGTACCCAGAGCTGGGTTTGATCACGCCTTTGGCATAGCCGTATCTGGCGCCGTGGTCGGCGCGCCCGGCGGGGCAGGCGGGCTGGGGGACCAGTTGGTAGATTACGCCATCGAGATCCTGCCTGGCGTAGAAGTGGTCGTGGCCGTGGAAGAAGATCGTCACGTGGTTCTTGACCAGCAAGTCGTGAATGGGCATGGGCCAGCCGGTACGGTTCTTCTCAAAGCCGCGCGTGCCGTCGGCGTTGGCGCCGCCCCATTCATAGCCGCCGGCGGCCTCGATGCCGCCGCGCCCGGCCTCGTCGGCCCCGCCGACGAGTTGGTGGCAGAAGACGAACTTCCATTTCGCTTTGCTGCTTTCCAGCGTGCTCTTAAGCCAATCGTACTGCTGGCGCCCCAGCGTGGCTCGCCAGTTGTCGCCCTTGCGGCCGGTGGAGTAGCGATACGGATCGAGCACGACGAACAACGCTTCGCCCCATTGCCAGCGATAGTAGTTCCCCAGCGTGCTGGGGCCGTAGAAGTCGCTGCGCTGCGGGTTGGGGAAATAGCGGCTGCGCATGGCGGTGGCCCAGGCGCCGAGGCTGTCGTCGCCGCGGAGAAGCTTGGCGTCCTCGCCGTCATGGTTGCCCAGCGTGAGAAACACCGGCGCGGCGCGGCCGATCAGGCCCAGGTAGTACCGCTGGGCCAGGTACTGGGCGGCCGCGGTTTCGCGCGAGGGATGCTTGTCGACCATGAAGGTGTCGCCCAGATCGACATGGAAGTCCGGCCCGTCGGCGGCGGCTGACTTGAGCGTCTGCGCATAGAGATCGCTCTGGGCGTTTTCATCAAGGTGCGAGTCGGCCTGAACGGTAAAGAGGAACTCTTTGCCGTCGGCGCGCTGCGTGTGGAAGGTCCCTTCGCCTCCCGGCAGCGCCGGGCCGGCGGCGTCAAAGAGCCGGTAGTAGTACTGCGTATCGCCGGCCAGATGGTCCAAGACGATTTCTTTGGGCTGGCCCTTAAGCATGTCCTGCACGTCCGTCGCCGCAGTCAGCTTGTCTTTGCTCGTGCCGTATTGCGCGCGGACCCTGGCGTCGGCATACGACAGGACGCTCAGTGTGACGCTCGTGTCGGTCGGCCGGCCCAGGATCACATCCATCGCGTGAGCGGGCGTCTGCGTGTTGAAAGTGCCCTGCGGCCCTCGCGCGCGGCCCTGCGTCTGGCCGCGCCAGGCCGGGCCGCCGCCGGCAAGGGAGGCCGAATAGATCGCCGTCCCGGCGGTGATGAACAGCGTCTTGCGATCCTGACCGGTGAAGCAGAGATTGGTCGGCCGCTGCGGGACCTCGATACGGGCGGTCCGCGTGCCAGAAGAGTCGTAGACCACGACCGCGTCCGTGGTCAGATAGACGTTGCCGTCGGCATCGACCTTGAGGCCGTCGGATCCGCTGGAGGCAAAAAGCGTCTTGCCGGCCAGAGTTCCGTCGGCGTTTATCGTGTAGCGCCAGGTCTTGCCCGCGCCGTGGTCGGCCACGTAGAGCGTCTTGCCATCGGGCGTGCCGCACAGCCCGTTGGGACGCACCATGTCGTCGATGACGCGCACGACGCGCGTGCGGTCGGGCGAGACGTAATAGACATGCTCGCCGTCCTGCACCTTCTCGCCGCGGCCGTAGAGCGGGTCGCTGAAGTACACCCCGCCGTGCGGATCGATCCACAGATCGTTGGGCTGATTGAACCGCTTGCCGGCATATCGGTCGGCTACCACCGTGATCTTGCCGCCGGAATCGAGCGACACGACGCGCCCGTTGGCGCCCTCGCAGATCAGCAACTTGCCGTCCTTGTCATACGCCAGGCCGTTGGCGCCGCCGGTCTTTTCGCGAAACGGCGCGGCCTTGCCGTCGGCCCATCGATAGGTGCGGCTGGCGTGCACGTCGGAGAAGACGACGCTGCCGTCCTTGGCGACGGCCGGGCCCTCGGTGAATTCGAAACCCTCGGCCAGCGGCCGCGCCTGGATCGCCACCGACTGCTGTTGAGTGGGCGAGGGCGAGTCTTTCGCTCCGCCGCGTGCGGGGGGAACTTCGTAGGCAAAGGCCACTTTGCCATCGGGGTGCTCGGCCGTGGCGTCTTTGGGCAGGTACGAGCGGACGTACTCCACGCGCACCGTCTGCGGGCCGACGGTCACGCGCAGGCGGCCGGAACTGGGCAGCACGTCGCCGCTGCGGAAGGCTCCCTTGTTGTAGAGCGTGTACGTGGGGTCGGCCGGCTCGGGCAGCGTCTGGTAGGTCACGCCGTCGAGCAGCTGGCGGGCGAAGACGTGGTCGTGGCCCTGGAAGAAGATCGTCACGCCGGCCTTGACCATGAGTTGGTGGATCGGCATCTCCCACCCCGGACGGCGGGCGGCGAACTGGTCGGCGCCCTTCTTGTCGCGTCCGCCCCACTCGAACAGGCCCGCCTGCTCTACCCCGCCGCGCCCCGTCCCCAGCACGTGGTGCGTGAAGACGAACTTGTATTTGGCCTTGCTGGATAGCAGCGTCTGGCGAAGCCAGTCGTACTGATCCTTGCCGAGCGTAACGTCCCACAGGTCGCGATTCTTGGGCCCGCCACCGAGCACGTTGTCTACCGGCTTGGGACTGTGCCAATATGGGTCGATCACCATAAACAGAGCGTCGCCCCAAGTCCAGGCATAGTAGTCGCGCAGCAGACCGATGTGGTCCACCGGCTGCTTGTCGCCGCTGTAGAACTCGTCGGGCGCCGGCGGCGAAAAGAAGCGGTTGCGGCTGGTCTGCGCCAAAACGGCCGCATTGTCCTTTTTGCCGTCGAGATTGCACATCGCCGCCTGTTCGTGGTTGCCGTTGACGAGCATGAGCGGCACGACGCGGCCGACGAGCGAGAGATACGCCCGCTGGTTTCGATATAGGGCTTCGACCGTCTTCTCGCCGATCGTATCGAGGGCGTCGACGCTGAAGTCGTCGCCCATGGTGAAGTAGAAATCCGGTTTGTCCGCGGCCGCCGCCTTGAGCGTCTGCACGTACAGATTCGGGTCGAACTGGTGAACTCGCTCGGGGTGCGAATCGCCCTGCACCTCGAAGATAAACGTGCTGCCGGGGGCGCGCCGGGTCTGGAATCCGCCCTCGGCCGCTGCGGTGAACGGCTCATTGTCGCTTCTGCGCAGAAGCAGGCGGTAGCTGTAGCGGCTGTCGGGCGTGAGGCGCTGCAGCTGCACTTCCATCGGAGACGCAGCAACGAGCTTGAAGGGGGCCGTCCGGGCAGATTCCCCGCCCCCGGGGCCGTACTCGACCAGCGCCTCTGCCCCGGCGGCCGAGAGGATATTAAGCGTGACGGCCGAGTCTGTCGGCCGCGCGACCAGCACCGACAGCGCCTGCAGCGGTTTGACCGCCGCCGGCATGCTCGTGGGGCGTCGCCGCGGCGGGCGCCCTTCCTGTTGCGCCGTGGCGCAGGCGAAGGTCGCTGCAATCACGATGGCCGCTGCAAGATGCTTCATTGCGGGTCTTCCTGTGGCGCCTGCTGGACGTTGCGCGTATAGACGACGCTCAGTCGTGCGCTGGCGAGGATTTTATCCTTCATCGCCGCCAGGAGCACGTCGCGAGTCACGTCGGCTGGCTCGACATCAACTTGTACCGGCGCCACCAGGGCGTAGAGGGTATAGATGTACGTCTTGGCGCCGGGGCCCTTCGAGTGGGGCGGGGCGTATCCCAGGCGGCCGTTGACCGAATTATTGCCAAGCGTGCCGACTCCTTTGACGCTCTTGGCCAGGCTCGTCGTGCCGGCGGGGATGTTGTAGAGCACCCAGTACCACTTGGTTTTGCCCTGCGGGTCCACGTGGTGCATGACCAGGGCGAAGCTCTTGGCGGCCGGGGGCGCCCCTGACCATTCCAGCGGCAGCGTGGCGGCCGCGCCGTCGCCGGTGAACTCCTTGGGAAGCGGTCCCTTGTCGGCCACCGCCGGGCTGCGGAGCACGAACGTCGAGCTGTTCTTGACGGCGATCGAGGATGCTTTGGCGGCCGGCGCTGCCTTTGTAGCTTGGCCTTTCCCAAAGAGGAAGTCGGTGTTCGGGATCGCAGGCATGTCGATCGCTCGCGAGTACAGGTACGCGCCCTTGCAGGTGTACTTGGCGTCGAGGTTGCGAAGCTTGAGCAGCGTCTTCTTCTGGTCGGCCGTCAGCGTCTTGGCTGCCTCCGAGAAGGCCGTGGCGTAGAAGTACGAGATCTCGCCGTCGAGTTCGCCGTAGCGTTTGGACAGCGACATCACCTTGGCCTTGTCGATGGAGGATTCCTTCATGAAGCGGCGCAGCTCCGTGGCGATCTGCCGCCGCACCGAGACGATCTCCTTGAGGTCGTTGCGCTGCTGGTCCACCAGCGCCGTCACCAGCCCTCGCTGGGTGTCGCTCAGGGCCGCCAGGAACGCCTCGCCGCTGTCGCCGGTGAGCGAAGTGCTGATCGAGTAGTTCGGGTTGCCCATCGCCGGGATGTCTTTCATGTAGAACGAGCCGAAGTACGTCGCGTGGCGCTCGGGGCAGAAGTACACGTCGGCCTCGACGTTGCCGGCGTACCAACTGAACATCTCGCTGGCGTAGGTCATGACGGCCACGTGGGCGGTGTGCGAGAGGCTGCGCTTGTCCATCTGGTCTTTCATCTCGGGCCACGTGGCGGAATTATTGAACTTCATCTTCGCCAGGTACGCCTTCTGCTTGTCGCTGAGGGCTCGGACGATGCCGCCCAGGACCTCGGCGCGGCGATAGCTGAGAGCCCCGTCAATCTCGAACACGCCGGCGGTGTACTTCATCACCGCCTCGCGGCTCAGGCCGGTGCTGCCAGTGGGAATATCACCGGCGAGCTGGCGGCAGAACGCTTTGACCAGCGGAAACCGCTTGTATGCGAAATCCGTCAGCATCTTCTCCTGCTCTTTGGCCAGGGTCACAAGCTGGGCCTTCTGCGCGTCGGTCAGGACGTAAAGCATGTTGTTGGCCGCGCGCGGCACGAACGACGTGTTGTGGCCGAGCTGGTTGGTGTCGACGTCGCGCATGTACTGGAAACCGCAGAAGTCCGCCACCTTGCCCGGCGGCAGGAAGGTGTTGCCGCCCAGATCGCCTGTGAGGAACGCCAAGCCGTCGAAGGCGATGGTGTTGAGCTGCGCGCGGTCGGAGATCGCCTGTTCGATGTTGTAGCCCCCGCCGCCCTGGCGGGCTTTGCCCTCACCGGCCTGCCCGCGCCCTTTGCGTCCGCCTGTCTGGCCGTCGCCCTTGCCGCGATGGTTATCGCTGGCGCCCTGCCCCTGGCCTTGACGCTCGGCGTTCCGGCCGCCCCCTGCCTCGGCGCGATCCGGCGGGGGATCGAGCTCGCTGATCTTTTCGCTGCTGAACCCCGCGTCCTCGATGGCTTGCTTGAGGTCCGGACCGTTTCGCAGCCCCGCGTCGCGAAACGCCTTGTTGATCGCCTTGGCCTGATCGGCCGTCAGCGAGCCCGACCCGTACTTCGACAGGATCGTCTTGACCTGGGTTTTGACGTCGCCGCCGGAAGACTGAGCCTGATCCCGCTCGCCATTCTGCGCCGGCGGGTCGGGCCTGTCGCCCTGCTGCGCCCAGGCCGCTGCGGCCAGAATACCCAGTACGATTACAGCGAATGCATGTCTCATAGTCTCTCCTTCGGAGTCTTGGTTGTTCCGGCTAGTCGATGACTTCCCCTCCTATTGCGCCGCCGTGACGGCCGCGGACAGAAAATCCTGACAATCACTCATTTTCTTGTCCGGGGGCTCTGGCCCAGTGACAATAGTCTGTGGAAAGGCAGCCTATGAGCGGCAGCGACTTGCCAGCCAGCCTCGCGCCGGGCGGTATCGAGCCCCTGGCGATGTTTGAGATTCTCGCCAACGAGAACGCCGACTCGTTGACGGCATTTCTGCGCGCGGCCGTCGGCGACGCGGCGGCGGTGGACGATCTCTTCCAGGAGACGCTGCTGATCGCCTGGCGCAAGATCGCCGAGTTTGATCGTGCCCGGCCGTTCGGGGCATGGCTGCGCGGGATCGCGCGGCGGCTGGTGCTGATGCACTATCGCAAGAGCGGCCGCGAGGTGGCGCTGGGCGACGAGCGCGTGCTGGAGCACCTCGATCAGCGCGTGAGTCAGATCGAACATCACAGCGGCGATACGCTCGATGAGAAGATCGTGGCCTTGAAGGACTGCGTGGAGCGGCTCGAACCGCTCTATCGCCAGCCAATCGAACTGCACTACCAGCAGAATCGCACGACGCAGTGGATTGCCGAACACCTGGCCTCGACGAGTGACGCCGTCCAGAAACAGCTCCAGCGAGCGCGGCTGCAATTGGCGCGATGCCTGGAGCGAAAGGGCATTCTTTCCCGCCCGGAATGAATCGGATGAAAAGCGCACCTGACAACCCGGAACTGCAGGCGGCGACAGCCGATGAGAGGCTGGTGCACGCCTTGCTGACGCACCTGTACGATGAGCAGTCGGCCCAGCACCGCCGGCGGCGCGTGCAGCGCGTGGTGGAGGCCATCGCCGCCTCGGCCCGGCCCGCGCGGCGCGTGGCGCTGTGGGCGCGCCGCGCCGCGTATGCGGCAGCGGCGATGCTTCTGGCCGCTGTCGGAATATGGGTCTTCAATACGCCCTCGCGGGCAATGGCCTCGCTCAATGACATCATCGGGGCCCTGGCCAAGCCGGGCGACCGCACCTATCACATCGCGATGCAGGACCTCGACGAGCCTCCGCCGCCCGAGGGCGACGACCGTCCGCCGCGGCCAGGTGACGGCGACCGCTCGGGCCCGCGCATCCCGCGCCCCGGACTCGACGATGCCACGCTGTACCTGCGCGACGGGCGGCAGTATCTGCTCGTCCGCCGCGACCCCAACGGCGGCGTCATCTACGATGGCTTCGACGGCCGCCAGAGCTGGCGCATCCGCCGCGGTGAATTGGCCGAGACGCGCCAGGGCCCGGGCGCCGGAGGCATCCCCATGCCGGCGCTGATGGCCGATGTGCCTTTCAGCGATCTGCACCAGACGCTCGAGCGAATCAAGGTCAACTACACGCTTGAGCGATTGGATGAAACGGCTCTGCCCTCCGGCGGGCAACTGCTGCGGCACGTGCTGGTGCGGAGGAACTCGCGGCAGGTCAAAGGGCCCGAGACGATCGAGATATGGGCTGACCTGCACAGCGGCCTGCCCCGCCGCATCGTCTTCGACCGAGCCAAGATTCAGGGCAACATCGAGCCCTGCCGCGTGACGCTGGACCTGCTCAGCGACAAGCCGCTGGCGACGGACTGGTTCACGCCCGCCCCGCACAAGTCGCGGCCGTGATATGAAGTCATGCGTGCTTCGCGCCCCACGGCCACGGGCGGGCTTTTCCGGCGGTGGGGCGGGGTTGGTTGGGATTGTAGTTGTGGCAGAAGTCGTAGGCGGCTCTGACGTTGGCGGCGGGCACTTCCGGGCCGATCACGTTGCTGGAGAACAGCAGCAGTTGGCGGCCGCCGTTGGTGTAATCCAGCACGTACTCGAGTTCCTCGCGCACGTCATCCGGCGTGCCCCAGGGCAGCGTGCGGGAGATGTTCATGCCGGTCATGTACAGGAACTCCTGCCCTTGCAGGCTGCGGCGATTCGAGAAGGCGAAGGGGTCCACGCCGTACTCATATTGGAAGCCCTGAAAGCCGGAGAAGCCCGCTGCGATGATGTCGTCGATGATGGGCATGACGTTGCCGTCGCAGTGGTAGATCACGCGGATGCCCGCCTCGACGAGCGGCTCGATGGCGTACTTGCACAGCGGCCAGTAACGGTCGCGCAGGAACTGCGGGCTGACCATCGTGCCGGTGTTGATGCACATATCATGGCCGGTGAAGAGGATCGGCGGCAGGTCCAGGTCGCGATAGACGTCGACGAGGATCGAGTTGGTCGCCCGGGCGTCGATGGCGCCTTCCCAGTAGATCCGCTCGACGGCGTCAGGGTACATCGCGCAGGCGGCCAGGTATGCCTCGTACCCGTAGCTGCAGTACATCATGAAGTTGGGCACGACGTGCCAGAACGTCGGGATCAGTTCCATCCCGTCGAAGCTCTTGCGCTGCTCGCCGATCCAGTTGGCGTAGTCGGCCCGCATCTTGGGGCGGTCGATCTTGGCCAGGAATTCCTGCTCCGACGCCGGGGCCTGCTCGGCCCGCTTGAGAAGGTCCTCGGGCGTGAACCGGGAGAACTTGGCCTCCTCGACCTGCCCTGCGCGCACCTGGTCGGCCACATTGGGCACGATCAGCCCGCCCACCAGCGCATCGGCGCCGAGGTTCTTGTACGCGCGGATCGTCATTGCCTGCGCGTCGGCCAGGAATGCCTCGACGCTCACGCCGGCGAACTCGGCCAGTACGCCGGCGCTGAGCATCCACCCGCCGACGGTCGCAATGCGATCCACTTCCTGCCCCAGCACCTGCCGCTTGATTCGTTCTTTGGGCGTCATGCTACCGCTCGTCATCGGGAAGGGGGATGTAGTCGAACCAATCGAACGCGGCCGCCGCTGTGCAGGGCTTGCCCCAGCCGGTGGCGTAGAGGGCGATCATCACGCCGGTGAACCCGCCGGCGGCCTCGCTGGTGAGGTAGGCCGCCGAGGCCTTGCCCAGGGGAATCTTGTCCTGCCCGACCGTGGCAAAGAAGGCGTATTCGTCGCGCGTGGCCTCGATGCTCAGTTCGACTCGGGGACACGCACAACGGGGTTGTGCGTGGCACCCTTTCTCGTCCGGCAGCGGGTGGCACGCTGTTTCCTGGGCGATGTCGCCGATGCGCTGGCGGACGATCGCGCAGCGCTTGCCGTTGCGAACCGTCACGGCCAGGTCGTAGTGGTGCCGGTCGTTCATCCGCACGGAGATACCCGCCTCTTCGTTCTCGGCCGCGGGGGCGAAGTCCAGCAGGGCGGCTGCCCGGCAGTTGAAATGCTGCTGGCGGCGGCAGATCAGGGTGGGGGAGTCTTCCGCATCCGGCGTGACGGCCGACCCTTTGAGCGTGAGCCACCCGGGGCGCTGCGTGAGGGAGTAATTCTCCATCGCAGGGTTTCGCAACCAGTTCCAACTCATCGCGAAGTCGGGCGAATCAAAGTCGTCGCGTGTGGGCGCAGGCGGGACCGGATGCGGCGACAGGGCGGTGGGGACATCCATCTGCAATTCAATCGGACGCCCAAAGTTTATCACAGGCCAACCGAGGTCCATCGGCCGGGTCACTTCAGTGACCCCGGAATCCCCGGTCCACGTCACCGGTGCCAGGAAGGTCTCGCGCCCGAGATGGTGGCGAGTCGGGTACATGAAGAGCGAATGTCGCGTGCCCAGGAACACCATCCACCAGTTGCCGCGGTGGTCCTGCACGAGGTCGCCATGGCCGATGCTGTGGATGCGCGACGGCAGCGAGCGGTGCGTGAGGATCGGGTTGTGCGGGCAGGACTCGAAGGGCCCGTACGGGCTAACGCTTCGGGCGATGGTGATCATGTGGCACAGTTCCGTGCCGCCCTCGGCGATCAGCAGATACCACCACCGCCCGATGTGGTACAGGTGCGGCCCTTCTGCGTGTTGGCCGCCCGTGCCGGACCAGATGAACCGCATCGGTTCGAGCAGCTTGCCCGAGGCCGCGTCGATGCGGGCCACGCCGATGCCTTTGCCCCCGCGGCCGTCGTCGCACCAGTTGCCGGTGATGTAGCACGCGCCGTCGTCGTCGAACGCCAGCGAGGGATCGATCCCCGGCGAGTCCACCGCAACCGGCGCCGACCAAGGCCCCGCCGGGTCGCTGGCCGTCACCAGGAAGTTGCCGCCGAAGGACACATTGGTGGTGATCATGTAGAATCGCCCGGCGTGATGCCGCAGCGTCGGGGCAAATATCCCGCACGAGATGGGGCTCTTGTCCAGAGGCAGTTGCTCGGGCCGGTTCAGCACGTACCCTATCTGCCGCCAGTTATAGAGATCGCGGCTATGAAAGATCGGCACGCCGGGGAAGTACTCGAACGAACTGGTGACGAGATAATAGTCCTCGCCTACGCGACAGACGCTCGGGTCGGGATAAAAGCCGGGGATGATCGGGTTTGGATATATCATGATGGTGCGGAAGGTAGCACAGGCATTTCCAATTTCCAATTTGCAATTTCCAATTGAAAAGAAATTAAGACTCAGCGCAGTCCGGCGCATCTTTGTTGTTAAATTGGAAATCGGAAATTGGGAATTGTAAATCCGTCAGCGCAAGAAAAGGGCCCGGTAAGCTCGCTGCTCCCGGGCCCTTTTGTGTTACGGATGCATTATCAGGCGTACAGCGCGCCGAGGTACTGGCAGGCGCGGTAGTCGTCGCCGCCGAAGCGGTCCCACATCGTCGGGCGGAAGATTTCGCACGAGCAGACGTTGTGCATGTCCACCGGGATGCGCAGCATCGCGTTGAACGTGATCATGTCCGCGCCAATGAGGCCGAAGCTGTTGGCGTCGTGGTTGGGTCCGATGCGGCTCATGTACTCGAAGCTGCTCATGCCGCGGGGCGTCCAGTAGCTCTCGGGCCAGGTCTTGTCCGTCACGCGGCTGATGTGGTCAGCCACGCTGACGGGCAGTTCGACCGTCTCGCCTTCGACGATCGAGCAGGTCAGCATGTCGCCCACGGCGTTGTAGCGGTAGGCGGTCATCGGCACGCCGCCGGGGGTGCGGTAGTGGCTCGAGAGGCCGTCGCCGGGGAAGTACGTCAGGCCCGCGCCCATGTACGTCGTGCCGTCCATCGCGGCCTTGACGAGCTTATTATGGGCGGCCGAACTGGAGCGGATGGCGTCCCAGGCGTCGGCGGCTGAGAGGTCCTTCCAGTTCTTGCCGGCGAACTCCAGGGCGTTGACGGCGTAGTCCAGCGCGCCGGCGCCGCTGTTGCGCTTGTCGATGATGCCCTGCGGGCAGATCTTGGTGACATCCTTGCCGGTGGCGGCCTTGATGCTCTCGGGCGTCCAGTTGGTGCGGATGTCGGCGAAGAGCTGCGGCATGCCGCCGGTCAGCAGGTGCGCCGCGAGCATTCCGATGGCGTTCTTGCTGTCGTTTTCGGTGGCCACGATAAACGGCGTGCGCGGGCCTTCCCAGCCGAAGGAGCTGTTGAGCAGGCTCTCAGCCACGTCGAAGTTAGGGTACAGGTCCGTCCACTGGCGCTGCCCCTGCGTGCCCGAGGCGATGGCGTTGGCGCCCTGGGCCAGCTCGACGTTGTCGACAAATCCCTGGGCCTTGGCGACCTTCGAGTCGGCCAGGCGCGGGTTGCCGATCATCAAGTCGCGCACGATCAGCGTCATCTTCATCACGTCTTCAATGAGCTTCTCGGGCGGCTGCGGGCGGTTGCCCGGGCCGAAGTCCATCTTGAACTTCTTGAAGAACTTGATCGAAGCGGCCAGCTCTTCGTGATCGAACAGGCCCTTGTCCATGCGGCCGCGCAGGGCGACCATGTCCACCGACACCGAGCCCATGCCCAGATACTGTTCCATCATGTTGCGGCGAACGTCCGAGCCGATGATGCCCATCGACACCGAACCGATCGACAGGTAGTTCTTGCCGCGCATGTACATGACGGCCGCGGCGCAGCGGGCGAAGCGGACCAGGCGCTCGGTGACGAAGTCGTTGAGGCCCTTGGTCTCGTCTTCCAGGTCGGGGGAGTAGATGCAGAAGATCGGGCGCTTCTTCTCGTCCATGGCGGCGGTGAAGGCCTTGAGCCACACCGCGCCGGGGCGGTCGGTCTGGTTGAGTCCGTAGGCGGCCTGGATCCACTCGGTGGAGCCCACGCCGGCCGCGGCGCTCATCAGCTCGTCCGAGTACGACCACGAGCGGCTGATCCAGATGTTGGCGCCGACGTTCTGCTCGGCGTAATACTTCTGGGCGATGGCGCCGGTGCGGGGCCCGTAGACGATTTCCGGCGCGACGACGACGCGCACGGGGCGCCCGTCGGGCAGCTTGACCTTGCTGGTGATCAGGTCGTACACGCGCTGGGTCATCGCCCAGGTGCGGTCGACGTTGTCTTCATAGGCGCCCACGCGGCCGTCGGCCACGGGCGTCAGGGCGATCGTCGGCGTCGGGCCTACCAGCGTGCCGTCGAAAGTCGCAAACTTTCGTTTGGTGGCGGAAAGCTTCTCAAAGTTCGGTGCGTTGCTTGCCATGATCTCTCCTTCTGCGTCTGGGTTAGTTTTTCCGGTGCGGTGTTATTTGCCCGCCTGCAACTGGGCATACTGTGCCAGCTTGGCTTGCCAATGCTGGCGATTTTCAGGCATGAACGTCGACATTTCGAATGAGGCGCGGGCGATCTTGCGGATGTCGCCCTTGGTCTTGATGATGCCCAGCGCCAGCGCCTGGCCCAGGCCATTGCCCACGGCTGTACACTCGTCCACGCCGGCGTAGACGGTCATGTTGCAGGCGTCGGCGGTGAGCTGGCAGAGCAGCTTGTTCTTGATCCCGCCGCCGACCATGTACAGCGCGCTGGGGCGTTTGCCGGTCAGGGTTGCGATGGCGTCGATCGAGCGGGCGTACTCGGCCGCCAGGCTCTCCAGCGCCGATCGCACCAGGTGGCCGCGGTCCAGCGCAGCGCCGCCGGGCAGGAGCTTTCGCAGGGCGTCTTCCATGTCGGCCGGGGCCATCAGGGTGGGGTGGTTCACGTCGAACAGCGGAACCTCGCTGACCGCAGCGGCCTCGGCGACCATGCGGTTGAAGTCCCAGGGGTCTTCGCTGCTGTGCCACTTGCGTCGCAGCTCCTGCACGACCCACAGGCCCGGAATGTTCTTGCAGGTGAACCAGTCGCCGATGGTGCACTCGCACGAGTAGCCCATCTTCAGGGCCTCGGGCGTGGCGACGGGGTGCTTGACCAGCGTGCCGGTGATGCTCCACGTTCCGCAGGACAGGAACGCCCAGTCGCTGCCGCGGGCGGGAACCGCCGCCACAGCCGCGGCGGTGTCGTGACCGGCCGTGGCGATCACCGGCACTGGTCCGCTCAGGCCGGCGGCCTGGACGATTTCCGGCAGCAGGTCGCCCAGCACCAGCGGCGGGCGGACGAGCTGGGGGAACATTTTGCGTTTGAGCTTAAAGCGCTTGACGACTTCGCTGGAGAGTTTGCGGTTGGTTCCGATCAGGCACGAGGTCTGCGCCAGCGACAGCTCGGCGACTTTCTTGCCGCAGAGGAAGTAGCGAAACAGGTCGGCCATCCACAGCATCGTGTCGGCGGCCTTGAGCAGCGGGCTGTTGTCGCGCTGCATCGCCAGAAGCTGAAACAGCGAGCCGATGGTCCAGGGCTCCATCGCCGTTGCGGCGAAGACTTCGTCGCGCGACATGATCGGGTCTGAGTAGGCGTGGATATTTTCGGTGCGGGTGTCGCGGTAATGGACGGGGTTGCTCAGCAGCTTTCCGTCGGCCGCCAGCAGGCCGAAGTCCACGCCCCAGGTGTCGACGCCGATGCCGGCCAGCTTGATCCCGCGCTTGGCGACGACCTTGAGGGTCTCGATGACTTCGCCGAAGAGATAGGGGAAGTCCCAGTACATCGTGCCGCCCATCTTCACCGGGCGGTTCTCGAAGCGGTGGATCTCCTGCAGGTGCAGGACGCCGTCCTCGAGGGTAACCAGTTCGCCGCGGCCGCTCGATGCGCCGAAGTCCAACGCGAGAAAATGATATTGTTCGCCCATGACCGTCCTTCCGTCAGTTTGCAGACAGAAAAATCTACTCAGTTGCGTCGGCGGATGCAAGTAGTAGCACGCCGCAGTAGCACGGGCATCTTGCCCGTGAGTCCCACGGGCGTCCCGCCCGTGGCGGGGGAGGGGCAAGACCGACGACGAGGACGAGGACGACGACGAGTACGAAATGCAGCGAGATGGACAGCGTTTTGGCGGGGCTCTTGTCAGGCCGAAGCCTTGGCGAAGGCTGATGCCCCGCGCGTTGTTCGGGGAATACGCGTCGAGCAAGCTCGACCGCTAACAAAACGAGATCTTGGACCGGGTTCCTGCTTCTTCCCAATCCTCTTAATCTTCTTAATCCGCGTAATCCCGCTCTCCCCGCTCCCGTCCCCGCTTCCGATTTAGGCTCTGCCGAGGTATTCGCCGGTGCGGGTGTCGACTTTGACGGTCTCGCCCAGGGCGATGAACGAGGGGACGCGGATGCGGGCGCCGCCTTCGCAGGTGGCTTCTTTGAGCTGGGCCTGGGCGGTGGCGCCTTTGACTTCCGGCGGAGTGTCGACGATCTTGAGTTCGACCGTGTTGGGCAGGTCGGCCAGCACGGCCACGCCCTCGACGAATGAAATTTCCACCGGCAGGTTGGCCGTGAGGAAGACGGCGCGGTCGCCGATGATGTCGGCGGGGATCTCGATCTGCTCGAACGACTCGGTATCCATCAGGATATGCTTGTCGCCGGCGGCGTAGAGGAACTCGAAGGGCTTGCGCTCCAGGTACGCCTCGTCGAGCATCTCATCGACGCGGAAACGGTTGGGCAGGATCTGCCCGGTCTTGATATTGCGCAGCTCGACCTGCATGTACGAGCGCTTGTTGCCCTTGGCCACGTGCTGCATGGAATGAACCACGCAGGCGTTGCCTTCCCACTTGACGCCCATACCTTTACGCAGATCTACGGCTTTGACACCCATGAAGTTCTCCTGACAAGGCCGCTCCGGCTGCGTGCACAGACGCACGACCGGAGCGGGAGTGAACGAGCTATGTTTATTATCTTACTCGGAACCGGGGGTCTTCGTCCAGACGTTCCCGGCGCCGTCGTGTTCCAGATTGGCGTGCAATTCCAACAGGCGCTGCAGCGACCGCACGGGCGGCGGCTCGCTCCAGCCCATGCGCAGCGCCACGCTCTTGGCCAGTCTGGAGACCGGGTAGGGGCGCTTCCATGATTCGAGGATGGCCCAGACTTCCTTCCAGAATCGCACCATGCGCCGGCGCGTGGCGGCGGCCTTAAGCTGCTCCATGCCGACCTGCTCGATCTGGCGCACGCGTTCGCGCGTGATGGAGTAGGTCTCGCCCAGTGCGGCCAGCGTCTGGGGCTTGCCTTCGCTGCCCAGTCTGGCCAGGATAATCTGCGCTGTGCGCCGGTTTGGGATGGCCGGCTTGACGACGCTGGCGACCATGGCGGGGTAGGAGGAGTAGTTGACGGCATGGCCGAGCGGGTCGGCCTGAGGAAAGACCAACTGCACAAGCTGCTTCTGGAGCCTGCTGAACGACTGCTCGGCAAAGCTCCACTGCGACATCAGTTCATGCACGGGCGTCGCGAGCAGTTGGCCGATCGTCGTGATTCCCATGTCGTACATGATTCGCTGCGCGCGGCGCGGGGCGGCGATCTGCTTGACGTCCATCTCACTCAACTGCGGCGAGCCAGCGCCCATGGAGGGATACGCCGGGCCCTGCAGCGCCACGTCGAGATCCTCGGCGGTATATCGTTGTGACTGCCCGGACCGATTCAGGTCTTGGACTATCTTCTGGGCCAAGGTCATTTCGGCCAGTGCAGACTTTTTAGGCCTGGGGGACATATCCGAAGGTCGCTCCAGAGGGTTCTGCGTTGCAGGTATTACTGAGGGCTGTTTCCGATAGATTAGGATTATACGGAGTTTGGGAGATGCTGTCGATACCGATTATGTTTTTTGAGCAATGCCCCAGGCACAGGGAAAAGTCGCGGCGGTACATTTTGGACCACGCTGCTACAATGCCTGCATATCCCGTGTCATCCAGCCGATAATGGGATAAGATTCCGGCTGGGCGGCCATGCCGAATAACCCGTTTTGCCTAGACACGAAAGGATCCCGATGTCCAAGCAACTCGTCAGCAAGATCAAGAGCAAGAAAGCCATTATCGGCGTCGTGGGGCTGGGCTACGTCGGTCTGCCCCTGGTGCGGGAGTTCACCGGCTCGGGCGTGCAGGTGATGGGCTTCGACGTCGATCCGGAAAAGGTCAAGGCCCTCAAGGCCGGCAAGAGCTACATCGAGCACATCCCTTCCTCGACCGTCAAGAAGATGATCGCCGGCGGCCTGTTTGAAGCCACCACCGATTTCTCGCGCATGAAAGAGGCCGACTGCATCCTCATCTGCGTGCCCACGCCGCTGACGAAGATGCGCGAGCCGGATATGACGTACATCGAGGCCACCACCGCGGCCATCGCCAAGACGCTGCGTAAAGGGCAACTGATCGTGCTGGAGTCGACGACGTACCCCGGCACCACGCGCGAGGTCATGCTCCCGGTGCTGGAAGCGCGCGGCCTCAAGGCCGGCAAGGACTTCTACCTGGCCTTCTCCCCCGAACGCGAAGACCCCGGCAACAAAAACTACTCCACCCGCACCATTCCCAAGGTCGTCGGCGGATATGACAAGGCCTCGCTCGATGCGGCCGTGGCGTGCTACTCGCAGGCGCTGGAGACCGTCGTGCCCGTCAGCAGCTGCGAGGCGGCCGAGGCGTGCAAGATCCTCGAGAACACCTATCGCTGCGTCAACATTGCGATGGTCAACGAGCTCAAGATCCTCTTCGACCGCATGGGCATCGATATCTGGGAGGTGATCCGTGCGGCCTCGACGAAGCCGTTTGGCTTCACGGCGTTCTACCCCGGCCCGGGCCTGGGCGGGCACTGCATCCCGATCGACCCGTTCTACCTGTCGTGGAAGGCCCGCCAGTACGGCATGAGCACGCGGTTCATCGAGCTGGCCGGCGAGATCAACGTCTCGATGCCGCAGTACGTCATCAATAAGCTGATGTACGCCCTGAACTGGCGTGGCAAGGCCCTCAAGGGCGCCAAGGTGCTGGTGATGGGGCTGGCGTATAAGAAGGATATCGACGACGTTCGCGAGAGCCCGTCGATCGAGCTGATCGAGCTGCTGGAGTATCGCGGCGCCAAGGTCGACTACAACGACCCGCACGTGCCCCACACGCACAAGATGCGCGAGCACGACCTCAAGATGACTTCCAAAAAGATCTCGCCCAAAATGCTGGCCGCCTACGACGCCGTCATCATCAGCACCGACCACAGCTCGTACGATTACCAGTCCGTCGTCGACAACGCGAAACTGGTTATCGACACCCGCAACGCGACCAAGAAGGTCAAAGGCGGCAAGAGCAAGATCGTCAAGGCGTAGTCAGGGAATACGCGACACAGAGGCGCAGAGGAAACCGAGTAAAGCAGTTGAGAAGTCTTTCTTTTCTCTGTTTTCTCTGCGTCTGTGTCGCACGCTCCGAGGCTTCTTCCCAATCCTCTTAATCCTCTCAATCCCGTAAATCCCGCACTCCCGTTCCCAACGCCTAATTCCTCGCCTTGAAGGTCTTCCTGTCCTTGACGGTGAAGTTCTTCATGTCGTCGCTGCCCTGGTGTCCGGGCAGGCCCAGCACCCGCATCTCCATCGTGTCGCCTTTGACCTCGAACACGCAGCAGTGCGGGGCGACGAACCCGACCCAATTGGGCTTGTTCTTGGGACCGAAGGGATTGCTGTTCTGCGCGCGGCTGAAGTTGAAGGCATACACCTTGCCGATGCATCCGGTGCAGATCTGCGTGACGCCCTTGTCCGGCGTGGGCTCGCATCGCTCGTAGTCGGGGTCCCAACTGGCCAGCATGAGCGTGGCCTTGTACTTGCCCAGCAGCGGCAGGATGACGTCGCGCGTCGGCTTGAGGACGCGCTCCATGCCGCGGCTGTTCTTGCCCGATGCGTAGCCCGGTATCCCGCACAGCACGACGACGAACTTCTCCTTGGCCGAGCGCAGTTCTTTCTCCAGCCACAGGGCCGACCCGCCGCCGGTCTGCCATTCGTCCATGCGGTCGATCCCGATGAACCGCACCGGCCCGATCGCCTTGGACCAGTTATGCCCCAGCCCGTCCGGGGCCGGCGTGTAGTACAGTTCCCTGCACATGCCGACAAAGTCGCGCCCCGACGGCGTGATCAGCGTCGGAATGTTCGCCATCAACTCGCCGGCCGGGGTGATGTACAGCTCGTCCCAGTTGAACGTCCAGGATCCCTGCTCCATCAGGTTGCCCGTGTTGACGATGAACGCCGGCCTGGCCTTGAGGATGCGCCGCGCGTTGGCCGTCCAGTTGGTCACGCCCACGATGTTGCCCCCGACGTTCCCGAAGGCGATGAACGTGTACTCCGAGCCGGGGAACTCCACCGTGTAGGGCCCGCTCTTTGTCTGGTGAACGCCCACCTTGGCCATGACGGTGTACGTGGCCTTCTTCGTGCCCTTGGGCACCTCCACGCGCATGCGGTGCCAGATCTTCGCCACCGACGAGACCGTCACCGCTGCTCCGCCGTCGGGCGTGGCTTCGACCGTCGCCTCGGCCGGCATCTGCGTGCGGAAGCACAGAGTGAAGTAGCCGTCGCCGAAGTCGCCCAGGATCGGGCCGTTGATGATCTTGGCCGGCTGCGGCTCTGCCGCCAGCAGCCGCGCGTCGATGCCCTTGGCCGGCTTGGAGCCCCAGTAAGTGTACACGCTGCCGCGAATCTCGACGGTGTTGGCGCCCTTGTTGATCGGCCCCTCCAGCGGGGCCCAGAAGACCAGCACCCCGTCGTTGGACAGCTTGACGCTCTTGCCGTTGAGTGTGATCGTCGCATTCAGCAGCGTCGGGCAGAAGCCCAGGTCCTTCCAGTACCCGCCGCAGGCGACGATCAGGTCGCCCGTGCAGATCGACGCGCGCGGGTTCGGGCCTTCCTCGGCGATACGCACCCACAGACCCGCGATCTTCGTCGGGTCGGCCACGTCGAACGTGCCCTTCCAGACGTACGAGTTCACCGGCCGCGCCTGCTGGTTGGGATCGATCCCAGCCGGGGGGCCCGCCGGCGGACCGGGCTGCGGCGCGTTGGCGAACGTCTTGCCGCCGTCGGTGCTGTACTGCCACGTGACCGCCACCGGAGCGGCCTTGATGTTCTCGAATGGCCCGCCCGCCTCCTCAGCCGCCGCGGGCGAAGACAACGCGACAGCCGTCACGGCCGCAAGACCCAGGATGATGCTCGTATTCATATGACGCACGAAATGCTCCTTCAATAGCGTTAGGAAGTCACCGCAAGAACCGGCCAAACATATCACAGAGCCACGTAGCTTGAAAACAAAAAGCCCTCCACAGGCCATTGTACTTTCCTTGCACTTTGTTGTACTTTTCACAGCACTCTGCGGGAGCCTTGTCACAGGTGGGGGGCGGCGGGGCGGCCGCTAAAGTGGTAAGAATTACTCCGCAATTGCACGTCCTTGTACTTTGTTGTACTTTTCACAGCACTTTGCGGCAGCCGCTGGATAGTCCCTGTTCGTGGCGGCAGGATATCGGCAGATCAATGGCCATAAGATGCTTTCTATAAAGCACTTATAAGTAGAATCACGGCGGCATGAATGTAAGTATTGTGCTTTCAACAAGTTACTCTAAAGTGTAGAGTCTAAGACGGGCCTGTTCTGTAACCCCAGCGAACCCATGGGGACGGGCCTAGGAATTAGCTATGACATGCCACCAAAGTCGGTGCGCATGAAAAGGGGTCGCCGGGACGAATCCCAACGGCCCCTTGTTCCCTCCGCGATTGGGACTATTCGCAGGCCCCAGGGCCGTATCCGGTTCCGTCGGCCGGGCCTTCCCCGTCGTTGCCGGTCCCGTCGCCGGGGCCATAGCCGCTGGACTCAGGCCCGTTAGGGCCATCGCAGGTGCAGTCGCCCACACAATCGCAGTCGGGGCAGGGGGTCTGCTGCTGGACCTGTTGCTGCGATTGGGTCTGGGTCTTGGTCTGCGTCATCGTTCCAGCCGCCATCACTGCCGAAGCAAGGAACACCACCGTCACCACCACTGTCATCAATTTCATCATGGCCCGTACTCCTTTTGTGGTAAGGCGCCACCGACTGCATTCCGCGAACAGCCGCGGAACATTCAACAGCCCAATCATCTTTCTCGAGGCATCTGGAAACAATCCGGGTAAACCCGCTATCAGGGTAAACCCCCACTTCTTCTTGCTTTGCCCAGCTTCAGGCGTTCCCGATAATGGAAGTGAACCGGGAGATACATGCATCCCTGTCGAAAGAAATCAAACAGACGTGTGAGGCGCCGCTGCAACTCCGGCCTGACGGCTTTGGAGGTTGTAGTGGTTGTTGTCATTGTTGTGGTCGTCGCGGTGCTCCTGATTCCGGCGATTGCATCGATTCGCCACACCGCGGTCCGGTCTCAATGCCAGAACAACCTTCGCGTCATCGGGACAGCCACGGCCAGTTACTCCATCAGCCACAACTTCTCGTTGCCCCCATACTTCGGGGACAGTTCAATCCTGTTTGATACCCTGGCGATGCGGTCGGACACCGGGGCAGCGGTGAACCTGGGGGCCTTGTTGAGCGAAACCGAGAGTCCGACAAGTTTCTATTGCCCCAGCCAAGACGCTGATACCTCGCCATGCCTGGCCTACAACTCGCCCGAAAACCGATGGCAGATGGCTTCGAGTACCAGTGCGCCGGCCGCCAGCAGGGGCGCCAGCGGAGCCTCCGCCCCTGCACAGACGGGGCTTTGGCAGAACTCGTCGTATGCTGCGCGATTTCGTAAAAGCGCCGATGCGCAAATCCCCAGTTGGACGCTCCTCAATCACAACAACAAGGTGATCTACTCCGACTTTATCGGTGTAGATGACTGGGCTGGTCGCGGTCGCTTCACCTCTCGCATACGCGCGGCTCACAGTTCGGCAGGATATAATCGGCTTTTTGGCGACGGAGTGGTACTGTGGACCCCATCGTCGCAGCTTGATGAACTTCGCCCGATCACCGCGGTTGAACCGACGGCCGATGAATTAGCCCGGTATTGGCTGCTGAATGACGTGCTGCGGTAGAAGTCAGAATGAATAGACGTCGCCCGACATCATGGAAGCCTCTGGCTGGTTTATGGCACTTTGCCGGGAGCACATGGCTTGCGCCTGCTGTCCTGGCAATGTTGTTCGTAATCGTACTGGGAGGATTGATCTGGCTGATGCGTTCCCGATCATTCCAGACAGATCAATCAAGCCTCCAAACCAGCATTCGTACGGCACAGGAAAGCATTCGGCAACGTCTTCATGCGACGCGGGATCACCTGACGACCCTGGCCGAGGACATGGCCCGGGAGGCGGTCAGCCAGGAGTTGTTCGCCCAGCGATTGGCCCATTACATGGGTGAACATCCCGAACTGGTCAGTGCCATGTACGTAGATGCTGAAGGGAAAGCCCGTTGGGCCGTTCCCGGACAGTGGGAAGAGAAGGTGCTCGGCAGGCCTCTGGCCTGTCCGCGCAGCCTCGAGGTCTGCCAGGAAGCCAGGAAGAGCCTGCGCCCCGTTTACTCCAACGTTCACATCAGCCTTCAGAATGAACCGGCCTTCGACCTGTGCATTCCCATCCACGATAAAGGAAGAGCTTTAGGATCAATCGTGGCTGTGTACTCATGCGAGCGGATACTGCGCAACATGCTCAGCCGCGAAACCGTGCACGAACATCGGGCCAGCGTTGTGGATGCTGATGGCAATATCATTGTTGCCTTGCCGGCCGTATCACGTCTGGACGAACGGCTCTATGGAGTGGCTGCCCTTGACCCGCCGGGGCAGGGGCTGTTCCTGAAACTGGACCGATACGGCAGCGGATTCTGGGGCATCGGGATGACGTTGCTGGTCATCCTCTGCATCGGCCTTGCCGTCGGAATGTCCTGGGGCATCTGGTCGCTCAATCGCCAGGTCCAGCGGCGTCTGGAAGCAGAGCGAATGCTTCGCGAGGCAAACGAAAGCCTGTCGGAACGAGTTCGGGAACGAACCGCCGATCTGGAGACTGCCAACCGGCAACTCCAGCAGGAGATTGTGGAACGTCAGCACGCCCAGGAGGACTCGCGCCTGCATCAGGAGGAGTTGGCGCATGTCGCACGGGTCAGCACGATGGGCGAGATGGCGACGGGCTTGGCCCACGAGTTGAACCAGCCGCTGGGTGCAATCGCCAGCTTCGCCGACGGCAGTCTGCGCCTGATGGAGTCCAACAAGGCCACCCCGGAGGCACTGCAGGCGGCCCTGACGGAGGTGTCGGAACAGGCGCGGCGGGCGGGAAAGATCATCCATCGCCTGCGGTCCTTCGTGGCCACGGGTGAACCCAGGAGAGAACGGCACTCGCTCAAGAAACTGGCTGAAGAACTGGTGGATCTGGTTGCGGCTGACCTTCGACAGGAGCAGATTGATTTCCACCTGGACCTCCCGGAGTCGCTGCCGGCGGTGCTGGTCGATGGAATCCAGACCCAGCAGGTGCTTCTGAACATCATTCGCAACGCGATCGAGGCCCTTCAGCATATCGAGGCCACCCGCAGGCGCATCGACGTCACTGCCAAATCCGGCAGCAACGGCACCGTTGAGCTTCTGGTGGCCGATACCGGCCCGGGCTGCTCCGCGGATTTGTTGCGCCAGATGTTTGATGCCTTTTTCACCACCAAACGATCCGGAATCGGGATGGGGCTGTCAATCAGCCGCTCAATCGTTGAGGCCCACGGCGGCAAGATATGGGCCGCCGCAAATGCCACGGGCGGACTGACCGTGGGCTTCACGATGCCGACTGTTGAGGGAGAACATGATGTCGAATGCGAAAAAGCCTGAGCCGTCCGCCGAATCACCGACCGTGTTCATTGTCGATGATGACGAAGCCATGCGAAATGGCATGAAGTTTCTGGTCACATCAGCGGGCTACGAAACCAGGACGCTGGCATCGGCCCAGGAGTTCCTTGACTGTTACACGCCGTCCATGCGAGGGTGCATGCTCCTCGATATGCGCATGCCCGGTATGAGTGGACTGGACCTGCTGGAGGAGATGAAGAAGAAGCAAATAATGATTCCCGTCATCTTCGTAACGGCCTATGGGAATATTCCAACCGCAGTTCGGGCCGTGAAGACAGGGGCCGTGGATTTCATAGAGAAGCCCTTTGAGGGTACCGAATTGCTCTCACGGGTCCGGTCCGCCCTGGCAGGGGCTTCACGGCCTGCCACAACGTCGACCGAGAACCAGCAATTCAGGGGCCGTTTGGAGCTGCTGACGCCGCGGGAACGCGAAGTCATGGAAAGGGTCGTGGCCGGTATGCTGAACAAGCAGATTGCCGGAGAGTTGGGCATCAGTATCAAGACCGTCGAAAACCACCGCGCACAGGTCATGGAAAAGATGCGGGCACAGAGCCTGGCTGAACTGGTCAAAATGGCGCTGGCGATGGATGCCCCTCACTAAGTTGTCGTTCATTTAAACCAGGCGGCGCCGTCCTTTTAGCAGAAGAACACCCCCCACGCCGACGATCAGCAGCAATGTTGCCGGCTCAGGAATGATTTCCACCGTACTGCGCCACGCGAGCGAAAAATCCGTGGACGTCGCACTGCTGCTGGTGACCACGATGGCATAGCGCCCGGCGCTCAGATTGGGTTGATAGATGTGCTCGACATTGTCGTAGTCGCTGATGCTACGATCCATGTTGATCCTGACGCTGTATCCCTCGGCGGAGTAAAGGTAGAGATCCAAATCTGCCAGGCTGGCCTGAGGACTTCCCCAGTTCCCGCCCTGAATCCCGTCCGTGATCACGCGATTCCACGTCAGGATGATCGACACATCCGTCAAGGAAGTGCCGGCTCCAACATCAATAAAGTAGTATTTGTTTTGGCTTGATGAACAGGCATCAAAGTCCCAGCCGGTCGTGTGGGCGTCTGAGGACGTGCTGGCGTTTTGTTCACCGGCCGCAAGAATGTGATAACTGTTGTATACGTTCAGCTCTCCAGCGCCGTAGATATCATCTAAAGGCCGCGTCTGGGTCCGGTCCCAAGTGGCAAACTCCTCTTTCGTGGCGCCCGCCATAAGAATGGCCTTAATGGATTCGGAGTTCCGGGCGTTGGTGTAAATGGAGCTGCTATCGGCTTTCTGGAGGAGGATCGCGGCCGCTGCCCCCACGATCGGCGTTGCATAGCTGGTGTAAGCAGCGGGTGCGACGATGTCCGGTTTTACACGGCCTTTCGTATCGATGAGGGTGGTCCCCCGGCTGTGAATGCCGCTGCTGACACCAACAGTAATCGCGTTGTAGTTGGCCGCCAGCAGATTGGGAACAGTCGTATTGGACCCATTGTTCAGTCCCACCACCGCCACGTAGTTGTCGCGATTGATGGTGAAGTCAAATCGTCTAACAGCGTCCTGATCGGTGTCATCATTACCGAAGCTGCCAACCCAACTGTTGTTCTGAACCCGCTGCGTTTCCAGGGCTGGCGATGAGTTTGTGCCGGTCTTCAGGAAGCCCGAGCTAACCCAATCATTGGCTTCCCAGTTCTTAATAGCCGTCACGCCTTTGGCCATTCCGCTGTTGCCATAGAGATAAGTGCCCACCGTGGTGGCATGACTGGAAACCCCAGAGGCACCAGACATGAGAGTGAACGTTTTGCCCCAAAAAGCGCTGGCGGCTGTGTCAGGTGAATAGTTTTCACTTGAGGCCGCTTCAACCTGGCTCATGGAAATACCTGCTCCGGTAGGGACACCGGTGCCCAGTTCAGCCACCAGGGCCGTGTACCCGACATCGTCAAGATACGTCGCTTGAACTGGAACGGCTAGAAACAGGATGAATAAAGAAACGGCCAACGTTCGCGAGTAAAACATGGGCATCTCCTTTTCGGTCCTCTCTGCTCTCTTAGAAACCCAAGAACTAAATTGGGGCCGGTGCCTATTCTACCTCGCTCTGAAAAAGGTCAATCTCAATCAGGGCAAGGGTTTTCCCTGATACACGAAAGAAAACGGTGCAAATGACTGTTATGCCGCGACTTGTGACGGCCTTCCTGCGCCTCTGCCGGAGGGGCAGGGTAAACCCTGACAGTCAAATGCTGCACTCGGATGCGATAAATGACAGTGTGGCAAGAGAACTGGTGGATTGGTCCAGCCTCCTGAAGAAGGAACGCGATATGTCCGCTCTTACTTTCCGTAGACGGCAAGCCAAAGGTTCGCTCCTGCTCCCTGCGATGACGCTGACGGAATTGCTTGTTGTTATCGCCGTGCTGGCGATCCTAGTTGCGTTGTCGAGCGCGCCGATGGGCAACGTGATGAAACGAATGTCAAACCTGCGATGCCAGTCAAACCTTGCACGGATTGCCCAGTCGACAACACTGCAACTACGTGATTCCGATCCTGCTGCCGCAAAGGCGCTGCCCACGCCGCAGGACTGGCATGCTGCCGTTCTAAAGGATGTCGATGGTGCCACATCGATACTGCTGTGTCCTGAAGGAAGCGGCTCAGACACCTATGGCGCTGTTTCCGGAACGGATGGATCGGGCACAGGCATGGCCGCCGAAGCCATGCGCAACTTCCTGCGGGACTATCGTTATCGGATCGGGACGTTCACCTGGCTGTACTGGACAAAACCCGATGGCAGCCGCATGAGCGCTCAGGAGCGATGGGGCTTCAGCACGCCCTGGCAATACTTCGCCGTTGATGGCAGCTATTTTATCCGTCGTGTTTCCCAGACAGGCCGCGACACGCTTTACAACGCGCCCTACCTCAATCCCGATGGCAGCGTGTTCTGGTATCGCGGCGTGTATAACACTTTTTTGCTGACCCAACTTGTCGATCACAAGAACGCGGATGGCACCCCGCGCGTGGCGACCTCTCCTCAGCAATGCATGGTGATGTCATACACCCCCGATTCCAATCCGTATCGATATTGGGCTTACAGCGAGGTCAATATTATCCCTGCTGATGCCAATATCAATCTTGCCACCAGCGACTGCGCCGCTGCGGGGTCAAGCTGGGGCTATTCCGGCCAGACCGTGACCTACCAGATGAGCGGAGCAACACGGGGCGGCGAGGATCGATGGTATACTTGGGCGGCCGGCGGATACAACTTCCCCGAAAGTCCCAATCGCGACTCGTGCTTCCGCTTTACCCATACACCCGAGGGGACGACGGAAATCGCCATTCGCGTCAACCGCCGCAGCTACGGCTACGACACGCAGGTCGGCTACAACGGATATTGTCCCACCATCGTGAAGCGCGGAACGGCACCCAGCAGTGACCTGATCGTCGTGGCAGACAATCAGGGAGAGGCTCTCTACGGCTCTGCCGACCCCGAACTATATGAGAAGGTCGTTCTCGGTACTCCCACGAGCGGCTCAGGTAGTACAACACCGGAGCCGAAGACATACCAGGTTAGCTACGGCATCAATCCTCTTGTCACGAGTGCGGGGGGAGTACCAGCGGACCACATTCTGTCTCTCGATTACAGCCACCTCGTGGTGGACAAGAATAATAGCGACGATCAGGCCGATTGGGCCAGCGCAAGCGTGCCCTTTGCCCGGCATGACAACAAGGTTAACGTCGTGCTTCGCAACGGCCAAGTGCGATCGTATTTCCCAACGGATATCGATCCAACCGTCCCGTCCAATTATGCTCAGTTCTGGGGACCTTGACCAATCCCTGGCCAAGACAGCACACCTGCTCTGCCTGGTGCTGCGCCGAGGGAAATAGATGAGAGGGGTGGAGTGGGACAGATACCTTAATTCAAGAGTAAAAGGTTTCGTCACCACGACGACGCCCAAGGCAACATGACGTACGCCAGTTCGTGTACGACGCATGGAACCGCCTGGCGGCCGTCAAGCGGGCGTGGCGCGACGGCGGGGGGCGTTGGGCCATTGGGGACGCCATACTTACTTTGAAGAAGTCGCGGTTTGAGATGACAAGTCGGCGTTCTCATTCCGGCAGCGAGTACTGCGGGATCTTCATCGGCTGGCCGTCCTTCATCGCCGACTGGTGGGCGACGATCCCGCAGACGGTCATGTTCAACGCCTGCGCCACGTCCACCAGCGGGCGGCGGTTGGTGAGAATCGTCTCGACAAACTGGGAGTTCCGGGGACGCCTGAGGCAGGAGACTACGTCCAGTCGCCCTGCCTGACCTAAGCCCTAAGCCCTAGGCCCTGTGCCCCTCCTACTTCCGCGGCTTGAAGCTGTAGGTGTCGACGACTTTGCCCGTGGGCACATCGACGGTCTTCATCTCCAGCGAATCGGCTTTCACCTCGAACAGCACGTAATGGTCGCCCCGGTGAGTCGCGCGGGAGCATTTGTTCTGCTCCACGTAGCTGGGCTGGAGCGGCTTGCCCGACCCGCCGGCCATGCACGTCATGATCGACATGACGCCCGTGCCGGCCGGGGGCTCTGCTCGCTCGTAGCCGGTGAGGTGCCCGCCCATGGTCAGCGTGACCTTGTGCTTGACCAGGATGGGATCGATGTACTTTTCGACAAAGGCCATCACAGGTCTGACGGCGCGGCCGGCGTTGGGCGTCGAGTGGTGGGGCACCTGGTGGTTCAGCACGATGACATAGTCTTCCTTGGCCTGGCTGAGGACGTCGTCGAGCCATTTCACGGCCTCGGCCGGATTCTTGGAAACCGACTCCGACCATGTCTCGATGGCCACGAATCGGACCTTGCCATAGGCGGCCGTCCAGTGCCCGAAGTCTTTGTCGTCAGGGGCGAAGTAGAACTGGCGGCTGAACATCATCGGCGAGGCCATCTCGTCGATCCCGCAGAGGGCCAGAGTTGGCACGCGGGCGAAAGCGTCAGGATGGACGCCGACCAGCACGTCATTCCAGGTCCAGTCCCAGGCCGGCATTTCCACAAACTTGCCGACGTGCACAAAGACGTCGGGGCGGACCTCCAGAACCTTGGCCATGAACGTCTTGAGCCGGTCGGTAGCGCCCATGTAGACGGCCGTGTTACCGGCCGCCACAAACTTGAACCCAACGCCCATGTTGGGCATCTTGAGGTCGTAGGGGCCGTATGTCTTTGAACCGCCGGGAGTCTTGACGGTCAACGCGTATTTGAGGGCCTTGGTGCCCTTGGCCACGGGAACGCGGGCCTTGAGCCAGCGTCCGCGGGGGAAGGTCGTCTTCTGCTCGGCGCCGGCCGGTTCGGTCGGTGTGACGGCGACGGTGAACTCGGCGGGCAGAATGCTGCGCGCGGTCAGGCCGAAATAGTCCTCGCCGATGCCGCCGACAGCTACGGGGCGGTCGAGCATCGCCAGGTCCAGCGGGAGCGTTTCCAGGGCCAGGCCGGCCTCCATCGCCGCCGAAAGCTGGAACCAGAACACGCCCGAGACGGTGATGGTGTTGGCCCCGGCCTTGAGCAGGTTGGGGTCGATCGGCACGTAGCGGTAGAGGACGTTCTCGTCCAGGTCGGCGACGGGCTTGTCGTTGACCAGCAGCTTCATGTTGAGCAGGTTGGGCTTGGTGCCGACGTTGTAGCGGTCGATGGAATTGTCATTGGTCAGGGAGAAGGCGCCGTCGGCCGCGGTGGATCGCAGCTTGAGCAGGCCGATCTTGGCCGGGTCGTCGATCGTAAAGGTGCACTTGGCGCTGACGGAACTCTTGGCCGGATTTTGCACGCGGTCGGGCTCGATCAGCGGCGCCTGGGGCGAGAACGTCTTGCCACCGTCGCGGCTGTACTGCCAGTCGGACTTCAGCAGCGTTCCGGGGGCGGGGTCGCCGGCGAAGGCAAAGGCAGGCAGAATCAAGAGACCCAGCACGATGCAAAGGCGATGAGGCATGTTCATTCTCCGTAAGAGACAGAAAAACCGACGACGAGGACGAGGACGACGACGAGGACGAAACAATCGCTCTCCTGCCTATCCGTATCCCAATCCTGTAAATCCTTTTAATCCTGCAATCACACACTCTGCCGGTTCGGGGACACGCACAACGGAGTTGTGCGGCACCCCAATCCGCAATCCGAAATCGAAAATCCGAAATCGTCTCTAGTCCGTCTGGCGCGAGATCAGCTCGCCGAAGCGTTTGTTGATCGCCAACGCCGGGTCGAGCGGCACGTCCACCGGTTTGCAGTTCTTGGGGATGCTGATCGTCGGCGTCGGGCGGATCTTCTTGCCGGCAAACTGCGGCAGCCACTGACGCTCAGCTTCGAGCATCTCGCTGCACATGTCGCGCACTTCCTTGAGGGTGCAGACTGCCGAGGTCAGCGGGTCCAGCGCCGCGGCGTGGACGATGGCCTCGGTGTCGCCTTCCAGGGCGGCCTTAGCGCCGAGCGTCTGGACGTTCACGTTGGTCATGCAGGCCGCGGCGCACTGGGCGGGCAGGTCGCCGATGCGCGTGGGGTGCAGGCCGGTGGCGTCGGCAAACGTCGGCACCTCGACGCAGCAGCCGTCGGGCAGGTTGGTGATGTACCCGTCATTACGGACGTTGCCCATGAAGCCAAACGGCTTGCCCGTGGCGACGGCTTCCATGATGTACGAGCAGTACTCGACGCTGCGATGGGTGATCTTGGCCGTCTCGAACTCCAGCGGGTCGTGCCTGGCGTACTTGGCCGCCAGGGCCTTGCAGTAGTTGTAGTACGCGCCGCTCTCGCCGCCGAAAGCCGGTTCGTCGCAGTACAGGTCGAGAGCTTTCTTGTTCTTGCGGAACCAGGGCAGGTACTCGCTGAGGTGGCCGGTGCTCTCGGTCATGAAGTAGCCGAAGTGCCGGAAGACCTCGCCTCGCACCTTCTCGTTCTTGTAGTACTCGGGCTTCTCGAACAGTTCACGCATCTGCGGGTACAGGTCGCGGCCTTTGTGCTCGAGGCGCAGGAACCAGTCCATGTGATTGATGCCGCCGCAGAGGAACGTGATCTCCTCCTTGGGCACGCCGCAGTACCCGGCGATCAGGTCCAGCGTCGTCTGCACGCCGTGGCAGAGGCCGACGAAGGGAACATTGGTGACTTTGCCCAGCGCCAGGCAGTTGCCGGCCATCGGGTTAGCGTACTGGAGCATGATCGCCCCGGGCTTGGCGAGCTTGGCCATGTCGTCGGCGATGCCCTTGAGCACCGGAGCGCTGCGCAGGCCGCGGAAGATGCCGCCCGGTCCCAGCGAGTCGGCGATGCACTGGTCGACGCCGTACTTGAGGGGGATCTCGTAGTCGAAGCCGAAGGCCTCGACGCCGCCGACCTGGACCATCACCACCACGAAGTCGGCGTCCTTGATCGCCGCGGCGCGGTCCTGCGTGGACCAGGCGGTTGCCTTGAGGCCGTTCTCGGCGATCATCCGCTTGGCGAAGGCCTCCATGCGGCCGAGTTTGCCTGCGGTGGGACTCATCAGGGCGAACTCGCTATCGGCCAGTGCGGGCGTGGCCATGATGTCGCTCATGAGGGTCTTGCAGAAGACTACCGACCCGGCGCCGATCATCGCGATTTTCTTGGGCATCGATAAGCTCCTTAGGAGTAGCTTTCAGCTTACAACAACGGCTGCGGCGGTTCCACAGCTTCAAAAACCGACGACGAGGACGAGGACGACGACGAGGACGAAAGATTATCCACCATCATCGTTTCGAATCCTCTTAATCCTCTCAATCCGCGTAATCCCGCACTCCCTGTCCCCGGCCGCGAGGCTCGGCTCATGGCGACCCGGTCATTTTTTGCCGCGGCCGCGCATCTGGAGGCCGAACAGGCGGATGAATCCGGTGGCGTCGGAGGGCGTGTATTCGGCGCCCATGGTGAAGCTGGCCAGCTTTCCGCTGTAGAGGCTGTTGGGGCTGGTCGTGCCGGCCACGGTCGCCCGGCCCTTGTACAGCTTCACGCGAACGGAGCCGGTGACGACCTTCTGCGTGCTGGCGATGAACGCGTCCAGCGACTCGCGCAGCGGGCAGAACCACTGGCCGTTGTACACCATCTCGGCGTACTTGAGAGCGACCTGCTGCTTGTAGGCCGCTGTCCAGCGGTCGAGCGTCAGGGCCTCAAGCGCCCGGTGGGCTTCGTACAGGATCGTGCCGCCGGGCGTCTCGTAGGCGCCGCGGCTCTTGATGCCCACGAGGCGGTTCTCCACCAGGTCCACCTGCCCCACGGCATGTTTGCCGCCAAGGGTGTTGAGCCTGGCGATCAACTCGTGGCCGTCGAGACGCACGCCGTCCATCGCCACGGGCTTGCCGGCCTTGAAGTCGATCTGCACGTACGCGGGCTTGTTGGGGGCCTGCGAGACCGGGACGGACATCACCCATAGATCGTCCTTGGGCTCGTTGACGGGGTCTTCCAGATCGGCGCCCTCGTGCGAGATGTGCCAGAGGTTGCGGTCTCGCGAATAGATCTTCTTGACGCTCTGCTGGATCGGAATGCTATGGGCCTTGGCGTACTCGATCGCCGCCTCGCGGCTGGTCAGCTCGAAGCTCGGGTCCTTCCACGGGGCGATGATTGCCAGTTGCGGCGCCAGGGCCATGAACGTCAGCTCGAAGCGGACCTGGTCGTTGCCCTTGCCGGTGGCGCCATGCGAGACGGCGTCGGCCTTTTCCTTCAAAGCGCACTCGACCTGGGCCTTGGCGATCAGCGGCCGGGCGATGCTGGTGCCCAGCAGGTAGATGTTCTCGTACACGGCGTTGGCCGCGAGCATCTTGAAGCAGTACTGCTCGGCGAACTCCTTGCGCAGGTCGGCCACGACGCACTTGCTGGCCCCGCTGGCCAGGGCTTTCTTCTCGATGCCCTTGAGCTCGTCAGGCCCCTGGCCAAGGTCCGCCGCAAACGCGACGACCTCGCAGCCGTACTTTTCTTTCAGCCAGGGCAGGATGACGGAGGTGTCCAATCCGCCCGAGTATGCCAGAACGATCTTCTTGATTGCCTTTGCCATCAGGGTGCTCCGGGTTCGATTTCCAATTTACGATTTCCAATTTCCAATTGGAAAACGAAGCGCAGATTCTACGCGCGGTATGCAGCCCATGCAAGGATTGCGGCTAGTGCTCTAGAAAGGAACGAATTGGCAAACGAGTTCATCCACTGGCTGCAAAGATGCGCCTGCCGCTTTGGATGACTATTTGCCTGAAGCCTTCTTTTCGTGCTCCACATAAATGCGCAAGATTCCATTTATCCTGGTCTGGTATCCGCGCCCCTTTCGTTTGAACCAGTCGACCACGTCGGCATCGAGTCGGATAGACACGGCTTGTTTGGGAGGCGGAACGACGAGTTTTGCCTTGGCAAAGAATTCGTCATCAAGTTCAGGGATATCGGAAGTGTCGATTTCCGAATCCTTCATCGAACGCAACCTCTGCCAGTCAGTCCCAGTGCGTCGAGATTTCTTTGACAAAGTCTTCATATCGTTTCTTCTCACTGGATTGGGCTTTTCGAGCAGAAATAATTCGCCTTACGCGTTCGCTCTCCTCTACAAATACCACTACAACGGTCAGATCCTTCATCAACCCAATCGCCAACCACCGATCCTCACCGTACTCGCGGCGGGAGTCGTAGAAGGACAAGTACAGGCCAGCGAAGACATCGCACGCATCCTCAAAATCTATTCCGTGCTTCTGAATGTTCTGACGGTTCTTGTCGTCATCCCACTCAAAACCAGGCAATGATTCCGGCATTTCATTCCCCATACAATTGTATATACAATAAGCATCGAAGGCAACTGTTTATGGCTCCAGTGCTGCCATGCCTTCCATTACTTCCTGCTCGTGAATATCCGAGACGATGTCGACGCTGCCCAGGCCGCGGGCGAGGATCATGCGGACTTTGCCGCTGCGGGCTTTTTTGTCGTGTTGCATGATCTGCCAGAGTTGCTGGGCGTCCAGATTGGGCCATTTGGTCGGCAGGCCCAGGCGGGCCAGCAGGGCCAGGATGCGCTGATGGTCCCGCTCGCTCAGCAGGCGGCGCGCCACGGCCATCGCGCCGGCGGCGGCCATCCCCAGCGACACGCCCTGTCCGTGGGCGATGGTCTGGTAACCCAGCAGCGTCTCGATGGCGTGGCCGACGGTGTGGCCGTAGTTGAGGTGGGCGCGCTGGCCTCGCTCGGTTTCGTCGGCCGACACCACAGCGCCCTTGATCGCCACGTTTCGCGCGACCAACTCGGTCATCTCTTCGCCGCGGCAGGCCAGCAGGGCGTCGGCGTTTTCCTCGATGAAGGCCAGCAGGGACTCGTCGCGGATGACGCCGTGCTTGACGCACTCGGCCAGGCCGTTGCGCAGTTCGTCGACTGGCAGCGAGGCCAGCGTCGCCACGTCGGCGATGACGCCGGCGGGCTGGTGGAAGGCCCCGATGAGGTTCTTTCCGGTTGCGTGGTCCACCCCGGTCTTGCCGCCGACGGAGGAGTCGACATCGGCCAGCAGCGTGGTGGGGCACTGGAGCCATCGCAGCCCGCGCAGGGCGATGGCGGCGGCGAAGCCCGCCAGGTCGCCGGTGACGCCGCCGCCCAGTGCGGCAATCACAGTGTCGCGATCGATGGCCGGACGCTGCGTCAGCAAGCGGTCGAGAATCGTCGAGATCGTCTGAAGGGTCTTACTGCACTCGCCCGGCGGGAAGGTCACCAGCGTTGCTGTCAGTCGCGCGGCTTCAAGCGATGCCAGGGCCATGGCGGCGTAGAGGTCCGCCACCGTCTGGTCGGCGATGACAATGACGCTGCGGCATCGCGGCAAGGCGGCGGCAGCGGCGCCGAGCATGTACAGCGCGCCCGGGCCGATCCGCACGTCGTAGCTTCGCGGCCCCAGTTCAATTCGAATTGTCCGGGCCATTGTCGAGCCCCTTTTCCTTTCGATACTGCTCGCAGGCCTTGCGCAGCTCCGGGTCAATCTCGGCGGCGGCGTCATCGTCGTCGCTGGGGGCGGGGGTTTGGTCCAGCGTTACGTCGCGCAGCGGGCGATACTTGCGATTGAGGCCGCGGTCGGAAGTGGTCTTGCGCGAATAGCGGCTCAAGAAGATATACGCCACCAGCAGAGCGCCGATGATGACAAAAGCGATGCTGGATTTGAAGCCCCAGGGCGAGTTCGTCGTCGCGTCCTGGGCCCCGGCGGATGCGGCGCCGGACTGAACCATCTGCCAGGCCAGGATGATCGGGTAGTTCCGCATCTGCGGTTCGCTGTCGGCGTTGCCGCGATCCATCTCGCGATAGATCTTATAGAACAACCCGGCCACGTGCACGCTCTTGCGGCCGTGGCGGATGGGGTAGATCTCGCGCGTGCCGTCGAGTTCCGGCTTGCCCAGCTTGAGTTGCTCGGCGGGATTGAAGTCGCAGAAGACCTGGTAGGGCTCGTTGAGCGGTCCGGCGCCTTCGGCGTTAAATCCGACGATGCGATAGATCGGCCCGTCCTGGGTGCTCCATCGCGCGGAGGGCATGAACTGATGGCCCGGTTCGAGTTTTTCAATGGAGACGACATACATCCGCAGGCCCACGGGCTTGACGCGGAATCGCTGCGGGTCGTTGATCAGGTTTTCGTACAGCGACTTGCGGTCGAGCATGGCGGCGACAGCCGGCGCGAGCGGCTCGACTTCGCGCGCCTTTTGCAGCGCGACGAAGAATCCGGCCTCCTGCCATTGCTGGTTGAAGTCCTTGACGGCAGAAAGGATGTTCTGCTCGGTCGGTGTCCATGTCAGGACGCGGTACATCGGCTGCAGGGCCTCAGGCAGGCTCGACAGGTCCACGTCCACCGCGGCCACGGCCGGGCGGGTGGCAGCCGCCGTAGCGGCAGGGGCGGTCTGGGATGCCGGTTCGGTCGCGACGGGGGCAGTCTGACCGACTGCGGCGGCGCAGCAGGCGGCAAATGCGGCCGCGGCCAGGGTGATCGTCAGTCTGTTCATTCGATTGGTCATGGTTGTCATATTGGCGTCCTCGTCCGTTGGTTCAGACGAGCGAACAGCCGGATAGTTCTCTAAACAAGCACAAGAACCCAATGCCTCACGTGTACCATCACGGTCCGCAAGGGATCCAGGGAGATGCTGCTACCCATTCGGTGCAGCAGCCACGGTCCCAGGATCAGGATCATCAACGCCATGCTGCCGTACCGCACCTGCCAGCGCATGAACCCTTCAGCCATGATCGAGGGCAGAATCTCGCGCAGAATATGGTGGCCGTCCAGCGGGAACAGCGGGATCAGGTTGAAGATGGCAAGGCCGACGTTTGTCAGCAGCAGCAGCAAAAGCATTTCATGGCCGGTATAGAGAACCGCTGTGCCGAGGAAGCCCGCCGGGATCAGCATCCAGAGCTTCACCAGCCCCAGGACCACTGCCGCCAGGGCCAAATTGCCGGCCGGGCCGGCCAGCGAGACCATGATGTCGCCAAGGCGGCGCGGATGGAGATTGGCCTGGTTGACCGGGACGGGCTTGGCCCATCCGATGCCGAACGAGCCCATCGCCGTCAGCACCAGCATGATCGTGCCCATCGGGTCGAGGTGGCGCAGCGGATTGAGCGTGACGCGCCCCATCAGCTTGGCCGTGGGGTCCCCAAATGCCAGCGCCACCCGCGCGTGGGCGAACTCGTGAACCGTCAGGCTCAGCAGCAGCCCCGGAAGCACCAGCAGCAGGCGATACAGTTGCTCTCCACCGATGTTCATCCCTTCGTTTTACTTGACCGGCCCCGCCGGAACAAGGATAATGCCGCGCCAGGGGACTATGTGCGGCACAGGCACACGAAAGGATCCGCCGGCCCATGGATATATCCGCTGTTGACATGGAGATCGCCCGCAGGACCCTGCGGGTGGAAGGCGCCGCTATCGCATCGCTCGTCGACCAGATCGGCGACGATTTCGCTCGAGCGGCGGCCGCCGTCTTTAAGTGCCGAGGCAAGGTCGTCATGACCGGCATCGGCAAGGCGGGCATCATCGCCCAGAAGATATCGGCGACGATGGCCTCGACGGGCACGCCCAGCATCTTCCTGCACCCGGTGGAGGCCCTGCACGGCGACCTGGGACGCGTCGACCGTAGCGACGTGGTCATCGCCCTCAGCCACAGCGGCGCCACGCAGGAAATCATCCGCCTGGTGGACCACATCAAGGGGCGCGGGGCCACGCTCATCGCTGTCAGCGGGCCCGAGGGCTCGCCGCTGGTTCGCCATGCCGACATCGCCATCCGCTACGGCGACGTGCAGGAGGCCTGCCCGCACGGACTGGCCCCGACCGTCTCGACGACCTGCATGCTCGCCCTGGGCGACGCGCTGGCCCTGACGGTGATGCAGATGCGGCGATTCAAGGCCGAGGACTTCGCGGTATTCCACCCCGGCGGATCGCTGGGGCGCAAGCTCCTGAAGGTCGAAGAGGCCATGAGCTTCAAGGAAGAGGATCGTCTGCACGTCGTCAGCGACGCCCTGACGCTCGAGCAGGCGCTGGTCGAAGCCGAACGTATCAAACGCCGCACCGGCGCCATGCTGCTGGTGGACGCCGCCGGGCGGCTCAGCGGAATCCTCACCGACGCGGACCTGCGGCGCGTGCTGGCCACGCGAGGGCGGCAGAACATCCTGGATGAGCCCGTGACGGCCTTCATGACCCGCAACCCCAAGAACATCCACGTTGGCGCGCTGGCCAGCGAGGCGCTGGCGATCCTGAACAAGTACCGCATCGACGAGTTGCCGGTGGTCGACGACGCCGGCCGACCTGTCGGCGTGATCGACGTGCAGGACCTGCTTGGCATCAAAACGGTGGCCGATGAGGAGTCGGCATAGCTGCGCGTTCGGAGACGGGAGGGGGAGGATTTGAGGGATTAAGAGGATTAAGAACAGGGACCGGGACGGGAACGGGGACGGGGAGTGCGGGATTACGGGGATTTTCGGGATTAAGAGGATTAAGAACAGGGACGGGGACGGGGAGGGATGAGAGCTGATTACGGGCGGGCTGGGTGGATGAGTTGAGGTGGGAAGGCGTGAACGATCCGATTACATTCAGAGTGATAGGTGCCGCTCAGAAGGTGCACCGGGCATTAGGGACCGGCTTCATTGAGCGCACATATCATGTGGCTTTGTGCAGGGAATTGGCCCTTCAAGGGATCTTGTTTTCCCAGGAGTTTGAGTACCAGGTATTTTACGAAGGCACTTTGTGCGGGACGTATCGCTGCGATCTTGTCGTTGAGAACGAGGTGATCGTTGAACTCAAGGCCGTTCGCGAGCTGGCAACAGAGCATCGAGTGCAGACGATCAGTTACCTGAAAGCGTCGGGGTTGTCTCGGGCCATCCTGATAAACTTCGGGGCCGCATCCCTTGAGGTTCGCCGGTTCATAAACTACAAACGATCATCCAAGCGTGTGCAACCGCTGGAGACGGAATCTCCTGACAGCGATAATCCCGCAACCACCCAACCGGGCGAGGATGCACTTCCCGTCCCCGTTTCTGCTTCTAATCCTCTTAATCCCGAAAATCCGCGTAATCCCGCACTCCCCGTCCCCGTCCCCGTCCCCGTTTCTGCTTCTAATCCTCTTAATCCCGAAAATCCGCGTAATCCCGCACTCCCCGATCCCGTCCCCGTTTCTGCTTCTAATCCTCTTAATCCCGAAAATCCGCGTAATCCCGCACTCCCCGTCCCCGTCCTTGAACTTAACCCATGAAAGACCTTCGTGACATCCAACTGCTTGTGCTCGACGTCGATGGCGTGCTCACCGACGGGCGGATCGTATTGACGCCCTCCGGCGAGGAGATTAAGGCCTTTCACGTGCGTGACGGGTCGGGGATGAAGTACTGGAAGCGGTGCGGCAAGCGGCTGGCGATCATCACCGGGCGCAGCTCGCCTGCCGTAACAGTTCGCGCGGGCGAGCTCGACGTCGATGCCGTGCGCCTGGGCGCCAAGGACAAGCTGCCGGCGTTTGAGGACATCCTCAATGAGATGGGTCTGGCGGCCTCGCAGGCCGCTGTGATTGGCGACGATCTGCCGGATCTGCCGATGATATTGCGAGCGGGGCTGGGCGTGGCGACGGCCGACGCGGTTGACGAGGTTCGCAGCGCGGCGGGGTACGTGACCGTGCTGCGCGGCGGGGATGGATGCGTGCGCGAGACGATTGAGATGATCCTCAAGAGCACCGGCCTGTGGCAGAGCGTTCTGGAGCGGTACCTGGCCGGGGATAGGAAGAAGCCATCATGACACGACGCCTGACGCTGCTGATTGGTTCATTCCTGATCCTGGCCATGGGCGTGCTGGTGTACAGTCTGTTGCAGGAAGGAGGCGCCGGCGGACTGTTCGAGAGTGTGGGCAGGGACCGCGCCCCGCGGGCGCCCATCTCGACGGGGCCGGCTTCCAAGTCGGGACTGGGTCCGGGCAAGGGCATCGGGCTGAACATCCAGGACCGTCCCGAGGGGCGGCTTCGGGCGTGGTATCGGGCCAAGTCGTGGACGAAACGCGACGACGGCAGTTACATGCTGGACAAGCCCGTCATCGTCATGTACCAGAACGACGGGCGGCGGGCGTATATCCGCGGCGACTACGCCGAGGTCTTTGCAGAAGAGGTGGCCTCGGGCGTCAATGTCCGCCGCGGTTTGCTGGCCGGCGAGGTGAAGATCTTCTTCGACCGCGACCCGCTGCGCGGCATCGACGAAAGCGACCCGCAGACGCCCTTTGAAGTCCTGGAGGCCCATCCTGAGAACGCCGTCCGAATCTACGCCGAAGATCTGAGCTTCAACAACGACCAGTTGGAGATCGAGACCAACAGCCGCGTGTCGGTGATGGCCGACGAGGCCGACATCTACGGACGGGGTATCTCGATCCGCTGGAACGAACAGCCGCGAACGCTGCGCGAGATGGTCATCCGCCAGGGGCAGTACATGGCCATCTACAACATGACCGGCAAAGACAGCCCCTTCCAGATGCCCACAACGCAAGGCGCCGCCTCGCAGCCGAACTCGACCACGCAGATGCGGGCGCTCGCGGCGGCTTCACAGCCCGTTGCGGCGGGGCAGCCGGCCGGAGCATCGTCGCAGCCCGCCGCGGCGACATCGCAGATCGCCTCGAGCGCGGCATCAACGTCGGCGCCGGCGTCAACCTCGGCGGCCAGCGAGCCCTGGACGGTGGCGCTGCTGCGCCGCCCGACCAGTCGCTCTGCCGAGCAGGTCGACAACATCTTTGTGGCCGAGTTCACCGGAAGCCAGGAGCGCATCCAGGTCAACTCGGGACAGTACCAGCTGGCCGGGGCGTCGACGATGTCGCTGATGTTCGAGTGGGCCGGCAAAATGAAGCAGCCCGGGGTCGATCCGTCCGGTCGCAAGATCAACCCGCTGGCCAGGCGGCCGCTGCCGCAGGCTCACATGGCCTTGGCTCCCACGCCGCGACTGAGCGGGCTGTTCCTCTCCGGCGCCCTGGCGCCCACAGTGGCCTTTGGCAACGCCGCGGTCTCGCGCCCCGCCAGCGCGCCGGCCAACCGGGCCTCGCGAGGCAAGGCCGACTTCGATACCGTCGAGATCACCTGGTCGGGTCCGTTGACGATTCGCCCTGTCGGCTATACGGAGACGCCCTCGCAGCGCAACGTGCTGTTCACGGCCGAGGGCAAGGACGTGGTGCTCTCCGACGCGCGAACCTGGGCCATCTGCCGCAAGGTCATCTACACGCTGCCCGCCCAGCGCGGGTGGTTGATCGGCAAAGACGGCAGCAACGTGCGAATGAGCATGGAGACCGGGCAGGAAGTGGCCTGCCGGTGGCTGGAGTTCCGCCGCAACGAGGGCCTGGCGCTGCTGCAGGGACCGGGATACATGCTTCACACTGCCGCCAAGACCGACAAGACGGCCGCTTCCGGTCCGGCCACGGCGGCGGCTACGATCGCGGCGACCGCGCCGGTCGAAGAGACGCGCATCCGCTGGGACGACATGGTGAACATCGAGTTCGGCGAGAAGAAAGCCCTCTCCAAAGACGGGCAGGCCCGCTCGCGGCAGTTCATCAAGAACGCCCAGTTCAACGGCAACGTGCTGCTGTCGCAGGCGATCAAGGGCGACTTCGTCCGCTGCCGGCAGTTGCGGGTGAACTTCGACGAGGCGGCCGACAAGCCCTTCCCCAAAGAGGCCATCGCCGAGGGGCAGGTGGCGGTCAAGTCGGGAACCAGCGAAGTGACGGCGTCCCGCGCGGCGGTGACGTTTGTGGAGAAGATCAAGACCGACGCCCAGACGCCCGCGCCGGCGGCATCGAGCGACCAGGACCCGCTGTCGATGGGCGGCGTCAGCATCGAGCCCGAGACCATCACGGCCGAGGGCATGGTGCGCATGAGCGACACGCGGAACAACGAGTTGATCAGCGGCGCCGGGGAGTTTCTCCAGGCCAATGTTCGCGACAAAACCTTGTTCATGCGCGGCGACAGCAACAACTACGCCACCCTCGCCAGGCAGAGCGACTACCTGGCCGGCGACGAGATCTATCTGGAAGATGCCACGGAATCGGCCGTGGTGAAGGGGCGGGGCGAACTGCGATTCAACTCGAAGAAAGACATGAGCGGCGGCGACCTGAAAGAACCTCGCGTGCTGCGCATCGAGTGGGACCGGGGGATGGATTTCTCCGGCAAGCGGAATCAGGCCATCTTTGAAGGCAACGTCAAGCTCAACAGCGGCGGCGATAGCATGCTCTGTCGCAAGATGATGGTTGATTTCGCTGAAGATCCCAAGGCCAAGGAGAAGGCGGCCACAAGGCCGGCCAAGAAGACGCAGGACCCGCGCATGGCGATGTCGCTGGCGAATTTCAGCGCGAGACGCCTGACGAAGGTCACCTCCGAGGGCGACGTCGCCGTGGCCAGCACGCGCTTTGACGCGCAAGGCCATCTGACGTTCCGCATGAACATGACCTCGCAGAAGCTCATCTACGACGCCGTCGCCAGCCAGATCGACGTGCCCACGGCAGGGGCTCTGGTGGCCGAGGACTATCGCTCGCCCACGATTCGCAGCAAGGCCGACGACGGCAACGGCATGCAGCAGCCCTGGCAGACCCTCATGGAATGGAAAGGGCAGATGCAATTCATGCAGCTCGACCGGCGCGTCCTGATGAAGAAAGACGTGACGATGGTCAGCCGCAGCGGCAAGGAAGTGCGCTTCGCCAAGGAACTCAACGTCAGCCTGGAAAATGCCCCCCAAGGACTCCTGCGTCGCCTGAGCTGCCAGGACCTGACGGTGGCCTTCGGTGCGCCCAAGCCCGATCCGGCCGATGCGAAGAAACCGGTTAAGACAGATTCGCCGGATGTATTGAACCAAGGCACCCGGATGGGGCCGCTGGAACTGTTCGTGGCTGTTCAGGACGTGAACCTCGAAGACGGGCCCATGCAGATCCAGGGCCAGCGAGTCTTCTATGACAACAAGCCCGGCAGCCGCGAAGGCACAGCCGTCGTCTGGGGATCGATCACCGACGCCAAGGGCAAAGTCGTGCCCGGGGCGCTGAACGGACCGGGCGGGCCCGCTGTCGCGCCCCCGACAGGATGGACGCCCGACCGCAACGCCAAGGTGACCTATCAGGGCCAGACGTGGACCAGCCCGTTCATCACCGTCTACCTCAAAGGCACCGAAGTCACCCGCGTGATCACCAAGGATATTTCGAGCAGCAGATGAGGAAAACAGCTTTCAGCTATCAGCGGTCAGCTATCAGTGCAAGCAACGGGGAATCGTGGTTCTTGCTGAGAGCTGACGGCTGATAGCTGGCAGCCTCTCACAGCACTTCGTTCATCGAGCCGCTTCGGAAGCCCTGCAGATCCAGCGTGACATAGGTGTAGCCCAAGGCCTTGAGGCCGTCGATTATCGTCTCGCGCGCCTGCATCACCAGGCCCATCGCCTCGACTGGCAACTCGATGCGGGCGATCTTGTCGTGGTCGCGTACGCGGCACTGCACGAAGCCCAGATCCTTGAGCAGATACTCAGCCCGCTCGATGCGGCCCAGGCGCTGCGGCGTGAGCCTCTCGCCGTAGGGCACGCGGCTGGCCAGGCACGCCATAGCGGGCTTGTTCCAGGTCTTCAGGCCCATCGCCTGCGAGGCCTTGCGGATGTCGGCCTTGGTCAGCCCCGCGTCCATCAGCGGGTTGACGACGCCCAGCTCGCGCCCAGCCTTGATGCCGGGGCGCCAGTCGCCGCTGTCGTCGGCGTTGGCACCGGCGGCGATGGCCTCGAAGCCGCGCATCTCGCCGACTTCCATGAGGCGCTGAAACAGCTCGTACTTGCAGTGAAAGCAGCGGTCCGGCGGGTTCTCGGCGTACTGCGGATTGTCCATCTCGGCCGTGGGCACTTCTACCAGTTCCACCCCGATATGCCGCGCCAGCTTGATGCACTCGTCGTGCTCGCGATGCGCCAGGCTGGACGAAACCCCCGTGGCCGCCAGCACGTTGTCCTTGCCCAGAACGTCAACCGCCAGCGCCAGCAGAAACGTGCTGTCCACGCCGCCGGAAAACGCCACGACCACGCGGCCCAGAACCGCGATGGACTCCCTCGCGGCCGCCAGCTTCTGGCGCAATTCCGCCGGTAATGCATCGAATGAATTCATAAGGTTTGCTCTCCGTCTCGTCATTATACCGGAAAAACGACGGAAGAATGGAATGGTGGAAGATTGGAAGATGGATGGGCGGACGGGTTGGGGCGGTGGGGGGGGGGCTTGCATCAATTCTTCGATCGTCAGGATCTGCACGCGAGGGTAGTTCTGATTGTTCCAGGACGAGGCATACATGCCGGCTGAGGCGGCAGCCGCTTGCCAGTGAGCGCGGCCGCGAGTGTTTTCAGTTTTAACCTCAGTGGCCTTTGTACCCTTCGTTTAACTCTGTAAAGAATTTCTACTAGTGCGGCTAATTTCTTTCATCACTGCTTGCGTTCATTGCTTTGAGCCACCGGACGAATCCTTGTCGCTTTGCCGCGTTGCGATCAGGCCGCCGGCGTCGTGGACAGGCCCCAAACCAGGTCGCCGAGGGGACCCGGCTTTGGGGCCTGGGGTCCCACGGCGACGGCGGCCGGTGAAACTGCTCCATGGCCTCGAGCGGCGGGTCTCAGCGAGGCCACGCCGGGTGCTTTGTGGCAAAATTGTTCTGGGATGAAGATTTAACCACAAAGGCACGAAGACACGAAGTGACCGGGACGGGATCAGGGACTCATGATCTGAAACGTCCGATAATATATGTTATGTGTGGTTGTGGGGGGGGGCAACTACACTCTTACGTCAAGCTACCGGGATTCGCAGTGGCATCACAAACCCTACCCCAACGAAGCGTGGCTGGATTCCTCCGTCCGGACGGTGGATAAGCTGCCCGCCCCGGTCTTCTTACTCCACCCGTGGCGGCAATTCGTCGACGACTACCAGGCCCAGGTCGGCGATCATTTTCAGATCTTCGTCGGCCCCGCGGCCTTTGGTTGTCAGGTAGTCGCCCACCAGGCAGCTTGTGCCGCCGGCGTAGAACATCCAGCTTTGCAGGTCGCGGAGGTTGAGCTCGCGGCCACCGGCGATCTTCAGGTCGACGTCCGGCATGGCCAGGCGGAAAATGGCGATGGTTGCCAGGATCTCGCTTGGGCTCATGGGCGTGCGGCCGCCCAGCGGCGTGCCGGGGATCGGGTGCAAGAAGTTGAGCGGGCTCACCTGCGGGCGGACCTCGTCGCGGAGCGTCAAGGCCAGTTCCACCCGGTCGTCCCATGTCTCGCCCAGGCCGAAGATGCCGCCGCAACAGAGCTCCATGCCTGCGGCCCGGGCGGCGGCCAGCGTCGCGAGGCGGTCGTCGTAGGTGTGCGTCGTGACAACCTGCGCGAACATCCGCCGCGAGGTTTCCAGGTTGTGGTTGTAGCGGACGATCCCGGCGGCAGCGAGTTCCTGCGCTTGTTGGGGGGTCAACTCACCCAGGGCGGCGCAGCAGCGAATGGCCGCGCCTGAGGGCGACAGGATCTCGGCTGCGGCCTTGATGACGGCCTGCATGTCGGCGGCGGTCGGATGGCGGCCTGAGTTTACCACGCCGATGTGGCAAGCCCCCCGCCGGTGGGCAGTTTTCGCGGCGTCGACGATCTCTTCGCCGCCGGTCACATGCGACGGGCACTGCGTCTTGTATCGCGCCGACTGCGCGCACCATTTGCAGTCTTCACTGCATCGGCCGGTCTTGCCCGCGACGATCGAGCACAGCCGCACCGCCCGCCCGAAGCGGCTGGTTCGGACTTGATTGGCCCAATACAGCAGGTCGTGCAGGTTATCCTGCCACAACGCCGACAGGACCGTCAGGGCTGCGCGGTCAAGCGGTTGGCCCGACAGGGACCGGCGGCCGATAGATGCAATCTGCTGGTTCAAGGCAGGGTCGCGGTCAGCGGAAGGCCTGCGCCAGGTCCACCGAATCGAGCAATTCGATAGTGCCTTTGCCCGGATCGAGGGCGTAGGCGTTGAGGCGCTTGGAATCGATGTCGATCAGGTACAGCGCGTCGGCGCTGACAGCCACCTGGCCGACGGTTCCGGCCATGCCGTAATAGCGGGCAAAGACGGTTCCGGCCTGAGCGGGCTGGCTGGTCTGCATGAACGTGGACAACACGATGGCGCTGAGGACGACGGCCGAGAGCACCAGCGCGGCGATGAGGATATTCTGTGAGTTCTTCATGGTTGTCTCCCTGGTGGATTACTGACCGGCGGCCCGGCGGTAGTCGACGTTCAGGTCTCGCACGCCGCGCAGCATGAGCAACTGGTATCGCCCGCCGCGGGGGGCGGTCAGGGTCCAGGCCCGCATGGAACGCTTGGCCAGATCGATGACAACCAGGCCATCGGTGGCGATCCCGATGCGGGTCGTGTACATCTGGTAGTCCGTCGAGCGGAAGGACTCCTGGGCCTGGGACTGCTGGGTGGGCCCCCAGACCACGGCCGCCAGCAACACCACGTTGAGGCAGATCAGCAGGATTATCAACTTGCTTTTCATCTCATTTCTCCAAAAGGGCAAAGCCGCCTGGGCCGGCGGACGATCCGTCGCCCGCTGCCGCGGCCTGATCAGTCCAGATACGTCCGGCGCGAGTCGCGGAAGACGACCGCGCAGGTGGCCGCCAGAAGCACCACGGCGTAGAACGTCGCCAGCACCGGCCAGAACTTGCGGTAGATCGGGGCGGTGAATCCATCGCCGAAGACCCCTACCGCCGGCGTCACGACCGACATCATGATCTTGATGAGCGCAGTTATCATCGCTGCTCCCTGCGCGGCCACGCCCCCCCACCGCAACCGCTATGGTACAAAACCTTCCGCTCGAATTATACATCCCGCGGGCGCGCATGCAATCGGGTGCAGAACGATTGCGGTGATTCCGCGGCGGGATCGGGAAGAGCGAGATTATCGAATTGAGCAACAGATTAAGAAGATTGCGATAAGGGAAGACGCAGATAACAGCATGATCTTGTCGCGCGATGTTAGCGCCCTGGTCATATCCTTTGCTGACTACCTGGTATATTTCGATACTGTGGTCAATCTGCCGACAGTACAATTCAGCGGCGCCGGGAGATCAGAATGAATCGCAGCAGCTTGATAGTCGCGTGGGCGGCGGCGATTGCGGGCGGGATTTGGTTGTGCGCCGCTTCGGCGGCCGGCCCTGCGGGCGGCAAGGCGCCGGATCTGGGCGTTAACGCCTCACTCAACGGCAGGCGGGTGCTGCCGGCGGATAATCCTTGGAACAGGGACATCTCACGCGAGGAGGCCGATCCTGACAGTGCGGCCTTGGTCGCTTCGATCGGCCTGGGCAAACCGCTGCATCCGGACTTTGGCACCAAGTACGGGATCCCCTATGTCGTCGTGGCTGGCAAGACGCCGCCCGTGCCGGTGACGTTTGAATATAAGGATGAGAGCGACGCGGGGCCCTACCCGATCCCGCCGCAGGCCCCTATCGAAGGCGGGCCGGCGGCCTCGGGCGACCGGCACGTGCTGGTGATCGACCGCGATAACTGGAAGCTCTACGAGCTCTTCGCGGCGTATCCCCAGCAAGGCGGCAAGAGTTGGAAGGCCGGCTCGGGGGCGATGTTCGACCTGAACTCAAACGCGCTGCGACCCGCGGGGTGGACGTCGGCCGACGCGGCGGGTCTGCCGATATTCCCCGGCCTGGTGCGGTACGACGAGGTCGTCGTCCAGAAGGAGTTGGCGCACGCGGTGCGCTTCACGTGCGTCAAGACGCGCCGGGCATATGTGGCGCCGGCGACGCATTTCGCCAGCTCACGCCGCGACGCCAACCTGCCGCCCATGGGGATGCGCGTGCGCCTTAAGGCCGCGTATGACATCAGCGGATTTCCACCTGAGGCGCAAGTGATCCTCAAGGGCCTCAAGAAGTACGGGATGATCCTGGCCGACAACGGCGGGGACTGGTTCGTCACCGGCGCCCCGCACGAAAAGTGGAACGACGAGGCCCTCAACACGCTCAAGAAGGTCAAAGGCAAAGACTTTGAAGTTGTGAAGATGGGTCCGGTAGTGACACGATAGTGAGATGACTCTAGAATCGTGCCGCGGACGTCTCATCCGCGGAGCATGCACGAACAACAATGCGAGGGCACAATGCCCTCGCCACGCGCGGGCGAGACGCCCGCGACACGGTGAAACATGAACGTCGGCATTCTTGGATTTGCGCACGGACACGTTGGGGCGTATTGCGGGCAGTGGAAGAACAATCCGCAGATGGGTGTCAGCGTCGTTGCGGGGTGGGACCATGACGCGACGCGCTTGGCCGATGCGGCAAAGAACTTCGGCCTGACTGCGTGTGCCTCGCCGCGGGACGTGCTGGCGACGGAGGGCCTTGAGGCTGTCGTCATCGCGGCTGAGACTAACCGGCATGCGGAGCTCGTCGAGCTTGCGGCCGCGGCGGGTAAAAGCATCGTGCTGCAGAAGCCCATGGCGATCACGATCGAGGACGCCGACCGGATCGTGGCGGCCGTGGAGAAGCATGGCGTGCCGTTCACGATGGCCTGGCAGATGCGGGTCGATCCGCAGAATCTCAAGATCAAGGAGATGATGGACTCGGGCGTGCTGGGTCGCATCTGCATGGTGCGCCGCCGCCACGGTCTGGCCACGCACGCCTGGGGCGCGGGGTTCGAGACTTCGTGGCATGTCGACCCGGCGGCCAATCGCGACATCTGGGCCGACGATTCCTCGCACGCCATCGACTTCATTTACTGGCTGCTGGGCATGCCCGAGACGGTGACGGCCGAGATCGCCACGCTCGTGAATCCAAAGATTCCCAATGATAACGGCGTGGCGGTCTTTCGCTACGCGGGTGGACCGCTGGCCGAGGTCAACTGCTCGTTCACGTGCGTGGCCGGCGAGAACACCACCGAGATCGTGGGCGAGAAGGGCGTGATCGTGCAGAACTTCGGCGACGGCCCCAGCGCCAACAATCCCCGCCCCGCCGGGGCGATTGGACTGAAGTGGTTCATGCAGGATGCAGGTCAGTGGACCGTTGCCGACGTGCCCGAATGCGCCAACCAGGGCGTGCGCATTGGCGGCCTGTCCGCCCCACTGGCCGAGTTCCTCCAAGGCCGCCGCCCCCCCATCGCAACAGCGAAGGAAGGCCGCGATGTTCTGCAAATCGTGCTGGCGACGTATGAGTCAAGCTGCACGGGGCGACGCGTAACGTTGTAGTAATCAGTAGTCGGTAGCCAGTAGCCCGTGTGAAGAGTCGCACGAAGAGCGCGTTTCTGTTGTTCACGGATCAGCCACGCCATAACGCTATGGGTGTTCCTGCATGCAATGTTCAGGGACACGCACAACAGAGTTGTGCGTGGCACACGCGCGTTTCCCCACTGGCTACGGGCTACCGGCTACCTGTCTTCAGGATATCCCGTATCTCTGTCAGGAGGAGTTCCTGCGTTGTCGCCGGCGGGGCTGCGGGCGCCGGGGGCGGGGGCTTTCGCCAGAGACGGTTGACCATCTTGACCATGACGAAGATCGCCAGCGCGATGATGATGAATTCAACGATCGTATTGACGAACGAGCCATAGCCGATGGCCACTTCGGCGATCGGCTTGCCGGCGGCATCGACAGCGGCCTTCTTCAGGACGATCTTGTAAGACGAGAAGTCCAGGCCGCCGGTGATCCAGCCCAGAGGCGGCATGATGATGTTGTTGACCAACGCCGTTACGATCTTGCCGAACGCCACGCCGATGATGATGCCCACGGCCATGTCCACCACGTTGCCTCGCATGGCGAAGGCCTTGAACTCGTCGATGAATTTCATGGCAAGCCCTTTCATTCACAAAATGGTATGGCCCCTGCGGCGTTCTTTCAATCGTCTCGACTCAGTAGCTCGTAGCCGGTAAGGCAGTCTCCGGTAGCCATCCTCGGGCGACCGGCTACTGGCTACGGGCTACTCAAGGCTTTGCAGACGGCGGATGCGGTCGGCGATGGGCGGATGGCTGTCGAAGATGCTGCTGGCGCGATCCTCGAAGTGCTTGATCGGATGCACAATGTACAGCGGGGCCGTGGCGCGGTTGGCCACTTCGAGCACTTCCGGATCGTCGGAAAGTTTGGCCAGGGCGCTTTCGAGACCACGGGCGTTGCGGGTGAGTTCGACGCTGCCGGCATCGGCCATGTACTCGCGCTGTCGCGACAGGGCCATCTCGATGATCTTGGCCAGGATGGGCGCGACAATCGCCAACACCAGCGCCAGGATCAGCAGGATGATCTGCGCCCCTCCCCCGCCGCTGTCGCGGCTATCGCTGCGGCGCCGCCCGCGGCCGCCGTACCAGAGGCTGCGCAGGAAGACGTCGCAGAGCATCACCAGCACCCCCACCATCACGGCCATCAGCATCGCGTAGCGGATGTCGTAGTTCCGCACGTGCGAGAGTTCGTGGGCCAGCACGCCTTGTAGTTCCTCGCGCGTGAGCTTCTCGCGAAGGCCTGTGGTGATGGCCACGGCCGCATGGGCGGGGTCGCGCCCGGTGGCGAAGGCGTTCATGGCGCTGTCGTCGATGAGATAGACTCGCGGCATGGGCAGGCCGGCGGCCACGCTGAGTTCCTCGACGACGTTGAAGAGCTGCGGGTCGTCGCCCTTGGCGATCTGGCGGGCCGAGCTCATCGACAGCAGCGCCGACGAGCCGCCGTAGTAGCTCGCCAGCGTCAGGATGAACGCGAGGGTGCCTGCCCCGACCGCCACGACCACGCCGAAAGCGTCCGTGCCGCCCCACGCCCAGCCGATGAGGTATCCCACGGCTATGAAGAACAGCATGAACACCGCAATGAGAATCACGCTGTTGCGCTTGTTGCGGTCGATCAATGTTCTGAAAGTTTCAAGAGGCTGTGCCACTAGAACTTAACCTTCGGGGCCTCGCGCTCGCCGGAGGCTTCGAGCTCGAAGTATTCGCGCGCCGCAAAACCGAACATCCCGGCGATCATGTTGCTGGGGAATGTTTGCACGGCGCCGTTGTAAATCGCCGCCGAGTCATTGTAGTGCTGGCGGGCGAAGGCAATGTTGTTCTCGGTGTGGCTGATCTCTTCCTGCAACTGCTGAAAGTTCTCGTTGGCCTTGAGATTGGGGTAGGCCTCGGAGAGAGCGAATATCTGCCGCAGGGCGCCGGTGAGCATGTTCTCGGCCTGGGCCTTTTCGGCCACGCCGGTGGCGCTGCTGGCGGCGTTGCGCGCGGCGATCACGGCCTCGAGCGTGCCCTTCTCGTGGGCGGCGTAGCCCTTGACGGTCTCGACGAGGTTGGGGATCAGGTCGTAACGGCGTTTGAGCTGCACGTCGATCTGGCTCCAGGCCTCCTGCGTCAGAATGCGTTTTCGAACGAGGCCGTTATACAGGCCGATCAGCACGGCGGCCGCGATGGCCACGATGACAACGATGATGATGAGTGTGATGCTCAACATAACAATGTCCTTTCCCTGCCGAGGCCGGGCTTCGGCAGCACGTACTTATGGTATGCGGTGTCGGGGGCTCTGGCAACCGGGTGCATCCGCGGCGGCTACAATTTAACGTCTCGCGGCAGGAGTTCATCCATGAACAGAACATCTGGGATCGCGATGGCGTTTCTGCTGGCGACGGCGACGGCCGCCCCTGCGCAGCAGCCCGCCACGGCCCCCTCGGGCAACAGCATGCAGTTCATTCTGGACACGCTGCGCCAGGTGCGGCTGGACCGGGACGACCCGCACCCCGTCGCAGTGGCCCTGGCGTCGCGCGGGCCGTCGATCGCCCCGGCGCTGGCGATGGCGCTGGCCAGCCCCAACCAACTCGTCGCGCCCGGCGAAATTCCCGGCGCCGCGGCCAACGATTCCCGCGTGGTTCTCTTGACCCAACTGCGGATGCAGGCGTTGAAGATGGCCGCGACGCAACTGACGATGGGGTTCGACCCGATCGCGGCCATCGCCAACTGGGCGGCCCGGCGCCAGGACGAACGTCCCGGCGGGCGCACACTTCCGGCGCGCGTGGTGCGGCTGGAGATTCCCGTGCTGCAGCAGGTGCTGCCGGGGTGCCTCCTTTATCAAATGATCGTGCCGGGCCCGCGCGTCGAATACGGCCAGGGCGTCTGGCCGTCGCAGAATATCTTCGTCGTCGACGCCAAGGCCAATGTCCGCCGCATCGCTCGCCCGCTGACGCTGCAGCGATTCTTCGGCCGCTCCATGATGCCCGTCAGCGACATGGGTTCGGCCCGACTGGCGGCCGCGGCGTGGGTCACGCTGGCGTCGGTGCTGGCCAATGACGGGTACTACCGCTTCGAGGATCCGGTGAGAACGGCCACGGCCGAGGCGCTGCCTAACGGCGGATACCAGGCCAGCGCCCGCGCCGTCGCAGTGCAAGAGAGCCAGGGCCCGGGCAATAAAGGATACCTGGAGGCGACCCTCGCTTTCGACGGCGCGGGCAAGCTGAAGGACGTCACGCAGGTCAATAACCTCGTGCCCGGACCGCGCCCGCTGGCTCGGGAAGGTCAAAATAGCAAAACACAAATTACAGACAAACCGCAAGAAGCACACAACGACTGAAACTATGATCTATCTACCGAGGGCCTTGAGCACGTCAGTCCATGACACGAGCATATTGGGGCAGATCTTTCGGTCGGCGCCGGTGTGACAGATGAAGATACCCTTGGGGAACCGCGGGCCGAAGTCGCCGGCGATGCAGTCGATGCCGTCGGTCTCGGTCACGCCGGCCACGGTGAACGTTCCCACGTAGGCGTACGGCGGTTTGCGGTCGAAGACCTTGAAGGTGTTGTTGCCCTGGCTGGAGGCGATGAGGTATCCGTCGGTGTCGCTGGTGGGAAAGATGGTCATGCCTTCCAGGTCCGGGCGGATGCCGTATTGCTTGGCCGTGGCGATCATCTTGCCTTCCTTGGGAGCGTCGGGCTCGGCCTGGAAGGCGATGATCCCATGGCGCTCGGAGGCGACGAAGACGGTGCCGGCCGCGTCGTCGGCCACCGCGCCCTCGGAGAATCCGGCCCGCATCGAGCGCACGTGCTTGCCGGCGACCTTGCCCTTGCCGTCGTCGAAGAGTTCGTGCTGTTCGACGGTGCTCTTCTTGGAGGTGGTGAAGAAGTAGAACTTGCCGGTCTTGCCGCTGTGATAGAGCGTGCCGCCGTAGTTGTCGCCGGTGTTGATGTTTTCGTTATCGATGCGGACGAGCTGGCGTTTCTGGGGATCGACCTTGTAGACGCGCAGCTTGAAGTTCTTGTTCTGCCGCTGATTGTGGACGACGATGTCGACCTTCTCGCCGCCGAGGGGGAACCCGTATCGCGTGTCGATGTTGCCCGGAAACGGCGCGTCGAGCGTCTGCAGGAGCTTGCCTTCCAGGTCGTACACGAAGACCTTGTTGGCGTACTTGTCTGAGGTGATGATCAGGCTCTTGCTCGCGTCCTTGGGGTCGCGCCAGAAGCACATGTCGTCTTGGTCGTAGACGCCGGCGCCCTTGAGCGTCATCAGCGGCTTGACCGGCCCGCCGGCGGCCTTGGCCGGTTGCGTGGCCGGCGCGGGCGGCTGACCCTGGGCCATCAGCGCGAGAGACACAGTGGCGATCAACAACGAACTGGCGAGTACGTGCCTGGCGGTCATGGATAGCTCCTTCGACAGATCTAACACGCATCGCGGCCGAAGTTGGCCGCGAAATTTCAAATTACAGAATGCATGACCCAAACAAGCCTCAAGAAGGCAGAAATACTCAAACGACAATGTTTGTATATTGGATTTCGTGAATTTGGAGTTACCGCCGCCGGACGCGTCGGTCATTCATATCGCAGAGCGACCACCGGATCGAGCCGGCTGGCACGGTAGGCCGGATAAAGTCCGCTGATGAGTCCCACGCCGGTGGCCACGGCCATCGAGAGAATGACCACCCACCACTGCAGCCGCGGGGCCAGTTCGAGCCACTGCTTGGCGCCGAAGGCCACGCCTTCCATCAGTCCCCAGCCGGTCAGGAGTCCGACGAGCCCGCCGCCGAGGGTCAGCACCAGCGCCTCGACCATGAACTGAACGAGGATGTTGTGGTTCTTGGCGCCCAGGGCCTTTCGCACGCCGATCTCGCGGGTGCGCTCGGCGACCGTGGCGAGCATGATGTTCATGATTCCGATGCCGCCGACGATCAGGCTGATGCTGGCGACGGTGGCCAGGAAGACCATCAGCACGAAGCTGATCGTCTGGGCGGTCTCGAGGAACTCGGTGAGGTTCTCGACGTTGAAGTCGTCGGCATCGCCCGCGCGGATGCGGTGGCGGCGGTGCAGCAGCGTCGTGATCTCCTCGGTGACGGTCTTGAGCGAGTCCTTATCGACGGTCGAGACGGCGATGAACTGCAAGAAGGTGCGGCGCGGCGGAATCTGCTTCAGGGCCGTCGTGTACGGCACGAAGACCTGGTCGTCGGGATTCATCCGCCCCTGCGAACCCTTGGCCTTGGTCTGCCCGATCACGCGAAAACCGATCCCCTTGATCTTGACTACCTGCCCGACGGCCTCCTGGCCGGGGAAAAGCTCCCCTGCCGTGACGGGCCCGAGCACGGCGACCCTGGCGGCGCGCGTGACTTCCTGGTCGGTAAATACGCGTCCGCGCTCGACCACATAGTTCTGGATCGCGAAGATCGACGGGGCCACGCCGGAAATGCCCGCGGTATTGGAATTGCGGTTTCCGGCCTTGAGCTGACCGCTGTTGACGGACGAGGGGCTGACGGCCTTGACGCCCGGCAGGGCGATGATCGCCTCGGCGTCCTCGGGCGTGAGGGTCTGGACGGCCTGGCGGGCGCCCATGCCCGGTCCGCCGCGCTGTCCGGGGCGGACGAAGAGCAGGTTGGTGCCCATCTGGTCGATCTGCCCGCGGATCTTCTCGGAGAAGGCGTTGCCCAGCCCGAGCATGGCGATGACGGCCCCGACGCCGATGATGACACCCAGCATCGTCAGTGCGGTGCGCAGCTTGTTCGTCGCCAGCGACCCTAAGGCAATCTTGAGTGTCGTACTCAGCAGCATGTCAGTGGCACAGGCTTGCCAGCCTGTGACCTTTCCTTACTCTAAAACACAGCCTGGAAAGGCTGTGCCGCGTTACGTCACCTGCCCGTCGCGAAGGTGGATCTTGCGCGGGCAATACTCGGCCACATCCGTCTCATGCGTGACGACCAGCACGGTGCGGCCTTCATCTTTATTCAGGCGCAGCATGAGGTTCATGATCTCGTGGCTGGTGGCCGAGTCCAGGTTTCCGGTGGGTTCGTCAGCGAGCAGGATGGCCGGGTCGGTCACCAGCGCCCGCGCGACGGCCACGCGCTGGTTTTGTCCGCCGGATAGCTGGCTGGGTCGGTGGTGCAGGCGGTCGCCCAGTCCCAGGCGGGCGAGCATGTCGGCGGCCTTGGCCCGCGCGCCGCGGGCGCTGTGGCGGTAGAGCAGCGGCAGTTCGACGTTCTCCAGCGCGTTGAGGCGCGGCAGCAGGTTGAAGCTCTGGAAGACGAACCCGATCTGGCGATTGCGGACCTCGGCCAGGCGGTTGGTGGAAAGTCCCGCCACGTTCTGACCGTTGAGGAAATAGTTGCCGCTATTGGGGCTGTCCAGGCAGCCCAGGACGTGCATCAGCGTACTCTTGCCACTTCCGGAAGAGCCGACGATGGCGACCATCTCGCCGGCGGCGATGTGCAGCGAAACCCCGCGCAGAGCGGGTATCTCCTGCTCTTCCAGGTGGTAGATCTTCGTGATGTTTTCAAGCGTAATCATGTTGTGTGACCGGCGCCACGAAACGGAACTTACCGCGCCGCTCTCCCGATGCGTCGGGTGACGCCGGCGGGGCTGGTCGGACGGGTTGTCGGGGCCTTGCCGTCGTTGCTCCAGCGCGTGTTGACGCCCGTCCGCGTGGCGATCTCGTCGCCCTCGGAAAGCCCGGCGAGCACTTCCGACTGTGTGCCGTCATTGAGCCCGAGCCTGACATACTGCCGCGCGAGCTTTCCATCTTTCTTGATCTCGACGAACGGCCGCTCGCGGTCGTACTGGATTGCCGCACTCGGCGCCAGCAGGACGTTTTCCTTGCGGTTGGCCAGGATCGTCACGTTGGCGCTCATCTTCAGGGCCAGGTACCGCCGGCCATCCATCAACGCCTCGGTCAGGGCCTCCTTGCCGTCGCCGAGCACCTCGATCTTGACGGGGAAAGTCACGACGTTGGAGTCCACCGTTCCGCGCGGCGTGATCTGGACGACCTTGCCCCGGAACCGCCGCCCGGGGTACGAATCGGTCGTAATCGACACATCCTGCCCCAGATGCCCGGTCTCGATCAGGCGGCCGATGTCGCTCTCGTCCACCGAGGCCACCACGAAGATGTGCGACAGGTCGCTGACGGTCATCAGCGTCGTCCCGCCGCCGACATTCTGGATGCCGCTGGCGACGATCTGCCCCACCTGCACCGCGCGCGAGGTCACCACGCCGTCGATGGGCGAGTAGATCTTCGTGTCGGCCAGACGCTGCTGCGCGTCGGCCAGGTCCACCTTGGCGCTGGAGACATTGGCCTCGGCCAGCGTCACGTCGGCCTGGCGCTGCTGAACGGCCAGTTCCATGCTCTTGACCGCTTCCTGCTGCGCCATGGCGACTTTCAGTGTCGCCTCGGCGACGGCCGTGTTGGCCACTTCGGTATCAAGCTCGTTCTTGGTGCTGACGTTGCGGGCGAACATCTCGCGCGTGCGTTCGAGGCTGGTCTTGGCCAGATCGGCCCGTGCCTTGGCCGAGGCGACGTCGGCGGCCGCCTTGCTGCGGGCGACCTCGAGGTCCTGCTTGGCCACCAGTAGCGTCTGTTTGGCCAGATCGAGCTTGGCCGCGGCGGCGTCAAACATCGCCTGCGTCCGCTGCACGGCGCGGGTCTCGTCGATGGGGTCCAGCGCCACCAGCAGGGCCTTGTCCTCGTTCTTGCCGGGGACGTACTTGGGCACGCGGTCGCTGACGTCGTAGGGCAGCGTGGTGATCTCGCCGCTGGCCTTACACTTGATGTCCACGTCGAGATTGCTCTCGACCGACCCGTTGGCCTGCACTTCCAGCACCAATTCACCACGGGCGACCCTGGCCGTAGCCGCCGCCTGCTCGGCTGGAGCTGGATTCTTAGGCTTGCCCAGCATCCACCACGCCCCCACCGCTACCGCTGCCAGCACCACGATGAGAACAAACCATTTCATAATTTAACCCGCCATCAAGTTTCACGACCGCCGGGGCCAACACTGGTGCAGTGGAGCCTATGCCGCAAGAAGTTACAGAAAAAAGGGACGCCCGCCACAAAGGGACGCCCGCCACTTTCCTGTATTTCCCGAAGGACGCTATTCTCTCAAGATCAGCCCCAACAAGCCATGTGTTTCGGGCAGCACACGTATCCCCTAAGTTACAGGGGGGAAGGTCGCGGCGGAGGCGCCAAGTATTTATCAACGCCGTCTTGCAGGCGTTAATGAATCTTTCCCGCGGCATGCTGCGGAGAGCATCGTTCGCCCGACTGGCCTGTGAAAGCGGTAAGCGTCCCTAACGCCGGCGAAGCTCCTGGAACACCTCGTTATAGTACAGGGCATTCTCGATGGGCACATTGGCGGGAATGTGGCCGCTGCAGCACATGAAGTACCCCGGGCAGTCGCGCCCCAGGGCGACGCACCGCTCGACTTCGGCCCGGATGGCCTTGCGCGTGCCGAACGTCAGCACGCGCGTGTCCACATTGCCGATGATCGCGTGCGTGCGGCCGAACCGCTCGATCACGGCTGAGAGGTCCGTGAAGCACTCGAACCAGAACGCCGCATTGCCGCAGGCGGCGACGTCTTCGATGAACGGCGTGTAATTGCCGTCGCAGAAGAAGATAACCTTCTTGCCCGCCTCGACCAGAGGGGCCCAGAGCTTCTTGAGGTTTGGGAAGATGTACTGGCGATACCAGTCGGGGTGGATAAACGGCCCAGCCGTCCAGACCAGGTCGTCGTGGCTGTAGACGACCTGGGTCTTCGATTCGGCCAGGGCGTTGTAATACTGCTGCATCCACGAAGCGTAGCGGCTGACGAGTTCGCCGAATCCCTTGGGGTTCACCCCCGCCATCGTCAGCAGCATGTCCCATCCGAAGATCGCGATCATGCCCGACATCTGCGTGGTGTAGATGCCGGTCATGTTCACCGTGTCGGGAAACGCGTCACAGTTGTTGGCGTACTGGTCGTCGAAGAGCTTGACCGTCGCGGCGTGGTCGGCCGGACCGTACGTCTGCCACGGATCGAACGCCAGGGCCTCGTCCACGTCGGTGAAGGCCTCATAGACGTTGGTGTCGAAGTCGCGACCGCCCTCGGCATACACGGCGTGGCCCATCGACGAGCGTTTCTTCTCCAGCACGTTGTAGCCGATCGCGCAGCCGAACAGCATGCCATAGTCCCACTGGCGTACGAACCGCTTGGTGCATTCGAGGTAATCCTCACCGGGGCTCTCGGGCGTGATCTTGATCCCGCTGACAGCCGACTGGACGGGATAGTCGACGCTCGCCTCGGTGCGCGGAATGCGATCGGGCATCTGAAGATTCAAAGCCGCCCAGCCGTCAGCGTAGGACATTGCGCACTCCAGGTTAGAATCTGTTTTCAGTTTCAGCGTACGCGCCGCACCGACTGCTGGCAAACGAAATAACCCAGCGCCCGCTAGCCTTCATCCTCGAACTGGCGGTGCTCGGGCTTGAGGGTGTCGAGCCAGCCGATGCGGTACGCGGTGAACTCGCCGAGGGTCTGTTTGTTGAGCGTGTAGGCGACCATCAGCATGATGTCCGCCGGCCACAACTTGGCGGCGGCCTTCTTGCGAGTGTCGTTCTGGTCAAACGGAAAATACAACTCGCCGGCGCCGAAGAGATGCAGGATCTCATGGGCGTAGCTGGCCGCGGCGGTCGCTTGCCCGCTCTGATAGCGGTCGAACATCACCGCTTCCTCACAGGCGTGCGGCGGCCGGGCCTGCCCGCAGCAGGACAAATTGTACGACGTGCCGCTCTTGTTGACGTGGATGATGACTGCCACCTGGTCGGCGGCGTGCCGTTTTTTGAGGGCAAGAACAAGGTCGTTGGCGTCCATGCCCGCGGCGGCCTTGATCGCCGCGGCGATCCATCCCTGCGGCTTGAACATGTCCGTCGGCACGGGCGTCTTGCTGTCTGCTTTGGCGCTGACCTGGACGAACTCGACTTTCGCCTTGTACTTAGCCGCGTGGACGTCGAGAAACTTCAGGGCCTCGGCCATCCGCCGCGCAGCTTCTTCCGTCTTGTCTTTGGGCCAGGCGGACTGTGCATCGCAGACGAACACGTTGTAGACGCATACCTTGCCTTTAAGCACGGCCGCACTGCCGCAGTTACGCTTTGAAGCCTGATTGCTCTTGAGCGAGGCTGCCCGTGACGTCGGTGCCGCTGCGGCCGCAACCGCCGCCAGGCTCGCCAGCAGCAATGAAGCAAACGCTATCTTCATGCGGAGTCTCGCTCTTCCATAACGGTTCCCAACAACTTTGCCACAGAGATCACGGAGACCACAAAGGTAAGAGACAAAGCGTGGACCTCAGCGGCTTGACTCCTACGTTTCGCTCTATCGCGGCAGGGGCGACAGGGCATTCTTCTGTCTCCAGGCCCGCGGCCCCATGCCTGTCTCTCGCAGCAGGACCGACCGCAGCGTGTTGGCGGCCAGGAATCCGCATCGTGCGGCGATCTGGCGCATCTTGAGGTCCGTCGTGGCCATCAGTTCCTGGGCCCGCTTGAGGCGAATCTCCAGCAGCAGCCGCCCGATCGAGCGGTTGAGATGCTTGCGGAATGCCAGGTTCAGCCCCGTCTTGGACATCGCCGTAACCGACACGATGCCGGGAACGTCCAGAGCCACATTGCCGCAGTTGAGCCACATGTGCCGCAGGGCCTTGGCCACCTCCGGATGCTCGGAAGCCATGATGTCGCTGCTGCGCCGGCAGACGACGGCGCGCGGCGGGATTACGACGGGCTGCTTGGCTCTGGGTCCGCCTTGCATCAGCTTGTCCAGGATGACCGCCGCCTCGCGGCCCAGACGCGGGTAGTCCAGGTCCACGCTCGACAGCGGGATCGGCGAGTTTTCGCAGAAGACCTCGCTGTTGCCGATGCCCACCACCGCCACCTCGTCGGGGACTGTCAGCCCCCGCTCGCGACAGGCCTCGACGGCCTCCAACGCCGTCCAGTCATCGTCAACCAGCAGCCCCAGCGGCTTGGGCAGCGCCGCCAACGACTTGCCCATCCATCGCCGCAGGTTCGCGCGGCTGGGGGACGGTGATCGCCGATATTCCCGGTTCCAATCCAGCACGTGCACGGTGCAATTGGCCGCTGCCGCGGCCGCCTGCGCTCCGGCCAGTTCATCATTCACCCACGGGGAGTTGCCCATGTAGCAGTATGCCAACTGCCGGAATCCGCGTTCGATGAGATGCACCGCCGGCATTCGCCCAGCCTGTCGCCAATCCAGCGATACCGCCGGCTGGTCCAGGCCCTTCACGGGCAGGCCGCCACAGTGGACGATGGGGATCCGGCTGGATCGCCACTGGGCGGCCACGGCGCCTCGCAGGCGGAGCTGCCCGCCGACGAGGATGCCGTCGGCGCTCCACCATTTCGCGATCTTCCTGGGCCCGCCGCCGTAAAATCCCGTGGGCGAAACGAGCCACCCGGCAGTGCGGGCATAGGACAGCACGCCCGCAAAGATGGCGTCGCGCATGTCCAGGGCGACGACGCGCAGCCCGTGATTTGGCTTCTTGATGATGTCGCTCATGTCCGAGAGCGTATCACGCGGACAAGTGTTCGTCCAGCATATCTAGTGTTCAAATTTGCCACCAAAATGTTCAAAGTAAGGAGTACGAGCATTCCCACCTGTGATAACTTTATCTGACATGACGCTGCGCCCTGCGTCGTTTCCTGCAAGCGTGCACGGGCGGAAAGACACATGAAGAAATACCTGCTGTATCTGCTGCGATGGCGTCGAACAAGCTTCGCCGCTAACGTGCCGTTGGGCGCACCTTCAGTTTCACCAACGCCGTCGCACTCTCTGGAAAGTTAATCTTCCGGTTCCTCTTGGAAATGCTGGAGTTTGGCGATCCATTTGGCCACGGCCTTGGCCAGGCCCTCGGCCTTTTTGTCGATGCCGCGGTTGACTCGCGTGGTGCTGCGCCCGATGCAGTTGGCGGTGGCGAGCACGCGGCCGCTTTCCTTATCCACCAGTTCCGTCCGCACGACGACTTCCTCGACGGCCGAGGTGATCACGGCCAGGCTGCCGCTGCCTTCATAGTTCAAGACCACCCCGCGAATCAGCAGCGTCTTGCCGCCTGTGCCGGTGGCCACCTTGTACTTGGCCAGCATCTCCGGGAAGTGCGCTCGGAACTGCCCCAGCAGGTCCGCCGGGAGCTGGCCGGCGATATCGTTGGTGAACGTCCCCAGTTCAAACCGGGAATATTCCCGCAGCGGCTCGGCTGTGCTCAGCGTCGACGGATGGATGGGAACGACAACGCCCTCAGGACCGAATGCCTTACCCGCCCCTTCCGAAATAGCCGTGCCGCAGCCGCTCAGGGCGGCCAGTGAAATTGCGATCATCACGAGAGTCAGCGTTCGCATGAATAGGCTCCTTTCAAGTCCATTGCATTGTAGGCTTTGGGCGTCCCAACTCCGCGACGCGCGGCGTAGTCTCGGCCGCGGGGATTGGGACGCTTACCGCTTTCGCGTCCCGGGCAGGGCAAAAACCTCTTCCCTGGCCATGCTGCTGAGACCATCGGCCGCCCGACTGGCTTGTGAAAGCGGTAAACGTTCCCCGGGGAACGTCCCTATCGCAGGCGGACGATGCGGTAGTAGTCGCCGGGAGCGGGTTTGGCCCAGGGGACTTCCTGGATGCCCGGGCCGGCGATGTCGGCCGTGGCCGGCAGCACGGCGTACCACTGTGCGTCGCTCTTCCAGTTGGGGTCGGGCGGACCCTTGGGGCTGGTCATGGCGGTGGTGATTTCCTTCGCCAGCAGCACCAGGGCCGCGCCATCGCCGGGGCCCTGGGTGGTGGGCAGGGCTTTCTGCTGTCCGCACAGGCAGCGGTACCAGCTCGTCAGCTTGCCCGGCGCCAGGCGGTGCAGGTAGATCATGTCCTGGATGCTGACGAGGATGCTCCGCTGCGAGACCAGGCGGAACTCCAGCGACTCGGTGATGAACATCGCGTCGACCGGCGTGTGTTCGCGCGCGGCCATCGCCAGGCGGCGCAACTGCTGGCGGCTGCGGTCGCTCTCGCGGTGGCGGAGCACGTTGGCCGGCTTTTCGTTGTCGGGCAGGAACATGGTGGCCAGATCAAGCGCCTGGTGCCGCGCCACGCGCAGATTATCCGTCGGCAGCATCCAGGCCACCAAGGCGGCCGCACATAGCCATCGCAGCAAGTGCCGGTGCGGATGGAAGAGGCGGAACAGGTTCGTCAGGGCCTGCGCCAGCAGGGCGTAGAACGGCAGCATCACCAGCGAGACGGCCTGGAGGTAGTCCGTCGTGGGCGGCGGGACGCGGCCCTGTATGTCGAGGATGTACATCCCGCCGTAGAGCACGGTTGCTGCGCCCAGGGCGGCCGCTGTCCAGACCAGCCAGAACTTCAGGTCGCGCACGCGGAACCGTTCGACCAGACTGAGCACGACGGCCGTCAGGATCACGGGCGCCGCCAGCATGCCGCCCCACTGTCCCAGGTCGCCCAGCAGCTTGCCCGGACCGTAGAGAATGCCCGAGTCTTGCAGCGAGACCATCGGGGCGTACTGGCCGATATACGGGGCCATCCGAAACTCCGCCGTGCGCCCCGCCAGCGTGTAGAAGTACCACACGTACGGCGCCGCCGCGGCCGCCGCACAGAGCAGGCACGCCGCGCCCATCGCCAGGGCGCGGGGCTTCCAGTTCTGCCCGGCCAGGTACACCACCAGCAGCACGAGCATGAGATTGGTCGCGGCCGTCATGTCGATGTTGGCCAGCAGGCCCGTGGCCAGGAACACCAGCAGGACCCGCCACTGGTTGGCGTAGATCAGCAGCGCCAGGGCGATCAGCGGCGTGACGGCGATGACGAGCCCCTGGGGCGTGACGAAGGTCATGGCCCCGGCCCCCCAGAAGCACCGCCCCATCGTTTCGATGACCACCGAGCTGGCGACGGCCACCAGCGCCGAGATCGACCAACTGCGGCAGTGGCGGCGCATGAGCGAGTACATCCCGCACAGGTAGACCAGCGCCACGATCGGCGCCAGGACGCGGAACGGCAGGGTCGGGTCGCGGTAGTCCGTCGGGATCAGCACCATCTCCATGATCGCCAGGAACAGCGGCGGGTGCATCTCCGACATGCGGCTGGGACCGAACACCATGTCGCGAGGGAACAGCTCCGGGCTGTGGCGTTTGACGGCCGCAGTGGCCAATTGCAACTGCTCGCGGTCGAGGCGCTGGTCGTAGAACGCCTCGCCGCCGTAAATGGCAGCCACGGCGACGAAGATCGCCAAGGCCATCACGTGCCGGGATCGGGGAACGGGTCTCATCGTTATTGTGCCATCGGGACGATAGGATGCTTAGTATAGGATAGATGCGCACTGGCCTGCAAGGACATCGCTATGGCCCCGCTGCCCCCTCAATCACCAGCAGACCCCCTCGATGCCGCCGTGGCGGCGTTTATCGACGCCCACGCGCTGCTGGCGCCGCACGCGCCGGCCGTCGTTGCGGTCTCCGGCGGGGCCGACAGCGTCGCCATGCTCTCCGTGCTGCGCTCGCTATCGGCCCTGCCGGATCGCGACTACCGCTTGACCGTCGCGCACCTCAACCACGCCCTGAGGCCCCAGGCGGCCGACGAGGAAGCCTTCGTCGTCGAGCTGGCCCGCTCGTGGGATCTGCCGGTCATTCATCACCGCGCCGATGCGGCCGCACACGCCCAGGCCACTGGGCAGAGCATCGAAACCGCCGCGCGCGAGCTTCGCTACGAGTTCTTCGCCGCCGCAGCGACCGAGGCGCACGCCCACGCGGTGGCCGTCGGGCATCACGCCGACGACAACGTCGAGACCGTGCTGCAGCGCATCGCCCGCGGCAGCCACCTGCGCGGGCTGGCGGGCATTCCCCCGCTGCGCAAGATGGAAGGTGCTGGCCCCACCATCGTGCGGCCGCTGCTGGCGTGCCGACGCAAAGACATCGAAGACTACTGCCGTCGCAAGCAGCTCGCGTGGTGCACCGACGAGTCCAACGCCAACACCGAACTGACGCGAAACTTCATCCGCCACGAACTGCTGCCGCTGCTGCGCACGCGCCTCAACGGCCAGGCCGACGACGCGATCCTGCGCCTCTCGGCCGAGGCCGCCAAGACCGAGGACTATCTCGCTACGCGCGCGCGGCAGGCCATCGAGGCATCGCTGTGGTCGCGCGAGGCCAACGCCATCGTGCTCGAACGCCGCCCGCTGGGGACGCGCTCGCGGCTGATCCAGCAATACGCCATCCGCATCGCCCTGGAAGACGTCGGCGTGCCGATGCAGACCGTCACGGCCGAACGCATCAATGAGCTCGTCGAGACGCTGCTGGGCCACGGACCGGCCGTCATCTCCCTGCCGGGGCAGTTCACCGCCCGCCGCGAGAATGACTCGTTCATCATCCAGCATCGCCCCGACGAGCCGCCCCAACCGCCGCCGGCGGTCGAACTGGCCTGCCCCGGCACGACGCTGCTGGCCGACGGCCGCGAGGTCACCTGCTCTATCGAGCCGATGGACCCGGTCTCGTTCGAGATTCACTGCCACGACACCCCGCCGGGCGTGGAACTGCTCGACGCGGCGAAAATCTGTGGCCGCCTCGTCTGCCGCCCGCGCCGCACCGGCGACGCCTTTCGCCCGCTGGGCTGCGACGGCAGCCAAAGCGTCAGCGACTTCCTGACGAACATCAAGGCCGCCCCGGCCGTGCGCGAGGCCCAGATCTGCATCTGCGACGACGAGGGCATCGTCTGCCTGGCCGGCTTCCGCATCGACCAGCGCGTCAGCATCGGCGACAATACAAAACAGATCCTCCGCATCGAAGTGACTCGCCCGTAGGGCCGGAGACGGGGAGTTACGTCCACGAATGTCACGAATGACACGAATGACGGGAAATATGGAGTGCGGCAGCCTTAACTGATGCTTTAGAAGTTTTTGGAATGCGGCAAGACAACCGGCGCAGAGGAATTATGGACAAATGGAAGAATGGATTTCGGCCTGTTCCCTTCAGTGACCCAGGAAAGGAACTGAGGTGACACCATGCAAGGAATCCCCCGTCCATTCGCCGTCGAGACGAAAACCTCACACCCGCCGATGAGCCACCGGACTCTGTATTTGTCGTGGATTACGGTGAACGCTCTGGCGTGGCTTGCGGCGGGTTTGGGCGGCGGTGCGGTCGGGTTTCCGATGATCATGGCGGGCGGCGCCGCGGCCCGCAGCGCCGGGCTCGCCCTGGGCGTTCTGGCCGGCGGGGCCATCATGGGATTCTTCCAGTGGCTCGTCCTGCGCACGAAGTTCCCGGCCGTACGCTGGTGGGCGTGGACGCTCTCGGCCTTCGCCGCCGCGGCTGTCGTCGTGGCGTGGATCGCAGCGGGCAGCCTGATGCCTCATGACAAGACTGTAATCCTGACGTGGTCGCCCCTGTCCGGACTGGCGGCCGGAGTCTTCCAGTGGCTGATCCTCCGCAGGCGCGCCTCCCGCGCCGGATGGTGGATCGCCCTCAACGCTCTGGCCGCCCCGGCCGGGTTCGGCGTCTTCTGCCTGGCATTCGTGGTCTCGCACCAGCCGGTGGCCGCCATATTGGTGGGCCTCAGTTGCGGCGGCGGTATGGCGGGACTGATCCACGGCATCGCCCTGGCGTGGATCATGAAGCCGAAGGCGAACGCATGATGCAGAACCCAGAAAATCACGGATACGCTACGGTCGACCACTTTGGGCCTGCTCTCAAGCCCGTGACGGTCTACTGGCAGTGGATCCTGATGAACGCCCTGATCTGGCCGGGGATGATGATCCTCGCGACGGGAGCGGGTTTCTGGCTTCAGATTCTTGTCGGCAGTTGGGGCCTGTCCCTGGGCTTCGTGATTATCAACTTTTTGGCGGGTCTTCTGCAGGCCGCAGTCGTGCATTCCCGCTTGCCGCGCCTGCGGTGGTGGCACTGGGCAGCGGCCCAATGCGCGGCCGCAGCCTGCGTCTATATAACGATCTCCACATCTACATCTCCGCTGGATACTTGCCTGGACCGCTGGTACGAAGTTGCCGCACTCGCAGGCCTGGCCGCTGGAGTTTGCCAGTGGTTCGTCCTGCGCCGCTACGCGACCAGAGCGTACTGGTGGATTCCCGCCAACGTCATAGCTGCCCTGCTCGGAGTTGGCGCAATCGTCCTATCGCTTTCCATACAATCGCTCGTCGGCGTGTTTCTTGCAGGCGCCGTTACCGGGGCGACACACGGAATCGTCCTGGCATGGGTCATCCAACCGCGAGATTGCTGAAAAACTGCCAGGCCGCAACCGGCGGTGGCGGCGGAGCAGTCCTGGTGCTATGGCAGGCGGATAACAAGTAGGCGCGCGTTCGCCGGAAACCTGCGTAGCAAGCTCCGCCGCTAACGCTGCAATATATGCCCCCTACTGGCCCGGGTGGGAATTGAACCCACACGTCCCGAAGGACAAGGGATTTTAAATCCCTAGCGTCTGCCGATTCCGCCACCGGGCCGACTGGGCATCGCAAGTGTACTCCTGCCGGCCTGGGGACGCAACGCTTCGGGAGCGACCGTCGCGTGATGCCTCAGGCATGGGGGATGCCAACCCGCCGCGGCCGCCGGTTGCCGCCGCCGGTGCGACTATGCTCTGTGGCCGCTGCGGCACAGCAACGCCCCCGCGCCGCCCAGGAGCAGCAGAACCATCGTGGCGGGCTCGGGGATCGAGGAGATCGCGCCCACCGCGTCGATATCGGCGCCGGCATAGAATCCATACTGCTCATTGGGGGGCAGCACGTGGGCCGGATCGTCCTGCAGCCGGACGTATCCGAATTGTGTCGCAGGCGGCAGCAGATTGGCCGCCAGCACCGCGTCGATGTCGACGCCGCGAGTGCTGCCCAGGATCAGCCCGACGAACAACCAGATCACGCCGTCCTGGCTGATCCAGACCTTGGTGTCCTCGACAAGCGGGCCGACCTCGAAAATGTGCAGGTCGTCGCCGGAATCGCCGCTGCCGGTGAGCTTGTTGTTGGTGAACTGCAGCGTCAGGAAGCCCCCATTGCCCAGCGACACGAACTGGCCAAGGTTGTGCGTCGACCCCACCGGCGGCGTGAAGTTGGGAACGCCCAGGGCGTCGGCGGGGTTGCGCCATTGCGGATCAGGCGACTCGCCCGTCAGCGAATATGGATCCGGAATGTCGATGTGGGGCGTGTAATCCACAACCGCGTCGGCAAAGGAGAGAGCCCCTTGCGGAAAATCCACTCCTCCAATGATCGTCGCACTGGCAGTCGAGACGGTTAGCGAAGCGGCGGAAATGAGCCCGAGAATTAGTAATGCCGTCTTGGTGTTCATGGCCTGTCTCCGGCTTGGGCGTTTGAGGGTTCAACTCAGTTCGCCGCGGTTTCTAATTCATCCTTGGACACATCGGCACGTCCGAGTGTCGGCCTTAGTGGCTTCTTATCGCATCCTAGGCCAAAACTTTAAGGGAGTAGCGTATTTCGTACCATATTAATCCTATATGGAACATAAAGGCGGTTACGAAAGCATCTTATGCTATTTCACGAACTTTGCGTCGGCGGCAGTCTGACGCGGCCTTTGGCAACGACAAAGTCAGTCCCGGCGACTGCGTAGAAACAAAAACCCGCAGGCCTATTGCATCCAGCGGCAATCTGTGGTGCCATTTGCTCCCGATTTGGCTGCCGCTGCGGCCTACCAAGGAGCAACCACGCATGGCAAAGCGAACCGGCCCGGCAAGAGGGCAACTCCCGGCATCAAGGATTTCCCAGCGATTCGACAAGGACTGGCGGTTCTTCAAAGACGATGCGCCGGATGCATCGGCGGCCACGTTTGACGACTCCGTGTGGCGCGTGCTCGATCTACCGCACGACTGGAGCATCGAGGACCTGCCGCCGCTGCCGCCGAGTTGCAACATCGCCATCGGCGAAGGCATGTGGCGATTCAACAAGGGCGATGACATGGCCTGGAAGGAGCCCGCCCTGGACGACGCGGCCTGGCAAGAGGTCAAGCTGCCGGCCAACTGGGAAGCGCACAGCGACTATACGCAGGACAATGTCTACGGCTGGTACCGCCGCAGGATCGAGATCCCGGCCGAAATGCGGGGCAAGGACATCCGCCTGGCCATCGGGCGCGTCGACGACGTCGACGAGACGTTCGTCAACGGCGTGAAGGTCGGCGGCACGGGGAGCTTTCCGCCGGAGTATCAAAGTGCGGCCGACAAGGTTCGCGTCTACGACGTGCCGGCGACGCTGCTCAAGGGCGACGGCAGCGACGTGGTGGCCATTCGCGCATTCGACGGGCTGGGGACGGGCGGGCTGGTCGAGGCGGCCGCGGTCGAGTTCCGCAGCGGGCCATTCGATTCTCAGGCCGAGGGCGGCGGCTCGCAGGGGTTCACCCTGGGCGGGGTGGCGTGGTACCGCAAGACGTTCGCTGTGCCGCGCGCCTGGCGCGGGCGACGCGTGTGGCTGACCTTCGACGGCGTGTACATGAACTGCCGCCTCTGGTGCAACGGCACGCTCGTGGCCGAGCACCCTTATGGCTACACAAGCTTCCACGCGGACCTGACGGCCCACCTCAAGGCCGGCGAGAAGAACACCATCGCCGTGCGCGTCGACGCCTCCGGACGCAACAGCCGCTGGTATCCCGGGGCGGGCATCTACCGCCACGTGACGCTGACGGCCGCCGATGCGGTGCATGTCAAGCCCTGGGGCGTGGCCGTGACGACGCCCAAGGTTTCTCGCGTCGCTGCCACGGTGCGAGTGCTCACTACCGTCTGCAACGATAGCGATCAACCGCAGCAGGTCACGCTGGAGTCGCTGGTGCAGAACCCCGCCGGCAAGAAGGCCGGCGCGGTCACGACGAAGCAGACGATCCCCCCGAAGTCCGAGGCCGTCTTCGATCAGACTGTTTCAGTTCGCTCACCGAAGCTCTGGTCGCCCGAATCGCCCGATCTGTACCAGCTTGTCAGCACAGTGAAGGCTTCCGGCGTCGCCGCCGATGCCGTCTCGACATCCTTCGGCATTCGCACCGTCACGATCGATGCGGAGAAGGGCCTGCGTATCAACGGCAAGAGCGTCAAGCTTCGCGGGGCGTGCGTGCATCACGACAACGGGGCGCTGGGCTCATGCACGTACGACCGGGCAGAGGAGCGGCGCGTCGAGCGGCTTAAGGATGCCGGCTTCAACGCCATCCGCACCGCGCACAATCCGCCCTCGCCGGCGTTCCTGGACGCGGCGGACCGTCTGGGCATGCTGGTGATGGACGAGGCGTTCGACACGTGGCTGTGGAACAAGAACGCCCAGGATTACGGCAAGTACTTCGGCGCCTGGTGGCCGCGCGACCTGGCGTCGATGGTCCACCGCGACCGCAATCATCCGAGTGTCATCTTCTGGAGCATCGGCAACGAGATCAACGGCCAGGACAAGCCCGAGCTGCTCCAGTACACCGAGGTGATGAGCGACTACGTTCGCAAGCTCGACCCGTCCCGCCCCGTGACGCAGGCGTTCATGCCCATTGGCAACTGGGACGATCTGCTGCCCGGCTTCGACGCCCTGGACCTGGTCGGCTACAACTACAAGCTCGACCGCTATGTAGCGGATCACCAGAAGCGCCCGGCTCAGGTGATCGCGGGGACCGAGTCGTTCCCTGGCGCGTGCTTCGACGCGTGGATGCCGGTGGTCGATCTGCCCTACGTGATCGGCGACTTTGTCTGGACCGGGTATGACTACGTGGGCGAGGCCGCACTCGGCCGAACCGCCTGGGACGGCAAGGCTGACCCCACGTGGAACCCCTGGCCGTGGAACGTGGCGTACTGCGGCGATATCGACATCTGCGGATGGCGGCGGGCGCCGTCGCACTATCGCGAGGCCGTCTTTGGCGTAAAACCGGTTGTCTCGTGCTTCGTGCGGCAGATGGACCCCACCGGCGGGATCGGCCCCTGGGGCTGGTGGGACGAGCAGGCCTGCTGGACCTGGGACGGCATGGAAGGCCAGGCCCTCAAGATCAACGTCTACTCTTCCTGCCCGCGCGTGCGGCTGACCCTCAACGGCCGCGACCTGGGAACCAAAGACACCACGCGCGAAACGCGCTTTAAGGCCCAGTGGGATCTGCCCTATGAAGCAGGCGAGCTGACGGCCATCGGCCTCGATGCCCGCGGCCGCGAACAGGCGCGATGGACGATGAAGACGGCCGGTTCGCCTGCGGCGCTGCGAGCCAACGCCGACCGCACGACCCTTGCCGCCGACGGGCAGGACCTGTGCTTTGTGGATGTCGAGGTGGTAGACGCCGCCGGCGTGATGCACGCGCGGGCCGATAACCTCGTGACCTTCAGCGTGGAAGGCCCCGGCACGATCGCCGCAGTTTCCAATGGAAACCCGTGCAGCCTCGAAAGCTTCCAGCAGCCGCAGCGCAGAGCCTTCCGAGGCCGCTGCCAGGTAGTCGTCAAGGCCGCCGAAAAGAAAGGCACTATCCGCCTGCGAGCAAATGCCGATGGACTTGCAGGCTCGGAAACGATCATCAAGGCGCGGTAAGATGCTTACCGCAGAGGCCGCTGAGGTCGCAGAGGGAAGAGGAAGCAATAAAGCAATGCTGCAATGTTGGAATACTGGAATGTTGGGTTCCAATATTCCATCCTTCCACCCTTCCTGCTTTTTTAGCTTCCTCTGCGTTCTCTGCGATCTCTGCGGTGAATGCGGTGAATAGAAGGAAGCAAGATGTCGTCGGCGAGTGATTTGTATACACAGTGGCTTTCCTTGCCGCCGGGGCCTCGGCCTCCGGACCATTATGTATTGCTTGGCCTGCCGGGCGGGTGCGGGGATGTCGAGCGGATCGAGGCGGCGGTGCGCCGGCAGATGGACCGCCTCGACGCATTTGCCTTGCACCCCGACACCCACAAGCGCCAGGCCGTCCAGGAGATGATGAACCGCCTGGCGACCGCCCGCGGCTGCCTGATCGATTCGCGGCGACGCAAGGCGTACGACCAGTCGCAGGGGATCCGGCCCGGCGCCGCCCCGCCGGGGCCGGGATTGGCCAAAGCGCCGCCCAGCCCTACTGCCGCTTCCGCCGGGGCGGCAGAGCAGAAGCCCGCGGCCGTCATCGAGGCGCCGCTGCAGATATCCCCCCGCGAGACGCTCCGCGAGTTCGAGTCGCGCGTTAAGGGGCACCTGCAGCGATGGTCGCTCAATCCGCACGAAGAGACGCTGCTGATGGCCGAGGCTGCGCTGCTGGGCATGGACGAAAGCAAAGCCCGCGCGGCAATCCACCGCCTCGGGGATGCGCCGGTCCGCCGGCGACGCCGCAGTCTGCGGCTCAAGAAATGGCTGCTGGGCGTCATCGCGGCCGAAACGCTCGTGGTGCTTATCATGCCGACAGCCCGCGAGATCGTCGACAAGCTCAACGACTACGAGAGGATCATACGGGAGAATCCGCAGTTGAGGGATCGAGCCCCCGCTGTTATTCCCGCCCCGCCGCCCACACCCGCCCCCGCTCCTGCGCCGGCGGTGCCTCCACGCAAGCGCCGACGCTAGCGCCTCTCTGGGCCTGCATCCCAATCTCCGCGAGTCAGCCGGCTTAATCGGGCAGGATGATCCTTCGCTTGGGCGGACGGGGCTCGCTGGGCGCGGGGCGAGGCTGGCGGCGCGGCTGTGAGGCGGCCTTTTCCGCCTGGGGCTTTGCCTTGCCGCCGGAGGGTTTACCTTTTCGGGGCCTGGCGGCGGGTTTGGGGCCGGCGGCTTTGCGAAGTGACTGCACCTCGGCGGGGCTAAGCTGGCGGAAATTGCCGATCTTGACGCCCTTGTCGGTGATGTCGGCGATGGCGACTCGCTTGAGGCGTTTGACCTCGTGGCCGACCTGGGCGAGCATGCGGCGGATCTCGCGATTGCGAGATTCGTTGAGCGTGATCTGCAGCAGCGTGGTGTTGTGGTCGCGGGCCAGCACGCTGACGCGGCTGGGGCCGACGCGCTTGCCGTCGATGTGCATCGCGCCGGCCTTGATCCGGTCGATCTTCTCGCCGCTGACCATGCCATCGACCTCGGCGATGTACGTCTTGAGCACGCCGTAGCGCGGGTGCGTGAGCTGGTTGGTCAGCTCGCCGTCGTTGGTCAGGATGATCAGCCCGGTGCTCTCGATGTCCAGCCGCCCCACGCAATACACGCGCGAGCCGACATCGCCGAGCAGGTCTACCGCGCGGCGGCGGCCTTGCGGGTCGAACTGCGTGCAGACTACTCCCTTGGGCTTGTTGAGGAGGAAGTAGAACTTCTCCTCGCGTCTTTCCCACCGCACCGCACGGCCGTCGACGTCGATGCGGTCGCCGGGTTCGACAAAATGCGGCAGCGCCGCGACGGTCTTGCCGTTGACGCGGACGCGCCCCTCGATGACCATCTCTTCAACCGCCCGGCGCGAATCGACTCCGGCGTCGGCGAGCACTTTTTGAATTCGTTGTGGCATATCGCTTTATAGTACGACACAGAGGCACAGAGAACACAGAGGAAAAACCGACGACGGGTGCTGAAAAGAAACAACCGACGACGAGGGCGAGGACGAGGACGCAAATCACGTATCCCGGTCCTGCTCTTTGTTTCAATCCCCTAAATCCCCGTAATCCCGTCAATCCCGCACTCCCCGTCCCTGGGTGCTGAAAAGCAACCGACGACGAGAGCGAAGCTTCGGCGAGACAGGAGCCCGCCGCTAACGTTGTTCAGGCAGCGTGATCTCGAGCCAGGCGCAACCGGCGCTGCAGCGGACGGCGGGATTCTTGAGCGCGGCGGGGATGAGCAGCGTCTCGCCCGCGCGGGCGGGGATGGCCGGCTCGGTTGGTCCATCGTGAATCACTTCAAGATCGCCCTCGAGGCCCAGGAACATCACCGCGGCGCAGCGGCCGCTCGGCAGCAGTCTCGTGCCCCCGCCGCTGATGCGGCGCAGGGCGACGGAGAAATATGGCGTCGCCAGCAGCGTTGGCGGCGCGTTGCCGGGCGGGGCCGCCGACGGGGCAAAACGGATGCATTGCATCGAGCGCTCGACGTGGATCTCGCGCCCGCGGCCCCAGTCGGTCACGCGGTAGGTCGTGTCGGAGGGCGTCTGCACCTCGGCCACGACCACGCCGGCGCCCAGTGCGTGCACCGTGCCGGCGGGCAGATAGTGAAAGTCCCCCACCGCCACGTCGTAGCGGTTGCAGACTTCTTCGCAGGCGTCGGCCTCGATGGCCTTGCGGAACGCGGCCGCATCCACGCCCGGCGTGACGCCCTTGTAGATGAACCCGCGGCGGCTGTCGAGCACGAACCAGCACTCGGTCTTGAGGGCTGCGGGCGGGCCGATCTCCTTCACCGCCCGCTCGTCGGGATGCACCTGGAGCGAGAGGATGTCGCTGGCGTCGAGCAGCTTGAGCAGCAGGGGGAATCGCCCACCGGGCCACGCCGCGGCCGCGCCGAGCAGGTCGCGCCCCATCTGCCGCGTCAAGTCCGTCAGCGAGGTCCCAGCGGCCGGCCCATTGGCGACGACGCTGACGCCCTGCTCAATGTCGGCCAGTTCCCAGCTTTCGCCGATGTTGCCGTCAGGCAGGTCGCGTCCAAAGAGCCGCCGCAGATTCCGACCGCCCCAGATCTTGTCGTGGTAGATAGGCTCGAAGTGAAACGGATACGCGTTCATTCTTCCGCTATTCCATTCTTCCATCATTCCACATCTTCCGCTTGTTTATCGGCGGCCGCGGGGAACAAGCTTGAGCATCCGCCCCGCCGCGCCTACACTATGCCTCACTGCAATCCATTGTTTTTCGCGAAAGGCCCGCTATGTCCGACGCACCGACGACGCCCAAACCGATCATCGAATACGACGATTTCGCCAAGCTGGACCTGCGCATCGGCAAGGTCGTCGAGGTCGCCGCTCATCCTAATGCCGACAAGCTCATCGTCCTCAAGGTCGACCTCGGCGGCGAGACGCGCCAGGTCCTGGCCGGCATCCGCGCGTACTACAGCCCCGAGGCCTTGCTCGGGCGTGAAATTGTAGTCGTGGCGAACCTGGCCCCGCGCAAAATGAGAGGGCTCGAGTCGCAGGGCATGCTGCTGGCGGCATCGGCCCGAGGCCCCGCCGACCCCGCCACCGGCGAGGCGCCACTGCTGGACGTGGTCGTGCTGAGCCCGGAAAAAGAAGTCCCGCCGGGATCGACGGTCAGCTAGAAAAGCAGTTGTGAGTTGTGAGTGGTGAGTGGAGACAAGGCGAGTGCCGTGGCGGGAGGTTTATCGCTAACGGGCGCGGCGTGTCCGTTCTTCTTCCTCAGTGATCTCTGTGCCTCTGTGGTGATAAGCCGCCAATAAAAAGAGGACCGCATTGCTGCGGTCCTCGGTGTTCTCTGTGCCTCTGTGGTAATCCCTGTCCGGATCCGTTATTTCCCGTCGACGGTCGACTTGGACCTTGTGCGCTGGAGCTTGACGTTGTTAGCTTGGCGGGACAGGACCGACATCGAGATGTCGATGCATTCCTGGGCCTCATCCGGCGTCAGCGTGCCGACCGTGACCATGTCCTGGTCGCGCAGGGTCGCCCACGAGAACGCCAGGCCCACCAGCGGGTGCAGGCGGCCCGACGCCATCGGCTTGATCGTCATGACGGGCTTCTTGAGCCCCCAGATGATGCGCTGCACCCAGTCCACCTCCAGCGGCATGAGGAAGCCCGCGGCGTTGTAGATCTGGATGTACGTGTCGACGTCCAGGCCGCTCTCGTCGGCATAGATCGGCGCCTCGTTGGTGTGCGTGCTCATGCCGACCTTCATGCCGCGGTCGCGGATCATCTTGGCGTATTCGTCCATCAGCAGCACCTTGCGCAGGCGGCGGTCCACCAGGCGGTCGATGCTCGACGAGTGCGGCAGGCAGATATCGACGTTGCGCTGAACTTCGGCGTCGAAGATCCTCTGCGCCTCGTCGCGCGACGCCTGGTTGTCGTCAACCGGCACGGCCGGGGTCGAGATGACGATCATCTTTTTGCCGGTGCGCTGCTGGGCTTCCTGGACGGCCTGGTGCTGCACGTCGCGCTGGGCGAAACCCATGATCGTGTCGATACCGGCCTTGAGGTAGACCTCGATGATGTCGGCCACCTTCGAGGGCGTCTGCGTGGTTCCGATGAGCTTGTCGCGGGCGGCCGACGTGTGCGACCACCCCAGGAACCAGTTGGTTCCGATGATCATTCTGGACAGGGAGATGCCGCCGACGTCAGTGCGAGGAAACTCGTTCACGCTTCGCTCCTTTGGATGCTCTTGCGATCCCGCTCCAGCGGGTTCACGTTTGGCACATTGTAACACTTTCGACATCATTTTGGATCGGCCTGCGCTGGAATTTTCGCCGCTCGCGTCGGCCGGATTTGGCTGCGGCCAGGGACGGGCATATAGTCTTGCAGGGACATTCGGCCGCCACAGGCGTTTCGCGCGGCCGGCCCGTGGGCACCTCATGGGCCTGTAAGGCAATTAGGTCTGTCCGCAGGACATTGCAGGTGCGCGAGGGCGGGGGTTTCACGTTCTGAGGGGGCGGGAATGGGGGCTCACGCTCGATATCGCCGCAGTGCCGGCGGGCTCACGCTGGTTGAACTGCTGGTCGTCATGGCGATCATCGCTACGCTGGTAACGCTATGTACCGTGACGGCCGGTTACATTCGCTCGACCGCCAACCGCGTCACGTGCGCAAACAACTTGAGCAAGATCGCTCAGTCGCCGCGGCTGCAATTGCGCCAGTACGACCAGAGCGTACAGGGGGCCTTCAGCACCGCGGAGCGGTGGATTCTGATGGCCCTGCAGGACACGCAAGACGCGGCGATCCTGCGCTGTCCCGAAGGGGGCAACATCTTCTCGATATCGGACCCCCCGCCCGCTGCGCCGCTGTACAGCTTTTCAGGGACAATCGCCGTCGACACCAGCCCATCCAACGCCGGCTCCAAACGGTTTGAAATGGTCACGCCGGCCGGCACGATTGACCGCATGAACCTCGTTGCCTATAGCGGTCCGGCCAGCAGCGTGCAGTTCACGCCACAAGGATCGACCCAAGTGCTGCTCAATGGCCAGGCGATGCAACTGGACAGCCACGCCGCCACAACCGTCACGGGCTCTTCGATCACGGTAAGGCTCTACAACACCAGCCACAATGGAAAGGCCGCCAGCGCGTGGAACATCGAAATCACCGCCATCGATGCGACCATCACGCCCGAACCATCGCCTGATCTGAGCAGCACTGCCGTCGCCGCAGCGGCGCCCACGTACTACGTCAGCTACGGCGTGAACCCCAACGTCATCGCCAAGACTGGCCTGGGCCTTGGCAATGTGCTGGCGATGGATTACGAGCACCTTGTCGTACAGGCCGGCGACTCGGAGTGGCAATCGCAGACGTATTCCTTCGCCCGACACCGCGGGTTGCTAAATGTGCTGCTACGCGACGGTTCTGTGCATGTGCTGGCGCCGGAAGAAGTCAGCCCCACTGCCGGCGAGAACCTCGCCTACTGGCAACCCTGAGCCGCTGATGTCTTTCATAGCACTTTGTAGGCTTTCCACGGCAAAGATTGATCATCAGTTCAGTTCGCGATTGACGGCGTCGACTATTTCGGACGATTTTTATCAGTTTCCTGCTGCCTCGGGGCTTTTCAAATCCGATACTCCTGAAGATGGTAAGCGCCGGTAATGCGTCGATGTAACGTTTTTGCGCATGCTTGTTGTCATGCCGGAAGGGAGCCATTATGGTCGCGCGAGTTTTTTTCAGGCCGGCCCGCCCCGCCCAGACCCGCCCTCGTCCTCTTAATCAGCCCCAAACCGCGATGACCCTGGTCGAAGTGCTTGTCGTGCTGGCGGTTACCTCAACCCTGTCGCTGCTGGGCGTCACGACCGCGGGCGATATCTGGGCGAGAACCCGCCAGGCCATCTGCGCGAATAACCTCGCACGAATCGGCCAAGTGCCGGGAATCCAGATGCGCGAGTTCGAGAAGGGCCGACAGGCCGCTTTCACCGACGCCTCGCACTGGATTCTCGCCGCCCTGAGGGATACCAGCGACAAGAACATTCTCCGCTGCCCCGAGGGCGGCCGCGAATTCACCCTCGACGACCCGCTGCCCGAGTCGCCCGAGCCGTGGATGACCACCAACATGTGCATCGACATCGATCCCGACAACTGCGACGCCAGCCGGTTCTGGATGCAGACGCCCGCCGGCGTGATCGACCGCAACAGCATGAAGGCCTACAACGGCGCCGCCAGCGTCGTGACGGTCAAGCCCCAGGGCCCCACCACCATCACCATCAACGGCCAACTGGTGGCCCTGGATATTTCGTTTGCCTCGACCATCACGTCCTCCAGCATGACCGTGGACCTGCGTAATGTCAGCAAGAGCGGCAACGCCATGGGCCAATGGCAGATCATGATCGCCGCCACCAACGCGACGATCACGCCCGAGCCATTGGCGGCCAAGTCGCTGGCGCCGGAGACGGCGACGATGCAGACTCTCAAGCCCAGATATTACGTCAGTTACGGCATGAATCCGACCGCGGCATCGGGCGCCACCTTGCGGTCGGGCAACATCCTGGCGATGGATTACGAGAACCTGGTGGTGCAGACCAGCGATCCGCAGTGGCCCGCAGCCGATTATTCCTTCGCCCGCCACCGCGGGCAGCTCAACGTGCTCTTCCGCGATGGAACGGTCAAGCAGCTAAGCCCGCAGGAACTGGACCCCTCTGTGCCCGAGAATGCCCGGGAATACTGGCAGCCATAAGGGAAACAGATCCTAGGTCTTAGATCCTCGATCCTAGGGGAAGAACAAGATCCCAGAGAAGAACAGGCGCTCCCATCCTAGGATCTAGGACCGAGGATCTAGGATCTGTTGTTAAGAACCCTCAGCACCAGATCCGCGGCGTTATCGGCGGCCGTCTGACCGTTGTGCGGCAGCAGCGGCTCGACGGTCTGGAGCAGTCGCCCGCGGGCCTCGACCATACTGCCCAGGTCTTCCAGAATCTCCACCACCATGTCCTGCACGCGGGCGATGTTCCCGTGCCAGGGCATCAGCTCGGGCACGACGGGACGGCCGTTGGGCGAGAGGATGTTCACCAGCGACAGATGCGGCATGTGGACGATCCACCGCCCCACCAGCTCCCAATCGACCTTGGGCACGTGATAGAAGATGACCATCGGCACGCCATAGTACGCCACTTCCAGCGTCACCGTCCCGCTGACGGCCACGGCGAAATGCGACTCGCCGAGGGTCTCGCTGGTGCGTCCCACGACAATATCGAGCTGGCGGCCTTTCTTTTCGCCGACCAGGGCGATGGCCTTGGCGGCCTTTTCATCCACGGCCAGGAACCGGCACTGCGCGTTGGGGTGCCTCTGGCGGATCAAGTCGGCGGTGGCGAGCAAGGCCGGCATGTGCATGCGGATCTCGCCCATGCGCGAGCCTGGCAGCATCGCCACGCGCCAGGACTCGTCGGCCCAGGCCGCGATCAGGTCCGGCAGCGGATCGGGGCGAGGGGGGAGATCGTCGAACAGCGGATGCCCGACGAACGTGGCCGGCACGCCGCGATGCTGCATGTATCGCGCCTCGAAAGGCAGCAGGCACGCCACGTGGTCGGTCAGGCGGCGGAGCTTCTTGATGCGCCACCGCGCCCACGCCCACACCTGCGGGCAGACGTAATGAACCACCGGCGAGCCGGCAGCCTTGGCCGCGGCTGACAGGTGCCAGTTCAGCGCCGGGGAGTCCACAGGGATAAACACGTCGGGCTTGAGCTGGGCGATGAGCTTCTTGAGCCGCCGCACCGTGCGAATGTAATACCCGATGCGCGTGAACGGACCGGTCGTCATGGTGGCCTGGGCGGCCAGATCGACGACGACCTCGCACCCCGCCGCGGCCATCTGCGGCCCGGCCACGCCGATGAACCGCGCGTCGGGAATGCGCCGCCGCAGCGCGTGGATGAGTCCGGCGGCGTGGTGGTCGCCGCTGGCTTCGGCGGCCGAGAGAAAGAATGTCGGAGCGTTTGTGCTCATAGGGTAGAGAGGTTATTCCGCCGCCTGCGGCGTGGCAGCTTTCTCCCCGCTCTCGTCCGCCAGGGCGATGGCCGATGCAATGGCGTGCGTCTCGACGTGGCTGATCGAGATCAGCACGCGTTTGATTCCGCGGGCGCGGGCGATCTCTTCGCAGCGCCCGCTGAGAAAAACATCCGGCTGCCCCGACGGCGCGTTGCGCACCTCGACGTCCGTCCAAGCGATCCCGTTGGTCCAGCCCGTCCCGAGCACCTTGAGGACCGCCTCCTTGGCGGCGAAACGCCCGGCGAGGTGCTCGATCTTGCGCGCCGGCCTGCGGTCGCAGTAGGCAAGCTCCAGCGGCGTGAAGACGCGCTCGAGGAACCGCTGCCCGTGGCGATCGATCGCCTCCTGCAGCCGCCCGGTGGGAACCATGTCCACGCCATGTGCGATCACGTTCATAGACGCACAGTCTACGCCAAAACGTGCGGTGAAGAAAGATGGTAGCCCGTAGCCTGTAGCCCGTAGCCGGTAAGAACGGGTAACCAGTTGCCTTACTCTGGCTACCGGCTACTGCCTTATTCCGGCTACCGGCTACCGGCTACTGGCTACTTCTTTCACGCCGTTGACACCCTTGGCATGATCGGCCATACTGCCCACCTAACCCCACAGGAGCACCATGATGCCATTGACGAAGCGAATGCTGTTGGGCGGCCTGTTTGTCGCGGCCTTGAGCGTAAATGCGATTCAGGCGGCCGACACCAATGAAGTGGCCGGGCCTTTCGAGAACATCAAGACCGCGCCGGTGGCGGTCACGTGGCAGTACAGCAACGACGACGGCAAGACCTTCTCCGACAAGCCCCTCGCCGGGCCCAAGGCCGGCGCTGACCCGCGCCACACCCGCGAGCAATTTCTCTACGTGTTTAAGGGCACGTTCGATGTGGCAGACCCCGCCAAGATCGCCGGACTGTGGGTGCGGATCACCGACGGGCTCAAGGACACCAAGGCCACCATCTGCAACGGCGACATCTTCGGCGCTGCCTCGGGCTACTGGAAGGACCTGGGCTTCTGCCCGACGCTGCTTGAGGCGTCCATCAAGCTCAACGACAAAGTCGTGCCGTTCCCCCACGGCGGCCCGCTGGTGCAGTTCTGGGTGCCCCTGACCGGCCAACTCGTCAAGGGCAAGAACACCGTGGAGCTTCGCGGCAACATGTACACCTTCTGGCAGGATAAACCGGCCGAGGCCCTGGACGCGCTGGTCGTCGCGGCCGAGGCGCAACCGGCCGAGATCTACAATGGCCCGATCCTGGGCGATTTCGGCGAAACATACTTCACGCTCGCCTGCCGTACGCAGTTGCCGGCCGACCTGACGGTCGAAGCCACGCCGACGGAGCCTGCCGCCGCGGCGGTCACTGTGGTGTCCGCCGGCAAGATCTGGCATCGCGTCAAGGTAGAGGTGCCCAAGGGCACGCGCAAACTCAGCTACACGCTGACGGCCAAGGTCGGCACGCACGTGACGAAGCGCGGACCCTACGCCGTGACGCTGGGCGATAGCAAGGCCTACCGCTTCGTGGCGTTTGGCCACCCGCAGCAGCAGCTCACCGGCGACCTGGACAAGGAGCCCCTGGCCGTCAACAGCAAGCTGATCCTCAAGGCCCAGCCGGACTTCGTGGTCAACACCGGCAACCTGCTCGAGCAGGGCGCGTGGTCGTTCTGGTGGGAATCGGCGTACATCAAACCGGCCTCCGAACTGCTGGCGCGAGTGCCGACTCTGATCACCCCCTGCGCCGACGACTACACCGGCATCTTCGACGAACTGCATTACACCCCCGCCGACGACGGCTACGGACATAGCTGGACGAAGGTGATGGGACCGGTGCGGTTCATCGGCATCGACGGCAACATGGACTGGAAGGCCGGCGGCGAGAACGCCAAGTGGCTCGAGGGCGTGCTCAAGGCTGCCACCGACAAGTTCGTGATCGTGCTGGCGGGCTATCCGGCGTACTCGTCGGGCATCAACAGCAAGAAGATTTTCGGCGGGCGCATCGCCACCCGCGACGTGATCCTGCCGCTGTGCGGCAAGTACAAGGCCACCATGATGCTGTGCAGTTGGGATCCGACGTACGAGCGCATCGAACTGCCGCCGGAGAAGGGCTGCACGCAGATCGTCACCGGCTGCATCGGCCGCGGGAGCTGGCACCGCTGGGACACCCGCATGGGCTCGCACCCGTTCGGCCCGCCCAACGGCAACGCCCGCGGCACGGTCGGCAAGGTCGTGCGCCCCGACGGCGGCGAATGGGTCGGCTACTTCGGCACGCGGCACTTCTGCGTCTTCGACGTCAAGGACAACACCCTGGAGATGAAGGTCCTCAAGACCGGCCCGGCCGACGCCGACATCAAGGACCTCAAGGTCCTCGACCAGAAGACCTTCAAGCCCAGGAACTGATCCCGATTTCGGATTGCGGATTGCGGATTGCGGATCAGGTTCTCGATCCGCCCGGCATGGCGATACGCGATGTTGTTTCTCGCGTGTCGCCATGTCATTTCCGGGGACGGGGAGTGCGGGATTGAAGGGATTAGAAACGGATTAAGAGGATTGAAACGGAGATGAGACCGGGACGGCCTTTCTATTCGTCCTCGTCCTCGTCGTCGTCCTCGTCGTCGGTTGTACTAACCACTATCTTCCGCGCCAAACTCACCTCTGCCCACACAACTCGCCACTACTTCCGGCGCTTGTCGGGCGACTTCTTGATGCGGTCTTCCAGGTGGAAGATGCGTGTCGGGGTGTCTACGAACATCCAGCCGGCGATCTGCTTGGCGCGATCGAGGTCGAAGCTGCCGTCGGCTATCTTCTGCGCCAAGGCGGCCGCTACGTTTTGCCTCGCCAGCGTGGCGTGGCCGTAGACGCCGTCGATGAAGCAGTAGTCGCCGCCGAAGGCCGTGATCTTGTTGGCTGGCACCGCGTCGAGCCATTCGACGATCGCCCGGCGGGCGGCCTCGGGGCTGATGATGTGGCCCCAGCACATGTCGATGAAGACGTTGCGGAAGTTCTTGGCCAGGTTCGACAGCTCCATGATGAACGGATAGCTCATGTGGAAGATGTCGAACTTCACGTTGGAGTATTCCAGAAACAGGTTCGTCAGCAGCACGGGGTTCGAGTGGGCGATGTGGTTGCCGTTGCCCTCGTGCAGGCCGGTGTGGATCTGGAACGTCAGCCCGCGCGCGTCGGCCAGCTTGAGCAGCGCGTGCATCATGTAATCCTGGAAACCCTTGGCCATGTGCGTTCCCGGCTGCCACGGGGCCGAGTGGTTGGGGCCGAAGAAGCGGTTGAACTCTTCCTCGGCGACGGCGCGCGGGGTCTTCTCGAACAGCAGCGTGCGCGAGTACGCCAGGCCGCACTTGAGGGCCACCGCCCCGCCCTTGAGGCACTTGTCCAGATGCAGTTCCAGGGCATGCTCCCAGTCTTCGATCGAGTGGATCTCCACGCCGACTTCCTGGCCGACCTGCCGCACGCGGTTGATGTGCCCGGGCGTGATGAACTCGTCGAGGTACTGCGAGACGGCGAAGAAGTCTTTTTCGTACGGCGTGACGACCGCCCCGGCCGCCAGCGACAGGGCGATGCGGCTCTTGTCCTTGAGCACGTACTGGTAGTGCCCGCCCTTGGCGCGGGCGGCCTTGAACGCCTCGTTGAGCGGCTCGATGGTCTTGCCCGTGACGCCGTCGAGGCCGTAGAGCCCGCGGGCGGCGATATCGAGCGAGCGGCCGTAGCCGGTGCTGCGGGCGGCGTCCCAGAACGGCTGGACGATCTTCCACCGCTTGGCGAGAGGCTGCTTGGGATCGCGCACCTGGCCCATGGCGTCGTCGCTCATGCCGGCCGAGATCAGATCGCAGGAGAAGTAATGGAAGAGCCATTCGGACAGCACGTCGGAGTTCTGGTCGCGCTGGGCCTCGGGGGGCAGATGCTCGTGCGAGTCGATGATTTGCAGTTCGTTGATAAAGCCCAGCAGTTCGTCATAAGCGGCCATGGTCGGCTCCTGTGTGAAGGCGGTATTCTACGGGCGAGGGGGAAACGTGTGCATAAAAAAAACAGGCGAGCCCGCAAGGGCCCGCCTGTCGGTGATGACAGAGTCGTACGTTCTAGCGTCGGCGCTTCAGGAGCATGCCCAGACCGCCCAGGCCCAGCAGGCTCATCGTGACCGGCTCGGGGATGGGGGTGTATTCATAGGTCACCTTAACCGTCCCATCGGTCAGGCCGGGGCTGGGGTTGATCGGACCATACCCGCCGTCGGTGCTCAGGGTGGTCTTGATGGAGGACTCCAACGTCGCGTTGAACGTCTCGCCCGCAAATGTGGCGATGAACGTGCTGAGGCTGCTGGTGGTGAAGGCCGAGTTGCTGTCAGAACCCGTGCCACCAGTCACGCCGAAGGCGTCGTCGCCGATGTAGTCCGGACTGGCGTCGTTGTCGGCACTGACCGAGCCGCTACCGGACTGGACGGGCACGGCCGTCACCGCTATCAGATTGAGCGGAGCAGAGGCCTTAACCGTGGCGCCGATCTGGAGAGTGACCGATGAGGCGACGCCTCCCTCGTTGTCCCAGGCAATGCTTCCGGCGTTGGTGTTTGCGTTCAACTGCAGCGTCACTTTGGTCAACGTCCCCAAGGCCGGATCAAACTTGGTCAGCGGGACGAGCAGCCCTGAAAACGATACACTGGTCGGACCGTACGTGTTGCTGTAGCTGATCGTATCCGCCTGGGCATACGAAACCGTCAGCAGTGAAACGACGCAGATACTTAGGATTGCCGTTCTCATTCCTCTAGCTCCTTTTGTGGGCCTTAGTGGCCACCTGAACTGGACCTGTCTCCATGCTCGGTCTGTATATTAATTGCACATCACATTTTTGTCAAGAACTATTACCGAGTCACCAGAAATTTCATTTCCCTCTCCTTCGATGTATTGCCGGTTTGAGGCCGGCATTTCCCTCGCGACTTTGAATCGCGTCCGTCCGTTTCCCTTCCGTTGACAGTCCCAAGTTAAGGCACAACTCAAATTCCGTCAAGATGCAAAACAGCACAATTCAAACAAAATGTTCTTGAGAAAACACGACGGCTTTTTCCGTGGAAAGCATGTCGTTTTCGTGCCTTGGCGGGTAAGATCGTGTCCATCGTGGACCTGTAAGGAAGTGGGAGTTTGTGATGATCACATTCAATTGCACGCACTGCAGCCGCCAGATCAGCGCCTTGTCCGACCAATCGGGCAGGACGATTCCTTGTCCCGCGTGCGGGCAGCCGCTGGTGGTTCCACGCGACACGCGCGAACCGCTGGAGTCGCTGGCCGACATGATGAGCGAACCGGGGCCGATCGGTCCGCGGCGCCGGCGATTGCCGGCCAAGGCGAGCGGGCCCAACGGCGCGGCCGTCGCGTCGTTTGTACTGGGGCTGGTCTGCCTGACGATACCGATCGTGGCCTTGCTCCTCGTTCAGTTCATGTGTCTGGGCATAGCGATGGTGGGTGTGTGCGCCATCGTCGGCGGTATCTTGGGAGTGACCGGCTACCAGCAGGCCCTGCGCACACGGCGCGGGAAAGCCCTCGCCATTGCCGGGACGATCATGTGCTTGGTCCCGATGTTGCTGACGATCCTGCTGTTCTTCCGCGGCCGCGGGATATGACGCTCCCTACGCTGGCAGCCGTGAACATGGCGGCTGAACAACGGCCGCCTGGCACCGGTCCGCACATGCCTCTCAACCGATGTTTGAAAATACTGGCGCCAGCCTGTATAATGCGGCACGCCAATGGGAACGGGCTGCCTCCGTTGCGGAGCACGATCGTAGGATGAGTATCTTGGCCGAAAATATCAAAAAGTACGCGTTGCAGGACATCGACGAGCCGCAGCTCTATCGCGAGCAGTTTCCCTACAGTAAGCTGCCGCGCGTGCTCTTCGACGCCAAGGACGTGCCGATGGCCCCGGCCCCGGACATCTGGGTCACCGACACGACGTTCCGCGACGGTCAGCAGGCCCGCCCCCCCTACAGCGTCGAGCAGATCGTCGACCTGTACAAGCTCATCAGCAAGCTCGACAACGGCACGGGCACCATCCGCGCCTCGGAGTTTTTCCTGTATTCCAAGAAGGACCGCGAGGCCGTCGACAAGTGCCGCGAGTTGGGCCTGAAGTTTCCCGAAGTGACCGGGTGGATTCTCGCCCGCAAGCAGGACTTCAAGATCGTCAAGGAGATGGGCCTGGCCGAGACGGGCATCCTGACGAGCTGCAGCGACTACCACATTTTCCTCAAGCTCAAGAAGTCGCGCAAGCAGGCGATGGACCTGTACCTGGAGATCGCCCGCACGGCGTTGGAAGAAGGCATCCGCATCCGCTGCCACTTCGAGGACATCACGCGCGCCGACATCTACGGGTTCGTCATCCCGCTGGCCCAGCAGCTCATGCTCCTGCGCCAGCAGTACAAGCTCGACGTCAAGATTCGCCTGTGCGACACGCTGGGCTTCGGCGTCCCGTGGGCGCAGGCGGCCCTGCCGCGGTCGGTGCCCAAGATCGTCCACGCGATGATCCACGACGCCGGCGTTCCCGGCGAGCTGCTGGAGTGGCACGGGCACAACGACTTCCACAAGGTCGTGGTCAATCCGGTGACGGCGTGGCTGTACGGCTGCGCCGCGTGCAACGCCAGCCTGCTGGGCATTGGCGAGCGCACGGGCAACAGCCCGCTCGAGGCGATGGTGGTCGAGGCCGCCCAGCTTCGCGGACACGACGACCGCGTGAACTACGCGGCCATCACCGAGATCGTGCAGTACTACGAAAAGCGGATCGGCGATGCGATCCCGCACGATTACCCTCTGGTGGGGCGTGACTTCAACACCACCCGCGCGGGCATCCACACCGACGGGCTGCTCAAGAGCGAAGAGATCTATAGCTGCTTCGACACGGCCGCCATTCTCGACCGCCCCGCCGGGGTCGTCATCACCGACAAGTGCGGCGCCGCGGGCATCAAGCACTGGATCTCGTCGCACTACAAGGTCGACGTTCCCAAGGACGACTCGCGCCTGCGGGCGATTTTCGATATCGTGCAGGCCGAGTACGACGACGGACGCACGACGTCCATCAGCGACGACGAAATGCACGCCTGGTACGCGCGGTTCTTCCAGGGCAAGCGGTAGTGGGTAATCGGTAATTGGCTAACTCGTTAGCTGGTTGACTGGTTACTGCAAAATAGTCTTGCTGGCGAAAGCCAAAGCGCAATTGCGAACTAACCAGTTAAACCAAACAACGAGTTAACCAACCAGTCAGCCAATCAACCAGTTAACGGGCCAACCAGTTAACCAATCAACCTTTTGCGCCGCCCGCGCCAAAAACATGTGGCGCTGCTGGGGCGGTCAGCTATACTACCAAGGATGGATTCCCACACTGACACAGCGCCCTGGTATTTCACTGGTCTGGCATTTGAATGCACCGCCTGCGGGCGGTGCTGTGCCGGGCCGGACGAGGGGTACGTCTGGGTGACCGAGGCCGACATCAAGGCCATCGCCGACTACCTGCACATCACGCCGCAGGAAATGCGCCGCAAGTACGTGCGGACCGTCGGGCGGCGGCAGAGTCTCGTCGAGTTCAAGCGAACGCATGACTGCGTGTTCCTGACGCCCGAAACGCAGGGCACCCGCACGTGCCGGATCTATCCCGTGCGGCCCATTCAGTGTCGCACGTGGCCGTTCTGGTCCAGCAATCTTCTGCACCCGGACACCTGGGCCGAAGCCGGCGCCCGCTGCGCCGGGATCAACCGCGGCCACAACCTTTCCCCCGAGGAAATCGATGAGCGAAGGCGCAGCACGCGCGAATAGCACCGGGGCCTTGGCGTCGGCTGTCGGCGCCTGCCGCTCCAGCCAGGCCTTCATGGAGGCCCTGGCGCTGATCTACGCCGGCGGCGACGAGGCCGTCGCCTCGCGAAGCCTCTCCTGCCGCGCCTGCGGGCGATGCTGCAAGTTCGAGCAGGCCGGTCACCGGCTGTTCGTCTCCACCGGCGAGTTGGCGCTGCTGTCGCTGGCGCCGCTGCCGTCGGCTACATGGCAGCAAGGGCGATGCCCCTACCAGATCGACGATCGCTGCACGGCCCGCCGGCATCGCCCGCTGGGCTGCCGCGTGTACTTCTGCAACGCCCCCGAGGAGTGGGACGACTTGTACGAGTCGCTGCACGGTCAGATCCGCCAACTGCACCAGAGCAGCCACGTGCCCTATGCTTATGTAGAGATGACCGCGGCGGTGCGGATGCTGTCGGAATTTTTCAAAACTACTCTGGCCGCGCGAGCCGATAAATGATATGAAGGATTAGCGCGGACGTGGCTCCGCAGCCGATCCCCATCCGGGCCATGGCGGGCCCGGGACGAATATAAGGTGGAACTTTATGAAGCAGCTTATGGTGATCCCGGCATTGTGCGCGATCCTTGTCCTGACCAGCGGGTGCGGTTGTGGCGCTCGCAACACCGCCGTCGCTACCGACGCCAGCAGCGTCAACAACAACGACGGCACCCCCTGCTGCTCCTGCAACCCGCTCAACTGCGTCCATTGCCCCACGCCGACCGACTCGGCTATCGAGCGCGATTACCGCGTGGCGCAGATCCAGGACCTCCAGGACAAGCAGCGCGTGGACGACTGGGACGCGTTCTGGCTGATCGACCACAGCTCGCGCCTGTCGTACTGGCATGCGGGCTTCGGTCATCCCTGATCGCGCGAGGTATGAAACGCGCCGTCTGCTGGCGTCTGCAGACCTCTTTGCGAGCAGACGACCCGCCGGAGTGGTCCTGAAGTGACCACGCGAACCGTCATGGCCAAATCCAACCAGCGCATCGCCGTGTTTCCGGGAACATTCGACCCGGTCCATCTTGGGCACATCGACCTGATCGAACGCAGTGCCGCCCTCTTCGACCGCCTCGTTGTCGGCATCGGCGAGAATCCGGAAAAGACCGCCCTGATGGACCTGCCGGCCCGCAAGGCGCTGATCGAGAACCTGACTGCGCATCTGGGCAATGTCACCGTCGAGATTTACCGCGGCCTGACCGTCGCCTTCGCCCAGCGTCTCGGGGCAGGCGTCATCCTCAGGGGCATCCGCCACGTGGGCGATCTGGATTTCGAGATGCGGATGGCCGTCACCAATCGCTCCGTAAGCGGGCTGGACACGCTGTTCATCATGGCCTCGCCGCAGTACCTCTTCCTGTCGTCGAGCCTGATCAAGCAGATCGCGGCCGGCGGCGGCGACGTGGCCTCAATGGTCCCCCCCGAGGCCCTGCAGCACCTCAAGCGGAAGGCACCCGGCATAAAAAAAAGGCGTCAGGGGAGGGGAGCCTGACGCCCATTGGAATTTGACAGCCAGAGGAGGGAGTCCGGCCGCCAACAGAATCAATATACTTCAGATGGGGAAATTGGTCAAGGCGAAACAGCCGAAAAGGCCGCAAATTCCTGTAAATCAGAGAATAAGGATTTCCACCTAAGAGGATCGGTAAAGCTCGTGCCTCGTGATGTAGTCGTTGACGGGCGGGGGCACGAGATCGTCGATTGGTTGTCCGGCGGTGACTTTGGCTCGGATCACGGTAGAGGACACATTCACCAGCGGCGTCTTCAGCACGCCCCGGCCCAGGCGGATGGCCTGTTCCCGTGAAAAGTGGTGCGTCAGGTTCCGGAGCACCTCATCGAGCCGCTGGTCCCAGGGGCTGCGCACGGCCGTGACGATAGTGGCCAAATCCACCACTTCTTCGGCGTGATACCACAGGTGCAGATCTGCCAGCATGTCGGCGCCGATGATCCAGACGAGTTCAGGCTCGGTCCCCGCCTGGCGGCGCAATTCCAGCAGCGTGTCTCGGGTATAGCTGGGACCGGGGCGGTCGATCTCGATGCGGCTGATCGCCAACTGCGGCTGGCCCGCAACCGCCAACTCGAGCATGGCCAGGCGATCGGCCGCACTGGCGATGGCGCCGCCGGGCTTGTGCGGCGCATTGGCGGCCGGAATGAACGTCACCCGATCGACACCCAGATGCTCCCGCACCGCCCGCGCAATGGCCAGGTGCCCGTTGTGTACGGGGTCAAACGTGCCGCCCATGTATGCCAGGCGAGGCTTCATAGAAGCAAATCCGAAACAAACACAGACAAATCCGAAACAAGAAGACAATCAACAAGAAACAATAAAGCAGACAAAGAAGCAAGATGCTCGTTCAAGAGTTTGCCCCATCTGTATTCGCGTCATTCGCGTCATTCGTGTTCTCTTCGGGCCGGCAGCACGGCTTTTGAAATTGGTTTTCCTTCACCTGCAGCTTGACGAACCGGAGTTTCTTTCGTATAAATCCGTGCCCTCCGCACGCGGCGGGCATGTGCAGTATTCACAGAGGCCCCTTATTCGCGAAAGACCATGGACACCAAACACAAAGACATCTTGAAGACCAAGCTCGATAACGCCAGCATGGCCAACCTCGAACGCCTGGCCAACGACAAGCTCGATGCCTTCGTGGCCGACGCCGTCACCCTCTGCCAGCCCGACGCCGTCAAGGTGCTTTCGGACGACCCCGCCGACATGGAATGGGTCCGCCGCCAGGCGCTGGATCAGCGAGAGGAGACCCTCCTCAAGACGCCCGGCCACAGCGTGCACTTCGATGGGTTCCGCACCGCGATGGTCAACGACCAAGGCCGCGACACCGAGGTGACCAAGTACCTCGTGCCCAAGGGCATGACGCTGGGCAAGCGGCTCAACTCGATCGACCGCGACGAAGGCCTGGCCGAAATCCGCGGGTACTTCAAGGGCGCGATGAAGGGCCGCACGATGATCGTGCGGTTCTACAGCCTCGGTCCGCTGAACTCGGCGTTCAGCATCCAGTGCGCCCAGATCACCGATTCGGCGTACGTCGTGCACAGCGAAGACCTGCTGTACCGCCCCGGCTACGAGCAGCTCAAGAAGCTCGCCGGCAGTGGCGACTTCTTCCGCTTCCTGCATGCCACCGGGGCCGTCGATGACCGCCGCACCAGCAGCGACATCGAGCACAAGCGCATCTACATCGACCACACGCAGGACATGGTCCTCTCGGTCAACACGCAGTACGCCGGAAACACCGTCGGGCTCAAGAAGCTCGCCCTGCGCCTGGCGATCCAGAAGGCCGACCGCGAAGGCTGGCTGGCCGAGCACATGTTCATCATGGGCGTTCACGGCCCGGGCGGGCGGGTGACGTACTTCACCGGCGCCTTCCCCAGCGCCTGCGGCAAAACCTCCACCGCCATGCTCGGCGGCGAGACCATCCTCGGCGACGACCTGGCGTACCTGCGCATTATCGACGGCCAGGCCCGCTGCGTGAACACCGAGGCCGGCATCTTCGGGATTATCCGCGACGTCAACCCCAAGGACGACCCGGCGATCTACGACCTGCTGACCAAACCCGGCGAGGTCATCTTCTCCAACGTCCTGGTGAACGACTCTAACCCGTACTGGCTGGGCATGGGGCGAGAGCTGCCCACCAGCGGGGAGAACTTCGCCGGCAAGTGGACCAAGGGCATGAAGGACGCCGGCGGCGCGGAGATTCCGGCGGCCCACCCCAACGCACGCTACACCGTGCGCCTGACGGACCTGGGCAATCTCGATCCCAAGTGGAACGACCCACAGGGCGTGGCCATCGGCGGGATCATGTACGGCGGACGCGACAGCGACACCTCCGTCCCGGTGCAGGAAAGCTTCAACTGGACGCACGGCATCGTCACCATGGGCGCGTCGCTGGAGTCGGAGACGACGGCCGCCACCGTCGGCAAGACCGGCGTGCGCACCTTCGACCTGATGAGCATTTTGCAGTTCGTGGCCATCCCGATCGGGCGCTACATCGCCAACAATTTGAACTTCGGGACCAAGCTGGCTGCCAAGGCCCCGCGCATCTTCGGGACCAACTACTACCTCAAGAACGCCGCCGGCGAGTACCTCAACACGCGCCTGGACAAGATGGTCTGGGTGAAGTGGATGGAACTTCGCTCGCACAACGAGGTGCAGGCCGTCGAGGCCCCCACCGGCCGCCTGCCGCTGTACCAGGACTTGGCCCCGCTGTTCAAGAAACTGCTCAACAAAGATTTCACGCGGCAGGAATACGTCGAGCAGTTCACCATCCGCATCCCGGAGAACCTGGCCAAGCTCGACCGCATCGAGGCGATCTACAAGAACGAGCCCGAGATTCCGCCGGCCGTCCTGCACGAACTCGCTGCCCAGCGCAAGCGGCTCGAAGCCCTCAAGGCCGCCAAGGGCGACTACGTCAGCCCGCTCGATTTGAAATAGGGCCTGGGTTGCGCCGCTGACGTGCGCATCGGCCTCTTGTTTCGTTAGCGGTCGAGCCCCCACGGGATATTCGACTTGCCCGGCGGGTTTCCTCCCGGACCCAAAGACCCGCCGAGCATGCTATCGGCCGATATGCCACGCCGCCGCGGCGGCCGCGGCAAGGCACGTCCCGATGAAGATCGACAGTCCGTACGGCATGTCGATGATAGCGCCGTTTTGCCGCGCAGCCGGACGCACCGGAGGAACGAGCCCGATTCGCCCGATCGCGTCGTAGAGGGCGACGCTCGCCTCATCCACCACGTTGGCCAGCACACGTCGGCGGACACTGACGATCACGCCCATCGCCACAGCCGCCAGCAGCACGCCGCCCAACATCCAAAGCGCGTTGACCGTGCCCAGCCAAACGCCGATGGCCGCCATCAGGCGCGCGTTAGCGGCGTCGCCCCCCGCCCACGCGAAGAGCAGCACGTAGGGAATCATCGCCAGCAGCCCTCCGGTCAGCGCGTCGGCCAGACCGCCCCACCCGCACCACCACAACGCCCAGACGATCCCCGACAAGGCCATCGCCACCGTCAGAGCGCCGGGGATGCGCCGCCGCTTCAGATCCAGCCCCGCCGCCAGCGCGCACGCCGCCAGCACCAGCCCCCACTGCAACAACGGCCACCCCGAATTCCATAGTGTCTGCCCCATTGCTCGCTCCCGTTGACGTCGCAAAGATCGCTGCAAAACTGCCGGGTGCTTGGGGTCCACGCGCCCCCGTCCGACATGAGCCGGCTCAATCTGCGACTCGGCAGTCCTGGCAATTCCGAAGAATCTGGCAGTTAGATTGTATTCCTCGATCTCAGGTTTTTTCACTGGAAGCGAAAAAACGTTAATTCCGTGCTGCACCTGTTGGTTCGCGGCGGTTTATAATAAGTGATATCGGAAGGGCGCAACAGATTGCAGGGCCCTCCCGGATACAATCCTTGCGGTATGGGTACAGGAGTGGGAATGAGGCAGTCCAGGCCAAACGGGTTCACCCTGTCGGAGTTGCTGGTGGTCATTGCGATCATCGCCATTCTGGCGACGCTTCTGCTGCCGTCGGTGCAGGGTTTCATGTCCCGGATGAACCGAGTGACGTGTCTCAACAATCTAGGCCGCATCGGCCAGGCGTATCACACCTATCGTTCCGACACCAAAGGTCCCATCCCCGTGGGCACGTGGCAAGACCGCCTGGCCAGATATCTCGACACGCCGGTCATCTTCCGCTGCCCTGAGGGCGGCGATTTTGACCAGGCGCTCTGGAAGTCCGACCTGGCCGACAAGCCTGCCGCCCCCGACCCGCCCAAGCCGACGATGCCCACGCCATTCTATGTCGTCGATGACGGCTGGCACGCGATGCCCAATACGACCGCGGGGCGATACCACGGCGACTACAACCGCTTCGCCGGTGTTGAGTTCAAGTTCGAGATGGTCGCCGGCGGCACGAACGTGACGATCACGCTGAGTCCGCGCGGTCACTCGACCCCGCCCCACTACGACAGTTGGAGCACGTTCTACTGGTTCATCGACGGCGCCGGCCAGCCGTGCCCGCCGCGCTTCGTGCCGACGACGTATTTCATCGCCGGGCGGCTTCGCGGCCTGCACACCGATAACGGTCCATGGGCCGGGGCCGGCAGCGGCACCGTGCACCAACTGGAGTATTGGACCTCGTACAACGGCACGATGTGGCGGCACAATAGCCGCTTCCTTTACCCCATCGCCGGCGACCGCCACAGTGAGCGGTTCGACTGGGAACTGCATCCGTGGTACTTCACCGACGCCATGAGCGACTTCTATCTCGGCGGCAACCCCGAGGCGTATCCGGCCAGCTCCCCCGGCGGGCAGCTCGACAGCAGCTACTACCATTACGGGATCAACTATCCCTGGTACACCTCGCACAAGTGGCCGGAGTTTCCCGCCGCCGACGCCGGCACGCCCCCAGGCGGCGAGCCCGCTGTCTCTACCGAGCCCGTCGAGTTCAGCTACGGCATGAACAGCCGCATGAAACTGCCCGTGTTCTCCAACCGCTCCGACGGCATCTGCGCCCTGGACTACAAGAGCCTCGTCGCCAACAACGACGATCCCGACGACCCCAAGGCCCCGCTGGAAGTCTTCGGCGACCCAGGCACCGGCCTGGGCGCACGCCACCCCACCGGCGACCTTCTACAGGCGAATGTGCTTTATCTTGATGGCCGCGTCGAGTCGCGCGCGGCCGTCGACATTCACCCCGACACCCACCCGGACCTTTGGGGAAACTGAGGCACGCCTGCATGAGATCGGTTCGCCTGAAGATCCTGGCGGCGGTGCTGGCCGTGGTGGTGCTCGTGGCCGCGGCAGTGGCATACTCCCACCGCCGGGATGAAACATCGCTGGCGGCAAGCCTCAACGGCGGAAACCTCGCAGCCGCCGAAACGCTGGCGGCAATGCAATCCGCCCGTGGCGGTGAACTGCTGGCCGACGCCGCCCGCTCGACGCGGGCGGAAGTTTCCGCCGCGGCCGTGATGGCTGTGGCCAAAATCAAGAACTGGCCCAAGCGCGACCAAGTGATCGTCGAGGCCGCCAAGGCGCCGCAGTACCAGACCCGCCAGGCCGCGGCCGTCGCCATCCGGCAGATCACTAAACCGCGTCCCGTCCGCCAACTCGAAGACCCCAGATATTGCCAGCACCTCCGGGCCTTGCTCAAGGACCCCAACGAGAAAGTCCGTGCGTCGGCCGCCAATTCGCTGGGCTCGCTCAACGCCTTCTACTCGACGCCGGACCTGATCGACGCGCTGTTGAAGGAAGACTCGCCCTTAGCGAGATCGGCCCTGCAGCGGGCGCTGGTCTCGATAACGCGATACCCCTTCGAGTTCTCGGCCGACAAAAAGGCCCTGTCGCGAGAACTGAACAATTACCTCATCGAGTGGGACTATGCCGGCAAGATGCGCAAGTGGCACGTAGAAGGCCAAAAAGGCCCCCCGCCGCCCGTGCCACCGCTGTAACCGTAGCACGGGCGTCCCCGCCCATGCTCTCCGTTGTGTGGCGTGGGCGTCACCAAAGCGCTCACGATATGATTCACCTACTGCCGGGGGTGGGAGTCGAACCCACACGGGGCGTAAGCCCCTCGGGATTTTGAATCCCGCGCGTCTGCCAGTTCCGCCACCTCGGCGACAACAAATACACCGTTAAGTGTATGCGTTTTTGGCCAAAACACAAGCCCCCACCGCCCCGCTTCCGGCAATCTGCATAATTAAGCCAGCCCGTGCCGCATGAGCAGATCATGGTCGTCCAGAATGGCTGAAGCGGACCCGTCGGCAATAGTGCGGCCATCGTCAATCAAGATCGCCCTCGAGCATAGGCGGCGGACCAAGGGCAGGTCGTGCGTGGCCAGGAGCATGGCCTCGCTGCGAGCGGCGAGCAGGTCGGCCAGGTGGCGAAGCGATCGTGCGTCGAGGCTGCTGCCGGGCTCGTCGAGCAGCAAGAGCTTGACCTGCATCGACAGGACGGTCGCCAGGGCGGCGCGGCGCTTCTGCCCGCCACTGAGGTGGTGACCGCTGCGGCTGTCGAGTCCGGCCAGACCCACCGCGACGATGGCCTGCAGGGCTTGCTTGCGCGCGGCTGTCGGATCGAGGCCCTGGTTGAGCGGGCCGAAGGCCACGTCGTCCAGCAGCGTGGGCATGAAGAGCTGGTCGTCGCTGTCCTGGAACGTCATGCCGCAGCGGCTGCGCGTTCGCGGGGCAGAGCCCCGCGTCAGATCGATCCCGTCCACGGTGATGCTGCCGGCAAATGGCAGAGCGCCCATGATCGTCAGCAGCAACGAGGTCTTTCCCGCGCCGTTGGGGCCGATCAGGGCCACCTTTTCGCCCGCGGCCACCGCAAGACTCAGGCCCCTCAGGGCGGCCGTGCCGTCGTGGTAACTCACATGCAGGTCGCAGATGGTCAGCAGATCACTCACGCTCAGAATACCCTCGGATAGATCAGGCGGCAAAACACGAGGTAGATTGCAGCCGCCGCCAAAGCGGCCGCGTCGGCCCACGTGAATCGCAGCGTCGCCAGGCTGCGGGGCGCGCCGTCGAAGAGCCTCGCCCGCATCGCCATGTCGACGCGCTGGCCGCGGTCGATCGTTCGCACCAGCAGCGAGCCGGCCATGCTGCCGGCGGCGGCAAGCTTTCGCCCCAGCGGCGCCGACTGCCCCGCCCGCAGGTCGCGGCAACGGCGCAGGCGCATCGCCTGGTCGATCAACACGAACAGGTACCGGTAGACCAGGCCCAACTGCATCACCAGCAGGCGCGGCATGCACAGCCGCCGCATCGCCTGCAGGAGCTGCGAGAACGGCGTGGTGCCCGTCAACGCCGTCAGGGCCAGCAAGGCCAGCACGAACTTGGCCGCGATATTAATCGCCACGATCTGACCGCTGCTGAGGGTGAACTGCCATGGGCCCAGCCCCAGCCGATATCGCTGCGACTCGGCGAAGATGCTCAGCAGGCAGGCAATGAGGATCATCGGACTCAGTGCGGCCACCCGGCGCAGGGCGAACCACAACGGCACGCGCCCCAGCCAGAGCATTCCGAGGGGCATAACGCACATCGGCGCCAGCGTCCAGAGGGCGTGGCGGTCATAGCTGATCAGCACGGCCGCATATGCCAGCACGGCCAGGAGCTTCGTGCGGGCATCGAGGGCATGGATGACACTGTGGCCCTGGGCGAACCGGTCTATGTGGCTGTGATGCACGGCAGTCAGGCGGCGCCGCGGGCCGGTCGGCGCGGCCGCTTGAGAATGATCGATACGCCCAGCAGCAGTCCCAGCGTGGCGAGGGTGCCGACGATGCCGGCCACGCTGCCGCGGGCGTCGATCTTGGGATACGCCTCTTCATCGGCCGATCCGGCAGAGGCCCCCAGCGAGTACTCAGGCATGGGGGCGATCTTGCCATGCCATGCCTGCACGCTCTGAACTAGCGGGTCCGTCCTGGGCGCGGCGGCGGCGGATTGCTGCTCCTTGAGGGCAGAGTCCAGGCCGTCCGCGTGCGGGCTGGCGAACCAGCTTACCACTCCGGCCAGGAACAGGGCCGTGATGACGAGCGAGGCAGCGACGGCCTTGAGGTTCAAGGACACGCCCAACGGGGTTGTGCATGGCGCCGCCTGGTCGCGCGGCGTCAGTCCGAGCACCGCCGGCCGCACGCGCTGCAGGTATGCCAGCACGGTGAACGTGATGAGCCCCTCGGCCAGGCCGATAAGCAAGTGCAAGCCGATCATCACGGCTGCGAATCGCCCCAGCGGGATCTTCAGCACGCCCGAGGCGTAGACTTCCAGCGGGACCATGGCCGCCCCGGCCGTCACGCCGGCCAGGCACGCCGCCCACGTCGCCAGGTATCGTCGCCAGGACGCGGCGCCGCCTCGCCCGCCGACGCGGCGATAGAGCCACCCCCCCAGCAGGCAGGGCACCACGCCCATGTTAATAATGTTGCATCCCAACGCGAGCAGCCCGCCGTCCTGGAACAGGAGCGACTGCACGATGAGCACCGCCGTCATCACGATGATGGCCGCCCATGGCTCCAACACGATCGTCAGCAGCACGCCGCCGGCGAGGTGTCCGCTGACGCCGGGCAGGATGGGGAAGTTGATCATCTGCGCCGCGAAGACAAAGGCGCCCATGACGCCCATGAAGGGCATCTTCTCTGCCGCCAGAGCACGACCCTTGCGGGTGGCCAAGACCACCGCCGCACCCGCCAGGACGAGCGTGACCAGGGCGACTTCCTTGCTCAGCAGACCGTCGGCCATATGCATTGCCAGGGGCGGGCTGATCATTGGGGCTCCCATCCGGGGTTCGGGGCCGACTCATCGGCCGGACATGGTAATAGTATTGCCGAAAATCGTAATACGGGTCAAGAGGGAAAGATATTTCCTTGGAGGTGGAAACACTGCCTTGTCGGCTGGGAATGGTCTCAGGCTTTCTGGACGACCTGTCGGTCGTGTCGCTCTGCGGGTTCGTCTTCATCCTCCGGGTCAAAGAGTGGAAGCCCTTGCTGGGCCCGCATCATGTAGCGGTAGACTTTTTCCTCTTTGGAGCCCTCGGAGTCATCGAACAGATCCGCGATTCCTGAAACCCTGCTTGGACGAAATCCGCGCATAAACGGCCTCCGTCGAACGTACAACCTGTTCTTCTCGTGCTTGAGTTGTAACGGGTACAGCTACTGCTTCCGACTGGGACGGGAACCTGTCAGCGTCGCTCCATCACCGACCGGCAGTTCCTCTCTTCACTCACTATATTCTGCACTGTGACTCGTTTCCGGACAATATAAAAAACGAGAAATATTTTTCACGGCTGGCGGCGTCGCACGGCCAGCGGAAGCATCTGGACCTGATGGGCGATATCGAGCAGTTCCTGGGCATCGAGTTCCTCCAGCTGCTTGCCGCGGCTGTCGAGCTTCTCGTTGAACTTGATGCATTTCTCCTGCATGCTGGCGTGCGTCTCATCGGAGCCGCCGACGAGTTCAAAATTTTTCCCGCGCGTCACGCGAACGTGTCCGTCCTGGTTGTCCAGACCGACGCCGAGAATCCTGGCCTTCTTGTTCTTGTCTTTGCGGGGGCTGACCATCGGGAAAACACCTCTGCTTCAAACGACATTGTACCGTTCCTTGACCCAGGACTAAAGAAGCAGCCGCTAACCTACCCGACAGCCGGAACGCGCGATCTCAACCGGCTGGCGGTTACTTCCCGTCTTTGCGTGAAAGGCTTGACTGCGCAGCCACAGAATCTATGCTGGTGTGGCTCAAGAGGCCCCGGTGGGCCTGCCATGAAAGGTTCCTTATGCAATCCAACAACGTCACGGTCACCGGCATGCAATGGGGCGACGAGGGCAAAGGCAAGCTCGTCGACGCCCTGGCCCGCTCCAGCCGCTACGTGGTGCGCTACTGCGGCGGGGCCAACGCCGGCCACACCGTTATCGCCGGCGGACAGAAGTTCGCGATGCACCTGATCCCCTGCGGGATCTTGCATCCGGGCGTCTGCAACATCATCGGCAACGGCGTAGCGTTCGACCCGGTCGTGGCGTGGGAAGAGATCACGGCCATGCGGCTGCGCAACGTGGCCGTGTCGGGGGCGAATCTCAAGATCAGCAGCGCCGCCAATCTCGTGATGCCCTGGCACAAGCTGGAAGATGCCTTTCGCGAGAAGAAGCTCGCCGCGGCGAAGATCGGGACCACTGCGCGCGGCATAGGCCCGTGCTACGCCGACAAGGCCCACCGCTCGACGGCCATCCGCGCCGCCCTGCTGACTGAGCCGGATGCTCTCGCGGCCGCCATCCGCTCGATCGCCGAAATGAAGAACGCGACCTTCGCCGCGCTCTACGGCGAGAAGAACGCGATCAACGCTCCGGACGTCGTCGAGCAGTTCTTGCAGCTCGGCCGCGAGATGGGCTCGATGATCTGCAACACCGGCGCGATCCTGCGCCGCGCGCTTGAAAAGGGCGAGCGGATTCTGTTCGAGGGCGGCCAGGGCAGCATGCTTGACATCGATCACGGGACGTATCCCTTCGTGACCAGTTCGTCCGTCAGCGCCTGCGGCGTCCCCGCCGGCGCAGGCGTGCCCCCCAAAGCCGTGGGCATGGTCGTCGGACTGATCAAGGCCTATTCGTCGCGCGTCGGAAGCGGCCCGTTCCCAACCGAGCAGGACAACGCCGTGGGCAACTACCTTCGCGAGAAAGGCCACGAGTATGGCACGACCACCGGCCGCCCGCGACGCTGCGGATGGTTCGACGCCTTCGCGGTGAAATACGCCGCCGATCTGTCGGGCGTCGACGAGTTCGGCTTGGCACTGCTGGACGTGCTGGGCGGCATGGACGAGATCAAGATCTGCACGGGCTACCGCCTGGACGGCAAGGCGCTGGCCGACTTCGACCCGTCGATCATGGACGGCGTCGAGTGCGTGTATGAAAAGATGCCCGGCTGGAGCGAGGACATCAGCTCGTGTCGCACGTTCGAGTCGCTGCCGCCGACCGCACGGGCGTATGTCGAGAAGATCGAGCAGATCCTGGGCCGCCCGGTTGGCTTCATCAGCGTTGGTCCGGACCGCCAGCAGACGATCCTGCACAAGACGCAAATCAAGGGACTGAACTGATGGCCGAGCTGTCGAGCGAAATCATCGCGATCCGCCAGGCGCTGAACATCGCGCCGGACAAGTTCCCGCGCAGCGTGGCGATCATCATGGACGGCAACGGGCGCTGGGCCCGCCAGCGGGGGCTGCCGCGAACGCTGGGGCACCGCCAGGGCGCCGAGATCGTGCGCGACATCGCCCGCGAGGCCGGCCGGCTGGGCCTCGAAGCCCTGACGCTCTACAGCTTCTCAATCGAAAACTGGAAGCGCCCCGAGGGCGAAGTCAACGAACTGATGCACCTCTACGCCGAGTACCTGGCCCACGAGCGCCCCACCATTCTTGAGAACAATCTCGTGCTCAAGCACCTGGGCCGCCGCGACAATCTGCCCAAGGAAGTGCTGCACGAACTGGACGAGACGATCCGCCAGTCCTCGACCAACACCGGGATGAAGCTCTGCCTGGCGCTAAACTACGGCAGCCGCCTGGAGATGGTCGACGCCGTGCGCAAGATCGCCCGCCGCGCCACCGCCGGTGAGATCACGCCGGATCAGATCAATGAGCAGATGATCGACGAGTCGCTCTACAGCGCCGGCCTGCCCGACCCCGACCTGCTGATCCGCACGGCCGGAGAGATGCGTATCAGCAACTTCTTATTGTGGCAGATCTCGTACGCCGAGCTGTACGTGACCGACACCTTCTGGCCAGACTTCCGCGAACCTCAGTTCCATCAGGCCATCGCGGAATACGCCCGCCGCCAGCGCCGCTTCGGTGGACTCGATCAATCCAACACGTAGTCTGCCTTGTCGGCACCTGCGAAAACTTTGCCACAGAGATCTCAGGGTTCACAAAGAGCTTATTCTGTAGTTGTTTCTTCGATCTCTCTGTGTTCTTTGTGATCTCTGTGGCAAGGTTTTGTCTCTGGCATTTTCAATCGCCGCAGCGCCTAATAGCTCCCCATGAAGACTCGCATCATACTGGGTGCCCTGTTGATCGCAGTGCTGTCAGGGCTATTCTATCTCGATTGGGCGCATGAGCGGTTTGTGCTGACGGCCGTCAGCACGTCGCCACTGCAGCGCCTGCCGCTGGGGATAGTCATGGCCGCGGTGCTGGTGCTGGTGATGCTCCAGGGTCTGCGCGAGATGCGCGGGCTTGCGGCCGCCAATGGCGTGCGGATCCTGCGATCGTCTGCGCTGGTCTCGACGCTGGCGATCGGCCTGCTGCCGCTGGTGATGCGCCAGGATGTGATGCCCAGCACGCTGCGGCTGGAGAACTTTGTCCTGGGCATCGCGCTGGGGCTGGTGTTCTTCGAGCAGATGATCTTCCGCGCCAGCGACGACGCCCTGCGCAGCGTGGGCGCCACCTCTTTGACGATCCTGTACCTCGGCGTCGGTGCGGCTATGATGCTGATGATTCGCCTGGACGCGGGGCTGATGGCGTTTCTGCTGTTCCTGGCGGCTGTCAAGTTCACGGACATCGGGGCGTACTTCGTCGGCACGGCCATCGGACGGCACAAGATGGCTCCGAAGATATCGCCGGGCAAAAGCTGGGAAGGTCTGGTCGGCGGGCTCGCTGCCGCCGCGGGCGCCAGCATGCTGTTGACTCACTTGCTGCACATTCCACTGACGGTGGGACAGGCGGCGATCTTCGGCGCAGTGGTCGGCCTGGCCGGCCAGTTCGCCGATCTGTGCGAAAGTGCCCTCAAGCGGGCCGCGGGCGTCAAAGACTCCGGACACTTCCTGCCGCAATTCGGCGGCATTTTGGATATGCTGGATTCGCTGCTGCTTTCGGCGCCGGCCGCATGGCTGATGCTGCTGATCCTGACAGGCCCGAAATAGCCCATGAGCGATACCCTCTACATCATCGACGGCCATTCGCAAATCTACCGCGCGTACTACGCGCCGGGGCCCAAGCTCACCAGCCCAACCGGCGAGCAAACCGGGGCCGTGCATGTGTTCTGCCAGATGCTTTTCAAGATCATCGCTGACCGCAAGCCGACGTACCTGGCGATGGCCGTCGACGGCCCGGCGGGCGAGCTTCTTCGCCGCAGCATCTATGCCGACTACAAGATCACCCGCAAACCCGCCCCGGATGACTTTCATCCGCAGGCGGCGCGCATCATCCAGATCGTCGAGGCGATGGGCATCCCCATCCTGCAGGCGACTGGCCACGAAGCAGACGACATCATGGCCACCGCCGCGGCACGATACGCCTCGGATAACCTGCAGGTGGTCCTCGTCAGCCGCGACAAAGATCTCGACCAGCTCGTCGGGCCAAACGTCATCCTCTACGAGCCGATGAAGGGCGAGACGCTCGACGCCGCCGCGATCCTGGCGACCAAGGGCTACCCGCCCGAGAAGGCCGTCGAGGTCCAGGCCCTGGCCGGCGACGTCTCGGATAACATCCCCGGCGTCGCGGGCATCGGGCTCAAGACGGCGGCCAAACTCATCGCCCAGTACGGCAGCGCCGAAGAAGTGCTCAACCACGCCGACGAACAGACCCCCGCGCTGCGCCAGCGGCTGCTCGATGGGCGCGAAGCGGTCAAGCTCTCGCGCCAGCTCGTGGAGCTGCACCGCAGCGTCCCCATCGACCTGGATCTGGCGAAAATGAAGTTCGGCGGGATCGCGCCGACCGTGCGGCCGATCTTTCTGGAGCTTGGCCTCAACCGCCTGCTTAAGCGCCTCAACGAGTTCAAGGTCGAAGGCCCGCAACACCTGGACGTGCAGCAGGTGGCCGCCCGGCACGCGCAGACCACCGCTGCCGATTTCGACTATGTCTGCATCGACACGCCCGAGAAACTCGCCGCGCTGGCGGCGGAACTTGTCGGCGTGTCGCGCCTGGCGGTGGACACCGAGACGATGGGCCTCGTCCCCACGCGCAGCGAGATCGTGGGCATCTCGCTGGCGTGGAAGAGCGGCCACGGCGTCTACCTGCCTCTCAAGGGGCCCCTCGGCGGACAGACGCTGGACATCGAGGCGGTGCGCTCGGCTATCGGAGGCGTGCTGGCCGATCCAAAGGTCGACAAAGTCGGGCAGAACATCAAGTTCGATATGCTCGTGATGGACCGTTACGGCCTCAAGATCGCCGGCAAGATATTCGACACGATGGTGGCCGCGTGGGTGCTCAACCCGACGGCTGACACGTTCAAGCTCGATGCCCTGGCGGCGGAGATGCTCAACCATCGCTGCATCCCGATCGAGGAAGTGATTGGTCGCGGGCGCCTGCAGACCACGATGGACGCCATGCCCATCGACATGGTGACGATCTACGCCGCCGAGGACGCCGACGTGACGCTGCGCCTGGCGGACGTGTTGGCCGAGCGGCTGAAGAAAGCCGGCATGGAGGATCTGTTCTACGACCTGGAAATGCCGCTGCTGCCGGTTCTGTTCGAGATGGAGCGCACGGGCATCCGAGTCGAGCCGGGCGTTCTCAAGCAGATGGAGCTTCGCCTCTCGAAAGAGGCCGACGCCCTGCGCGAGCAGATCATCGCCAAGGCCGGAATCCAGTTCAACCCCGACTCGCCGAAGCAACTCGCCGACGTGCTCTTTGGCCCGCTGAAAATGCCCATCCTCCGCAAGGTCAAGACCGGCCCGAGCACCGACTCGGCGGTGCTGGAGGAACTGGCCGTGCTGCACGAGGTGCCCGCCCTGATCCTCGAATACCGCCGCCTGACCAAGCTGCTCTCGACATACCTCACGGCGCTGGCCGAATGCATTCATCCCGCCAGCGGCCGCGTGCACACCAGCTTCAGCCAGACCGGCACCGTCACCGGGCGCCTCTCCAGCCGTGACCCGAACCTGCAGAACATTCCCATCCGCAGCGAACAGGGCCGGCAGATTCGCGGGGCGTTCCTGGCAGACGAGGGCAACGTGCTGCTCTCGGCGGACTACTCGCAGGTCGAGCTGCGCGTGCTGGCGCACCTGTGCGAAGACCCGACGATGATCGCGGCCTTCAACGCCGGGGCGGACATTCACACCATCGTCGCGGCCGAGGTCTTCGGCGTTCCATTGGAGCAGGTCACGCCGCAGCAGCGCGCGCGGGCCAAGACGGTCAACTTCGGCATCATCTACGGGCAGACGGCCTTTGGCCTGGCCGTGACGCTGCGCATTGGGCGCGACGAGGCCGGCGACTTCATCAAGAAGTACCGCAACCGCTTTCCCCGCATCGATGCCTTCCTGGCCGCATGCGTGCAGGCCGCCAAGGACAACGGATACGTCGAGACGATCTTCGGTCGCCGCAGGGCGATCCTCGACATCGGATCGAGCAACCCCCAGCGCCGAGCGCTGGCCGAACGCCTGGCGATCAACTCGGTGGTGCAAGGCTCGGCCGCGGATTTAATCAAACGCGCGATGGTGAACATCCACAAGCGCATCGGCGACGAGAACCGCCCCAGCAAGATGCTGCTGCAAATCCACGATGAACTGCTCTTCGAAATGCCCGTCGAGGCGGTTGAGAGTGAAAAGCAGATGATCGTGCACGAGATGGAAAGCGCCGTGGCGCTGCGCGTCCCGGTCCGCGTGGACGTCGGCGTGGGGCGCAACTGGATGGAAGCGAAGTAGCTCGCGCGGCGCACTCACGCCCAGGGATTACAATCCCTGGGCTTCCCTGACCGTTGACCATACCACCGCACCTTCCTGCGCATGATCTCGAATGTACTCCACAACGCTTAGCTGATGTGTGCGGTCGGCGACAGGTTTCTCGCACCCGCGTACGCCCCACACGCCGCCAATATTCAGGATGCGGGCACTACTTTTCTTTGCAATACCAACGAGCCTTCTTGCAGTCGATTTAAGCGCCTGCACCGTCACTTTGTTCCCCACCGGCGTGAAGCGAGCAAGCAGATGGTAATGCTCCCCACTCACCGCCAAGTCAATCAACTCCACTTTGTGAAATAACAGAGCTTCTGCAAACGTTCTGCAGACGATCAGACGCTGGGAGAGGTCCAGCACCACAGGCGGGCGCTTCATCAGCCTCTTCGATGTCTCGTAACGTGCTTCGTGAAGACCCGGAGGCGGCGGATTCTTGTAGTCGCCTTCGATGTGCTCTCGGTGATGACGCGTACGCCAACCGCGCGGATCGCCAGGCAACCAGGCGCCGTACGTGGAGCCCATGCAGTGGAACCAGTTGTTCTAGGGTCGTTCCATTTGCGTCTCGAAGCAGGGAGCCCAGGGATTGTAATCCCTGGGCGTGATGGGGCACACGTTCTCAAGGCAAGAACTTGTCAATTTCTTTAAGCTTGCGGGGCAGATATGTCTTGGCGACAAACTCCAGACCGTGTTTTGCCAACGCCTGTTGTTCGACGCGGACGCCCATTTTCAGCATGTGTTCCATCGCCCGTTGCCAGGGCTTGTGATGCATGATGAACGGGTCGTTCTTCATCGCGTCCTTGGCGCGCTTGATGTCGACGTCCTTGAGCGGGTGGGTGGGCAGCTTGTATTCGGTGATGTCGTCCGGCGTGACGCCCAGGAAGCGGGCCTGCGGCACGCAGAAGAACTCGTTGAGGTGCGCCGCGTTGCCCGAGCCGACCTTCAGCGTGCGGTAGATGTTGAAGTACCCGTACGGGTCGCCGTCGGTGAAGACGTAGACGGGGATCTTCTTGGTGTCGGCCAGCAGGCGGATGAACCGCCGGCAGGCGCGGCTGGGGACGCCGCCCATCGACACCAGGATGCAGTGGTGCTTGTCGTAGAAATCTTCCTCGACCAGGCGCTCGAACATACCCTTGGTCTCGATGGCCAGGATAAACGCCGCTGAGGTCTTGAACTTGAGTTCCTCAACCACCGTCGGGACGGAGTACGCCCCGCTGCCGAACTGCGTGCAGTCGATCTCTATAAGCTTCTTGGTGCGCCGGTCGCGGTCGATGACGACCAGTTCGCCGGCCACCTCGCCGCCGTGTTCGTCGGCGCGGAAGTGGAGCTGCTCGCGATTGGTCGCCAGCATGGCCTCGACGTCGTCCATGACGGTGTCGGATTCTTCCTGGGCGGCGAAGGCGGCCTCGCCCCAGTTGTACGCCTGGTAGTACGCCTCTCGCTTGGTCGAGTGGCGCTGGGTCTGGATGAGGTCCTTGCTCATCGAAAGCATCTTGAGCGTCTGGGCGAAGGTGCGGACGGTGTTGACCGTCAGCGTGCGGACTTTGTTGTGGCCCTTGAGTTTGAAGAACCCCGTGCGCGGCTGATAGCTCACGTTGGACAGCGTGCGGATGGGCAACTTCATCTGGGGCTTCTGGCGGTTCTGTATGCGCTGATAAACGTTGCGGGCCTCGCCCTCGATCTTCCCGGCGACAGCCTCAGCACTGAGAGCTTTGGATGACATCACGAACCTCCAAAAAAGTAATCGGTAACCAGTAATCGGTAATCAGCGCGTGCGTGCGGGTTCCCGATTACTGATTACGGGTTAGCGATTACTGTTGTTACGGGCACTGCGTCGGCCAATCCCATGGCCACCACGCGGCGGTTGAGCAGTTCCACCAGTTTGCCGCGGGTGATGCGGCTGATCTTGCGGCGGCGCAGTTCGGTTTCGACTTCGCCGGCGATGATTCGCCCCGTCGCCGGCATGAGGTGCCAGCTCTTGGCCGCCAGTTCGGCGACCCAGGCCTTGTCCCAATACGTCGTGCGGTCGTCGCCATGGCAGATGCACATCCCCCGCCGCCACAGGCCTCGCTTGGAACTATGGGTGCCCAGCGTGCGAGACGCGCCGCCGAGACCCACCTTGCCAAGCACCTTGACGGCCATCTCCAGGATCGACCCGCTGGAGACCATCGGCAGCGGGCCGTGCATGAGGAACATCTCGATTGCCGCAGAGAGGTGCAATGCGTCAAAATACTCCCCCGGCGTGCCTTGCATGGCGCGCCACATGGCCGCGGCCAGCTTGTGCACGTCGAAGAGCTCGACGGTTCCGTCCCGCTTGAGCACTCGAATCGTCCTTGATTCTTTGTCCTTCACGGCTGCTCCTTTCCGCGGCGGGTTCGGTTTCGCCGCGGTGGCCGTCACGAATCGTTGTCGCCGAACAATTCCTTTTGCTCGGGCCCCACGACGGGGGCGTCCTTGACTTCCTGGGCCTCGTCGATCAGTTCGCCCACGTCCACGAAATTGCGGTAGACGCTGGCGAACCGCATGTAGGCGATCTTGTCCACGTTGCGCAGGCCGTCGCTGACGAGGTCGCCGATCACCCGCGAGGGCACTTCCTTCTCGAACCGCCGATACAGGTGATCCTCGACCGTCTCGACCATCGAGCGGATCTGCTCGCTGGTAATCTGCCGCTTGTAGCAGGCTCGTTCAAGCCCGTCGATCACCTTCTGGCGGTCGTACGGGACGCGCGAACCGTCCTTCTTGATCACCGTGAGCTTGATCCCCTCTTCCGGGTTTTCATAGGTAGTGAACCGGCGCTGGCAGGCAAGGCATTCGCGACGGCGACGGATGGCCCGCCCGCCTTCGCTGCTGCGCGAGTCAACTACTTTATCATTATTTTTGCCACAAAACGGGCACTGCATCGCAGAAGCCCTCGGTAGCACCACACGTCTACATATAGGACCATCCCAAGTATAACCGCCAATATATTGGGTGTCAACCTGGATACCTGTCTTTTTGCCGGAATTGCCGGTTGCCCTTTGGTGGATCCAAGGCTGCCTCGCCGCCCGCAACGGTGGTATAATCCCTCCCGCCGCCGGGGCAAAAACAGTTCAGGACAGTCGCGATGGATTGTGACGATGTCCGCGATGTCCGCAGGGATGGAGAACGGTTATGACATGGGCGAAGTCGCGATTCTGGGTCGTAGCGGGGCTCTTCCTGGTCATCAACATAGCCGCCTTGGGCTGGATCGCCCATCGCGCCGGGCGTGCAGCAGGCGCCTTCCGCATCGTCAGCGTCACGCCGCGGACGCATCTTGATGCCGCCGACCGCCTGGCGGTGGTCTTCAGCGAGCCGATGGTCAAGTCGGCCGCCCTCAACGTCCCGCTGGAGCGATCTCCGCTTGAAATCCAGCCGCCCATCGCGGGGCGCTGGCAATGGGCAGGCTACGACCGCCTGGAGTTCCTGCCCGAGCAGCCGTTTCCTGTCGGCAGGCGCTTCAAGCTTTCCCCGGCGGCGATGGCCGAGCAGCTGCTGGGTGGGCGGCTCGTCGGCATCAGTACATTCGATCTGACCTCCGGGGCACTGGCCGTGGTCAACTGCAGCGTGGTGCGCGCCGACCGCGAGGCCGTCGATATCGAGATCGAGTTCAACCAGGACGTCGATCCCCGCCATCTGATCGACCGCCTGGAGATACGCGACGGCGAGGGAGCCGTTCTGCGCCCGCGATGCCTGGTGCAAACCGCCGCCAAAAACCTGCCCCTGCGCGTTCCGCACCCGCGGAAGGGCTGGATGACCGTGCGAATCGATCCGGCCCTGGCCGGCGCCGGGGCGCAAATATCCATGGCGTCGGCGTTTTCCACCACGCTCAAGGTCCAGTGGAGCCTGACAATCCAGAAGGCTGCCGCTGAAACGCCGTCGCTGGACAAGGACATCGACATTACGCTGATGTTCTCGCAGGCGCTGGATACCGCCCAGCCGATGCCGCAACTCAACGTCTCTCCGGAAGTGAAGGATCTGCGGGTGAGTTGGAAGTCGCCGCGCTATGACTCAGCCATCAGCGCCCTGTGCCTCAGCGCCGCGTTCCAACCGGGCCTGAAGTATCGCATCGAAGTACCGGCGGGCGTGCGAAACGCAAACGGCACGGAGCTCAGCGACAAGCAGACCCTCTACGTCGAGGTGCCCCACCGCTCGCCCTCGCTGAACATGCCCAACAGCCGCGGCGTACTCTCGCCTCAGGGCAACATGCTGCTGGAGCTCAAGACCGTCAACGTCCCGGCCGTGCAAATCAAGACAGCACGAGTCTACAGCAACAACCTCGTGCCGCACCTGGTGTCGTATTACGGGCAATGGTCGCGTCCGCAGGCGGAGAAGACCGTCGCACTCGATACGCCGATCGACCAACCCACCACCGTGGCGCTGGACCTGGCGGCGCTGACCGGCCGCACGCCGGGAATCTACACCGTCGAAGTCCACCGCAGCGACTCGCGGTGGGACTACGAGCGAGGCGTCGTCGCCGTCACCGACCTGGGCATCACCGCCAAGCGGGTGGCGCGGGGGTTCGTCGTCTGGGTGACCTCGCTGCGCACGGCCAAACCAGTGGCTGGGGCGAAGGTCACCGCCATCTCTCGCAACAACCAGGTGTTGGGCGCGGGCGCCACGAGCCCCGAAGGCCTGGCGACGCTGAACATAGCGCATGACGGCCCGGACGGCCCCGCGTTTGTCATCACCGCCGAGGTCGGCGAGGACATGGCGTACCTGCAGCCGCAGGATCGCCCCTGGGTGGTCGAGGGCGTGGACCAGTCCGGTCGCGCGGCCCCGCAAGGCTACGACGTGATGCTCTACGCCGAGCGCGGTGTGTACCGCCCAGGCGAGACGATCCACCTGACAGGGATCGTCCGCGACCTGCAAGGTCAGGCGCCGCCGGCGTTTCCGCTGAGCCTGAAGGTGATCCGTCCGGACGGCCATCGCGCTGCCGAAATGACCGTGCAGTTCGACGCCAACGCCCAGGGCGTCTTCCACGGCGACTTTACGCCGCCGTCCGATGGGCAGACGGGTGCGTACACGTGCGATGTCACGCTGCCCGGCAGCGACAATGTCCTGGGCAGCACGTCGCCGTTTGTCGAATCGTTCGTGCCCGTCCGCATGGAGGTCAAAGCCAAAGCCGACCGCGAGGTCTACCACGGCGATCAGCCGATTAAGATTTCCGCCTCGGCGCGATATCTCTTCGGCCAACCGGCTGCGAACCTGCCCGTCAAGGCGATGGGCAAATTGGGCCTGGGGCGGTTTACGTCAAAGCAGAAGCCCCAATACGTTTTTGGCGATTCCAAAGCCGACAGGTCCGTCGACCTGGTCGAGGTGTCGGAGGCGCTGGACGCCAATGGCCAGGCGAGCCTGACGCTCCAGCCCAAGGGCGGCGAAGTCGCGGGCAATCCCAAGGGCTGGTGGAAAGGCTCCGCCAGCGTGACGGTGACCGAGCCGGGCGGGAGATCCGTCTCGGCCAATGTGCCGATCGTGCAGGACACGGCCGGACGCTATGTGGGGCTGGCGCCGCCGGCGAGTAACATCGTGCCCTCCAATTCGCCGGTGTCGCTGGAGTGGGTCCAGGTCAACGCCGACGACACGCCAGCCGCGCCGGGCGACCTGACATATAACCTCTCCCGCATCGAGTACGACTGGACGGTCGAGGCGGTTTCCGGCAGCCGCGCGTGGAAGACGGTCGAGCGGCTGATCGAGGCCAAGAGCGGCCGCCTGGTCGCCGGCCAGCCGCACGGACAACTGACGCTGCAATTCCCACAGGCGGGCAACTACCGCCTCAGCGTGATCGACGTGATCTCGGGCAGCGAGACGGTCATCTATCTCTACGCGGCCTGGGCCGACGAGGACACCCGCGGCTTCACCGTGAACCGCCCCGGCATGCTCGAAGTCGTGCTGGACAAGCCCAAGTATGCGCCCGGCGGCACGGCCCACGTTCTCGTGCGCAGCCCCTTCGCCGGCACGATGCTGCTGACGGTCGAGGCCCAGAACGTCCTGGAGCATCGCCTCGTCGAGCTCAAGAGCAAGTCTGCCGAGCTCGACCTGCCCGTCAGCGCTGACCTGCGCGGCGGAGCGTTCATAGCCGCTACCGTCGTGCGGGCGATCGATCCGGAAAGCGACAAGTGGCTGCCTATGCGCGCGATGGGGCTGGCGAGGCTGGAGATCGATTCGACGCCGCACAAGATGCCCCTGACGATCGAGGCCCCCGCGTCGGCCCTGCCGGGCAAGAAGGTCCGCGTGACGGTCAGGACCGCCCCGCCGGCGGAGGCGTCGCGGCCGGGGATGGTTCACCTCTGGGCGGTGGATGAGGGCATCCTGTTGACCTCGGCGTTCGCCACGCCCGACCCGCTGGAGCGGTTCTTCGCCCACCGCAAGCTGGACGTGATCAGCTCCGACATCTTCACTGACCTTCTGCCCGACAATGCGAGGCCCAAGACCATGGCCCGCATCGGCGCCGACGCGGCCGCCCGTCATCGCCGGCGCACCGAGGCCACGCCCGTTCGCGTGCGAAAGTCGGCTGTGATCTGGCGGCGCGCCGTGCCGGTCGGGCCTGACGGCGTCGTCTCGGCTGAACTCGACCTGCCGGACCTGTCGACGGAGATGCGCCTCATGGCCGTCGGCGTCGACGGCGACCTCTACGGGGCCGCCCGCAAGCCGCTCAAAGTCGCCTCGCCGCTGATGGTGCAGACAAGTTGGCCGCGATTCGTATCCCCCGGCGACACTTTTACCGTGCCGGTCAAAGTCTTCAACACGACCGATGGGCCCGTCAAAGTGCAAGCATCCGTCGAAATCAGCGGGCCGGTGACGCTTAGCGGCAACGCCGCACCGGCGGCCCGGAAGGACGCGCCACGCAAATGGACGCTGGGCGAACTGGCCCTGCCGCCGCAGTATTCAAAGACGATCTGGCTCGAGGCTGTGGCCGCACAGGCCGGCCAGATCACCGCCCGCACGCTCGTTCAGGCCCAAGCGGACCTCGACGCCCACGACGAGATGATCTTCACCTGTCGCGCGGCGACCAACTTCGACGCCATTACAAAACTGGCCGCCGTCGAGGCGGGCAAGCCCCAGCACATCGCCATCGACACCTCGGCGATGCTGCCAGGCACGGCCCGTACGGTCGTCAGCCTCAGCGGGCGCAGCGGCGTGCAGTTGCGATCGGCGATTGACCAGCTCATTGATTATCCTTACGGCTGCGTCGAGCAGACCACCAGCCGCCTCTACGCGATGCTATACGCCCCCGCCCTGCTGGCGCCGGACGACTCGCGGGCGATCAACGCCCGAGCCCTGATCGACTCGGGCGTGGCGCGGCTGTGGTCGATGCAGACTCGCGACGGCGGCCTGGCGTACTGGCCCGGCGGCGACGAGTCGAGCGCCTGGGGCACGGCGTACGCGGCGGCATTTCTCGCTCGGGCGCGGCAGGCGGGCGTCGCCATCGATAAGCGATTCTCAGGCGAACTGGTGCGATACCTGCAAACGCGCCTGCGCCGCGCGCTGGCGGAAGAAACTTCGGCCAACGAGCAGGCCCTGTGCTGCTACGCGCTGGCTGCGCTGGGCTCGCCTGAGATCAGCGCGATGAACCGCCTGCAGGAACGCATCGACGCCCTGGACATCGGCGGCCGCGCCGACCTGGCGGCGGCGTGGCTGGCCGTGGGGCGAAGAGACATGGCCCGTGCGGTCTTGCCAGAGGAAACGATCACCCAGACGATCACCGCCACCACCGGCGGGCGCATTACCTCGCAAAGGGTCGCGCAGGCCAACCTGCTGGGCGTGCTGCTGGACCTCGATGCCCAGCACCCGTGGATCCCGCTGCTGGCCGACCGCGTCAACAAGGCCCGCACGCAGGGATACTGGGGCACGACCGTCGAAAACGCCGCGTGTGTGGCCGCTCTGGCGCGATATGAAAGTACGATCAAGGAAGGCGCGGGGTTCACCGGCACGGCCGCCTGGGATGGCGGACAGGTGGACTTCACGCATGCCAAGACCACGGCCGCCGATGTCGGCCCGGCCGATAGGCTCAATCTGACCACCACCGGAAGCGGCACGATCTTCGTGACAATGACCACCGAGGGGCTGGCCAAGACGCCCCCCGCGCCGTATGACCGCCAGCTTGAAGTGCGGCGCGCCTGGCACGACCGGCAAGGCAAGGTCATCGATCCGGCGAAACTCCGCGTCGGCGACACCGTGCGGGTCAGCGTCACCTGCCGCGCGCTCGGCGATGCCAACTTTTCGCTGGAGAACGTGGCGGTTGTCGATGCCCTTCCCGGCGGCTTCGAGGTCGAGAATCCTGTGCTGAAGACATCGGCCGCGGCGGTCCAGGCGAGCGGCATCGCCCCGCCGACCGGGGCCGAATCGCCCACTCCGCCGGCGGACCACATCGAGTTCCGCGACGACCGCGTGCTGATCTTTACCGACGTCAACGCCAAGCCGCGGACATTTACATACACGTTGCGGGCGATCACGTCAGGCAAGTTCGCCCTGCCGCCCGTGCAGGCCTCGTGCATGTACGACAGCGGCTTCGCCAGCGTTCATGGGGCCGGGGCCGTGGAGATCGCCAAGTGAAAGCGGCGACGCTCAGGCGATGGTTGACGCGCACGGCCGTCGCGGCCGCGGGCGCTGCGGTGATGATGGCTGCGGCGATGGCCGTCACCTGGCGTGCCTTTCCGTTTCCGATGGAACGGCTGGAGACGCTTCCGGCCAGCCCCCTGGTCAGCGACCGCAGCGGGCGGTGCCTGCTGCAACTGACGGCCGCCGACGAGCAGTGGCGTTTCCCCGTGCCGCTGGACCGCATGTCGCCCTGGCTGCTCAAGGCTACCGTCGCCGCGGAGGACAAGCGGTTCTACGAACATCATGGCGTGGACGTTCTGGCCGCCTTGCGGGCGCTGCGTCAGAACCTTACCGCCGGCCGCACCGTCTCGGGCGCCAGCACGCTGACGATGCAGATTTGCCGGATGACCGAGGCCCGCCCGCGCACGTTCTGGTCCAAGAGCATTGAGGCATTCCGCGCGATGCAGTTGGAATCGCGGCTGTCGAAGGACGACCTGCTCTGTGCGTACCTCAACCGCGCGCCGTACGGGCGGAACTTCTGCGGCGTCGAGGCCGCGGCGCAGGCATACTTCGGCCGCGGCGCATCGCAACTCAGCCTGGGCCAGTCGGCACTGCTGGCGGGCTTGCCGCAGTCGCCAGGCCGATTCCGCCCGGACCGCTACCCCGCCGCGGCGCTGGCGCGGCGGCAGTACGTGTTGGGCCGGATGCTGGCCCTGGGCAGCATCACGGCGGGGCAGCACCGCCAGGCCGTCAGTGAGCCGGTGGCTCTTAGCTGCCCCGAGCCCGGCACCATCGCCTTCCACGCGGCGCAGCTGGCCCTGGCGCAGCGTCCCGAGGGCGGGCGAACCACCATCGACTTGCCGCTCCAGGAAGAAGTCTTGCGCATGGTGCAGGCCCACACGCCCTCGCTGCCGCCGCAGTCGGATATCTCGGTGGTCGCGATCGACTTGTCCGGCGGCGAAATCCGCGCGCTGATCGGCTCGGCCGATGCGGACAACCCGCGCGGCGGGCAGGTCTGCGGCGCCACGGCCTGGCGCAGCCCCGGATCCGCGCTCAAGCCGTTCGTCTACGCCGCCGCGTTTGAGGCCGCCCGCGCCGATGCCGACACGCTCGTCTATGACGTGCCCATCGAACGCAGCGGCTGGGCGCCGCACAACTTCGACGGCACGTTTCGCGGCGGCGTCCGCGTGGCCGAGGCGCTGCGCGAATCGCTCAACGTGCCCGCTATCCTCGTCGCCGAGCAGATCGGCATGGACCGCTGCGAGGGGTTGATGAAGGCCGCAGGCGTGGTCTTTCGTGACGGGCGGGCGAGCCACGGCGGGTTGGCGACTGTTGTTGGCGGCGTCGAGGTGCGGCTGCTCGATCTGACCAACGCCTATGCGACGATCGGGCGCGGCGGGGTCTATCGCCATGCGGTGCTGTTTGCGGATTCGGACGCCGGGGAGCATGGGCGAGACGCCCATGCCACACCAGAGCATGGGCGGGACGCCCATGCCACGGGGATCCGCGCGATGAGCGTTGATGTGTGCGCGGCGCTGGATGAAATCCTCTCCACGGCGAGCCGCTGTCCGGCGGGCATGGAAGACCGCCCGGCCGACGCGATGCCCTGGTTCATGTGGAAGACCGGCACCAGCAGCGGCCGGCGCGACGCATGGGCGCTGGGGCACAACGGCCGCTACGCCGTCGGCGTATGGGTCGGCCGCTTCAGCGGCGGCGGCAGCGAGGGGTTCGTCGGGGCCAAGGCGGCCGAGGTGCTTCTGGCACGGCTCTTTGACTGCCCGCTTATACGGAGCGCGCACCCCACGGCGGCGCCGCGACGCTGGGTTGTCATGCACCCGCTGGACAAACCGGCCGAGGCGGCCGCCCCCGTGCATATCGTCTATCCGGCCCAGGATGCGACGTTCATCGCCCTGGGCGGCCGGGCCGTCATCAACGTGCAGGCCAATCAGGCGCGGGAGCTTCATTGGTTCCTGGATTCGCGATTGCTGCCCCAGCGACAGGCCCCCCGCCTGACTTTGCCCGCAGGTCAGTACGAGTTGCGATGCGTGACCGCCGACGGCCAGGCATCGGCGGTGCGATTTCGCGTGCAGTAAAACGTGCGCACCGTGGGTCAGGCTCACGGCGGCTGGGAAACGGCCGCCATGTCACCCGTTACTCATGGGGCTCACTTGCTCTCTTTGGGCGGGGGCGGGGCCACGTAGCCTTTGGGGCGGGCGAAGATGGGCAGATAGCGGTAGTAGACTTCCAAGGTCAGCGTGCCCAGGACGGTGGTGTACACGCGGCCGCCGAGGCGGCTGTGCTTGTCCTTGGGGTCCCAACTGCCCTTGAGGTCGCCGTCCTTGTTCTGCAGCGATAGCAGTCGGGACTGCATCTTGTGGTTCCACGCGGCCCAGGTTTCATTCTGCAACTGCGCCAGGCACAGGGCGGTGTAGTACCAGAGATAGAAGTCGTCGCGGCCGAGCAGGTCGTTGCGACCCTTGCCGGGCTCGAAATGCAGCAGATATTCGCCCAGTTCTTTTTGCTGGGCGTCTGAAAGCTTCTGTCCGAGCAGGATTCTGCAGAATGCGGCCTCGGCCGACATCGCCGGCTGGGGGATGCGGTCGGTGTATCCGGTCAGGGCCCGCTGGGGGGTGCGGCTGGCGACGCTGTCGAGCCATCGCAGGGCGCCCCACATGGTGGCGTCGGGCACCTTGATGCCGAGGTGCTTGATGCTGTACAGCGACATCACCTGCCAGCCGAAGATGCTCGTGTCGCCCTCGTCGCCGGGGCGATAGCGCCACCCGCCGGTCTGAGGGTTCTGCGCGGCGATCGTGAATCGCACCGCCCGCATGGCGGGTTGGCGATACAAATCTTCGTTAGTCATGACGGCCGCCTCGACCATCGCCAGCGTGGCCATGCCATGGTCGTACATGTCGCCATCGCCGCGCATCCCGCCGTCGGCGGCTTGATGCGCCGCCAAGTACGCCAGCGACTTGCGAACGGTTTCCTGGTAGGGTCCGGCTTTGGCCGGCGTGGCGTCGGTGGCCAGGAAGCACAGCGTGGCCAGGCCCGTCAGGGCCATGTCATGATCGCTGGGCTTGTTCTGTCCGGGCTTGGGCCCGCCGGTGAAGTGCGTCCAGCGACCATCGGGCTCCTGGCAGCGGGCCAGGAAGTTCAGCGCCGCGGCGACGGCCGCCTCGGTCGTCGCCGAACCGCCCATGATCTCGACGTTCTGCTTGCGGACTTCTTCCTTGCGTTGACCCAACGCCTGCGGCTGGGGAAGGGCCTCGGGCGCCGGTTTGAACTCGGGCATGGTGATCGACGTATTGATCGCCACGGCGTCGCCGGCCTCGCCCGAGGCGGAACGCCCGCCACTGCCAACGGCCTGAGCCATCGAGCCGGCCCCGCCGACGTTGGAGGCCACCGCCGCACCGCTGACATCCTGCACGGTGCTGCCGCTGCCGGAAGGACCGCCGCCTGTGGCGACCGGTCCGGCAAGGGCACCGGGGCGGTCCACCCCAGGCATCGGCCGACCTTCGGCGCCTGTGACGCCGCCGGCAGGACCTTTGACGGTTGACACAACTGGCGCGCCGCCAGCCGGAGCGGCGCTGTTGCCGACGCCCACGCTCTCGCCCACGCTCTGTTCAAGCGACGGGCGCCCGCCCGTGTCGGTAGCTGAGATGGTCGAGCCCGCCCGCGCGGCGCCTGCCTGGGCGGCTGGCGCTGCACCGGAGACGGCGCCCGTGGGCAGCGTGCTCTGGGGCCCACCGGTCTGCTGGCGAGCCGCAGCCGTGCCGGTTCCGCCCGGGACCCCGGGGCCAACGGCGGTTTCGGTCGAACGCACCGGTCCACCCCCGCCGATGGCGCCGGGCACTCCGACATTCACGGGGCCTTCGCGAACTACCGGGCCGACAAAGGTTCCGGCTTGAACGTCGCTGCCGAGTTCCTGTCCAACGCGGCCGCCGGCGTTGCCTTCAATCACGGCCGTGGACGAACCGCCCACGCCCTTGGCCGGAACGCCTAAGGCGCCGGTACCGACCTCGCCGGGACCTTTCGAGGTTCCCGCCGACCCGGCGTTGGCAAGCTGCTGATTGCTGATCTTCTCGCCGCCGCCTTGCCCTGCGGAGGGCATGGCCTCGGGGTTGCCCTTGATGCGACGGCCGCCTGCCAGGGTGCTAGGCAGTCCCGGTTGCATCTGCGGCGTGCCGGGCAGACCTTCAAGGTGTGTGGAAACGTTCTGCTCGGCACTGGAGGCCTCCCCCGCGCGGCTGGCGCCGCTCTGCGCGGCGGCCATGGACGACCCACCCGCCTGCGCCGGCACTTGCGAGACCTCGACGGTCCGCGCCGCGCCGGCAGCCTGCGATGTCTCGCCGGCGAGCCTGGCGTTAGGAGCGGCCTGGCTGACGCCGGCAGCCTTGACGGCATTCTCGGCAGCCGCGACGCGCTGCGCCTCGATCGAGCCGGCCTTGGCGTCGATCTGCTTGTTGGCGATCTCGGCGGAGGGCTTGACGGCATTTTCGGCGGCGGTGGGTTTGGCCTGCCACGCCTGGGCGTCGGGGGCCATCTGCTTAAGTTCGGCCTTGGCAGCCTGCACTTTGCGGTCGGCCATTTCCGCCTGGGCTTTGGCCTCCGGCGTCTGGGCCATTTCTGCCTTGGGCCGCTGATCGGTCTTGGGCTTGTTTTCGTTCTGCTTGAACTGGTTCTGCTGGTTCTGTTTAGCCAATTGGGGCGACTGAACCTCAGTCTTGACCTGGGTCTTGACGAGTTCTTCGGCGCTCTTTTTGACTTCTTCCTTGGGCTTCTCAAGTTCGCGGGGCTTGGGCTGCTCCTGGGTCTTGGGTGTTTCCACGGTAGGCGTCTTGGGCGGCGGGGTCTTGGGCTTGGGCGTCTCGATCTTTTCGGGCTGCTTGATCGGATCGGGAATCGGCAGCGGCGTGTTCTGCTTGCGCGACTCCTGCATGACCTGCAGTTCCGGAGCGCTGCGGAGATTGACCGTCGGTGCCTCACGGACGACTTCGGCCATCGGAATGATCACGGTCACCTGGGTGATCCGCGTGAAGAGGATCAGGATGATGTGTGCCAACAGCGCCAGCACCACGCCCTTCTGGATCGGGCTCATCCAATTGGCATGCTTCTTGGGCAGGAGGTAAAGCCCCACGCCCAGCATCGCCAGGAAGATCGCCACCATGATCCAGATGTGCATGATGCGCTCTTTGAACGCCGCGTCGCCGATCTCGGAAGAGTGCGAGATCCAGAACCATGCCCCGAAAACGACGACGGCGACGGCCAGCGTGCCCATCATCGCGGCCGCAAAGATCGACCAACTGAACTGGGTTTTGTTCTTCTGGCTCACCTGATTATGTTATCTTTCCGGCAACGCCACGCAGCGGTTACTTTTGGACCATATCGGCGGGAACCAAGTACGCGATCTTTGCCTTGTTGATGCCGGCCTCGTGGGCCTTCTCGACAACCTTGGCGAAGTACTCGTGGAGCGACTCGCGGTCGGCTCGGATGAGGAACTCGCGGTCGGGGTCCGCCTTGGCCATTTCGGCCAGCACCGGCACGATGGCGGCATACCCATCGGCGTATTCGCCATACTTCTTGGCGCCGATCTTGACGGCGCCGTCGCGGCTGATGTTGATGACCGTGTCTTTAGGCTGTGCCGACAGCGGGGCCGCAGATTCGCTGCCGGGCAGTTGCACGCTCTGGTCGCGCTCGGTGCGCGCCATCGTGGTGGCCACCAGGAAGAAAATCAGCAGCAGGAAGACCATGTCGATCATCGGCGTCATGTTGATCGATGATTCATCTTCGTGCTGGTTATCGATGACTTTCATGGGTGTCTTCCTTTACGCCAGCGCGGGCACGACGACGACGCCCTTGCACTTGGGGCACAGGCCTTTCTTACCCGCCCGGTCGGCGGGAACCCGCAGGCCCTTGCCGCAGGCATTGCACTTGAACTCAATGGGCGCCAACTCGTGGGCATCCTCGTCGCCGGAGAGGTAGTGCTCGGCGAACTCGATCGAGGCGCTGTTGAGCCCGGCCACGATCGACTCGATCTTGCCGCGGAAGTAGTAGTAGAAGGTCAGCGTCGGGATGGCCACCAGCAGGCCCGCGTACGTCGTGACGAGGGCTTCATAGATGCCTGTGGCCAATTTCGACGCATCACCCGTGCCGGCGCGGGCGGTGATCTCGAAAGCCGTGATCATGCCCGTGACGGTTCCAATCAGCCCCAGCATGGGGGCCACCGCCGCCACCGCAAAAAGCATCTGCATGTTTTTGCGTAGCTTGTGTATTTCGCCGGCGGCGGCGTCCTCGATGGCTCGCTCGACAGACTCCTCGCCCTTTTTGAGCTTCGCTATGCCGGCCGCCAGCACGCGGCTGATCGGGCAGTCCCACGACTGGCAAAACTCCATGCCCTTGGAGCGGTCATCGGTGACGGGATTGAACGCCGCCTTGAGCTTGTCCAGGAAGCCCTTGGGGATGATCGCCCGGCGGCGCAGGGCCACCAGTCGCTCAATGATCAGCGCCAAGCCAAAGACGCTGCTTAGACCGATGGGGATCATGAAGAAGCCCCCTCGTATAAACAACTCGTAATGCGTCATCTGCGGCGCCGCCGGCTGCGAGGTGACGGTCGTCTTGGCCGGACCGGCCGGCTGTGCGGCGGCGCCAGCCACGGCGGGCTTGGCGGCGGTGCGGGCGGCCTGGGCCTGCGCGTCCGAAGGCCTGAACATGGCCGTCGCGACGATGGCCAATACGGTTGTCGCCAGCAGCCACATTGGCGGTTTCTTTTGCAGCAAGGGGCTAGTAATCATGGATACTCCTGCGCTTGGGTCTGAGCTCTTTGACGCACGTTAGGGGTTTTGGTTCGCGCCGGGCAGATTATCCAGGCGTTTTTTCGCAAGGGCGGTGCTGTCCTGGTCTTTATACTTTTCCGCGCACGTGGTGTACTGCGCGCGGGCCTCGTCGTACTGCTTGAGATATTCAAACGCCCTGCCGGCCTCGTACAACGCCTTGCACGACCACTGAGGGTACGCGTAGACAATGTCCACCTTCAGCAGCTCCCGCGCCGCCTCGGCGTACTTGGCCTGGGCAAAATAGCACTCGCCGATCTGGAACTGCGCCCGCGCGGCAGTCTCGCCGTTGTGTGCCTCGATCACGGCGGTGTACCACGTGCGGGCATCGTCGTACTTCTTCTGGTTTTCCATCGCCCAGCCGATGCCGAACCGCGCGAGATATCCGTACTCGTTGCCTTTGTGCTTGTCGAGGAAGTCCTGGTAGGTCGCCGCCGAGGCTTTGTAGTTGCCGTTGGTGGCCTGCACCTCACCCAACTTCAGCCGCGCGACCGGGACCAGCTTGTCGTTTTCGAACTTCTTGATCAGGGTGGTATAGTGTTCCTCAGCCTTGTCCAGTTCGCCCGCGGCCGTGCAGGCCACGCCGGCCTGGTACATTGCGGCGGGCACCAGGTCGTTGTCGGGATACGTCTTGAGAAATTCGGCGAAGGCCTTGGCGCACTTGGAGGGTTCGGACATCTCGTTGTAGCACAGCCCCAGGCGGTACTGGGCGATGGCCTTTGTCTTTGCGTCGGCGCTGCGGTCGGCGAGAACCTTTTCGGCCAGAGCGGCCGCTTCGGAGAACTTCTTGTCAAGGCAGAGCAGTTCGGCCAGTTCTGTCCGCGTCGGCGAGATCAGCTTGCTGCCGGGGAACTGCGAGAGCAGTTGCTTGTACGCGGTGACGGCCTTGGCGTTGTCCTTGGCGGCGCGCTGCGACCAGGCCAGGTTGTACAGCACCACGTCGCTGACGCTTTGCTTCTTGTCAGCTAGTGCGTTGAATATCTCGATAGCCTCGGCATGCTTGTTGCTCTTGGCCAGGCATTCAGCCAGCATGAACCTGGCTTCATTCACCCGCGGCGAGGAGTCATACGAACTGATGAACGTCTTGAGGAGCTTGATGGCCTCGTCAGTCTTGCCGGATTCCTTGGCGCAGATGCCCTGCTGCAGCGCCGCGTCGGCGGCCAAGGCGTCCTTGGGATAATCCGCCACGAGTTTGCCAAATCGTGCCGCGGCCGCGTCGTACTTCTTGGCGTCGAAGTCGATCCATCCCAGCAGGAACATTGCCGCCGGGAGCACATCAGCCGGGGCTTTGGCCTTGGGGTCGAGCACCTTGTTCAGGGCGTCGGCGGCCTTGTCGGACTGCTTGAGCTTCTGGTAGGCCAACTGCCCGTACGCCAGCAGCGATCGGGCCACCCACGGCGAGCCCAGCGGCTGATCGATGAGCGTCGCCAGAGTCTTCTCGGCCTTGTCGGTATGACCGGCGCGGCTGTGGGAAAGCCCCAGCTTGAACGTCGCTTCCTCCTTGAGCGTGCCGCCCGAGGCGATGTACGTCTCGAGCGACTTGGCGGCCGGGGCGTACTGCTGCAACTGGATCTGTGCGTCGCCGAGATAGAACGCGGCTTCGCGCAGGTTCTCATCCTTGGCCGCGGCGGCGTCGGCCGCGATCGGCGCCAGGATCGTGGCGGCCTTTTTGTAGTCGCCGGCCAGGAACGCACACTGCCCCAACCGCAGCGACAGCCGCTGCTGGCGGGCGCCCTGGGCCCCGGCCATGAGCTTCTCGAAAAGCTTCGCCGCGTCGGCATGCTTGCTCATCAGGAAGAGGTTCTCGGCCGAGAGCTCGGTCGTCGGGGTCGTGACAGATGAGGCCGGTCCTTTGAGAATCTTCTCGCACAGCGTGTTGCTGGCGTCGAACTGCGTGAGCTTGTGCAGGCAGAACGCCTGGCGATACATCGCGTCGGGCGCCTGGGCGTGGCCAGAGTTCTTCTCGGCAAACGACGCGAATTCCTTGGCCGCCACTTCGAACTGCCCCATCTCCATGGCGCACAGGGCGGCGTCGAACTGAATGGCCGGGAGATTCTCCGGCGGCGGGGTCATCGCCGCCAGCTTGAGCAGCGCCTGCCGCGCCGCGTCGTGCTTCTTCTCGGTCATGTCGCACTGCGCCAGCCAGTACGCGGCCTTGCGCGAGCGCTGCGGGTCATTCGCGACGACCTGCTCGAGCATCTTGCGCGCATCGGCAATCTGGCCCGCGCCAAGCTGCGCCAGGCCCAGTTGCAGGCGCGCGGCCGGAGCGTACGAGTCGGAGCCGTACTTGCTGACGGCGGTGCTCAATTCGGTCACCGCGTCGGCGAACTTGCCGGCCTTGTACAGCGCCAGGCCCAGGCTGTAATAGCCTTCGCCCTTGCGGGGGTCTGGGGCGATCTTGAGGAAGCTGCGGTACTGCTCGGCGGCGCCGTCGAGCTTGTTCTGATTCTCCATCGCCTGGCCCAGCAGCAGCGTGGCGTCAGCGGCGTAGGAGGAGCTCTTGTTGTCGGAGATGAACTTGCCCAGGGTCTTTTCACTGCCGGCGTAATCCTTCAGAGCCGACTGCGAGCAGGCCATGAAGTATTCGGCGGCGCCTTTGCGGCTGCTGCCGGAAAAGTCCTTGAGGAACTTCTCGCACGCCGCCAGCGAGTCCTTGGGCCGCTCCAGCAGAAACAGCACCTGCGCGCGGTTCAGCGCCGCCAGCTCGGCGTGCTTGCTCTTGGCGTGGTTTTCCAGCAGATCGTCGAAGGCAGCCAGGGCCTGTTCATTCTGCTTGGTCGCCAGCAGGCAGTGCCCCAGCACGGCCAGCGCCTCGTCGCGCTGCGAGAACTTCTTGTCCTTGACCAGCTCGTTGAGGGCCTTGGCCGCCTCGGCGTACGCCGGGGGCTTGAGGCGATAGTGACACACGGCCAGACCGTAGCGGGCGGCCGAGGCCTTTTCGTGCGTGGGATACTTGGCCAGGAATGCCTCGTATTCCGTGATGGCCATCTTGTACAGGCCCTTGTCGAAGAGCCCGCTGGCGGCCATCAACTGCTTCATGGCCGCATCGGACTTCACCTCCTGCACGGGGGCGGGTTTGGCGTCGGTCTCCTGAGCAGGAGCCGGGCCCGCGGCCAGCAGAGCGGCCGACAAAGCAAAGCAGAAACCGGTCCATCCATTCGCCAAAGAACGCTTGGTCATCACTTTGACTCCCTGTCCTGTTTGCCACCTGCCGCCGGCGACGACTGGCGGTCACGCACTCGCCCGGTACCACGGCGATCCATCCGCGTAGGGCGGAAACCCTGATTGTATACTTCAACACGCCATTGGCAAGCAGGTTGCGATTGTTGTTTCATGCAGTCGGCAACAGTTCTACGCCCCCCGCGGCCGCATGTTCGCCAGTGCCTATTTCAGCGCGGTGATCTCAACCTTCTTGAACTCCGCTTTGCCGCCTTCGGCGAAGAGCGTGACGGCGGCGGGGTTGTCGACCTTTACGGCTTTGGCCCTGGCCATGCGGATGCGGCTGTTGGCCTCGAGGAGCATCAGCCCCCCGCCGATGGTGACCTGCAGCTTGACGGTTCGGGCATCGCAAGGCAGGAGCACAAACGGGATCGGCGCGCCGGCGGCATCGAGCGTCTGGCCGGTGAAGGTGATCTCGATCTTCTCAGCGGCGCCCAGTCGCAGGCCGACTCGCTTGGCGGACCCGGGGACGAACTCAGCAACGATCTTCACGCCCTGCGCCACACCGGCGTCGATGCCCTTCGTGGCGCCATCGAGCGTCACGTCCGTGACGGACTGCGCCTTGCCCGGCGTGCCCGTCGGGACGGGCATGTCCTTATACGCCCACCGCGAACTGAGGCCGCAGAGTTTGCCGTGGTAGTTAGGCCCGCCTTTGCCGCCGTTGCAATAGAAGACCACGTCGATGGCGTTCTGGGTGACCACGCAGAGATTGCCGCTGCCGCTGGTCTCGGGGTTGACGGTCGTGACGGCCGGGATGCCGGCGTCGCTGTAGAACGCGTGGCGGTGATTGTGCCCGCCGAAAATCTGCGAGACCTTGTGCTTGGCGATCACGTCATAGTACTGCCGGCAGCCCGAGGGAAAGTGGATCAGCAGGATCGTGCGCGTCCCGGCCTTGACGGCCGACAGGTCCTTGTCCAGCCACGCCGCGGCGATCGGCGGGGCCGAGCCCTCGACGTGCTCCTTGATGTCCGGGTCCCACCAATCGATGGAGGCAAAGTGCACGCCGGCGTAATCGAACGACCAGCGGATCGGACCGAGGTACTTCGTGAATCCGCCCGCACCGGCCAGCGGGCCGCTGTCGCTGGGCACCTGCTTGACCATGTCGTGATTGCCCGCCGTAAACAGCATCGGCACGGGGAAGTCCCGCCCCACCTTCTTGAGGCCCGCGAACATCGCGTCGGCCCCATCCGGGCCGGCGTACCCCATGTCGCCTGTGTTGAAGCACAGCTTGATGCCCGGCAGCTCCTTGATGCGCGGGGCGATGTTCCTATACGCCCATCCGCCGCCGTGGTCGTCGGACATGTGCAGCAGCGTAAAGGGCAGCGACTGCTTATCCTCGCGCAGACCGAAGTCCACGTGCGTCGCGTCGGCGATCTGGTCCAGCCGCGCCCACCACGGCCCGCTCGGCCACATGCCGCTGGGCCAGCTCAGCGACACGACCCGCGCGCCGCCGTACGTGATCACGCGATCCGGCGCGATTGTGATGCTGTACGATCCGTCGGCGCCGGTGGTGGTGAAGTCCACCCCGTCGCTGACGCGCAGGCCGCTCAGCGGCTTTTCGCCGGCGTCAAACTTGCCGTTGCCGTTGGCGTCCATGAAGACGACGCCCTTGACCACCGCCGGCGCCTCGCCCCGCGCGAAAGCCGATACCGCAAGGCACGACAGCACAACGATACACGCGTTCTTCATCATCATGTACTCGCTTGGGCCGCTTGCGCCGGTCGCGCAGCGTACAGAAATTGAACCCGCCAATCCGGAGGATTAGCCGCCAAATACCAGGAATGTGCCCCCCCCGCCGGCGGTTCCACTTTCTTGCACTTTGTTGTACTTTTCACAGCGATTTGCAGGAAGGAGTCTTTCCAGTGCCGGTTTTACTTCTTTCTTCGAGGCCCCCACCGCGGCTTTTCTCGCCCACGCCTTTTTGTTCGAGTTTCACAAAAACCACCTGTCCTTTTTCAGAAAAATCTTTTTCTTGTTTTGCCCCACCCCCGTTTTCCCGCTGCGCCAGTGCAAAACAATTTCCAGCGTCGCGAATATTTCTCCGCCGCCCCGTCCACTGACTATAATAGAAGTGACGGAAGGAATTACGGAGCACCAGCCTGTCTGGTGCTTCTTTTGTTTCCAGACTATGGGGCATTGCGTCAAGCGATTGCGGATATCGGAGATTGGTTCGTTCCCGTCCTGATCAGTACCGCCGCCCGCCGAGCCGCACGCACAGATAGCCACCATCTTCACACTAAGACATTGGGCACAGAGACACAGAGAACAACGGAGAAGATGGGTATAAGACACACCAGCCCCCGCTTTAGGCTTCTCCTGACTCTGTTAGCTCTGTGTCTCTGTGGCCCAACTCCAGGGATCAAATTAGCCGCTTGCTCGCTGAGGGAAGAAGAGACGGGTTGCATGGCGACACACGTTTGGGTTTCTCGTGGGTCGCCATGCCACCGGGCCCGATAGTCCGCGATCCCAAATCCGCAATACGAAATCCGAAATCTTCAAGGAGTCTGACGATGTCGATGACGGCCGCACGCTACGATGAAAACCAACTGGTTGAAATGCTCGCTGACGGTGCCCCCTACGACAAGGTCGCCGCGGCCGTCGGGATCACCGTCTCGATGGTCGGCAAGATCGCCCGCGGCGACAGCCGCCGCAAGCTGTGGCAGCGCATCGAGGATATCCGCCAGGCCCGCCAGCAGGCCGTACACGAGATCGCCGTCGCCCGCGCCGCCGATCTCATGCGCGCCCACGTCAACGAAGGGCTCACCGGCAGCGGCGAAACCGCCCGCAAATGCCGCGAGTTCGTCCTCGAACTCCTCCTGCCCAAGGACGATTGCCCCACCGACCTGCTCGAGACCCTCCTGGCCGAATCGGCCAAGCCGGCAGTTGCGGAAAAGTCACTGGCTGGCGAGGCGCAAGCCCAGGGCGAAGCTGTGGCCGGGGAATCCAAGGACCAAAAGGACGACAAGGACTGCAAGGCCGAATCAACCCCGATAGCCGCCTGTGCCAGCCCCGCCGACACTGCGGGCCCCGCCACCGTGCAGGCCAGCCCTGCCCCCGCCCCCACGCACAGCGCTGCGGTCCAGCCTGTCGCCCAGCCCGCGCCGGCCCAGGCCGCCCCTCCCGCCCTGAGACGCAGAACCATCCGGCTGCCCGCCGGCGCCAAGAAGCCCAAACCCGCCGCCCCGGCCGCCAGGCCCGGACCCTGGCGCGAACCGGAGAGCGGGTATTCAACCAAAAGCGATGAGCCGGCAGCTGGCAACTGATACCTCAGAGCCGACAGCTTGCACCGCGCGCGACGAAAAGACGAGCAGGACCTTGCCCGGGCGCCTCGCCGCAGCGAGAATACAGCCAGACCGTTGGGGTCGGATTCGTCAAGACAGCCCTTGGACGCACGTTGCCCCCAACCCCGGCGGCCGGCCGCGAAAGACCAAGAAGACGAGTAAACCATTATGGCGTCCCAGGAACTCCCCAGGAAACAAAAGCATGCGAGCCAACCATCAAGATAAGTACGGTGGCCCGGGAACTTTCAAGACCGGCAAAGCAGTCCTGGTTGCGTTGATTCTTCTGGAGATAGTCGGCCTAATATTGGTTTTGAATGTCTGCTACGGCCGACACGCCCGGAACCGCCCAATTACTGACAGCGGGCGAGTCGAAGGTGATGTGGAGCATTGGCATGTCACCTCGCTAAAGCGAACCGCGGCTGAAGCGGAACAGGCGCTGGAACCCATCCAAGAAAAATGGGGCAAGTTGTTTCAACAATCGCCTTGCGCTATCGAGGCCTATGAAGGTTTGGAGGGGAAATATTTTGCTGAGGAACAATATGCCCAAGCCCTCAGGATGGATGGTAAGATCCGTGAACTACTAGGGCACGAGCGAAACTATATTTGGACAACCTATCTGGCGGGGTTGGCTCACGACGAGGTGTATCTCCAGGTTCTTAGCCGTCGAAGCGAAGTGCTTTCAGATCCGGAATACCGAACTTGGGTTGAGGCCAATTTGGCCTGGGCTCGAGGAGATTTTGCCTGCGTCTGCTCTGTAGCCAAGCGGGGAACAGAGATTTCGGGGCTCAAGACGCGGTACGCGATGATGTTCGGTCTTCTGCACAGCCGCGCTTTGTTCCAACAGGGTAAGTTTTCAGAAGCATTCGCGACATGGTGTGGAACCCCAGGCGACAAGGATTACCTCAAGGAAAACTTCACTTTCTTGCTTCACATGCTGATAGAAAGCCTGCAGATGGCTAGAGCGGCCAAGGACTATGACGCCGCATTACAGCCTGCCGATAGCCTCAAGCGGTACCTGACCGTTGTCGTTCAGGATGTTTCTTGGAAGCCTCACATGCAGGTAGTGAAAGACTTCTTCAGAGAGTATTCGCGGCAACCACGGCCGGACACTGCCCCGTGGAGGAGTTCCGGGGACGCCTTACTTGATTAGACGTGATGTTGGCGTAGCGGGTTGGGCTAATCCGGGGACACCATACATGTTTTGTGGTTGCGGCGGGCGGGAGTGGCGGGTAGAGTTGCGGGCATGGCCAGATTGCCACGCGTCGTCGTTCCAGAACTGCCGAAAGGCTAAGAAGACGAAATGGGGGACGCGAAAACCTATATGATGTCCCCGGATTTCCCTGTGGTTTGGCCTATCCCCCACCCAGAGAGTGGTTGGAGCGGTCGTTAGCGCTGGCGTTGCTTATGGCAGTTATAAGGTAACCAGTAGTTTGATTGACACCTTGTTCAGTGAGCCGGAGAAAAGCCCATGAAAGGTCTATTGGGTGCATTAAGAAATCGGTGGCATAGGCCGGACCCTAATAAGTTGCTACCACTAGAACGAGCTTTATATAGTGCCGTCGCTTCCTCTCCTGTGCCATCTGCACCCTATCTGTCGGCAAGATATCAGATGATGGAGTGGTTGCGGGTGAATCTCTTCCGCATGCCCCGCATGCCCGACTGGTGGTCCAGGTGTGCTTCCGAGGATAAGCTTGTGTGTCATCCAAAGCGGATTGTTGGGGGACAGTTTCGACTACCATTCAGGAAGGACGTAACTATAGGGTGGAATTGCAGGAGCAGTTCTGGCGCTCCTGCAAATGTGACAGTAAAGCTTCGAGAAGTAATTGAGGAAGTGGAAATCAGGCTTCCCGGGCTCAATCTTGAGTTGCAGGAATTTCATGTTGACTCCTGCGAGCCACAATCTTGTTCAAATGAACTACCGTATTGGCGGCAAAAGGAAAAAGAGTTTCCTGAGTTCGGGTTTCTTCTGGAAGCCATAGAATCCAGCCTAGCACAACAGACCTGCAGTGGGCCCTGCGTCCTCGCAAATGCGGAGTCATGTAGCATTTACATCGAGGCATTCGGCCTGCCACTCCCATACCGGCGTCTCCTGTCAATGGCCAATGGGATCAGAATAGGCGGTTGCGGCCTTTGGGGGACCCCGACGAACCTGAGTCAACCTATACACATACAGGGACACTTTGTCATAGGGGACGACCCAAAGGGATTTTTCGCCTTTCCTTCTGCTGACAATGAGCCGAGAGACAGTATCGTGAAAATTCCCGTAGATGGCGGACCTGTAGTGGATCTTCGACAGGGTTTTATGGATTGGCTGAGGACGGCGTCCCTGGCGGCGAAGTAAACATCACTATTGAGAGGTTTTTGCCACGGCAGTGCCGAAATTGATCATCACATGATCTCCGCCGCCTTTTGTTTCCTTGTTGGGGATCTCGATGCGGATGGTGCGGGTTTGGCTGGCGGCGTCGGCTACGGCGGCGATGAAGATGATCTTGGAGTCGACCACGCGGCCGTTGCCGAAGTCGACTTTGACGGCCTCGCCCAGCTTGAGGTTGGCGGCCTGATCTACGGGGACGGGGGCGTCGGCCCAAAGGGGGTCGATGGCTACCACCGTGATGATCTTGGCCTGGATGTCCACCGACTGGCCGACCTGGGCGATCACGTCTTCGACCTGGCCATCGATGGGGCTGGTGATCGACATACGATCGATCTGCGACTTGGCCTCCTGGTACTTGAGGATGTCCTGATCGTGCTCGAGCTTGGCCAGGGCCAGTGACAGTTCGGCGATGGTCACGTCGAGCTTGGCGGAGTCGAACTCGAACTGGCTGGCCACCTTCTTGGCAAAGAGGTCGGTGATCCGGGCCAGGTCCACTCGTTTCTGGGCAAGCTGGGCATCGGCGGCCTTGACTCGCGTGGTGTCCTCGGCTTGGACCTTCATCTGCTCGAGCTTGAGGCGCTCGGCCTGGTCGTCCAGGCGGATAAGAAGCTGGCCTTTCTTGACGGTCTGGCCGGGCTTGACGGCAATTTCGGCGACGAGTTCCGGGGTCGCTTACGTAATTAGACGTGATGTTGGCGTAGCGGGTTGGGTGTGATAGGATTGGGACGCCACCATTCTATTCTTCCATTCTTCCAGTGCCCGCCCTATACTCCGTCTCCCCCCCCGATAGGAGAAAGAGGAATGAGGCTCATAGACATGGTTCGCCAGGCCGGCCGGCGGCTGGTGGTTCCGCTGGCTGGATATCCTGCCGTCAATCTCACCTGCTCGACCGTCAAGCAGAACGAGTTTAACGCGGAGCTGCAGGCCCGCTCGCTGTATAAGCTCACGGAACTGACGGCACCGGACATGCTCTTTACCATGATGGACCTGTCCATCGAGGCCGGCGCCCTGGGCCTGCCCGTGCGGTTCCCCATCGACGAGTCGGCCTCAGTCGAGTGGCACCCGATCAAAGCCGTTGCCGACCTCGATCAGTACAAGGTGATCGACCCGGTCTATGACGGCCGCGTGTGGGTCTTCCTCGAAACCACGCGGCTGCTCAAGGCCAAGCTCGACATCCCCATCGGGGCGTATGTCATCGGCCCCTTCACGCTGGCCGGGCTGATGATGGGCGCCAACGACATCGCCATGGCCACCATCGAGACCCCGGAGGTCGTCCAGGCCACCGTCAACTTCTGCGAGCGCGTCGTCATCGACTTCGCCAAGTCGCTCCAGCAAGCCGGCGCCGATGCCATCTGCATCCTCGACCCGACGTCGGTCATCCTCTCACCCAGCGCCTACTGGGAGTTCGCCGGCCGCAGCCTCGAGAACGTCGTTCGCCACCTCGACACGCGGACGATCCTGCACGTGTGCGGGCAGACCTCGCACCTGCTGGAGAACATGTGCCGCACCGGCGCGCAAGGCCTGAGCCTGGACTCGATGGTCCCCTTCGAGAAGATCATGCCCCGCCTGCCCGGCGACGTGGTGCTCATCGGCAACGTCGACCCCGTCGGCACGATGCTCCAGGGCGGCCGCGAGAAAGTCCGCCGGGACGCCACCGCCCTGCTCGAAGCGATGCGCCCCTACAAGAACTTCATCATGTCCACCGGCTGCGACCTGCCCGCCGAGACCCCGATCGAAAACATCGTAGAACTGGTCGAGACGACCAAACAGTTCAAGATGTAAGACCGCCAATGGATGGGCAGGTAGCTTGATTCATTAGACAGGCGCTCGATTCTCGCGCAAGTGCAGAGGAATACCAGCATTTCGCGTGTTATACCTTCCAGACCTCGGACCCGTTGGCGCACTTGCGCCCGCCTTTGAAGGAGGCTTACGTGACCAAGCGACTTGTGTTACTGATGTGTGTTGTGGCTCTGGCCGTGCGTTTCGCCGCGGCCGCGGACGTGCCGGCGGCTGTCTCGGGCGTGGTTTATCTCGATGCCAACGGCAATGGCAAGTTGGACGCCGGCGAGAAGCCGCTGGCCGGCGTGCGGGTGACGGACGGCGTGAACATCGTCACCAGCGCGGCCGACGGAACGTACACGGTCAAGATCGCCCCGGACCCGACGACCCCCCAGGCGGGCTCGCGCGTGGTGGCGATCAACTGGCCCAGCGAGACCTGGCCCAGCGGCAAGTGGTGGGCGCGGCTGGACCAGATCACAGACGCGGCGCACGTGAACTTCGGCCTGCGGCAGGAGAAGCAGGCGCTGCCGTTTGCGTTCATGCACGTCAGCGACGACCATGCCGCCGGCGCCACGTACAACCTGATCGGCCCGGCCGCCGGGCGGCTCAAGCCGCTGCTGCGGTTCTGCATCAACACCAGCGACAGCGCCGGGGATGTCGAATCCACCGCCCGCCTGGCGGCAAACGCCGCAAAGTTCGTTGTACCTGTGATGACCGTGCCGGGTAATCACGACATCGTCGGCGGCCATGGCGTCCACCGACTTGAACAGACGCCCGTCGCCGGCAACGGTTCGTATACCACGAACATGGGCGCCATCCGCTGGTCGTTCGATTACGCCGGCGTGCACTTCGTCGGCCTGGACTGGATGGACCCCTCGATCCCCGAGGACGTCAACGGCTCAGTGCCGCAAGTGGCCGCGGACTGGCTGGAGAAGGACCTCGCGGCCGTCAAGCCCGGCACGCGCATCTTCGCGTTCGTGCATTTTCCCACCGGCTGCCAGAAGTACTACGACCTGATCGCCAAATATAAGGTTGCGCACGTTTTCGGCGGGCACAATCACGAGCACCGCTTCTACAACTTCGGCGGCGTCCCGGCCGTCACGGCGATCAACTTCATGGCCGGCGGCAATCTCATCATCGTGCAGGAGAACGACTTTACGCTGGGTGAGTTCTGCCTGGGCTACAAAGGCCCCGACCATCACATCAAGCGCTGCTCGCTGGCCAAGATGCCTGCCGTGCTGGGCACGTCCAAGGCGCGCGAGGTTGCCCCGCAATCGCTGGCGACGAAATCGCTTTCCGGCGCGGCCGCCCCGATTGCCACGCCTGGCGCCAAGGGCGTGCGCATCGCGATGGAACTGACCCCTGGCACGGCAAGTAAAGTCGGCATCAAGATCGCCGCCAGTCCCAAGCCCGTCGAGATCGTCTGGACCGGCACGCAGATTGAAATAGCCGGCGTGCCCGTTCCGTCCGGCTGGGAAGACTACGACGGCAAGACCCTGCTGTGGAACGTCCTGATCGACGGAGCGAGGATCGACTTCTACGCCAACAAACGCCACCACCTGGCCAAGGCCCTCAAGGTCGACGCCGTCGAAAGCGTGACGTTCTTCGCTGACGGCGGTGCGGCAACCGTGAAGAAGGCAGAAGTCTTCGGCCTGAAGTAGGCAGAGGCGGGTGGCATGGCGACAGGCATCCAGGGCCCATCAAGCGCCGGCAGCGTCGTTGCGGTTCTTCTTCCGCCATGCCCGCGGCGACAGGCCCGTCTGCGCCTGCAGGGTCGATCGCAGGTGATGCTCATCACGGTAGCCGCACGTGGCCGCGATCTCGTGGACCTTGTATTGGCTGCCGGCCAGAAGGTCTATCGCGCGGGAGAATCGCTTGTGGCGGATCTGCCAGCCCACCGGCGTGCCCAGGTGCAGTTTGAAAGCGTTGTTCAACGCCGAAACGGACATCCCCGCCGCTACGGCGATGTCACCCACACCAAGCCGCGGATTGGTGTAGTCTTGCCAGATGTGCCTCAAAGCCCGCGCGACACGCACGTCCGGCACGGCCAGGATGTCGGTGCTCTGACGCTCGGCCACGCCGGAGGGTTCGATCAGCATCGGACTTTTCGCCACGCGCCGGCCGGACATCAGGTCGTCGAGCAGCCTGGCGGCCTGGTAGCCGTACTGATGGTAATCCACGCAAACGCTGGAAAGCGGGACAGACGACGACTCGCAGATGACTGGGTCGTTTCCCATTCCGATGACGGCGACCTCTTCGGGGACGGCCAACCCGGCAAGACCGCACGCATCAACCACCATGCGAGCTGTCCCATCGCTGAATCCCATGATGCCCAGCGGCCGAGGCAACGCCGCGATTCGCCGCCCCAGGGCCAGGGCATCGTGGCGCTGCGAGGATAAGAAGTCATCTTCTATCACCGCTGCTCCGCCTTTGCGGGCGGCTTGAAGGAATCCCTCCAGCCGTTGCTTGCATTCGGGGTGTCCTGAACCCCCGACAAACGCCAGGTGGCGGAACCCGCGGCCCAGCAGCGACTCGGCGGCCATCCTGCCGGCGGCCTTGTTGTCCACAAGAACCACTCTCGCTCCCGGCGGCGATAGCAGGGAGAGGCTCACTGTCGGCACGGGATGCCTGCGCATGGCCGCAGCCAGCGCCACCGGCATATTAATCAGCATCGCGCTGTTTGATACCGGCGCGGCCATCAGCGGCACGCTGGGGGCAACTCTCAGTGGCAAGATCGGGAGCTTCGATGGCACGTTGAGCCTGGGCGATTCAGGTCACGACATCCTGTTGACGGTCGTCCCCGAGCCGGCGACGATGAGCCTGGTGGTTCTGGGCGGCCTGGCAGCCTTGATCCGCCGCAGGAGATAGCCGTTTCAAAACGAGTGCAGCCATCACAAGACCGCCGCGTTCTCGCAGATCGCGGCGGTCTTTTATGCGCCGGCGGGGTTACAGTAATGTGAAGTGCGGCAGCTGCTGCCGCACTCCATAGTTCGCCTTTGGAGCGTTACTCCTCAACGAGGTGACCGTGTGATGAAACGATTGAACTGGATGCTTGCAGCGATGATCGCGGCGACGCTGGCCCTGCCGCTGGCGGCGCTGGCTGAAACGCCGACATTCCTGATCGACCCGTCCCCCGTCCTGCGCCCCGAGGCGCGCGAGGTGACGGAACTCTTCCGCCACGAGCACGCGGTTTCGCCGGGCGTGCCGATCCCCGACGGCTACGTCGATGGCGGACGCGGGATGGGCATCCAGTCCAGCGGCCGCGTCACCAGCAGCCGCGAGATCCTCGTCGTCGACCGCGTCAAGGACAAGCGTCTGCAGGAGTCGCTTAAGTTCGCCCGCAGCCCCGAGCTGTTGGCCCTCAAGCCCCAGGAGCGTGCCCTGCGCATCCAGAAGCACATCCATTACATCATGGGCCACCGCAAAGACCGCGTGACGCCGCTGCGCAACGTCGACGCCCTCGACGGCAAGTATGGCGGCAAGGGCGTGCTCATCGGCGACGTGGGCGATCTGTGCAACGACGGCGTCTGCCGCCACCAGTCGCTGATGTTCAAGGTGCTTGGCGACGAGGCCGGGCTGAACGTGGCCATCACGCGCGGCTACCTCGGCGGCGGCGGAGCCCACGCGTGGAACGAAGTGCACATGGACGACGGCACAATCTTCGTCTTCGACGTGCTCAACTCGAAGCATTTCTACGGCATCAAGAGTTCCGGCGCCGACAAGTTCCTCAACATGGCCCGCCGCCCGATGTACGCCGGCGGCGTGCTGCCCCGCCGCTCGCCGTGGATCGCCCCCGCCGAGACGACTGCGGTCGGCAAGAGCATGATCAAGATCTTCGCTCCCGCGATGAAACAGCAGATCTTCTACACCCTGGACGGCTCGGAGCCCACCAAGAACTCGCTGCGCTACACGCAGCCGGTGCCGCTGGACAAGGCCGCCACCGTCAAGGCAGTCGCCTTCAACTCCAAGGATGAGCCCAGCAAGGTCGTCTCCAAGCGCCTAGGCGTGCTGGAGTGGCTGGCGCCGGTGACGGCGACGGACGTCAAGAGCGGGCTGAAGTTCGGCTATTATGACGCCAAAGACGCCAAGGACGTTCCGGACTTCGAGACGCTCAAGGCCGAGAAGACCGGCCGCTGCGACACATTCGACATCAGTCCCGGCAAGGGCAAGGACCACTTCGCGATGCTGTTCAGCGGATACATCCGCATCAGCGCCGACGGCGTGTACACCTTCAGCGTCACCGCCGACGACGGCGCGAAGTTGTGGATCGGCAAGGATTGCGTGGTCGACAACGGCGGCCGTCACGGCCCGCAGACCCGCAGCGGCACAGTCGCCCTCAAAGCAGGCCTGCACCCGCTGAAGATGGGCTACTTCGACTATGTCGCCGACGAGACTCTCTCGGTAACCTGGAAAACCGCCACCGCCCCCGAGGCCCCAGTTCCCGCCTCGGCGCTGGTCAGCCCAAACTGAAGTAGCATGGGCGTCTCGCCCATAAGTAGCACGGGCATCTTGCCCGTGCTCCCTGAACAGGAAATAGAAGTTCCATGCTCCACGTCCGCATCGCCATCCTGCTTGTGCTATACGGAGTCCCCGCCATGGCCGCAACAACTGAGTTCTACGTTTCTTCTTCCGGAAACGACTCCGACCCCGGCACGAAGGACAAATCCTTCGCCACGCCGGCGCGGGCGCGCGACGCGGCGCGGAAACTCGTGGCGGCGGGGCTCAAGCAGTCCGTTACCGTCTATCTGCGCAGCGGCACGTATTATCTGCCTGACGGCCTGACGCTGGGGGCGGAAGATTCCGGCACGGCGGAGCATTCCATCACGTATTGCTCCGCCCCGGGCGAGACGGCGCGGCTTGTCGGCGGTGTGCAATTGACGCAGTGGCGGCGGCACAAGGGCGACATCTTTGCAGCCGATCTGCCCAAGGACTGCAAGGCGCTGCAACTGTTTGAAAATGGCAAGCGGATGACACTGGCGCGGCTGCCCAAGAAAGGCTACTTCCGCACCGACGGCGGCAACAAGACGTCCTCGCTGATCTTCCACGCCGGCGACTTCGATTGCGGCGCATGGAATATCAAGACCGGCCGCGTCTTTCTCTGGCCGGTGAATGACTGGTTCAGCCGCGAGGAACCGATCAAGTCGATTGACGCGGCCAAGCACAAGATCACCCTGGCGGGCAAGGCGATCACCATCTCGGGCAACAACCGCTTCTTCGTCCGCAACGTTCTGGACCTGCTGACGGCCCCGGGCGAGTGCGTGATCGACCAAGCCGCCGGCGTCGTCTACGCCTGGCCCGCTGACGGGCCCATCGACAAACAGACGATGGTAATTCCTGCGGCGAAGCACGTGATCGAAATTCGCGGTCGCGAGGGGGCCGCGGTTCGCAACGTTCATTTTGCGGACTTGGACATCGGAGTGGCCAACGAGCACGCGATGATGTTCGACGGCGTCGAGGACTGCTCGGTGCAGCGGTGCCTGGTGGAGAATGCGGGCCTGTGCGGGATCAGCATCCACGGCCACGCCCAGCGCGTCGTCGTGCGGGGCAACGAGATTCGCCAATGCGGTCATCACGGCGTGAACCTCTCGGGCCTGCGCCCGGGCCAGGCCGACGTGAACCACCACCACGAGATCGTCAACAATCACATTCACCACTGCGGCCGCCTGATCGGCCACGGGTACGGCGTGTCGATCAGCCAGAGCGGGCACAACCGCGTGCTGCACAATCACATTCACGACATGCCTCGCTACGCCACGACGATCAAGGGCACGCGATACCAGGTGCTCAAGACGCAGGTCGCCGGCGTGACGTTCGAGAACCGCCACACGTTCCTGCACTCGCGCAACAACCTGATCGCGTACAACCACATCCACCACGTCAACCAGGACAGCCAGGACACCGGCGCGATGGAGTCGTGGGGCCCCGGGCGCGACAACGTCTACGACCATAACCTGATCCACGACGTGGGCATCGGCGGCTTCAGCCACGACCTGCAGAGCGGGATGTACCTCGACGACGCGACGGACTATTTCACGCTCACCAACAACATCATCTATAACGTCGGCGGCAAGACGCTCAATCAGCCGATCTTCGTCAAGGGCATCGGCAACGTGATCGACAACAACGTCCTGATCGTCGCGGCCAACAACGACTGCGCCATCCGCTCGATGTTCATGGCCGACGAGCGATGCGACCACCACGCCTACACGCACAACATTATCGTGCTGCAGAACCCCAAGGCGGTCCCCTACCACTTCTGGACCTGGAGCAACGACCGTGTGGCCGCCAGCGACCACAACGTCTTCTGGAACGCCGGCAAGCCCGTCGCAATGGGCGGCGACGTGCCGGTCAAGACTCTGCCGGCATGGCGAGCCTGGGGCGGCAAAGGCTTCGACAAGAACAGCATCGTGGCCGACCCGCTTTTTGTAGACGCGGCCGCTCACGACTACCGCCTCAAGGCGAACTCGCCGGCGCTGAAGTTGGGCATCAAGTCGATCGACACCAGCGAGATCGGCCTGCAGAAGGACTTCCCCAAGCGGTTTGAGAAGAACGGATCCGGGTGCCACGCACAACTCCGTTGTGCGTGTCCCTGACCGCGCAGGTTCAGGGAGCACGGGCGGGGCCCTCTTGCTACTTATGGGCAAGATGCACATGCTGCTTTTGGCGGACGCTTTTCCTACATGGCGTGTTACAGATATATCGCAACATATGATGCCCGGCGGCCGCGTCGGCCGGGGCACGAACTGGAAAAGGAGATTTCCATGGGCAAGCGGATGAATTGGTCGTTGTTTTGTGCGGTCGCTGTCGCGGCGACCGTGATTCTGGCGGCGGGGATGATCAGCAATGCGGCCGACGAAAAGACGGCTGCGCCGAAGCTGGCCAAGGTCGGCGACACGTACTCCCCCACGCCGGCCGAAGTGGCCGACCCCAAGGGCGACGGACCCGACGCCAAGGGCAATACCGATGACGACACGCTGGGCGCCTGGTTCGAGCTGGGCCACGCGGCCGGCACATACATGCGGCTGAGCCTCAATACCGCGACGATGAGCGCCGATCAGCGAGCCAACGGCATCCGCGACCCCAAGGCCCGGCGCGGCCACCAGGGCAAGGTGCGCGGCCCCATCGGCGCGTGGCTGCCCAATCCCAAAGATACCGAAGGCTGGATCTTCATGACGGACTGGGACGGCCGCGGCGAAGGCGTCTGGGGCGACACCAAGGCCAACTGCATCATCATGCATCCCTACACCGAGAAGACAAACGCCGGCAGCGTGGCGATGACCTTCAAGGTTCCCGCGGGTGAATACTCGCTCAAATGCAAGGCCACCGACATGACCGTCACCACCGCCGACGGCGTCAAGCTCCGAGTCGAGGTCGCCAAGGGCGGCGAGAAGGGCGCCTCCGTGGCTGAAAAGGCCTTCGGCGACAAGGGCGAAGCCTCGATCGAGTTCGAGGCCAAGAGCATCACCGTGGCCGACGGACAACTTATCCGCCTGGTGCTCGACCCCGTCGCCCACTGGGGCGCAGACATGACCAAGATCGAGAACTTGACGATCACACGAGTGAAGTAACCTCAAAGGCACCGCGGCACGGCAGCGACGAACTTACTGGAGAATGATCGTGAAAAGAACGGTCCCGTATTTCCTCTTGCTGGTTCTCGCTGCCGTGTCGCCCGCCTTCGACGCTACGGCTGCACCTTGGAAGTTCGTGGTGATGTCCGACAGCCAGTCCGGCGGCGACGATAACGAAAACGGCGTCAGTACGCGCACCTGTGGAGCGGTGGCCAAAGACGTGGCGGCCAACATCAAGCCGGACCTGGTCCTCTTCACCGGCGACCTGGTGCAAGGCGCCGGCGATGAGGCGGGGCTGGAATCGCAGTTGATGACGTTTCGCAAGACGATGGCGCCGGTGTACGAGGCTAAGATTCCCGTCTACGCCATCCGCGGCAGCCACGACACCGGCCCCAACGAATACCGCCCCTGGGGCCCCGCCGTGTGGAACAAGGTGTTTTCCGGCCCGTACGCCATGCCCGCCAACGGCCCCGACGGCGAGAAGGGCTGCACGTATTCGGTCGATCACAAGAACGCCAAGTTCATCGGCCTGGAGTGCTACACGAAGCTGGACACCATGACGGTGAACCTGCCCTGGTTGAAGAAGCAGCTCGACGCCAACACTCAGCCGCACGTGTTTGCGTTTTCGCACACGCAGGTTAAGCGGGTCGAGCACACCGAGTCGCTGGACAATTATCCCGCCATCCGCAACCCGCTGGTGGCGATGCTCCGCGCCGCCGGGGCCCGCACGTACTTCTGCGGGCACATGCACCTGGCCAATGTGACGGCCCTGAACGACACCGCGGCCGACCCGCAGGGCAAGAGCCTCGACGATGATTTCTTCCAGGTGATCTGCCCAACCGCCGGGCGCAAGTTCTACATCTGGCCGGGCAAGTACGTCGGCAACCCCATCCCCGGCTTAAAGCCGCGCTTGATCATCAACCGCAGCCGGCGCCCGGGCTACACGGTGGTGACCGTCGACGGACCGGCGGTGGACATCAAATTCATGCTCCAGTCCGGAGAGAAGTTCGATTCCCTCCCCGCCCTGACCTACACCGTCAAAGGCAGCGCAACGACCAAACCAGCCGCCACCCAACCTGCCGGCAATTAACTGTCTGCGAGCCCTGCATGGTTCCAAGGCGCCGTCAGAAAATGGGGCGGCACGGCGTCTCATTACCCGCGCATTTCGAGTCGCTATAATTGAGAAAGATCGCGAAAACTGCTCGCTGGAAGGATATCTGCGCCGAGTCTTCAGGAAGCATCCGGTCATGGGCAATAAAGAGAGGCCAAGCTGCGCCGATGGTTATCTGGCTGGTGAGGGCGGCACCATGCCGGTGTTCCTCTGGACAAGCACTGGAATCGCAGGCGCGTACGCCCCCCCGCCGGCGCAGTCTCTGACAACCGGCATTATCCTTGCCAGCGTGTTCCTGGTGGCAGTCTTGAGTATGATCGTCTTGGGGCGCCGGCGTCGCAATCGGCGGCTCCACGGTCAACTCAAAGCCCGGCGGCGGCGAAAGAGCCTCGAAGACAGACTGCGGCAGTTGGAGCGGCAGAGTGAAGAGAAGTTCCGCGCTATCGCCGACTACACATATGACTGGGAAAACTGGGTAGGTCCCGATGGCAAACTCCTCTGGGTCAACCCGGCCGTGGAACGACTGACCGGATACTCCCGGCAGGAAGTCATGGCCATGCGTGACTTTCCCAGGCCCCTGATCGTTGAAGAGGACTGGCCCAAGATGCAGGCGGCGTTTCGCAACTCCCTTCAGGGCAAGACGGTGGAATCACCTCTGGAGTTCCGAATACGCAGGAAGGACGGCCGCATTGCCTGGGGGGCCGTAGTCGCACAGTCGATCTATGACGACCAGGGGCGACATATAGGGCATCGTTCCAGCATTCGGGATATCACCGACCGTAAGCGGACTGAGGCGGAATTGCGGCACAGCGAAGAGCGTTTTCGCGCCCTGTTCGAGGGGGCCGGCGACGGCATCTTCATCGCTGACCAGACCGGGCGATACCTCGATGTCAACGCTCGCGGCGCGGAGATGCTCGGCTATTCCCGCCAGGAAATCCTCGATCGGAAGATTGTCGATATCGTTGTCGAGGAGGAACGCTCTCGCGTGCCCAGCGAGGTCGCGCTGACCCTCGGCGGACACCCGCACGTCGCCGAGTGGCAGTTCCTGCGCAAGGACGGCTCGACGTTCTTCGGGGAAGTCAACTCGCAGGTGCTTCCCGACGGCCGGGCCATGGGTATCCTGCGCGACATCACCGACCGCAAACTGGCAATCCAGACAATCGAGAACGAAAAGCAGTATTCGGATTCGATCATCGAATCGCTGCCCGGCGTGTTCTATCTCTTTGACCAGAGCGGACGATATCTGCGGTGGAACAGGAACTTTGAAACCATCACCGGCTATTCCAGCGAGGAACTCGCGAAACTGCACCCTCTGGACTTCTTCCGCGGACAGGACAAAGAATATATCGCCTCCCGGATTCAAAAGGTCTTCGCCGAAGGCGCCGCGCACGCCGAGGCGGTCATGGTTTCCAGGACCGGCCGGCGGACTCCCTTCTACTTCACGGGGCGGCGCATCGCCTTCAAAGGAAGACCTTGCCTTGTGGGTCTGGGCATCGATATCACCAAGCGCAAGCAGGCCGAGGAATCGCTCCAGGCGCTGAATCTCACGCTGGAACAGCGCGTGGCGGAACGCACAAGGCTGGCCGAGCATCGTGCCGACCAACTGCGCCAACTGGCAGCAATGCTGACCGAGTCGGAGCAGAAAGAGCGACGGCGCATCGCACACATCCTCCACGAACATTTTCAGCAGTTGCTCTTCGCGGCCAAGCTTCGCCTGGACCGCCTCAAGACTCAACTGAGCGCGCCCCTGGCCGACAGTGCCCAAGAGATCGACCGGATCCTGACGGAAGGAATCCACGTGTCCAAATCACTGGCCGTGGAATTATGCCCACCCATTCTCTATGAGTTGGGGCTTGTCCCGGCGCTGGAATGGCTGGCCACGAGTATGAGGGACAAGTATGGCCTGACGGTCGAGATGACCGCGGAACCCGAGGCCGAGCCGGCCTCGGATCCTCTGCGGATACTTCTGTTCAATTCGATATCCGAACTGCTGTTCAACGTCGTCAAGCACGCGAAAGTCAGTACTGCCAGGCTCGATATCTCTCGGTCACCGTCAGGGCAGATCGAGATCATCGTGTCCGACGACGGACCGGGTTTTGACCCGAGCGCGCGGCAGGACTATCACAGCACGACCGGAATGGGACTATTCGGCATCCGCGAGCGGATGAACTTTGTCGGCGGAGGAATGGAGATCGACAGCGCCCCCGGGCGCGGCAGCCGCTTCAAGATATGGGTGCCCGCAGGGGAAACCCCGCCGGTGCAGGCCCAGACGCCAATCGCTGCCGCGGTCGCCGGCCCTTCCAAAATGACGGCCGTATCGCCGTCAGACCAGGGCGCCGCGAGGAAGATACGCGTTCTCCTGGTCGACGATCACGCCGTCGTCCGCCAGGGCATAGCGTTGTTGCTCAAGGAGGCCCCGGATGTCGAGATCGCCGGAGAGGCCCCGGACGGCCAAACCGCGGTGGATATGGCCCGCAGGCTGTTGCCCGACGTGGTGCTCATGGACATCTCCATGCCGGGTATGGACGGAATCGAAGCCACCCGCATCATCCACGGTGAACTGCCCGATGTGCGAGTGATCGCCTTGTCGATGTTTGACCAGTCCGCACAGTCCGCCGCCATCGAGAAGGCCGGGGCCTCGGACTACCTGAACAAGAGCGGCGACATGGAAGCCTTGATCGTCACGGTCCGGAAATGGGGATCATCGCCCGCCCTCGCAGCAGCGATGCCCTGATGCCTCGGCCGGAACGCTTAGCCGGCCGCGCGATGCAACTCCTGCACTCTTGCCCGCCCCGATAGACGCGGATAGGATAATCGCCAACTCTTCTTTGTAAGGGGCACAATCATGATGTCACGTGTGCATTCGGCGATTCTGCAAGGCATTGACGCTATCGGCTGCGAGGTCGAGGCCGATGTCTCGCATGGCGGCGAGGCGACCGTCAAGCTCGTCGGCATGGCCGAGACGGCGGTCAAGGAATCGGTCAGCCGCATCCAGGCGGCTCTGCGGAACAGCGGGTACCGCTGGCCCGGACCCAAGGTCACCATCAATCTCGCGCCGGCGGATGTTAAGAAGGAATCGGCCGCATTGGACTTGCCTATTGCTCTTGCGGCGATGCTGGCGGCCACGCAGTTCACCAGCGAGAAGATCGACGACTATGTGCTGCTGGGCGAGTTGGCCCTCGACGGGCGGCTGCGACCGGTGCGGGGCGTGCTGGCGGCTGCGATGCTGGCCTTGGCGCAGGGCAAGAAGGGTGTGATCGTCCCGGCAGACAACGCTCCCGAGGCGGCCGTCGTCAGCGGGATCGACGCGATCGGCGTCTCCTTCCTGACCGACGCGGTGGGATTTCTCACCGGCGAACTGGAACTCGAACCCGCCCGCGTGGACCTGGAAGAAATCTTCGCCATCGAAGGCCGCTACGACGTGGACTTCGCCGACGTGCGCGGGCAGGAGTCGGCCAAGCGGGCCCTGACGGTCGCGGCCGCGGGACATCACAACATCATCATGGTCGGCCCGCCCGGGTCCGGCAAGACGATGCTGGCCAAGCGCATCCCGACGGTGCTGCCGCCGCTGACGCTCGATGAGTCGCTCCAGACCACGCGAGTCTATTCGGCGCGCGGGCTGCTCGAACCGGGCAAGAGCCTCATGGCCGTGCGCCCGGTGCGGACGCCCCACCACTCCTCCAGCGCCGCGGCGCTGATCGGCGGCGGCGCGATCCCCCAGCCCGGCGAGGTCTCGCTGGCGCACCACGGCGTACTGTTCCTCGATGAGTTCCCCGAGTTCGCCCGCCCGACGCTGGAGATGATCCGCCAGCCGCTCGAAGACGGCTGCGTGACAATCCCCCGCGTGCACAGCACGCTGAAGTTCCCCGCGGCGATCATGCTGGTAGCCGCGATGAACCCCTGCCCGTGCCGCTACTACACCGACCCCAAGCGGCGCTGCACGTGCAACCCGTACGCGATAGAGCGGTACATGAGCCGCATCAGCGGCCCGCTGATCGACCGCATCGACATCCACGTCGAGGTTCCGCCCGTCCCCTGGAAACAGCTCCGCGGCGAGTCGGCCGGCCTGTCGTCCCAGCAGATGCGCCAGCAGGTGCAGGATGCCCGGGCCATCCAGCGCAAGCGTTTTGCCGGTGACGGCGAAGCCGCCAATGGCGACACGACCGTGACCAATGCCACAATGTCTTCTAAGCAGCTTCGCCGCTACTGCAAGCTCGACGACGCCGGCGAGGCGCTGCTCAAGCAGGCCATGATGGAAATGGGCCTCTCCGCCCGAGCGCACGACAAGGTCCTTCGCATCGCTCGAACCATCGCCGACCTGGAAGCCGCCGAGAACATCCAGGCCCACCACCTCGCCGAGGCCGTCCAATATCGCAAGCTCGACCGCGGCGGATGAGTCTATTCTGTTGCCGAAGAGAACACGAATGACACGAATGAGACGAATGATAAGAAACGGGGACAAAGAGGCCAGAGTCGCGTCCTCGTTTCTAACCCATTCGTTTTACTCGTGACATTCGGGTTCCTCTTTGAAACAGAAGTCCCATTCGTGACATTCGTGTTCTCTTCGGTTAAAGAAGAACCATGGCCAATCAAAAGAGATATGTTGCAGCGTTGATCGTGCTGACGGCGATGGCGGGCGGGTGCGATCAGCAGATCGAGGCTCAGCGGCTGATGGACCAGGCCGTCGCGCATCAGAAAGCTTATGACGAGGCGTACTCCAGGAGCCAGATGGGCCAGGCGCGGCAGGAGATGGCCGCGGCCATGGAGATCTATGCCCAGGGGGCAAACCGATTCCCCGACAACAGCGGATTCAATAGTGGGCTGGGGATTTTTCAGAACATCTGCGGGCAGTACGTAAGCGCGGCCGCCAGCTATCGGCGCGAGCTGGACATCCTGGGGCAGTTCAAGGAGGAGTCGGCCTCGCTGAAGGAAGACAAGTTCTTCACCTCGGCAGCGCTTGGCGAGGCGTACGAGCACGGGCTCGATTTCACTTCGGCGTGCAAGTATTACACGCAGGCCCTGGAGTATAAAAAGGATGACGCCGAGACCAAGGCCTCGATCCAGCGATGCACGCTGCACGAGAAGCAGTTTCGGGACCTGCCGGGGTGGGTCGCCGCACCCGGCGTAGCCGATGGCACGAAGGTCGCGGTTGTGTACGACCTGGGCCCGCGCACGTACTCGGGCTACCGGCAGATCAACTACCGCCTGGAAAAGAAGGACGGCAAGGTTCACGTGAGCCTGACCGTGTCGGCGGCATACATGGGCCAGGAGAGCAATCGCCCGCTCGTCGAGCGGCGGCTGGCGCGGATCATGGAACTCGTGGACGAGTGCTACGCCCGTAGCGGCCTGGTGCTGCACATGGAGTTGAAGTTCGTCGCCGATCCGGACAAGACGCCCGAGTTGTGCAACGTGCTGGTCTGGGACAACTACCAACCGGCCGACCAGCGCGACGCCGACTCGGAGAACTGGCCCGTGCTCCGCGTGCACGGGCTCGACTTGGCGCCGGAACTGGCGGCGGCCGCCATCGGACACGAGATCGGCCACCTGCTGGGCCTGGCGCACCCGACGTACTATCCCGACCGCCCGTACAACGACCTGATGACCGGCGCGCATCCTTGGGCGGGCATCGAGAGCAAGCGATTATTCCCCCGGGCCGTGCAGGTGATCGTTGGGCCGTTGCTGGCGGCGCCGCCCTGCCGCGACGCCCTCAAGGCGGCCGACGACCTGGTCAACGCCGGCAAGCGCGACGAAGCGATCAAGCTGCTGGCCGCGGCCCGCAAGGTCTGCCCCGACGACGCCGCGCTGTGCCGCGCGCTGGCCAACGCCCTGTTCGACGCCGACTCGTACGCTGAGGCCGCCGAGGCGTACAGCGGCCTGATCGCCCTGACCCCCGGCGACTACGAGGCGTATTTCTTCCGCGGTATTTCCTACTGCCGCAGCCGCCATTACGAAAAGGCCGTGAAGGACTTCTCGGCTATCGTCGAGCGCCCCAGCGGCGGGCTGCACGTGTCGGCGTATTTCGAGCGGGCCATCGCGTACGAGAAGTTCAACCAGCCCGCCAAGGCGGCCGCCGACCGCCGCAAGAGCGACGCGGCTATCACCAACCCCGAGCCCGAGGCCCCGCCCGCGGCGGCGAGCCAGGCGGCGTCGCGCCCGTCGAATAAGCAGTAGCCTCTCGACGCGGTCGTCGCCAGACGGGTAGAATTATGCGCTTCCGACGAGCATCCCTCCCCCAAGGAGCCAGTACTCGCGAAAACCCTAAGGCCGACCGTGAACGGCCGCACCAGAAGAAAGGACGCAGTTTCTTATGAAGACGATCGTAGTCATTGCGAGTCTCGTAGCGCTGGCTGCAGCCGGCGCAGGCTTGCTGTACGCCCAGGACGGCGCGGCGCCGCAGACGAAGGCCCCGGCCACGCAGCCGGCGGCTCAACCAAAGGTGGACATGAAACAGGTCAGCTACATTATCGGCGCCAGCATGGGGCGCAACATGAAACAGCAAGGCGTCGAGCTCGACGTCAAGGCCTTCAACGAGGGCCTGCAGACCGGGTTGAGCGGCGGCAAGCCCGCTCTCACCGACGAGCAGATGCAGAAGGTCATGGAAGATTTCCAGCGCGTCATGATCGCCAAACAAGAGGAAACGACGACCAAACTCGCCGCCAAGAACCTCGCCGAGGGACAGGCGTTCCTGGCCAAGAACAAGACCGAGCCGGGAGTTAAAGTCACCGCCAGCGGGCTGCAGTACAAGATCATCAACGAAGGCACCGGCCCCAGCCCCAAGCCTACCGACACCGTGACGGTGAACTATCGCGGCACGTTCATCGACGGGACCGAGTTTGACAGCTCGTTCAAGCGCAAAGAACCGGCGACCATCCCGCTCGACCGCGTCATCCGCGGCTGGTCCGAAGGCCTGCAACTGCTCAAGAAGGGCGGCAAGGCGATGCTGTACATCCCGCCGAACCTGGCGTACGGTGCGCAGGGGCAAGGCCCCGTCGGTCCAAACGCCACACTGATTTTTGAGGTGGAATTGTTGGGGATCGGCGCCCCGATCAAACTGCCCGGCGAAGAGTAATCGCCCCACCACAGCGCAGCAAAACGCCCGCCCCGGTCGACCACTCGGCCGGGGCGGTTTTCTATGATCCTTCGCGAAATACTGGCGAGACTTGCTTGAGCCTCACAGAGGCTCGAATACGGCCGCCGGGACAGTACGCCGTCGGGGACATGGTGGCTCGACGCCATGACGCCCTGTTCCCGTGCGCTGGTAAATGAAGAGAACCCGGCCGCCCCCTCCAAGCGGCCGGGTTCTGGTAGTGATCATCCGGACGGGTGAATCAGACGGCTGCGAGTTCCTTGAGCTTGTTGAGCGTGCGCGGCGAGGCGATTGGCTTGCGGTTCTTGCGTTTGTGCCGGCGGCCGGGCTCGAGGACGTCGGGCTTCTCGACGCGGTCGGGGTTTTCTTCGACGACGGCCAGGGCTTCGACCACGTCCTGGGCAAAGAGGTCTGCCTTGACTTCTTCATGCAGCCCTTCGGCGCGGTTGAAGACGCCGCCGGCGACCAGGACCTGCATCTGCGGGCAGACGCCGATCTCACGGATGAGGCCGATAAGCTTGCGGATGTTGGGCACGCCGGCGGGGTTGGCGCCGTAGATGCACAGGATGTCGGGCTTGGTCTGCCCCACCAGCGTCAGCAACTCGTCGTCGGGCACGCCCGAGCCGACGAACCACACGCTCCAGCCCTTGGCCTCGAACAGGTCGGCCATCATTTGCGCGCCGAGCTCTTCGCTCTCGCCATGGCCGCAGGTCATGATCATTCGCTTGCCGGTCTTGGGCTCGCGGGGCAGGACGCCCTGGAGCTGGTCGGCCATCGTGCGGTTGATCCGCGTGGCCATGTGCTCGACGACCAGCGAGATATGGTGGCCGCGGTACAGCTTGTCGATCTGGTCCATCGCCGGCCAGATCACGTGCTTGATCAGCTTGGCGGCGTCGTTGCCGCGGTCGAGTGCGCCGAAGATGACCTCGCGAGCCTCAGCCCGACGGCCTTGGAATACGTTTTCCAGGTAGTGCTTGAAGATCGTCACGAAGTTCATCTCGATATCCTTTCGTCCAGTTCGTTTGCCAGTGGTAAGCTAGGTAGTTTGCGGCACTGAGGTAAGAATCGGCCAAGCGACTCTTTCGCCTTGAGGCTAATTGGTAAGATAGGTAAAATATTTAGTCTGGGTAGTTTGCATCGCCCAATAATGTTTCTATGTCATGATATATAAAGACTTAAGTACACAGTTATGTTGGCCTTCACGGCCAAATTACTCTGGCGAAGAGAGAATTATTCAAAAAGCATGGTCTGACAAGCGCGCTCCGCAGCCCAACCTGACTTTTCCTCCTTGCCGGTCATGTCACTTGTATTTCTTTTCTGCCGCTTGTCACAATTGGCTGGAGTAGCTAAACTTTCGTCATGAACCGAATCGGAATGGGTTACGACTCTCACCGCTTGGTATCCGGGCGGCCGCTGATTCTCGGCGGTGTGCAGATCGAGCACGACCTGGGCTTGACCGGGCACAGCGACGCCGACGCGGTGCTTCACGCGATCACCGACGCGATTCTGGGCGCCATTGCGGCCGGCGATATCGGCGAACTCTTCCCCGACACCGATCCGCAATGGGCCGGCGCCGACAGCCAGGTCTTCCTCCGCCGCGCCGTCTCCCTCGCCGCTCAGGGCGGTTACCGGGTGTCTAACTGCGACGTGACGATCATCGCCCAGCAGCCCAAGCTCTCGCCCTTCAAGCCCCAGATGCAGGCCTCCATCGCCAAGATCATCGGCGTGGACATCGCGGCCGTCAGCGTCAAGGCCAAGACCAACGAAGGCATGGGCCCCATCGGCCGCGGCGAAGGCATCGCCGTAATGGCCGCAGTGCTGCTGACGACGGAGACGCTATAATCCTCCCAATGGCCCTGAAACTCTACAACACGTTGACGCGCAGCAAGGATGAGTTCGTGCCGGTCGAGCCGCCGGCGGTGCGGCTGTATACGTGCGGGCCTACGGTTTACAACTTCGCCCACATCGGCAATCTGCGGACGTACGTGTTTGAGGACGTGCTGCGGCGGACGCTGAGCGTTGCCGGCTTCGACGTGCGGCACGTGATGAACGTCACCGACGTGGGGCACCTCGTCAGCGACGCCGACGCCGGGGCCGACAAGATGGAGCTCGGCGCCGCCCGCGAGGGCAAGAGCGTCTGGGAGATCGCCGACTTCTACTGGCAGGCGTTCCGGGCGGATTTGGCGCGGCTGAACATTATCGAGCCGGTGGTCTGGTGCAAGGCGACCGATCACATCGCCGAGCAGATCGAGACCGTCAAGACGCTCGAGGAAAAGGGCTTCACTTACCTCGCCGGCGATGGGGTATATTTCGACACGTCCAAGCTGCCCGACTACGGCAAGCTCGCCCCCGACAACATCGCCGGTCTGCAGGCCGGGGCGCGCGTTGAACTTGTCGAGGGCAAACGCAACCCGACCGACTTCGCCCTGTGGAAGTTCTCGCCCAAAGACCAAAAACGCCTGATGGAATGGCCCAGCCCCTGGGGCGTCGGGTTCCCCGGCTGGCATATCGAGTGCTCGGCGATGGCCGTAAAGTACCTCGGCGAGCGGCTGGACATCCACTGCGGCGGTATCGACCACATCGCCGTCCACCACACCAACGAGATCGCCCAGGCCGAGGCCGCCCTGGGTCACAAGTGGTGCAATTGGTGGATGCACGGCGAGTTTCTGACCTACGGCGCCAAGATGTCCAAGTCATCCGGCGAGTTCCTGACGCTGCAGGCCCTGATCGACAAAGGCTACGACCCGCTGGCGTACCGGTTCTTCCTGCTTGGCGCCCATTACCGCCAGCAGCTTGCCTTCACGTGGGAAGGGCTGGACGCGGCCGCCAGCGCGATCAAACGCCTCAAGCGCATCGTGCTGGACCTGCGCGCGGCCGGCGGGCAAGGCTCGCCCGTCGCTGCGCACGTCGAGGCATTCCAGGCCGCCGCGTTCGACGACCTGAACATGCCCCAGGCCCTGGCCGCCATGTGGGCGGCCGCCAAAGACACCGCCGCCCCGCCGGCCGACGTGTACGCCACACTGCTGGAGATGGACCGCGTGCTGGGGCTGGGCTTTGCCGACATGCAGGAAGACACTTCGGCGATTTCCGACGCCGAGATCGAGCGCCTGATCGCCGAGCGCACCGCCGCCCGCAAAGCCAAAGACTTCAAACGCGGCGACGAAATTCGCAAGCAGCTCGCCGACCTGGGCGTGGAGATCATGGACGGCGCCGGCGGAACCACCTGGCGGCGGGGATAGAAGAGGGCTTCAGACTTCAGGCCTGAGGTCCCAAGCCCGGACTTGCCGCCTTGCACTCTCTGGGCATCCTGCTTAGCATGTGGCCATGTCTGCCGCCGCCTATCGCGTGCTGGGGATCGACCCGGGACTCAACATCACCGGGTACGGCGTCGTCGACTTCGTTGCCGGGGGGCCGCGAATCATCGAGGCCGGGGCCATCCGCACCGTCGCCAAGGCCGACATGCCCGCCCGCATCGCGCAGATCTACGCCGACCTCAAAGAGATCATCGCCGAGTTCCACCCCGACTGCGTGGCCGTCGAGAAACTGTATTCGCATTGCAGCCATCCGCTCACCAGCGTGCTGATGGGCCACGCCCGCGGCGTGATTCTGCTCGCGGCCGCCCAGGCGGGCATTGCCGTGCTGAACCTGCCTGCAACCAAGGTCAAGAAGAGCCTCACCGGCAACGGCCACGCGTCGAAGCTCCAGATGCAGCGCAGCGTCCAGAGCGTGTGCAAGCTGCCCGAGCTTCCCTCCCCTCCGGACGTCGCCGACGCGATCGCGATCGCGCTGTGTGCGGGGTCGGAGAGGTGACGTCCACGAATGTCACGAATGACACGAATGGGAAAAAGAAAGATCGTTGATGTCCTTGTTAGCGATCGAGCTTGCTCGATGCGGTTGTTCTCCTGACGCAAGGCAGGGAAGAAACCGCGGGGCATCCGACTTCGCTCCTCGAGCTACGCCGGACAAGAGCCCCGCCGCTAACGTTGCCTGCACGCGTTTCTTCTCAATCCTCTTAATCTGTTTCTAATCCGGTAATCCCGCTCTCCCCGTCCCCATTCGTGTCATTCGTGACATTCGTGGACTAATTGTTTTTGTTTCTTCCCTCGGTTCGTGTTATTCGTGTGGCCATGATCGCACGCATCAGTGGACGTCTGGAGCAGGTGGCTGGCGGGGCGGCGCTGGTCGATGTCGGCGGCGGGCTGTGGTACGAGGTGCTCGTGCCGGGCTTCGACGTCGAGCGCCTGTCTCGCCGCAGCGGGCAGGATGTAGCCCTGTTCACCATCCATTATCTCGACGGTGACCCCGCCTACGGCACGCAGACGCCGCGGCTGGTCGGGTTCCTGGCCGAGTCCGACCGGGCGTTCTTCCGCATCTTCATCACGGTCAAAGGCATCGGCATCCGCAAGGCCTTGCGGGCGCTGGTCCGCCCGCCGGCGGAGGTCGCCGCGGCGATCCAGGCCAAGGACGCCAAGATACTGTCGATGCTACCGGAGATCGGCCCGCGCACGGCAGAACGCATCATCGCGGACCTGCACGGAAAGCTGAAAGACTTCGCCGGCGCCGAGACCCCAACCGAAGCGGCGATCCCCCAGGCCGGCGAAGAAGCCATCGCTGTGCTGGTGCAACTGGGCGAGCGCCGCATAGACGCCGCCGCCCTGGTGCAGCGCGTCCTGGCGGTCGCGCCGGATCTGCAAAAAGCCGAAGACATTATTCAGCAGGCGTACAAGCTCAAGGCGACAGGACTGTAAAAGCAGTAATCGGTAGCCAGTAGGCCGCAGCCCGGCAGAAAATACAACGGAGCAGTCTTAACTGGCTACTGGCTACGGGCTACCGGTGACTAAACCCATGGCACGAGAACGCATAGTATCGGGCGAGGAACTCGGCGGCGACGACGAGCAGCTCAATCGGGCGCTGCGCCCGCAGTCGCTGGAAGAGTGCATCGGCATGAGCGACCTGCTGGAGAAGCTGCGCATCTCCATCACCGCCTCGCGGCAGCGCAACGAACCGATGGAGCACGTGCTGCTGCACGGGCCGCCCGGGCTGGGCAAGACCACGCTGGCGTACGTCATCGCCCATGAGATGGGCAGCGCCATCAAGGTGACCTCCGGGCCGGCGCTGACCCGCGCGGGCGACCTGATTGGCATCCTGACCAACCTCGACACGCGCGACGTGCTGTTTATCGACGAGATCCACCGCCTCGCCCCGGCCGTCGAGGAGTACATCTATCCGGCGATGGAAGACTTCAAGGTCGACTTCGTCGTCGACTCGGGCATGCACAGCCGCACGATCAATCTGCCGCTCAAGCCCTTCACGCTGATCGGCGCCACGACGCGCAGCGGCATGCTCAGCCCGCCGCTGCGGACGCGGTTCGGCATCACGCACCACCTGGACTTCTGGAGCCCGCAGGAGCTGCTGGCCCGCGGACACATGAGCGCCAAGATGCTGGGCATCGCGTATGAAGAAGCCGCACTCGAGCTGCTCAGCGAGCGCGCCCGCGGAACCCCGCGCATCGCCAACCGCCTGCTGCGCCGCTGCCGCGACTTCGCGCAGGTCAAAGGCGACGGCCGCCTGACGGTCGCGTCGGTACAGTCGGCGCTGGAACTCGAAGGCATCGACGAATTGGGCCTGGACGACCTGGACCGCCGCTTCCTGCGGATCATCATCGACACGTACCGCGGCGGCCCGGTGGGCATTGAGGCCGTCGCCGCCACGCTCGGCGACGACACCGACACGCTGGTGGACGTGGTCGAGCCATTTCTGCTCCAGATGGGCCTGCTGGCGCGCACCCGCCGCGGACGCCTGGCGACGATCAAGGCGTACAAGCACCTGGGCGTGCAAGGCGCCCCGCCGACGGACGACTCGCCGCTGTTCGAGCAGGAGTAATCCATACGCGCGAGGCAAGCCCCACCGCTAACGCGGCGCGCCGCCCACACTCTCGACAGCCTCTTTGCCCAAACGCTCCTGGAGTTGCGCCCGGTACAAGCTTCGCGGTTCGACGGGGCGGCCGGGCGACTCGATGTGGCCTTTGCCGCTCATCTTTGGCGTGATGCACCCGATGGCAAAGTTCTGCGACGTTGGCGGCTTCTGGCAATCCAGGCTCGTGGCCGTGCAGTTCCAGAAGACCATCACCGACCCGGCCCAGCCATGGCCGGTGCCGCTGCGCCCTCGGTTCTGCACGTTCAGCGGGCCGCACGTCACGTTGTCGTAAAGCGTGCCGGCAGACCAGCGATGGTGCGGTCCGCTGTCGGCGTGAGCCTTCTCGGCCTTGCAATCGACAAAGGCGTTCGGCCCGGGCACGCGGGCGTGCATGACGAAATCGTGCCGGCCGTTGCGGGCGTAGCATCGCTGCACCAGCGCAAGCTGCCCCGCCAGGGCGAACGAGTACCGCCGCCCGCCGGTGATCTTCGAGATCGGGTCCAGGCACTGGCAGTCCTGCACCGTCACGCGACTGGCCGTCGCGCTTGCGTTGACGCAGCTATAGGCGAAATGCACTGCCGTCACGTTGCGAACCCACGCGTCCTGCACCGCACCGATATGCACCATGTCCCAGGCGTGCTTCTCGTCGGTCTCGCCGCTGTACTGCGACTGCCCGCGAAGGTTCTCAACGCCAACGTGGCGAAGGCGGCCGGGCCATTGGTACTTGTACACCTCGCCGCCGCCCCACTGCCGCTCGATGGCGCATGCGATCGGGGCGTCGATGGTCACCTTGTTGCCCTCGATCTTCGTGACCACGCGCTGGAACGAGAGCGTCAGCGGCTGCCAGTTCTTCACCGGATCGTCCGGGCCGCGGTTGAGCTTGTCGGCCCCGAGGGTATGAATCCACTCCTGGTTGCCGTGGCGGGCGACGATCACTTCGTCGCCGACGGCCAGGCCTTGGGTTGAGTCCAGGCTGAAGCTGTGTGCGCCGACGCTCACGTAATCGTCGACGATTGCATGGCGCGTTCCCTTCACTTCCTCAGCTTTGCCGCTGCCGCCAACGGCGATGAGCGTGTGCTTCCTCTTGGCCGCAGCGACCAGGACAGTGCCCTTATCGCCGTCGCCCTCGCCGCGCAGCACCACCCCGCTTGAGCGAATGTAGATCGTGTCGCCGACTTCATAGATGCCTTTCGTGAGCAGCACCGCCCCGCGCAGTCCTGCGGCATCGGCAGGCAGGGCGGAGACCTTGTCGATGGCGTCCTGGATGCGCTGCCGCTGATCGCCCGCCTGCGGCGCAAGTGTCTCGCGCACGGGCGCCTCGGGCAGTTTCACGCCGCCGCCCATGTATCCGCAGTTGGAGAAATCGGGAATGCAGTCGCCTTTGTCGCTGTAGGGCGCATAGACGAGCTTGCCATCGGCGCCGACCTTGACGAGTTTGCTCTCGCCCGCGCTGACGATCTGCGCCAGCAGGATCACCGCGATAGTCCCGGGAATACCTGCGCGCGTCATCTGCAGCACCTCATCGCCGCTTGCGGCGTAGCGTCTTTACGGATGTTACAGATTCCACGCCTTGGCGAACGCCTTGAAGCTGCGATCAAAGGTCTTCTCCACTTCCGGCGGGAAGCAGCACCCGGGAAGCTGCTTGTTCTTGAGGTGGTACGCCAGGCAGTCGCAGCAGACGCCCCGGCGGTCGCAGGCGTCGTAACTGCACGTGCATCGATCGGTGCTATTGCTTTGCTTCTTGCACTCCATGGGCGGTTCCTTTATTCAAACAGTTCCGGTCTTCCATCGAGTTTCTTCTCCAGCATATCGGCCGCCCGCAGCGTGAAATTCGCCTCGGGACAATCGGCCTTCATCTTGTCGAGGCGTTTTTTGATGTCGGCAGAGCGGCGGCCGTAGCGCCGGTCCCAGTCTTCCGACTCCTGTCCGCCGGCCGGTCGCGCGGGCAGCGACTCGATATCGCGTGCCAGCACGAGGAAGGCCGCCTCGGCCTTGCGCTCTCGCTGGAAGTCTGCGTTTGCGTTGAGCTTCTTGAGGATCTGCTGCGCGTCGTCGGCGATTTCCGTGCCGTCATACGTGCGAATGATGCGGTTGACCATGTTCAACGTCTCGGCGGGCGCCCGCATGGGGTTCGCGCCTGCGCGTTGCAGCAGCCATCCGCCGTAGGCCTCCAACTGCGGCAAGAGCTTGCGCGCCTCGACGCCGACAGGCCCGCTCTGGTCTCGCGTCTTGCGCGCCACGTTCAGGGCGTCGCCGAGACGGTCGCGTTTGATGCGCGACACAACGGCCACGCTGTTGGGGTACGTCGCGCCGTCGAGCATGGGAAACTCCGGGCGGGCCTTGAGGCACTCGACGACCTTGGCGAGCATCTTGTCGTCCGGGGCGCCCTGCCAGGCGGCCTTGCCCTGGTGATTGTAGACCACCGCATAAGGAAGACCCTTGACCGGAATGGCGCCCTTGGTCTTCGCCGCCAGAATGACCGTGGAAGGAAAGTCGCATCGTCGCGCCGCGTCGACAGCCGCCTGGCGGGGTCCGCTCGTCGCCACCGCCACGCTGACCAGGCCGCTGCGACGGTACGTCTTGGCGACGCGGGACAGTTCGTTGAGCGTCCGCATCGCCGGCGCATCATCATGTTTGTAGAAGACCAGCATGACGACCTGGCCGATCAAATCGTCGGCCGTCAGTTCCGGACCCACCCAGACTTCCGTAAATGACATGGCTGCCAGTGGCGACTGGGCCCATGGCAGCGGCGGATACTCTCTCGTCGCAACGGCGGCAAGACTGTCGCCGCTCTTGTCGCCGGGAATTTTCAGATCATTGCCCGGCAATTTGAGTTCGTCCAGCGACGAGGTGGAAGACTTTCCCTCGACCAGTTGTTTGGCCTTGCGCGTCAGGGGGCTGGAGGGATGGTCGGTCTCCATTTTGGCCACTTCTTTAGTTAACTGGTCCAGCAGCTTGGCGTATTTCTTGTCCCATGCCTCGCGCTCCGGCCCGCCGCTGGGGCGAGGCGGGCTGGACTCGATCAGCCGCTGGATGTTGCGAAACACGGGCTCGGCTTTGCGATTGGCCTGATAGACAGGGTCGTCGGCCAGATCGGCCACTCGTTTCCGGGCGTGCTCGCCAGCGGCGCTGCCGGCGTAGAGCTTCGCCAGGCGAGTGTAAAGTTCCAGGGCCTGTGCGGGCGAGTCTTCCGTGGCCTTGGACGCCTGAGTCTGCAGATATCCGGCGTAGGCCGTCAGCCGCGCATACAGCCGCGTGGCCTGGGCGGCGACCTTCTTCGCGGCCTCGGCGCCGGTGGCGTCTTTCCACTTCTGGCAGTCGGCCATCGCCTCGCCGAGCTTGTCGCGGCGGATCTTGGCGACGATGGGCCCGAGCAAGTCGTAGTTGACGTCCAGCACGGGATGGCCGGGGTTCTCGCGCACCAGCTTGGTCAGCAGCGGCACGAGAGTCTTGTTGATGGTCTGGGGATCGGGGAATCCCTGCCAGGCGAGGGTTCCGTTGTAGTCGTAGACGGCCATGTGCGGCGCGACCTGAATGTCGAGGTTGAACCGCTCGCCCGCCACGACCGTCAGGCGGCGGTTCTTGGATGCAGATTCCTGGGCGGCCTTGGCCCGATCATCGGCGTTGCCAAGATACCCCGCCACCCCCACCAGGCCCCCGCGCTGAAAGAGCCCCACCAGAGCATCGGCGTCGGAAAGGGCTTTCTGCCCCGTGCGGTCGTTGGTCTTCCAGAACACCACCAGGACAGGTTTGCCCCACAGCGCGGTTTCGTCCAGCGGATCGCCCGCGTAGACGTTCTTGAGATCGACCTTGCTCAACGGCGAGGTGGGCCACCATGGGCCTTGCTGGGCCGCTGCCGGCGCCGCAGCGGCCGCGAGAAGCATCCCGACAGCCAGGGCTGCCAAACTGTTCTTCCCACATCTGGCGTGACGCATGGAGTTATCATACCATTGCGATGATGGCCTGCCAAGGTTGTCGCCGGACAAGTGGAATGCACTCAGTCATGGTGGGAAAGTCGCGGCGGTATGATACCCGGGCCAACTGTTTATCAACGCCTGCAAAACGGCATTGATGAACACTTGGTGCCTCCGCCGCGACTTTCCCCCCGGAAACCCGGCTGCACGACCGCGCTAGAATGGGACAGTAATATGGCGATATACGAAATCAGCGTCGATCATGCCTTCACGGCCTCGCATGCGGTATTGATGCCCAACGGGCAGATGGAGAAACCGCATCGCCATGACTGGATGGTGATGGTTTCTTTTCGCGCCGGGCAAGTCGACGCCCGCAGCGGCATGGTTGCCGACTTCCTGGTCGTCAAGAGCGCCCTGGATCAGGTGTGCGGCCTGATGGACGCAATGGATCTCAACTCGCTGGGGCTGCTGGGCGGCGACATTCCCACAGCCGAGCGCGTCGCGCGATTCATCGCCGAGGAAATCTTGCGCCGCCATGGCCTGGAACATTCGCTTTATTGCGTGCAGGTGACCGAGGCGGTCGGCTGCCGGGCGGCATTTTATCCGTGGCTTGACGAGCCTCCGTGCCGATCTTAGGATGGAAGCATGAAGGGCAAATGCGAAAAATGCGATCGCCCCGCGACGGTCCATATGACCGAGATCATCGGCGGCGAGAAGATCGAGAAGCACCTCTGTGAGCAGTGCGCGATGACGGCCGGGATCACCATCAAGGCTAACGTGCCTATCAGCCAGATGCTCGAGGACTTCGTGCTGGCCACGTCTAACGCCCCGGAAGAATCGCCGCTGGCATGCGACTGCTGCGGGATCACCTTCAGCGAGTTCCGCTCCAAGGGCCTGCTGGGCTGCCCCAACGACTATGACGCCCTGGAGAGCCAACTGCTGCCCATCGTCCGCCGGGCCCAGGAAAACGCCGAACAGCACGTCGGCAAAGTTCCCTGCCGCGCCGGCGACGACCAGGTGAGGCAGACTAACATCCTGAGGCTCCGCTCGCAGCTCCGCGACGCTGTGGCGACCGAGAACTACGAACTGGCCGCGCGCCTGCGCGACCAGATCAAAGAGGTGGAACCGTGACGCTGGCGGACCTGACACGACAGGCCGGCGAATGGCTCCGCGGCGCCGGGGCGATGCACGACGTGGTCATCTCGTCGCGCACACGCCTGGCGCGCAACCTGGCGGGCATGCCCTTCCTGTCGCGCTGCTCACCCGCCCAGCAGCACGAGCTCGAACAGCGCCTGCGCCGCGAAGTGCTCGAGGCCGCCTTGGCGCGAGAAATGTTCTACGTGGACGTAGCCGCCGCCGGACCGCTCGACCGCCAGCTGCTCGTCGAACGCCACCTGATCTCGCGCCAGCACGGCGCCGCCGAGCACCCGCGCGGCGTAGCGGTCAGCTCGGGCGAGACCATCTCGATCATGGTCAACGAGGAAGACCACCTGCGCCTGCAGGTGCTGCGAAGCGGCTTTGAGCTCGACGAGGCGTTCGCCGAGATCAACCGCATCGACGACCGGCTCGAAAGCCGCCTGAGCTTCGCCTTCCACAGCCGCTACGGCTACCTCACCGCCTGCCCGACGAACGTCGGCACGGGGCTGCGCGTCAGCGTCATGCTGCACCTGCCGGCCCTGAAGCTCACCAACACCATCGAGAAAGTCTTCCACGCCGCGCAAGATCTGCACATGGCCATCCGCGGGCTCTACGGCGAAGGCACCGAGGCCATGGGCGACTTCTTCCAGCTCTCCAACCAGACCACCCTGGGCAAAACCGAGGGGCAAATCCTCTCGGAGTTTCGCGACCAGATCGTGCCCGCCATCGTCGAGTACGAGCGCAAGGCCCGCGAGGGGCTCGTGCGCCAGCAGCTCGTGGCGGCCGACGACCGGATCTTCCGCAGCCTCGCCCTGCTGCGCAGCGCCATGCTCATCTCCAGCGAAGAGACCATGTATCTGCTCTCGCTGGTGCGGCTGGGGATCAATCTCGGGCGCGTCCGCGACGTCGACATCAAGACCGTCAACGAGCTGTTCCTGCTGACGCAGCCGGCGCACCTGCAGAAGATCCACAACCGCGAGATGGACGCCAACGAACGCGCCGCCTGCCGCGCGACGTACATCCGCCAGCGCCTGGCGCCCTGACGGCATTTCGATTTCCAATTTCCGATTTGGAATTTCCAATTGAAGAACAGGCGATGCCATCGGATAGCCCGATACTGGGCGGATCCCGTTGTTCAATTGGAAATTGAAAATCGGAAATTGGAAATGGATCACAGCCCCGCGATCTGCGCCCAGGGCACCTGAGCAATGGTGGCCTCGGCCGCTGCGGCGATCGTGGCCTTTTCCACATCGTTATCAGGTTCGTCGGTCACCAAGACGATGCGGTCCACCTTACCGCGCTGGGCGATCTGGGCAGGATTGGCGGCTATCGAAGGATCGAACGGGGCGTTGTCGCCGGGGAAGCGGTTGATGACCACGGCCGCGATGTGCAGGCCGGCGCTGCGGGCGGCGTGCAGCGTCAGCAGCGTGTGGTTGATTGTCCCCAGGCCCGGCCGCGCCACGAGCACCAGCGGCAGGCCGATCAGTTTGGCGAAGTGGATCACCCAGAAGTCGTCGCTGATGGGGCACAGCAGCCCGCCGATGCCTTCGACGACGGCCACCTCTCCGTATTGCGGCAGTCGGCGGTAGGCTTGAAAGATGGCGTCCAGGTCTACGCTTTGGCCGAGTCTCTCAGCCGCCACGTTGGGCGCCAGCGGCTGGGCGAACCGCACGGGCGTGATCTGGGCGAGCGACTGAGTCGTATCCGCGCAGGCGGCGAGGAACTCCGCGTCGGCGCTGATGAGATCGTTGCGGTCGTGGCGGCATCCGCTGGCGGCGGGCTTGAAGACGGCTGCCCGCCGTCCATCCAGGCGCAGGCGGCGCGCGATCGCCCCGGCGATGAGCGTCTTGCCCACGCCGGTGTCGGTGCCGACGACCATCAGCCCGCGCAGCCGCGGCAGCGGCGGCCAGGCCGACACGTCAAAGTCAAATCCTCGTTCCATCGAAGTACTCGCGAATGCTCGTGACGATGCCCGTCAGCAGTTCGTCCAGCGTGGCCAGGTCCATCGCCGGCGCGGGCATGAGCACGACGACATCGCCCAGCGGCCGCGTCAGCACGCCGTGGTTTCGCGCGTGCATGCAGACCGCCGCCCCCGTCCGCCGCGCGGGGTCGAACTCCTGCCGCGTGGCACGGTCCTGCATAAGCTGGATCCCAATCATCATACCCCGCTGGCGAACCTCGGCGACGTGCGGATGGTCGGCCAGCCCCGCCAGGCGGCGGGCGATCAGGTCTTCCTTGCCGGCCAGCGAATCGAGCAGCCCGCTGGAGTAGATCAGGTCGAAGCTCGCTGCGCCTGCCGCACAGGCCAGTGCATTGCCGGTGAACGTGTGGCCGTGGAAGAACGTCTTCTCGCCGCCTTCGCTGAAGGCCCCGAAGATTTCCTCTGTGGCCAGCGTGGCTGCCAGTGGGAGATATCCACCGCTGAGCCCTTTGCCCAGGCACATCAGGTCGGGCGAGACGTTCTCGTTCTCGCACGCGAACAGCCGCCCGGTGCGGCAGAAGCCAGTGGCGACTTCGTCGGCGATCAGCAGCACGTCGTGGCGGCGCGTGATCTCTCGCACGCCGGCGAGGAACCCCTCGCCATGCCTGAGCATGCCGCCGGCGCCCTGCATCAGCGGTTCGACGATCATCGCCGCGTACTCACCCGGCGCGGCGGCGAGCGTCTGCTCGATCTGCTCGAGCACGGCCGCCGTGGCCGACTCGCCCGCCGCGTTCACGTACGGGCAGGGCGAAGGCACGAGCGTGGCCTCGAACAGCAGCGGGCGGAAGATCTCGTGGAAGCTGTCGATCCCGCCGACGCTAACAGCCCCGATCGTGTCGCCGTGGTAGCCGTGCTGAAGGGCCATGAACCGCCGGCGCGGGCGTCCGCGATTGCGCCAGTACTGGAACGCCATCTTCAAAGCGATCTCGACGGCCGTGGCGCCGCTGTCGCTGTAGAACACGCGGGTCAGGCCCTTGGGTGCACACCGCACGAGGCGCTGAGCCAGCTCCACGCTAGGCGGGCTTGCGTGGCCGAGCAGCGTCGTGTGCGCGACGCGCCCAAGCTGGCGGGCGATCGCTTCGTCGATCTGCGGCACGCGATGGCCGTGCAGATTGCACCACAGGCTGGAGAAGCCGTCGATGAACGACCGTCCGACGCTGTCGGTCAGGCGAAAGCCTTCGGCCGCCACGATCATGCGCGCGGGCTCGTCGCCGCTGTCGAGCCAGATATGCCCCGGCGTGAAGGGGTGCCAGAGGCGCTGCTTGTCGGCGGCGATGAGGTCATCGGGTCTTTTCATGGCCGTATCGTACGAAGGCTGCAAATTTCCCGCAAGCCGATTGGCCCGCGGGGGCGGCAAATCCTAAGGTGCTTGTGCATCGCCTGGAGGGTAGGTGCGTGGCAGAAGGTGGCAGGAGAGTTGTGCCCTTTGAGGAACCGGTGCGCAGGGCGGCGGGCTTATTCGTGCGCGGCTCGTCCGGCTCACGCCCTGCGCCAGCGGAGGGCATACAGACAGCATGAATGAAACTCCGTAGTGGCTGTCACGACGGAGCGTTTTTAGTCGGCGCCGCCCGCCTCGTCGCAGGCGCGGCGGCGTTCTGCGCCATGAGTGCCCTGCCAAAGAGGCGGAGGAGGAGACAATGAAGATGATGAGACCTCAGAGAATACTGCAGCCCCTTGCTACTATGGCGTTTCTTCTGATGCTGGTGGCGGCATCTACGGTGGCGTCGGGCGAGATCATCGGCGGCGTGGACCTGCCGCAGGGCTACGTATCCTTTGCAGACGAGGTGGTTGCCTACGTGCCTGGGGCCGGCATCGACGCACCGGACGTGCGGTGGCAGAACCCTAACGACGCGCTGGGGACGCCGAACTACACCCCCCCGCTGCCCGGGGCTACCGAGCACAATACGGGGCAGTTCGCCTCGCTGGGCAACGGGGGGAGCCTGACGCTGGAGTTCACGGACAATTTCCTCTCCGGATGCGGCACCAGTTGCTACGACCTGTGGGTCTTCGAGGTCGGCCCGGTCGTCGAGGGGATGTCCGTCGAGATCAGCAAGGACGGCGTAACGTGGTACTCCGTCGGAAGCATCGGCGGCGCGACGGCAGGGGTTGACATTGACGCCTACGGATTCTCACACGGCGACCGTTTTTACTACGTCCGCCTGACGGACGACCCGAACCAGTGGCCGCAGACGGACCACTACGGCAAATGGTCCGGGGCCGACATCGACGCCGTGGCGGCGATCCACGCCCCCGAGCCGATGACGCTGCTGCTGACGCTCATGGGCGTGCCATACCTGATGATCCGGCGGCGCCAGCGCTCGGCCTAGAGATGATGGACGGTCGCCATCGCGACCGATCCTCCGCCAAGGGTGTCCCTGACGCTTGAAGATCCTGAGAGCGTGGGCGAGACGCCCACGTCACGCGCGGACGAGACGTCCGCGACACGGGCGATTCCTCACGGCGCTGTCGCGTCACGACCCGCCGGGGGCGACGGGAAGCCATTGATCCGGGCGGACCACATGTGGCTGCGGAGGCGCAGGCGGCGCTGGCATCTCGGCCGGCGAAGCGGCCGGTAGCGAGGGGCTGGCCGCTTGTGCCGGGGGCGCGCTGGGCGAACTCATGATCCAGGACGCTGGAACCTCGGCTACGAAACCCGGGCTCGTGGCCGCGAAGTGCGCGCTGCCGCCGGAGGTCACCGTGTGCTGCGCCAATCGCGCATAGGCGCCGAGGCTCTCGGTCGAGGCGTTCTCCGAGTCGGGCGAATGGAATCCGCTACGTCCGGCTGAGGCTCCGTGGCCGCCGTCAAGGTTGCCCAGGATGGCGGTCCCCACCCCCAGCAGCGCGACGTCATCGGGATTGTAGCAGTTCAGGATCCCGCTGCGGCACATGCCCAGGGCCTTGGTCAGGTCGTATCCGGAGGAGATGCTCGCCGAGAGCAGCACCAGGCCGTCGATGGGCTGCCCCTGGCGATTCGATGCCAGCGACTCGGCCACGAACACCGCCAGCGCCCCGCCGGCGCTGTGCCCGATAATATGCACGGGGCGGCCGGGGTAGGCCTTCTGATACGCCGCGACCGCATCGGCGATGGCCGAGGCGCTGACCCGCGCGCCCAGGAAGTCGACCTGGTTGAGCACCACGCCCGCAATGGGGATGGGCTTGCCCCAAGGCTGGACAACCACCGCGCGATCGACCCCGGCGTCGATCAGCCCGCGGCGAATGTCGGATGACAGCCCGTCGGGCCCCTGAACGCCCGGCAGGACCACGATCAACCCGCGTTCCGCGCCCGCCTGCCGCGTGTAGTCGGCGCAGCCCCCCACAACCACCGCCGCCAGCACCGCCGCAACGATCGACATCCTATGGCCGCTCATCGCCCGCCCCCCTTTTCGTAAGGGAGAAACGCGCCGGAGCCGCCAAATGAAGAGGCAATTCGTTTTGAATAACTTCTCATTTAGTGCCGCCTGCGGCGTGGCAACGCGCTCTTCCTCAGAGCGCCCGGGCCGCGCCTCTTCCCTCGGTAATGGATCGTTTCCTTCCGCCCCCATCTGCTGCTTGACTTGGGGTTGGACAATGATATCATCCCTGCGGGGCAAAAATGATCTTTTCCCCTTCCCGGAAGGAAATATCCGATGAAATATCTCCTGCTTGTCTTAACCGTGGCGGCATTCGTGGCCGCCGGATGCAACCAGAACAAGGCGCCCGAACAGACGGAATTGAACCAGGCGCAGCCGCGATCGCTCGAGTCGGTGCAGCCGTACACGCCTCGCTATCGCGGCGCCGACGAAGTCGCGCCGGCGCCCGACGCGCCCAAGCCCCAGCCCGTGCTGCCCAAGTACATCAACTACACCGTCCAGCGGGGCGACACCTTCTGGTCGATCGCCCAGCGCACGCTCGGGCAGGGCAATCGCTGGAAAGAAATCGAACAGGCCAATCCCGGCGTGACGGCATCATCCCTCAAGGCCGGGCAGGTCGTCAAGATCCCCTCCAGGTAGCGCAAGCGAGGGCGGCGTGGCCGATCTCAGGCTGGACACTCCGGTGCAATACGTCAAAGGAGTCGGGCCGACGCGCGCTCAGCAGCTTGCGCAGCTCGGCATCGCCACTGTCGAAGATCTGTTGACGTACTTCCCCTTCCGCTTCGACCTGCGACGCCAGGTGCAGCCGATGAACACGCTGCGCGGGGCCGAAGAGGCCGCCACCGTCGCCGGCGAAGTGATGGCCGTCCACGAGCACAACTGGGGACCCAAGCCTTTCTTCCAGATCGAGCTGGCCGACCAGACCGACCACGTGATGGTCAAGTGGTTCCACGGCGGATACCTTGCCACGCGCATCCGCCCAGGCGTGCATCTGGCCGTCAGCGGGCGCGTGGGCCTCTATCGCGAGCAGCTCCAATTCGTCAACCCGCGGTTCCAGGTGCTCTGGGACCCGCAGGCGACCAAGCTGGACCACGACGAACTGCTGCCGGTGTATCCCGCCGGAGGGGCGCTGACCAGCGGGATTATCGCCTCCTTGGTCAAGCACGTCCTGCCCGAGGCGCGGCGGCTGATCCCGCGATGGTACGATCAGGAATATCTCGAACAACGCGGGCTGATGAGCCGCCCCGCGGCCGTCGAGGCCATGCACCGGCCCGAGGATAAGGAGCACTGGGGCATGGCCCGGCGCCGCCTGGCGTACGACGAGTGCATGGTGATGCAGCTTGGCATCGCCATCACGCGGATGTCCGAGATCAGCCGACCCGCTCATCCCCTCAAGCTTACACCGACCATCGACGAGCACATCCGCCGGCGGTTCCCCTTCCCTCTGACGGCCGCCCAGGACAAGGCCGTCGCCGAAATCGTCGCCGACCTCGGTTGCGACCGCCCGATGAACCGCCTGCTGCAGGGCGATGTGGGCTGCGGCAAGACGGTCGTGGCCCTGTACGCCGCCCTGCTGGCAGTGGCGCAGGGCAAGCAGGCGGCCATCATGGCGCCAACCGAAATCCTCGCAACGCAGCACTTCGAGAAGATCAAGGATTTCCTCGCCGGGTCGCGCGTAAACATCGCCATGCTCGTCGGCGGCCAGAACGCCGCGCAGCGTCAGGAGATCCTGGCTGGCCTGGAAAGCGGCAAGACCAACATCGTCGTCGGCACGCACGCGCTGATCAGCGAAGGCGTGCGGTTCTCGGATCTGGCGCTGGTGGTCGTCGACGAGCAGCACAAGTTCGGCGTGCGGCAGCGCACGAGTTTTCGCGGCAAGGGCTTCGCGCCGCACTACCTGGTGATGACGGCCACCCCCATCCCGCGCACGCTGGCGATGACGGTCTTCGGCGACCTGGACGTCTCGATCATCGATGCCCTGCCGCCCGGGCGCGGGACCGTCACCACGCGCACCGTCGACGCGGCGCGATTCGACGAGGTGCTGGCGTTCGTGGCCGACAAGCTGCGCGAGGGCCAACAGGCCTACTTCATCTATCCCCTCGTGACGCCCTCGCCGGATCTCGAGCTCAAAGCGGCCGAGGAGGCGTATCACGAGCTGGCCGCTGGGCCGCTGGCCCAGTTCGGCGTGGCTCTGGTGCATGGGCAGATGAGCCCCGCCGAAAAGGCCGCCGCCATGGAGGCGTTCCGGTCCGCCGCCGCCAAGGTGCTCGTAGCGTCGGTGGTCGTCGAGGTTGGCGTGGACGTGCCTGCCGCCAACGTCATGGTCGTGATGCACCCCGAGCGGTTCGGTCTGGCGCAGCTCCACCAGCTTCGAGGCCGCATCGGTCGCAGCCGCCAGAACGCCGTCTGCCTGCTGGTCACCACGCCGCGCAACGTCACCGCCGATGAGCGTCTGGCCGTGCTGGTCAAGACCCACGATGGGTTCGAGATCGCCGAGGAGGACCTGCGCCTGCGCGGCCCGGGCGAGATCTTCGGCACGCGACAGCACGGGCTGCCAGAGCTGAAGGTCGCCGATCTGGTGGAAGACCTGGATTTGCTGCGCGTGGCGCGCCGCGACGCCTTCGCCATTGTCAACGAAGACCCCGGGCTCAACGCCCCGCATCACCAGCAGCTTCGCCGCGAGGTGCTGAAAGCCTACGCGGGAAGACTGAATCTGCTGGGCGGGGCGTGATTGTGCTGCCGGGTGCCGTGGCGGGACGGCGAAGCCCGACAGCCACGACGAAACGCTGCTGGGCATCCTGGGATCGTGGCTCTCCGGGCCTGCAGCCCTGCGAGCCACGCCACCCACGCGTGGTGAACGCGCCGCGCAAGTCTTGTTGCAGCCATGGCCCTGCTCCGATAGCATGCACGCATAACCTAAGGAGTCTTTCGTGCCAGAGTTGGAACAGACCGTTAACGCTCTCAAGTACGATTCGGCCGGGCTGATCCCGGCCGTCATCGTCGACGCCAAGACCAAGGCCGTCCTCATGGTGGCGTACATGAACAATGCCTCGCTGCTGGACACCGTGCGGACCGGCAAGACGCATTTCTGGTCGCGCAGCCGCAAGAAATACTGGATGAAGGGCGAAAGCTCCGGCCACACGCAGCAGGTTCACGCGATCTACACCGACTGCGACACCGACACGCTGGTGATCGAAGTGACGCAGATCGGCGCGGCCTGCCACGAAGGCTACCTCTCGTGCTTCTTCCGCCGCCTCAACGATCAGGGCACATGGGACACCGTCGGCGAAAAGCTTTTCGATCCCGAAAAAGTCTATAAAGACAAGAAGTAGCCTCCGCCCATGAGCACTCGCACCATGCCTTCGCCGAGCGCCGCGACCGCGCCCCCCGCCGCACTGGCGGCGGTTATGGCGCTGGCCGGCGTCGTTGCGGCCGCGCTGCTCGTCCTGCGATACGGCCTGCGCCCGCCGCTGCCGGTCGACGAAGCGACGCTGTTCAGCGCCGCCGCGGCGATCATCGGCGTGTTCATTCTCGACCGCCTGATGCGCCTCGTGCTCACCGGCGACCGTGCCGCGGCCCTGAGTGAAAACGGCATCGACCTGGCGATGATCGTCGCGGCCTCCGTCGCGACGATCATCTTCAGCTCGCGCGGCGACTCGATCTGGCCGATCATGGCCGGCGCCTTGCTCTACATCATTATCTCGCAGGCATACCAGCTCGGCGCGTGGACCATCCGCCGCCTCGGCGAGGCAAGCATTTCTCCCCCGGCGATGTTCGTGTTGGCGTTTCTGACGCTGGTGCTGGCCGGGACGGCCATGCTTAGCCTCCCTGCCGCCACGCCCGAGAAGGCGCGGTTCTTCTTCGTCGATGCCGTCTTCACGGCCGTCAGTGCCGCCTGCGGCGTCGGCTTGGTCGTCAAAGACACCGGCGGCGACTTCACGCCCCTGGGCCAGGGCGTAATCCTGGTGCTCGTGCAGGCCGGCGGCATGGCGATGCTGTTCTTCGGATCGTTGCTGGTGATGAAGATCGTCTCGCCCCAGCGCGTGGCGGCGCATCAGGGCCTGCGACGGCTTGGGGCGTCGGTGGTGCTGGTAGCGTTGGCGATTGAGGCCGTCGGAGCCGCCCTGCTGTACCCGATGTTCGCAGCCCCGCAGGGGCCGCACACCCCTGCGCCCGCCCAGGCGGCATGGGACAGCATCTTCACCAGCGTCTGCGCGTTCTGCAACGCGGGCTTCTCGCTCTATCGCGAGAACCTGATGGCCGGCGCGGCGCAGGGCTGGGAGCAGCCGCTGCGGTCGCACTGGCAGGTGCTGGGGGTCATCGCCCCGCTGGCGGTGCTGGGCGGGCTGGGTCTGCCGGTGCTGCTGGACCTGGGCGCCTGGCTGCGCAGCGGCCTGCGAACCAAGCTTTCGTCGCACAGCCAACTGGTGATCGCCGTCACGGTGCTGCTGCTGATCGGCGGGGCCTGCGGGCTGCTGCTGATTCAGCGCGGCGACGCGTCGACCAACGTCGTCGGCCGCCACGCCAAGTTCAACACCGTCGGCGCGACTGTCAGTGACTGGAACAAGCTCACCCCGCCGCAGCGGCTGGCCAGCTCGCTGTTCCAAAGCGCCTCGGCCCGCACGGCCGGGTTCACCATCCTCGATGTGACGCAGCTCAGCGACGCAAGCAAGTTCTGGTTGTGCGGCCTGATGACCGTCGGCGGCGGACCCGGCGGCACAGCGGGCGGCATGAAGGTCGTGACGCTGGCAGTGCTGCTGGCGGCGGCATGGGGATTTCTGCGGCGCCGCGACGATCAGCAGCCCCTGGCCGGCGCGGCAGCGCCGCTGCTGCGGACGGCGCTGCTGGCGGCGTTCTTCTTTTCGCTGCTGATCGCCACAACGGCGATCCTGCTGTGCCTGGCCCAGCCGACGGGCCAGTCGTTCATCGACCTGTTCTTCGAGGCCTGCAGCGCCTGCACGAGCACGGGGCTGACAGCCGGCGTGACCGGCCCGACTACGAGCTTGAACGAGGGCGGCAAGTACATCCTTGCCGGGGCGATGGCCGTCGGGCGCCTGGGCCTGCTGGTGATGCTGCTGCACCTGGCCGACGGCATGCAGGGCAAGCCGCAGGAGATCGCCATCGCGTAGGGAAATCGCGGCAAGTGCCTTGTCAATTTCGTGCGAGGGGGTAGAATCGGCGGCGCGACAACACTTTGAGAGGAGTTGACGATGACCAGGCGATCGTTGTTCAGCCTTATGAGCGGCGTATGTCTCTTCGTAGCGATGTGCGGCGGGTGTGCCCCGGAATTGGTGGCCAATCCCAACTACGCCGGGTGGGCGTCGTTCCTGCCCGGCGCCAGCGTCACCATGCAAGGCACGCAGAAGGACGGCAAGCGGACCGACCAGGTCACCATGACTGAGAAGCTCGTTTCCCGCGACGCCGAGAAGGTCGTCATCGAACGCACCGTTCAACTGGAGCAGGGGCCGCCCCACGTCGCAACGCGCGTGGAGAAGGCCCTGATCGATCCGGCCGACCACCCCCGCACGCACCCCGGCGCCAAGGTCAAGCCCAAGGGCACGCAGAAGATCCTCGTCGGCGACAAGAAGGTGCTCTGCGCCGTCTGGGAGCTTACTGTCAACGCCGCCGTGCCAGGCTTCGTCGACCAGAGCCAGGACATGTGGATCCGCTCGTGGCGGAACACGGCTGTGCCCGGCGGGCTGGTCAAGGTGCTGCTCAAGACCAAGACCACTTTCCGGCAGATCGAACTGGATGGACAAGTGACCCGTTTTAGCGGAACGCTCGCGCCGGCGTCGCAGCCGGCCACAGCGAAGGAGAAATGACATGTCTAGCGCAGGAAGTCTTTTTGTAGTGGCGTTACTTGCGGCCGCGCCCATGCTCAGCGGCTGCGGCGATGAGGCGACTTTCGCCTCCTCCGATCGCCTGGACAAGGGCCTTGTGGTGATTCTGCCGGGCATCGAAGGCGAGAGCTCGGCCAACCACGAATTGCGCCAGGGGCTGCTGGACTCGAACATCCCGTACGCGCTGGTGATCCACAAGTGGGGATTCCCGATCCCGGGCCTGGGATTGCTGGTCAACCAGACCGACAGCGATGGCAACCGCCGCGCGGCCGAGTCGCTGGCCGAGCACATCGCCGCGTACCAGGCCGAGCACCCGGGCAAGCCGGTGTACCTCGTCGGCCACAGCGGCGGCGGCGGGGTAGCGGTCTTCACTCTCGAGGCACTGGCGGCCTTGCCCGGAGCCAAGCCCGTCGAAGGGGCGTTTCTGCTCTCGGCAAGCCTTTCGGCCGATTACCCGCTGGCGACGGCAATGACGATGACCCGCAAGGGCATCTGCAACATCTATAACCCTGATGACACCAACACGCTGGGGACCGGCACTGCCGTCTTCGGCAACGTCGACGGAGGCCATGGCGACTCGGCCGGACGCACCGGAATCTATGGCAAGTATCCCAAGCTCTATCAGATCAACGCCAGCCGCGCCGGCGCCAGGGGCAACCCGCACTTCATCGTCACCAAGGAGCAACTGGTCCTGCGGGCCGCCCCACTATGGCTGAGCGGTCAGCCCTGGCCGCCCAAGGGCAGCATCGCCGATCAGAAATAGCACCGGAACGTGCTTCTCGCCATGGACCGATCATGGCAGAACAATGGAACTTGGAGAGAAGGCATGCGTATGCGCAAGCGCTGGATCGCGGCCACCGTCGCCACGCTGCTGTCAGCCGCCGCGTGTGGCTGCCAGAGCAAGGACGATCGCATTGCCCGCAATAAGCTCCGCAGGGCCGTGGCGCAGACGCAGTCGAAGGACGTCGCGACGGCTGTCAAGGGCGCGCGGGCGATTGCTGAAAACCCGCGGGGCGTCGAGGCGCTGCCGCACCTGGCCGCGGCCTTGAGCCGCCCGGAGCCCGAAGTCCGCCGCGCGGCGGCGATCAGCCTCTCTCAGATGGGACCGGCAGCCAAGCCGGCCCTCGATGCCCTCAAGCCCGCCAGGAACGACCCGGATCGCCAGGTGCAGATCGCGGCGGTGTTCGCGCAGTTGATGATCGAGCCCGAGGCCACGCCCGACCTGGCGCCGCTGACAGAGGCGCTGGACAGCCCCGTCGAGGCCGACCGCGGACAATCGGCCTTCCTGCTGGGATTCCTGGGCAAGCGCGCCTCGGCGGCAATTCCATCGCTCGAGGCGGCGGCAAAGAAAGGCGGCCGCGCCGGCGATGTGGCCCGAGCGTCCATCCGGAGAATTAATGGCGAACGCGCCCCCGTGCCGGCGATGGGCTCGTCACCGGGAAAGGTGACGGAGTAGCCGCAGGCAAGAAGGACGAATGAACGGGGGCCCTGCATCTGCTGAACCATGCCAAGAATGTAAGAAGGCGTGGCCGTTATATTGACATCAGGGTTTCCACAAGTCCGCGGTGCTTTGAAGTTCTTGGGCCGTCACTGCCCGCACGGCGCCGCTGCCCATCAGGGCGTTCATCTTGCCGCCGTGGCGAAGACGCTCCTCGTCGACGATCGCGTTAAGAATGTCCTGATGATTCCCATCGGGGTCGATGACGGCGGTGTCGTAGTCGGTGACGACCAGTTGTTCCGGCCGCACGGTCGAGCCCTCGGGCACTTGGTTATTCATGCCGTAGTTGCCCGGCCAATTGACCATGACCGGCCCCCCGCCGCCCCCGCTGGGCGCCACTTCGGTCACCAGCACCCGCCAGCAGTCGATGTATCCGCCCCAGCATCCCGTCGAGACGATTTCCAGACTGGTCCCGCCGTTGCTGAGCCGCAAGGCGTCATCGCCGTTGAGGCTGATCCACGAACCCCAATAGTACGAGTTGTAGTTGGTGCCGGGATTGCCGACGATGGGATCGCTGGCATAGAGTGCGGAAGCCACATAGTCGCCGGCGATGATCCCGATGACCTTGCCGCCGGTAACCGTGATCGTCGCGGGGCGGTCGGCCCAGTGCGGGCCCCATGGCGCCCACGGATCGCAGTAGTACATGAAGTAGCTGTCGACTTTCGTGCCGGCCGGCACGATCTTGTTGGCCTGGATGTCGTACATCATCGACTCGAAATCGGCGTCGGCGAACGACACGGCCATATTCGACGCCAGCGTCACGTTCTTCCTCTCGGGGAAGATGAACGACTTGGTGCCGCTAAAGGTGCTCAGGTAGGTCTGCGTGGCGATCATCTGCGTCCCGCCGGTGGCGGCCACCGACAGCGGAACCTGCGGCGGCGGAGCCGAACCCTCCCCCGCCGGGGCTGGGGCCTGGAACGAATAACGGTCCCCGCCCTTGGGGCACGCCAGAATCACTGGCGTCGCATTGGCGACGACCGCAGCCGTCCACTTCGACACCGCAGGGATGCCGTTCTTGCCGACGTGAAGCGCCTGGGAAATGTTATTAAGGTTGGACTTGCACTGCGTGTCGGCGATGCGCTCCATGAACGCCCCGCCTGCGGGTATCAGCAGTGTCACGAGAATCGCGATCACCGCAATCACCACCAGCAGTTCCGTCAGCGTCATACCCTGCCGTCGGTTCTTCCATTCCCAATGGCCGATGGACCCCATGTGCGACTCCTGATGGCGCGATTGCCGCTACTATTATCCGCACCAGTCGCGGCCACGTCTTCAGATTTCTTCAAAGCATCTGGAATATCCTTGAATTACGTATAATAGATGCTAATCTCTATGGACATTAGCGGAGACTGGACGCATGAACGTATCGCAAAAATGCCACCACGCGCTGCGGGCGATGCTCGAGCTGGCCATGAGGCATGATCGCGGGGTGACATCGATCGCCGAGATTGTGGCCTCACAAAGGGTGCCCGCTCGATTCCTTGAGAGCATCCTCGTAGAGCTCAAGCGCGGCGGACTTGTGGAGTCGCGCCGCGGCGTGCGAGGCGGGTACGTTTTGGCGATGAATGCACGCGACATCAGCGTCGGACACATCATTCGCCTCATCGACGGCGAGATCGTGCCGCTCGCCGGCGTGAGCGTCCCGCTCGACGCAACGGCGCGCGGCCGCACGGCTCTTGGCGATCTGTGGCAGCGTGCTGCGGAGGCCTTAGCGGAGATCTATGACACAACCATGCTGCACGATCTGGTCGAGCAGGAGCGTTCGATGCTGGCCCGCAGCACGCCAATGTACAGCATCTGATCAACCTGCCCTTGCCAGCCGGAGGCACCGCTTGCGAACTATCCTGAAAGGCAGACTCAGAAGACTCGACAAGGAGGCGTTTCATGCCTGGTCCCAGTGAGCCGCTGACATTGCTCCTGCTCTTGATGGGCGCGGCGTTCATCGCCAAGTATCTCGATACGTCGATCGGCATGGGGTATGGCACCGCCCTGACGCCGGTGCTGTTGCTGGCGGGCTTTGAGCCGTTGACGATCGTGCCGGCTGTGCTTGCCAGCGAACTGGGCCCCGGTCTGCTGGCGGCACTGGCCCACCACAACGCGGGCAACGCGCGGCTGATTCCGCACAGCCTGGCCACGGCCGCCGCAGCAGCGCCCGACGGGTCCGGGGTGATGCACATCCTGCGCTGCGCCCTGCCGACGGATCTCAAGATCGCCTTGTTCATCGCCTTCACGAGCATCGCCGGCGCCGCTGTCGCCGTGCTGCTGGCAGTCAAGATCAACGCGCTGGCGATGCAGATTTACATCGGCTCTCTGGTGGCCGCAACGGGGGTGTACCTGTTGGCCTCGCGGAACAAGCGGCGTCCGCTGTCGATCTTGCGCCTGGCGGGGCTGAGCCTGGTGGCCTCGTTCAACAAGGGGCTCACCGGCGGCGGGTATGGGGCGATCATCACCGGCGGGCAGATCATTACCGGCGTCGAAGGCCGCAACGCCGTGGCAATAACGTCGCTATGCAAGAGCCTCACGTCGGTGGCCGGATTCGTGCTGTACCTCGCGTCGCACCGCATAAACCACTGGCCGCTGGTGCTGTGCCTGTGCACCGGCGCGGTCCTGTCGGTGCCGCTAGGCGCCGCGACAGTCAAACGCGCCCACCCGGAAGGGCTCAAAATTGCCATCAGCATTGCCTGCATGGTGCTGGGCGTCCTGACGCTGATCAAGGCGATGATGCTGTAGCAGTACCCCGTAGCCGGTAGCCAGGAAATCTCGAAGCGTTGTTCTCCATCACGGGCTACCGGCTCCTGTTTCTACAGGAACATCGTCATGTCGCGGGCGCTTTTGGCCAGGTCGGCGGAGGGCATGCTGAGGGTTTGCCACTTGGCGCTGCGAGGACGGGCCAGGGCGGCGTAGTCGCGCAGCGAAACTGCGACGAAGGCATAATGCCTCTGGCGGAAGAGGTGCACGTCCTCGAACGGGCTGCGCTGAGGCGGGCCCTGCAGCCAGTAGGCGAACACGAGAACGGCATGGAAGTCCTGGCCGAAGACTCTCTCCCACTCCGTCAGACCCTCGACGTCGTCGCGGGTGATCCAGTTCTCCCACGCGCGGGCGTGGCCGCGCTTGAGACCGGGGACCGAGTCGGGAAACTTGCGCCCCTTCACGTCCACCAGCAGATTAGGCCCGGACTGGCTGTAGACCAGGAAGTCGAAGCTTTTGACGGCCGCCTCCGTGAAGATGGCCTTCTTGGCTTGATCGACGGCCACATACGGCCACCCCTTCGATCGCAGGTAGTCTTCAAAGGCCGCTTCGTAATGCAGGTCCCGGCGAGTCATGTGCGGATGAGACTATACTGCAAAGCATGCCTGCATGTCACTGCTGCGAAAACGCGCGCTCCAGAACGGTCTTGATCATCTGGGCCTTGTTGCCCTCGGGAGCCATCTTCAGGGCTTCTTCCAGAGTCGTCTTGCTCGCGTCTCGCTGCTTGGTGGCGAAGAGAGCCTGGGCCTTGACGAACAGCAGGTCCTGGGCGAGTTGTCCGGTGGCCTTGAGCTTGACCATGGCCGCGTCGATCTTCGCCAGCGCTTCTTTCACCCTTCCGGCGGCCATTTCCGCCTGCACGTCGGCCATGACGACCGCAACCTGGTACTTGCCGCCCAGGCCGGCCTTGTTGTCGCTGTCGAGCTTGAGGATCTCGTCCACGGTCGGGCGGTAGAAGTTGACCGCCAGCGACGGGTCGATCTCCGACAGGGCCTTGTCGAGCAGCTTGGCCTTTTCGATACCGGAGGCCTTGGCGGCCGCGGCGAGCGCCGCATCGCGCCGCACGCGGATCTGGCGCTTGGCGTTGAGCGTCTCCATGTACTTCTTGGCGCCGCCTTCCTGGTAGCCCAATTCCGCATAGGGACGGCCTTGGGCGTCGAGCAGGAAGATCGTGGGGAACCCCTGGACGACGAGTTTCTGCTGCCACTGGCGGTTTTGGGCGACCACTGCCGGCGCGAGCTGCGTGCGCTGGGGAAAATCGAGCGTCACCAACACGAACAGCTTGGGCGCTTCGGTGACGAATGGCTCCTGGCTGAAGACTTCCTTATGCAGCTTGATGCACCAGCCGCACCAGTCCGAACCGGTGAAGTCGAACAGCAGGTCCTTGTTGTCCTTCTGCGCCTGGGCCATCGCTGCCTGGACGTCGCTGCCCCACTTGGCATCGGCGTGGGCCAGGCCGCAAGAGGCCAATACCGCCAGGATCATCGCACCCGCCGCTATTCGATTCATCATGTCGCGTCCTTTCCTTGAAGGTCAGCTTTGCTGTAACTATAACACACCTGCGGGCAATACCCGTTGCGAAATGATTTGCCCGAGCGTACAATCCCCGCTCCCGAACGTTGAAAGGATGTGTCATGGGAGAGCGCAGAGAACGTAAAGATAAGCGTCTGGCCAACCAGGCGACCACGCGTCTGAAGAACGCCCCACGCAAGGCCAAGGCCCGCGCCCGCAAAGCCGCGCGCGACGCCGCCAAAGCAACGCGCCGAACCGCCAAGTAATCTTCGCTTGGCGTAATCCGCTGGCATGGCGCACGCATGCTTCTCGCAGGGCGCCATGCGGCCTGTGAATCATTCCCCATTTGAATGCGCTATCTTTGCGCGCATATCGTGCCCCTACCGTTCGACCTAAGCGGCAATAGTTCAACCACCGCGTCGGGTGGGCCGCAGAGACACGGAGCTCACGGAGACGGGGCAGGATCTTGGCAAAGAGGAACACAAATACAAGTTCCTCTCTGTGTTCTCTGTGCCTCTGTGGCCCAACGTCTTATCCTATCGCCGCGCGGAGATTCTTCAGCCCGGCCGCCAGGCCCTTCAGGCAGTCGTCGGAGCCTTCGTATTCGATGGAAACGAATCCGCTGTATCCGACGGCCTTCAGCGCGGCCATGCAGGCGGGAACGTCCACGCTGCCTTCGCCCACGGCTGTGCCTTCCAGCAGTGCCCCGCCGCGCGACCGCAGGCCGCCCTTGCCCGCCGACCCCGCGGCCGGCGTCACGCGGAAATCCTTAGCGTGCACGTGCACCACAAAGGGCGCCATGCGCTTGGTGGCCACCACCGGATCGTCGTCAGCGCACAGAAAGTTGCCGATGTCGATCAGCCAGCCGAAGTTGCGGTCGCCCACCGCGCGGGCGAGCTTCGCGCAGCGAACCGAATCCTGGACGAAGTACCCATGATTCTCCACGCATGTGCGAATGCCCAGTTCGGCTGCGAACTGCGTGATCTCGCGGCAGGCCTCGGCCAATTGCGGCAGCACGGCATCGAAGGCCGCCTCGTCTTTGCTGTCCTCAGGGCCTCGCCATGCCGCATCGTGTCGCAGCACCGGCGCGCCCAGAATCGCCGCGATCTGCAGCTCGCGTTTGACGCCTTCGATCGCCGCGGGCGTCTTGTCCAGCAGATTCGCCCCGACCGTGTACGAGACGATCGGCAGACCGAAAGCCGCGCAGGCGTCCTTCAGCCCAGCCGCCAGGTCTTCCGGCGCTTCGCCACCCAGGCCGGTGAATTCGATGCCCTCGAAGCCCAACTCGGCGGCCGTCTCGACCGCCCAGAGGAGGTCCTTGCCCCGGCCGAGATATTGCGAAAAGCTGTAGCTGCTGACGGCAGTCTTCATGGTATCACTCCTGTATGCAAGGCAGGCACTCTATCGCCCCAGCCGCCGAGGGTCAAGAATTGCACACCCATATGGCCCGGCCGACGCGACAGGACTATAATCACATCCAAGTGACGCATCGATCATCCTGGGATAGAACACATAGAGGTGGGTCATGAAGAAAGTATTTGCTGCACTTGCGGCGTGTGCCTGCATGGTCGTTCTCTGCAGCGTGAGCCGTGCTCAGACGCCCTCGCGCCTGGACGTGCTGCTGGCCGGTGCGAAAGATTCCAACGACTCGCTGCGCAAGTCGGCGATCCGGGCGATGGCCGAGGTCAAAGACCCGCGTGTGGTCGATGCGTTGATCGAGCTGAGCTGCGACCCCAGCACCGAGATTCGTGAACTGGCGGTCGAGTCGATGGCCGCCGTCGCCACGCCCAAATGCTTCGCCGCGCTGGTCTCGGCGCTGGCCGACAGCAACGACCGCACGCGAATGCATGCGGCACGCGCCCTGGGGGCCCTGAAAGACCCTCGGGCCATCGAGCCGCTGATGGAACTGCTGGGCACGCACCGGTACGAGTACGACAGCTACGGCCGCGGAACCAACGTGGCCGCCGTCATCGCCAACTTCGGCGACCAGGCCGTCGCGCCGGTGGCCAAGGCGCTGCAAACCCGCATCGCCATGCGGGCGTCGCTGATCCAGATTCTGATGACCATCAACACCAAGGCCTCGCAGGCCGAACTGGCCAAGGCCGCCGCCGCGGACGACTGGCGCCTGCGCCTGGCGGTGGTCGAGGCCGCCTCCCGCTATGACGCGCGCGGGATGGAGGCCATCGTCACCAAAGGACTGGAAGATCCGATCGCCTCGGTGCGATTTGCCGCCATCGTGACGCTGGACAACCTGACGCAGCGGCAGTCTCCGCCTTCGCCGGCGCTGCAGGACGCCATCGTCAAGGCCCTGAACGATCCCAACCCCTCCACCCGCGAGCGGGCGGTGCAGATGGTCACGCGGCTGGACGACGCCCACGCCCTGGCCCCCCTGGCCAAGCTGCTGGGCGAGGGAAACTCCAACATCCGCCGCCAGGCCATCTCGCGCCTGTCGAACATGACCGACCAAGCCGCCGCCACGGCGATGGTCAAGTCCCTGGATGACTCCGACGCCTATGTCAGCCGCACCGCGGCCATTGGACTGGCACGCATGGGTCGGCCCGAGGCCGTCGCCGCCCTCAAACGCGCCGCCATGGCCGAGAGCGAAGGCAGCGACAACCAGATCCTCGACGCCCTGCGGCAGATCGGGACCAAGGCCGTTCCGGCCCTGCTGGAGATCGCGCGGGCCAAGGTTCCCGCCAGCCGCCGGGCGGCGCGAATCCTCATGGATATCAACGACTCCGCGGCCGCCGCGGGCGTGGCCGAGGCCATCAAGAACGGCGACGCGCAGACCCGCCGCGAACTGATCTCCGCGATGGGCTCCTCGCGCCAGCCCTCGTCCATCGCTGCCCTCAGCGAGGCTCTGAACGATTCGGACGAGTCCGTCAAACTCGCGGCCGTTCACGCGCTGGGCAACCTGCGGACGCGGACGGCCGTGACCGCACTGGCCAAGGCCGTCAAGGACCCCAGCCGCACCGTGCGCTACGAGGCGGTTCGGGCGATGGGCTACAGCCGCGGCAACGGCATGAGCGACGATATCGCCGACGCGCTGGCGCCGGCGGCGGACGATTCGGACCAGCAGGTGCAAATCTCCGCCGCGGCGGTTCTTGCGGGCGCCGATAGCCCCAAGGTCGTGCCGCTGCTGTGCCGCATGATCGAGAAGGGAGTTCTTACCAGCATGGGCAGGGGCGGCGACGGTAACAGGTCGGCCATCGTTCAGGCCCTGGGGCGCCCGGGCGACACGCGCGGCACGGCGACGCTCATCGGACTTTTGAAGGACTCCAACGACCCGCAGGTGCGCTACGCCGCGGCTGTGGCGCTGGGCAACACCGGCGGGGAAGGCGCCGGCGCGGCGCTGCTGGCATGCCTGGCTAATGCTGAAATGTCCCTGCGGGAGATGTGCGTGATCTCGCTGGGCCGCCTGCGCGACAAGAATGCCACCAAGGCCCTGCAGGCACTGGCGACACAGGAAGACGGTTCCCTGAGCCGCAGCGTCGCGATCGCCTTGGCGAGAATCGACTCCAAGGCCGCCTGGAAACCTTTCCTGGCGATGCTCAGCCATCAAGGCGGCGACAATGTCGCCCTGGCCAAGGCGATGGAAGAAAGCGGCGACGACGTGATCGAGTCGCTGATCGCCGTGCTCAAAGCCCCGGCCTCGCCGGCGGTCTTTCAGGCGGCGTACTGGCTGGGCGAACTGGCCGACCAGCGAGCCGTCCAGCCGCTCCAGAAGCTCATGGAACAGGCCAAAGAAACCGGACTGGGCAACCAGGCTTACAACGCCCTGCAGATGATATCGCGCGCCAACAGCTCCAATCCGCGCCACCCCCCGTACATCCGCCCGCGACGCCCCACCAGCCGCCCGGCGATAAAGTTCCCCCGTACCATGCCATCGTCCGCCCGCTCGAGAGCTATGATTTCATAGCCGAAAGGAGACGGTTATGGATGAGACCACAAACTCAGCGTGCTCGCTGGCCGACCGGGAGTGCGTCCCGTGCAAGGGCGGCACGCCGCCGCTGCAGGGCGAGGAGATTGAACAACTCCAGGAGCAGCTCGGCGGCGAATGGGAGGTCGTCGATAGCAAACGGCTGACCAAGAGCTGGAAGTTCAAAGACTTTCGCCAGGCGCTGGACTTCACCATTGAGGTAGGCGCACTGGCCGAACAGACCGGCCACCATCCCGACATCCACCTGGGCTGGGGCAAGGTGACGATCGAACTGACAACCCACAAGATCGGCGGCCTGTCCGAAGCCGACTTTGTCATGGCGGCCAAGATCGACACACTTGACAAACCGACGTAGACGCCACAACTTGCCACAAAGATCACAAAGAACACGAAGAAGTAATTTCCTCGTCGTCTTCCCTTTGTGGTCTTTGTGTCCTTCGTGGCAATGTTTTTGTCTTTGCCTTTCTTCAGGGATCTGCAGTGAAATGATACTATGAACGAACTTGCCGGAAAGACCGCTCTGATCACAGGCGGCGCGCTGCGGCTTGGCCGGGCGATGGCGCTGGCCTTGGCCGCGCGCGGGGCCAATGTCGCCGTTCACTACAACAAGTCCGCCCAGCAGGCCGAATCCCTCGTCGCCGAGCTGGCGGACATGAACGTGCGATCAGCAGCCGTCGCGGCCGATCTGTCCGATGCGGGCGCCGTCACGAGCCTTGTCGGCCGGGCGATCGAATCGCTGGCGCCGCTGGATATCCTCATCAACAGCGCGTCGATCTACGAGGGCGGCCGCGTACTGGAGCTTACCGGCGAGGATTTGTCGCGCCACGTGCAGATCAACGCCCTGGCCCCGCTGGAACTTGCGCGGACATTCGCGGCACAGAAGCGGCCCGGCCACATCATCAACTTCCTCGACGCCACCGTGCTCGATCAGGATGCCTCACACGTGGCGTATCATCTGAGCAAGCGGATGCTGCTGCAGTTGACGCAGCTCCTGGCCGTCGAGCTCGCCCCAGCGGTGGCCGTCAACGCCATCGCCCCCGGCCTGATCCTCCCCCCGCCGGGCGAACCGGCCGACGCCTACGACAAGCTCACCTGGACCAACCCGATGCACAAAGTCGGTACGCCAGAAGCCATTGTGCACGCCGCGATGTTCCTGCTGGAAAGCGATTTCATCACCGGCCAGGTGGTCTTCGTCGACGGCGGAAGACACCTCAAGCGTTTCATTCGCCGAGGTAAGTGATTGTGTCAAATACACTTCTTGCACTCCCGAATTATTGCCCGGGTCCTACGAGTCCCCCGTCATATGCACTAGCAGTGATCGTTGGCATTGTCTGTCTGATTGTCGTGCACAGGAAGTGCGACCTCTCAGTCAGAACGCGCGTTATTATTACCTTGGGGGCGGTAATCTGGCTTGTCGCCAGCACGATCAGGTTCATCTGCTCTCGTTGAATTGCTGACACCCTCAAGATCTCATCTCACGGCCAGAAGATGGCGATGGCCGCGGCGATGAGCATGATGACGCCGACGGCCATTTTGCCGATGGTGCCCAGCAGGCGGCCGATGCCGGCGCCTTTGCCTACGGCCACAGCGGGTTTGAGCGGCTTGCCTGAGGCCATCTCCATCAGCATCGCGCCGGCGAACGCCCCGCCGCAGGCGCCGATCAGCGTGCCTAGCAGCGGCACGGGGATGATGAAGGTGCCGACGACGGCCCCGATCAGCGAACCCGCCAGCGCCCCGATCGAGCCCAACCACGTACCGGAGGCTTTTCGCGCCCCGGCCAGGCCGGCGACGAACTCGACGATCTCGCCCAGGATCGCCAGGACTGTCAGTACGATCAGGCTCTGCAGGGAGACCGCCTGGTTCCACGGGCCCAGGGCCGGGTTCCACTGCCACCACGCAAAGCCCCCCATCGCCAGCACGATCAGCCAGTTGCCCGGCAGACCGAAAAGATTCAGCGTGAAGAACAGCACGTTGACCAGTACCAGAACAGTTCCCCAGACATAGAACATTGATCGGTTCCTTTCAGCAATATCTTACCCGTCGCCGGGTTCGCCCGGAAGAGATCAACCGCAAAGATCGCAAAGGGCGCAAAGGAGAAAGTGTTATTGTTCTTTTCCAAGAACCCTTTGCGTGCTTTGAGATCTTTGCGGTTAACTCCCCTGTTGCTTTCTCGCGTGCCCGTGGCGACCCGCTGCGTGTGTCGCCATGTCACCCGGTCTTGTATAATGCCGCGATGGTAGTTCTGGGCATCTTGATGGGTCTGGGCTGTGCGCTGGCGCAATCCTTTGGGTACATCTTCTCACGGAGGTTTGTGCTGCACCATCGCGGCGGGCCGCTGCGGCTGTTGGTGCTGGCCCACGTGATCATGGGAGTCGCGGCCGCTGCCGCCCTGCCGTTCTTCTGGCCGCGAACCATGCCGCCGCTGTCGGTCTGGGCCTGGCCGGTGATCGCGATGACGGGCTTCTACCTCATGGGGCAGATGGTGATCTTCCTGGCGCTGCAACGCGTGGAGGCCTCGAAGGTCGCCCCGCTGCTGGGACTGAAGGTCCCGATCCTGGCCATCCTGGCGGTGGCGGCCGTCAACGCCCCGCCGCCCCTGCACGACTTCGCCGCGTTCATGGGCATCACGCAGGCCAAGTCGCCGGTGGGCCTGCAGTGGCTGGGCGTGGCGCTGGCGGTGGCGGCCGCGATGGCGCTTTGCCACCACGCCGGTCAGTGGCTTTCGCTGAAGGTAATCGCCGCGATCGTCTTTGTGTGTATCACGTATTCGCTGTCGGACCTGAACATCATCGCCACGCAGCACGCACTCGCCAACACCGGCGCCTCGCCGGCGATCCTCAGCGCGTGCATCTGCTACGTTCTGTGCGGCGTGATGGCGGCCGTGACGCTGCCCTGGCTGGGCACGCGCAACCGCGGCGCCTGGATCGACGCGGCCCCGTTTGCGGGCTGCTGGCTGGTAGCCATGATTCTCTTCTTCGCCTGCCTGGCGCAGGTCTCGGCGATTTTCGGCAACATCCTCCAGTCGACGCGCGGGCTGCTGTCCATCGTCGTAGGCGCAGCCACCGCCCACATCGGCCTGCTGCACCTGGAGGGCAAAATGGAACGCTGGGCGTTTGTTCGCCGAGTCATCGCCGCGATGCTGATGGTCGGGGCGATAGCGCTGTACGCTGCGGGGTAGAAACAGATCCTAGATCCTAGGTCCTCGATCCTAGGCGGGGAAACCACAAACAAGACGGTCCTAGATCCCCGGTTTTTCCCGAGGATCTAGGACCTGTCATCTAGGATCTGTTGTTCCCTACTCCTGCTCTTCCACCGGAAGGTCGGCGAGTTTCAGGTACCAGGCGTTCTTGACGAACTGCAGTTGCGTCAGTTTGTCCATCAACGCCTGGGGGGCGGCCTGGTCGAGGTTGATGCCCACCAGCGCCATGCCACTCTTGAGCTTGCGGGAGAACGTCATGTCGGCGATGTTGATGTTGTTATCGCCGAACAGCGTCCCGTAGCGGCCGACGACGCCGGGCTTGTCCTCGTTCTCGATCACGACGACGTGCCCCTCGGGCTTCATCTCCATGCGGTAGCCGTCGATCCCGATGACGCGCGGGAACTTGTTGCCGAAGATCGTTCCCACGGCCCAGCGTTTGCCCTTGTCCGTCGTCACGTGCACTTCCATCAGGTTGGCGTGCTCGCGGATGCGCGGGCTGGTGATCGTCTGCACGTCCACGCCGCGCTCCTGCGCCAGCCCCGGCGCGTTGATCACGTTGACGGGGCTGTCCATGTGGCCGCTCATCAGGCCCACCAGCACGTGCGTGGTCACGGGCGTGACGTTCATGTCCGCGATCGCGCCGCGATAGATCACCTCGACTCGGCTGATCGCACCGGGCGTGATGGTGCCCAGGATCGTGCCCAGCCGCCCGGCCAGTTCCGTGTAAGGCCGCAGCACTTCCGGCAGGGCCTGGTCGAAGCCGGGGGCGTTGACGGCGTTGCGAACCTCGCCGCCGCGCAAGGCCTCGACAAGCTGCTTGGCCGCGTCGAGGGCGACCTGCTCCTGCGCCTCTTCGGTGCTGGCGCCCAGATGGGGAACGGCCAGCACGTTGGGGTGCGTGATCAGGGCCTTCTCGACCTCGCTCTCGGGCGGCTCGGCCATATAGACGTCCAGCGCCGCGCCGGCCACTCGGTTTTCGTTGAGGGCCTTGAGCAGCTCCTGCTCGTCGATGATCCCGCCGCGGGCGGCGTTGATCAGCCGCGCTCCGGGCTTCATGACGGCGAACTGCGCCGCGCCGATCATGCCCAGCGTTTCGCCGCTCTTGGGCACGTGCACGGTGATAAAGTCGCTGCGCTTGCACAGCTCGTTGAGGTCCTTGACCATCTCGGTCTGGTCCATCGACTCGCCGGCGAAGAACGGATCGTACCCCAGCACGCGCATGTCCATCGCGGCCGCCCGCGTCGCGACGGTGCGCCCGATGCGACCCATGCCCACGATGCCCAGCGTCTTGCCGGCAAGCTGCGTGCCCTCGAAGTTCTTGCGGTCCCACTTGCCCGCCCGCAGCGAGGCGTTGGCCGGGGCAATCTTGCGCGACAGCGCCATCATCAGCGTCAGCGCAAGCTCGGCCGTGCTCATCGTGTTGCCCCCGGGCGTGTTCATGACGATGATGCCCTTGCGCGTGGCCACGGGCACGTCGACGTTGTCGACGCCCACGCCCGCGCGGGCGATGCACTTCAAGGCGCCCGGCTCGGCCATAACCGCGGCCGTGATCTTCACGCCCGAACGGATGATCATGCCGTCGTACTGGCCGGCGATCTTGGCCAGCTCTTCCGGCGCCAGCCCGGGCTTGATGGTGATCTCGACGTCCTTTTGTTCCTTAAGCCAGTCCAGCCCCACCTGGCTGAGTTTGTCTGCTACGAGCACTTTCATGGTCTTGCTCCTTTCAGAAACCTACCACAGAGACACAGAGGGCGCAGAGGTGAAAAACGGAAGGACGGAATGGTGAATTAATGAGTTGACGGGCGCGGCCATTGGGCGGCGTTTACCCATCCTTCCATTCTTCCATTCTTCCATCATTCCCCGTACCTCAGTCTTCTCTGAGCCTCTGTGGTCAGTTGTTCGTTGTTAGTTCCAGTCCTTGAGCACTTTCGCCGCGGCGGCGACGCCTTTGCCGATCTCGATTTTCGCGCCCAGGTCGGCTAGCACGTACTCCACTGCCGCGATCAGGCCCAGCGTGTCCAGCGGATCGACGTAGCCCAGATGCGAGACGCGGAAGATCTTGCCTTCCAGGTCGTCCTGACCGCCGGCGACGCTGCAGCCGTACTTGTCGCGAAGCGTGCTGCGGAACTTCTTCTCGTCCAGTCCCTCGGGCAGCCAGATGCCCGTCACCGAGTCGCTGGGCTGCCGCGAATAGGTCTTCATCCCCAAAGCCTCGCAGGCCGCCCGGGTCGCCTTGGCCATGATGGCCGTGCGCGACCAGATCTTCTCGATGCCGACGGCGTGGATCATGTCCAGCGCCACCTTGAGCCCGCGCATCAGCGAAACGGCCGGCGTGTAGGGCACGTCGCTCTTAGCCAGCGCCTTTCGGTACGCCTTGAGGCTCAGATACAGCGTCGGCGGGTCGATCTTCTCGATCACGTCCCAGGCCTTCTTGCTCACCGACACCATCGCCAGCCCCGGCGGCAGCATCAACGCCTTCTGGCTGCCGATGCCGACAATATCAATGCCCCAGGCGTCGGTCCGCAGCGGCAGCGTGCCGGCCGCGGTGATGCAGTCGGCGATCAGCAGCGCCGGCGTCGGTGCCACGACCTTGCCGATGGCCTCGAGGTCGCACGCGGTTGCGGTGGAGGTTTCGCTGTAGACAACGACCACGGCCCCGTACTCGCCGGTGGCGAGTTTGGCCTTGATCACATCCGGCGAAACGGCCGTGCCCCACTCCTGTTTGACCTCGTCGATCTTGAGGCCGTACACCTTTGCGACCTTGACCCAGCGCTCGCCAAACTTGCCGCTGTTGACGATGAGCACTTTCTTGTCGCGCGGGACGGCGCAGGCGATGGCCGCTTCCATGGCGGCCGTGCCCGACCCGGCGATCATCAACACGTCGTTCTCGGTCATCAGCAGCTTTTTGAGTGACGCGTTGACCTCAGCGAACATGGTCTTGAACCGCTGCGTGCGGTGGTGGAACATGGGCTTGGCCATTTCGATGAGCACTTCGGCGGGGACGTCAGTGGGACCGGGGGTGAACAGACGCTGCTTGATCATGAGGGATCTCCTCGAGTTAGGCGACTGGAACAGGCCGGCAGAGCCGCGGGCACTTCCCACGGTTGCCTCACAGCCGCAGTTCTTATCCAGAGCGTCAGGGCGTCGAGAACCGATGCTCCTTGCGCTGGTCACAAGTATTCTCAGCACGAATGCCGAATTCGTCAACAGAAAAGTGTGAGATTTTGCAATTCTGTTTATCGTCGCGCAGCGTCCCGTTAGCGGCGGGGCTTGCCTCGCGCGGTCTCCTCACGCGAAAGCCCTCTGAGCAAGAGCGCCACGCTGCCGCCAGGAAACGAACACGAATGTCACGCATGAGCGAATAAAAATGAAACGTGCGCAGGATCCGCCACATTACTCGCCGGATTGCGATTTGCGGGGCTGTGCGACTGAGCAGAGAAATACTTTCTGTTTTCTCTGATAACCACCGGTGCTCCTTCGTTAGCAGGCCGAAGCGGCGCGCGAGCCTTGAGAGAAACAGGTCTCGCTCGCTACAGCGGGAAGATGAAGTACTTGGCGGGTTGCTGGCCGGTGATGCCGTAGCTAACGGCGCCGGCGATCATCCATAGAGCGCCGCCGGCCAGGTCGCCGGCGATTACGCCGATCATGAACAGTCGCAGCGATTGCCATGACAGGCCGTACTTCAGCCCCAGGCGCTTGATCAGCCAGCCCAGCAGGAACGAGTAGGCCATCTCCTGCATAGGTCCGGTTCCCCAGACCAGCAGCAGGATCGGATGCAGCGGCCACCATGGCAGTCGCATCCGCAGCCAGGCCAGAAGTAGTACGGCGCCGAATCCCAGGCCCATCGACCAGAGGAATTTCGGGTCGGGCTTCATGTGGGTCAGGCGATCCAGGACGGACATGTTCCGCGAGTTGAGAAGTTGGCCGCGGCCCCGCAGGTCGTTATAGGACTGTGCGACATACTCAAACGTGCCCGACGGCGGGTTGGCGATGGTGCTGGCCTCTTTGGGCGTATTGCCCATCTTGAAGCCCCAGTTGTAGTCCACCCACAGGCCAAACGGCACGGCCACAGCCGCGATGGCCAGCAGCGAGAGGACCGAGATGGCCCCCACGCGGCCGGCAAGAACCTTGTTGTAGCGGCAGATTCGCAGGCCGTTGAGGATCATGGGCATGAGGCAGTCGCGCCGATCGAAACTCAGCACCGGGTAGAAGATGCCGATCATCGCCAGGTTCTGCAGCCCCAGCGACTCGGCGCCGAAGAGCCCCACCAGCACGGCCATCGGCTGCCACCAGCTCGTGATCAGCACCAGTCCGGACTCGACGTTGATGCGCGCAAAGACCAGGAACCCCAGCATGAACAGGCCAACGGCGATGACGGCAAAGGGCCAGTCCAGGCCCATCTTCGTCATGATCAGCACCAGCAGCGCATAGCAGATCAGGAAAACCCTGCCGGCCCAGGCTTCGTGCGATCGCACCTCGCCAGGTTGGCCGATACCGAAGACGCGCCCCAGCAGGCGGCTGTAGTAGCGGCGTCCAAGGTAGAGGATCGTAACTCCGACGGCCAGGAAGCTGCCGGCCATTTGCCAGCCCAGCACGCCGCCGTCGAGGTAGCTCCAATTGAGGTTTATCCCGCTCTCGGTGCACAGCACGCCCACCAGCAGAAACGGAATGGCGGAAATGCCCAGCGAGAAGCTCACGTTTTCGTTGATGAAGCAGGCGAAGGCGATGATCGTCGGCCACAAGGCCACGTGCACCAGGCCGAACCCCCACACGCCGCTGTTGAGCGTGGGGTATTTCTGGAGGAACTCAAAAAAGTTGTAGACCATCGGGATTTCGATAAAGCGACCGTTGGTCCAGGTGTTCAGACCGTTGACCAGGTGAATACCGAAGACCACTATGGCGCCGATGATGAAAAGGTGATTCCGGAAGAGCCCGCCGGGCGCCGGGTTTTCATCGGTGCCCATGAAGGCCGCGGCCACCGCCGCAATGGGATACGGCAGCCGCTCGTTCTCCGCCCATTGGCGACGGACCATCAAGGCCATGCAGATCGAGGCGATCGAGTAGAGCAGAATGATGGGCATCCAGGTCGCCAGGGGGCCTCGCCACTGCCACCAGGGGACGTCGGAAAAAGAGATGTTGGGGGCGTCGGAACCCTTGCCCAGGCCGCGATAGGCATCGGCGATGCCTTCGCTATACCTGCCGTCGTTGACCAGCAGATATGACGGGACCTGCTGCATGGCCTGGGCCTTATTCCATCGGACATTTCCGTGGTTGATCAGGACGGGCATGAAGGTCCCGCGGCTCCAGAACCGCAGGAGCCCCGTGCCCAGGAGGCTGCATCCGATGAGCATGATCGCGGCCACGACGGAGAGCTCGCCGCCCGAGAGGCGCCAGCGGCTGCCGATGCGATTCAGCAGCGGATTGGCTGCCCCGAGCATCACCAGCGGAAAGAACACGACGATGGGGAAGAACTGGTTGGCGAAATGGGCGAGGTTGGCGACCTGGCTGGAGAAATAGCCCACCGTGACGATAAAGATCGCCCCAAGCAATCCCAGGATGGTCGCTCGCAAAGTCATGCAGGGATACTCAGGTTGGTCTCCATTAACCTCGGCCGCTTGCGCCTTGGCAGTTTCTGTGCTTGCTGAACAACGGCCACGCTGCAAGCGGCAGTGCGCAGACTTGCATGGTACTTCACGGACGCTACCGGAGGCAACCCGATGTATAAAAACTTGCGCAAGGCTAATTCTGAACTTGAATCGTCCGGCGCGGGCGGGTATCTGGTTCATTTCAGGAAAAGTTCAGTCACACCCCACGGAGAACTCGCGATGTGGAAGAAACCTTACGGCAGGACGGGCAAGAATGTCAGCGCGATCGGCTTTGGGGGGATGCGATTCCCCAAGCCCGAGGAGATCGACGCCAGTGCCGCCCTGGTGCTGCACGCCCACCGGCGCGGGATCAACTACTTCGACACCGCCCCGGGCTACTGTAACGACAAGAGCGAAGACATCATGGCCGCGGCGTTCAAAAGCATGCCGCGCGACTCGTTCTACGTCTCGACCAAGACCTTCGCGTCCAAGACCGACGAGATGCGTGCGGCAATCGAGAAATCGCTCACGCGCTTGGGCGTCGACCGGATCGACTTCTATCACATGTGGTGCCTGAACAAGGAAGGCGACTACCAGAACCGCCGGGACGAGGGCGCCATCAAGGCCATGATCAAGGCCAAGGAAGAAGGGCTCATCGCCCATGTCGTCGCTTCGTCGCACCTCTCGGGCGGGCTGCTGAAGGAAGTGCTGGCCGAGGGCGTCTTCGAGGGCGTGCTGCTGGGCTACTGCGTCGTCAATTTCCCCTACCGCCAGGAAGCCGTCGACGCCGCCGGGGCCATGGGGCTGGGCGTGGCGGCCATGAACCCCCTCGGCGGCGGGCTGCTCGCCCAGCACGCGAAAACGTTCGACTTCGTCCGCGGCCCGGCCGACCGGACGGTCGTCGAGGCGGGGCTGCGATTCGTCGTCTCCGACCCGTCGATCTCGACGGCGTTGGTGGGGTTCTCCAGCATCGAGCAGATCGACGAGGCCGTGGCGGCTGTGGAGAACTTCCGCCCGTACGATGCGGCCCACATGGAGCGTCTGCGCAGCGGAATCCTGGACAAGTTCGACGGGTTCTGCACCGGCTGCGGGTACTGCGTGCCCTGCCCCAACGGCGTGCCGATCCCGCAGTTCATGGACACGCACAACGTCATGAAGCTGCAGAACGACCCGGACCAGTCGGTCCCGCGGCTGCGATGGCACTGGGTGGTCGATCCCGAAGCGGCCGCCAACTGCAACGATTGCGGCGCCTGCGAAGACCAATGCACGCAGCACCTGCGGATTCGCGATCGCCTAAAAGAAGTGCTAGCCGCCTCGCGTGAGTGGGAAAAGAAGCGGCAGAAGTGAGTGGCAGGGATTAGGTCATAGGGTCTAGGGCTTAGGGTCTCGATATGATGTCTGGTGCGTTGGCGGCTATTGCCGCCTTATTCGACGCTCGACGAATCTGCGCCCTATGACCTACGACCCAAGACCTAAACCCTATCCCTTCGCGAAACTCAGCAGCTTCAGCGCCAGTTGCGGGTCGGGCGCGCGGCAGGCGGTGGTGCCGGTGATCTCGATCATCACCACTTCCAGCACGCAGAAGACTGTCGCGCCGCCGCGGGGGCAGCCGTTGATGGCTTCGTCGCCTCGGCCGATCGCGCCGTGAAGATGCAGCCTGGGTCCCGTCTCGTCGCAGAAGATCGTCCCAACGCCGGCGATCTCGCGGGCGTCGTCAAACTCCTTGTACTGTGGCTCGATGGGCCCGTGCGGGTCCTTGGGCCCGACCACCACCTTGGCTTTTCGCAGCCCGCCCACTACCAGCACCGCGGCGCTCTTGACGCCCTCGCGATCGGCGAGGCCTTCGATCTCTTTGTAGACGTCCTCGCCCTCGAACCCGCGCATGACAATCACTCTGCCGACGCCGCCAACCTGGTAATCCATAATTCTCTCGCTTTCAAAATAGCTGTCGGTTGTCAGCTATCCGCTTCACTTGCACGCTTCCGAGTATCGCAGGACGTCTTCCCACAGCGGGCCCAGCGGGGCCTCGACGGTTACCGACGCCCTGCCGTCGTCGCCAATCTTCTGCGTTCCCTCGACGACGCGGGCGTCGAGCGGATATGTCGCCACGAAGGCGCGGATCGGCTCGCTGGCGGCCATCAGGTCGCGCATCGTTGTCGCCGGGCCGACAGGCAGGTCCAGGAACTTCGTCGCCAGCGAGCACCGCGCCTCCCGAGCCGCCGCCAGCATGGCGCTGCGCATGGCCTCGTCGCTCTCACCGGCCTTGGGCGCTGCAGCCGACCCGCTCGCACGCTCGCTGCGGCCCAGCCAATCCGGCGCCGCCGAGGCCAGGGCCAGGCGCTTGAGCATTTCGGGCGTAGCGTTGCGGACGTGCTTGAGCGGCGCTGCCGCCACCCCGGTGCCGCTGATGACGGCCTCATCGCCCTTGAGTATCAATTCCTCCAGGCGGTCGACCTGCTCGCGCGAGGCCTTGGGGTGGCTCGTTCGGGCCCAGCTTCGCAGGCTCATGTAGACCGACCGCAGGCGCACCTGCACCGCCGACTCGACGACGAGGGCGTCGCGGCGGTATCGCCGGCCGGTCTCGCGGGCGCCGCGGAGAAACTTGGTCATGTCGACGGCCGGCTCGTCGCTGGTAGCCACGAAATCCGCCACGGTGACCTCCGGGGCAATGTAGATGCCGCGGACTTGCAGAGCCAAGTGCCGCCGGGCGGCCATGTAGGCGTCCTGCTCGGCCTTGCGCAGGCCCCAGGCATTGCAGTGTTCCTGCCAGAACTCGCGGACGGCCGGCGGCGCGTTGTCGATTCGCGGCTCGCCCTCTCCCACTGCCGGCTCGACCAGCGAAGACCAGTGCTCGTCCACCACGCCCGATTCGCCGCTGGCCAAGAGGATTTGCCCTTTCGTGTCGGCCGCGAGCTTCTTGAAGTCCTCCGCCTTGACCGTGTTGCCCTTGTAGGTGCTGGTGCAGATTTCCGCCAGCGCCTCGGCCACCGCCGGCACGTCGGCCACGACCGTCAGCGAGCACGCGCCGCGGCGGTATTGCTCATCGAGTATCTTGCTGATGGCGGGCAGGCGAATCATCAAGGCCACTTCCAGGCCGCTCGACTCGGCCAGGAAATCTTTGACGCTGACCTTGGGCGTGACGCTCAACAGCCGCGCCTGGGCGGCCATGTCCATGAAAGCACCGCTGCGCGCGGCCAGGTACGCCTGGCGCTTGGACTGCTCGGTCCACTGCGGCTGGCTGGCCGAGGCTGCCTGCGAGGTGGCCGCCGGTCCGGTAGCGGCCGCGGTGGCGGTCGCCGGCTGCGTCTCCTGCGCACTGGCGGCAGAGAGACCAATCGCCATCGAAAGGAAGAACAGGGCGGATTTTGCCATCGTACAATCTCCAGTCCATCGCTACGACGTTTGAGATACCATAGCAAAATGGCCTCCCGCCTGCAGCAAAAACCCGCGAGGCATGGGCGCCACGCTCATGCCACGGGATGGGAGGAGGCTCATGGCGGGCGAAAAATGATTTTTGCAGCGGCGATAAATTTTCGTGTTGACTGGCGCGCGAACCGCCGCGATAATGCGCGACTCGTTTTGAGTGCTCTGTTTACAGCTACTGAGGCAGTGGAATGAAGACGTACATGGCAAAGAAGGGCGAAGTCAAAGCCGCCTGGCACGTGGTGGACCTTACCGACAAGGTCCTCGGCCGCGCCGCGACCAAGATCGCCATGCTCCTGATGGGCAAGCATCGCCCGGAATACACCCCCAACGTGGACACGGGCGACTTCGTCATCGTCGTCAACGCCGCGAAGGTGCGCATCATCGGCGACCAGAAGCAGACCGATCGCACCTACGACCACTACACCGGCTACCCGGGCCACCTCAAGCAGATACCCTTGAGCAAGATGTTTCAGCGCCGGCCGAACTTCGTCGTTACCGAGGCCGTTCGCCGCATGATGCCCAAGAACAACATTGGGCGCGCGATGCTCAAGAAACTAAAGGTTTACGCCGGTCCGACGCATCGCCATCAGGCACAGAATCCCCAACCGCTAGAGGTCTAGTTCAGGACGTACGATTCCATGGCAGAGAACGAAAATATCCCCGCCGCCCCTGAAACCCCCGCCGAGCAGGTCCCCGTCGTCGAGGCGCCGGAGGCGCCTGTCGAAGAAGTCTCCAAGCCCGCCCCGCCGCTTCCCGAAGGCGCCAAGTTTATCTGGGGCGTCGGCCGCCGCAAGTCGGCCGTTGCCCGAGTGCGCATTCGCCCCGGCACGGGAAATATCCTGATCAACAAGCGCAAACGCGACGAATACTTCTGCCGCGAAGTCGACCGCAACGCCGTTGACGCCCCGCTTGCGGCCGTCAGCATGCCCCGCTCGTGGGACGTCTTCGTCAACGTCAACGGCGGCGGCACGACCGGGCAAGCCGGCGCCGTCATGCTGGGACTGGCCCGCGCCCTGTGCAAGGCCGCCCCGGAAATCGACGCCATCCTGCGCACCAAGGGACTGCTCACCCGCGACGCTCGCATGACCGAACGCAAAAAGTACGGCCAGAAGGGCGCCCGCAAGCGCTTCCAGTTCTCGAAGCGTTAATCCCGAGCACGCACGACCGAAACAATCAGGCTCCGGCGGCCGCTCAGGACCGCCGGAGCTTTTTTTAAGGACAGGAGCACTCCGTGGCGCAATCAACCAGAAAGATCCGCGTCGCCCTTATTGGCGGCAGCGGCTACGCCGGCTTTGAAGTCATCCGCTGGCTTCTGCGACACCCCGTCGCCGAGCTGGTGGGCGTGTATGGGCCGGCCAACGAGCTAGGACCGATGGAAGATTTCTACCCGCTGCTGAGCAAGCAGGTGATGCTCAGCCAAGAGCTCTTCGACCCGGCCAAGCTCGCCGCCCTCGACGTGCAACTGGCGATGATGTGCGTTCCGCACAAGGTGGCCATGAGCTACGCCCCGCAGCTTCGCAAAGCCGGCCTGCGCGTGATCGACTGGTCTGCCGACTATCGCCTCAGCGACGCGGCGGTGTATGAAAAGTGGTACTGCCCGCACACCGACCTGGAGGGCCTGGCCGAAGCAGTGTACGGCCTGCCCGAGTACTACGCCGCCCGGATCGCCGGAGCGGGACTGATCGCCAATCCGGGCTGCTATCCCACGTGCACGATCCTGGCGCTGGCGCCGCTGCTGCGGGCCGGGCTGATCGAAGACAGCGGGATCGTCGTCAACGCCATCAGCGGCGTCAGCGGCGCGGGGCGAACACCCAGCCTCAAGAACCACTATCCCGAGCGCAACGAAAACTTCGAGCCCTACGGCGTGGGCAACCACCGCCACATGCCCGAAATGGAGCAGGTGCTGACCGACGTTGTTGGACGCCCGGTGTCGCTGCTCTTCCAGCCGCACCTGTGCCCGATGGACCGCGGCATGCTCGCCAGCATCTACGCGACCCCCAAAACCGGCGCGACCGAAGAGACGCTGACGGCCGCCTTGACCGAGACGTACGCCGACGCGCCGTTCGTCCGCGTGCGCACCAAGGTGCTGCCGGCCACCAAGTACGTCAGCGGCACCAACTACTGCGACATGGCCGTCAAGATGGCCAAGGGCAAAGTGATCGTCTTCTCGGCACTGGACAACGTGATCAAAGGCGCCTCCGGCCAGGCGATCCAGAACATGAACATCATGTTCGGCCTGCCGCAGACGACCGGACTGTATTGACCAGTTGTGAGTTGTGAGTCCTCGCCCCGAAGGGGCGACAGAATTTAGCCGGGGGCGTCAGCCCCCGGAAAGATGTCTTTTAGGCGCAGAGCCCCGAAGGGGCGACAGGTTTTTTGCCCAAGGCGCACGCCTCGGAAAAGGAGCTTACTCCTGATGCCCGCAAAACAGCAGCACATTACCAAGCCCCAGGGTTTCCTCGCCGCCGGCGTCGCCTGCGGGATCAAAAAGTCAGGCCGCAATGACATGGCCATCATCGCCGGCCAAGCCGACGTGGCCTGCGCGATGCTCACGACCACCAACCAGGTCGTCGGGGCGCCCGTCATCTACAGCCGAAAGCTGCTCCCCAAGGGCTACGGCTTCGTGCGTGCCATCGTCATCAACGCCGGCAACGCCAACGTCTGCACTGGCAAGGTCGGCCTGGCCAACGCCGCCGCCATGGCCAAACAAACCGCCCGCTGCCTCGGCACTAAGGCCGACAAGATCCTCGTCGCCTCGACCGGCATCATCGGCCACCAACTGCCGATGGAAAAAGTCCGCTCCGGGATCGACGCCGCGGCCGCCATGCTCGGCACCGACCAGGACATGGAAGCCCTCCACGCGATCATGACCACTGACCTGCATGAGAAGTACGCCGTCGCCACGATCAAGATCGGCGGCAAGACCGTCACGCTGGCCGGCATGGCCAAGGGCTCGGGCATGATCGCCCCCTCGCTGGCGACGATGATCTCCGTCCTGACCACCGACGCCGCCGTCGCTCCCGCCGCTCTGTACAAAGCCCTGAAAACCGCCTCGGGCCGCACGTTCAACGCACTGACCGTCGACAGCGACACCTCGACCAGCGACACGCTCGTGCTGATGGCCAGCGGCCAGGCGGGCAACAAGACCCTCACCGCAACCGGGGCGGATTATCCCGCCTTCGCCGCGGCAGTCTATCGCCTCTGCGACCAGCTCGCGCGGAGGGTCGCTCGCGACGGCGAGGGGGCGACCAAGCTCATCGAGATCACCGTCCGCGGCGCCGCCAGTGACGCCGACGCGATGATCGCCGCCAAGAGCGTCGCCAACAGCCCGCTGCTCAAATGCGCCGCCCACGGTGGCGATCCCAACTGGGGCCGCATCGCCGCCGCGCTGGGCAAGAGCCCCGCCCGCGTCGTGCCTGAAAAACTCTCGATCCGCCTGGGCGGGACGCTGGTGTTCCGCCGCGGCATGGGCGCCAACTTCGACGTCAAGAAGGCCGCCGAGCACATGTCCGGCGACCCGGTCATCATCGACGCCGACCTGGGCCTGGGCAACGGCGTCTTCACGGCAGTCACCTGCGATTTCTCCCGCGAATACATCGCCATCAACGCCGACTACCACACCTGATCGCCTCTCTGCGAGTCAGCCTTGATGTCGCCGCGGCACCCGTGTTGATTTTCGCCCGCCAATCCGCTATCTCTTGAGAGCTGATCCCGCGATGTTGGCGGGCTTTTCTTTTGACGAAGGCAGCATAGACGATGGCCGGTGCGGAACGATTATTGCTCAGCGGCAACGAGGCGATGGCCCTTGCCGCCCGCGACAGCGGCTTTGCCCTCGGGGCCGGTTACCCGGGCACACCCTCGACCGAAATCCTTGAGCGATTCGCCGACCTGGGCGGCAAGGCGCAGTGGTCGCCTAACGAGAAGGTCGCCTTTGAGGTGGTGCTCGGCAGCGCCTACTGCGGGGCCCGCTCGCTGGTGACCATGAAACACGTCGGGCTCAATGTGGCCGCGGACGTGCTCTTCACGGCCGCCTACACCGGGGTCAGCGGGGCACTGGTGGTCGTCTCGGCGGACGACCCGGGCATGTGGTCCAGCCAGAACGAGCAGGACAACCGCCGCTACGCAGTCGCCGCGGGCGTGCCGATGCTCGAGCCGGCCGATTCGCAGGAAGCATACGACTTTCTCTTCGCGGCCGCCGAGGTCTCCGAGCGATGGCGCCTGCCGGTGATCCTTCGCCTGACGACGCGGGTCTGCCACTCCAAGACGGTCGTGCGGCCCCGCCAACGCATCGAGCCTCAGCCTCCCAGGTACGAGCGCGACTATCGCTCGCGCGTGATGATCCCGCTGCATGCCCGCCCCGCCCACCGGCGCCTGCGGGCGAAGCTGGCTGAGATCGACGCCTGGAACGAAACCTCGCCGCTCAACCGTCGCATCGTCGGCGAGAAATTGCTGGGCATCATCACCTCGGGCATCAGCTTCATGCACGCCCGCGAGGCGGCGCCGCAGGCGTCGATCCTGAAGATCGGCATGAGCCATCCCCTGCCGATGAAAATGATCCGCGATTTCGCCGCCTCGGTCGACCGCTGCGTTGTGATCGAAGAAGGCGACCCGGTTCTGGCCGATGCGATTCGCGCCGCCGGCATCGCCGTCGAAGCCAAGAGCGAGATGTACCGCTTCGGCGAGCTCAACGTCTCGCGCGTGCGGCGCATTCTGGCCGGCGACAACTCGCCCGAGCCGCAGCCCGCCAAGGGCAAACCGCCCGAGCTATGCAAAGGCTGCCCGCACCGCACGGTCTTCGAGACGCTCAAGAAGCTCGACTGCCTCGTCAGCGGCGACATCGGCTGTTACACGCTGGCGGCCCTGCCGCCGCTGGAGGCGATGGACAGCATGATCTGCATGGGCGCCGCCGTGGGCGTGGGACTGGGAATGCGGCACGTGCTGCCGGCCGACCAGGCCAAGCGCGTCGTCAGCGTCATCGGCGACAGCACGTTCGTGCACAGCGGAATTACCGGTCTGGTCGAGATGATCTACAACCCCCCCGCCACCGGACACGTGCTGATCATCCTGGATAACGGCATCACGGCGATGACGGGCCTGCAGGAGCATCCCGGGACGGGGCGCACGCTCGACCACAAGGCCACCGGCCGCGTCGTGTATGAAGACCTCGCCCGCAGTCTGGGTGTGAAGCAGGTTTATGTGCTGGACCCGATCAAGGATCCTCAGCGACTCGAGGACGTGCTGCGGCAGTGCCTGGCGGGCGACGAGCTTTCCGTGATCGTCGCGCGGCGTCCTTGCCTGCTGGCGGCCAAGAAGATCGAGCAGTGGTCCGCCGCCAACGCTGCGGCAAAGGCGGTGCAGCCATGACGGCCGCAGTGACGAACGTCGTGCTGGCGGGTCTGGGCGGCCAAGGCGTGATCAAGGCGTCGGACATCCTGGCGCAGGCGGCCTTCGACGCCGGATTCGACGTCAAGAAGAGCGAGATTCACGGCATGAGCCAGCGCGGGGGGTTCGTCGCCAGCGACGTGCGATTCGGCGAGCAGGTGCTCAGCCCGATGATCCCCGCCGGCGAGGCCGACATCCTCGTCCTGATGGCCGCCGATCAGCTCGAAGCGGCCCGCCCGTGCCTCAAGGCCGGCGGCGAGCTGATCCTTGGCGCCGAAATCGACATCAAGGGCATGCCGCCGCGGTGCCTGAACGTGGCCGTGCTCGGGGCCTTGAGCTCGGCGTTGGAGATCCCCCGCAAGAGCTGGCACGCCGCGATCCAGGCGCTGTTGCCGCCGAAGTCTCACGAAGAAAACCTGCGGGCGTTTGAAGCCGGCCGCCGGGTATGACGTGTCGCGGACGTCTCGTCCGCGCTTGCCGCGGGCGTCCCGCCCGCGGAGCGCAGGCAAGAACTGACCGGGATGCGAGGGCAAGATGCCCTCGCGACGCGCGGGCGGGACGCCCGCGATGCGATCAGAGGATGATTCATGATTCAAAGCGACGAGAACATCAGCGCGCCGGACTACCTGCCGGCGGAGGAATTGCGGCGGCTTCAGTTTTCGCGCCTCCAGGCTATCGTGCGGCGGGCGTACGACCACGTGCCGCTGTTCCACCAGCGGATGCAGGAGCGCGGCCTCACGCCCCACAGCATCACGCGGATAGAAGACATCGCCCGCCTGCCCTTCTCCGTCAAGGCCGACCTGCGCGACACGTATCCCTTCGGCCTCTTCGCCAGCCCCATGGAAGACATCGTGCGCCTGCACGCCTCCAGCGGCACCACGGGCAAGCCGATCGTCGTGGCGTACACGCAGGAGGACGTGAACGTCTGGACGAGCGTGATCGCCCGCACGCTGGCCGCGTGCGGCTGCCATCGCGGCGACATCGTGCAGAACAGCTACGGCTACGGCCTCTTCACCGGCGGGCTGGGGCTGCACTACGGCGCCGAGGCGCTGGGGGCGACGGTGATCCCCATGTCCGGCGGCAACACCGAGCGTCAGATCATGCTGATGAAGGACTTCGGCGTGACGGCGATCTGCTGTACGCCCAGCTACTTCGTACACCTGGTCGAGCGGGCGGCGGCAATGGGGATAGACGTTCGCGATTTGCCCCTGCGGACGGGCATCTTCGGCGCCGAGCCCTGGTCCGATGCGATGCGCCGCCAGATCGAGCTCACCGGCGGCATCAAGGCGTACGACATCTACGGCCTCTCCGAGATCATCGGCCCGGGCGTGGGCATCGAGTGCCCTTGCCAGAACGGGCTGCACATCTTCGAGGACCACTTCTTCCCGGAGATCGTAGACACGGCCACGGGCGAGCCGCTGCCGGAGGGCGCCGAGGGCGAGCTGGTGCTGACGACGCTGAGCAAGCAGGCCATGCCGATGATCCGCTACCGCACGCGCGACATCACGACGCTCATCAGCGGGCAATGCCCCTGCGGGCGCACGATCCGCCGCATCCGCCGCATCGGCCGGCGAAGCGACGACATGATCATCATCCGCGGGGTGAACGTCTTTCCCTCGCAGATCGAAGCGGCGCTGCTGGCCGTATCCCCTTCGCTGCTGCACTACCAGATACACCTGTCGCGCGAAGCCGGGCTCGACCAGATGCAGGTGCACGTCGAACTCACGCCGGACCTGTTCAGCGACGAGGTGCGGGCGATGGAAGATCTCGCCTCGCGCATCGACCGCTCGATCGAGGGCACGCTGGGCCTGCGCGTGGGCGTGCGGCTGGTCGAGCCGCATTCCATCCAGCGAAGCGAAGGCAAGGCCAAACGCGTTTTCGACAACCGCCAACTTCAAGCCTGAGGTGACGCCATGAAAGTCATGCAACTTTCGGTCTTTCTCGAAAACAAGCCCGGAGAGTTGAGCGGGCCGTGCAAGGCCCTGACTGACGCGGGCATCAATCTCCTCTCGGTGTCGCTGGCCGACACTCGGCAGTTCGGCATCCTGCGCATGATCGTGTCCGACCCCGACAAGGGCAAAGCCGTCCTCGAACGCGCCGGCTGCGTCGTGAACCTCACGCCGGTGGTGGCCATCGACATACCCGACAAGCCCGGCGCGCTGGCCTCGATCGTCAAGTCGCTCGAAGAGGCCGCCATCAACATCGAATACCTCTACGCCTTCTGCTCGCGCATCGCCGGCCACGCGGTGCTCGTCATGCGATTCGACGCCCCCGACGCCGCCATCGCCGCCCTGCAATCTACCGGCGCCCGAGTCCTCCAGGCCGCCGAGCTTCTCGATCGCGTGCAGGAAAATTAATATGGAGCGCGGCAGCCTTAGCTGCCGCACTCCACAGGAGCTTACCATGATCGCAATAGACCTCTCCGGACATACCGCCGTCGTCACCGGCGCCAGCGGGCAACTCGGACGTGCCATGGTGCGAACCCTCGCCCGCGCCGGGGCCGACGTGGCCGTCTGCTTCCTCAAGAACCAATCCAAGGCCGACGAACTCGCCGCGCAGGTCGAGGCCCTGGGCCGGCGCAGCATCGTCGTGCAGGTGGACGTGACCGCCGCCAACGCCATCAACGTCCTTCGCGACCGCGTTGCCGCCGAACTGGCCCCGGCTGACATCATCGTCAACAATGCTGTGATCCAGTATCCCTGGAAGGGCGTGCTCGAGCAGCCCAGCGACGATTTCGAAAGCCAGTTCCGCTCCTGCGTGATGCACAACGTGCTGATGGCCCAGGCGTTTGTTCCGGGGATGATCGCCCGCAAGTGGGGCCGCGTGATCGGCATCAACACCGAGTGTGCCATGCAGTGCGCCGCGGGGCAGGGCGCGTATGCCTCGGCGAAGCGCGGGATGGACGGCGTGCTGCGCGTGCTTGCCCGAGAGGTCGGTCAGCATGGCATCACCGTCAACGAGATCGCCCCCGGCTGGACGATCAGCGAAGACCAGGGCGACGATTCGCCGCAAGCCTACCGTGACACGCTTCCGCTGCGCCGCCGGGGCACCGACCAGGAGATCGCTAACGTGGTCGCCTTCGTCGCCAGCGACCTGGCGTCCTACATCACCGGCGCTTATATCCCCGTCTGCGGCGGCAACATCATGCCCGCAATTTAGGCGCACCGCCGTTAAAGATGTGGGTTCAACAGATGGGCTGTAAAGTCCGTCTATGATCACTCGACAGACATTGCTGGTTCTGATCGCCTGCGCGGCGCTGCTGGGCGTGGGCGGCAAGCGCGGGCGGCAGTTGCCCGTCGACGCCGAGATGACCCCCTGCGGAAAGCTCGACCCGCTCCCGCGCGACTTCGAACTGCGGACGCGATGCGAGGCCCTGTTCCGTAGCGACAGCCCCGCCACCAAGGAGCTTCTGCGGCCGGAGGACATCCAGAAGATCCTCGATCTAGGGACGGCGTCGGGCTATGCCTTCGACAAATCGCCCTCGCACTATGTCGCGTGCACGCTGGCAATGGACGAGTTTCTGGCCAAGCTGCCCGCCGATTTTGTAACGCCGCTGCGCGACGCGCAGAACAAAGCGGCCTTGCGCCACGTGGAAGATCTTCGGCCCGCCGGCGATACCGCAGCCATCGCCGGCCTCGCCCGTCGATACCCTTACGCCGCCTGCGTCCACGAACTGCTGCTGGAAAGCGCCGAGAGGGACCTGCGCCGCGGCCGCACCGCCCCCGCCGCGGCAGCGCTCAATGACGTGCTTGTTCACGCACCACCTGGAGCGCTTCGCGATAATGCGCAGGCGGCGGCGTGGTTGGCCATGGCCCAGGAAGACACGCCGCAGGCGCGAGTGGCCCTGGAAGAGCAGCTCGCTGCGGCGGCCGGGCCGCCCATGACCTGGCGCGGCAGAAGCGCCGCACCGCAAGATATCCTCAAGGAACTGCTGGCGGGCCTGCCCCCTCGTGCGCCGCGGGCGATGGCAAGCCTGCCGCGAAAATCGCTGCGTCTACCCGCCTCGTGGCCCAGCGAGCAGCGCAAGGGCGATGGCCCGTTGCTCGACAGCATGCTTCATGCCCCTTGGCCGGTGATGGGGATCGCCTCGATGGCCGGCGCTCCTGTGCTGGCGGGGCGCGGCGTCATCGCCCGCTGGCGAGATGACGGCGCCGGACCGGCGTGGACTCGCCCTACGTGTATCGAGGACAAAACCTGGGATCCGCTGGCCGCTGCGCGATTCCTCAGGAGCAACCCCGCCCCGGACCTGACCATACGTCCGGTGGTGACCAGCCTCGCTGTGCCGGCCTCACCGGATGCAAAGGCGATGTATTGCCTCACATCGCAGCCGCCTGCCATTGCGGCGGTGGAGGCCGCAACCGGCAACACGCTCTGGAGCACAGACCAGCGCCCGGACTGGAAGGACATGACGCCGATGTCGCACCCGGCGATCTGCGAAGGGCGGCTGTATGTTCTTGCCGTGCCGGTCAATTTGACCGGCGACGCCGGCCCCGGGCCGCTCAAGGAAGCCGGCCCGCCGGTGCTGTGGCACTTGGCCTGCCTGGACGCCCGCGACGGGCGGATGATCTGGAAGCAGCCGCTGGCCTGGCAGCCGTACACGCTGCTGGACCTGGCCCGAGCAACACCGCCCGTGACGATCAGCCAAGGCAGCGTCTACTGCAACACGAACATGGGCGTGATCGCCCGCTGCGACATCCGCGACGGCGCCCTGCTGTGGCTGCGGGGCTACGCCTGCACGGTCTCGGCGGACATACTATCGCCGAATTTCAGCCGCGAAGGTTCTTCCCCCATTGTCGCAGGCAAGACGGTGATGGTGGCCCCGCGCGACTGCAGCGGCATCCTGGCCTTCCACCGCGACAGCGGCCAGGAACTTTGGGATAGCGACGAACCATCGCAGCGTCTCGTTGCGGCATCCGGCGGTGTACTGATTGCGGCAGCCGATCAGGGTCTTGCCGGCGTCGAGATCGCCACGGGCAAGACCCTCTGGAAGCGGAGCTTTCCCGCCGGCGGCGCCACGCGCGCAACCGTCGCGTCCGATGAAGTGCTCGTCATGGACGGCAGCCCCGCCACGGCGAACCTCCAGATGCACCGGATCGCCGCCGCATCGGGCAAGGACATCGAGCAGGCCGCCCTGCCCGGCGCGGGCGCGGATGAAATCCTGCTCCTGCGCGACGGCACGCTCGCAGAACTGCACTTGGCGCCGGCGATGGATCCCGCGACGGCGATGGCCTCGCGCCCGGCCGGACAGCCGGGCAACGTTTATGAAGAGATCATGCTGCTGCCCATGGCGCGCCCGGAGATCGTGTGGCCCACTGTCCCGGGCGAGGGCCAATTCGTCGTCTGGTGCGGGCGGCGCCTGGCACGCATCGCCGCCGGACCGAACTGGAATGTCGCATGGCAGCGGGTCTTGCCCCGGCAGCTCGGGCGCGTGGCGCTGCAGGGAAATCTCGTCGTCGCGGCCGCCGGAAGCAGTCTGACTGCCTTTAGCGCTGCCGACGGGTCTGTGAAATGGTGCGTCAATCTGCCGTTCGTCCCAGGTGCCGTCGGCAGCAATGGCGATATCTCCTTTGCCGCCGGTGCGGGCGCAGCAGCGTGCGTTGATGCGGCGGGCAAGCTGCTCTGGAGCGGCAGGCCGCCGGAAGGCTCGCGAGTGCAAGGCCCGCCCGCCCACGCAACTCTCAAGGGGGCCGGTCAGCAGGTGTCGCTGCACGTGATCTTCCCGGCGGCCTCCTTCCCTGATAGCGGGATGTTTCCGGCAGAGATGGTTCTCGATGCCCGCACCGGTCGGCTGCGGGAGTTCAGGCGTTTCCTCCCGCAGGAGCCGGGCTGGCCGCCGCACATCGTCTTTGACGGCGAGACGATCCGCTGGGTCGGCCGCGACGGCCGCGCGCATGTCACCTCGCCCGCCGGCGACCATGACGCCGCCGCCAAGTGGCGTCGCGGCGCCAACCTGCAGGGGTACCCGCAGCATCCATCGTTCGCCTTCGGCATCAGCACGGCGCCCTCGGGCTTGTATCTGCGGTCGATCAGCCAACTGGCGCACTACGACCTCTCGGGCGACAAGGAGATGCTCTACAATCTGCCGCGCAATCGTTTGCCGCGGCGCACGCGCGTCGAGCAGCCGCCGACGAACTTGATCTTCGATCTGCGCGAGGAAGGTAACCTGCTGCTGGTACTCTCGGGCACCACGACTGCGGCCTACGAGGACTGGGGCAAGTACTGGCGCGACGTGTTCAATCCCAACTGGGCGCGGATGTTCGTCGATGTCTTTGACCGCACCACCGGGGCCCACCAAGGACGCCAGCAGTTGGGCGATCTGCCTTACTGCACATTCGGCAGCGACGGCATGGACACGCAGGCGCGATTCGTGGGGGAGACCGTCGTGGTGACGGCCCCGGACGGCGTGCATGTTTTCAAGCCCAAAGCCGGCGGCGCCAAGATCGACAACCCCCCGCCGCCGCCTCCGCTGCCGCCCAAAGAGCCGATCAAACCGAGGGCCGCGCCAGCCAAACGTCCCAAGAACCGTCTGGCCCACTAGCCGATTGCTTTCCCGTGATTGGCCTCGTAAGATGCGCCCGATGACCACAGCACAAGCGCAATCGGAAACGATCGTCATTCTCGATTTCGGCAGCCAGTACGCCCAGCTCATCGCCCGGCGCGTGCGCGAAAACGGCGTCTACAGCGTGCTGGCGCGCCCCGACGTTACACTCGACGAAATCGCGGCGCTCAATCCGCGCGGGCTGATCTTCACCGGCGGGCCATCGAGCGTCTACGAAACCGGCGCCCCCCGCTGCCGGGCGGAAGTCTTCAATCTCGGCGTGCCGATCCTGGGCATCTGCTACGGGATGCAGCTCGCCTGCCAGATGCTCGGCGCCGAGGTGCGCAGCGCCCCCTCGCGCGAGTACGGCCGCACCACCCTGAACGTCACCGAGGGCGGACACTTTCTCAAGGGCGTCCCGGCCGAGACCACCGTCTGGATGAGCCACGGCGACCAGGTGCGCGAGCTCAACGACGACTTCGTCTCGCTGGCGGCCACGCCCACCTGCCCCATCGCGGCGGTGCGCCACAAGACTCGCCCGTTCTACGGCGTGCAGTTCCACCCGGAAGTCACGCACACGCCGCACGGGCGCGAGATCTTCGTCAACTTCCTGTACGACATCTGCAAATGCCAGGGCCTGTGGAAGATGGGCTCGTTCATCGAGGCCGTCGTGTCGGACGTGCGCTCGCGCGTGGCGGCCGACGAACGCGTCATCTGCGGGCTCTCGGGCGGGGTCGACTCCTCCGTGCTGGCGGCCCTGCTGCACAAGGCCATCGACACGCGGCTCTCGTGCATCTTCGTCGATAACGGCCTGCTGCGGCTCAACGAAGTCGAGCTCGTCGAGACGACGTTCAAGGATCACTTCAAGATCAACCTGACGACCGTGCGCGGGGCGGACGATTTTCTGACGAACCTCAAGGGCGTGATCGACCCGCAGCAGAAGCGCCGCGTCATCGGGCACACGTTCATCGACATGTTCAAGCGGGCCGCCAAGAGCATCCCCAACGCCCGCTACCTCGCCCAGGGCACGCTGTACCCCGACGTGATCGAGTCTGGCCACTCGCTGGCCGGGCAGGCGGCCAACATCAAGCTGCACCACAACGTCGGCGGCCTGCCGGCCGAGCTTGGCTTCGACCTGATCGAGCCGCTGCGCGACTTGTTCAAGGACGAGGTGCGGCAGGTCGGCGAGCTGCTGGGCCTACCCGAGCAGGTCGTCTGGCGCCACCCCTTCCCCGGCCCGGGGCTGGCCGTGCGGTGCCTGGGCGAAGTCACGCCCGCACGCCTGGAAGTGCTGCGCAAGGCCGACAACATCGTCATCGAAGAAATCACGGCCGCCGGGCTCTACCGCAAGACCGCCCAGACCTTCTGCGTGCTGCTGCCGGTTCAGTCGGTAGGCGTAATGGGCGACGGCCGCACGTACGAAAACGTGGTGGCCGTGCGCTCGGTGGACACCTCCGACTTCATGACCGCCGACTGGTCGCGCATCCCCTACGACGTGCTGGCGACAATCTCCAACCGCATCATCAACGAAGTCCGCGGGATCAATCGCGTGGTCTACGACATCAGTTCCAAACCCCCCGCGACGATCGAATGGGAATGACCCGCAAGAGATTCCCGAATAACCCTCTACCTCTTTTCCGGTTTGAGCCATGTTCTATAAACTCATCAAATCACTAGTCCTGCCGCTGAGCGTGATCCTGATCGCGATGATCGTCGGCCTTGTGTTGACGCGCCGTGCGAATGCGGAAAAGCGCCGGCGGTTCCGCGCGGGGCGCATCCTGCTGATCGCCGCGGCGGCTCTGCTGTATCTGCTGAGCATCCCGCCGGTGGCGGACCTGCTGGTGCGGCCGCTGGAATCGGGCTACCCCCGCTCCGACGCGGCGGCGCTCCAGGGCGTGCAGGCGGTGGTCGTGCTGACCGGCGGCGCGGGCCAGGCCAACGCCTTGCGGCCTGAGGCCGCGCCCGGAGGAGTAAGCCTGGCCAGGATCATCCATGGCGTAGAAGTGTTCCGCGCCTCCGGCGCGCAGCACTTGGTCATCACCGGCGCCGCGCCGGACCAGGCCGTTAGCGAAGCGGCGACGATGAAGGCCGTCGCGATCAAGATGGGCGTGCCAACGGACAAGATCGTTCTGGAGGAAAAGGCCACGAGTACCGCCGAGCACGCCCCGCGCGTGCTGGAAGCGATGCCCGAACTTGCCGGCATGAAGATCGCCCTGGTGACGTCGGCCCTGCACATGCCGCGGTCAGTCGGGGCGTTCCGCAAACACTTCCGAAGCGAGCAGCTAGTGCCCTGCCCCTCGGACTGGCTGTACAACTCCGAGCCATGGACGCTGCGCACCTTCGCTCCCAGCGCCGACTCGCTGGCCAAGAGCACCAACGCCTGCGTGGAGTACATCGGGCGGCTGTGGTATTGGCTGCGAGGCTAAAACCCGTGTCGCGGGCGAGACGCCCGCGACACGTAACGAGCTACATCGTCACCTCGCTGTAATCGAGCACCTCGAAAAATGATCAGGTCGTGGCCGCAGGCTTATAATTGTTCATGCTTGTTAAGTACCTACTTTATCTGCTTCGGTGGCAGCTTTCGACGCCGATCCTGGCCGGCTGCGTCTACCTGCTGACGCGGCACCTTGGGGCCACGCTGACCACCGTCATCGCCAATTTCATCGGCGGGCTGATCTTCTTCTGGGTGGACCGCTGGATCTTCACGCGCACGAGCATCCTGCACTCGGGCGAACTGTGGGAGGCCCTGCCCAATGTTACCTGCGCCGACTGCCACCAGACCGTCCAGCGTGGCTACCGTCTCGTGAGGGCGGGCAGTTACGACCGCTCGCGCGATCGCCATCCGCAGTTCCGCTGCCACGAATGCTCGCGCCGAAAGTACCTGCGAACACAGCAAGAAATCGCCGCCACCTCAAAAGCGAATACAGAATAAAACGCTCCCGCGTGTGCGGAAGCGTAAATAGGGCTTGTGCTTTCAGTACAGATGGGTTGCCAAGACGAAGTTCGCCGTTGCCCCCAAAGCGAGAGCTCGGCTTCGCGTGCACCGCTCGTGGAAGTCTTCGTTCGCCACAAGCGGCGAACGAAGACTGGAGCCGAGGGGGCTCGAACCCCTGACCTGCTGATTGCGAACCAGCCGCTCTTCCAACTGAGCTACGGCCCCGGAACGTTTCTACTGTATCGGAAAATACCGCCCCTGACAATAGCCTATGCGCAGTTGAAGCGGAACGTTTGTCGCTTTAGTATACAAGCAGCACAATGCAGGAGCGTCCTATGAAACTTCAAGGCAAGCGCATCGCTATCATGATCGACCAGGGCTACCAGGAGATCGAGGTCTGGTACCCATACTATCGCTTTATCGAGGAAGGCGCGCAGGTCATGTTCGTCGGCCCTGAGGCCAAGACCGCCTATCCGTCGAAGCTGGGTTATCCCTGCACGTCGCACGTATCGGCCACTCAGGTCCACGGCAAGGACTTCCACGCCGTTGTAGTGCCCGGCGGATGGGCGCCTGACTTCATGCGCCGCGACGAGGGCATGGTCCGTTTCATTCAGCAGTGCGTCGCAGCCGACATCGTTTTGGCGGCGATCTGCCACGGCGGATGGATGCTCTGCTGCACCGATGCCCTGCGCGACAAGCGGGCGACAAGCTTCATGGCGATTCGCTTCGACATGATCAACGCCGGCGCCCACTGGGTCGACGAGCAATGCGTCGTCGACGGAAAGCTCATCACGGCCCGCAAGCCCGACGACCTGCCGGCGTTCTGCCGGGCGATTACTGATTCGCTGGCCTTGTGACCATTTCCAATTTCCAATTTACAATTTCCAATTGAACAACGGTGGCGCTGCGAGGCGGTCGGGCGTCTTGTCTTAAATTGGAGATTCCAAATTGGAAATTGGAAATGCTTACTGCGCGAACAACGCGCGCCCAATGCGGAGCATGGTCGCGCCTTCGGCGACGGCCAGGGGATAATCGTCGCTCATGCCCATGGAGAGATGCTTGAAGGCTGGTCCGCCGATCTTCTGGCTGCGGATTTCTTCAAAGAGCTCTCGCAGACGCACGAAGGCCGCCCGGGCGCCCTCGGGGCCGCCTTCGGTCGGACCGATGGTCATCAGCCCCACCAGGCGCACCGACTTGAGCGTAATGGCCAACTCCGCCATGTGCAGGGCGGCGCCGACGGCGCAGCCGGATTTCTGAGGTTCCTCGGTGCAGTTGACCTGCAGGAGGATATCGACGGTCTTTTCGTCCTTTTCGGCGCGGGCATTGATTTCTTCGGCCAATCGCAACGAGTCGACCGAGTGGACGACCTGCACGAAGGGAAGGACCTTTCGAACCTTGTTCCGCTGCAGCGTGCCGACCATGTGCCAACGCGGCGTCAGGGGCTGGTCGCTTCGGCGCCGGGCGATCCAGGCGTTGATGGCCTCGGCTCGCTCGGCGAGGATCTGGGCGCGGCTTTCGGCCACGTCCGTCACGCCGGCCTCGAGCAGGGCCTTGACAGCGTCGAGTTGGCCGCTCTTGGTGACGGCGACGATGGAGACGTCCTTTTCGCTGCGCCGCGCGGCGCGGCAGGCGCCGGCGATGTTCTGGCGGATCTGCTGCAGGTTCTTCAGGATGCGGTTCTTGGTCAACGCCATAGCGGAGGCACAATACCGCGCTGGGCGGCGATTAGCAAGGGCTCGCGGCGCCGGATGCGAAGAAACAACCTCGCCGCGGATATCACAGAGAACGCTGAGGGGACGGGAGTGCGGGATTACCGGCCGGAGCGGGTCTGGGGGGACTTGAATTAGCCGCTGAGGTCGCTAAGGAAGACAGTTGTGAGGTGTGAGCGTTTTGCCACTCACAACTCACAACCCGCCACTCACCACTGCTGTCTTCATTTCAGCTTCATCACGTAGTTCATGCAGTATTCATCGCGGCCGCCGACGGCTTCGGCGGCGTAGATCGTGGCCATGATGCCTTCGATGCACGGGTCGATCAGGCCGGCGTCCATGCCGTGATAGATCGCCTGGCTGAGCAGGGCGAAGTTCACGAACTTGCGCTTGGGCAGGCCGAAGCTGATGTTCGAGCACCCGCCGCCGATGTGCACCGTCGGCCATTCTTTATGGATGGCGTCGATAGCCGAGATCACCATGCGCCCGGCGGTCTGGTCGGCCGAGACGGGCAGGAAGCACGGATCGATGATGATCTCGTCGACTTTCTTGCCCACGCCGGTGAGCTTGTCGATCAGGGTCGCGGCGCTCTTGAGGCGGTCGTCGATCCCGCAGGGCGTGCCCGCGTCGCTCATCAGCAGCGCCACGATCATGCAGTCATACGAGCCGGCCAGCGACAGCAGCCCGTCCAGGCGGTGCTGCTCGAGCGAAATGCTGTTGAGGATAGGCTTCTTCTTGGCCTTGTCCAGCCCGACCTTGACCGCTGCCGGGTCGGCCGAGTCCACCGCCAGCGGCAGCTCGCAGTTCGCCTGAACCAGATCGGCCAGCCAGGCCATGTTCGCCGCCTCGGCGCCGGGGCGCGGGTCGCCGCCGTTGATGTCGATGTAGTCGGCGCCGGCCGCCGCCTGCTCCTGCGCCGTGGCGATGATCGCCTTCTCGTCCTTGGCGGCCAGGGCGGCCGCAATGGCTTTACGCGTCGCGTTGATCTTCTCGCCGATGATAATCATGGCTCACCTTTTTGTGTGCCGGCCGAGGCCGGTAGTCCTTCAAAGGGGTTCTTCATAGCCTCTGGCGACGCGCGTGGCAAGAGGCAAGAGCGGAAAAATGCGGCGTCGGCTTTCCATGCTGTCCAGCCACAGCCTGGACAGGCAGGCTACATGGGTCATTGCGGCGTCAGCGCGTCCTGGGCTTCGTAGAACAGCGTCGCCAGCGTGCTGCGGTCGAAGGAGCGGCACTGGCCGCCTACGCTCTTGGCAAAGTCGGACATGCTCTTGGCGTCGGTCTCGGTCGGGCAGATGCCGACGATCACGATGCGGATCTTGGCCAATTTGATCGCCTCGGTCATCCCCTTGAGCGTCTCACTGCCCTTGCGCGTCAAAACCACAACAGTGCTGGGACTGAACGACATGGCCTTCTGCATCGCCCGCCCCAGGTCGGTCAAGCCGTTGGGCTCGATGCTGACCAGGAACATCTCAGCGTTGCCCAGGCCGCCCTTATTGGCCTTAATCAGCCCGCCGGGAGGGGCCTTGTCCTCTTTCGCCTGGCAGGCGACAATCGAGAATTGCCCGCCGTTGAGCGACTTCATCGATGCGCTGGTCATGCGGCAGGCGTACGCCAGAGCCGAGTCCAGCGACATGCTCCCGGCCCCGTCGACGATGTAAACCACCGGGGCGGTTATGGCGATATCATCCGCCACCGCCGGGCGGCTGCGGTTGGCCAGGAAGGGATTTCGCAGTTCTGGAGTGTGGTTCGGGTCGATCGGGGGCGGCGGATTGATGATCGAAATGACGATCCACACGCCAAAGCCCAGCAGCACTACCAGCGCCCCGAGCATGACCAACGCCGTCACGCCCTGGAGCATCACGCGACGGGCCTCGGGAATCTGGCTCTCGTCAATCGCCCCGGCAGCAGTCTGAACGACGCGGCCGCCGCCGCAAGCCCCGGCCGGTTTGGCCGGCGCTGCCGACCTCGCCCCGGCGGGCGCAGCGGGCCTGGCGCCGGGCGCCGAGGGGCGTGCGACGGTCCGGGTCGTGTCGACCATGCCCGGCACCGGGACCAGCGCCCGGCAGTACGGACAGCGGCAAATGCCGCCGGCGAAGGCCTCGTCGATGGCAATGCGTTTCTGACATTCGGTGCAACGTATTTTCATGACAACGTCCGAGGAAAACTCGCTCCCATACTATGATACTCGCCGGGCCTGGGAAAACAACGGCCTTGGATGCGCATAATTGCCCACCCGCATCGGGCGCGCACCCGCTCCATCCCCTATGGCAAGAGCCCGATGACCGCCAGCAGCGGTTGGGGATAAACCCCGATCGCCACCAACGCCGCCGAGAGCACACACAGGGCCGCCGCGGTCGGCCACGCCACGCGCGGAAGGTCCGGCCCCGCCGCTTGTGGTGAAGCGTCCGTCTCCCATGCCGGGCGGAACATCTCCGAGATGACGCGCAGATAATAGAACAGCCCCACCGCGCTGTTGATGATGAGGATGACCGCCAGGGTCCACAGCCCGCGCCCCGCGCCGGCGGCGACGACGTAGAACTTGCCGACGAACCCGGCCGTCAACGGCAGGCCCGCCAGCGACAGGAGCATCGCCGTCATCGCCGCGGCCAGCCATGGCCGCCGCCATGCCAAGCCGCGATAATCGCGCACCTGCTGCGTCTCGCCTTCAGAATTGCTCATCGCGGCCACCACCGCAAAGGCGCCGATTTTGGCGACGAAGTACGCCGCCAGATAGATTCCCACGGCCTGGGCGGCCAGCCTGCCCGCAGCCAGGAATGCCACGAGCAGATAGCCCATGTGGGCGATCGACGAGTACGCCAGGATGCGCTTGACGTTGTCCTGCTGGAGCGCCAGCAGATTTCCCGCGAACATCGAGGCGACGGCAATGACCGCAAAGGTCCAAAACACCGGTCCGCCGGTGGCATTGGCATTCCAGCCTGTGGCGCCGTCACCGCCGGGAAAGGCTGTGCCGCTGCCCATCTGCCAGAAGTACCGCACCAGCAGGGCGAAGATGGCGCCCTTGGACACCGTCGCCACCAGCGCCGCGACGGGAGCGGAACTGCCTTGGTACACGTCGGGCGTCCAGAACTGGAACGGCACCACGGCCAGCTTGAAGCCGATCCCGACCGTCATCGCCGCCATGCCCGCGAACATCAACACGCCCGCGCCGCCATGGGCGAGCTGCGTCAGGTGCATCGTCCCGCGCGCGGCGTACACCAGCGCCATCCCGAACACCAGCATCGCCGACGACACCCCCGCCAGCAGCAGGTACTTGATGCCCGCCTCGAGCGCGGCCGCCTGATCGCGGCGGTACGCGATCATCGCGAAAAGGCTCACGCTGAGAATCTCAAGCCCCAGCAGGAACGAGGCGAAATGGCTGCTGGCCGCGAGCACGCCCGCCCCCGAAGCCGCCAGCAGCACCAGCACGTAATACTCCTCGGGCATCAGATCGCCCCCGCGGCCGACGGCGACGAAGTACGGCTGCGAGATCATCACCACCGCCAGGCTGCCGGCCAGCACCAAGCCGATGTAATACAGCGCGAAGCGGTCGATCATCAGCATCGAGCTGATCTCGCGCGGTGCCGCCGCTGCGGCGACGGGCAAAAGCCCAATCGCCGCGGCCAGGCCCAGCGCCGCCAACACGGCGCAGGCGCGGTGGCTGCGCCGGATGGCGATGGCCAGCATCACCGCCACCGCCGCAGCGGCGGTAACGATCAGCGGGAGCATGGCCTGCACGTCTGCGGCGTTCATCGGCGGGCCTCCGTCAAGGCAACGGCCGACTCCTGCAACTTCTTCACGGCCGGCTGCGAGGTGTCGAGAAATCGCTGCGGCCACAAGCCCATCCAGAGGATGCCCGCGATCAGCGTGGCCATGATGACCCACTCGCGCGGGGTCAGGTCGGGCAGCTTGCTTTCGGTGACGCGCGGGCCGTGGAACGTCTCCTGCATGATCCGCAACGAGTAGATCACCGAGAGCACCAGTCCAGCCGCCCCTGCCGCCGCCAGCGGGACCGAGACCTTGAACGTCCCCAACAGCACCAGCAACTCACCCACGAACCCGGCCAGGCCCGGCAGGCCCAGCGAGCCCATCACCAGCACCATCGCCGCCCCGCCCATCCGCGGCATCAGCGCCCACAGGCCGCCGAGCTTGCCCAGGTCGCGCGTATGCAGACGCTCGTCCAGCAGGCCCACGAGGATGAACATCGCGCCGGTCGTCAGGCCGTGCGCGAGCATAATGATGATCGCCCCATGAATCGCCAGATCGTTCCAGGCGAAGATGCCCAGCATCACGAAGCCCATGTGGCTGATGCTGCTGTACGCCACCAGCCGCTTGAGGTCGCGCTGCCCCAGGGCGAGCAAAGCCCCGTAGATGATGCCGACGACGCCTAGGGCCATCGCTACCGGCGCGACCTGCACTGCCGCGGCGGGGAACAGCGGCACGGCCATGCGGAGCATCCCGTACCCCCCGGCCTTGAGCACCAGCCCGGCAAGCTGCACGCTGCCTGCCGTCGGCGCTTCGGTATGCGCGTCGGGAAGCCACGTGTGGACGGGCACGACCGGCAGCTTCACAGCGAATGAAATCAGAAAGGCGATCATCAGCGGCATCGCCCACTGCAGCGGCATGTGCCCGCCGAGCAGGCGAAGGTAGTCGAAGGTGCTTTCGCCGGTGTTGGCAGCGTGGACGAAGTGCAGGCCAAGAATTCCCAGCAGCAGGAACAGCCCGCCAGCCTGCGTGAAGATAAAGAACTTCAGCGACGCGTAAAGCCGCCGTTGGTGCCCCCAGATGCGGATGAGGAAATACAGCGGGATCAGCATCATCTCCCAGAACACGTAGAACAGGAACAGGTCTCGCGCGAGGAAGACGCCCGTCACGCCGGCCAGCGCGGCCAGAATGTTGAAGTGGAAGAAGCCCACCCGCTCCTGGATCGACCGCCACGATGCCAGCACGCACTGCACGCCCAGCAGGGCCGTCAGCAGCACCAGCAGCAGGCTCAGGCCGTCCACGAACAGCGCGAAGCGGATGCCCAGGCCCGGGATCCAGGTCCAATCGACGTTCATCGCCGCGCCGCCGGCGCCGAGCGTGAGCCCGCCGCCGACCGCCCACACGACACACGCCAGGGCGAGCTGCGCAACCGTGGCGGCCAGGGCAGTCGCCCGGGCAGCGCGATCGCTCCAACGTGCGGCCGCTAACGCGGCCAAGCCGCCCGCCAGAGGCACGATGATCAAGCACAACAGCATCATGACAGCACCACCATGATCGTCATCACGATCACCGCCCCGGCGGCGATGGCCAGTGCATACCAGGCGATCTGCCCCGACTGCGCGCGGGCCATCGCCCGGTGCCCCGCCGCCGCGGAACGTGCCAAGCCGGTATAGACACGATCCACGGGATCATGGCGGTCCATCCACACCACCCACAGCAGCGGTCGAACGACCGCCTTCTGGTAGAGCCAGTCGAACCCCCACCCGGCCAGCCAGAACCGCCGCAGCCCTGCCGCAGATCCGCCGGCCACTCGCGCCGGGCGCGTGATAACCCACGCGACAGCAATGCCCGCCAGCGACAGTGCAACGCCCGCTATCTGCAGGGCCGGCACCGTCCACTGCCCTACCGGCAGCGACGCCGCCGGCGGCAGCACGCGATCGAGGAAGTCAGAGAAGACGGCCCTGCCGCCCAGATCGGCAGGCCAGTCCAGCGCCGCCGTGGCCAGGCAGCCCAATGCCAACACGGCCAGCGGCCAGACCATCGACGCCGGCGCCCTGTGCGGGTGTTCGTGTCGCGGAGGCCCCATGAACGCCAGGAAGACCATGCGGAACGTGTACAGGCCCGTCAGGAAAACCCCCAGCAGCGCTGCGGCCAGCAGCAGCCAGTGCGACTGCGGCGAGAAACTGGCGAAATAGACGATGGCTTCTTTGCTGGTGAAACCGCCGGTAGGCGGCAGCCCCGCCAGAGCTCCGGCGGCTATGAGGAACGCCCAGAACGTCGTCGGCAATGCCCGCCGCAGGCCGCCCATCTCGAACAGGTCCTGCTCGCCGCCCACGGCGTGGATGAGCACGCCGGCGCCCAGGAACAGCAGCGACTTGAAGAACGCGTGCGTGACTACGTGGAAGATTCCCGCCGCCCACGCCCCCACTCCCAGTGCCAGAAACATGTACCCGATCTGGCTGATCGTCGAGTACGCGATGACGCGCTTGATGTCGCGCTGGGTGGCGGCGCTGAACCCCGCGATCACCAGCGTGGCGGCGCCGATGACGCTCACCAGCGTCATCACCGCCGGGGCCAGCACGAACAGGCCGTTCATGCGGGCGATGAGGTACACGCCTGCGGTGACCATCGTGGCCGCATGGATCAGGGCGCTGACCGGCGTGGGGCCGGCCATTGCATCGGGCAGCCACACCTGCAGCGGCAGTTGGGCGCTCTTGCCAACCGCCCCGGCCAGCAGCAGCGCCGCAGCCGTTGTGGCCAGGGCGCCTCCGGCCGCCCACTGGGCCGGCGCGCGGACGAGCACGTCCTGGATATTCAGCGTGCCCAGATAGGCGAAGATCAGCAGCAAGCCGACGATCAGTCCCGCGTCGCCCACGCGCGTGACGATGAACGCCTTGCGGGCCGCGCGGCCGTTGGCGGCGTCGCGATACCAGAACCCGATCAGCAGATAGCTGCACAGCCCCACGCCCTCCCAGCCCAGGTACAGCGCCACGAGGTTGTCGGCCAGCGCCAGCAGCAGCATCAGGGCAACAAACAGGTTCATGTACGCCAGGAAGCGGCTGTAGTCCTCGTCGCCGGCCATATAGCCGATCGAGTAGACGTGGATGAAAAAGCCCACCACCGTGATCACCAGCATCATTACCAGCGAGAGTTCGTCCAGGCACAGCGAGAGCGACACGTCGAGACTGCCCACGTGCATCCACTGCCATAGCGGCTGCACCCAGGCCCCATGTCCTGGATGGCGCTCGATGAACGTCCAGGCCGCCGCCAGCGCAACGACCATGGCCGCGCCGACGCTGCCTACGCCGACGGCGGATACGGCGCGGCGGCTCAGCAGCGGACCCAGCAGCGCCAAGCCTGCAAAGCCCGCCAGGGGCAACGCCACGACCAGCCACAGGAGATCGAGCATCGTCAACCTTTCATCGTCGCCGCGGCGCGTGTATCGAGCGTGCCGAACAGCTTGCGGAACTGGAACAACAACGCCAACCCAACGGCCACTTCGGAAGCCGCCATCGCCAGGATGAAGATGAACATCACCTCGCCGTCGGTCTGGTTCCATCCGGACCCGGCGGCCACAAACGCCACGCCGGCGGCGTTGAGCATGATCTCGATCGACAGCAGCACGAAGAGGATATTCCGCCGCACCAGCACGCCGACGAGCCCCAGGGCCATCAGCGTCGCTGAAAGCAGCAGCGCGTGTTCCATCGGGATGGCGGCGATCATGGCGTGCCTCCCGGCCTGCCGGACTCTTGGCTGGGCCAGTCCGGACGCGCCAGATGGTACGCCCCCACCAGCGCCGCCAGCAGCAGCAGGCTCATCAGCTCGGCCGCCAGGGCGTACGGTCCAAACAGCGAGCCGCCGACCTGCTGGGGCGAACTGATCCCCGAGGCGTCGCGACCCAGGCCGCTGGCGGCATAAACCCAGGCCAGTTCCCCCAGCAGCACAAGCGCCAGCAGGACCGGCCCGATCCAGGCTCGAGGCCGCAGCAGGTGGGTTCGCTGCGCCGGCTCGGTCTGGCGCAGGTCAAGCATCATGATGGCGAAGATGAACAGGACCATGATGGCCCCGGCGTAGATGATGACCTCCAGCGCGGCCACAAATGGCGAGCCCAGCGAATAGAACACCATCGCCACCGCCAGCAGCGAGACGATCAAGTACAGCAGCGCATGCACGGCGTTGGATCGCGTGATGACCATGACGGTCGCCGCGACAGCCACTACGCCCGAGATGTAGAAGAGCATATCCATTGTTAGTTCTGAGTTGTGTGTCGTGAGTCGTGAGATTCCATGTCCCACTCACAACTCACCACACACAACTCACCACTGCTTCTCAAGGCATCAGCCCGTTGACGTCCACCGGGGGCCGCTCGTTCTCGGACTGGCCTTTGTCCTTGCCTTCGATCGCCACGCCGGCGACTCGATAAAAATTGTATCCGTGGTATTTTCCCTGTCCATCAATCAGCAGGTTTTCCTTCTCGTAGACCATGTTCTGACGGTCATACTCGCTCATCTCCGCATCCGGCGTGAGCTGGATGGCGTATGTTGGGCAGGCCTCCTCGCACAGGCCGCAGAAGATGCACCGCGAGAAGTTGATCCGGAAGAACTCCGGGTACCGCCGCCCATGCTCGTCCTGCGTTGCCTGCAGGGCGATGCAGCCGACCGGGCAAGCCGCCGCGCAGAGGTAACACGCGACGCACCGCTCGCAGCCGTCAGGGTCTCGCGAGAGGATGATGCGTCCGCGCCAGCGCGCGGGGTACTTGCGGATGCGGTCGGGGTACGACACCGTCGCGCGGCGATGGAAGGCGTGCTTGAAGACCAGCAGCAAGCTGCGAAGGATGCTCAGCATGGTCAGCCTCCCCTGGCCAGCACGATGGCGCCGGTGATCAGTAGATTGGCCAGCGACAGCGGGAACATGACCTTCCAGCCCAGGCCCATGAGCTGGTCATATCGCAGGCGCGGCAGCGAGCCGCGCACCAGGATGAACAGCACGATAAGGACCATCATCTTGCCCAGGAACCACAGCACCGGCGGCAGGCCGGGGCCCATCCAGCCGCCGAAGAACAGCGTCACCACCAGCGCCGAGATCAGCGTGATGCCGACGTACTCGCCAACGAAGAACACGGCGAACTTCATGCCCGAGTACTCGCTGTGGAAGCCGGCGACCAGCTCGTTCTCGCCCTCGGGCAGGTCGAAGGGCAGGCGCCGCGTTTCGGCCAGGCCGGCGATCAGGAACACCACCAGGCCCACGAACTGCGGGATGCAGAACCACAGGCCCTTCTGAGCCTCGACGATGTCGACGAGGCTGAACGACCCGGCCTGCACCACCACGCCCATGAGCGAGAGGCCCATGAAGACTTCGTAGCTGACCATTTGCCCCACCGCCCGCAGCGAGCCCAGCAGCGGGTACTTGCTGTTGGAGGCCCACCCACCCAGGGCGATCGAGTACACGGCCATCGACGACATCGCCAGGAAGAACAGCAAGGCGATGTTCATGTCCACCACGTGCAGGCCCGGCGCCACCGGCACCACCGCAAACGACAGCAGCGCGGCCATCAGCACGATGGCCGGGGCGGCCGTGAACACTGCCCGGTCAGCGAATGGCGGGGTCCAGTCCTCCTTGAAGAACAGCTTGACCATGTCGGCCGGCAGTTGCAGCAGGCCCACGGGCCCGACGCGATTGGGCCCCCAGCGGTCCTGCCACAGCGCCAGCAGCCAGCGCTCGACCATGATCAGCCCGGGGGCGATGAACATGACGCCGCCCAGCACGATCACGATCTTCAGCAACGACCAGAGGGTATCGTTCATAAGACGCCCTCCTGGACGGCGGACTGGATGACCCCCCAGTCCGGCAGCGACAGGCCCGGCAGCACCGCCAGGCCCTTGGGCAGCGCGGCGATGCCCGCCGGCAGCGCAGGGCGCAGGTGCGCCTGGAGGTCGATGGCCGCCCCCTGCACCCGCAGGACAACGCGCCCGCCCTCGGGGATATTCAACTCCGCCGCGTCGTCGGGATTGATTGCCAGGTACGGCTGGGGCACAAGCTGCGCGATGCCCGGCGCGAGATTGCTCAGCTCGTCCGAGCCCAGCGCCAGGTACGTCGGGAAGATCAGCCACTGCCCCGCCCGCCGCTGGAATGCGCCGGGGATTTCCGTGTAGTACGATCGAGGGCCCTCGGCGCGCGGGCTGATCAACACGCGGCCGGGGTCGCCGCCGATGAGCGGGCCGGCAACCTCGATCTGGAACTTGTTCCAGGCCTGGGCGGAATTCCACCCCGGCGCCCATGCGCGGCTGATCAGCTCCGGCGCCGGCGGGGTCTGCACGCCCTCCATCGAAAACGCCAACGGCGTGTCGGGGTCTTGCGGCGGCGGGGGCTCGGCGACGTTGCGGCCGGCATGGATGGCCGTGCGTCCGCTGAAGCGATGCGACTGGCGGGCGACCTTCTGCCCGTCGAACCGCAGCGAAGGATTGGGCGGCATCTGCGCGGCCGCCGCCAGGGCCGGCACCTCGGCGGCCATATCCGCCAGCACGTCCTGCCAGTGCGCCCACAGGGGGGCATCCGCCCGGGCGGCGGCATGGGCCAGTTCGCCCAGCCACCGCCAGTTCTCGCGCACATCCTCGCCGGGGGCGAAGACCTGGAAGAATCGCTGGGCGCGGGTCTCGTCGTTGACGTGCGTGCCGTCGGCCTCGGCGAAGGTCGCCGCCGGCAGGACCACGTCGGCCCGTTCGGTCGTGGCGTGCGTGACGCAGTCGATGGCGATGACGTGTTTGGCTCGCTTGAACAGGTCATCGATCACTTCGTTGGAGGCGTGGCCGTACAGATTGCTCTCAACCACCAGGAGGGTGTCGGCCTTGCCCTCGCGCAGGGCGGCCTGGGCGGCCTCGATGGGATCGGCGGGGATCATGGCCAGGCCCATGCTGTTGCAGGCCGGCAGCGTGAAGGACAGGCGCGTCTCGGGACGCGTCTTTCGCAGAGCCCAGGCGACATTGGCGGCGGCGCGCAGCACCGAGTCGCTGCCGCAGGCGATGCCCGAGACCACCAGCGGGCGCTGCCCTTCCAGCAGCGCCTTGGCGATTCGGTCGGCCAGGGCGATCTGCTCGGGCGGCAGGTCGGGCACGTCCGGCGCCTCGGGGTCGAGGCGGTGGGCGATGGCAAATCCCAGCCGCGCGACGTCCTGCGGTGCGGCGCGGCAGGTGGCCGTGGCGATGTCGTCCAGTTCCGTCCAGTCCGGGGAGATGATGAAGAACGGCCCGCGCTCGAGCTGGATGGCCTCGCGGATGGCAACGTCTTCCCAGGTCGGCAGGTTGTGCCGCTTGCGGGCGTCGGCAATGGGCTTCTCCAGCACCGCCTGGCGCAGCGCCAGCGCCAGCATCGGCGCGGTGTTGTAGACGTCCTCGCCCAGGACCAGGACCGCATCGGCCGAGTCGGCGGCACGCAGCGAGGCGGCCGGGCAGGAGCCTTCTCGCAGGATCTCCTGGATCAGCCCGGCCAGGCGGTAGTGCTCGCGTGTCATGCCGTGGAGGAACTTGTCGGCCCCCACCAGCCGCCGCAGGGCGAAGTTGGTCTCCAGCGACGCCCGCGGTGAGCCGACGCCCAAAACCTTGCCGCCGCGCAGGATCTCGGCGGCGGCCGCCAGGGCTTCCTGCGGCGTCGTTTCCTGCAACTGCCCGTTGTGGCGGACCATCGCACGGCGGATGCGGCGCGGGGAGTTGACGAACTCGTAGCCGAATCGCCCGCGGTCGCAGAGGAAATATCCGTTCACCTCGCCGTTGTATCGCGCCCGGATGCGCCGCAGCGTGCCGTAGCGCTCGCCGGGGATCGTGTTGCACCCCACCGCACAGTGCACGCAGATCGACGGGGCCGTCTGCAGGTCCCACTTGCGCGTGTAGTGCTGCGCCAGCGTCTTGTCAGTGAACACGCCCGTGGGGCAGACCTCTGCCAGGTTGCCGGCAAAGACGCTCTGCAGCGGCCCGTCCTGGCTGCGGCCGAAGTACACGTCGTCGTGCCAGGCCATGACGGAGAAATCACGCCCGCCAGCGTAATTGCGGTAGAACCGCACGCAGCGGTAGCACTCGATGCAGCGGTTCATCTCGTGCGTCAGGAAGGGCCCGAGGTCCTGGTTGCGGAAGGTGCGCTTCTTCTTCCGCGTGCGGCGGTAGACGTGACCGGTCATCACGGTCATGTCCTGCAGATGGCACTCGCCGCCCTCGTCGCAGACCGGGCAGTCGTGGGGATGGTTGAGCATCAGCCACTCGATGACGCTGCGGCGGAACTCGACGGCCTCGGCGTCGCTGATCGAGACGCGCATCCCCTCGCTGGGGGCGGTCATGCAGGCCATGACGATCTTGCCTTTGTCGTCGTCTTTGCGGAACACCTTCACCGCGCACTGGCGGCAGGCGCCCACGGAATGAAACGCCGGGTGCCAGCAGAAATACGGCACGTCGAACCCCAGCGACAGGCACGTGTCCAGCAGGTTCTTCTGGAGGTGGTCCAGGTCGAAGGCCTTGTTCTCGATATAAATGCGGGGCATGGCCTAGCTCCACGGACAGCGCCGGTCGGTCAGGTGCTTTTCAATGTCGGATCGGAAGTATCGCAGGGCGCTTTCCAGAGGCATCATCGCCCCCGGCGCCAAGGCACAAAACGTATTGCCGGGCTTGAGCAGGCGCGTGTGGCTCTCCAGCACCCGCAGGTCCTCCTCGTCGCCGCGCCCGTCCTCGATGGCTCGCAGCGCCTGCAGCACCCAGGGCAGCCCCTCGCGACACGGCGTGCACCACCCGCACGACTCGCGGGCGAAGAACTGCTCCAGGCTGATCAGCATGCTCACCGGGCAGGTCTTGTCGTCCAGCACGATCATCGTGCCGGTGCCAAGGTTGCTCCCGGCCGTAGTGACCGAGGCGAAGTCCATCCGCACGTTGAAATGCTTGTCGGTCAGGAACGCCGTCGAACCTCCGCCGGGCAGCAGCCCGCGGAAGGCGAAGCCGCCGGCCATGCCGCCGGCGTGCTCGTTGAGGATCTCGCCCATCGTGGTGCCCATGGGCAGTTCCCACAGGCCCGGGCAGGCGACGCGCCCGGAGGCGCCATAGATCTTCGTGCCGCCCTCGCTGGTGTGCGAGAGGTCCAGAAACCACTGCGGACCGTTGGCCAGGATATGCGGGACGCAACTGAGGGTCTCGACATTGTTGATGGCCGTGGGCTTGCCCCAGAGCCCGCTGGTAGCGGCGTAAGGCGGCTTGGACCGCGGGACCGCGCGGTGGCCCTCGAGGGCGTTGAGCATACCCTCTTCCTCGCCACACATGTACCGCCCCGCGCTGACGTGCAGGTGCACGTCGAGGTCAAAGCCCGAGCCGAAGATGTTGCGCCCGAGATACCCCCGCGCGTACGCCTCGGCCAGCGCCCGGCGCAGGCCCGCCTCGGCCTTCCGGTACGCCCATCGCAGGAAAATGTAGGCGGTTCTGGCTTCGATGGCGTACGCGGCGATGCTCACGCCCTCGATCGTCTGGAGCGGATTGCCCTCGAGCAGCCAGCGGTCCTTCATCGTGCCTGGTTCCATCTCGTCGGCGTTGCAGACGACATACTTGGGCCCCAGGGACGGCTGGCCCATCGGCACGAAACTCCACTTCTTACCGGTAAAGAACCCCGCGCCGCCCCGCCCGCGCAGGTTCGACTTCTCCACCTGGTGCTGCACCTCCTGCGGCGCAAGCTTCAGCGCCGCACGCAGGCCGCGGTATCCCCCGGCCGCCTCGTACTCGTCGAGCGTCAGCGCCCGGCGGTCCGGGCGAATGGCGCCGGTCAGCGGTTTGGCGTTGTGGTCAGGCATAGCGCTCCAGGATCTCGTCGACCTTGTCGGCCGTCAGGTCGCGGTGCAGGTCATCGTCGATCATCATCACCGGCGCGTGGTCGCAGTCGCCCAGGCACGCCGTCGGCAGCAGTGTGAAGCGGTCGTCGGTGGTGGTCTGGCCCAGGTCGATCCCCAGCCGGCCCTTCAAGTGCTCGCGCAGCGGCTGATAGCCCATGATCCAGCAGCTCACCGAATCACAGATCAGGATCACATGCCTCCCCACCGGCCGGCGATAGATCAGGCTGTAGAACGTGGCGACGCGGTCAACCTCTTCGGCCGTCACGTTGATGACCGCCGCGATGTCGTAGACGGCCTCGGTGGAGACCCACCTGCGGCTGCGCTGGACGATCATCAGCGCCTCGGGCAGTGCCGCGCGGCGCCGGTCGTAGTGCGACAGGCAGGCCTGGATTTCCTTGATTTCATCTTCGCGCAGCATGGCGTTCCTCAGCGGTCGATGTCAGCGACCACGAAATCGATGCTCCCTAGCAAGGCCACCAGGTCCGGGATCATGCCGCCCCGCGCCATCATGGGCACCATCTGGATGTGCGCGAACGAGGGCGCGCGGATCCGCGTGCGGTACGACCAGGTCTTGCCGTCGCTGATAAGGTAATAGCTGTTGAGCCCCTTGGTGCCCTCGACGGCCGCGCACGCCTCGCCCGGCGGGATGACCGGCCCCCAGCTAACGCCCAGGAAGTGCGTGATGAGGGTCTCGATGTCGTGCATGGTGCGGTCCTTGATGGGCGGGGTGGTCAGCGGGTGGCGGGCCTTGTAGTCGCCGGGGGGCATGCGGTCGAGGCATTGGCGGATAATCCGCAGGCTCTGGCGCATCTCCTCGACATGCACGATCGCGCGGTCGTAGCAGTCGCCGTCGCGGCCGGCGGGGATGTCGAAGTCGAACTGGTCGTACCCGCTATAGGGCGCGGCCTTGCGCAGGTCCCAGGCCATGCCCGTCGAACGCAGCATCGGCCCGGTGGCGCCCCAGGCCAAGGCCTGGTCCGTCGAGAGGCGGGCGATCCCGCGCGTACGGGCTTTGAAAATGCGGTTCTTGAGAACCATCGCGTCGTACTCATCCAGGCGGCCTGGCAGATAGTCCAGCAAGTCCCGCACGAGCTGCTGCCACCCCTGCGGCAGGTCCTGCGCCACCCCGCCAATGCGGAACCAGCCCGGGTGCATCCGCGCGCCGGTGATCGCCTCGGCGACGTCGAGGACGTGCTCGCGGTCGGTGAACATGTAGAACACCGGCGACATCATGCCCACGTCCTGCACCATCGTGCCGTAGAAGACCAGGTGGCTGCTGAGGCGGTACAGCTCGGCCAGCATGATGCGGATGACCTTGGCACGGTCCGGCACGTCGATGCCGGCCAGCATCTCCACCGCCATCACGTAGGGGAAATTGTTCATCACGCCGCCGAGGTAATCGACGCGGTCGGTGTAGGGGATGTACGTGTGCCAGCTCTGCCGCTCGCCCATCTTCTCGGCCCCGCGATGATGAAAGCCGATGTCGCAGACGGCGTCGACGATCTCCTGCCCAGCCAACTTCACCACCACGCGCAGCACCCCGTGCGTGCTGGGGTGGTGCGGACCGATGTTGAGGTACATGTACTCGAACTCGCCGCTCTCGGTCCCCGCCAGGCCCCACTCCTCGGGGCGGAACCGCATCGTCTCATCGAGCCGCGCGGCCTCGGCGTCGTCCATCTTGAAGGGCCCCATCTCCGTCGCCCGCGCGACGTGGTCCTTGCGTAGCGGATGCCCCTGCCACCAGGGGGGCATGAGCAGCCGTCGCAGGCGCGGGTGCCCCTGGAAGTGCACGCCGAACATGTCGAAGACTTCGCGCTCGTACCAGTCGGCGTTGGGCCATAGGTCCGTCACGGTAGGCGCTGCCGGCGCGTCGCCCTCGATGGCGGCCTTGAGACGCACCTGGCGATTGTTCTTCAGGGAGCGCAGATGGTAGACCAGCGTGTAGTCCGACGGCGGTTCGCCCGGCCGGTGCTGGCGCTGTCGCTCGTCGATTGCCGTCAGGTCGTAGAGCATCTCGAACCCACCGCCGAGGTCGCTCTTGAGGTGCGCCAGCAGTTCTGGAACCGCCTCGACCGGTCCCCAGTAGGTGGGCACGCCGTCAGCGGCGGGCTGCACCGAGACCGGGCCCTGGGCACAGCAATCCTGAAGGCCCTGCTGCATCGGGTCGGGCGCGGCGTGTGCGGGCGGAGTCGGCAGGTTCATAGCTCCTCCGGCGTCGGGAGCATTCCCATCTTCAAGCGGGCCGCCCGTTTGAGGTCGCGCTGACAGGGCATGTTGGCCCGTGTCACGCCCTGCGGACCGGCGATCCAACTCAGCGGGCGTTTCTCGCCGCCGACGGCTTCTCGCAGCAGGAGCAGGCCGTTCATGAACGCCTCGGGGCTGGGCGGGCAGCCCTGGATGTACACGTCCACGGGCAGAAAGCTGTCGACGCCCTGGACAACGCTGTAGATGTCGTACATGCCGCCGGAGTTGGCGCATGAGCCCATCGAGATCACCCACCGCGGTTCCATCATCTGCTGGTAAAGCCGCACGATCACCGGGGCCATCTTCACAAAGACGGTGCCGGCGACGACCATGACGTCGGCCTCGCGCGGCGTTCCGCGGATGACTTCGGCGCCGAACCGCGCGATATCGTAGCGGCTGGTCAGGCTCGTGGCCATTTCGACATAGCAGCACGAGAGCCCGAAGTTGAACGGCCAGAGCGAGTTCTTGCGCCCCCAGGCGAGCATCTTCTGCAGGCTGGCCACCAGGATGCCTCCGCTGGTGAGTCCAGGCTGGGTGCCATGGCAGCCGTTGTCCAGCTGCGATGCTTCACGCGCAGGCCTCGCCGGGTGATGATCTGCACTGTCGCCGCGGCCGCCCAATTGCGGATGGGTGCTCATGAGGGCCCTCCGGCTTTCCTGTCGCGCCGGGCGGAGCGGGCCGAGCTGCCCCAGTCCAGCGCTCCGACGCGCCACAGGTAGATCCACGCCGCAATCAGCGCTGCGGAAATCACCAGGACCTGGACGAACCCGCCCCAGCCCACCTGTCGAATGGCGATGGCCCAAGAGACGAACAGCACGATCTCCAGGTCGAAGACGACAAAGAAGATGGCCACCAGGTAGAAGTCGGCGGCGAACCTCAGCCGCGAGCCGCCGGTAGGGACCATGCCCGACTCGTACTGCTGGTCGGTCGCCCGCTGGCGATGGCGCTGGCCGAGGAAGAATGACAGGCCCAGCATTCCCCCCACCAGCAAAAGCACGGCGCCGCAATAGACCGCCAGCGGCCACATGAAGCCGCCGCCCCCCTCCGCCGATGCCAAACTACATGTCACTGAGATCTCCGAGACAAGACGACAAGCAATTATATGCAGCGGGTTTGCGCCGTGGGATGCCGGCGTAAATATCTCTCAGGCGATGCTGCTCAAAAGCGGATCATGAAATAGGCGTACACCGCAGCCCCTAGGATAATCCGGTAGATGCCGAAGGGCCAGAGGCCGTGCTTTGTCAACCACTGCACCAGTGCGGTGACCGCCACGGCCGCCGAGACGGCGCTGACGACCAGTCCGACGGCCAGGGCCGCCGGCTCGCAGGAACTGAAGAGCCCCGACCAGTTCTTCGCCAGTTCGTAGACCGTCGCGGCCCCCAGCGTGGGCAGCGCCAGCAGAAAGCTGAATTCGGCGGCCGCGACCATGTTCATGCCGACCATCAAGGCCGCTACGATCGTGATCATGCTGCGGGACGTGCCCGGCCACATCGCCAGGCACTGGGCCAGGCCGATGACCAACGCCTGCCAGTAAGTGATGTGAAGGATGTCGGGCTCGCGTTTTCCCGACATCTTTCTGCGGTGCCACCATTCGGCAGCGATCATCGCCGCTCCCCCGGCCACCAGGGCAATGGCCACCATCACGGGGTTAAACAGGTGCTCCTGGATGGGCTTGGCAAACAGCCCGCCGATAACGATAGCTGGAGCGACAGCGATGAGGAGATTGATCAACAGCCGCCGCCCCCGCGGATTCCTGCCCACCGCGCCCAGGACCATCTCACCCACCCGGCGACGGTACAGACCGGCTACTGCGATGATCGCGCCCAACTGGATCACGACTTCAAAAGCCGACACTGCTGCCGTCGAGCGAATCTTCGGTCCCAGCAGTCCATGCTCGCCGATCTGGTTGAGCCCCATGTAATGGCCGGCAAGGATCAGGTGCCCCGTCGATGAGACCGGCACGTATTCCGTCAGGCCCTCTACCAGGCCCAGCACCGTCGCCTGCGCCACGGTGATCCGCGGCTGGGCCGTTCGGGGGGTGCGAATGCCCACCCATAGGCACACGGCCGTAGCCGCCGCCAGGGCCCCTATCACCAGCCATCGGATCAGGCGCGCATTGAGCATAGCGTCTCCATCGTGCCGCATCGGCACAATTACTTCCATCGGCGATCAGGGATGGTTCAGTTAACCGAGGGAAGGATCGCAATTCCGCCTGGCGCTCACAGGGGCAGCAACCACCGAAGAACCCCTTGGGCCGCAAGGTTGGCGTAGACGCCGGCGGCGATGTCGTCCAGCAGCACCCCCCATCCCCGCGGCAGGCGCTCGAGCTGGCGCGCCGGCGGGGGCTTGATTACATCGAACACGCGGAAGGCCACAAATGCCACGCCCGCGGCGATCAGCCAGCCCGCCGGCCCCGTCCCCAGCGGCACAAACAGCAGCGAGACCCACTGGCCGGCCCACTCGTCGACCGTGCACTGGCGAGGGTCCTTGCTGCCGAAACATGTTTCGCAGTATCCCCCTGTCGCCACGCACCCCACGCACGCCAGGGCAGCCAGGGCGATCAGCCAGCCGTTGACGCACACACCCCGCCCGCCGCAGCCCCAGGCAACGGCCAGGAACACGACGCACGCGGCCGCCGAGGCCCATGTCCCCGGCGCCAGGGGCAGCAACCCCGTCCCCAAGCCGGTGGCGATAAGCCTACGCACCGG
>JBDKRA010000012.1:0-121246 GCA_039683615.1 Phycisphaerae bacterium
GCACATTAGAAAGCAACACACCCACTTCCCCCCGCGACCACAGCGACCTCAGCGGCTGATTTGATCCCGAGGACCAAATCGTTACGCCAAGCAAAACATTAGCGGGACAAAGTGAGTCTACCCTATAGGCAACGCACTGGCAATTAGCTACAGTTGGTCCTGTGTGAAAAGAACTTCGATCATTCCTTGGCAAAGGATTGTCACATGATTGTCAACCGCACAGTGGTTCTGTTTCTGGCGGCCGCGTCTGCTTTAGCAGGATGTCAGAGCAATGCGGTGGCGCCGAGCTGCCCCGACCGCCTTGCTCGCGACGAGCGGATGGAGTGGTTCCGCGAGGCGCGATACGGGATGTTCGTGCACTACGGGCCCTTCTCGCAGTGGTACGACTGGTACGTCTCCAAGACGCTGCCCAACAAGCCCCCCGAAGGCGCCACGCCCGAGCAGCGCAAGCGCTGGTACGTGGCCGGCCTGACGCCGCCGCGCGACTTCGCCCGCGCCTGGGCCCGGACCGCCAAGGCCGCCGGCATGAAGTACATCGTCTTTACCACCAAGCACCACGAAGGCTTCGTGCTCTGGGACACCAAGCTGACGGAGTTCAACTCGATCAACATGGGCCCGCGCTTCGACATGGTGGCCGAGTACGTCAAGGCCTGCCGCGAGGAAGGGCTTAAGGTCGGCTTTTACTATTCCCTGTGGGACCACAATTATCCCGATGGCCTGGCCTGCAGGCACGACGACGACTCGCGCCGGCGGTTCCTGGACTACACGCAGGCCCTGCTGCGCGAGCTGATGACCAACTACGGCAAGATCGACATCCTCTGGTACGACGGCCCAAGCCCGCTGGGATACGGCGGCGAGTGGGAAGCCCAGAAGATGAACGCGATGGTCCGCCGCCTGCAGCCGGGGATCATCATCAACGACCGCTCGCTGACGGCCGAGGACTTCACCTGCTCCGAAGGCCACATCAGCGCCACGCTGCACCCCGATAGCGACTGGGAAGCGTGCATGCCCTTCCACCACAAGCTCTGGACGTGGTACCCGACCGACTTCAAGAACTACTACACCCCCCGCGACATCGTGGACATGTTCCGCCAGATTGTCGCCGGGACGGGCAACCTGCTGCTGAACGTCGGGCCCAACCCCGCCACAGGGCGGATCGGCCAGCTCGAGCAGGAGCGCCTGGCGGTGGTGGGCAAGTGGCTCCAGTCGCATGGCGAGGCGATCTACGGCCACGTCGATCGCCCCGAGGCGCTGGGCTTCATCACCAGCGACGCCGGCGGATATTGGACCCGCAAGGGCAACACCGCCTACCTCTGGCTGCCCAAGTGGCCGGCCGGGGGCAAGATCGTCCTGAACAACGTGCATGGCAAGCTGCTCGGCGCGAGCATCCTCACCAATGGCGCCAAGCTGACCATCGACCGCACGGCCCAGCCCGACACTGAGACCGTCAAGAAGGCCTCGCGCGTGACGCTGTCCGGTCTGCCGGAAAAATGCCCCGACGCCGTCTGCGATTACGCGATCGTGAAGATCGAGTTCGCCGCCTACCCGCGGTAAAACTAATTGGAGCTTCGGCAATGGACGCAGCCGCCCGTACCGGGGCAACGATCGTCTCCGCCCACAAGGCCATTTTCACGCAGCCACCGGAGAATACGCCCTGCAATGCGGCTGTCGACGGCCCGCTGCTGGGCAACGGCGACACGCTGGCCGCCCTCGCCGGCACGGCCGATCGCCTGCGGTTCCACATCAACAAGAACGACCTGTGGGTCATGAAACTGCCGCACGAGTCCAAACCCCAGCCGCTGGCGGTGCTGGAGCTTTCATTCCCCGACATGGCCGGCGCGTCGTACCGCGTCGAGCAGACGCTGCTGACGGCCGTCACCTCCGGGCGGTTCGAGAAGGGCCCGCGCACACTGTTGCTGGAAACGTACGTTGCCGCCACAGAGAACGTGCTGGTGATCAGGCTCGAAGCCCGCGGCGGCGCGATAGCCGGCACGATGCGCCTGGATATGCCGGCGAATGTTCTGTCGCCCGAAACGGCCAAGCGCTTTGAGAAGGATCAAGTGCAGCTTGCCCAGCGCCTGTTTGACAAAGACGTGATCGTGCGGGCCGGGGCGGCCTGCGCGGTCAAGAATCCCGGTCCGGGCGGCTCGTTTGTCCTCGAGCCGGGCAAACCGATCACGATAGTCGCGGCCGTATGCAGCATCTTCGACGAGAAGGATTACGTCGCGGCCGCTATACAGCAGACAGTCAGCGCTGACGAGCGGCATCTGGCGCAGTTGCGCCAGTCGCACGAGCAATGGTGGCGGGCGTTCTGGGACGAGTCGTTCGTCGAGATCCCCGACAAGACGCTCGAGCAACGGTACTACCTGTCGAACTACGTGCTGGCCAGCGCCAGCCGCGTGAAGGCGTTCCCGCCCGGGCTCTTCGGCTGGGTGACCAGCGACGATCCGATGTGGCAGGGCGACTACCATACCAACTACAACCACGTCGCCACGTTCTACGGGCTCTACGCCGCCAACCACATCGCCCAGGCCGACCCGTGCCATCAGCCGTTCCTGGACGGCCTGGACTTCTGCCGCCGCTGGTGCCGCGAGGAACTGGGCGTCGAGGGCGCGTATCAGCCGGTGGGCATCGGCCCCAAGGGCTCCGTGGCGTACCTGATCGCCCTGATGCAAAAAAGCAACAGCGCCTACTCCTGCGTGCCGATGGCCTTTCGCTGGTACGCCACGTACGACCTGGACTTCGCGGCCGCCGTCTGGCCGTTCGTGTCGGCCACGGCGGAGTTCTGGGAGAACTGGCTCAAGTTCGAGGACGGGCGCTATGTCATCTATCAGGACGCCGTGCACGAGGGCTCGGGCGACGACGTCAACCCGATCGTCTCGCTGGGCTTCGTGCGCATGGTGATGGACTTGGCGCTGGACATCAGCGGCGAACTGGGCGTCGACTCCGCCCGCCGCCAGAAATGGCAGCACATCCGCGACCACATCAGCGGCTACCCCACCTGCACCGTGCGCGATCTTCCGGAGCAGTTCTGGCCGGCGCACCTCCCCCACGACGAGCGGACGCTGGGCCTGCCGATCTTCCGCTACACCGAGCACGGCACGCCCTGGTGGCGCGATAACACCGTCGGCCTCCAGCACATCTACCCCGCCGGCGGGATCGGCCTGGACAGTTCAGCCGAACTGATCGAGCGGTCGCGCAACCAGATCACCGTGATGGCGCGCTGGGATGACTTCAACGGCAAGAACAGCATTTACGCCGCGGCCGCCCGCGTCGGTTACGACGCCAATATCATCCTGCGCGAGATGCGCAAGATGCTGGCGGACATCGGCCTGCCCAACGGCATGATTCGCGGCAACCCGCACGGCATGGAGAACCAGAGCATCGTCCCTAACGCCATCCAGGAAATGCTGCTGCAAAGCCACGAGGGCGTGCTGCGATTCTTCCCCTGCTGGCCGCGCGAAATGGACGCTGCTTTCGGCTCGCTGCGCTGCCGCGGGGCCTTCCTGGTCTGGGCGAGCCTGGCTGGCGGGGAAGTCCGCGACGTCAAAATCCTCAGCGAAAAAGGCCGCGACTGCACCGTCGTCAACCCCTGGCCAGACAAAGGCGTCACGCTCCACCGCGACGGCAAGCCTGCTCAAACGCTCAAGGGTGCCCGCTTTACCGTCAAGACCCGCCCGGGCGAACATCTTGCGCTGACGGCCGCTGAGCTGTGATGAGCCCGCTTCAAAAGAAAACTTACCACGAATGTCACGAATGGGACGAATGAGTAAGGGAAACAACAAAGGCCAGCGTCCCCGGCGGCCTTTTCTTTGACCATTCACTTCATTCGTGTCATTCGTGTTCTCTTCGAGCGGACAAATCATTGCTTCAGATGGCCCATCCCCCTTCAACGTTGGTTACATTAATGGAAGCTACGGCTTCGGTTGGCCGAAGGGAATGATATGGATCGTATGCAGTCGTTAATGCCGTTTGTGCTGATGGTGGCCCTGACCGGCTGCGAGCCGGCCGCACTTTCCCCACAGAGGACCGAGCCTCCTGCCGACGACGCGCGGACGCAGTGGTTCCGCGAGGCGCGCTACGGCATGTTCGTGCACTACGGGCCTTTCTCGCAGTGGTACGACCGCAACATCGCCAAGACGCAGTCGGCCAAGCCGCCCGAGTCGGCCACCCCCGAGCAGCAGAAGCGCTGGTCGGTCGAACGCCTCACGCCGCCGCGCGACTTCGCCCGCGCCTGGGCCAGAACCGCCAAGGCCGCCGGCATGAAGTACATCGTCTTCACCACCAAGCACCACGAAGGGTTCGCGCTCTGGGACACCAAACTCAGCGACTACAACGCCATGCGAATGGGTCCAGGGTTCGATATGGTTGCCGAGTTCGCCGACGCCTGCCGCAGCGAGGGGCTCAAGGTCGGCTTCTATTATTCGCTGCTGGACGTCAACCACCCCGACGGCAGGCGCTGCGAGAATGACGACGCCGCGCGGCGACGATTCCTCGACTACACCCAGGGCCTGCTCCGCGAGCTGATGAGCAATTATGGCCGCGTCGATCTGCTCTGGTACGACGGTCCCACGCCGCTGGGCTACGCCGGCGATTGGGAAGCCGAAGAGATGAACGCCATGGTGCGCCGACTCCAGCCGGGGATCCTCATCAACGACCGCTCGCTGACGGCCGAGGACATCACCTGCTCCGAGGGCAGCATCGGCCCGACGCTGCACCCGGACCGCGACTGGGAATCGTGCATGACGTTCAACAAGCAGCTCTTCATCAAGTACCCGACGTGGGCATGGTATCCCCAGTCGCCAGGGGACTACCGCTCGCCGCGCGATATCATCGACATGCTCCAGAAATGCACCGCCAACACCGGCAACTTGCTGATGAACGTCGGACCCAATCCCGCCACCGGCGAGATCGGCCCCGTCGAGCAGGAGCGGCTGGCGACTGCCGGGCGGTGGATCAAGACCCACGCCGAGGCGCTTTACGGACCCGTCGACCGCGTCGAGCGGCTGGGCTTCATCACCAACGACGCCGGCGGCAAGTGGACCCGCAAGGGCAACGTGGCGTACCTCTGGCTGCCCAAGTGGCCCACCGGCGGCAAGGTCGTGCTGGAGAATGTGCATACCAGGCTGCTGGCAGCAAGCATACTCACCAACGGCGCCAAGCTCGCCGTCGAGACTACCCCGCTGCCGGAGGGTCCCAAGTTCAAGAGCGCCTCGCGCGTGACGATCTCCGGCCTGCCCGGCAAGTGCCCCGACACCGTCTGCGACTATGCGATCCTGAAGCTCGAGTTCGCCGCTTACCCGCGATAGATGCGGGCTCGACTCCAAAAAGACTCACCACGAATGTCACGAATGTGAGGAATGAGGTAGAAACAAGGAAGGTTTAGCGCCTCTCCGTTGTTTCCTTAACCATTCGCTTCATTCGTGTCATTCGTGTTCTCTTGGAGATGCCCAGAAACATCAGCACCAGCGGGCGCTGACTTCCTGCAGCCAGTGCCGCGCGATCAGCTCGTGGCCTTGCGGCAGTGGATGCACGCCGTCCCACATCCAGTGCGCCGGCTCGACTGCCGCGGCGGCCGCGTCGAAGATCTGCTGCGTGCAGATGTGGACGGCCTGGTAATCCGCGGCCAATCGTTCGACGATCACGTTAAGCTTCTCCACCTGCCCGCGCCAGAGCCGCCACTGGTCCTTGTCGGCCAGCTTGCCCGTCGGCAAAACGAACGGATCGAGCAGGACCAGCCGCAGGGCGGGGTTGGCCTTGCGGCTGGCGTCGAGAATGCTGCGGTAGTCGGCCTCCCACGCGTCCAGGGCCACGCCCGCCTCGCCGGCGCGGCCGACGTCGTTGACGCCCACGAGAATGCTCAGCAGGTCGGGCCTCATGTCGATGGCGTCGCTCTGCCAGCGGTTCTTCAAGTCAGTGATCGCGTTGCCGCTGACGCCGCGATTGAAGAACTCCAGCCTAGCCGCCGGCATGTCCACCCCCAGCCGCGCGGCGATCAGGTACACATAGCTGTGGCCCAGGTAGTGGTTGCGGTCGGCCTCGTTGCGCCCCCACTGCATGTCCGTGATCGAGTCGCCCTGAAAAAGCAGGCGGCTACCGACAGCAAAAGCGGGCAGGCGGTAGTTGTAGCTGAAGTTCGACATCTTCTTGATTCTCCTGCAATCGTGCCGTGGGCCGAACAATTCTCTGCGTCCCGAAGGGACGCCAGAATTTAGCCGGGGGCGTGAGCCCCCGGAACAGGGCTTTAATAGTTCCCCGCCTCGAAGAGGCGGCAGGTTTCAAACGCCGCAACGCCTGTAAAACCTTCCGCCTCTGCGAGGCGGGTGCAACAAAACGACTTCCTCCGGAGGCTTACGCCTCCGGCTAAATCCTGGAGCCTCTTCGAGGCTCAAGCAAGCCTCCCCCACTTTTAAGGACTACCGGCGCAACAAGAGCCGCACCGGGCCCATCAGGCCTGAGACCGGTTCGCCGCGGTAGCGCGACGGGATGGTCTGGTAGTGATTGGCCAGCGTGTTGTACACCAGCACCTCGACCGTGTTCTCGCCGGCTTTGAACAACCCGGTCGCATCAACTTTCCACGGCGGAGCGACGCGCACGCCGGCTGAGGCGCCGTTAACGTGCACCTCGGCCGTACCGGCGACGTGGCCCAGGTCGAGAGTGAGGCTGCCGGCGGTCTCGTCGGCGGACAGTGTGACCTGCGTGCTGTATCGCACGCCGCCGGAGTAATTGTTCAGGACGCCCATCTTCGACCAGTCGCCCAGCGGCATCTCGCCGCGGCCGTCGGTCTGGATCGTCACCGGCTCTGGCACGGCCGCGCCGCCGATGCAGCCCGTCTCGCTCTTGATGCGAAGGGCGATCACGGCCGCATGCGGGCAAGGCCGCCCGGGCACGAATCGGCCGTTGCCTTTGGCGAGCATCGGCCGCCCGTCCATCCAGGCCGTGACGCTGCCGAGGGCCTGCACGCGGATGGAAGCGGTGCCCGGGGCGGAGAGGAATCGCAGCCACTGGGCCTTCTGCTGTCCCGCGGTAACGTCGAAGCGTATGAGGCCCGCATCGTCGTACCATCGCATCGCCAGTTTCTGGCGGGCGTTCGGGGCGGCGATGGCCTGATCGCGCATCACGAAGTGCCCGCGCCCGCCGGCGTCATATCGCACCACCACCGGGTTGGCGCCGGCGCTAAGTTCGACCGGTTGGGAAAGATTCACGGCACTGCCGTTGACGTAAACCGCCGCGGGCGTGATGACCGGCGAGGTGTGGCTCTTGTCGGCCGGGGCGCCGCGGCTGACGCGGATTTCCGCCATCGTCGCCTTGGCGACCGTCGCGGAGGTCCAGAGATAATAGCGGCCACCGTCGCCTTCGTGACGCGTCTCGTTGAGACCGTCCACCTGCTTGCCCAGGCAGATGAAGTCGTCGGTGACGGTCCGCTTGAGGCCGTGATAACCCTGGTGACCGAGATCCTCTTCCTTGCCGTATCGCCACGAGAAGTCGTATGGCCGCCAGGAGAGGCTTTTGCCCGAGATTGTCACCGGCACGAGCGGATCGACCGTCGTGATCGCGGCGAGCTTTGCATCGAGCTGCGCGGCATCGACGTCGGCAGGCACCGGGCCCAGCACGTAGAACTGTGATCCAAACCCGTGCAGGTTTCTCGCCCAACTGCTGTCATCGGTTTGTGGGAGCATGGCGGTCTTGGCCAACTCCTCGGTCTCCTGCGCCCAGGCGAAGCGACGGGCCTCCACGCCGATCATCTTATTGTCGCTCGTGACGGGGATTCGGAAATCGCCGTGGGTGTTGTCCATCGTGGCCGCAAACTCGACAGTCCACGTCCGGGGCAGCAGTTTGGCCGCCTCGGGGCGAGCGTCCTTCGCCGGCGGGTTCACGTGCTTCTTGCCTGGCGTGAACGCCACCACCTGCGCCTCGTAGGGTTCCAGCGGTAGTTCGACCTGCGTGCCGGTTGCAGTTTCGGCCACCACGCGCAGCGGCGTCGCCGCGCCGGTCCAAGGGTCGAGCAGCTCGGCGGCCCCTTTGGCGCGGAACTCAACAATGCTGCCGGGCTGTGCGTCCAGCACCATGTACACGTCGCGCGGGCCGATCTTGCGGTGAATCGCCCGCACCGTCTGGCTCAGGCCTCGCACATCCTGCACGAACGCGCCGCGAATGGCCTCGACGGCCGCGGCCGCATCAGTCAGGCGGCACTGCGGACTAAAGGCCAGGGCATTCATCCGCTCCAGTTCCGCATCGTCGCGCCCCGCGCGATCGGACGCCATGGGCAGCGCCCCGACGCAATAGACCTTGCCGCCGCCGGCCGCGAATGCGGCGGCCTTCTCGATGGTCGCCCATCGCACGGCCTTCATGTTGGGCAGCACCAGCGCCTGATACGACGCGCCGGCGTCTTTGACGATCAAGCGACCGTCCTCGACGACCGCCCGCGCCAGCGAGTCGTTATCGATGAACTCGAAGTTGATCCCGGCCGCAATGAGCTTGTGGGCCAGTTCGAAGGCGGTGTCGCGCGCGGCGTCGGCGTCCATTTCAGCTTCGTACGGCGCGACGGGGTACACCACCGCCACGTCGGCGGCAAGGCAGCCCTGGCTCATCACGTACGACAGACGTTCGAAGTATTTCAGGAACACGCCCATGTGCGCCCAGTACGGCATGCGGAAGTGGTAACACGGCGGGGCCCACTCCCAGTGTGAGCCGTACGTCGTGAAGTACAGCCCGTGCAGGTTCAACAGCGTACAGCCGTACAGGTAGTTCTCGCGCGTGGCGTGCATCAGCAGCTCTGGCGCGGCGCCCCAGCCCAGGCTGTGATAGCCCTCCAGCCACACGCGCGGACGCTGGTACAGGTTGGCGATCGACGAGGAGACCTTCCCCTTGATCAGGTCGGCCTTGCCGCCGGGGGTGTCGTGTCCGGGCGCGGTGTACCAGCGCGTGGCGCGGAAGTAGTCGCCGAACTCGTTGGGGTGTCGCCCACGCCCGCCGCTGTCGCAGGCGAAGATCATGCCCCGCGACGCGTGCCAGTGGAAGATCGGCCGGAAGTACCGCTCCTCCATCAGCGACATGCGCACGTCGGCGTAGTCCATGCGCACCTTGGGCGTGAGCGGGCCGATGTCCTCCCACATCGCCGGCAGGACGTCGAACAGGTCGTAGCCCTTGCGGCGGGAGAACTCGGCCGCGAAGTCACCGTTCCACGCGAACTTGCCCATGCCCACGTGCAGTTCGTCGTTAAAGAAGTAGTTCAGGCCCTTGGAGGAACCGGCGTTGTGGTCCTGGAACTTCTGGAAGAACCCGGCGATGACCGTCTTGCCCGCCCCGGCCATCATCGGGTTGAGCGTGCCGGCTTTTCGTAGGCTGCGGAACGTGCGGACATCCCACTGGCCCTGCGGCGCGGTCCAGGTGAGTTTGCCATCCTTTATGTAGGGCGCCAGGTCCACGCCGCCGCGCTGGAGTTGGCCGTCCACAACGGGATAAGCCCGCGCGGCGAACTGGTCGGCCGCACAGTCGATCGTGACACTTTCACCGCCGCTGAGGCGTCTTGTGGGGCCGGCATCGTGCTCGAAGGCGTTGAGCTCCGGTTTGGAGTAGAAAAGATGATAGAAGAGGTTCTTGGGCCCGGGCCAGTCCACCGTGTAGGTGCTCATGCCGATGCCCATGTCAAGCTTGGCGCAGGCCGCGGACACCTGAGCGTAAACCTCCCACCACTCCTGCGAGAAGATCGCCGGCTCGTCCTGCTCGGTCAGCCAGTCGTTGGGGGTGTCGTAGTGCGAGTAGTTCACCTGCACGCCGCTGACGCCCTTGGCGTGCAGCTCCCGGATCTGCTCGATCAGCCGCGGCGCGTCGAGGGCATCGCCCGTCCACCACCAGAACGGCACCTCGCCGTACCCAGCCGGCGGATTGCTAAAGCCGCTCATCACATCCAGGTCCCGATCGCGCGAAGGAAACCCCAGCCCCGCCCCAAGGGCCGACTGCATGTAGTCTGATTCGTTGGCCATACTCAGCAACCTCTATTCGTGTCGCGGACATCTTGTCCGCGAGTGCCGCGGGCGTCCCGCCCGCGGAGACCGAGGATAACCCTCCATTGGGCGAGGGCAAGATGTCCTCGCCACGCGCGGGCGAGACGCCCGCGACACGATCTATCGCTGCCGCGTCGAAACCCGTGCGGTCAAATCTTCACGAACTCGAAGCCCATCGCTTGGGCGAAAGTCTCCAACTCGGCCAGGTGGTTGCCGCTGCCCAGGGCGATGTGGTGGGCGGGCCCCTGACGGCACCAGGCGTCGAAGAACTCTTCGATCGGGCGCTCGACCTTGATGCGGCAGTTGGGGTTGCCGATCTGCAGCACCTCGCCGGCGACGACCTCGGCTGGCGCGGCGATCAGCTTGAACGTCTCGCCCGCGCCGAACTGGCTGACGTTAAGCAGCGTCGCGGGCCCTTGCCGCACGTCGAAGTCGATCCCCAGCCCGTGGCCGGTCTTGCCGTGGTGCACCTCCAGGTGCTGGAGCTTGGGGCGCCCTGCCGCCATGTTGATGTTGCTGGGCCCGTCGTGGCCCATCAGCAGAAAGTCCGCGTCGTAGTCGATGGCGAAGAACTCGACGAACATCCCGCCCCCGCCCAGCAGGTCGAGAATCTTCATCGCCATCGCGGTCTTCACGTCGCCCTCGGTCACGCCGGGGCGGCCCATCGCCGCCAGGCGCGAGACGGCCAGGTTCGACTGAGCCCGCAACTGCGTGATCAGGTCCTTCTGCCCCCACCAGTAGTACCCGAACGCCGAGATGTCGTGCCGCACGATCACCTGCTCGTACGCCACGGCCGCCCGCGCGGAAAACTCCATGTGCTCGTCGGTCACCGTCGTGTCAACGTCATATGCGCTGCGGAACTGGGCGCACATATCCTGCACCTGCGCGGCCGTCACGGCGTGGTACGCCTCCTCGATTTCCTCGACCTCCGGGCGCACGATCATGCGGCCGCTGGCTCGCAGCCAGCGATGCTCATCGGTAGGCATGTCCACCATGCCGGTGTACGTGTTGCCAAGCAGACCGACGTTCAGACCCCCCATCGCCCGCGCGGCAGCGGCGCCGAGACAGTCGGCTTGCACCTGCTGCCAGAACCGCGCCGAGCCGAACGCGCCGGTGCGCACGCGGAAGTCGCGCCCCATGCTCACCAAGCCCGCGGCGTATTCGGGAATGCAGCAAGGGCCCTCGTGATAGAGATACGTCGCGGTGTCGGCCGACTTGTAGTCGTACGAGCCGTCCAGGTGTGTGTTGAGAATCCGCAGCGGCAGGCGCTCACCTACGGCCCGCACTGCCGGCAGCACCACGATGCCCGTGGTGTACCCCAGCGGCAGCACCAGCAGGATGTCGATCTTCTCGGCCGCGAACATCGCTCCGGCCTGCCAGGCCTTCTCGGGCGTGTCGACGAGGCCGGGCGAGATCACGTCGCCGATCTCGGCCAGCCGCCGGCGGTATCGCTCATACATATCCAGCCCGCGCTGCTTGAGCCCGGGGAACTGGTCCCAATAGATCAAATGCCCGGTAGGCAGCAGCCCAATACGCGGCCGCGCCTTGCGAACGCTGAGATCGGCAGTGGTATTCATGCGGCGAAGTGTAAGCGATTGTCTCAGAAAATACATCGCCGCAAGTAAACTACTTCTTAACCATGCTCTCGATCAAGGATATGAGTGCCCGTAGCTCCTTCGGGGCGAGGCTGTTGGTCTCAAAGTCGCGGATGGAACTGCGAAAGGTCTTGCCTTCGGCGTCCGTCAGGATGATCTCGTAGTTGAACATGTCTGCCCCGCGGCCGCTGCTGTCGTATCTGGCCTTGAGCTTGGACCAATCTACTGCGGCGACGGCGGCATTGAGCGTCTCCAGTTGGGCAGCGGACAATTTGCCCTTGGTCGGATCGGTCCGGGCGCGCGACGAAAACTGCCAGCCGCCCTGCCCATCCAGCGTCGTCACGTCATGCACACCGGCGAAGCCGCCGGTCTTGGTCAACTGGAGAGATTTGAACTTGGGCGGCGGCACTTGCCGCGGAGATTCTGCCGACACGATGGCGGCAGTCCAGAGGCTGGCGGCTATCAGCAGGAGCGATGCTCCGGTCATTCCAGTGCAACGCACGGTCCAATATCCTTTCTACTGGGCTGTCATCCGATGATATTATAGATGCCTATTCAAGGACGCAACTCATGACCACAAATCAACGTTCGACTGCGTATCTGATGTGTGCGAGCTTTTCGGCGATCCACCTTGCGCTGCTGGCCGATCCGGCGGCCGCGCTGGATAAGAACCTGACGTGGAAAAACGCTCCCGCGCCGGCTCACAAGCTGTATCTGACTGATGAGGAGTTCCGCGGGCTGTTCCCCGAGAAGCTCCAGGCCGATGCCGGATTCTGCCGCGTGCCATGCTCGCATAACATCAACGGCTCGCGGCCGGACGGGCGGCCATTCATAAACGGACATTGGGAGACTGATCGCAAGACCGGCAAGACGGACTTCACATATCGCCCTGGCCGTTCGACGCTGGAGAAGGGGGCCCCCTACTTCTGCCACATCAGCGCGTACTACCGCTACGCCCCGCCGGACGCCCAGCAGCCACGGCCCGTCGAGAACAACCGCCCCTACAGGCGGCTGGACATGACGCTGTTTACCTCGCTCAACGCGGCGTATACCGCGCAGTCCATTCGCGAGTGGCAGGCCCGCGACGCCAAAAGCCGCCGCGAGCAGGTCAGGAATCCAAAGAGCACCTACTACAAGTACCGCTACGTGGAAGACCTGGGATTCGGACTCGACCGCAACGACATGTTCGTGATGCAGAACACCAACGGCAAGAGCTGCCAGGTCTTTATCCAACTCGACAGCGCCAAGCTCTGGTTCCACTCCATCTTCTTCCTCCACATGGAAGACGGCGCCGTCAGCGTCGATCAGGCCGTTGCCGTCGCCCGAAACGCGGCGGCGATCCTGGCCAAGAAGGGATACGGCGCGCAGGTAAAGCTGGCGAAGGAAGGGCAATCGGGGGCGGTCGGGCTTCTTGAAGGCTGGATCGCCGACAGCCTGGGCAAGACGCCAGAAGAGGATCGCCGCGCCGGCCAGGTCAGCCTGGGCAAGAAGTTCTACATCACCTGCGCGTACAAGCTGCCCGAGGACCTCGACGATATCAGCATCACCTTCGAGAAGAACCCCGGCCAGGATGCCGTGGCCGCCAGCCGCGAGCGCTTCAAGCGGATGAATGACGAGACGCTCTGGATCAAACCGCTCGACCCGGGCGGGTATCGTGCGCTGGACATCGGCCTGAATTATTCTTCGCGCGACAAGAACGACGCCGACGGCAGCAAGGTCAAGATCCGCAAGACGGCCGAGGGCATGCTGGTGGTCTCATTCCTGGTCGACACGTCCGACCCGCAGGAACCGTACGTCGTCGGCCCGGGTTCGTGGGAGTTCCTGCTCCGCATGAAAGCCATCAAGCGCGGCGGCCCCAACGAGAGCGACCACGAGCTCGAAATCTCCACCCAGAAAGTCAATGTGACGATCGCCGACGACCCGGCGTTTTCCGCCCGCTTCCTGAAGCCGGCGGAGAAACCTTAGGACGTAATCAGTAATTAGTCCGGTTACTGATTACTGATTCAGCAACTTCTTCAAATCCGCCGTCGCTCGCTTGCGGATGCCCTGACCTTTGCCCGTGGAGTGTTTCTTTTCCAGGCGGCGGATCAGACGGTCGATCTGGTCGGCCTGGACGGGCAGCTCGACGGTGCGGCCTTCGTAGCCGGCCAGGTACATCGCGTTGGACAGTTCCAGTTCGTTGAGGGCCTCTTCGCCGGTGATGTACATCGGCGTGCCCTTGATGAGATGCTTGGCGAAGGCCTCGACCATCTGGATGTGGCGGCCGCCTTCGTCTTTGGGCAGGGCCACCTCCGTCCACTCGATACCTTGCTCGGCCCCGCCGGCGCCGGCTTGCGTCGAGCCCATGATGTGTTTGGAGATCGGGACGCTGAGCTTGCCCAATTTGAGCTTGCCGCCTTCGCAGATGAGCGTGCCCTTGTCGCCGCAGATCATGAACTGCTCGTAGCCGGGCTCCTCGGCCGTCGTGGCGTAGATGTAGCCGACCTTGCCCTTGCCATAGTCGAGCAGGAAGTTGGCGGTGTCTTCGACCTCGATCTTGTGCGCCCGCGTGCTGAGCAGGCCCAGGACCCGCTTGGGCATGCCGGCGATCCAGGCGAACAGGTCCAGGTGGTGCGGGGCCTGGTTGATCAGCACGCCGCCGCCCTCGCCGTCCCACGTGCCGCGCCAGGCGCCGCTGTCGTAGTACGCCTGCGTGCGGAACCAGTTGCTGCAGACGAGTTGGGCGCGGAAGACCTCGCCGACTGCGCCGCGGGCGACAAGGTCTTTCATCTTGATCATGATGCTGCGGCTGCGATGGTGCAGCACGCAGCCCAGCGCCTTGCGGAGCTTTTTGCATTCGGCGACCATCGCCCGGGCGGGGCCGATCGTCGAGGCCATGGGCTTTTCACACAGCACGTGCAGGCCCGCGCGGGCGGCGCGGATCGCCAGCGGCGCGTGCCAGTAATGCGGCACGGCGATAATCGCCGCGTCGATGAGCCCCGAGTCAAACATCGCCTGGGCGTCGAGGAAGTGCGGCACCTTCCACTGCTGGCCGGCCTTTTCAGCCTTGTCGGCAACGATGTCGCACACCGCCGCCAGGGCGATCGAGCGATTCTTGCTTTCAGACAACTGCCAGGCGTGAATCCCGCCCATGGTGCCCAGGCCCACGACACCGAAACGGACTTTGTTCATTGCGGTTCTCCGGTGAAAGAACAGACTCTATGGAATGGATGCCGCCAATTCAAGGGGCTGCAGTAGTAGCCAGTAGCCGGTAGCCCGTAGCCCGTAACTTCTTCCTGGCTACTGGCTACGGGCTACCGGCTACTACGCCGTTGGCCACTAGTCACAGATCATCGCACTCGGTATTATGGCGTTATGCAACGTATCCGCGTCAAGATCGAGGGGCTGCGAGATCCGCGCACGGCCCTGCGCATTGCGCAGATGGGGGCCGATGCGATCGGCCTGGTCTTCGCGCAGTCGCCGCGATGGGTTTCGCCCGAGCAGGCGCGGGCCGTTGTGGACGCGCTGCCCCCGTGGGTGGCGACGGTCGGCGTGTTCGTCAATGCCGACGCCGATACCATTAACCGCGTGATCGACCGCACGCGCATCGGCTTTGTGCAGCTTCACGGCGACGAAGGGCCTGAGCTCGTAGGCAAGATCGAACGCCCGTGCATCAAGGCCTTCCGCGTGCGCGACGAAGGCTGGCTGACGCAGGTGCGGACCTGGATCGCCGGCCTGGCCGACCGCTCGCGCCTGGCTGCGGTGCTGCTGGACGCCTACGCCGACGACGCCCGCGGTGGAACGGGCAGACGGTTCAACTGGGACATGGTCGCCGACGCCCGCACCTCCGGAGCGATGGCCGGGCTGGACCCGATCATCCTGGCCGGTGGGCTGGACTCGACCTGCGTGGGCGACGCCATCGAGTTGGTGGCCCCGTGGGCGGTGGACGTGGCCTCGGGCGTCGAGAGCAGCCCGGGCGTGAAAGACCTGGCCAAGGTCGAGAGTTTCATCCGCGCCACCCGCGAAGGCGATGAGCTTCGCAGCGAGTTCTGGCAGTAGCACGGGCGTCCCGCCCATGCTGGTTTTGTGGCATGGGCGTCTCGCCCATGCATTAGAGACCACGGGCGAGACGCCCGTGGCACGCATGGCCGAGACGGCCATGCCACGATGACACGAAAGGCTGCATTATGAAACGCGTATCACTGATGCTGGGCGTGCTGCTGACGGCGACGCTGGTGCTTGCTCAAGAGGAAGCGGCCACGCCGCCCGCCTCGCAGCCGGCGGCGTCTCAACCGGCAAGCGCCCCGGCCATCACCGACGCCACCTCCCGCCAGCTCGCGTACTTCATGCAGGCGTTGCAGAACCCGCGCGTCACGCACCGCGAAGACATCGCGGCCGCCCTGGGCGAGATGGGCCCCGACGCCGCCGCGGCCATACCCGCCCTGACTGAGGCCGCCGCCGACAAGGACTGGCACGTGCGGCAAGCGGCCGTCACGGCGCTGGGTAAGATCGACCCGACCGGTCAGCAAGTCGGCCCGACGCTGAACGCGGCCCTGACCGACAAGGAAATCTGGGTGCGCCTGGCCGCCGCCCAGGCGCTGTGCCAGACCGGCCAGCCCGCCGCCGGAATGGGGCTGCTGACCGAGTCGCTGGGCAGCGAAAGTCCGTTCGTGCGCCTGCGGGCGGTTCAGGCGCTGGGCGAGATCGGTCCGCCCGCCAAGGCCGCTCTGACCAGGCTCGACGAGATGCGGCTGCTCGACAAGGATTCCAAAATCCGCGACACGTGCATCTGGGCCCTGAAGCGCATCAACGCGGCGCGCTGACGCGATTTCCAATTTCCAATTTGGAATTTCCAATTGAACAACTTCGTCGTGCCATCGTGCCTTTCTGGTGAGGCCCGCTTCTAATTGGAAATTGCCAATTGGAAATTGGAAATTGGAAATGGGGGCCGCCCGATTATAATGCCCCGTTCCCAAACAAGACTTCAGGAGAGACTCATGGCCAAAGCAGTCGCACAACAGCAATATAAGGTTAAGGACATCGCCCTGGCGGACTTCGGCCGCAAGGAAATCTCCATCGCCGAGCACGAGATGCCCGGTCTGATGGCCAGCCGCGAAAAGTACGGCAAAGCCAAGCCCCTCGCCGGCGCCCGCATCATGGGCAGCCTGCACATGACGATCCAGACGGCCGTGCTCATCGAGACGCTCGTCGAACTCGGCGCCGACGTGCGCTGGGCCTCGTGCAACATCTTCTCGACGCAGGACCACGCCGCGGCCGCCATCGCCGCCAGCGGCGTGCCCGTCTTCGCCTACAAGGGCGAGAGCCTCGAGGAATACTGGGACTATACCCTCAAGGCCCTGACCTGGCCCGATGGCAAGGGGCCCAACCTGATCGTCGACGACGGCGGCGACGCGACGCTGTTGATCCACCGCGGATTCGCGGCCGAGAACGACGCGGCGATCCTCGACGAGCCCACCGACAATCATGAGCTGCAGCTCATCAACGCCCTGCTGAAGAAGCAGCTCAAAAAAGACAAGCAGTTCTGGCACAAGGTGGCCGCCGACTGGAAGGGCGTTTCGGAAGAGACGACCACCGGCGTGCACCGGCTGTATCAGATGATGGAGCGCGGCGAGCTGCTCGTGCCGGCCATCAACGTCAACGATTCGGTCACCAAGAGCAAGTTCGACAACGTCTACGGCTGCCGCGAGAGCCTCGTCGACGGGATCAAGCGCGCCACCGACGTGATGGTGGCCGGCAAGGTCGCCGTCGTCTGCGGTTACGGCGACGTCGGCAAGGGTTCCGCCCAGGCGCTGGCCGCGCACAAGGCCCGCGTGATCGTGACCGAAATCGACCCGATCTGCGCCCTGCAGGCGTACATGGCAGGCTTCCCGGTGATGACGGTCGAAGACGCGCTGGGCATCGCCGACATCTACGTCACCACCACCGGCAACTGCGACATCATCACGGCCAAGCACATGGCCAAGATGAAAGACCAGGCCATCGTCTGCAACATCGGGCACTTTGACAACGAGATCCAAGTCAAGGAGCTCAACGAGTGGCCCAAGATCAAGATCACGCAGATCAAGCCCGAGTCGGCCGGCGCGGTCGACATGTACACCTTCCCCGACGGGCACAGCATTTACATGCTGGCCAAGGGCCGCCTGGTGAACCTCGGCTGCGCGACGGGCCACCCCAGCTTCGTGATGAGCAACTCGTTCACCAACCAGACGCTGGCGCAGATCGACCTGTGGACCAACGAGCGAGGCATCGGCGTGTACCGCCTGGACAAGAAGCTCGACGAAGAAGTCGCCCGCCTGCACGTGGAAAAACTCGGCGGCAAACTCACCCGCCTGTCGAGCAAACAGGCCGCCTACCTGGGCCTGTCCGTCAACGGCCCCTACAAGGCGGAGCACTATCGGTACTAATTTCCAATTTCCAATTTACAATTTCCAATTGAACAACAGACCCCGGGCGGCGCGGAACAAACTCCTCGCCGCCCGGTTCTTTTTCTGCACATGGATCGGGGACATTGGGCCACAAAGACACAGAGAAGAACGAGGGGGATTTAGAATAAGAAAAGCGAAGGTGCATTCTGATTTGTCCTTTGACATTCTTCCCCTCTGTGATCTCTGTGCCGCTGTGGCCCAAGATCGACCCGGCGGAGTTCTTCGCCCCGTCTGGGGCGACTGATAGTAGCCCCGGGTGGAGCGGCGATGTTGTCTATCGCCGCGGAACCCGGGGTTACAATTCTCCCTTGATCCGGAGCCCCGGAGGGGCGATTGAATCGGGGACAAAGCGGGGGCGCCGTTGATTTCCCGCATGGATTAGGTTACTTGTGACGTCGAAAGGTCTGACCATCATGATTAAGATCGCGATCACGGGCGCGGGGGGACGCATGGGGCGGCGCATTGCGGCGCTGGCTATCGAGGCCGAGCAGTTTGACATCGTCGCGGCTGTCGAGGCCGCGGGGCAGCCGGCGCTGGGAGCCGACATCGGCGAACTTGCCGGCGTGGGGCATTTCGGGCTGGCGGTCTCGCAGGAGATGGCAACCCTGCCGCAGGTGCTCATCGACTTCTCGCTGCCCGAGGGCACGATGGAGTGGCTGAAGGTCTGCCGCAGCAGCGGCTGTGCGATGGTCATCGGCACAACGGGGCTGACCGACAGCCAGCGGGCAGAGATCGCCGACGCGGCGGCGACGATCCCCATCGTCCATGCGGCCAATATGTCCGTGGGCGTCAACGTGCTGCTCATGCTGGTGGCGCAGGCGGCCGCGGCGCTGGGGGCCGACTACGACATCGAGATCTCCGAGACGCACCACCGCTTCAAGAAGGACGCGCCTTCCGGAACGGCGATCGCGCTGGCCAAGTCGATCTGCGCGGCCACCGGCAAGGAGTACGGCGAGGTGGCGGTTCTGGGCCGCGGGGGCCTGTGCCCGCGGAACCCCGGCGAGATCGGGATGCATGCCCTGCGCGTGGGCGACACCGTCGGCGAGCACACAGTGCACTTCGGCAACCTGGGCGAGACACTCACGCTGGGCCACGTCGCCCATACGCGCGACAACTTCGCCCGCGGCGCCCTGCGAGCGGCCCAGTGGCTGGCCGGCAAAACACCCGGACTCTATGACATGCTGGATGTACTTGGCTTGAAATAGCAACTTACCACAGAGGCACAGAGAAGGCGGAGAAAGACCAAGAAGATGAAGTTGTTGTCTTCCTTCTTCCTCGCTTTGCTCTGTGTCTCTGTGGTCAATGACTCCCTGACGCTTTATTGAAAGAAACCGCCATGCCGATAGATTTGCGCAGCGACACGATTACGAAACCCACGCCCGAGATGCGAGCGGCCATCGCGGCTGCTGAAGTGGGCGATGATGTGTTGGGCGACGACCCCACCGTCATCGCCCTGGAAAAGAAGACGGCGGAGATTCTGGGCAAAGAGGCCGCCCTCTATACGCCTTCGGGCACGATGGCCAACCAGATCGCCATTCGCTGCCACACGCGCTCGGGCGACGAAGTCGTCACTGACGCCAACGCCCACTGCCACTTTTACGAGGTCGGCGCGCCGGCGGCGCTTTCGGGCGTGACCATGCGCTTGATCGACGCCAAACGAGGGATCTTCACCGCCGACGACCTGGCGGCCGCCATCCGCCCGGCCAACGTGCACTTCCCCCAGCCGTCGCTGGTGTGCATCGAGAACACGCACAATCGTGGCGGCGGAAGCATCTGGCCGCTGGAAACGCTGGCCGGCGTGTCTGCCGAGGCCCACAAGCGCGGCATGAAACTGCACATGGACGGGGCGCGGCTCTGGAACGCTGCCGTCGCCAGCGGCATTTGCGAAGCCGACTTCGCCAAGCACGTCGACTCCGTCAGCGTATGCTTCTCGAAGGGGCTCGGGGCGCCGGTAGGCTCGGCCGTGGCGGGGACGAAAGAGTTCATTGCCCGAGCGCGGCGAGTGCGAAAGCTCTTTGGCGGCGGGATGCGGCAAGTGGGGATCATCGCAGCCGGGGCCTTGTATGCACTGGAGCACAATCGTGCGCGCCTGGCCGACGATCATGCCAACGCAAAGACACTGGCGGCAGGCCTGGCCGCTCTGCCCGGGGTCAAGCTCGATCCCAAGAGCGTCGAGACCAATATCGTCTTCTTCGACGTACTAACCATGCCTGCTGCCGATCTGGCCGCCAAGCTCGAAAAGGCGGGCGTGTGGTTGATGGCCTTGGGTCCCAACTCCTGCCGCGCGGTCACGTGCCTGGAAGTCGGCGCCGAGGACATCGAGCGGGCGCTGGTTATCGTTAAGAAGATTCTTTGCTAAGGCCGCGGTATTGGGCCACAGAGGCGCAGAGAACACAGAGAAGAACGCAAAGGTCGAGAAACGGAATGTGGTTTCTAACCCGCCTCTTCTCGCTTTTCTCTGTGTCTCTGTGGCCGATATTCCCCGGCCGAGGATGAAGGCGGAACCTTCATGCACCGCCACCGCTGGGACATTTCGCCCAAAGAGGCCATCGCGCTGCAGCGCCGCTTGGCGCGGAATGTGATCATCAAGCAAATGCGCGCACCGGTGCGCACCATCGCCGGCACGGACTGTGCCTTCCTGGATGACGGCAAGAAGATCGCGGCCGTGGCTGTGCTGTGCGACGCGCGGACGCTGGCGCCGCTGGCGTCGGCTGTGGAGGTGCGAGCGTGCAGGTTCCCATACGTGCCGGGGCTGCTGAGTTTTCGCGAGGCCCCTGCCGTGATCGCGGCCATCGAGAGGCTGCCGCACCGGCCTGACCTGCTGATGTGCGACGGGCAGGGGATCGCGCACCCGCGCGGGCTGGGGCTGGCCAGCCACGTCGGGCTGCTGCTGGATTTGCCGACGATCGGCGTGGCCAAGAGCCGCCTCTGCGGCGAGCATCGCTGCCCTGGCTCAAATCGCGGCAATCACGCGCAACTGATCTTCGACGGCAACAAGGTTGGCGTGGCCCTGCGCACACGAGACGGCGTGAATCCGCTGTACATCTCCGTCGGCCATCGCATCACGCTGGAGCAGGCGATCCGCTGGACGCTCCGCGCCAGCCGCTACCGCCTGCCCGAGCCCACCCGCCTGGCGCACCAGACGGTGACGCGCGTCAAAGAATTCGCCACAAAGGCACAGAGGACTCACAGGTAGAAACAAGACGCATTCATTCCCTGTCTTTCTCAGCAGACTCTGTGCCTCTGTGGTAAGGTGTTGGTGGGTGACAACACCTGTTTCGAGGGCTATAGTTATCGCCATTGGCATACCCGGAGAAGGCGGCATACATGACGAACTTGGCCTTGGCGGAATCTATTCTGGATCGCACGTTCTTGGACAACGAGCTATGGCGTTGGGCCGTCCTGCTCGGGGCGATCCTGCTGAGTTTCGTGGCCGGCAAGATCGTCTCAATCCTCCTGTCGCGCCAAGCCTCCCGGCTCAACGAACAGGGCCGCCTGCACATCCTGGCGATGATGCTCTCGAGCATCTCGCGGCCGGCGGTCATGCTGGCGCTGGCGGCGGGGCTTAGCGTGGCCGGCAACTTCATGGTGCTGACGTACCTGCGCCGCTCCCCCACCACAACCGGGCCCGCCGAGACTTTGCAGTCGCTGCGACCGTTCTGGAACAACACCTGCGCCGCCATCGCGGCTATCGGCGTGTCGTGGATGGTCTTCAGCCTCGTCGACATCGTCGCGTACTTGTTGCACAAGTACGCCGCCCGCGCCGAGACAATGCTCGACGTGCAGATCGTCCCGCTGATCCGCAAGGCATTGCGCGTCTTCGTGGTCGTCGTGGCGATGGTCTTCATCGCACAGAACATCTTCGAGTTGGAGATCGGCCCGCTGCTGGCCGGGCTGGGCGTGGGCGGCTTGGCCTTCGCCCTGGCGGCCAAGGACATGCTGGCGAACTTCTTCGGCTCGGTCACGATCTTTACCGATCGGCCCTTCGCATTGGGGCATCGCATCGTCGTCAAGGGCTATGACGGGGTGGTCGAGGAAGTCGGCTTTCGCTCGACGCGCATCCGCACGCTCGAGGGCAACCTCGTGACGGTCCCCAACTCGGTGGTGGCCAACGAGCCGGTGGAGAACATCGGCAGCCGCCAGACGATCCGGCGGCTGCTGAACCTGACGATTCCCTATAACACGCCGCCGGAGAAGGTGCAGCGGGCCGTGGAGATCGTCCGCTCGATGCTCGAGCAGCGCAAGGCCTCCTTCACCGCCGATCTGCCGCCACGGGTGTACTTCAACGAGTTTAACGCCGACAGCCTGAACGTCCAGGTGCTGTACTGGTTTGCCCCGCCGGACTGGTGGGCGTACCTCGCGTTTAACCACGACTTCAATATGGAGCTGCTGCGGCGGTTCAAGGAGGAAGGCATCGAGTTCGCCTTCCCGACGCGAACGCTGCACGTCAAGAACGAAGACCGCCAATGAGCATGAACATGAAGAACTTGCAGCAACTTTTTGAAGAACGGTACGGCCGCGCGCCGGCAGGCATTGTCCGCGCCCCGGGGCGGGTGAACCTCATCGGCGAGCACACCGACTACAATGACGGGTTCGTGCTGCCCATCGCCATCAATCGCAGCACGCTGGCGGCCTGGGCGCCGCGCGAGGGCTCGACCATCCGCATGGCATCGGCGCAGAGCGACCGCCCGGCCGTCGTCGATCTGGCCACCGTGAGCAAAGGCGAGCCGGCGTGGGCGAACTATCCGCGCGGGGTGATCGCCGGCCTGCTGGGGGCGGGCGTAAAGCTTGGCGGGGCGGACCTGTTCTTCGACAGCGACGTGCCGCTGGGCGGCGGGCTGTCGTCGTCGGCCTCGCTTGAGGTGGCGACCGCCCTTGCGCTGCTGACGGCCGCCGGGGCGAAGATGGACGACCGCACGCTGGCCTTGCTGTGCCAGAAGGCCGAGCACGATTTCGCCGGAACGCCGTGCGGGATCATGGATCAGTCCATCGCCATCATGGGCCGCGCCGGCCACGCCCTGCTGCTGGACTGCCGCAGCGGCGCCGTCGAGCAGGTGCCCTTCGACGATCCGACCAAGGTGCTGCTGGTGGCCGACACGCAGGTCAAGCACGAGCTCTCCGATGGCGGGTACGCCGCCCGACGCGACCAGTGCTACGCCGCGGCCGCCATGCTGGGCGTCAAAATGCTCCGCGACGTGACGCCCGCCCAGATCGAAAAGGCCGCAGCCGCCGGCACGCTCCAAGGGAAAGAACTCCGCCGCGCCCGCCACGCCGTGGGCGAGATCGCCCGCACCGTCGAGGCCGTCGCCGCCCTAAAGGCCGGCGATTATTCGACATTCGGCAAACTGATGTACGCCTCGCACGAGTCGCTGGCGGGCGATTACGATGTGAGCTGCGAAGAGCTGGACGCTATCGTCGCCTCGGCCGCCAAGTGCAGCGGCGTGTATGGGGCAAGGATGACCGGCGGAGGTTTCGGCGGCTGCGCGATCATCCTGGCCGACGCTGCCGCCGCCGACGCGGTGTGCAAGAAGGTGGCGGATGATTTCGAGCGGCAGTTCACGCGCCGCTGCCCGATCTTCGCCACGCATGCCTGCACCGGCGCTGAAACAGTAGCACGGGCATCTTGCCCGTGAGTAGCATGGGCGTCTCGCCCATGCTCCCCGTACTTCGAAGCTCAGGGACACGCACAACGGAGTTGTGCGTGGCACCCGTCTTACCCTACGCGCCGAATTCCTTTCGCGCCTTGGCGATGATGCGGTCCAACCCCTCGCGGCGGTGGTCGGTCAGTTCGTAGGTGTACTGGGAGGGCTTATCGGCGGCGATGGCGGCGGCTTTCTTCAGCAGCGTCTGGTGGTCGCCGGTCCAGCTTCCGCGGGGGCGCTGGTCGCTGACGGCCGCGTTCCAGACGAAGTCGCGGTAGTTTTCCAGCGTCATGTCGGCCTGGAGGAATCCGCCGCTGCGGAGGCCTTCCTCGACGACGGCCACCACGTCGCCCTCGCGCGGGGCGACGTTGGCGCGCACGCCCTCGGCGAAGTGCTTGGCCTCAATGTCGATGATGAGCTGCTGGGGGCTGAAGATCTCGTCCATCCACAGTCCGCCGGCGCCTTCGACGCCCCAGAGGCCGAAGACGCGCGCCAGGATGCAGCCGGCGGTTTTTTCGATCGCGGCCTGGGCGTCGGGGGCCTTGGAAGTCACCAATAACAACTCGCCCCAGGGCGTGGGCATGTTGAAGAACTCGCGCACCTTGCGGCGCGTCATCAGGGCCAGCACGTGCTGGGGGCCGCTGAAGGAGACCGTCGAGGCGGCCCAGTTGGGCGTGAACAGGCGGATCGATGGCGGGCCCATCTTCTCGACGCCGCACTCGCGGAAGATCGTGTAGGCGCCGATGTTCTCGGCCAGGGTCTGCGCCCAGGCCATGTGCCAGTCCGAGGGGGCGGTGACGCCCATGATCGGGATCGGGTCGACGCACGAGACCTGCACGCCCTTGTCGTGGTACTCCAGCGCCAGGTCGACCGAGTCGCCGGCGAACTGCAGCGGCGAGATGATTTCGGTGCCCACGGCCGGGCGGAACCCCATCACCGCGTCCATCTCGATGAAGTACCGCATCATGGCTTCGCTGTGGATGAGCCCGAAGGGTCCGGGGCGGCGCAGGTAAACGCACCGGAGGTAGTGGGCCATGATGAATCGCATCTCCGGCGGCACGTCCTGCGGCACGCCGGCCGTGTTGGGGGCGACGACGCCTTCCTCTGCCAGCGCCAACACGAGCTTGGTGTGGCGGATCACGTCGGCCGTCGAGTGCAGCTTGATCTGCCCGTCGGCCGGATCGAACCAGTGCGTGTTGAGATACGAGTTGAAGAGGCTCAGCTTGTCGACGGGTTTGACGACGAGCTCTTCGGGCTTGGAGCCGAATCGCGTCCGCACCTCGTCGGCGTAATGCTGGGCTACCTGCGGCGGCACGCACACGCGGCCGTTCTTGAGGGGCAGCTTGCCCTGGAGCTTCTTGATAGTGGCGGGATTGGGAACGGAGAAACCGACGCGATCCATCAGCTTGACCGCATCCGCCCAGATCCGCTCGACATTCAATTCATTGAGATTGATGAATTCCACTTGTGCTTGCTCCTGCGCGGGTTAGTGACATACTCCTTCAGCGGCCGTATAATAAGCGAAAGGTGCCAGATGAAAAAAGAACGGGTTATCGAAATCCTGCGAGAAAATCACGACCGCATGGCGGAGTTCCACGTCAAGTCGCTGTCGATTTTCGGCTCCGTTGCGCGTGATGAGGCCACGGACAAGAGCGACGTGGACATCCTGGTTGAGTTTTCCGAAACGATAGATTTGTTCAAATTCGCAGAGCTAAGGCTGCTTCTGGAAGAGATACTGGGCGCCAAGGTAGATCTTGTAACACGCAAAGGTCTTCGCCAAGAGATGCGGGAAGAGGTCTTGAAGGAGGCGGTCGATGCCGCCTAGAAGATGGCCTCTGCGGCTCAACGACATCATTGACGCAGCGTTCAAGGTGGAGCGATGCGTCCGCGGCATGACTTTCGATGATTTCTGCTCTAATGAAACGGCTGTTGACGCCGTGATCAAGAACATCATAGTCATCGGCGAGGCTGCGGGCGCTATCCCGCCAGAGATCGTCTTGAACCACCCTGAAATCCCTTGGAAAGGGATGAAAGACATGAGGAACATCCTGGTTCATAGCTATTTTGGAACCGACTTGGACGTGGTCTGGAAGACCGTAACCGAGATACTTCCGCCACTGGTCCGGCCCCTTCAGGTAATTCTCAACGAACAGCAATGAGTAAAGCCAAACTTCAAGTGGCGTTGGATTTTCTGGAACTGCCTCGGGCGCTGGCGGTGGCCAAGGCTGCTGCCGAGGGCGGGGCGGACTATTTCGAGGCCGGCACGCCGCTGATCAAGTCTGAAGGGCTCGACGCGGTCCGTAAGCTTCGCCAGCTCCTGCCGGGGAAAACCATCATCGCCGACACCAAGACCATGGACGCCGGGCGCATCGAGGCCGAGGCGGCAGCCAAGGCCGGGGCGCAGGTCATGACCGTCTGTGCGGCCGCCAGCGAGAGCACCATCCGCGAGTGCGTCGAGGCGGGCAAGCACTACGGCATCGCCGTGGCGGTGGACCTGATGGGCATACCCGACCCGGCGGCCGCGGCCGAGCGCATGAGCGAGCTGGGTGTGGACTGGGTAGACGTGCACTGCCCCATCGACCAGCAGATGCAGGGGCGCGACCCGATGGAGCTTCTCAAGGCCGTGCGAGCGGCCACGAACTTGACTGTGGCCGTCGCCGGCGGGATCAATTCCGAAACTGCCGCCGCGGCGGTGGCGGCCGGGGCCGACGTCGTCATCGTCGGCGGCGCCATCACCAAGGCCGACGACCCGCGGGCGGCGACGGCGGCCATCCGCAAGGCCATGGAATCAGGCCAGGCCGTGGCGAGCGAGCACTTCAAGCGTTCCTCGGGCTCGGGCCTGCGCGAGCTGCTGACGAAAGTGCGCACCAGCAACATCTCCGACGGCGCTCATCGCCTGGCGTGCCTGCCGGGGCTGAGGCAACTGATCCCCGGTTCGTTCGCCTGCGGCCCGGCGGTCACCGTGCGGACGATGCCCGGCGACTGGGCCAAGCCGGTCGAGGCCATCGACGCGGCGGCGGCGGGCGACGTGATCGTGGTCGACGCGTGCGGGCTCGCGCCGGCGGTCTGGGGCGAGCTGGCCACCGAGAGCGCCAGGAACAAGCAGATCGCCGGCCTGGTGGTGCATGGGGCGGTTCGCGACACGGCCGACATCCGCCGCCTGGGCCTGCCGGTCTGGGCGACGCACACGTGCAGCCACGCCGGCGACCCGCACGGGCTGGGCGAGATCAGCGCCCCCATTTCCATCGGCGGACAGGCGATCTTCCCCGGCGACTGGATCGTGGCCGACGACGACGGCGTGATGGTGCTGCCGCGCGGGCGAGCGGTCGAAATGGCCAATCGCGCCGCCGACGTGCTCGAGGCCGAAAACCGCATCCGCCGCGAGATCCGCGACAGCGGCAGCACGCTGGCGGCCGTGGTGAACCTCCAGCGGTGGGAGAAGAAAGGCCCCGGCGATGCCATCGTGGGATAGCGACAAGGTCAAGACGGCAGGCCGCGAGCTGCTGACGCTGATCGACCGGGCGATGGAGCAGGCCGACTGGGCGGGGCTGCTGGCGCTGGCCAACATGCTGCCCACGGTCAAACGCACATTCGTCACCGGCGCGGGGCGCAGCGGCCTGGTGGCCCGCAGTTTCGGGATGCGCCTCATGCACGCCGGCCTCACCGCGTACGTGCCCGGCGAGACGATCACCCCCGCCGCCGGCGAGGGCGACCTGCTGGTGGCGATCAGTTGCACCGGCCAGACCGGCTACACGCAATACATGGCCGACCGGGCGCGGAAGCTGGGCTCGAAGGTCGTGGTGCTCTCGGCCGAGGCGCGCAGCCCGCTGGCGGCCACGGCCGACAAGACGGTCGTGATCCCCGCGGCGGCCGACGACATCGTCACCCGCGCGTGCGTCTTCGAGCACGCCGCGGGCCTGTGCCTGGACGCGGTCTTCGACCTGCTCTCGGACCGGCTCAAGCTGGACATCGACCGCTACCGCCAGCGCCACGCGAACCTGGAGTAGTTAGCGGCGGGGCTTGCCCCGCGCGGTTTTTCGGCTCGAGAAACCGCGTCGAGCAAGCTCGACCGCTAATGAAACGAAAGCACGATCTTGAGACCGTGCTTCCGGTGAATCCATATCTTGCCTGATGCTATTTCTCTTCCACCGCCAGATCGATATTGGGCTGGAAGTTGCGGCGGGTCTTGCCGTCGGCGGACAGGGCCAAGAGCCGGAAGTTTTTGGCCTCGGTGCCGTAGACCGCCAGCAGACCGATGTACAGCGGCGTCTCATTGTCGAGCCAGGTCGGATAAATGTCGCTGGAACCGGCTGACTTGGCGGCGTCGGTGGCGATGGCGGTGAACGTCTTCATGTCGCCCGAGGCCACGGACACTTCCATCACGCCCTCGGTGGTTTCGGTGCAGGCCAGAACGCGGTCGCCCTTGGGCGAGTACACGCCCAGCAGCGTCTTGTTCTTCAGCAGGCGAACCTGGCCGCTCTTGAGGTCCACCTCGAACAGCGCCACCTTGTCCTCCGTCTTGCCGGGGACCGCCTGGGTGGGCGGCAGCACCTTCAGGGCCGCCAGCAGGACCTTGCCGCCGTCGGGCGAGACGTCGATGAAGATCTTGTCGCCGGCCAGCACCGACGCGACGTCGGTCGTCTTGCCGGTGGCGGGGTCGACCGTCACGAGCTTGCCGGCGTATTGGTCGCTGTCTTTCTCGCGCGCGGTCACGTGCACGGCCAGGATGCTCTTGGAGTCGCTCGTCCAGCGATGCATCGCCGCAACGTCCGACAGCAGCGTCTTGGTGGTCCCGTCGGCCGCCGACACCACCAGCAACTCAGGCATCTTCTTGCCCAGGGTCTTGCTCTCGGCGTCGGCGGCGCGGGTGAGGCTGATCCGGGCGCCGTCGCCGCTGAGCCGCGCATACAGCAGGTTGGAAAGCTTGGTCAGCGACTTGGCGCTGCCGTCCATCGTGACGTTGCGCAGCGTGTAGCCGCGGTCGCCCATGTCGGCCTTGCCCTGGCTGATGGCGACGAAGCTCTTGCCATCGCCGGCAAACGCCGCCCACACGGGCTGCTCGCCCTTGGGCGTGTAGACGACCTTGGCCTGGCTTTTGTCGGCCGTGGCCAGCACACAGAAGCCTTCCTGCCGCGGGATGAGAACCCGCCCGTCCTTCGAGACGCTCAACTCGACGGGAAAGCATCCTACCAGCAGCAACACGCCTGTCAGAAGCACCGCCAGAGAACTGTTCTTCATCGCCGGACCCTTTCCTGATGCATGTGTCACGCGGCGAGCCGTCCGGCCCGCCTTGCCGCCGACATATTATCCATGCCGACAACGCATCGTGCATAAAAAATGGGAAGCACGGCCCGACGCCGTGCTTCCGCATATCGACCTGCATTCAACGAACGATTGCCGCGATCACTGACTGTCCGATTTTTCCAGCCGCTCCAGCGTCTGGCGGAGCTGCTTGAGCTCCTGTTCGAGCTTCCGGCGGTCGGGCGACGTTTGCACCGGAGCGGGGCGCGACTCGCGCCGCTCCATTGCGCCGGGGCCGCGGTGCTCGCCCTCGCGCTGGCGCATGTCCATATGACCGCGCTGGTGCATGTCCGTCTGCCCGCGGCTCTCTTGCCCCATCTCCGGGCGCGGGGCCTTGCCACGCTGGGGCATCTGCATCTCAGCGCGGTCGCGGCTGCTGCGCTGGCCCTGGTATTCAGCCGTGCGCTTGGCCAGGAAATCGAGCGCTTCCTTGATGTGCTCGCGGATGCGCTGATGCATCTGCTCGGGGCTCATCTGGCCCTGGGGGTTCATGTCCATGCGGCCGTGAAACATCATGTTTCCGCCCATCATCGGCCCGTGCTGCATCATCTGGCCCGTCATGGGTCCGTGCTGGGGCATCTGTCCGCCCTGGGTGGCGCCCTGGCGGGTCATCATGAGCGTCATCGGCATCGAAGGCTGAGGCTTGGGCTCGGCGGGAATCGTCGTCGCCTGGGCGAGATGGTCCGCCGCCTTTTCGGCGTTGCCATTCTTCTCGTCCATTTCGGCCAGGGCGAACAGCGCGGCTCGGCGCACCGCAAGGCTCACGGCCGACCTGGAAATTTTCTCCAGCGCCGCCTGGGTCAGCGTGCTCGAGTGCGTCTTGGTCGCCAGGGCCTTGATCTTGGCGATGGCCAGGAATCCGGATTTGGCCGGATCGCCCATGACATCTTCCATGGTCGTGTGCGGCATGGCGGGTCGTGCCTGGCGCGCAACGGCGGGCTGTGCCGGCGTCTTGGCTACGGTAGCGGGCTTCGCTGAGGCCGGGGCTTTGGCCTGGGCGGGCTTGGGCGTCACGGGCGCCTTGGCCACGGCGGCGGGCTTGGGCTTGTCGGCCTTGGCCGTCTTGGCCTTGGCGGCTGCAGCTTTGGCCGCTTCGGCCTTGGCCAGTTGATCGGCGCGCTGCTTCTCGGCGGAGGCCTTCTTGTTCAAGGCGTCGGCCTTGCGCTTGGCCTCGTCGGACTTCCGCTGCGCGGCGACGGCATCCTGTTGGGCGGCCTGGGCTTCTTTCAGCGCCGCCTGGGCCTGTTTCTGGGCCTGGGCGGCCTGATCGTCAGCGGCCGTCGCCGGCGAAGCCATCCAAGCCAGAGATGCAGCCAATACCAAAGACACGATAACGCGGATCATGGCAGTCTCCCTTCACGATCTCGATCAAGTGGCGAATTTGTCGGCCACGCACCGCCATCGCCGCTTTGGTGAATAGTAGTCGGATACCTGTTAAACACACCGCTGTGAGTTATATTGCGGAAATGATGATATTTTGTGTCGAGATCGCGGCATGGCCGTCGCGGCGTGACCCCACGCAGATGGGTGCCACGCACAACTCCGTTGTGCGCGTCCCTGACGGTTCAGGTTCAGGGATGCATGGGCGAGACGCCCATGCCACACAACCGGGGGCGCCGTGCGAGGTCTTATTGGGCTTATTTTTGGCGCTTGACTTGCCCGGCTGCGCCCCGTAATATCTTGCCCCCGTACGTTCATAATGGACGGTCCGCCTGCGGCGGACCCATTGGCTATGCGGCGGCCTGCGGTTCACACCAGCGTGCCGCAGCCCACAAGACAGGAGTCGACAACGTGGGATATAATTGTGTGGTTTGCATCAAACAGGTGCCCGACACCAAACGGATCACCGGCGAGGCGATGAAGGAAGACGGAACCGTCAACCGCGCCGCCCTTCCGGCCATCTTCAATCCTGAAGATCTCAACGCCCTGGAAGAGGCCTTGAAGATCCGCGACGCCCACGGCGGCACCGTCACGGTCGTCACCATGGGCCTGCCCACCGCCTGCGACGTGCTGCGCGAGGCCCTCTACCGTGGCGCCGATCGCGCCATCCTTGTTACAGACCGGCGCGCGGCCGCCTCAGACACCCTGGCCACCAGCTACATCCTCTCGCGGGCCATCGCCAAGCTCAAGGCCGACATCGTGCTCTGCGGCCGCCAGGCGATCGACGGCGACACCGCCCAGGTCGGTCCGCAGCTCGCCGAAAAAATGGGCCTGCCGCTGATCAGCTACCTGGAAGAAACCGTGCAGATTACCGACGGCAAGATCACCGTGCGCCGCAACGTCGGCAACGGATGGGAAGTCGTCCGCGCCTCGCTGCCGGTGCTGGTGACCGTGATGGACACCGCCAACGAACCTCGCCCCCGCGCGACCAAGAAGATCATGAAGTTCAAACGCGCCATGGCCAAGTCCGAAGTGGAAAAGAAAGCCGAGAACCTTCTGCCCGGCGACTTCGAGGATTACACCGAAGAGCTCAAGGCCACCGAGGTCGAGAAGTACTGCGGCAAGCTCAAGGACAAGGGCCTGCTCATCGAGCAGGTGAACCTGGACCAGATCGAAGCCGACCTGGCTTGGTGCGGCCGCGACGGCAGCCCCACCAAGGTGCACCGCATCCAGTCGGTCGTGCTCACCGGCGGCGAATACCACGAGTTCAAGGCAACCGACGAGGACGTGGCCAAGCTGATTCACGAGCTGATTGAGGAACACACCCTTGGTTAACTGGTTGATTGGTTAACTGGTTGACTCGAGGAACTTGACGATGGGTGGGAAGGGATTTGAAGACCTGGAAGTCTATCAGGAAGCGCGGAGTTTTCGGAAGCGCGTTTACAGGCTAGCCGGGCAACTGCCTGACGAAGAGCGGTTTGGTTTAGCGGGACAGATGCGGCGAGCAGCGGTGTCGGTTACAAACTGCATCGCTGAAGGACACGGAAGCAAGAGCTACCGGCACAACATCAGCTACTTGTTCCGGAGCCGTGGAAGCGTCTGCGAGTTGCAGGATGATTTTAATACCTGCGAAGACGAAGAATATTTTGAGAAGAAGCACCTGGACGATATCCGGGCGCATTCGGTTCGAGTAAGCAAGCTGCTCAACGGATACATTCGGTATCTCGCGGATCGTGCGGAAGAGGCAGAAAAGAAGCCTCGCGTGAATAAACGAAGATCATTAGCAGAAGGATCGGACAACGAGTTAACGAGTTAACCAGTTAACCAATTAACGAGTTAACCCGTTAACGAACCAACGAGAAAAGCCATGATAGAAGTGAATCGAAAAGGCGAGGTCTGGATTTTTGCCGAGCAGGAAGCGGGCAAGTTGTCGGATGTGCCGCTGGAACTGCTGACCAAGGCGCGCGAACTGGCCGACACCCTTAAGGTGCCCGTCGGCGCGATGCTGCTGGGCTCGGGCGTCAAGAGCCTGGCCGACACGCTCATCGCCCGCGGGGCCGACAAGGTCTACCTCGTCGACGACGCCAAGCTCGCCCGCTACCAAAACGCCTCCTACCGCAAGGCCATCTGCAGCCTCATCGAGCAGTTCAAGCCGCAGATCTGCCTCTACGGCGCCACGGCCATCGGCCGCGACCTGGCCCCCACCGTCGCCAGCGCCATGAAGTGCGGTCTGACGGCCGACTGCACCGACCTGCAGATCGGCGACCACAAGCCCGCCGGCAGCGAGGTCAACCACGAGAACCTGCTGCTGCAGATTCGCCCGGCCTTCGGCGGCAACATCATCGCCACGATCGTCAACTTCGACCGCTGGCCGCAGATGGCCACCGTTCGCGAAGGCGTCATGCCCATGAGCGAAGCCAAGGCCTCGCGCAAGGGGCAGGTCGTCGCCTGCAAGACCGGCCTGGAGGGCCTGGTCCTGCCGCTGGAGATCCTCGAGAGCGAGCGACGCGAGAAGAAGGTCAACCTCAAGGCTTCGCGCATCATCGTCGCCGGCGGCGCCGGCGTCGGCGGGCGCGAGAACTTCAAGCTGATCTGGGACCTGGCCCACTGCCTGGGCGGCGCCGTCGGCGGCAGCCGCGCGGCGATTGACCTGGGTTACGTCGACCACGACCACCAGATCGGGCAGACCGGCACGACCGTTCGCCCGGCGCTGTACGTGGCCTGCGGCATCAGCGGCGCGGTTCAGCACCGCGCGGGCATGCAGGAATCGGCCAAGATCCTGGCCATCAACACCGACCGCGACGCGCCGATCTTCTCCATCGCCCACTACGGCATCGTCGGCGACATGAACGTCGTGATCCCCAAGATGATCAAGGCCATCCGCGGCGGCGCCTCGATCGAACAGGCCGCGAAGGCTTAAGAAAAGGATTTTCGTCATGGCGAACTTCTACAACGATAACGAAGACATCAGCTTCCTCTTCGACCATATGGACGTGGCCCGCCTGGCGGGCATCGTGGAAGAAGACTTCCGCTTTGCCAAGGAGTTCGACTTCGCCCCCGTCGACGCCAAAGAGGCCGTCAGCAACTACCGCCAGATCCTGGCCAGCCTCGGCGAGATCGCCGGCGACCAGATCGCCCCCACAGCCGAGGAGACCGACAAGGTCGGCAACACCCTCAACGCCGACGGCTCGGTGACCTACGCTCCCGGCATCGCCAAGGCCATCAAGCTGCTGGGCCAGGCCGACCTGATGGGCTTCACCCTGCCTTACCGCTTCGGCGGGATCAACTGCCCGCAGCTGGTCTACACGATGAGCAACGAGATGATCAGCCGCGCCGATGCGTCGCTGATGAACATCTACGGCCTGCAGGGCATCGCCGAGACGATCAACGCCTTCGCCAGCGAAGAGATCAAGGGCCAGTACCTGCCCCGCATGGCCAGCGGCGAATGGACCGGCGCGATGGTCCTGACCGAGCCCGACGCCGGCAGCGACCTGCAGTCGGTCAAGGTGCAGGCCTACCAGGACGACGCGGGCAACTGGTTCGTCCGCGGCGTGAAGCGCTTCATCACCAACGGCTGCGGCGAGGTGCTGCTGGTGCTGGCGCGGTCCGAGCCGGACATCACCGACGGGCGCGGCCTGAGCGTGATCCTGGTCGAGCGCGGACCCAAGGTTAAGATTCGCCGCCTGGAAAACAAGCTGGGCATCAAGGGCAGCCCGACGTGCGAAATCTTCTTCGACAACGCCCCGGGCCTGCTCGTCGGCGAGCGCCAGCGCGGGCTGATCACCTACGTCATGAGCCTGATGAACGGCGCCCGACTCGGGATCGCCGCCCAGGCCCTGGGCATCGGCGAGGCCGCCTACCGCGTCGCCCGCGACTACGCCCACAGCCGCCGCCAGTTCGACACCGAGATCGAGAACTTCCCGGCCGTGCGCGAACTGCTGGTCGACATGAACATCGACGTGCAGGCCGCCCGCGCCCTGACGTACTACGCGACGTTCTGCGTGGACCTTGAGACCGGCGCCCTCAAGCAGCTCGAGTTCGGCAACGTGACGGACAAGGAACAGGCCAAGGCCCTCAAGCAGACCTCCCGCACGTACAAGCGGCTCAACGGCATGCTCACGCCGATGGCCAAGTACTATGCCTCCGAGATGTCGATGCGCGTCAGCAACGGCTCGATGGCCGTGCTCGGCGGCAGCGGCTACATGAAGGACTACCCCGTCGAGCGGTACCTGCGCGACAGCCGCATCACCACGATCTACGAAGGCACCAGCCAGTTGCAGGTCGTCGCGGCCGTCCGCGGCGTCAGCAGCGGCGGCGTCGAAGGCGTGATGAACGAAGTGCTCAACAACCGCCAGTGGCCCGCCGACATCCAGCCCACCGTCGACAAGGTCAAGGAAGGCTACGCCCTGCTGGTCGAGGCCATGGCCTTCGCCAAGGAAAAGGGCATGGAATACACCGACCTGTACGGCCGCAAGATCGTCGACATGGCCATCGCCGTCATCGTCGGGGCCCTGTTCTGCGACCATGCCACCGGCAAGGAATCCAAGAAAGCCATCGCCGCGCGTTGGATGGCCGCCAAGCTGCCCGAGATGCGCATGAACAAGGAACTGGTCCTCAGCGGCGACCGCAGCGTCATCACCGACTTCGCCACCCTCGCCGGCCCCGTGCCGGTAGTAGAGTAGCACGGGCATCTTGCCCGTGAGTAGCATGGGCGTCCCGCCCATGTTCCGGGTTCGGGGAGAGCGGGATTACGCGGATTTAGGGGATTAAGAGGATTAGAAACAAAGTAGTTGAAACGGCCGTCCCCGACACGGGACGGCCGTTTTGTTTTGTGGCATGGGCGTCTCGCCCATGCTCCCTCCGTGGCATGGGCGGTCCCGGGGGAAGGTTTCATCCATGAACGCGCGGGGCAAGCCCCGCCGCTAACGGGTCTTTCGCGACCATCCGGCGCCGGGAGGGGTATTTTACCGCAAATATCTGTCAGTAAATGACTTACGTAATATATGCTTCCGATCCATATGTTTTCTTTCCCCAGAACCCGCTGTGAAAAGTACAACAAAGTGCAATAGCACCTAATCTCGTGCGGGCTGTGGTGGTTTATCCCTTTGAAATGATTCCGGCTTCTTTGCGGAGCTTCTCGATGTCCAAGGCGTTGATGTAGGTCACCAGATTCTGCCAGATCTCGTGGAAGCCGAACCCGCCTTCGGTCATCTCCTGCAGGGCCTGCTCTTTGCTCCAGCCCTGCACGGCGATGCGGTAGACGGCGCACATCGTGCCGGTGCGGTCGCTGCCGTGCTGGCAGTGGACGAACACCGGCTGGCGATCAGGGTTCGACACGATCTGCAGGAAACGGATGATGTCTTCGTCCTCAGCATGCCAGGCGTTCATGGGGATGCTCTCGGCGCCCAAGCCGGTGCGTCCGATCTCGTCGCGGTCGCTGTGCATCGACCGCAGATTGATGACCGTGCGGACGCCCATGGTCTTGAGCTGCTTCATGCCCTCGGCCGTCGGCTGCGCGCCGCGGTAGAGGGTCTGGCTGACCTGGTGGAGGTTGGGCAGTCCGGGCCTGGACATGCTGGCGGCCCAGGGTCGCGTTGCGGAGAGAGTGGCCTGCTGAGCGTCGCCGTTGTCTTTGCTCGTCAGCAGGGCCAGCACGTCGATGTCGACGGCGCGCAGGCCCAGCACACCCCCGCCCGCGGCCAGCACGAGAAGCAGCAGGACAGTCAACCATCTGCGGCGCGTTCGCTTTGCCATAATCTCCGCCTCAAGAGGTTCGTGAAGAAAGAATTGTACCAGAGCGGCGTGCGGGGTTGCGAATGAAGTTGTGCCCTCTGTGATCTCTGTGGCAAGGTTGTTACTGGCTGACAGCCGGCTCCCCGGCGGGTACACTGATCGCCAATAGGAGAGGCGATTGTCCTGGCTGGAAGACAAACTCACCCCCTGCCGCAGCGAGCCCCAGCCGCTTTGGGCGGACCTGTATTGCCTGCTGACGCTGGCAACGCTGGCCGTAACGCTGCCGTGGTGGCAGGGATCGCATCTGCAGACGATGGTGTGGTTGGCCGACCAGGCGACCTCGCCCTATCTGCCGCCGGCGCTGGCGATGCTGCTGGCGATGCGGCGCGGGGCCATCGACATGAGCGTCTGGGCCGTGGCGGCAGTGGGCGGTCTGGCGGCCGCGGTGGCTCTGAACACCGGGTGGTCGGGATGGTCGGCCGTCGGGGTGGGGATCGCGGCCGGGGCGGGCATCGGGGCGTTCAATGGTCTGCTGGCCGTTGTGCTTCGCCGCCCGGTGCCGGCAATCACTCTGGTGGTGGGGCTGCTGATCGTGCTGGCGGCGTGGCAGTTCGGCAGCGGTCGCGAGGTGCTGGTCAACGAGGAGGCGATGGAGGCGATCCAGTCTTCGCAGTACGACAGCGAGGGTCTGCGGCGGCTGCTGGTCAGCGGATGCTTCCTGGCGGTGCTGGCAGGTCTGCTCAACCGGGTACTGCCGGCGGATCATCCGCGCCGGGGACGGTGGGACCTGCTGGTGATCCTGTCGGTGTCAGGGGCGTTGTCGGCCTGCGGAGGCGTGGCATGGGTGCTCAGCCACGCCCAGGCGCCGCTGCCGACGCGGGTGATCGGCGACCTGCGCGTCGCGGTGGCGGCGGTGCTGGCCGGGGGGTTGTTCCTGAGGGGACCGGGTCGCAGTCTGGTCTGCGTGGCATTGCTTCCGGCGGCGATAGTGGTGACGACGGCCTGGCGGCAGAGTTTCTTTCCATTCCTCGTGGGGGGGTACTGGGCGCACATGCTGGTGCTGCTGGGGGTGGTTGGGATTTCGCAGATCGCCGTCCGCCGCGTGGTCCGAGGGCGCGGCGCCGAAATCGGGGCGGCGCTGGCGGTGTGGTTCATCATGTGCCTGATGGGCCTGGGCCTGACGGCCTCGGCCGGCGCGCTGCGTGCGACGGCGGCGACGACCCAGTCGGCGACGGGCGTTTCTTCGGCGGAACCGCGGTCGCTCAAGGCGCTGCGCGTAGGGGCGATGGCGGCGTGCACGGCGGCCGCGGTGCTGCTGGGCCGGGCGATGCGGCGGCGGAAGGACCAGGCTAGAGGTTAGAGGTTAGAGCCGGTTCACGCTCACCTCTCACCCCTCGCCTCTCGCCTCTTGTCAGAACGCTCCGCCGCCGCCGGGAACGGTCGCGGGCGCGACGGCGGGCGCGGGAGTGTTGGGAGGCGCCGGTTGCGACGTAGAGGCGCCGGGGACGTTTTGAACCGTGTCGGCGTAGATCACGAGGTTGCGCATCAAGTCGAAGGCCGTTTCGATATCATAACCGTCGATCGTGCCGGCGCGGCAGGCGACCAGCCCGCACGTCAGGTCCAGCGGGCTGAAGATCACGCCCGCGCGTCCGCCGCCGACGGTCACGCACTTGAACTGCGGATCGCGACCGGTGATTTTGACGGCGGTGGCCATGCGGAACCCGCATTCCTTGATTTCCTTGTCGGCGAGCAGGAACATCGGCGCCACGGGCGAGAGCGAGGTCAGGCGGTTCTGGCGGTCGGGGAAGGCCCGCCGCAGGAGGCTCTCGACGCAGGCGGTGAAGGTGGGGTTTCCGCCGGCGGAGTCGATGATGAGCGTGCCGCCGCCATTGACGAAGGCGGCGAGCTTCTTGGCTTCTTCGTCAGAAAACTCGGCGGTGCCCGAGCCGGTCATGTGGGCGACCTTTGCCCCGGCGGGCAGCTCGGTCAACGTCACGGGCGCGGGCAGATTGATGACGATGTTCTCGTCCTGGGCCATCATGTCCTTGAATCGGGCGAAGGCGCGGGGCTCGGGGTCCCACCGGCCTTTGTACTTGATGCGGTAGACCTCGATGGTCTTGGCGTTATCCTGGGCCTTGGCATCCTTGGGCCAGAACACGTGCCCGCGGGCGGGCAGGTCGCTGGTCTTGTCCAGGGCGTAGCGGGCGACGTTGTAGGCCAGTTGGAACTCGCGATGCTTGGTGTCGGTCAGGGAGCGGCTGGAGGTCCAGCGGGCGGCCAGGTCCTCGTCGCAATGCACCACCAGCGGGCGCGCGCCGTTGGTCACTTCGCTGAACTGGCTGGTCTTCTTGATGTTGAAGTACGAGGTGTACAAGGCGCTGTTGGCGTCGACGCGGTGGATCGGATAGTCCGGGAACATCATCTTGTAGGCGTACTGCATGGCCTGGTTGAAGGCCGTGCCGCCCTGCTGCACGACGGTGAAGATCGTCCCGCCTTCCTCGACGAACTTCTTGAGCATCTCGAGATGCTCGGGCGTGAGCTTGGGGTCGCTGGTCCCGGTGATGTACAGGATCGACGCGTCGTGCCACTCGTCGACGGGGTGCTTGAAGTCGACGATCTGCCAGTTCACTTCCGATTCCAGGTTCAGGCTCACCCATCGCGTCACGGCCGCAAGGTCGCGGCTGCGGCGGTCCCAGTCCCCGTCGTGCTGAAGCTTGTTGAACAGGAGGGGCTGGCGGCCTCGGATGAGGAACAGCAGGCCAAAGGCGGTATTGGGGACGTCGCCCCATCCGCCGGACCAGACGCCGGTGGGTCCCTGTGTCTGCAGCAGGGTGGTGCCGATTTCCTTGTACCAGTCGTGCTGCCCGAACCACTTGTACCCGGCGGCCACGCCCACGCGCTCGACGCCGTAGTTGTAATAGCCGTCGGGTCCGGGGGCGAAGTTCTTGTCCAGCCAGTCCAGGCCCTTTTGGATGGCGTCGAAACGCTTTCCGGGGTTGGCGTCGGCCAGACCGGAGTAGTCGTAGCAGATGTAGAGCGTCGCGATGCCCGCGACGGTCATGGTGTTCTTTCCCACGGCCGCCTTGCCGCCGTACTGCCACCCGCCGTCGTCGCACTGAACGCTAACCCAGTGCTTGAGCACCTTGTTCCAGTAGTCGGGGGAGATGTCGATGCCGTCGGCGGCCGCCGCCCACACGCCCAGCAGACCGTACTGGCTGTTGGAGTGGTCGCCGGCTGCGGGGGTGCCGTTGGAGGTATAGGAATAAGACCCGTCGGAGGTCGAACCGACCAGCAGGGCGGCTTCCTTCATCAATTGTTCGCGATATCGCCCCAAGGTGGTGGTGTTGGCGAGGTGCCAGGCATAGCATCGCAGGCCCAGGTCGTAGGTCCAGGTCGAGTCGTTGGCCTTGAGCCAGTCCAGGGCCTTCTTGAGGCGGGGTTCCTGGGGATTGATTCCGGCCGAGAGCAGCGCGTAGGTGGCCATGGCGGTCGGGCCGGTCTTGAACTGACCGTGGGGCGGCCAACTGCCGTCGGCGTTCTGGGCGGAGTAGAGGTAGTCGATGGCGAGCTTGATGGCCTTTTCGACGTTTTCGTCGGAGAACTCGATGGCTGCGGCGCCGGGCTTGAGGGCAACTTTCTTGCGCCGCTGTTTGGCTTCGAGCGGGCTGGCCAGGAGGGATGCAACCAGCGTCATGCACAGGAGAATCAGGGTTAGTCGTCGCATGATGTCACCTCGGGTCCTCGACGGTTTGACTGCTGCGGCTCCCCGCCTGGCGTTCGGCAGCCTGCTCATCGAATTATGGCACGTTTGCCCGATCCTTTCAAGTAACCGGTCCGTCCTTTTCGCAGTTCGGCTGGGCCACAGAGCTCACAGAGAGTCTCTGTGGCCCAATATCTTTTCGCTACTGGCCCTTTTCCGCCTTGAGGCGCAGGGCGGCGTCGATGAACTCCTGGATGTCGCCGTCGAGCACGCGGTCGGTGTGGGGGCTCTTGAGGTCGGTGCGTTCGTCCCGAACGAGCTGGTAAGGGTACAGCACGTACGAGCGAATCTGGTTTCCGAAGGCGATCTCGCCTTTCTCGCCGTAGAGCTTGCTCAGCTCGGCGTCGCGCTTGGCCTGCTCGCGCTGGTAGAGCTTGGCCGAGAGCATCTTGCGGGCCTCGGCGCGGTTCTTGTGCTGGGAGCGGTCGTTCTGGCACTGCACGACGATGCCCGTCTCCAGGTGCGTCAGGCGGATGGCGCTTGAGACCTTGTTGACGTTCTGCCCGCCGGGGCCGCTGGAGCGGAAGATGTCCTCGCGAACCTCTTTGGCCCAGTCGATGTCCAGCACCACGTCGTCCAGCTCCGGCAGCACGTCCACCGAGGCGAAGCTCGTGTGGCGGCGGTTCTGCGAATCGAACGGGCTGACGCGCACCAGGCGGTGCACGCCGCGCTCGGCCGAGAGGTACCCGTACGCGTACGGGCCGCGGACGTTGAACGTCACCGAGCGGATCCCGGCCTCTTCGCCGTCGACGCGGTCGATCTCGTCGGTGGCGTATCCGCTGCGCTGAAAATATCGGATGTACATGCGCATGAGCATCTCCGCCCAGTCGCAGCTTTCGGTGCCGCCGGCGCCGGCGTGGATCGAGAAGTAACACGATCCGGCGTCATGCTCGCCCGACAACAGCGTCGCCAGCTCGAGCCGCTCCAGCGAGGCGGCGATCTTGTCGACCTCGCCGGCCGCCTCGGCCATCGTCTCGTCGCAGCCTTCCTCGCGGGCCAGCTCTTCCAGCGCCGCGGCGTCCTCGACCCGCTTGGTCATCGCGCTGATAGGATCAACGACCGCCTTGGCGGCCTTGAGCTCGGCAACGACGATCTTGGCCGCCTCGGCGTTGTCCCAGAATCCCGGCGCCGACATCTGCGTTTCGAGCTCGGCCAGGCGAGTCTTCTTACCTGCGAAGTCAAAGAGAGTCCCGGATGGATTTGATCCGGGCCCTGAGGGTCTCGATGGAATCTCGCAGGTTTTCGGTTCGCTCGGCCATTAACAACTCCTGTACGTATGACGCCCGAAGGGGCGTTTGGTTTCTTCGATTGCGGATTTCTGATTGCGGACTAGATCGGCTGCGTCAAATCCGCAGTCCGAAATCTGCAATCCGAAATTTGAAATCTCAAATCGGAAATCTCAAGTCCTCATTTTGCGTCGGCCTGGCCCTTCTGTTCGGGGGACATCCACATCCGGTACTTGCGCGCCAGGCGGAATTGACAGTATAACCCCAATGCCGCCAAAACCAAAGCCGCCCCTGCGGCGATAACGACCGTAGCGACGTTGCGGCGGAACGCCGCAAGCAGGTCCTCGGGCGCCGAAGCGCCCGTCACCAGCATCGTGGCCGCCAGGGCGGCAGCCATGCTGCCGTTGACGCTCGTCAGCACGATCACCAGCGGCCGCGTGTAGATGAACACCAGTACCGCCAGCACCAGCCCGGCAAGCCCGCCAACGACCCAGCCGGCGTGCGTGTAGTTCATCAGCATCGCCGCCAACCCCGTCACGCCCGCCAGCACCGCCAGGCCCAAGACCACGCGATAGAGGAACCAGCTCAACAGCCCCAGCAGAATCGCCCCGGCAAGGCAAAAGATCAGGTAATCGGCGCCGCTGGGCTGCCCGTAGAGCGCCGAGGCGGCGATCAGCCCCAGCAGCACGCCGCCCACCAGGCCGGCCATCACCAGTTGGATCCGCAGCAGCGGGTAGCCCAGGAAGCAGACCAGCAATGCCCAGACGATCAGCATCACCAGCGCCGGTCCCCCGCCGGCGTACTGCGATTCAAGCATCTGGGCGAAATCCGGGGCCGATGGCATGGTCGTAGGCATAGACCTTTTATCGGTCCATCCGCGCGCAACGCCGTGGCGAAAACCGCCGATGCAAGCGGTCAGCTATCAGCCATCAGCTATCAACTGCCAACCGGGCCGCACGTCAGAAAGCTGATAGCTGATAGCTGAAAGCGGATGGCTGTGGTTAAATAGTCCCCGTGAGCCAGAGCGAACAGATCGATCCGCCGGCGCGGGCGATGCGCGTGGCGTGGGTGACCGCCCCGCAGACGCTCGCGCGCCTCGGCGCATTCCTGGCGCCGCTGGCGCAAGGGCTGCGCGAGCGCGGCATCGAGGTCACGCTCCTGTCCGAAAAGCCCGCCCAGGTCGACGTGCTGGCCGGACTCGTCGCCGGCGTGGCCATGCGATGGCGAAAAGTCTGGTCGCTGCATCGCGGGGCGATCGAGGCCGCGGCCGCACAGCTCGCGCGGGCCAAGGTGGACCTCGTTCACGCCCTCGAAGGCGCGGCCGTGGATGTGGCCATGCGACTGGGGCAGCGGATGTCGCGCCCGACCGTGGTATCGAGTTATCGTGCCGACGACCTGGCGGCAGCCAAGGCCCCGGCGGAGTTGTCCCTGGCGGCCGTGATGGCGGCGTCGCAACCGCTCTACGACGCCCTGCGGGCAAAGCTGGGCGAGCAGGTGCAGGCGGTTCTCTCGCGGCCGGGGCTCGAGGCGGTCTCACGTCCGCGCGACGGCGGGGCCGCGGACCGCCGCCGGGCCATCGTGCTGGGCGGTCCGCTGGAGGAGAGCGAACCGTTTGAAATGGTGCTCGAGAGCCTCTCGCGGGTACTCAAGGGCGGACCGGCGTGGCACTGCTTCGTGCTTGGCGGCGGCGGGGCCGAGCGGCGCCTGCGGCGCGCGGCCGCTCGCCTGGGACTGGCGCGGCAGGTGACGATGGTGCCCGAGCAGCCCTCGCAGTATGTCGGCCAGATCATGAGCAGCGCCGACCTGTACGTGGCGCCCGTTTCGCCCGGCGGAGTCGATCTGCAATGCCTGCAGGGTATGGCCGCCGCGGCGCCGATCTTGAGCATCCGCCAGCCGGCGTGCGACTTCCTGATTGACGGCGCGACGGCTTCGCTGTTCCGCTCCGGCGACAGGGAAGACCTCGACGCCAGGCTGGCGACGCTGCTATGCGCCGCTGAGACGGCGGCCGCCCAGGCGGCGCGAGCTTTGGAATACGTGCGGATGAATCACTCGGTAGCCGCGGCTGTCGAGCAGACCGCAGCGGTCTACCGCACCCTGGCGATGCAGGAGTAGCACGGGCGTCTCGCCCGTGTAAAACGAAAGAGCATGGGCGAGACGCCCATGCCACCCAAGAGCACGGGCGGGACGCCCATGCTACGGGAGAACCATGGCGATCATAGCGGGCATTGATGAGGCGGGGCTGGGACCGGTGCTCGGTCCGCTGGTGGTATCGGCCAGCGCCTTTGAAGTCCCCGACGAGCTGCTGGACAAATCGCTCTGGCAGACACTGTCGCTGGCCGTCTCGCACAAGATCTCACGCACCCGCAAGCGTATCGTCATCGGCGACAGCAAGAAACTCTACCACCGCCAGCGAGCCGGCGCCCTGGACCACCTGGAACTGGGGGCCCTGGCGTTCCTGAGCACGCTGGGCCAGCGGCCGCAGTCGCTGCGGGCGCTGCTGGGCTTCGTCTGCCCGGCCATGCTCAAAGTGATGGACGAATATCCCTGGTACGCCGGTCAGGACCTGCCTCTTCCGGCATGCCTGACGCCGGCAGCAGTGGACCTTCCCGCGGCCGCCCTGCGCACGGCGATGCAGCAAACCGGAGTCAAGTGCGTCTGCATGCGAAGCGAAGTGCTCGAGGCCGGGCACTACAACCGCCTGGTCCGCGCGACGCGGAGCAAGGCCGTCACGCTGGGCGACATCGTGGCGCGCCTGCTGGCGCACCTGTGGCAGCAGAGCCCGCCGGGCCGGGTGCAGATCGACGTCGACCGCCAGGGCGGGCGGCGGAACTACCTCGAAGGCCTCCAGCGCATCTTCCCCGAGGCACAGTTCAAGATCCTCGACGAGAGCGAGACGTTCAGCGCGTACCGCGTTACGGAAAGGCCAGGGAGCATGGGCGAGACGCCCATGCCACCCAAGAGCATGGGCGGGACGCCCATGCCACACGACGGCACGCCTGTGCCACACCGCGTGGCCGAGATCCGCTATCAGGTCGAGGCCGAGGAGCAGCACCTGTGCGTGGCGCTGTCGTCGATGCTGTGCAAGTACATCCGCGAGTGCATGATGGAATTGTTCAACCGCTTCTGGATCGCCCGCATCGCCGGCCTCGAACCCACGGCCGGTTACTATGTCGACGGCAACCGCTTCTACCAGCAGATCGTGCCGGAGATGAAGGCGATGGGGATGGAGACCGATTTGGTTTACAGATGTGTCTGAGGGGCCGGGGCATTTTCAATTTCCAATTTGGAATTTCCAATTTAACAACAAGACTTGTGAACGCGACACGGCAACGTTTTGTTGTTCAATTGGAGACTGTAGATTGGAAATTGGAAATGGTTCTACGCCGGCAGGACACGGAACGACTGTGGGCTGGTGTGGGTGACGAGGTAGTAGATCGCGCCGTGGATCATGGGGATGATCCCGCCCATCAGGTCGCCGGCGATCAGGCCGATCATGATCGGTTTGAGCCCCTGGTACCCGCGGCTGCCGAAGAGGCGCGTGACAATGAGCTTGATCAGCCACCCCAGCAGGAACGAGTTGGCCAGGGTCTTGCTCTCCATCGTCCCCAGCACGGCGAAGATGACCGGGTGGATCGGCCACCACGTAAACCGCATCCGCAAGGCGCTGAAGGCCAGCACCAGCACCAGCGCCGCGCCGAAGGCCGTGACGGCCGGAGCGTCGGCCTTGGCGTTGAGATAGCGTCCCAGGCCGGTGACGCCCTGCTGCTCGCGCAGCTCGGGGGTCGTGGCGATCTGCTTCTTGAAGCCGGCGATGGCGTTGAGGGCGTAGAAGGGGACCGTCTCGCGCGTCCACTCCTCGTTGACGTTACGGGCGCCCTTGTCGTACTGGATGTATAGCGTGGCGGGAATGGCCACCGCCAGGCCCAGCAGCAGCGCGACTGCGGCCAGGCGACCGAGCCTGTGCGGTTGCCCGCCGCGGCTTTCGAAGAGCTTCAGCGCCGTGGCCATGAAGGGCATAACCGCCTCGCGAGAGCCCACAAACGCCAGCGTCGAGACCATCATCATGATCGCCAGCGACCGCACGTCGATGGCCGAGATTCCCAGAAACCCCAGCAGCACCATGCACGGAAAGTGGTAGGGATGGATGAAGAAGGTTCCCGTCTCGGCGACGATGCGCGAGATGACGGTGTAGATGATGACGGCCTCGATCGAGTACAGGATCGCCAGCGGCCAATCGACCCCCGCCAGCCAAAGCTGCAGCACGAAGCCGACGATGGCGATCAGGAAGAGCCTGGCCGCCCAGACGGCTGACGGCTGCGTCTCGCGCGAGACCGGCAGCAGCAGCGCGCGGCCGAAGACGCTGCCGTAGTACCGCCGCCCGGAGAACAGGAGCATCAGGAACAGGCCGAAGAACGCCCCGGCGTGCGCGAACGCGCCGGGATAGACGACGAAGAACGCGCCCTTCTCGATGGACGTGCCGCGGCTCATGAAGATCGCCACCACCGTCAGGTAGAAGTACGGCGCCAGGCCCAGCGACAGCGACAAGTCCAGCGAGAGGAAGAACGCGAAGCCGACGGCCGTCAGGCAGATCGGCTGGATCACCAGCCACCACCCGCCGGCCTGGTTGAACTGCGGGAACAGCCGCGTGACAGGGCGCCAGTCGATCCACATCGGGATGCTGAACATGTTGGGGCTGTAGAGGGCCCAGTAGTTGACCAGATGCACCGCCAGCACCAGCAGCGCCGCGACCCAGAAGACCTTGTTTCGCAGGATCGAGCTGACGTTGCCCTGCTGATCGGGCATCAGCGAGTCGGCGAAAGTGACGATGGGATAGCGAAGCCGCTCGTGATGCGACCATTGGCGGTGCACCACGACGGCCAGGGCGATCATCCCCAGCGACAGGCACCCCAGCAGCGGCAGCCAGAACGTCAGCGTCCGCGTCCATTGCCGCCAGGGAACGTCGCCGGGACCGAAGTGGGGATTGCCTTCGCCGATGCCGGTCAAAAACGCCGAGGCGTCCTTGGCGTTGGCGTCGGCGAGCATCTGCGGCGGCAGGATCTTGATGACCTCGGTGCTCTTCCAGTCGGCGCTGCTGGCGGCGCGATCGTGGGGCAACATGAGCGTGGTGGTGAAGAAGTGCATCAGCCCGCGCCCGGGAATGCTGCAGGCCACCAGCGCCAGACCCACCACCACCGCCAGCTCGAGCCCCGAGAACCGCCGCGCGGGCGAGAGCAGGCCCAGCAGCGGATTGGCCACCACCACCAGAACGAACAGCGCGCCGAAGACCGAGATGGGCATGTAATTGCCCACCATGAAGGTCCCGTGCAGGACCATGTCATTGAAGAACGTCAGGCCGCAGATCAGCGCCGCCAGCACCAGACCCAGAATGACCGACCGTGTTGTCATCGCCTCTCACTGCTCGGGCAAGAATCAACCCATCATACCGCAAATGGTTTCGCCACCGATATCCGATATGCGATATGCACTATGCGATTGAACAACGCGAGGGAGGGATTCATGTCCGCCTTGTGTTATATTGTTGCTATATCGGATATCGCATATCGGATATAGTGCCGGCGGGAGACGACATCATGCCCTCTGCTAAGACAGTCATTTGCGCCACGACCCTCATGCTCCTGAGCGCCGCCGCCCGCGCCGGACTGGCGCCGGAGAACGTCGCCGTCGTCGTTAACGAGGACAGTTGGGCCTCCAAGGCCGTTGCCAACGAGTACGTACACGTTCGCCACATACCGGCAGGCAACGTGATCTACCTCTCGCTGGGCAACCAGGACAACTTCGAGATCGTCTCGCTCGATGTGTTCAAGAATAAGATCCTTCAGCCGGTTCTGGAGACCATCAAGTCTCGCGGGCTCAGCGGGCAGATCGACTGCATCGCCTACTCCAGCGACATTCCCTACGCCGCGCGCTATCCGATGGGTTCGGCGCCGACGGCCGCGGCCAAACCGCAGATGGGCCTGGGTTCGCTGACGAGCCTGACCTACTTCTACCAGATGGTGCTTTCGGGACAGACGCAGTTCGGCTCGGCCCAGAACGGCTATTTTCGCCGCACCGTGCGCACCGGCGCCGTCGCCGCCCCCAGCGACGAGCAGCGCCGGCAGATGAACGCGGCGGCCGCGGCGCTGGCCTCGCGCGACTACGCCGGCGCCGAGAAGCTTTTTCGCCCGCTGCTGGGCATCCCCGCCGCCCGCGGAACCATGCACTTCAGCCTGGCGTGCTGCCTGGCCGCTCAGAATAAGAACGACGAGGCCATGGCGATGCTCTCCGCCGCCGCGGACGAGGGGTTCCGCAGCCGCCCGGCTGTCGAGCGAAATGAAATCTTCGCCGCGCTGCACTCGCACAAGAACTGGGCGGCCCTGCTCAATCAGATGTCGACGCCGGCGTACGACGCCAACGTTTCGACGCAGCCGCCGCTGGGGTTCCGCGCCGGCTACGCGTGGGACCGCGAGGGCAACCGCGTCGCCCCCGGCGGCCAGACCCGGCAATATCTGCTCTCGACGATGCTGGCGGTGACCAGCGGGCGGGGCAACAGCCTCGACGAGGTGCGCAATTATCTGCGACGCAGCGCCGCCGCCGATGGCACGTGCCCCAAGGGAACGTTCTACTTCATGAACAGCGGCGACATCCGCACGCAGATTCAGCTCTGGGCGTATCCGGCGGCCGCCGAGGCGGCGCAGGCGCTGGGCGTGCAGTCGCAGATGCTCAAGGGCTCGATCCCAAAAGAGAAAGATATCGCCGGCCTGATGACCGGGATGGCGGGCTACTCCTGGCCCAAGGAGGCGCAGGTGCTTCCTGGGGCGTTCTGCCATAATCTCACAAGCTGGGCGGCCGTCCTGGTCTATGGCTCGGAACGCGGCGGAGGTATCTTTTTCGCCTCCAGCCAGACCCCGCTGACGGTGCTGATGCGCCACGGCGCCGCCGGCACCTGCGGCACAGTCACCGAACCGGGCGCCACGCAGTCCAAGTTCCCCACGCCTTTCATCCAGGTCATCTACGCGCAAGGGTACAGCCTGGCCGAGGCGCTGTACCAGACCGTGCAGTCGCCCTACGAACTGCTCACCGTCGGCGACGCGCTGTGCCAGCCCTGGGCCAAACCGGCCAAGGTCACGCTGGCCAGCCTGGCGGCCGACAAGCCGCTGTCGGGCAAGATCGAGATCAAACCCTCCGCCTCCGCCGGCGAACCGGTCAGGCAATTCGAGCTGTTCGTCGACGGTCGATGGGTGGCCGCCACCGCGCCCGGCAAGTCGGTCCTGATGAACACGGCCGCCGGGGCCGACGGATATCACGAGCTTCGTTGCGTGGCTGTCGGAGCCGACGCGAAGGAAACCCGCACCAGCACGATCGTGCCCTTCAGCGTCGACAACCAAGGCCACAGCGTGAAACTCTCCGCCGCGGCAAAGAGCTTCACGCTGAGCCAGAATGTGCAGTTCACCGTCGCGGCCAAGGATGCGACCCGGATTACCCTCATGCACAACACCCGCCCGCTCGGCGTGGCCGCCGACGGCGCCGCCACGGTCAGCATCCCCGCTGCGGCCCTGGGGCTGGGCACGGTGCGCGTGCAGGCCGTGGCCGACATCGCAACGCCCGCCGGGGCGATGCAGGCGGCCAGCCCGCCGCTGGAACTGGAGATCCTTCCCGACTCGCCACTGCCGGCGCAAACGGTCAACACAGCCGCCCTCGCGCCGGGACTGCTTTTGACGGCGGGGACCGAAATGCCCAAGACCGCCACCACGCTGCCGGCGGGGTTCAAAGGCGTCTCCAAGACCGGCGCCAACGCGCTGGAAGGCTTTGTCGAGGCCAACGACAGCGGCCTCCACCAGTTCCAACTCTACAGCACCGAGGCAGCCGTGCTGACGGTAGACGCCCGCACCTTCACCCACAGCGGCAAGGGCTGGACCTTCTTCCCCGTGGCGCTGGCCAAGGGATTCCACCGCGTGAAGCTCGCCGGTAGCCTGGGCGGCCGCATTGATCTTCGATTCGGCCAAGACGGCGCCGCCAGCCTGAGCCCCAAGAACGCCTGGCACGTGCGCGTCCCCGGCGAGACGGTCCCGCCGGCGCCCAAACCCGCCCCAAAACCCGCCGCAGGCAAACCCAAGGCCTGAGCGTTGCGGATTGCGGATATCGCTGAGGTCGGGAGAGCGAAAAACGGGAAACAACCTGCCACAGAGATCACAAAGGCCACAAAGAGAAGTCCATGCGCCCTTTACTCCTTTGTGTTCCTTGTGATCTTTGTGGCAAGGTTGTTAGTGCCGCCGTTGCGATGCACCAATGAAAAACCCCGCCGGAGCGGGGTCTTTCGTTTCTTGGTGGCACAGCCTTTCCAGGCTGAGCCATTGACTCAATACACTCTAGCTGCGTTTGCGGCGAATCAAGGCCGCCAGCCCGCCGATGGCCAGCAAGCTCATCGTCGCCGGCTCGGGGACCGTGATCTGCTGCTCAACGCTGAAGTCGTCAACCGCCAGCCTCAGGTTGCCTCGGACAGATATGGTGGTCTGGGCGCTGGTGGCCATGAACGAAAACGAATAGGTTTCCCAACTCATGGTAATGGCGCCGGTATTGTAATGAAACAAGTCGCCGTTATTGCTCACGCCGACGGTGTTACCGGCATCCATCCATATGTCGACGTACTTCCCAACCGCGGTTTCAGTGGCAAATGTCTTGAAGCTGACATCATAGCTGGCACCTGCCACCGTATTGAACACTTGCTGAACCAATGCATTGTTGAGGTGGAGGTACTGATGCTGAGGGGCGCCCAAGTCCCAGTACAGGTAGGTTCCCTGGTAGCCGTTGGGAACGGTCCTGCAAAGCCACCCATCGGTGTGCCCCCCCAAGTAAACACCTGCCCCGTACGTTCCTGTAGGCGAAAGCCCTTCAAACCCCGGGTCCGTGATCAAGTTCGCCTGGGCGGCCGTGGCCAACGCAAGAATTGCACAGATCGACACAATCATGTTCTTACTCATCTACTCGCTCCTTTACACGTTCCTAACGATAAACCGGCTGCATCGGCAACCCGTAAGTGAGTTCATCAAATCAACTGCGCACACCAAGTGACGAAGATAGTACTGTAAGGGTTAGATGTGCCCGCCTCCGTCTCTGCTTCCCGGCCGCCGATTGTTCGAGCAGCCTCTCCTGGGGCAATAAACGGGGCAATCAACCCTGACTGGCGCGATCCTACCACCAAACGCGCGATTTGCAAGCAGAAAATCGGATTTCTCACCAGATCGGACATTCTTCTCCACCACGATTTGGCTCAAACAACTGACGACAGTCAAATCATAAACCTTCGGTTCACCCGAAACGATGAGAAGGCGGGAAGAAACATTAACCGCAAAGGTCACAAAGAACGCAAAGGTGTTTGAAAGAGGCAATATACGACTCCTTCCCTTTGCGCCCTTTGCGATCTTTGCGGTTGAACTTATCCCCCGTCCCCCTCTCGGTGTCTCTGCCGCTGTAGTCAGTTGTTCAGATGCACAGGCGACGTGATTTCAAAGCAAAGGGCACAGCGGGGATAATCACCCCAAAGACAACAAAGGGCGCAAAGAGACGTCCTGTTACTCTTTTTCTTTGTTTTTCTTTGTTTTCTTTGTGTTATCCGTGGTCTCGGTGGCAAAGTTGCTGGTTCTTCGGCGTTCCAAAACCTGCTACGCAAGCGCGTAAAAAAAGGGCTCCCGATTGCTCAGGAGCCCTTCGTCTGTTTGTGGTTTCATGGGCCTTCGCCGAAGCGATGGACCATTTACCGACTAGTAGCGGCCGCGGCCACCGCCGCCACCGCCGCCGCCACCGTAACCGCCGCGACCGCCGCCACCGCCGCCGCCAGGACGCTTGACCTGGGGACGCGCTTCGTTGACGGTCAGAGCGCGGCCGTCGTATTCCTTGCCGTTCAGGGCGCTGATGGCGGCCTGGGCTTCGGAATCGCTACCCATCTCGACGAAACCAAAGCCCTTGCTCTGGCCGGACATCTTGTCCATGATCACCACGGCACTTTCGACAGTGCCGTGCTGCGCGAACAGTTGCGACAGGTCCGCGTCGTTGACGTTGTAGCTGAGGTTACCGACATACAGTTTCTTGCCCATTGAGGATTCTCCTGCTTCAGGGCGTTGGATCCGTTCTTTACACTTTCGTGGATCCTTCTGAAAGGGGCGCTATTTCCGGCCCAGGGAGTCAGGAGCGTCATGCGCGAGATTGTGGCGTGGACTGACAATACGGCTGTCCCGTAACAGTTCCCGTTTTTCGACGAACCGAACATAAAAATTATAGTATCTCTCCTGGAGGTACACAACATTCTTTATTTGTTTTGTTGGCAGCCGCTGCGATAAATCGTTTGACATCCCGCAGTCGCTTTTCTATAGTGACGGGTCTAACCTGTAGGAAAGATTCGGTACTGACTCGGGAGCAACGTCATGGCGCATAAAAAGGGACAAAGCTCGACGCGAAACGGGCGCGATTCAAACCCCCAGTATCGCGGCGTGAAGGTTTACGGCGGACAGGCCGTCACCACCGGATGCATCATCGTTCGCCAGTGCGGCACGCCGCTCAAAGCCGGGCACAACGTCGGCCGCGGACGCGATGACACCCTGTTCGCCCTTAAAGACGGCACGGTGACCTACCGAGGCCGCTACGTCGATGTGCTGTAGGGATAGCGGTGAGTTGTGCGTGGTGAGTGGTGAGTAGAAAGAAAAGAACTCTCCCCTCGCTCAGTGCAACTCACGACTTTTGGACGGTAGTCTTCACTCACCACTCACCACTCACAACTCACCACTGGTTTTATGATGGATCCAGGACAGATCACCGGCAAGGCGGCGTTCGTTGACGAGGTCGACATCATTGTCGTCGCCGGCGGCGGCGGCAACGGCTGCATGGCCTTTCGGCGCGAGAAGTTTATCCCCAAAGGCGGACCCAGCGGCGGCGATGGCGGCGACGGCGGCAGCATCTACATGCGAGCCGACGAGTCGTACAACACCCTGCAGCACCTCAGTGGCCGACACCACTGGCGGGCCGAGCGCGGCGAGCACGGACTTGGCGCCAAATGCCACGGCCGCCGCGGGCAGGACCTGGTCATCCTCGTGCCGCCGGGCACGATCGTGCGCGACGCCGAGACCGGGCTGGTGCTGACGGATCTGTCGGAGCCTGGCCAGCAGGTGACCGTAGCCGCCGGCGGCAAGGGCGGGCGCGGTAACGTGCACTTCAAGACCTCGGTCAACCAGGCCCCCCGCTACGCCGAGCCCGGCGCGCCGGGGCAGGAGCGGTCGCTGCACCTGGAGCTCAAGCTCATCGCCGACGCGGGACTGGTCGGCATGCCCAACGCGGGCAAGAGCACGCTGATCACCCGCCTGAGCAACGCGCGGCCGAAGATCGCGGCGTACCCTTTCACGACGCTGACGCCGTGCCTGGGGATCGTCGAACTGGCGGGCTTCCGGCGGTTCGTGATGGCCGACCTGCCCGGGCTGATCGAGGGCGCCCACGCCGGCGCGGGGCTGGGCGATGCGTTCCTGCGGCACGTGGAACGCACGCGGCTGCTGGTGCACGTGGTGGATATTTCGCCGCTGGAGGGCGACCCGGTCAAGGCGTACAAGACTATCCGCAAGGAGCTGACCGAGTACTCCCCCGCCCTGGCCGAGCGGCCCGAGATCGTCGTGGCCAACAAGATGGACCTCACCGACAGCGACAAGCGCCTGGCCAAGTTCCGCAAAGCCATCGGCGCAGACGTGATCGCGATCTCAGCGGCGACGGGCAAAGGCCTGGAAGAGTTCGGCGAGACCATCTGGAAGAAGCTGCAGGAGATGGGCAAGAGCGCCGAATAACCTCGTTAGCGGCGGGTCTCGCCCCGCGCGGTTGTACGAGATTACGACCGCGTCGAGCAAGCTCGACCGCTATCGTGCTAGGATGAGAACATGGAGATCGAAGAAATCCCGTCGGTTCTTGCCTGTGATGTGGGCAACACGAACATTCGCATCGCGTGCATCAAGGGCGAAGACGTCAGCGATGTCGTTGTCGTGTCCTCGGACGACGAACACGCTATCGCGGCGGCGATCAAAGCCGCGTGGGACGAAATTCCTGACCCCAAAGCTTTTGCCGCTTGCAGCGTGAATGCTTCGGCCTTGGCGCATCTGGAACGGGCGGCGATGGCCGCCGGGGCGCCGCCGGTGCAGGTCGTCGGGCGGGATCTGCCGCTGCCTATCGAGACCACCCTGAAGCATCCCGAAGTCGTCGGCACGGACCGCCTTTGCGCGGCCGTGGCGGCGTACGACCGGCTGGGCGCCGCGTGTGTCGTGGCCGACTTCGGCACGGCGGTCACCATCGACTGCGTCGACGACGGCGGCGTGTTCCAGGGCGGGGCGATATTTCCCGGGCTGCACCTGTCGGCCGCGGCGCTGCATGAGCACACCGCGCAGTTGCCGCAGGTAACCGTCGAGGCCCCGACATGGGCCTTCGGCGCCGACACGCGCGAGGCCATTCTGGCGGGCCTCTTTGCCTCGGCCCGCGGGGCCCTGCAGATGCTCGTCGAGGCCTACGCGACGGCGCTGAACCATTGGCCGCTGGTGATCGCCACCGGCGGCGACGCCGCGGCCGTCGTGGGCGAGATTGAAGAGTCCTCGCTGGTCCAAGCCGTCGTGCCCGACTTGGTCCTTCGCGGCGTGGCGATGGCGTACTACAACGCCCTGGCCAAAGAAGACGCGGAATAGCCCCCTGGAGCGCGGCGGCAACGACCTGTCCCTCGGGGACGCCGCCCGGGATGTTGTTCGGGCCCGACGTGTGGCATAGGTGGATGGGGTAATGGATGGATAGGGTGGCATGGCGACACGCGTTTCTGTTTCTTGCGGGTCGTCATGGGTGCGCAGCGGGGGGTAACGGAACGATAGGATGAGCGAACGCGCTTCTTACGCTGCAGTTCTCACCCCGCCCGGGCGCGGTGGAATCGCGGTTATTTCGCTGTCCGGCGCGGGGGCTGATGACATTCTCGGCCACATCTTTGTGAAAAACATCCAAGGCGGCGTCCCCAAGGGACAGGTCGCTGCCGCCGCACTCCAAGGAATGCAGCTGGGCGTGATCAAACGCGGCGACGAAGTGCTCGACCAGGTCGTGCTCTGTCGCACATCGCAGGGGTTCGAGATCAACATCCACGGCGGCCCGGCTGTCGCCCGAGCGGTGCTGGAACTGCTGGCCTCGCACGGGGCGCAGGTTCTGCCGGCCGACCAGGCCCCGCCCGCCCTTTCGGCCGCCCATCCCAAATGGAACAATCCGGCGATCGGGCGCGAGATGCTCTCGGCCGTCATCGACGCCCGCAGCCCACGCGTGCTGGCGGCGATCAGCAATCAATGGTCGGCGGGGCTGAGCCAACTGGCCTGCGAGTTGATCCAGACACTCCTGCACGGGGTAAGACCCGCGGAGCAAGCTCCGCCGCTAACAAGCGAGTCGCTTCGCGAGGCCGCGCGGACGCTGCCACGCATGCGGCGGCTACTCGATCCGCCCGACGTCGTGCTCGTCGGGGCGCCCAACGTCGGCAAGAGCACGTTGATCAACGCCCTGACGGGGCGGGCGGTCAGCATCGTGCACGACCAGCCCGGCACCACGCGCGATTGGGTGCGCGAACCGGCGCTGCTGCGCGACCTGCCGGTGTATCTGACCGACACGGCCGGACTCTGGTCGGGTGCGGCCGAAGCCATCGACCAGCAGGCCATCGATCGCGCCCGCGCTTGCGCAGCTGCTGCGGACCTGGTGCTGCTGCTGGACGATCGCGCGCCGACGGCGCCGCAGTGGTTGGCCAAGCAGAACGTGATTTGCGTGCGGACGAAAAGGGACTTGGAAACCGCGAACAAGGAACCGGGCAAGATGGAACCGGTTCCCCAGTTCCCCATTCCCATTTCCGCCCGCAGCGGCGAGGGGCTTGACGATCTGGCGGATGCGATACTTGAGCGGCTGGATTTGCTCGATCTGGATCCGCGCGCGCCGGCGGCGTTCACGCAGCGACAAGCGGACTTGCTGATTCGCGCAGCCGATGCGCTCGGCGACAGCGACACTGCGAGCGATTCTCCCGCAAAACAAGCACTTTTCGAGTTGCTGGGGCGATGAACATCGTCATGCGACGCATCCTTCTGGCCAGATGGCGTCAGAGTGGGCGAATAAGCCTGTGCATAACTTGTGGAGGAAGTTTTTTTTTCCAACCCAACTCCACCAGTCATCACGCCTTGAGCGTTGTGGATAAGAAACGCCGTGTTTTGTAATTGTACTGACGCTCAGACGTGCTTAGATTCAGCACTCGTTGCAGTTGATTTGGGTTCGGGCAATCGCTTCGCCGCAAGTGACACAGCCTTTTCAGGCTGTGACTCACAGGCTGGAAGGCCTGTGCCGCCGAGGATAGCGGGCGTCGGCCCGCGGCAGCCCAGGGACAGGGAAAAAGAGCATGACGGCATTAGCGCCATCGTTGCGCGCAGACAATCCGCCCCGCACCATCCTGGCCATGCTGGCTCATCGCATCGGCCCGCAGCGCTTCAACGCCTGGTTCCGCCACGGCACGCGGCTGGACGTCGAAGACACCCACGTGCGCGTCAGCGTCCCCAACCCCTTCGTGGCCAACTGGATGGAGACGCACTTCCAGGCCGAGATCGCGGCCGTCGTCACCGAACACACCGGCCGCACGCTGCCGGTTATCGTCACCGTCGACGCGGCCCTGACCGGCGAGTGCCGCAAGAACGACCTGGACACCCAGGCCGACCTGGTCGCCAAGGCCCAGCAGGGGCGCCTGCGTCCGCGCCGCGCGCCGGCGACGGCCCCGTTGCGGGGCGAGCTGGATGATTTCGTCGTCGGCGCCAGCAACCGCATGGCGTACTCGGCCGCCCTGGCGGTCACCGAGGCCCCGAACCCGCCGTTCAACCCGCTGTTCATCCACGGACCCTGCGGGGTGGGCAAGACGCACCTGCTGCAGGGCATCTGCAACGCCGTCTCGCGCCGCCGCCGCGACGGGCGGCCGTGCACGTGGCGATACGTCACCGGCGAGCAGTTCACCAACGAGTTCATCACGGCCCTGCGGGCCAAGCGCGTCGACGAGTTCCGCGGGCGATACCGTAACCTCGACATACTGGCCATCGACGACGTGCACTTCCTGGCCGCCAAGAAGGCCACGCAGGACGAGTTCCTCCACACCTACAACACCATCGAGGCCGGCGGGCGGCAGGTCGTCATGGCCAGCGACGCTCACCCGCGACTGGTGGGCGAGTTCAACCCGCAGCTCGTCAGCCGCTTCGTCGCCGGGATGGTCGTCAAGATCGACTCGCCCGACAAGGACACGCGGATGGAGATCCTCGCCCGCCGCAGCCGCGTGATGAAACTCCGCGTGGGCGCCGACGTGCTGGACTTCGTGGCCACGCACATCCGCGGCTCCGTCCGCGAGCTCGAAGGGGCGCTGATCAAGCTGGCCGCGCTGTCCGAACTGGGCGGCAAGGGCATCGACCTGCCGCTGGCCGTCAACGCCCTGTCCGACCACCTCGCCCGCACCGACAGCGCCTTGACGCTGGGCGACATCGAGTCGGCCGTCGCGGCGTACTTCGCCATCACCGCCGCCGACATCCATTCCTCGCGCCGCACGCGACCGGTCTCGGCGGCGCGGATGATCGCGATGTTCCTGGCGCGCCGCCACACGACGATGAGCTTCCCCGAGATCGGCCGGGCGATGGGCAAGCATCATTCCTCCGTCGTCCAGGCCGTCCAGCGCGTCGCCGAGATGATCACGGCCGGCGAGCCGCTGACCTGGACCGGACCGGCCGGCCCAAAGTCCGTCCCGACGGGCGAACTGATCGAGACGCTGTCGCAACAACTGAAATAAGCTGTCGGCTGTCAGCTATCATCTGATGACTGAGAGCTGAGAGCTGATAGCTGATAGCTGAGAGCTAAGTTTCTTCCCGTCCCGGAAGGCGCCGGGCGAGCTTGGTCAGGGACCGACCCCGTACCGGATGGCGTCGGTGCGTCTTTATACATCACGGATGGGCGCCCGGGTTTGGATGCCCGGGCGCCGACGTTTTTTTTGCAGGGAAGAAACCCCGGCGCGGGCATGGCCTGCAGCTCATTGCGCTTCTGCGGCCGATGAACCAAGCCTCTGGTACCGCTGAGGATGTAAGCAGACAAAGCGACTTCTTCCTCTGAGTCCTCAGCGACCTCAGCGGCCAATTCAATCCCGCTAATCCCGCTCTCCCCGCCCGCTGTTGCGGAGGGTCTGCAGGATCAGGCGCTCGAAGGGTTCGTCGGCCGACGCGGCGATATACGTGGCGCCGCGGACGGCGGCGATGCGCTGGCAGCCGCTCTGGAACGCCTCCCATCTCTGGCGGTACGCGGCGGCCAGCTCTTCGGTCACCTCCACCGTCATCGGCCTGGCGGTTTCGGCGTCGCGCAACAGCAGCGGACCGCGCCAAGGCGGACGTGCTACCTCCGGCGACTGCACGTGCAGGAGCGTGGTTTCGCCCGGCCGCTGCTGCAGACACGCCAAGGCGTCGGAGAGTTCGCCCACGCTGTCGAGAAGGTCGCTGACGATGTACACGCCGGCCGGCCCGGCGGCGCGGCGGCAATACTCCCCCACGCAGCGCAGCAGGTGCGTGTGTCCGCCGCAGTCCAGGCCCGCCAGATACTCCAGCAGCGGCAGGATCTGGTCGCTGTTGCGGGCCGTGCGCATCTCCGTCCCCAGCTCTGCACTGAAGGGCCAAATCGTCACGCGGTTGAGGGCGCTCATGGCCGCGTACGCCAGGCACGCCGCCACGCGCAGGCTGTAGTGGAACGTCTCCTCCCGCCCGCCGGGGGCCATCGAGCCGGAGGTGTCCAGCAGGATCGCCACGTCGGCCTCGTGGTGCTGATGGAACAGCCGCAGCAGCAGCTTCTCCATGCGGGCGTAGTACGGCCAATCGATGAACCGCACGTCGTCGCCGCGGGCGTAGGCGCGGTGGTCGGCGAACTCCAGCCCGTCGCCAAGCTGGCGGCTGCGCTGCTGACCGCCCGAGCCGCCGCGGGCGAGGGTTTTGACGAGAAGCCTCAGCCGCCCCAGGCGGGCCAGGAACTCTTCGTCGAAGATCAGTTGCGTGCGGTCAGAGGGCACGGGTGCAACCTTCTAGCGATGCCGCATCGCGCGCTGCATTTCCCGGTTCTGCTCGCGCTTGCGGATGCTCTCGCGCTTGTCGTACTGGCGTTTGCCTTCGGCCACCCCCAGTTCGACCTTTGCCCAGCCGCGGGCAAAGTAGATCGCCAGCGGCACCAGCGTCTTGCCCTTCTGGCGCACGTGCGATTCAAGCTGCTCGATCTGGCGGCGGTGCAGCAGCAGCCGCCGCTCGCGGTCGACCTCATGCTGCAGCGTCCCGGCCGCATGGGCGTAATGGGCGAAGGACGATCCGATCAGGAACACCTGCCCCCCGCGGATGCGGGCAAAGGCCTCGTCGATCTTGGCCTGCCCGGCGCGGAGGCTCTTGATCTCGGTCCCGGTCAGTTCGATACCGCATTCGACGCTTTCGATAATGAAGAAGTCGTGCCGCGCCTTGCGGTTGGCGATGCGCACCTCACGCGGTTTCTGATCTTGGGGTTTCTTTTTGGCCATGACTGAAACAGTAAAGAACCTATACCTATAGGACCTATTGGACCTATGGGACGTATGTTCCTGCCCGCCGGGCGGACGAGTTTTTCATAGGTCCAATTGGTCCCATTGGTCCTATGTCTTTGGTCCTATGTTTTTTGCAGAATAGCAACAAATCCCCCGTCGTGCCACTGGGCGGGGTTTTCCGCCCCGCCGGGGCGGGTTACTTTCTGCGAGATCACCCGCATGCGGGGGTGGCGCTTGATGAACCGCTGGATGAGCCCTTCGCACTCCTCGGTCTCCATGCTGCACGTGCTGTAGACCAGCCGCCCGCCGGTGCGGACGAACGCCTGGGCGGCCGCGATCAAAAACTGCTGGTCCCGCGTCACGTCAGCCAGGAACTCCTGCGTGAAGTGCCATTTCGCCTCCGGCCGCCGTGCCAGCACGCCGGTGTTGGTGCAGGGCACGTCGGCCAGCACCAGATCGAAGGTTTCCGCCGGTAGTTCGCCCAGGCGGTCGGTCGGCCACGTCGAAACGATGTCCACGCCCAGCCGCCGGCAGCCCTGCTCGATCAGCGACAGCTTCTCGCTCACGTCGACAGCCGTGATTCGCCCGCGGTTGCCCATCAGCTCGGCCAGGTGCCCGGTCTTGGTGCCGGGGGCGGCGCAGAGATCCAGCACGTTTGACCCGCCCTGCGGCGCCGCGGCCAACGAGACGGCGGTGGCCGTGGCGTCCTGGGGCTGAATCCAGCCCTCCTTGAACGCTGTCAGGTTGGTCAGCCCGCCGCCGATGAGGACGATGCTGTGGCCGTTGTCGTGGGCGACGGCCTCGCCGCCCTCGGCCTTGATCGACGCCAGCGTCGCACGGACGGAGGACTTAAGCGTGTTGACGCGCGCCACCAGCGCCGGGCTGGTGCACGCGTGCAGCGCGGCCTGCATCGCCGCCCGCGGCAGGCCCAGGCGCTTGAGCCAGCGCTGGGCGAGCAGCTCGGGCATGCTGCCGGCCGCGGCGAGATAGCCGACCTCGTCACGCTCGGGATCGGGGAAGATCGCCTTGCTGCAGCGCCGCATGGCGCTGGGGCCGACGGGGATCACGTCGGAGGCCTGTACGACCTCGCCGCGCTGCAGCGGCTCGAGGCCGCGGAGAATCGCCCGGAGCACGCCGTTGACCAGCCCGCGCTGGCGCGGATAGCCCATGCGCGAGGTCTGCTCGACGGCTTCATTGACGGCCGCAAAGTCCGGGACGCGGTCCAGGAACAGCACCTGGTACATCGCGACGGAGAGGATTTTCCAGATCGGCTCGGGCAGGCGCAGGTCGGGCTTTTCCAGAAAGGCCCGCAGCACGGCCGTCAGCGTGGCCTTGCGGCGGATGCTGCCCAGGGTGATTTCGCGCGCCAGCGCCGCGTCGGCCGATGACAATTCGCCCGCGGTGATCGCCATGTCAAGCGCCGAAGCCGCGCGGGCGGGCCCCTCCAGCAGCGCCCGCACAGCGATGTCGCGAGCGGAATGTTGTACGTTCTTCTTGTCCATAGTGTCAGGGAAACAACTTTACCACAGAGGGCACAGAGAACACTGAGGGAAAAGACATACCCCGTCCACTTTAGCGGCGGGGCTTGCCCCGCCGCTAACTTACCCAGACCATGCGCTCGCCGGGCGTAGGATGGGCGCCGTTGACGAACGACGGCCAGTCCATCAGGCGCTTGCCCGCGGGCTTGAGCTCGCGGATCTTCAGGCGGCCGCGGCCGCAGGAGATCGTCAGGTCGTCGGCCAGCGTCCCCGGTTCGCCCGCTGGTGGCGCGTCGAGCGATTCGGCACGGGCGATGATGACGGGCTGTTCGCGCCCGTCGCGCCGGCGCAGGACTGTCTGCCCGCCCGGCCAGGGCCACGTTCCGTGAATGCGGTTGCGGATGGCAACGGCGTCTGCGGACCAGTCGATCACGCCGTCGGCCTTGGCCATCGGCGGGGCGAGGGTGGCTTTGGATTCATCCTGCGCCGTGCGTATCGCCGTGCCCGCGGCAAGCAGGTCGAGCGTGCGACAGGCCAGGTCCGCGCCGAGTGCGGCCAGGCGAGTCGCAAGGTCCTCGGCCGTTTCACGCGGGTCGATGTCGGTGGCTTGCTGCAAGTAAATGTCGCCGGCGTCCATCTTGGGCACCAGGGAGAAGGTCGTCACGCCGGTGCGGGCAAATCCGCGGATGATGGCCCAGTTGATCGGCGCGGCCCCGCGGAGTTCCGGCAACAGCGAGGCGTGGACGTTGAAGGCCCCGTGTTTGGCCGTCGCACAGGTGGGGTCCTTGATGAACTGCCCGTAGTCGGCCACGACGATCACATCCGGCGCCAAGGCGGCCAGATGCTCGCGCGTCGGCGCAGCATTGATGGCCGCGCACTCCTGCATGGCCAGGCCCAGCGCGGCCGCCGCCTGAGCGACGGGCGTGGGCTGCACGTGGCGCCCCCGCCCGCTCTGCCGCGGCGGCTGCGTGAAGACCTCGAGGACCGTGTGGCCGGCGCGGGCGAGGGCGCTCAGGATGGGCACGGCCAGCGATCCGCTGCCGCAGAACACGATTCGCATAGAACCCTCTGCATAGAATAAACGCGGGCAAAGTTACCGCCGTAATTCTACCGATATAGGAACTGCGAATCACGATCGGACGGATCAATTATTAGAAAGGGCCGGCCATGATCCAGCGAGACGTGCCAAGGGAATCGATAATGGACCTCTGGGACGACGAAGATATCAAAGGGGACGACGACGTCGAAGAACTCGATGACGAGGACGATGAGGACGAGGACGAAGACGACGAGATCGACGACGAAGACCTCGACGAAGAACTCGACGAGGACGAAGACGAGGACGAAGACCTCGACGACGACGAAGAGTAACCTTCCCGCCGCATCGAGTGGCTTCCAGGGGATTGAATAAGCCGCTGAGGTCGCTGCCTGCCCCCCGCGAAGGCAGGAGACCGTTGAGGAAGAACCAACATTGCCACGGAGATCACAAAGATCACGAAGAAAAGAACAAGAAAGTAATCTCCCCTTCTTTCTCTCTGTGGCAAAGTTTCTTCTTCAAGCGTCAAGGCGTCGCAGGAGCTGACTGCAGCGGAAGACTCTCGCGGGATCGACGCTAATGCCCAGAGGGCGCTGGGGCGTCGCGGCGGGCAGGGGCTTGAGTTTGCCGGCGTAACCGAATCGCAGCGAGCGGACAGTCAGGTCTTCTTTCACCAGCAGGCGGCCGTAGTTGCCCTCGACGAACCGCGCGGGCGGGGCGTATTGCAGCAGGCGGCGCTGGGCGGCGGAGAGAATGCTGCTCTCGCCGACCATGGCCCCGCAGAGCCAGGTCACGCCGGCCTCAGCCGCTTGTCGAGCCAGCAGCAGCGAGTTGACCAGGCCGCCGTTCTTGCACAGGCGGATGTTCCACCAGATCTTTTTCGGCTCGGCCAGCAGCGTTTCGGCGTCGGCCGGCGTCAGCAGGGCCTCGTCGGCAATCAGCGGCAATGAGCATGCGCGGGCCAGTTCCACAAAGGCCGCGGCGGGGACGTACACCGGCTGTTCGACGGCGCAGACGCCCAGGGCCTTGAGCTCGTCGACTCGCGCGGGGGTCTCGTCGACGGCCCAGCCCCCGTTGACGTCCACACGCAGGGTGCAGCGTGCGGCCAGAATGTCACGACCGATCAGGCCCAGCACGGCAGCGAGGTTCTGGCGGTCGAGGTCTTCGCCCAGGCCGAGCTTGAGCTTGAAGTCGCGCAGGCCCGCCAGGCGCATCAGGCGCGTTCGCTTGGCGGTCTTGGCGACGCTGCGGCTACCCAGCACGCCCGAGACACGCGAGACGATCGTATTGCTCAACGGGGGCGAGTCGACCGTATCCAGTCGGCGCAGGCACGCCAGGTCCATCGCGCAGGCGGCGGCGTTAATGCACCGTCCGGCGGCGTCGGTAGAAGGCATCGCGAGGGAAGAAAGAGCATTGCCATCGCAGCAGGGCGACGGACCTTCCGTGTCAGCGGCGGGGCTTGCCCCGCGCGCCGGCTGGGAATTGAACAACCGCGGCGAGCAAGCTTCGCCGCTGACGCTGCCCGCCAATGTCTTCTTCCATAGCGAACCGTTCAGTGCCGCGGGCCATAGGATGTTCTCGATGTCTTCGGCGACGGATTCGAGGGTTTCGCCGGTGACGTAGGGTCGCGGGAGGGTCTGGCCCCATCCGGCCAGGCCGTCGGAGAACTCGACGCGGATGACGATGGACTCGGCCACGTCGCGCGTGGCGGCGGCGTGCTCGAAGGTTCGCATCGCCGTGGTCGCACGATAGATGAACAGGCGCTGCGGTTCCATGTGGCACGGGCTTTCCAGACTGTGACAGCCACAGGCTGGACCACAGCCTGGAGAGGCTGTGCCACCGGATCGTCTGAGCGTCGTGGTCAAGAGGTTATCGGGCCGTTCTGTCCGGCCGACGGCGAGGCCGCGGCCGCGCGCGTGCGAAGCTGTCCGAGCTTGTCGCGCACTTCCTGGGCCATGCGGCTGTTGGGATAGCTGCGGATGATTTCCTCGCCGACGGAGACGGCCTCGGCCCACTGCTGCTCGCTGACTCGGATGGCGAACTGGACGCCGAGGTTGTGAAGCTTGGCGCGGAAGACGCCGCGGGCGCTTTCTCGCAGCGCCCCGGCCTCCTGGGGCGTCAGGTACGAATCCAGCTCGGTCAGGAGCTGGATGCCGGCGTCGACGTCGTTCTTTCGGGTGGCTTCGCCGTAGGCCTGCAGCAGTTCGCTCTTGCGTTTGAGGCGGGCCTGCTCGACGTGCTCGCCGAGGGAGGCGATCTTGGGATTGTCGGGGAAGAGGTTCTGCAGGCGTCGCGTTTCGCGCGTCGCGCGCGACCAGTCGTAGCGGGCGACGATGCTCATCACGCGCCGCACGGCGGTGTCGATCTTCTCGTCAAGGCTGGCCTTGCGGTTCGACTCCATCTCGTCGCGGAGGCGCGAGGCCTCGTCGGCATAGCCGAGCTTGTGCTCGATCGAGTCCAGCAGCGACTGGGCCGAGCGGTAGTCCTGGCGGATCAGGTCGGCGTGGATGGCCTCGCGGAAGGCCTCGACCTCGACCTCGTGGTACACCAGGCTCTTGGCCTGGTCGGAGAGCTTGCCCAGGTCGACCAGCATGTGCATCGAGTCGCGCTGGTCGGCGAAGATCGGCTCCAGGTCGGCCAGGCGGTCGGCCATCGACGAGACCGCCTGCTCGTTGGAGACGACGGTCTTGATCAGCCCGTACAGGGCGACGGTCCACGCCGCCGCGGCCGCGGCGCAGACGATCACGCCGGCCAGGGGCAGAGCCTGCATGGCATGACCGCGAACGATTTCGACGACGGCGCCAACCGCCGCGGCCAGCACCGCCAGCGCCAAGGCGCCCAGCGTGACCCACAGGGCAGTCTGTGCGGTTTTGATGACCCAGTCAAACTGTCCGCTCTTGTCGGCCATACCGTTTCCTTTCGTAATCAGCCATTCCTTCAGGAGGATGACATGCCAGTGCCTGCACTGTAGCTTTCGCCACCGTACATGTCAAATCCGGGAAGCCATCAGCTATCAGTCAAAAACTTACCACAGAGGCACAGAAAGCCCAGAGGAAGACGCATGAACGGGAACGTCATGTCTTTGTTTCTACCTCAGTGATCTCTGTGCCTCTGTGGTTAATCTTCTTCACGGCTGATAGCTACTATCGGCTCTCCGTATGCGTTAGGATAAGGGTATGCCCCGCGAACAGATGACCGACAAGCAGGTGTCCGCGTACCTGCAGATGGACCTGCGCGAGGTCCAGAAGCTCGCCTCGCGCGGGATCATTCCCTGCCGCAGGAGCGGCTCGCGCATGGTGTTCGTCAAGGGCGAGGTGGACCACTGGGTCGAGCAGCGCCTCCATGAGATGGACCGCCGCCGCCTGCGCGACGTCGCCCGCGGCGTCAGCGCCCATCACGGCTTCGACCATGAGGCGCTGCTGATCGCGCCGATGATCCCCATCGGCGGCCTCGCCGTGCCGCTCCACGCCCGCACGCGCGATTCGGTTTTGCGCGGGCTGGTGGCGCTGGCCGGCGACCTGGCCTACCGCAGCGACCACGTCCTGGACGAAACCCGCGCCCGCGAGGACATCTGCTCGACGGCCCTGATCCCCGGCGTGGCCCTGCCGCACCCGCGCCACCCGCTGGAGTACGACATCGCCGAAAGCTTCGTCACCGCCGGCGTCACCCACAGCGGCGTGCCCTTCGGGGCCGTCGACGGCTCGCTGACGCGCCTGTACTTCCTGATCTGCTGCAAAGACGAACGCACCCACCTGCACGTGCTGGCCCGCCTCAGCGCGATGCTCCACGAAGGCCGGTTCGTCCAGGACCTGCTCGACTGCCCCGACAGCGACACCCTCCGCGCCAAGCTCCTGCAGCGCGAAAAACTCGTCCTGACCGGCGGGTAAAGTCCTTCTCGCCCGCAATGGCCGAATCAGCCGCCAAGGACGCTCTTTTCAGGCACGGGCGCGTCGGCCTGGCGGCTCTTGCGGACCGGCTGAAACGTGCGCCAGAAACAGAAGGCGGCCAGGCCGATGATGATGGCCCAACTGGCGAGCATAAAGATCCAGCCGTAGGCGGTCATGCGAGTTCTCCTTGCTCCTGGCGGTTGCGGCGGCGCCACACCGACCAGACCAGCAGGCACAGGATGGCGAAGATGAACAACAGCATTACGCGCGTCATGATGCGCACGGGCATCTCGGCGGGGGGCACGCCCTTGAGCAGGATCGTGTCGCCGAGCTTCTGGTACGCCCACGTACCCAGGATCGCCAGCAGCAACAGCGGCGTGATGTACTTGATCACGAAGCGGTAGAAACCCGGAATCCGGATGTCCGAACCGCTGTGCAGTTCCGTCCAGGCCCGCTGCATCCCGAAGACCCAGGCGAACAGGATCGCCTCGACCAGCGCGAAGACCACCAGGCAGAAGTTGACGGCCCAGAAGTCCACCTCGTCGATGACCGGCACGCCGCCGAAGACGACGGCCTGGCAGAGGATGAACGTCGTGACGCCGAAGACCAGCACCGCCTCGCGCTTGGTGAGGTTGAACTCGTCTTCCAGGAACGCCACCGCCGGCTGCGACAGCGACACGCTCGACGTGATGCCCGCCAGGAACAACAGGAAGAACCACGCGAACCCGAAGATCTGCGAGCCGGGCAACTGCTCCAGCACCAGCGGCATGGCCAGAAAGCCCAGGCTGAACGTGCCGCCCTTGGCGAAGTCGGCAGTGGCCTGCCCGCCCAGCAGCACGAAGGCCGCCGGGATCACGATGCTGGCGCCCAAAATCACCTCGGCGAACTCGTTGACCGTCGCGCTGGTCAGCCCCGCCAACGCCACGTCGTCTTCCTTGCGCAGATAGCTGGCGTAGGTCAATATCGCCCCGATGCCCACGCTCAGGGTGAAGAAGATCTGCCCCGCGGCCGCCAGCCACATGTCGGCGTCGATCACGTGCGCCAGGGCGTTGAGCCGCCCGCCGACACCGAGGGGCTCGCCCTTGGCGCCGACGCCGGAAACGGCTGCCGACCATTGACCGGGGTCGGCCAGCTTGGACATGTCCGGATTCCACAGATACCCCAGGCCGTTGGAGATGTTCCGATCAGGATGGGCCGCGTCCGGCGTGCCCAGCGTGAAAACGCGAACCACCAGCACGATCGCCAGGACGAACAGCGCCGGCATGGCCCACTTGCACAGCCGCTCGATGCCGCCCTTGAGACCATAGTACACCACCACGATGTTGATGACGAACGTCAGCAGGAAGAACCCGTAGGCCGCAAGCATCGAACCGAAGTGCTCGCCCCCGCCGCCGATGTACTGGCCCAGAAACGATCCGATCGACTCCTTCGTCGTGCAGGCGGCGTACTTCCCCGTGGCCGCAAAGACGCTGTACCCCAGCAGCCAGCTCTCGATGTAGACGTAGTAGATGAAGATGATCACCGGCCCGAAGATGCCGATGACGCCGAAATACTTGATGAACCGGTTCTTGTTCCACATCGTCTGGAACGCACCGGGGGCGGTGCTGTGGCCGAAGCCGCCGCCGAAGCGCCCGATCGTCCACTCGACCCACATCAGCGGCAGCCCCAGCAGCACCAGGGCGATGAAATAAGGAATCATGAACGCCCCGCCGCCGTGCTGGGCCGCCTCTCCGGGAAACCGCAGGAAATTGCCCAACCCGACCGCGCTGCCCGCCACGGCCAGAATCACGCCCAACTTGCTGCCCCAGCGCTCTCTCGCCATTGTCCATACTCCGACGCACGACCTGTGCGCCTCTGTTTTAAGAAAAGACAAAGCATTCCGCAAGCAGGATGCGCCGGCGCCCGAACTCGACAGGTTGTTTCCCCGACCTCCACTCTTGGCGTACAATGACTTCGTGAGCACACTGATCGTCAACGAGATCTTCCGCAGCATCCAGGGCGAGGGCACGCGCGCGGGGCGGCCTTGCGTGCTGGTGCGGCTGACGGGGTGCAATCTCGCCTGCGACTGGTGCGACACGCTCTACGCCTGGAATGAAGGCACGCCCATGAACATCGCGGCCGTACTCGATGCGGTGGCCGCCCTGGGCGGGCCGTTGGTGGAAGTCACCGGCGGCGAACCGCTCATGCAGCCGGCGACGCCCGATCTCCTGACGGCCCTGTGCGACGCGGGGTACGAGACGCTGCTGGAGACCAACGGCTCGCTCGACATCGCCGCCTTGGACGGGCGCGTGGTGCGGATCGTCGACTTCAAGTGCCCCTCCAGCGGCCAAAGCGCCTCCAATCGCTGGGACAACGTCCAGAGCCTGCGCCGCAGCGACGAAGTCAAGTTCGTCATCGCCGACCGTGCCGACTACGAAATGGCCCGTGAGGCCGCCGTCGACCACAACCTGCCGCATCGCTGCACAGTGATCTTCAGCCCTGTCAACGCCCGCCTCAGCGGCGCCGACCTGGCGGGGTGGATTCTGCAAGACAAGCTGGACGTGCGGCTGGGCCTGCAGCTACATAAGATCCTGTGGCCCAGCGCGACGCGCGGGGTATAGTGCGGATGAATGGATGAATGGATGGATGGATGGATGGATGGATGATTGGATGATGGACTTGTGAGTTGTTTCGTCCTCGTCCTTGTCGTCGGTTGTTCGTTTGCCTCACTGGAGTCATTGATGGACTACGAACTGGTCAAGACCTTCCGATTTGAAGCCGCGCATTCGTTGCCCAACGTGCCGGCCGGGCACAAGTGCAGCCGCATGCACGGGCACGGGTACCGCGTGGACGTTCACGTCAGCGGCTCGCCGGATGCGCGCACGGGTTGGGTGATCGACTTCGGCCAGATCAAGCAGGCCGTCGAGGGCGTACTGAGCGAGTTGGACCATCGCTGCCTCAACGAGATCGCCGGCCTGGAGAACTCCACCAGCGAAGTGCTCTGCAAATATCTCTGGGACCGCATCAAGCCCGCCCTGGGGCTGCTGTCAGCCATTGAAGTCTGGGAAACCGACACCTCCCGCTGCATCTATCGCGGGTAAAGAGTTCGTCCTGACGCCGTAAGGCGTTTCCGAATTCCACGTCTCCCGAGAGACGCCTTACGGTGCCACTACGAGCGGAGTGTGCGATGTAACATTTCGACATACCCCTCAAGCGCGCGGATCTGGTTGGTTCTGAGGCGGATGGTCTTACGGTGTCGGCGGATGAGTTCCAGCGCCTCGCTCGCGGTGGCGGCTTTGCCTTCGGCTAACAGGTACGCGGCGACGATGGTCGGCCCGCGGCCGTGGCCTAGTGCGCAGTGCACGTATACCGCTCCGGCGGCCAGGCAGCGGCGGATGTGCTCGACGCCCAAGTCGAACTGCTCCTTCGTCGGGGCCGTGCCGTCCAGCGTCGCCAGCAGCAGATAGTCGTCGCTGGAACGGAAGATCGAGTTCTCGCTGAACTCGGCTGTCAGGTCGACGACGCCCGCCGGCGTGGGCGTAAAGCGTGCCGCCTCGTAGGCCGTGAGCTTCTGGCCCAGGAACAGGCCCGGGACGATCTCGTGAGCCGGCGGTTCAGGCCAGAATATGCGCTGGAGGTAGAACACCGCCGCGTTGGCGATGAAGTACGGCCAGTACAGCAGCCACGCCGCCGGGTGGACGACGCCGCGGCGGCTCTTGAGAAACCACTGCGGGCGGTTGAGGAGGTAGAGCATCGCCACCATCCCGAAGCCGGCCGCAGCGTACGTGAGCATAGCGGCGGCCGCCGGGCGTGTATGCCACGCGCCGATCAAGCACGCCGCGATCATGGCTGTGAAACTCAACAAATACATTACTGGATTCTATCGCCGATGAGAGCGGGATGGGTGGATGAATAGATGGATGGAATGGATGGATGGATGGATGGATGAATGGACGAATGCAGCAAACGTGAAACACTGCGAACATATTTCAAACACCACCTATTGGGTGGGCGTATGTACTCCAGCACCAGAAGATTGCTTCGACAGTAGCGTATGCAACAGCAATAGAATGGCTAAGGCTTCACTGCGTCCCCCAATAGATAGCGTAAGGCGTTAAAAAACTTGAAGTTTTTTGTAAATTGTTGTTGACCTTATGGTCGTTGTTGACTAAAAAGTCGAAATCGGGAGGTTAGTCGGTCCTGAGTATGATGATTGTTGAAGATGCAAAACCGAAGCGGAGTCCTTCACGCCAGCAGCGGCGCTTGAAGGTCACGCGCCGCAAGCTGCTCGACGCGGCCCGCACGGTCTTCGCCACGCGGGGGATCGACTTGGCTCGGATCGACGAAATCTCCGACCGCGCGGATGTCGGCAAGGGAACGTTCTACTACCACTTCAGCGGCAAGCCTCAGCTCGTGCGGGAGTTGATCAAGGAAATGCTCGACGGGCTGATCGCGGCCATCGAGCGCGGCTGCAGCGGCGAGACCGATGTCATCGGCGTGCTGGACAAGTTGATCGCCGCGCACATCGAGTTCTTCGCCAATCGCTGGGAAGACTTCGTGCTGTACTTCCAGGGCCGCAGCGACCTGACGCTGCAAGAGGGCTACCAGGGCATCGAGACGCCATTCATCAAGTACCTCGAATGCGTCGAGGGGTTGCTGGCATCGGTGCTGAAGTACCGCCCGCCCCAGCCGGTGCTGCGGCGGATCGCCTGTGCCGTGGCGGGATTCGTGTCGGGATACTACTCGTTCGCGGCGATCTCGTCGCAGGACGAGAACATTGACGAAACGTTCGTCTCGTTGCGTGGGGCGATGGCCTCGAGCCTGGCGCGGTTCATCCAGGAAGCCGGCCATCAACAGCCCCCCGAGGCGGCAAAAGGATAACTCGTAGAAAATATTTGGCACGGGCGCCGCGGGCATTGTGCCGGCGGCGGTTGGGCCCAGAGGAGAGACAATGAAAACCCAAGAGGCGGTGGAACCTGAGGTCAAGCTATCGGCGTGGGGTTTGGCCACGAGCATCGACATCTACGACTGCGAGCCGGCGGCCATTCGCGACGCCGAGAAGATCAAGCAGTTCGTGGCCGAGCTCTGCGAGCTGATCGAGATGAAGCGCTTCGGCGAAACGCTGGTCGTCCACTTCGGAGAAGACGAGCGCGTGGCCGGATATTCGATGGTGCAGCTCATCGAGACCTCGCTGATTTCCGCGCACTTTGCCAACCTGACCAACACGGTCTACCTCGACGTGTTCAGCTGCAAAGGGTACGACCCGGAAGTCGTGGCCGAGTTCGCGCAGAAATTCTTCGGGGGTTCGCACTGCATTACGCACAGCAACCTGAGGCACTAGAGCGTGTATCGGTACCGGGTCATCACGGACCTCGACGCCTGCCGGGACCTCTGGCAGCGTGCGGTCGTGCAGGAGTCGTTCACTGACCGCTGGGATGTGCGTATGTGCTTCCAGCGGCATTTCCAGCGGGCGCCCCTGTTCATCGCGGCCGAAGAGGACTCCCTGGTGCGCGGGCTCCTGCCGCTGAGCTGGATCGCCGAGGGCGGCTGCTACGGGTACTTCCCCGGCGAGACCTGGGGCGGCAAGACCTGGCTCGAGCAGAACCGCCTGATCGCCGGCGACGAGGCGATGCTCGAGGGCCTGCTGGCCCTGTGCCCCGGGCCGCGGCACCTGCGGTATCTGCTGCCCGCCGGCAACGGCGCCACCGACCGCTGCGAGATCGACGAGATCGGGTATCTCTTCGAGCCGCCGCGATACGGGTACGACATGGAGAACTACTGGGGCGGCGAGTTCTCGCACAAGTCGGCCAAGCGCATCCGCCGCGAGCTGGACGCCTTCGAGCAGCGCGTCACCTGGCGGCTGGACGACGCGGCCGACTTCGACCGGATGGTCGAGTTGAACTTGGCTGCCTTCGGCGAGCGGTCGTACTTTGCCGACGGACGGTTCCGCGAGGGCTTCCGCAGCCTGATGGAACTGGCCCGCGCCAACGGCTGGCTGCGCATGACGGCGCTGCTGGTGGACGGGCAGGCGGCGGCTGTGGACATGGGCATCGTCTACAACAACCACTACACGCTGGTGGCCGGCGGGGCGGACCGCTGCGTGCAGGGCGCCGCCAAGCTGATCAACGTGTACCACATGCGCCGCGGCTGCCGCGAGCGGTTCGACCGGCTCGACTTCCTCTGCGGCGACTTCTCGTGGAAGACCCTCTTCCACCTGACCCCGCGCCCCTTGTACTTGCTGAGCAACATCCCCCACCACGCCGAGCACGCATGCCATGAAGAGTCCAGGAGTGCAGCGTGTGCTAAATGACTGCGTCCTGGTGGCCGGCACCACGACGGACTACGTCGATATCATCCGCCAGCAGTTGGGGGACCGCGCGATCTTCCTGACCAACTTCGCCCACCGCGCCGCCGCTACCGAACCTGCGCCGCCGCCTGGGCAGGAACTGCTAGCCGATCTATCTCTGCCACACGAGCAGCTCCTGGCGCTGGTGACGGCGCACGCGGCGCGGTTCAAACACAACATCGTCGGCGTGGCGTGCTTTGACGACGAATCGATGGCCTTGGCCTCGTCGCTGGCCAAGGCGATGAACTTGCCGTATCCATCCGCGGCGGCGGTGGCGGCGTGCCGCAGCAAGCTGGCGTGCAAGCAGGCCTGGAGCGCAGCGGGATTGCCCACGCCGGCGGCCCGCCTGGTGCGCACGGCCGCCGATGCGGCGGACTTCATGCACGCGGTCGCCGGAGCGGCCGTGCTCAAGCCACTCACCGGCAGCGGCAGCGAACTGATCTTCTTCTGCCGCAGCGCCGCCGAGGCCGCCGACGCCCTGGCGACCATCACGGCCCGCCTGGCCACTCATCACGACGCCCGCATGTACGGCGCGGGGGCAGCCGGCGGCGCCATGGTCGACTCGCGCAGCGTGGCCGTCATCGAGGAGTTCGTCCAAGGCCCGGAATATAGCTGCGACTTCGTGATCGAAGGCGGCCGCGCGCGGATCATCCGCCTGGCGCGCAAGATCATGGACCACTCTCAAACGCTCGGGACATGCACGGCGTACATCGTGCCGGCCCCGCCGCCGGATCTGTCGCTGGACGCCTTTACGGGGCAATTGGCCGCCGCCTGCCGCGCCGTCGGCATAGAGCGGTCGATCTGTATGCTGGACTTCATCGTGCGTGACGGCCGCGCCGTCATGATCGAGATCGCCCCGCGGCCCGGCGGCGACTGTCTGCCCCCGCTGCTCAAGGCCTGCTGCGGGATGGACATGCTCGCCAGCGCAGTGAACTTCGCCGCCGGCGAGCCGGTCCTCGTGCCCCCGTCGACGGCGTGGAAGCAGATGGTCGGCCTGCGACTCTTCGCAAAGCGCAGCGGCGTGATCCAGCGCCTGGACGCCTCGGCCATCAGCGCCGACCCGCGCGTCAGCGAAGTCTATCTCCGGCGAGCCCCCGGCCACGAAGTGCGCCTCCCCCCCGCCGACTACGACTCTCGCCTGCTGGGCCATGTCATCTTTGACCCCTCGGTTTCGGGTGGCATGGCGACACGCCAAGCGGGTCGCCATGATGTCCCCAGCATCGAGCAACAATGCACCGAACTGTCCGGGCGATTCATCGTTGAATATGGGGGTGGAATTTCAAGATGAGCGTTCCTTTATTATCCTTGGCAACTTTGCCGATGCGGCCCGAAGGGGCCGCTTGGGATTTAGCCGGGGGCGCAGCGGCGGCGTTTCTGCCGCCGCGCAGCCCCCGGATAGCTCTTTTGAATTACCCGCCCCATAGGGGCGGGCGGGTTGTTGCATATCCGCAAAGCCCGTCGCCCCTGCGGGGCTCAGATCGTTTTAATATCGCATTCCGGGGGCTGCGCCCCCGGCTAAATTCTCATCGCCCCTTCGGGGCGAGTAGTAGCCTTCACTGGACGTTTCTGCCATGCATGACGCCGACGCCATCTTGAAATCTGCCGCTGAGTTGCTCGCCCAGCCGACGCCGCAACTGGACACCGGCGAGCTGCATGCGTTTGTCGAGGGCTTCATGAACCGCCGCGGACAGTTCCTCGATCTGGCGGGCCGACATGGCAGTCCGCTGTACGTGCTCGATCGCCCGGCACTGCGGGCGGCGGCACGCGAGTTTGTCGCGACCTTCGGCAAGCACGTCCAGCAGTTCCGGCCCTATTACGCCGTCAAGAGCAACAACTGCCCGCTGATCGCCGCGACGCTGGTGGGTGAGGGGATCGGCCTGGATGTATCGAGCGGCATCGAGCTGCAAATGGCCCTGAACGCCGGCAGCAGGGATATCGTCTTCAGCGGCCCTGGCAAGACCCTGGCCGAGATGCAACTCGCGCTCGATCACGCCGACCGCGTCGTCGTGCTCATCGACAGCTTCGGCGAACTGGCTCGCCTTCAGGCGGCCGCCGCCGCGGCGGGCGTCACCATCCGTGCCGGCGTGCGACTGACGACGCTCGAGCACGGCCTATGGCGTAAGTTCGGGATCAATCTGTCGCGTCTGGGCGAGTTCATGACCGCCGCGAAACAGTGCGACCGCGTGCGCCTCTGCGGGCTGCAGTTCCACACAAGCTGGAACCTCGACCCGCAGCGGCAGGTGCAGTTCATCGCATTGCTGGGCCAGACGCTCGCTGCGCTGGCGCCGCAGCAGCGCGGGCAGATCGAGTTCATCGACATGGGCGGGGGCTTCTGGCCGGGCGCGGGCGAGTGGCTGCAGGAGGCCGGCACGCCGGCGGGCATGCTGCGGGCGGCCACCACGGCCGGATGGCAGGCATCGCTGACGCACTACCGCATCGCCGCCCAGCCGCTGGAGGTTTTCGCAGCCGCCATCGCCGAGGCTCAGCAGCAGCACCTGGCGCCGCACCTGAATGCCCGTCTCTGCGCCGAGCCGGGGCGGTGGTTGTGCCACAACGCCATGCACCTGCTGCTGACGGTGATCGACCGCAAGGCCGACGACCTGGTCATCACCGACGCCGGCGCCAACGCCGTCGGATGGGAGCGGTTCGAGACGGACTACTTTCCCGTGATCAACTTGACTCGCCCGGCGCTGACCGAGCGGGCATGCATGGTCATGGGGTCACTATGTACGCCCCACGACCTGTGGGGCTACGGGTACTTCGGCCAGGATATCCTCGAAGGCGACGTACTTCTGGTCCCCACTCAGGGAGCGTATACGTATAGTCTCCGGCAGGAATTCATCAAGCCCCTGCCGATGGTGACGTGCCTTGAGGAGTGAGGGAAGAAGAGGGGAAGAAACCGACGACGAGGACGAGGACGAAGAACGGAACGGTGTTCTTTCGTCGAACGTTAGCGGCGGAGCTTGCTCCGCGTGTTCTTCAGGAACCGTACAACCCGTCGAGCAAGCTCGGCCGCTGACAGAACGAAACTGATCGAGTCGTCGTCGGTTTTTGCTGTTGGTTCCGAGATTGAATGCGTATGCCGACTGAATGGAAAGTACTCCTGGGCAGCGTGGTCCTGGCCGGCTTGCTGGTGGCGGGGCTGGCGTGGTTGTCGGGGCATGAATCTGTCTCCGGCGACCGGCTGATGTTGTATTGTGCGGCCGGCTCGCAAAAGGCCGTCGCGCCGACTGTCGAACGCTATCGCAAGGACTACGGCGTGGCGGTCGAGGTGCAGTACGGCGGGTCGGGCACGCTGCTGAGCAGCCTCAAGGCCTCCGGGGCAGGTGACCTGTACCTGGCGGCCGACCAGAGCTACATCCAACTCGCCCAGTCGCAGGGCCTTCTGGCCGAGGTGCTGCCGCTGGCGCGCACCATGCCGGTCATCGTCGTGCAGCGCGGCAACACGTCCGTCACCGGCCTGGACGACCTGCTCAAACCGGCAGTCCGCGTGGCGATGGGCAACCCCAAGGCCGCCTCCATCGGCCGCACGGTGCAGCAGGCCCTGACGCCCAGCGGGCAGTGGGCCTTGCTCGATCAGGCCGTGCAGCAGCACGGCGTCTTCAAACCCACCGTGTCCGACATCGCCAACGACGTGGCCATCGGGGCCGTCGACGCCGGGATCGTCTGGGACTCCACCGTCGCACAGTATGGGCAGCTCAAGGCCGTCCACGTGCCCGCCCTTGATGCGGCCGTGCAGGAAATCTCCATCGGCGTGCTGAAGAGCTCTCGGCACCCCACGGCCGCGTTGACGTTCGCGCGATACCTTGCCGCGCGCGACCGCGGGCTGGATCGCTTCAAGGCCGCCGGCTTCACGCCCGTCGACGGCGATACGTGGGCGGTGCATCCGCGGCTGAAGTTCTATTGCGGGGCGGTGAATCGCCGGGCGGTGGAGGAAGTCGTCAAGGCCTTCGAGGCCCGCGAGGGCGTGACGGTCGAGACCGTGTACAACGGCTGCGGAACTCTGACGGGGCAGATGAAGTCGATGGGGCCGGCCAGCGCCAACTTTCCCGACGTGTACATGGCCTGCGACCGGTATTACCTCAACAACGTTCGCGACTGGTTCCAGGAAGACGTGGACATCTCCGACGCCGATATCGTCATCGCCGTGCCCAAGGGCTCGACGGGCATCAAGGGCCTGGCGGACCTGGCGCGGCCGGGCGTGCGAGTGGCCGTAGGGCAGGGCGAGCAGTGCACTATCGGCGCCCTGACGCGCATCCTGCTGCAGAAGGAAGGGCTCTACGACGCGGTGATGAAGAACGTGGTGATGCAGACGGCCTCGTCGGCGATGCTCGTGCCGACGGTGACAACCAAGTCGGTCGATGCGGCCATCGCGTACCGTACCGATACCCTGGCCGAGCGCGGGCGGATCGACGTCGTCGCCATCGACTCGCCGTATGCCAAGGCGGTGCAGCCCTTCAGCATCGCCCGCGGCAGCCCGCACAAGCAACTCGCGCGGCGATTCTTCAGCGTCATCGCCGCTGCGCGCGAAAACTTCAAAGCGGCGGGGTTCAACTTCAGGTACAACGACAAAGACGCCAAGCCGCAAGCGGCGACCGCCCCGAAGGAATAAGAGCTTTGCCACAAAGATCACAAAGAACACGAAGAAGAATGGACAATGAGACTTCTCTTCGTGCCCTTTGTGATCTTTGTGGCAAGGTTGTCAGGATTGTGATCGCGACATGAACCAAGAGCTCGCCGCCGGACAACTCGAAGCCGAACACCTCGCCGCCGACCGGCGCGACGGGGCGATTCGTCTGCGCGACCGCGGGTTTCTGGCGGGGCTGGGGATCCTCGGCGGCTCGTACGTGCTGCTGATCGTCCTGCTGCTGCTGGGCGACATCGCCTACATGCTCCAGCGCACCATCGCGCAGGCGTGGGAGTCGCCCCAGCCGTGGCTGGCCCTGCTGGCGGAGAACCCCATCGTCAAGGCCATGGGCCAGCCCGAAATCCGCCACTCGGTGCTGTTGAGCCTGGCCTCGTGTACGCTGGCGGCTGTCGTGTCGGTGTGGATCGGCGTGCCAATGGGCTACCTGCTGTCGCGCGTGAAGTTCCGGGGGCGCGGGGCCGTCGACGCCATCCTCGACATCCCCATCGTCCTTCCGCCGCTTGTGGTGGGCTTGAGCCTGCTGATCCTCTTCCAGTTCTGGCCGCTGACGGCCCAGGTCGGCGGGCGATCGCTCAACAGCCTGGTCGTCTACCAGGTGCCCGCAGTCGTGCTGGCGCAGGTTTCGGTGTCGGCGGCGTTCGCCGTGCGGACGATGAAGGCCACCTTCGACCAGATCGACCCCCGCTGCGAGCAGGTGGCCTTGGCGCTGGGCTGCAGCCGCATGCAGGCGTTCATGCGCGTGGTGCTGCCCGAGGCGCGCAGCGGCATCCTGACAGCCCTGACGCTGGCCTGGGCCCGCGCGCTGGGCGAGTTCGGCCCGCTGCTGATCTTCGCCGGCGCTACGCGAAACAAGACCGAGGTGCTCTCGACCAGCGTCTTCCTCGAGATGAGCATCGGCAACATCGAGGCCGCGGTGGCCGTCTCAATCATCATGCTCGTTGCGGCAGTGGCCGTGCTGATGGTGACGCGGTTATGGGGGGCGCGCAGACTGTCGTTGTGAAGAGACACTAGCCGGTAGCCGGTGGGCGCCACGCACAACTCCGTTGTGCGTGTCCCCCGTGCGGGCTCATAACGGTCCTGCTGGTCATTGGCTAAGACACGGGCTACTGGCTACCGGCTACGGGCTACTAAACTATGATATCCCTTGAGAACATCACGATCCGGGCGGGCAACTTCGCGATGAGCGACGTCTGTTTGACCGTGCCCACCGGCGCCTACGCCGCGCTGATGGGCAAGACCGGCACCGGCAAGACGACGCTGCTGGAGGCCGTCATCGGCCTGCGGACCGTCGACGCGGGCATCATTCGCCTCGACGGGCGCGACGTGACGCATGCGCCGCCGGCTGGTCGAGGCGTGGGATATGTGCCCCAGGACGCGGCGCTGTTTTCGACCATGACCGTGCGGCAGCACCTGGCCTTCGCCCTGGAGATCCGCAAGGCCGACCCGCAGCATATCTCCGATCGCACGGAAGAGCTGGCCGACCTGCTGGGCCTCTCGCACCTGCTGCCCCGCACGCCCCGCGGACTCAGCGGCGGCGAACGCCAGCGCGTTGCCCTCGGCCGCGCGCTCTCGTTCGGTCCCAGAACCCTGCTGCTGGACGAACCCCTCAGCGCCCTCGACGACGACACCCGATGCGGCATGATCGATCTGCTCAAACGCGTTCAACATGTCACCGGCGCCACCGTCCTGCACGTCACGCACAACCAGGCCGAAGCCCAGGCTCTGGCCGATATGATCTTCTCAATCCGCGACGGCGCGGTCGTTGCCCATGCAGGAACGGGGATCGCGGGATTACCTGATCAATAGGATAACCAACGAAAGATTTGAGGCCGTTGCCCGCGTCCTTGGCGGAATACCTAGAGTAGAATGCCTACTATTACGGTCCACGAATACCACAACTGGAAGGCGGATGCCGAAACCGCTGTGAAAAGTACAACAAAGTGCAAGAAAAGTGCAATTGTGGTATAGCCCATACCGCTTTCGTGGACGATCCGTCCGGTAATCCCGCACTCCCCCCGACCCCGCAACGCGCTAAGACTGCTTGCGCCGGGGATCCGGCGTCGGGGCCGCGGGCTGGCCGATGGCGGCGCGGATGCGGTCGGCTTCGGCAGACTTGCCGACGTCCTGGAGCAGCGTCGCCAGGCGCTTGCCGATCTTTACGTAGGCGGTCTGGTTCAGGAAGACCATTGCCGCACGGTCGGGCTTCTTGGTCTTGGCGAACATGTCGGCATAGAGGCGGATGGCCACGTCGAGCTTGCGCGCGTCGCGGAGGATGTTCTCGGCCTTGGTAGCGGCATCATATCCCAGATCGCCGCGGTTGAGCCCGTAGTTGGCGGCCTGACCGTAGAGGGTCAGCGCGGCGGCCTTGTTGCCGGCCTTGTCCTGCTCGTCGCCCATGGCGATGACGATGCGGCACTGCAGATCGGGCCGGGCCGCCCACAGCGCCAAGGCGCGGCGGTACAGCCCCTGGCGGTCTTTTTCGTTTTCGTACGTCGGGATCAGCCGCATCACGATCTCGTAGGCGTAGTCGGGATACGCCGCCGCGGTCGCGCGCGTGAGATAGTTGATGAACTCGTTAACGTCCTTGTCGGACATCAGCTTCTGCTGGCGCAGGTAGATGACACGCTGCCAGGCGAGATGGTGGGCGAGGTTCAAGTCCAGAGCCGTCGTCAGCAGCTCGACGGCCATCTCGGCGTCGAGTTCCCGCCGCGGCGCCGCCCAGTCGGTAGAGGCCTTGAGCGGGGCGTGGCCCTTGGCCGCGACGGCGGCGGTGTAGTCCTGGGCGAGGGTCTTGAGGATTTCCACATCGCCGCGCGCAGCGGCATCGACCACCAGCCGCGCCGTTGCGGCCGCGGCGTCGGCCTGCTCGCGCCGCTCCAGGGGCAGTTGGGCGATCTGCCCGGTGAGCATCAGGGTCGAGTCCAGTTCTTCCTTGCCGTCGACGGGGCTGTTGAGATAGCCCACATCATATTGCTGGACGGCATAGCGGCCGGTCTGGCAGTCCCACTGCCCGCGCCCGCCGGCGACCTTGAGATAACCCACCCAGGCGTGGCCCATGCCCGTGGAGCCGGCGCCATGGATCACCGTGGCGGGAATCCCCAGCGTCTTGCAGATTTCCGCGGCATAGTACGCCTGGTCGACGCAGATGCCCCCGACCTTGCGCAGATTGGGCAGCGTGTACGGCAGCGACTCGATCTTGCGCGGAACGCCCTGGGCATACGCCTCGGTGTCGTACTTAAGATCGAAGTACGCCTTGGCCGGAACGGGATGGCTGCCGTAGTTGCGCAGCACCCACTGCCGCTCCTCCAGGCTCAGGCGGCTGTCGACGACGTGCTGCAGCAACTCGAAGGGGCACGCCCGCATATCGACGCGGAAGCTGCCCCCGCGCGTGTAGAAGCGGAACACCTCCAGCGCCGTGGCCTGGACCCGATCGCCCTTACCGCCCGAGCGCCGCGGCGGCTGCGCCGTCACCAGCGCCACCGTCAGGTCGGGGTACTCCAGGACCTTCTTTTCCTCGGCCGCCACGAGCTGACCGAGCAGCTTGAGCGGCTCGCCGCCGCGCCGCGTGGCGCTGGTGGCGCGAAACAGCACGCGCGCAAACGCCTCGTGCTTGAGCAGCCACGCAGCCAGGGCCTTGCGCGGCATGCCCTTGGCAGCCGCCTCATCGCCGCCGGCCTCGGTGTAGCCATCGAGCCCCTGCGCCGCCCGGGCCAGGAAGACCATCTCGGCCAGCGTGGCAGTCTTGTCGATCTTGCCGCACCGCAGGCGAGCCAGCAGGATGTCCTCCATCTTTTCGGCGAGCTTGTCGTAGTTGTCGGCGTCGACCGCCGCCTGGAACTGGGCCCGCATGGCCGGCAGGAGCCAGGAGTCCTGGATAGGCACGAGCCTGGGTTTGGGCCCAGCCGAAACAGCCTTCTTAACCCCCGGCTGCACCGCATCGCCTCGCGGTACGACGCCTTGGCCCGTGGCCGAATACGTCAACAGCCCCATTAGCAAAAGACACGTTGCAACGTTGAATCTCATAGCGTCCTCACGATCCAATCTCCCATTGCCGCCGCGGCAAGGGTCACTGTCCGTCAAGCTGGGCCAGGCGTTCGCGGGCTCTTTTGGCCCAGGGGGTCTGGCCGTGCGTCTCGATGACGTTGCGCAGACACTCGCGGGCCTTATCGGTCTTGCCGGCGCCGACGTAGCTCTCGGCCAACTGCAAATTGCGTTTACAGAAGTGCTCGGCCTCCCCCTTGTTGACCTTGGCCGTCACGGCCGGGTCTTCCTTGAGGGTCTTGAGGTGGTCGGTCACTTCCTGGAAGCGTGTGGCCTGTGGGTAGTCCTTGACGTAGCGTTCGTACAGCGGCAGGGCGGCGGCGTAGTCCCCCCGCTCTTCGGCCTTTTTGGCCTGGGCTTCGAGGGCGTCGGCCTTGGCGTTCACCGCGTCGCGATTCATCTGCGCCTCGGCGTCGGGGTCGGCCTTGATCTCATCGAGTCGCTTCTGGGCCTGCTTTCCGAACTCGCAGCCCTGGTATCGCATGGCCAACACCTTGAGCAGGCCCGAGCCCTTGGGAAAATCCTTCTCGGCCAGCGCCTTGTCGGCCAGAGCCAGTTGAGCTTTGGCCTGATCGGCCAGCGCCGCGGCGCCCTTGGCGGCCGCCAGAGCGTCGCGGTTCGTCGAGGAGATCGCCGCCAGCGTCTGGTAGAGCAGATAGGCCTTGCCCTGCTTGCCGCCGCGTTCGAGCTTGCGTGCGGCGCCTAAGTCCTCATTGAGCGTCTGCAACGGCCCGGCCTCGAGCAGCCACTTGCCCAGTTGGGTCTTGTCGTAGTCGATCTCGATGCCCGAGGCCCACTTCTCCAGGCGCACCCGCGCGCCAAGCTTGAGGTAGCATTCGGCGGCGTCCTGGGCGACTGGGAGCATGGCCGCGTCTTCGGCGCCAACGCCCACAAAGACGCACTTGCCTCGCACCAGCTCGGCCGGCGGAGGATTGCCGCCGTTGAGGTAGAACCGCCCGCCCGACAGCAGCACCAGTCCTGCCACGTTGCCCATGAGCTTCTCGCCGATGGCCGTGGCGGCGAACCCGCCCATGCTGTAGCCGCCCAGGAAGATCAGCTTGGGCGAAAGCTCGACCTCTTTGCCCAGCGCCTGCCAGGCCTCGCGGAAGGCGTCGACCTCGCCGCCGACGCCGGCCGGCGAGGGCGAGGCGTAGAACGCCTTGCTGGCGTAGTTCATGCCGACGATGACGAACCCCTTGCCGCCGGTGACTTTCAGGAACGGCTCGACGTTGGCGAACTGCCACTTGTCGCTCTGGTACCGCGCGTGATAGTTGAAGATGACCGGCCAGCGCCGCTCGGGGATGTAGTCGGTGGGCACGTAGACGATCATCGAGCCCTTGACGCCCGGCAGAGGCACCTGCGTCTGCATCCCCGGCGAGAACCTGAGCTTGGCCGGGGCGTTCTTGTCGTCGGGCTCCTTCACGACCTGATCGATCGTCTTGGTCTGGTCCTTGGACGCATCCTTGGGAGGATTATCAGCCGAGGCGGCCGCCGCGCCCGCGACCACCACCAAGACCATCACCCTGGCCAAAAATGCCCAACGCCATCGCATCAATTGTCACCTCTGTTGGCGAAAGAGTATTTTCTCCCCCGGCGCCCGCTGTTTCAATCGCTGATTTGCGATTTTGGCCTGTCAGAGTTCCATGATCGCCGTTGCGGCGTAACGCGTGGCGACGCGGATGGGCAGTTTGCCGCCCAGGCGGTCGAGATGCGTCTGCAGGGCCAGCTCGGGGGTGTTGTTCTCGTGCGAGAGATGCGCCAGACATGCCCATCGCAGGCGGCCCCCCGCCGCGGCGGCCAGCAGCTCGGCCGATTCGCTATTGGAGATGTGCCCGCCGGCGCCGCGAATGCGGGCCTTGAGGAACGCCGGGTACGGCCCGCCATCGAGCATCTGCTCGTCGTAGTTGCTCTCCAGCAGCACCGCGTCGCAGCCGGCGACGGCCTCGGCCAGACCGGCGAACACGTGGCCCAGGTCGGTCAGAATCCCCAGGCGGTGACGCCCGTCGTCGACGATGAACGCCACGCCCTCGCACCCGTCGTGGGGCGTGGGAATGGTCCGCACCTCGACGTCGCCGATGCGCACGGCCGCGCCGGGCAGAAAATGCCGCACGTCCTCAAGCTGCCCCAGGGGCATGCGCTCGCGTGCAGCCGCCAGCGTGCCTGCCGTGGCGTGCAGCGGCAGATGCAGCGCCCGCTGATAGACCCCGGCGCTGCGGACGTGGTCGCTGTGATCGTGCGAGATCAGCAGCGCCGCCGCGCCCTCGGCCGACAACCCCAGCGCGGCCAACCGCACCCGCGCTTGGCGCATGGAAATGCCCGCGTCAAAGAGCAGCCGCACGCCGCCGGCCTCGACATAGATGCAATTGCCGTTGCTTCCGGATTGAAGAGCCACGACCCTCACATGGGCCATTATATGAAATGATGGCCTGTCGCGAGCGGTAAAAGGAGTCGTGTCGGCCGCCGGGGGGCAATCTGTCAAGATTTTTCTCGCCGGCCCGGATTTGACCTTGTCAAATTTCGAGATCCGGGTATAATCATGCCATCTGACGGAGTGGACCAGTAACGTCGGAAGGGCCTGTTGAAAAGGAGAGTGCAGATGCGTTTTATAACGGTCGCAGTGGCGTGTGTCGCTTTGTGTGCAGCCTCGGCAAATGCGGGCATCACGGGTTATACCATCAACAACGACGGCGATGGGGCAATCAATTGCGCACTCGACAGCTGGATCGACGAGGGTGAAGCGACTTATTCCATGACCATCGTGGGCGACCAATTCTGGAGCCCCGGACACATGGTCGGTGAGTTTGTCGCCCCGGAAGATCCCAGCGTCCGCGTCCGCAACATCATCAATAATGACACGACGTTTGCCTGGACGTCTTATCGCGTGAATGTCTACATGAACAAGGTCTTCACGATCTCGACCGCCCCGGCAGATCTGCTGGTTTACGGTCCGGCCGGATGGACCGCGACGCTCACGCAGCAGGCCGCACCCATTGTCGGCGGGCAGTACATGGCCATTATCGACTACACCGGCGCCGCTCCGCTGGCCATCAATGACACGCTGGATTTCGGATACAAGATGTCATTCCTGGGAAGCATCCAATACTGCCAGGAGATGATCCCGATCCCCGAACCGGCAACAATGTCGCTGCTGGCCATCGGCGGCCTCGCCGCCCTGCTCCGCCGCAAACGCAACTAACCGTCTTTCCCAAGATGATCCCCCCATGCACGGGCGGCCCAACCAGGCCGCCCGTTGCTTTGCGCTTGCTGAAAAGACTGCAAAGGCATGAACGCTTAATACGATTGGACATCGAATCGCAGCAATTTGCGAGGCAGCACGTCGTCCAGATTCTGCACGTCTGCCTCGTTGAGCTACGAAACACGTTTGATACTCACATTCTTCTCGCTTCAATATCACCGCAAACTCCGGCGCTCCCCGATCCCGTTTCAGCAGTACTCCAGCCCGCAGCGGGTGCAGAGATCCTGCAGCGCCTTGGCGGCGGTGGCGAACATCTGCGGGCCGGTGTGGCCGGTGAATTGTCCCGCGGCCGCCAGGTGCGGCTCGAGCGTGGCCACGCCCGACCACCCGCGCCGCGCCATGTCGGCGAAGATCTCGGCGAACTGCCCGTCGCCCGTACCGGCCGGAACGCACACGCCTTTGGCCTCGTCCTTGTCCTTGACGTGGAAATACTGCGTCATCTCCGCCAGGCCCGCCGCCCAGCCTTCGTCGTAAGGCCGTACGCCTTCCTCGACATAGTTGGCCGGGTCGAACACGCCCAGCAGATTCTTTGCGCGGATGCTCGTCAGCAGGTCGCGCACGCCGGCCGGCCGCGCGCCGTAGATGGCCTTTTCGTTCTCATGCATGAGGATGAAGCCGTCCGCCTCGGCCAGGCGCACCATCGCGGCCATGCGGTCCATCACGCCGGTTCGCTGGTCGGCGATGTTCTTTCCCGCACCGCTGTAGAAACTGAACACGCGGATCAGCCGCGTGCCGAAAATGTCGGCGATCTCGAAACAGTGCCGCAGCAGGTCCAGGTGCATCTCGAAGTCGTCGTCCATCGTGATCTTGCCGATGGGCGAGCCGATGCACGGCACCGCGAACCCGCCGTCGTCGAGCCGCCGGCGGTACCCCTTGGCCTGCTCGGGCGTGAACTTTGAAACATTCACCCCGTCGATGCCTCGCACGTCGATGTGCCGCACCCCCGAGGCCGCACACGTCTGCATCTGAAGCGCAAGGTCCGGTCCAATCTCGTCGGCAAAGGCACTGATGGTGATCATGGCAGGTTCCAGTAAGCAGTGAGCGGTAACCGGGAATCGCTTACAACTTACCAGCCATAGCGAGGTTCGGCAACCAGACAGATGGACCGAGGCCAAAGAAACCTTTTGCCGGTTCGACTTGACTTACGCCCCCCCAGACCCTATAAACTTGCGCAGCGGCATCTTATGGAGGCCGCGATTGTCCCCGCAAAGATTCACCGGGGCCGCTAGCTCAGTTGGCTAGAGCGCCTGCTCGACACGCAGGAGGTCAGTAGTTCAAGTCTACTGCGGCCCATTCATGGGGTACGTTGTCTACATTCTTCAATCGCTGAAAGATGGCAGCCTGTACGTGGGCCAGACCGACAATCTGCAGCGGCGATTGGCCCAGCACAACAACAGCGCCAAGTAGAGTTACACCGCTTCCCGCGGGCCCTGGGTCATGAAACACTCCGAGATGCACGAAGACCGCAGTGCGGCCGTCAAGCGAGAGTCATTCCTGAAGAGCCACGCCGGCTCACACGATAAGCGGAGCCTTGCGGGTATCTGGAGCGGCCCCTAGGGCAGGTCGGCGATCACCACCTCTTCTTCCCCATTTGCGATTCGTGGACATTCGCGGACAAATTGCAGGTGTTTTTTGCTTTGCACTGTTCGATCTGCCGGACAGCGTTATAATTCCTTCCAGTGGCCGGACGCCCAGATCCGTTTTCTGCTGTCGTCGCTTCAAACGAGTGCATGAGCAAACCAGAACCGTCGGCATCTCGAACTGTTCCAACGCCGCCCGCCCAGACGGTGCGCTTGGCCGGCGGGCGGCGAATCATTCGCGAGGCCATGGCGTTACTGCTCCAACAGGCCGGCCTGGCGGTGTCGGGCATCTACCATGACGAGACCGCCCTGGCCGCCGACATGGGCGCTACGTTGGCCGGCAAGGACGTCGTCGTCCTGCTGCTGTCGGGCTCGGGGCCCTTCCAGTCGTTCCAGTGCATGCGCGACCTGATGGCCAAGATCGGCCCGCTGCCGCTGGTCGTCGCCAGCGACCGCATCGCCAGCGGACAGGTCCAGGGCGCCCTGCGCGTCGGCGCCAAGGGCTTCGTCAGCCTCGACGCCGATCCGGCCGAACTCACCCACGCCATCCTCCAGGCCGCCAAAGGCCAGCCGTACCTGACGGCCGACGCCTCGCAACTCCTGGCCCAGGACATCAGCAACGGCCTGGGGCGCGGGGCCCACAGCCCGCGCCGCGCCGGCGTCGACCTCTCGCACCGCGAGATCGAGATCGTCCAGCTTCTCTGCGAAGGCCAGAGCAGCAAAGAGATCGGCCGCCACCTCCAGATCAGCCCCAAGACTGTCGAGAACCACCGCTACAATATCTACCGCAAGTGCGAAGTCGAAAGCATCGCCGAACTCATCCGCCACGCCATCAGCCGCGGCCTGGTGGCTATTTAGAAACAGTAATCAGTAGCCGGTAGCCCGTAGCCTGTTCAGTTCCATCATCCCATTCCGGCATTCTTCCATTCGTCCTCGTCGTCGGTTTTTGCTTTCAAACAACCGCGCGGGCATCCGCCTTCGCCAAGGCTATGGCGTGACGAGAGCCCCGCCGCTAACGAAACAGGTTCCATCTCTCCATCCATCCATCCATCCATTCATCCACCAATCCCTCTGCCCAGGATCTCCGCCGTCTGCACTTGCGCGAACTGCATCGTGTAGAGGCGATAGTAGCGGCCGCGGCGGGCGATCAGGTCCTGGTGCGTGCCTTGCTCGACGATGCGGCCGCGGTCGATCACGGCTATCAAATTCGCGCGGCGGATCGTTGAGAGGCGATGGGCGATGACGAAGCTGATGCGGCCGGCCAGGACGGTGTGCATGGCGTCCTGGATGGCTTTTTCGGTGGCGGTGTCGACGGAGCTGGTGGCTTCGTCCATGATGAAGATCTGCGGGTCGGCTAACACCGCGCGGGCCAGGGCCACGAGCTGGCGCTGGCCCAGCGAGATGCGTTCGCCGCGGTGGCCCACTTCGGCGTCATATCCGCCCTCGCCGGCGGCGATGAACTCGTGGGCGTGTACCAGCCGGGCAGCGGATTCGACCTCGGCGTCGGTGGCGTCCAGGCGGCCGTAGCGGATGTTCTCGCGAACCGTTCCGGTGAACAGGTGCGGTTCCTGCAGCACGATGCCCAGGCTGGACTGCAGCCAGTGCAGGCTGCGGGTGCGGTAGTCGCGGCCATCGAGGAGGATGCTGCCGGCGGTGGGTTCGTAGAAGCGGCACAGCAGCGAGACGATGGTGGTTTTTCCGCCGCCGGTGGGCCCGACCAGGGCGACGGTCTGTCCGCGGCGGGCGGTGAGGTTGAAATCTTCCAGCACCGGCTGGCCGGGCTTGTAGGCGAAGGACACGTGCTCGAAGCGCACCTCGTCGATGCGCGCCGGCAGGCCGTCCTCGGCGAGCGTAGCATGGGCGTCTCGCCCATGAGTAGCACGGGCATCTTGCCCGTGGTCTGGTGTGGCATGGGCGTCTCGCCCATGCTCTTGCTTCTGCATGGGCGGGACGCCCGTGCTACGGGAGACGCCCGTGCTACTGTCCACGATCTCGGGCTTGGTGTTGATCAGGCCCAGGAGTCGTTCGGCGGCGGCCTGGCTGGTCTGGAGTTCGGCGAAGACTCGCGACATGTCGAGGATCGGAAAGACGAACTCGCGGGCGACGAACAGGAAGAAGATCAGCGTCTCGATCTCGATGGCGCCGCGGAGCACCGACGCGCCGCCGGCCCAGAGCGCCAGGCCCGTCACGATCGTGCCGATGGTGAAGACGATCGGGTAGTACGTGTTCGACAGCACCGCGTTGCGGACGGCGGAGGCGTACATCGAGCCGCTCTGCTCCTGGAACGCCGCGAGGTTGTCCCCCTCGCGCGTCAGGCTCTTGGTGGTGCGGATCGCCGCCAGGCACTCGGCGTATGAGGCGGTGATCAGCGAGTTGGTCTTGCGCACGTTGCGCGAGGTGCGGAGGATCCACTTCTGAAAGAGGAAGCTGACGGCCGCCAGAACGGGCAGGCAGGCGACGATCACCAATGCCAGCGTCGCGTGGATGTAGAACATCGCCGCGGCCATGCCCGTCAGCAGGGCGGTGCCCCAGACGATGTCGAGGAAGTCCCATGAGACGGCGTGAGAGAGTTTGTCGCAGTCGCTGGTGAGCCGGGCGACGAGCCACCCGGCGGCGTGGCGGTCGTAGAACGAGAACGACAGGTCCTGCAGGTGGTCGAACGCGCGGCGGCGGATGTCGTGGGCGAAGTTGGTCGACAGCCGCCCGGCGGCGCGAATGAACAGCCCCACGGCCAGGCTCCAGGCCGCCGCGACGGCGAAGTAGACCGCCCCCATCTCCCATAGGTTGAACCGGTGGCCCAGGAGGGTCCACCGCTCCGGGTGCTCGCCGCGGACGATAGAGAGGATAATCCACGTCAGGATGGGAAACGCCACGTCGCAGGCGGCCATCACCACTCCCAGCAGCGCCAGGCGGATCAGCAGCTTGCGGTAGACGCCCACGAATCCCAAGACGCCCCGCCACAGGGCCAGGTTGAACCGGCCGGTGTACTCGTGCTCCTGCATGGCGTCGAGATCGGTCATGCGGTCTCCTCGGCCGTCGCCAGGTCTTCGTCGAGACGGTTCTGGATTTCCCACAGGCGGCGGTAGAGGCCTTCCTGCTGCAGCAGTTCGGCGTGCGTGCCGTTCTGGACGACGCGTCCGCGGTCGAGCACGACGGTGCGGTCGGCGCGCATCAGCGTCGCCAGGCGATGGGCGATCACGATCGTCGTGCGCCGCCCGCGACGCTGCTCGAGGGCGGCGAGGATAGCCGCCTCGGTCTGCGTGTCGACCGACGACAGCGCGTCGTCGAGGATCAGCACCGGCGGGTCCTTGAGCAGCGCCCGGGCGATAGCCACGCGCTGACGCTGCCCGCCCGAGAGCGTCACGCCGCGTTCGCCCACCAGCGTGTCGTACCCGCGCTCGAACTGCACGATGGCCTCATGCACCCCCGCGGCAGACGCGGCGGCGATCATCTCTTCGTCGGCGGCGCGCGTGCGGCCGTGCTTGATGTTCTCGCGCAGCGTGCGCGAGTAGAGGAACGGCTCCTGCAGCACCACGCCGATGCGGGAGCGCACTTCGTGGCGGCTCAGGCGCGAGAGTTCGACGCCGTCGAGGGTGATCGAGCCCTGGCCGTAGTCGTAGAATCGCAGCAGCAGGCTGACCAGCGTGCTCTTGCCTGAACCGCTGGGCCCCATGATCGCCAGCGTCTGCCCCGGCTCGACGGAAAGCGACACGCCCGCCAGCACCATAGCCTGGGCGTCCGGCCCTTTCTGTGTGGCATGGGCGTCCCGCCCATGCTCTTGCTTTTGCACGGGCGAAACGGACGCATGCGAGAAATAGAGGTCCTGCACGACAATGCGGCCGGGTGGCACAGCCTTTCCAGGCTGTGGCTCTTGGGACACAGACTGGAAAGCCTGTGCCACCGGATATTCTTCCATCGGCGCGTCGAGGATCTCGTTCACGCGGCCGATCGAAACCAGGGCCTTGCCCAGGTCCATGAGCATGCGCCCGAGCATGCGGATCGGCCAGAGCATCATGCCGACATACGCCAGATACGCGTAGAGCGTGCCGATGCTGATGCGGCCCGTTCCCATGAAATACCCGCCGACGACGAGCACGAGCCCCTGCTGGCCCATGGTGAGCATGTTCGAGATCGGCCAGTACCAGCTCATCAGCTCGATCATGCGGTACCACAGGTCGCGGTAGGCGCGGTTTCCGGCGCCAAACTTGGCCCGCTCGTGCTCCTGCCGCGCGAACGCCCGCACCACGCGAATGCCCCAGAGATTCTCCTGCAGAATCGCCGTCATGCGCCCTTCCGCTTCGTCCATCTCCTTGAACGAGTACTGCACGCGGGCGAAGAACACCGCCGAGAAGACGAACAGGACCGGCAGCGTCGCCAGCGAGACCGCGGCCATCGTCAGGTCCATCGACAGCAGCAGCGGCACGGCGACGGCGAGCATGATGACTCCGCGCCAGAGGTCGACGACGTGGTCGGCCAGGAAGACGCGGATGGTCTCGACGTCGCTGGTGCAGCGCTGCACCAGGTCGCCGCTCTCGCGGCGGTCCAGCTCGCCGACGCGCAGGCGCTGCAGGTGGTCGTACAGGCGGTTACGGAGCCGCCGCGCGATGTCCTCGCTGGCCTGCGCCGACCACCGCCCGCGAAGGTACGCGAACGCCCCGCTGACGATCGACACCGCCGCCATCGCCGCCGCGGCCGTCCACAAGTTCCGCGCCAGCACGGACCGCCCGCCGAAAGCCTCGATGGCGTCGCGCACGAACTGCGGGGCGTCCAGCGGGCGGTTCTCGAGCACGTAGTCGATCACCGCGCGGCCGCCCATCGGCACGAAGTACATTGCTCCGGTCGAGATGCCCAGCGCCGCCAGGGCCAGCACATACCGGGCCCGCTGCCCGCGCATGAGCCGCCACAGGATGTTGAACCTGGACCACATAATGGATGGGTAATGCTACCCGCCAATGCGGTATAACGTAAGCCTGCATCATGGCGAAAAGAAGGGAGATCTGAAATGAGCAAAGGCGTTGCGGTTGTGCTGCTGATCACGGCGTTGGTTGTTTCGCTTTGCCTGGCCGGCGGGGCGGCTATCGAGACCACGAAGATCGACGATGCCCAGCGGGCCGCACAGATCCGCGACATGCGGTTCGGCATGTTCATCTGCTGGTCGTTCAGCACGTTCTCGGGCAAGGAGTGGACCCGCGGCGTCAAGGATGTCAGCTTCTTTCGCGCCAAAACCGTCGACACCGACCAGTGGTGCCAGGCCGCCAAGGACGCGGGGATGACGTACATCCTGTTCCTGGCCAAGCATCATGACGGCTTTTGCCTCTGGGACACCAAGACGACGGACTGGAAGGTCACCAAGGCGCCGCTGGGCGTCGACGTGCTGGCCAAGCTGCGAGCCTCGTGCGACAAGCACGGGCTGAAGCTGGCGCTGTACTTCTCCGAGGGCGACTGGACGTGGGCGGGCAAGAAGAACGCCGATCTCAAGAAGGCCCAGCTCCAGGAGCTCTGCACGCAGTACGGCCCCATCGAGTTCTTCTGGATGGACCATGCCCAGACCGACGGCGGGCTCGACCACCAGGCCACCGTCGAATGGGTTCACAAGTTCCAGCCGAATTGCTTTGTGGGCTTCAACACCGGTCAGCCCGCCGGGCGGTTGTGCCTGCGCGAGCTGGGGCGCCCGGGGCGCCTCGGCGACGCCAACGCCTCGGAGGTCAACAAGCAGGCCGAGGCCACGCACAAGGGCTACCTGGTAGCCGAGTTCACGTACCCGATCCTGCCGCCCCACCGCGGCGGGGCCATGTGGTTCTACTCGCTGCCCCGGCATGACCGGCTGTGCCACAAGGCCGACAAGATCTACAAGGACTACCTCGGGGCGGTCGAGCACGGCAACATCTTCTCGCTGAACATCGGCCCCAACTACGAAGGCCGCCTGCGGGACATCGACGTCAAGACGCTCAAACAAGTCGGCGAAATGATCCGCGCCGCAGCGACCACCCGCCCGGCGCCGTAGCGAGGCAATCGATCTGGGCCTGGGCTTTGGAGCCTGGAGTTTCTCTGACGCGGCTAGGTCGCGGTGATTTCGGAATGTTCCTGGCGGTGCTTCTTCCGCCAGGCGCGGGGGGGCAGGCCGGTGGCGGTCTTTATGTTGCGGATGAACTGCTCGATGGTGCCGTAGCCGCAGGCCGCGGCGATGTCCTTGGCCATCAGGTCAGTCGTGGTCAGCAGTCTCTTTGCCTCCCGCAGGCGCTTCTCGCTCAGAAGGTCGCTGGGCGATCGGCCCAGATGCTTCTTGAAGGCCAGGTTCAGACCGACCATCGAGATTCCCACGCTGCGGGCGATGCTGCCCACGCTCAGGTTCCGGTCGCCAAAATCGTTCTGGATCATGTGCATCGCCCTGGCCACGCCCGCGTGCGGCACGGCCATCACGTCGCTGCTTTGCCGCACGATCACGCCCCTGGGCGGGACGACCAGGGGCCTGCGGGGGAGGCGTCCGCCGTTGAGCAGGCGGTCGAGCATCGCGGCGGCCTGGTAGCCTTGGGCGTGCCAGTCCATATCCACGCTGGATAGCGGTACGATGCACCCCTTGCAGATCGGCTCCATGTTGTAGCAGGAGATGATCGCTGCCTGGTCGGGCACGAGGATCCCCGCTGCTCGCAGGGCCGTGACGGCCTCAACGCCCGTCCAGTCGCTGTCAACCATGAGTCCCAGGGGCTTGGGCATTTGGCCGATGCGCATGCCCAGCCAGCGCCGGAAGCTCTCGAAGTCCCACGTATACTCTTTGGGGCGGGCGGCCCAGTCCAATTCGTGCAACGTCGCCCCGCCGGCCCGGGCGGCCTGGGCAAAACCCTTGCGCTGCTGGTTCAGCGCCCAGCTTTCGCCCATCCAGCAGTAGGTCAGATGGCGGAAGCCCGCCGTCAGGAAGTTCTCGGCCGCCAGGCGCCCGCTGGCGAGGAAGTCTGGCAGCACATACCCGGCGCGAACCGAGGGGTCGGGCGGATAGGCCGCGCAGACGATGGGAACGCGCACGTCGGACCAGTCCGCCTCATCGGCCCACAGCGCTTGACCGGCGATGACCGCCTGTGCCTGTGCCAGGCGGATTTCGTCCGATGGGCGAAGGTTGCGCCGGTGGGAGAAGGTCAGGACCCATCCGGCCGCCGCGGCGTATTCCAGGGCGCCCAGCGCCAGCGGGTGAAAGTGGTCCGTGTGCATGAACAGCACCCGGCGAGGCAACGCGCCGACTGTTCTGGAGGATCGTGTTTTCGTCATCGGGGGTCGCTCCGTAGCCGAAAACCGCTATTATAATAATGTCATGTTCTGCTTTTGACAACGTATATTGCAAAAATTGGATATCGCGATATACTCACTGTTCGGCGGTCATCTGCACAATGACCGCCCCTCAGCACGAGTTCTCAAAGGAAGGGTATGGGTATGAAAACGATTGCACGGCCACGTATCGCGGCGGCCGCCATGGCGGCTCTGATTCTGGCAACCGTTTGCGTCCCGCTCAGCGTGTCGGCCGGCGCGGCCGAAATCTCCGCCACCGCAGACCAGCCTGGCGGGGCGAACTGGAACCAGGCGACGTGGACCGGCGGGCAGTGGAGCGATGGACTAGTCCCCAGTTCGGGCAAGGACTATGTGACGGCGCACGTCCTCCGCACCTCAGAAATTGCCAACTCGACCTTCGGCGGCGGATCGCTACGCATCGCCGCAGGCGGCGTGCTCTCTCTGAAACAGAGTTATAGTGCTACAAGCCGCACAGCGTATGTGAACAACTTGATCCTGGACGGCGGAATGATCGTGGCCGGGAATACAACGAATTCGGGGGTCTATCAGAATGTCGATGCGGATATTGAGGTCAGGTCGGCTTCCACGATCAGCCTCGGCGGCGACGCCAGCCGGCACATCAAGTTCATCAACGGCGCCCTTTCCGGCAGCGGCGATGTGCTGGTGACGGGCTATTCGACGGCCACCGACTTGTATCTGGACACAACCCTGACTTCAACGCACACGGGCAATTGGACGGTCACGACGGCCAAACTCGTCGCGACGCGCGACGATCAGATATACGATCAGGCGACGGTGACCCTGTCCAACGGCAATTCACATCTGGACATTCGTAGTGACCAGCGGATCGGCTCGCTCACCGGCAGCGGACGCGTGACATCAGGGGCAACGGGCAGCCGCACGCTCTCGGTTGGCGGCAACGGCGCCAGCACCGCGTTTTCCGGAATCGTGCAGAACGGCTCGGGCACGATGTCGCTGACCAAGGAAGGCGCCGGAACCCTCACCCTCAGCGGCAGCAACCCGTACACCGGCGCCACGAGCATCACCGCCGGCACGCTCGAACTGTCCGGGGCCGGGGCCATCACCGGTTCCAGCGGCATCACCGTCAATGGGGCGATGGCGGCACTGATCACCAACAGTTCGACGGCCGTCGCCAGGCCCATCACCATCACGCAGGGGACCATCGGCGGCACGGGGGCCGTCAACACCGCCGTCACCATTGGCTCCGGCGCCATTATCAGCCCGGGCAACAGCCCCGGTTCGCAGTCGTACCTGGCGGGGATGACCTGGAACGCCGGCGGCAGCTACCGCTTTGAGATCAACAACGCCACGGGGACGGCCGAAACAAATTGGGACCTGCTCAACATCAGCGGCGCGCTGAACCTGGCTGCCCTGAACGCCTCGAATCGGTTCAACATCCTTCTGACGAGTCTGACCCTGGGCAACATCGGAGGCAACGCGGCCAACTTCGATCCGACAGCCACTTGCGCCTGGCTGCTGGCCGACTCCGACACGACGATCAGCACGTTTACCGGCTCGGAACAGTTCTTCGTCAACACGGCCGCCTTCACCAATCCCGTCAGCGGGACGTTCGCGGTGGTGCGCGGCGATTCGGTGACCGGCGGCGACACCACCCAGCTTTATCTCCAGTACACCGGCATCCCCGAGCCCGCCTCCGCCACCTTGCTGGTGATCGGGGTCGTTGGGATGATCCTGCGCCGCCGGTCATCGCACAATGACCGTCCCTCAGCACCAGTCCTGAAAGGAAGGGTACGATGATGCCGAAGATTGTAATGACACTCATCGCGGCGGCCGTGATGGCGGCTCTGACATCGTCGGCCGGGGCGGCGGTGCTGGGCCCGTACACGGCCGACGCGAACACATTGCATCTGTATCACTTCAATGAGACGTCCATCGCGTCATTCGCCGATTCCGGATCCGGCACGGCAGTCAGCCTCACCAGCAACAAAGGCACTGCCGGGGTGAGCGCCTACAGTGGTTTCGGCACGGCGTTCGACATCGAGACCGGCGGCGTGAATCCTTCATCGACCAACGGCGGCGAGTACGGGCGGGCCGGGACCAGCAGCGCCGGGGCCCAGAGCAACTGGCAAGGCGCCACGGGCGCGTTTACGTATGAATTGCTGGTTAGAACCTCGTCGAGAACGTCCAGTACAGGCCAAATGCTTCTTTGCCGCGACGGGCGGACTTACCGAGGTTGGCAATTGCAGATCACCAACGCCGGTGACCTCTCATTCTGGAACGGCGGCAGTTCAGGTTTCGGAGCCGCCATTCCCACCACGGGCGCCAACGCCTTTGTCAGCGATGAGTGGTTCCATGTGGCCATAACGTATACCGGGGATCCAACTGCCGCCAATAATACGACGCTCTACTGGACCCGCGTGACGAACACCGCCACTGGGGCCAACGCCATCAGCACGGGCCAACTGACGGCCGACGCCACAACCAACAGCGCGAATCTGTTTGGAGTGGGGTCGATGACGCGGGACCCCTGGCGCTGCCAGGTTCTGGGCCAGGTGGACGAGGTGCGGATCAGCAGCGTGGCCCGAACAGCCGACCAGTTCATTTTCGGGGCCGTTGCGGCGATCACGGGCATTCCAGCGCCGGGGACGGAGGATATGGGAACCGTGAACGAAAGCGGACTGCCGCTGACATTGGGGCTCAGCGTTGAGAACACCGGCGATGCGACCTCCAGCCTGACTCTGAGCGGCATCACGGGGCTGGGCAACGGGTTCGCCCTGCAGAGCGGCAACGCCAGCGCCACCCTCGTCGGCGACGGCGTCTCCGCAAGCGGCTCCGATATCGTCAACTTCATGTTCAGCTTCGATCCGGCAGGAAAGGCTAACGGCGATTACTCGGCCGATATCACCATCCACAGCACCGCAGGGGATCTCAGTTACACGCTCACGGCCACAGTGATCCCCGAGCCCGCCTCCACTTTTTTGCTGTTGATCGGGGCCGTCGCGGCCGTGGCGCACAGGCGTCGAAAATAGTTCCCAATAAGTCTTTGAAAACGATTGCAGCAGGCGGCGGGACGGGGAAACCGCCGCCTGTTGATTTTCGTGCTTGAGGTCATCGATAGCATTGAGTTTATTTAAGGCGATGACGAACGCGGTGTCTGACAATTGCGCGATGGCTTGGTGTTCGCTTGTGGGCGTGCTGTTGACCGGCGCCGCGACATTTGGCCAGACAACCTTCCACGTCGCGCCCGGCGGCGATGACGCCGGCGCCGGCACGTCCGAAAAGCCCTTCGCCACCGTCGCCCGCGCCCGCGACGCCGTGCGGCAGCTCAGGAAGGCTTCCCCACGGCCGCAGGACGCAGTCACCGTCTATCTGCACGGTGGGGAGTATCCCTTCACCTCGGCCACCACCTTTGACGCACAGGATTCCGGCACGCCCGAGGCCCCGGTCGTCTATGAGGCCTTTGAGCGGGACACGGTCGTCTTCCGCGGCGGAGTGCTGCTCAAGGCGGAGCACTGGCAGGCCGTCACCGACGCGGCGGTGCTGGAGCGCCTGCCGCAACAGGCGCGCGGCAAGGTTATGCAGCTCGACCTGAAGGCCTATGGGCTGACGCCCCTGGACCCGCTGCCGGTGACGGGGATGGCCGCCGGGTCGCTGCATGCCCACAAGATCGTGCCCGTCCGTCCGGCGTATTACGAACTGTTCTGGAACGACCGGGCGCTGCCGCCGGCGCGGTGGCCCAACAGCGGCTACGTCACCACCGGCAAGATCATCGCCTCGGGGGCGGCGCCACGATTCTGGAGCGATGACATCCCCAAAGAAAAACGCGATGCAAAGAACGTTCCGGTGTTCCAGTATCGCGACGACCGCCACACGCGCTGGGCGCGGGCGGCCGAGCCCTGGATCTTCCTGTGGAACAACTTCTACGCCGACATCGCCCTGCCGATCCGCGCGATCGATCCCCGGGCGCGAACCGTCACGCTGGAGCATCCCACCGGGTACGGCATGAACCAGAGCGGCTATGACGCCTCCGACAAGAAGTACTACGTCTACAACCTGCTGGAGGAGATAGACCAGGCCGGCGAGTGGCACATCGACCGCGCCGCGGGGGTGCTGTACTGCTGGCCGCCGCAGGGCCTTGCCGTCGCGCGGGTGCTGCTGTCGCGCACGACCGAGCCGGCGTTCGTGCTCGACGGCGCCTCGCATCTGACGCTGCGCGGGATCACCGTCGAGGGCGCCCGCTGCGAGGAGGCGATCCGCATCACCGGCGGGCGCGGCAATCTCATCGACGGCTGCACGCTTAAGAACCTCGCCGGCCGGGCCGTGACCGTCGACGGCGGCGCCGCGCACGCGGTGCGGAACTGCCACATCTTCAACACCGGCGCCGGCGGCATCTACATGAGCGGCGGCGACCGCAAGACGCTGACGCCGGCCGCCCATGCCGCCGAAAACAATCACATCCATGACTTCTCGCGGGTGAAGAAGTCCTATTCGGCGGCCGTCGATCTCGACGGCGTGGGCAACGCCGCGCGGCATAACCGCATTCACGGCGGCGAGCACTACGCCATCCGCTTCGGCGGCAACGACATGCTCATCGAGTACAACGAGATTTTCGACGTGGTGCGCACGGCCACGGACATGGGCGCCATCTACACCGGTCGCGACGTCACCGCCCTGGGCAACGTCATCCGGTACAACTACTTCCACGACATCGGCAACAACAACCCCGGACACGGCAGCCAGGCGATCTTCATCGACGACGGCAGCAGCGGCATGCTCATCGCCGGCAACGTGTTCTTCAAGGCCGGGTCCAACGCCGCCATCAAATATCACGGCGGCACCCGCAACGTCGCGCGGGACAACATCTTCGTCGGTCCGCCGCCGTCGGCCGCCGTCAACCATCTCACCTGGGGCGATTCGTTCCCCGGGCGGCTGAAAAGTGGCACGCTGCGCCAGCGCCTGGACGCTGTCGACTACCGCGGCGGACCGTGGAAGCAGCGCTGGCCCTGGCTGGCGACCGTGCTGGAGGACAAGCCCCCGCGCGGCAGCAACGTGACTGCTGGCAACGTCATCGTGTCCATGACGGTCGCCTCCGGCGCCGGCTGGTGGTCCAAGGAGGCGGGCAACTTCGTGACCAAGAGCGACCCGGGGTTCGTGGATTTTGAAAACCACAATTTCGCGATGAAGAAGGAATCGGAAGTGTTCAAGAAACTGCCGGGCTTCGAGCCGCCTCCTTTCAGCAAGATGGGGCTCGTGAACGCGGCGGCGGGCCTGGCCGCGGCATCGCCTGGCTGTTTCGCCCAGTCCGCCCCGACGACTCGCATGAGCGGCACCGCCGCCGCTCAACATGCTCAACTGGGCATCGAGCCCCAGCGCCGCGGCGGCGATCCCACGACCCATCCCGGCGCCCAGTGGTTCCCTTCGGCCGGCCTGGGCCTGTTCGTCCACTGGGGCATCTCGTCTGTCCACGGCAGCATCGATCTTTCCTGGGCCATGATGGCCAACAAACCTTTCGGCGGCGGCACCATCACCCCGCGGAAATACTTCGCGCTGGCGGACCAATTCGCCCCCGAGCACTACGACCCTGACCTCTGGCTGTCCGCGGCCGCCAAGGCGGGCTTCCGATACGCCGTCCTGACCACCCGCCATCACGACGGCTATTCCATGTGGCCCAGCACGGTCAGCGACTTCGGGACGCGCACGCACATGGGTGGACGGGATCTGGTCAAGCCGTTTGTGGATGCCTGCCGCCGCCACGGGCTCAAAGTCGGTCTCTATTACTCTCCGCCGGACTGGCATTGGAACCGCCGGTACATGTCGTTCAACTACGGCAGCGCCGATCAGAAGCGATTTCCCGGCCGCCAGAACTTCGGACTCGATCACGAGCTAGTGACGCTTGAGCCCAAGCCCACCGGCTGGGATGAGCGATACCGTCAGTATGTGCGGGAGCAGGTGCTGGATCTGCTAAAGCGATATTCGCCGGACCTGTTGTGGTTTGATGGCGGGCCGGCGGCGATCGACATAAGTGAAATTCGCCGCTGCAATCCGGCAATCGTGGTGAACCCGCGCATGCACGGCCGTGGCGACTTCCAGACTTTCGAGCTTCGAATGCCCTCGACCCGCCCCGAGGGGTGGTGGGAACTGTGCGAGATCTGGCCCAACTGCGGGTGGGGCTACGAGAGAGGCGGCGGGGAAAGCTACAGATCGCTCTCGTGGATGCTCGGCCGCCTGCGCCAGGTGCGCCGCTGGGGCGGCAACTACCTGATCAATGTCGGCCCAAGGCCTGACGGAACGCTCCCTCCAGCCTACTACCAACGGATGTCCGAGCTCGCTGAGGCTGGCGGATTCAAGAAACTGGATGAACAGTGGCTCAAGGAGCATCAATGAAACGACGTGAGTTTCTCCGTGCGGCGGGTGCGGCTGCCGCGGCGGCACTGATGCCGCGGTTGGTGATGGGGCAGTCGGCGCCGGCGGCGCGGCGGCCGAACTTCGTGGTGATACTGGCCGACGACATCGGCGCGGGCCATTACGGCTGCTACGGCAACGCCAAGGCCCGCACGCCGCACCTGGACGCCCTGGCCCGCACCGGCGTGATGTTTCGCACGTGCTGGGCGACGCCGATGTGCGGGCCGTCGCGAACGTTGCTGGCGACGGGGCGATACGCCTGGCGCACGGGCGTCTATCACAACTCGCTGGCGATCCCCGTCGGCGGCAAGAACCCCGGCGACTTCGCCTCGACGCATCTGACCTTCGCCCGCGTGCTTAAGCAGGCCGGCTATGCCACGGCCATCGCCGGCAAGATCATGTCGCTGGGGGGCAGGCTCGGCAGCGACGAAGTGGCCTTCGACGAGCACTGCATCCATCACGAGAGCTTCACACTGCCCGACGGGTCGAAGTTCGACGGGCCTTCCGAGGGCGCCTATCACGTCCCCAACGCCAAACCGATCGCCAGCCGCTACTGGCACCCGTGCCTCGTCCGCAATGGCAAGGCGGTCAAAACCGGCCCGCGGGACTTCGCCCAGGATATCCATACCGACTTTCTGATCGACTTCGCCCGCAGGCACAAGGACGGCCCCTTCCTGGCGTACTTCACGACCGATTTTGTCCATGGCATCGCCGGAGGCGGACTGCCGACCTCGCCGGCCGCCGGGCGACCCGGCAAGAACACCGGCGGCAACGTCGACGACTGCAACAGCTATCTGGACGTTCTGGTCGGACGCATCGTCAAGGCGTTGGACGAACTGCACCTGCGAGAGGATACGATCATCCTGTTCACCAGCGACAACGGGGACGGCCCGCACGGAAAGACCTGGGCCACCGAGCAGGGGGCGCGCGTGCCGATGATCGTCAACTGCCCCGGCCGCGTGAAGCCTCGCGGGGCCACAAACGCCCTGACCGATTTCGCCGACGTCATGCCCACCCTCGTGGACTTCGCCAAGGCCGATGTCCCCAAAGGGTACGAGCTCGACGGCCGCAGCCTGGCGCCCTTTCTGACCGGCCAATCCAACACGACGCGCGAGTGGATCTACAGCTACATCGGCACGGCCCGGATGATTCGCGACGGGCGATGGCTCCTCGAAGGTGTCGATCCTCTGGGCGGCAAAGGCGGCGGGCGGATGTACGATTGCGGCGAGGACCGCAGCGGCCACCGCTACCGCGAAGTCACCGGCTCGACCGAGCCGGAAGTCCAGGCCGCCCGCCGGCGACTGGGCGAGATCCTCGCGAAGATTCCACACATCGACCCCCACGACGCCTCGACGGCCACCAGACTGGCCAACTACAAAAAGGCCCCCTACCGCCACCAAGTACGATAGGGCTCCAGGTCATCCGGAACAGAGAGATCTTCCCGCAGCGATCTCAGCGGCTGATATGATCTCTTGCCCCAATCGCTACTCTTTCACGCCGCCGAGCATGATGCCTTTGACGAAGTACTTCTGCAGGAACGGGTAGACCAGCAGCACCGGCAGGATGGTCACGATGACGGTGGCAGCCTTGATGGTGTCGGGGGCGAAACTCAACTGGTCCGGGTTGATCAGACCCTTCTCGATCAACTGGGTGCTGTTCTCTATGACAATCCGCCGCAGAAGGATCTGCAGGATCTGGAGCTTGTTGGAGAAGACATAGAGCATCCCGTCGAACCAGGCGTTCCAATGCCCCACGGCCGTCCACAGCGCGACCGTCGCCAGGACCGGCTTTGACAGGGGGATGTAGACCCGCATGAGGACCCCCAGTTCGCTGGCGCCGTCGATGCGGGCCGACTCGGCCAGGCTCTCGGGGATCGACTGGAAGAAGTTCTTGACGACGATGATGTTGAACGCCCCCAGCAGGCCCGGAATGATGTAGACCATGAAGTTGTCCATCAGGCCGACGCTCTTGATCAGCATGTACATCGGCACCAGCCCGCCGGAGAAGATCATCGTGAAGAGGATGAAGAATGTCACGCTCTTGCGCCAGGGCATGTTCGAGCGGCTCAGCGGATAGGCCGCCAAGGCCGTCGCCAGCACCGTCAGCACCGTCCCGATCACCGTGCGGGCGATGGTGACAAGATACGCCCAAAGGATCTCGTTGTTGCGGAAGACCATGATGTACGACGCCTCGGACAGACCGCGGGCGTACTGCTGCCAGTACCGCCCCCGCAGGTGCGGGGCGATCAACTCGGGATAGGCCGCATTGAGCCGCTCGCGATTGAGGAAGATCACGTCGTTGGCCGACTCACCCGAGGCGGTGGCGCTGGATAACATCGCCAGAGTTTTGGCGTCGCCCCCCGAGGCGGACCAGGCGGCGGCGTCGAAGAAGTCCGGCCGTTCGAGCATCGCGTTGAGTTCTCCCACAAGCGAAACGCGAATGGCTTTTGCGTCGCCGGGCTCGCCGCGACGGATTGTTTCTCGCAGAGGCTGCGACAATCCGCTCCACATGAGGCTGGCGGCTGTTTGGCGCCCTTCTTTATGCGACGACTGCAGGGTCTTGAGGAATCGCGGCAGGTCGAGGATGTCTTCTTCTCTGAGTTTGGAGCCGGGACCGAGTCCGACGACGTCGGCCATTCCCCGCCCCAGCAACGACATGTCGCCGGGCACCACGTGCAGGCCGGCCCGCTGCGATTCGGCGCTGCTCGAGACGGAGATGGCGAAGGTGTACAGGAACGGATAGAGCGACACAAAGGCGAACGCCGCCAGGATGACGACGTTGAACGCGCCAAAAACTTTCTCGCCTGTGGTCCTTGCTATCACTTCACCAGATTCCTTGTTCGCCTTTGCTGATTTTCTTGGTGACGGAGTTCACCATGACGATCAGGACGAGGCTGACGACGGACTTGAACATTCCAGCGGCCGCTCCGCCGGCGAAGTCCATCTGTTCCTGCATCAGCCGGATCACGTAGGTATCGAGCACGTCGCCCCACTCGTACACGTTGGGGTTGTACATGTTGTAGATCTGGTCGAAGCCGACGTTCAGGATTCCGCCCAGCGAGAGAATGAACAGCGTCACCATCGTCGGCACCAGCGCGGGCAGCGTGATGTGCAGCGTCTGCTTCCATCGTCCCGCGCCGTCGACGACAGCGGCCTCGTACAGCGTCGGACTGATGCCCGACAGCGCGGCGAGGTAGATCACCGCTCCGTACCCAAGCCCCTGCCAGACGGCCGTGATGATGATGACGGCGATAAACCAGGCGTTGCTGGTCAGGAAGGGGACGGCCGCCTCGGGGCCGGCGATCGAGCAGATGACGCTGTTGATCGCCCCGTCGCGCGCCAGCAGCATGCGGAAGATGCCCGCCAGCAGCACCCAGGAGAAGAAGTACGGCAGATACGTCAGCGTCTGCACCGTGCGTTTGTACCACGAAAGGCGAACCTCGTTGATCAGCAGCGCCAGCACGATGGGCCCGGCGAAGCCGAACACCAGCCGCAGCAGGCTGATCACCAGCGTGTTGCGGATGACCTGCGGGAACTCGTCGCCGCCGAAGAGCGTGGCGAAGTTCTCCAGGCCGATCCATCGCCCGCCGAGAATCCCCTCGGAAATGCTGAAGTCCTTGAACGCGATCACCAGCCCATACATCGGGATGTAGCTGAAGACGATGAAGAACGCCACCACCGGCAGCGCCATCAGCACCAGGCTGCGATGCTTTCGCAGCGTCGCCAGCGTGCCGAGTTTTCGGGCGTCGACGCGGCTCATGGGCGCGCCCCCACGATACCGTAGACGCGGTTCATGTCCTGAAAGAGCGCGTTGGCTTCGTCGGTCATCTGCCGACCGCCGCGGCGGTACCATTCGTTGGCGAACTCGTCAAAGGCCGCAATCGGAAGGTCGCCCTTGATGATCTGCGTGTAGACCGACATCTGCTTTTCGCGCAGTTTCTTGAGATACTTGGCGGCCGAGGGCACCACGTCGGGCTTGAGGAACACGTCGGCGGCCCCCCACTGCCGCTTGCGATAGGTGTCGTTGAAGGCCACTTCCTCGCGGCTGCGGAACGCCGCCGTCAGTTCGACCGATGCCCCGCAGGGGCTGAAGAACGTGCCCCCCGCCAAGCCCAGGCCCACCGTGGCGGCCGATCGCTTGTTGGAGTCGGCGTACTCGGGCGTGGTCTTGAGCCCGCTGCCGGGCGATTTTCCATCGCGGTACTCATAGTGCAGCCCGCGCTGGCCGCACTTGCTGACGAGCATGACGTTGGTCTCGTCGGGATTCTTGTCGAAGCACGCCGCGGCCATCTCGTCCCACATCTTGAGCATGCGGATGACGAGTTGCGGTTTCTTCGCCACGCCGGCGCCGAAGACCATGGTGTTGCCCCCGCCGCCCCAGATGCGGATCCCGCGATGACCGTTGGGCCCTTGCGGCGGCGGGCCCATCACCATGGCCGCCCGCGGGTTGTTCGCTGCCAAGTCCTTGGCCATCGAGCGGTCCAGCTCCGGGTCGACCGCCCACCACACCCCGCCGTGGCTGAGATAGCCCACCTTGCCGTTGAGGAACTTGCGGTCGTTGTCCTCGCCTCGGTCAAGCTGGAAGTCCGGATGGATCAATCCCTCCTTATACCACGCCGCCAGCAGCTCCAGCGCCGCCCGCGCTTCGGGCACCACACCGCCGTAGACGATCTTGCCGTCCCGCTCGATCCAGTCGAACGGCAGCAGCCCCTGCTTGTCGCCAGGGGCGCCGAAGGCCGCAAAGATGTCGTCGAAGTAGCGAAACCACCACTCCGAGTTGGCCGTCATGCCGTAGGTGTCCTGCACGCCGTTGCCGTCGGGGTCCTGGTAGCGGAATCGCCTCAGGGCCTCGTGCATCTCTTCGAGCGTCGCCGGCACCTTCTTGATGCCGACCTTCTCAAGCCAGTCCTTGCGCCACGCGGGCGACTCGGGATACACGCCGTCGGACCAGATCGTCGGCACGCCGAGGTTGCGCCCGACCGCCTCACCGCCGCGGCGATAGTACGAGTACATCCACGCCTGCGGGGCCGTCTCGTTGATCAACCGCACGTACGACGGAGCGTGCTTGAGGATCAGCTCGTACGGGATGGGAATGATGAAACCGTTCCTGGCGTCCATCTGGACGTTGATCGGGTCGGCCTCCCACGCCACGTCGGGAACGAAGACGCCCCCGGCGGACATCATCGGCTTCTTCCACTCGTAGTCCGGCCCGCCCAGGAAGATCGGCTTGATCTTGAGATGATAGCGTCTTTCGAGATATGTCTGCAGCCAACCGCCTTCGGTGGCGTTGACGCTGTACGGCGGGCCCATCCAGGAAACGGTCAAGATCTCATTGGGATCGTAGGCGGCCTCGACGGCCTTCCAGTCGATCTGCGGGTCAGTGCTGGCCGTGCGCCGCGGGCCGTTGGCCAGGACGGTAAAAACCGTCAGCGCCGCGGCCATGAGGGCAAGACCGGTTATCGTTTTCCAACTCATCGCTGCCGCCAGCATACCCCTTCGCCCCAGTCGCGCACAATAGGCGAATGGTGCGTGGTACGGGCATCTTGCCCGTGACTTTTGATCCTGCCGCCCGATTTTGCCTTGCCAGTTGGAAGACTGGCGGTATGATGCGGGCGTATCCCGATATCTCTCACTGCCCAATTCGTTCCGGGTGCCTGAAAGGAGCCTGCCATGGCAAATCTAGCGAAAACCATCCGCGTTTCGTGCCTTGTGTTCGTCGGCCTGTTGTGTCTGAGCGTGGCCGCTCCCGCCCGGGGCCAGTTCGGCAAGGCGCTCAAGATCGCCGAACAACTCCGCAAGGAAAAAGAGGAAAGAGAGCGCAAAGAGAAGGAAAAGGAAACGGCCAAGGAAACGGAAAAGACATCGCCGGCTCAGAATTCCGATTCCGGAACCAACCCCAGCGACCCCGGCGCCGCGCGCCGCGAAAGAATGCGCAAGTCCCAGGCGGCCCCGGCGGGCAAGATCGTCTTCTCCGCCGCGCCGATCGACCCGGCCAAACCGGAAAACCTCGTTACGGAATTCAAATCCGGCGATTCCATCTACGCCCTCGTCCAGACCGACAAGACTTGGCGCGATCTGCTTGGCAAGGGCGATGCGGAGGTCAAGGAGATCCAGGTGCCCCTGGACATGCTCGTTGATGACAAGACCGTTGATTTCCAGTACATCACCATCAAGAACGCCCCGGCCATCGACAGCAAGCTGCTGATAGTGGATATCGCACCGGACCCGGCCAAGATGACGGCGTACAAGGATGAAGGCTTCGCCTGGGGCGAGGGCAAGGGCGGGCGCAAGATCGGACCCGACACGTACACGTACAACCTCGGACAGCTCGCTGCCGGAAAGCATACCGTCAAGTTCCAGGTCCGCAGCTTCGGCAAGGTCTTCTCGGCCGGCGAGTTCACCATCTCCGGCGACGATTACAAGCCTTATACCGCCCTGCGAGAGAAGGTCCTTCAGGAAATGCTCAATGTCGGCGGCATGCCCAAATCGCAGAAGACCGACATTCAACTCGAAGCCACGATGATGAAGCTGCTCCAGAACGCCGGGTGGAAGAACATACGCCGCCTGGTCATCGTCGACAAGGACTGGTGGAACGACCTCGCCAGCGGCGGCAACTCCGCCGTCATCGGGCGGCACATCGGCGCAGCCGTGGCAGCCAAGGCAGAAGACGGAACCTATTTCTGGTCCAACGTCACCTTCCAGCAGAACAAGCTGATCGACGGTTCCTTCGGTGCACTGGAACTGTCCAAGACCGGCATCAAACGCCCGATCAAGGAAGAGAACATCGACAAGTGACCCGGGCAGTGCGGGATTAACGGATTCAGAGGATGAGAAACGGGTCAAGAGGTTCCGAATAAGCCCGAAGCTCGGAACCTGCGCCTGGGTCCCACGCACAATTCCGTTGTGCGTGGCTCTGACGGCTGAGAGCAGTTGCCCAACAACATCGAAAGCGGCGGCGGGTGCCGCGCCCGCGACACGTCAGCCCGCGCGACACGAACAACTCACGGGCGGGACGCCCGGGAGACTCACGGGCAAGATGTCCGTGTTACGTCTGCGGGCCGGCAAAGCCTAAGTACTCGTCGAGCCAGTCGTCGGTTTTCAGGACGCCTTTGCGCTGGGCCAGGGCTTGGCGGCTGGCGGTGCGCTGGGCGCTGGCGAAGATTTGGCGAGTGAAGGGGGTGGAGATTTCGCCCGCGGCGCGGTGGCGGGTGCGCAGAAAGGATGACGTGTGCGGAGCGTGGCGGCGGACCAGTTCGTCCTCCAGGCTCACGAACGTCTCGGCGGAGCCGGGGTCGCCCTGGCGGGCGCAGCGGCCTATGAGCTGGCGGTCCACGCGGCGGGACTCGTGGCGCTCGGTGGCGATCACGTGCAGGCCGCCCAGGTCCGTCACGCCGCGGCCCAGCTTGATGTCGGTGCCTCGCCCGGCCATGTTCGTCGCGACGGTGATGCGCCCGGCCGCGCCCGCGCCGGCGACGATCTGGGCTTCCTCGGCGTGGCGCACGGCGTTGAGCACCTGGTGTTCGAGGCCGGCGGCGGTCAGCATGGCCGAGAGCTGCTCGCTGGCCCGCACGCTGCGGGTGCCGATCAGGATCGGGGCGGCGGTTTCGTGCAGGCATTTGGCGCGGGCGATGACGGCTGCCCACTTGGCGGTTTCGTTGGCGAAGACGCGGTCGGGGACGACCTTGCGGATGCACGGGCGGTTGGTGGGGATGACGGCCACGGGCAGGTGGTAGATTTGCCAGAACTCCAGCGTTGCCTCGGCCGCAGTGCCGGTCATGCCCGAGAGCTTGCGGTACTGTCGGAAGAACCGCTGGAAGCTGATGCGGGCGTGGGTGTCCTTGGGGGCCTGCACCTCGAGGCCTTCCTTGGCCTGCACGGCCTGGTGCAGCCCGTCGCGCCACTCGCGGTCGGGCATGAGTCGGCCGGTGAACTCGTCGACGATGACGACCTTGCCGTCGTCGACGACGTACTGCTTGTCGCGGCGGTAGAAGATGGCGGCCGTCAGGGCCTGCACAACGAGTTCCTCGCTGCGCCGCCGCTTGGCCCAGATGCCGCCCAGGGCAGCGGTCAGTTCGGCAAGCCGCGCCTGGCCGGCATCGGTGAGGTCTATCTCGCGGTATCGCGCGTTGACGCGGTAGTGCCTGGGGGCATCGAGTTGCTGCGCCAGGGCGACGCCCTGCGAGAAGGCGGCCACCTGCTCGGCGTTGGGTGCCTGGCCGGAGATGATCAGCGGCGTAACGGCCTCGTCGATCAGGACCGAGTCGGCCTCGTCGATGATGGCGATCTGCAGACCGGTCTGGAGCAACCGGTCGGTCCCGCGGCCGCTGCCTTCGACGATCTTTGCCAGCAGCGCGTCGGGCAGCCCGCAAAACTTGCCCAGGGCCAGGCGGTCGCGCAGGAAGTCGGCGGTCACTTCCTTGTTGGTGCAGTAGGTGATGTCGGCCTGGTAGGCGTTGCGGCGGTCGTCGCCTTCCATCTCGCCTTCGATGTGCTCCGCCCGCAGCCCGCAGAAGCCGTAGACCTTGCGCATCCACTGGGCGTCGCGCTTGGCCAGGTAATCGTTGACGGTGATGACATGGCAGCCGCGCCCGCGCCAGCCGGCAATCGTCGCGGGCATGGTGGCGGTGAGCGTCTTGCCCTCGCCGGTGGCCATCTCGGCAATGCAGCCGGCCTCGATCGCCAGCGCCCCGGCCACCTGTACGCGGTACGGCCGCTCGCCCAGTTGGCGAAAGGCCACCTCGCGAATGACCGCGAAGGCGGCCAGCAGGTCGGGCTTCTTCTGGCGATTGCGGCGGAAGAGCTCGCGGAAATGCTGGGCCTGCTCTCGCAGGTTCGCATCGGTCAGTTCGGCGAAAGATTTCTCCATCGCCAGCACGGCGTCGGCCTGGGCCAGGAACCGTCGCGTGCGGGGCAGGAGGTTATTGGCCAGCCCCAGGGCGGTGTCCCAGGCGGCATCGAGCGTGCGCGGCAGGGCCTCGCTGCCCGAAGGCTGGGAGAGCATTCGCCAGGTTGTGCTGGGAAGCATCAAAGACGATTTCCAATTTCCAATTTGGAATTTCCAATTAAGCAACACTGTCCCGCGGACTACTGGCTACTGGCGACTAAACGCGGAAGCGTTTCTGCACAACCTGCGTCAATTCATGCCACCACTGGACAGCCAGGGGTTTGGCGGGCAGGGCGATTCTTGCGATCACGCGCTGGCGGGGCAGCAGGCGCAGGTCGCCGGAAGCATTTGGCACGATGCGCAGCTCGAAGAACGCCTGGGCGGCCGTGGTTCCCTGACGGTCGTCGGCCTTGGTCTGGACCGATCCGCCGGCGGCGTAGCCAAGAGCGGCCGAGGGCAGATTCTCTTGGGCACCCTTGAAGATCGACTCGATCTGCCCGATCATCGGCCGCCCGCCGACAGTCAGGTCCGGCTGGCCCTTGGGCCGCAGCTCGATATCGAGTTTCGGGTCGCTCTGCAGTTCGTTCATCAGCACGGCGGCGACATCCTGCTTGGCCACGGCCCGGATCACCATGCGGTCGAGGTCGGCGACGATCCCGATCTGTTTGTCGCGGCTGAGGAACGCCCCCTCGTAGCGCTCCAGATCAGGCGCCACCCACAGGCCGGCGATGGGCGCCTTGATCGTCAGCGAGGCCAGTTGCTCCTTCAGGTCGGCAATCTTCTTGTCCATCGCCTCGATCATCGCATCGAGCACCTGCACCTCGGCCGTGTTCTCCGTGCGGGCGATGGCCCGCTGGGTCTCCAGCACGTTGCGGTTGTGCCGGGTGGCCTGGAACTGGGCATCGAGTTCGGGGTTGACCAGCACCGCCAGCACCTGCCCTGCCACGACCTTCTGACCCGGCGTTGCAGCGATGCGTTGCAGCACGCCCTCGGCGGCAGGATAGATCACTCGCATGGACCGCGGCTCGGTGACGCCCTCGACGCGTGCCGAGTCGCCGGTGCGCACCAGGCCCAGGCCGCCCGCCAGCAGCGCTACGGCCGCCAGCACGCTGATCGTCGCGCGCGGTCGCACGCGGGAGAGTTCGGTGCTGGTGGCCAGATAATGCACGAATTTGCCCAGCGGGGCAGCGACCCACGCCCCGGCGGCGGCGAGGGCCAGGATCGCCCCGACGAGAAATAGCTTGTCGGCGATGAACATCAGGATGCCCACGCAGATGACCACGCGGTAGGCCACTGAGGCCGGGCCGTAGAAGACGAACCACGCCTTCTCGCCGGCCGAGTGGGCGGGGTTGGTCAGGCCTTTGACGCCCCAGAGGTATCGCTTGACCATGTAGTAGAGGTACTGCTTCGAGCGGCCAGCGAGATTGGGGATCTCCAGCAGGTCCGAGAGGATGTAATAGCCGTCGTACCGCAGCAGCGGATTGGCGTTGAACAGCACCGTCGAGACCCCGGCGATGAACATGACGTTGTAGGCGATGGCGTTGACCATCGTGGGCACGGGGCTGTACGTCATCGCCCAGACGATGGCCGCAATCGCCGCGGCGGCCAGCTCGACGAGCATGCCGCCGGCCCCGACGACCATGCGCTGCAGCTTGCTGCGAAGCGCCCAGGCGCTCGATGCGTCGACGTACGGCATGGGCGTGAAGATCAGCATCATCACGCCCATGGAGTGCACCTCGCCGCCGCCCCCGCCGGAGCGGCCGAACGTCTTGCAGGCAAACGCGTGGCCGAACTCGTGGAAGAGCTTGATGAAGATGAAGCTGGCGTACAGCAGCGGCAGGTTGGCCCCGTCGAGCACGCCGGCGCCGCGGCGGAACAGCTCGTCGCCACGCCCGGCCAGCAGGTAACCCGCCACGCCCAGCAGGGCGATCAAGATCACCGCCCCGGCCGGGCCAAAGAACCCGCCCAGCAGGCCGACCCAGCGGTCCAGGAAGTTGTTGGGGTCCAGCAGCGGGATTCGCACGAACAGCAGGTTGCTCATGAAGCCGCGCATCTCGCGCCCGACGCGCTGGTGGTAGCGGTTGAAGAGGCCCTTGGCGTCGGGGGGCACCTGGGCGGCCAGCAGATTGCTGGTGTAGAGTTGGCCCAGCAGCGAGATGACCTCGCCCTGCGTGGGGGCTTCGTCGCCGAGCTTGTCGCCGCAGATCTTCCAGGCCTGGTCGACCGTCCGCCGCCCGTCCAGCAACCCTACCAGCATGTACGCCGGCTCGTTGAGACGGAAGAACTGGTTGCTCGATGGATCCTGCAGCACGTGCCACATCTGGCTACGGAAGAACTGGCGGCTGACCTGCACCGTCCCGCGCAGCCGCGGCGTCAGCGCCGACACGCGGTACCAGGACTCACTGAATGTCGGGCGTTGAATAGGCATATCCGCTCGCGGAAATCACAAGCTCCAAGACTCAAACCACAAACAAAGAAGAACAACAGTAACGAACAAAATCTGAAACGGGTTCATCTGGTTCTTGTTTGTCTTCTTGTTGCTTATCTTCTTGCAGTTTGTTTGGGTTTTGTGGTTTGGGTTTTGGGATTTTCCGTCGTGGCTCTCCGTGCCTTCGGCCCTGCGCGCCACGGCACCTGGAACCTCTCTTACAACCATAACTTCATCCGGACCCAGTTCACCAGGCGCCGCGACCAGAGCCAGCCCAGACTCTTACGGCCGTGATCGATCTTGGCCACGCCGGTCATGCCCGGGCGCAGCCACGGCGGGGTGCTGTACAGTTTCACGCGGACCTTGAAGACGTTGTCCTGCTCGGCGACCTCGGCCAGCGGGGTGATGCGCTCGACAGTGAATGCGATTCGCTCCTGCGGGTACGACTCGGTGGCCAGCTCGCCGGTCTGGCCGATCTGCACGGGCGTGATCTGGTCTTCGCTGACGGACAGGTCGGCGTACAGGTCGTCGAGGGGCGCGACCTCGAACAGCACGTCGCGCCGCGAGACGGGAACGCCGATGCGCTTCTTGAGGTCGCCCACCAGCACCAGCCCGGCCACCGGAGATACGATGCGGGCCCGCTTGATCTGGTCGCCCAGCAGTTCGGCCTCGACGCCGGCGGCCTTGGCGTTCTCCTGGGCGATCTGCGCCTCGGCGGTCTTGCCCTGGGCCATCGCCACGTCGGCCTGCTTGGCGTACTTGGCCTGGTCGGTGACGGCCTTGCGGAGCTGGGCCTGGAGGTCCCGCGTCTCGAGCTGGGCCAGCACCGCCCCGGCCTCGACACGGCTGTCGGGCTCGACGAAGGTCTTTTCGAGATAGCCGTCAAAGGGCGCCGTGATGACCCGCCGCTGAGCGGCCTCGGTCACGAACGACGCCTGGGCCTGGTAGTCGCCCTGGACGAAGATCAGGCACAGCACGCCGGCCAGCACGCCCGCGGCCGCCAGCTTCGCCCACGTGTGCTTGGGACCGAGCATCTTGCCCATGCCGCGATAGACGCTCGATGCGATGCGGGCGCCGGCCCAGCGGTCGGTCTCGGCCAGGCCGATCAGCCTCGCCGCGCACAGGTCCAGCGCCAGGCGGATGGCCTCGGCCTCGGATAGCGTGAAGGGCTTCTCGAAATCTCGCTCGAGCACGACCACGGCCTGGGGATGCCCCGCTCGCCGCAGCGGCAGCGCCAGCACGGCGCTGGGGCCCTGGCGGCGGGCCAGTTCCCCGCAGGCGCGGCTGACGTAGCCGGCCTCGGGCGGCGTGGGATACTGCACCTCGACGTCCTGGTCGATGCACTCCTCGGCCGCGGCCTCGATGTCCTGCACGAGCTTCATCTTGCGGCTGAACTTCTCGGTGTGGCTGGTGGCCTTGAGCTTGACGTAGCGCCCCTTGAGGAAGCCCAGCGACACGCGATGGCACTGCCAGCGCGCCGCCAATTCGTTACACAGGGCCATCGCCGTGGCGGCGAATCGGTCGTGTGCGTTGGCGGCCGCCAGCACTTCCATCGCCCAGCGCAGGCGCGCGAAGTCGACCTCGCGGCGCTGCAGCGTCAGGCGCATCTCGTAAAGGCTCAGCAAGCTGCCGGAGAGTTCCAGCCGCTGCCGCGCCGCCGCCAGCACGCGCGTGTCAGAACTTTCGACCAGGAACGCCGCGACGCCCTGCCCGGGCCCGCCGGTAGAGACCGGCATCAGCACCAGATGCTGAGCCGCCGCCTCGCCGTAAAGCTCGCTGCCCTGGTGCAGGGCGTGGATGGACGTCTTGCCCTGCTCGATCACCGACGGGGCCACCTGCGCCGCCGTCGCCAGCCAGACCGGCGCGGCCGCCTTGGCCGAGGCCGGCGGCGGATAGATCGCCGCGATCTCGACAGCCCCCTCGGCCCCGCGACGTAGAATCGCCCCGCGCGAACAGCCGCTGACGCGGCACTGGGCAGCCAGCAGTTCCAGCAGGAACTGCTCGGGCGGACCGTCAAAATGCCGCAGTCGCTCGACCATGTCGAGCGTGCCGGCCGACTCGGCGCTGCCGATACTGGATTGGGTTTGGCTGGTGGTCATGGGCGCCTGCAATAAGTCAGTTGATATTGCCCTGAGCCGCCGCGGCCGGTTGAGTCGTCGCCGAGGCCGCCGCGGCCGCAAAGCTCACCGTCACGTGGTCGCCGCCGCCGCGAGACTGCGCGTTGGGAATCTCCACGCGGATGGTGCGGGTCTGGCTGGCCGCGTCGGCCACCGCCGCCACATAGATCACCTTGGACTCGACCACGCGACCGGCGCCGAAGTCCACCTTGGCCGCGTCGCCGAGCTTGATGGCCGCCGCCTGATCGACCGGAACCGGCGCGTCGGCCCAGAGCGGATCGATCACCACCAGCGTCATGATCTTGGCCTGGAGGTCCACCGACTGGCCGACCTGGCCGATCACGTCCTCGACCTGCCCGTCAACGGGGCTGACGATGGACATGCGATCGAGCTGGGCCTGGGCTTCCTGGTACTTGAGGATGTCCTGGTCGTGCTCGACCTTCGCCAGCGACAGCGACAGCTCGCCGATGGTCACGTCGAGCCTGGCGTGCTCGTACTCGAACTTGCTGGCGACCTGCTTCTTGAAAAGTTCCTCGGTGCGGTCCAGGTCCACTCGCTTCTGGGCAAGCTGTGCCTCGGCGGCCTTGACGCGGGTCAGGTCCTCAGCCGAGGACCGAAGCTGCGCGGCCTTGAGCCGCTCCGCCGCATCGTCCAGCCGCACCAACAACTGCCCCTTCTTGACCGCCTGCCCGGCCTTGACGGGAACCTCCGCAATGCGCCCCTGGACGACAAACGAAAGCGTGACATTATCCCGAGGCCGCGTGAGGGCCTGAATGCCCCGCTCCTGGGCCGTCGCGGCCGAGGCGGACAGAAACAGCGCGATCAACGTCAGAGTGATTCCATGTAGAGTCAAGGCATGTTCTCCCCGGCATGAGGACCCATAACTATGCCTATTGTACTAAAAGCGCCCCCCGGAAGTTCAATAGTTCTGATGCAGGCACTATACTAATTCAGTCCGCCACGGCAGCAATGAACAAGGAGAACAGCATGCCCGATCAGAACGACTCACCCGCTGCCGCCGAGGCCGCGGCCCCGCAGGGCAAGGTGGCCTTGCGCGTGGACGAGCACGCGATGGCCACGGCGTACGCCAACGTGGTCCTCACCCACGCCAGCGAAGAGGACGTGATGCTGGACTTTGGCGTCAAGGGCGTGGCCCCGCCGCAGGATCCCAAGCAGCCCGAGGTCGTCCTGCAGATCACCAACCGCGTGGTAATGAACTACTTCAGCGCCAAACGCCTGGCGATGGCCCTGTCGCAGATCATCCGCCGCTACGAAGACCAATTCGGCGAGATCGAACTCGACGCCGGCAAAAGAAAGCGATCCTAGATCCTCGGTCCTCGATCCTCGGGAAATGGCCGCGAACCGCGCGAACCCTTTTTGATTGAGAGGCCCCGCCTTCGGGCGCCATGGCCGGCGTTTTGGGCCCGCCATGTCCCGGATCATCGACATGACTGTGCATGGGGTTCAATCTTTTCTTCCAGCAGCGGGGCCGGGCTGATGGGAACGGGCAATGGTCCCACCTTCAGCACTTTCACCAGATCGTCGACCTCCGCCCTTGTAAACGTTCCAGTGATCTGGCCATGCTCTCGGATCGTGCTTTTGATAGTTGGCGCCGAATACATCTCGTCATCGAGCAGGATTGCCAGCGGCAAGTCGATATGCCGGCTGGTCAGGTCGCCGAACTTCGCGGCCCCGCGCTCATCGAAGGTGAAGTTTACGGCGGGTCTGCCCATTGCATCGCTGCCGAAAGCCGCACGGGCCAATTGCCATCTCCCGCTCAGCAGTGTGTCATTGGGAGCATTGCCTGCCAGCAACACATGACGCACGCTGGACCCGTCATTCGCCTCAACCACCGAGCCCACGTTGATCAGCGTGCGATTGACTTTGAACCATTGCCATCGGTCCCCTCGCTTGCGCCCCAGGCCGGCACCCTCGCTCATTAGCTGCCCCTTCAAGAGCCGCAGTTCATCGTCGGCAGGAGCCTTTCCCTCAGGAGATGCGGCGATGCGGAACTCGAGCTTGCCGCGGTGCATCGCCATCAACTTCTTCATCTCGTCCGGCTGGATCCAGTACTCCGTCTTGGGCGAGAACAGCCCCTTGGAAGAACGCGGCACGCGCACCTCGAAACGGTTGCCTTCAAGCTCTCGCCACTCCAGCCCCGCAATGCCGCTGGGGTCAACGCGCCTTTCCAAGGCCCCAAAGAGCGACTGCATCGTCTCGGGCGGATCTTCCGGTGCAAGCTCAACGGCGTAGACGAGCCTGTACCCGCCGAGTCGTGCGACGGTTTTGGGCTTGCTCGTGGAAACCACCAGGAAGACCAATGCCGCGACAAGGATAAGGATGCCAAACGCGATGAGCCATCGTTTGCCATGCATTTGCATGCCCCTTTCGTTTAAAGGCCCTGTATTATGTCCCTCAAGAACCGCGGCCGCAAATTGAATCGGTGATTTCACCGTGGAGACGCGATCTTTGAAAAATATCCTGTCTTTCCTTCCCTCTCTGATCCCTCTGTGCCTCTGTGGTAGTCTTCTTGCCCAGGCATCACTGCCGGCCAACGGCGTGCGGTATCATCCCCCAAGCAAGTGGGTGCTGGGGCCCTGGTATGGGACGGGCTTTCCCGACTTCGGCAAGAGTTGCGGCAGCTACGGCAAGACGCATGAAGACGAGATCGGCTACGACCTGGACAACCTCACCAAGCACGACATCCCCATCACGTGCTATCACTGCGACGGGACGGCCTGGGCCCGCAACGATACGCTGGTGCTCAGCGATGCGATGATCCAGCGTCTGCGCGAGAAGAAGGTGCGACTGCTGCTGCACCTGTGGGGGCAGGACGACCTGGCCACCTGGAAGCGCACGCACGACCGCATCGGCGACGTGCTGGGCGGGTATTACCTCGACGAGAAGTTCAAGGCCCGCATCGGCGGCGACGACGAGACGTCGCTCAAGGCGATGGATATCGTCCGGAAGATGCTGCCCCGCGACGGCGAGGTCATCCTCAAGACCTACGGGCCAAAAACCTCCACCGATGCGGGGCTCAAGAAGATCGGCCACGTCTGCTACGTCAACGATCTGGGGGTGGACTGGGGCGGGCTGCGGACGGGTATCCGCCGCGTGTTCAGCAAGAGCCAGTTCCTGCCCGCCCCATATAACGAGTTCACCGCGTACGACGTGGACAAGAATCGCCGCCCCGTCGAGGAGATCTATTTCCGCCGCCTGCACTGGGGCGCCATGCAGGTCGTGATGGACAACAGCCCGTGGGTCGACTGCGACCCCTGGACCTGGGGCTACAGCCCGCGGCTGCTGGAGGCGTACCGGTACTGGTCGTGGCTGCACCTGGAGCTGGCGGCGTACCTGCACAGCTACGACTACAACGCCTACGAAACCAACGAGATGATTTTCCGCCAGCCCAATGCGGCCGCGTACACGACAAAGCTCGGCGAGGAGATCTTCGTCGCTTACGTGACAGACACGATGAAGGAGCTGGCGATCGAACTGCCCGCGGGCGAGTGGATCAACTACTGGGACGAGAGCCAGGTTTTGCAGGGCAAGGTCACGTACCCTGTGCCGCTGGGCAAGGAACCGATCTTCATCCGCAACGGATCGATGATCCCGCTGGACGTATCAAGGGCGTACACCGGCCACGGGACAGCCGAGTCGGCCGGCAGTCTGACGGTGCTGGTATATCCCAAGGGCGAGTGCCTGTTCAAGTACCGCGACGACGGCCTGGACGTGTGGGTGACGTTCAAGGCCGCCGCGGCCGGCGACAAGCTCACGCTGACGGCCTCGCGCGCCCCATCGCAGAGCGTGCTGTACCGCATCGCCCACATGGCGGCGCCCCAGTCGGTCAGCGTGGAAGGGCTATCCGTGAAGATCAACCAAGGCGGCAACCTCGCCCGCGCCGCATCGGAAAAAGAAGTCAACGGTTCAAAGACCAGCGCCTGGTACTACGACTCGCCAGCCAAGCGGTTGATCGTCAAGGCGATGCTGAAGTAGAACGCCCATCGCGATCCATAGTCTTCGCCCTGAAAGGGCGGTCAGGACATAGCCGGGGGCGAAGCGGCAGTTTCTCCGCCGCGCAGCCCTCGGATTGCATCCCTTCCGATCAGAGCCCCGAAGGGGCGAAAGTCTTCAGTCCGTCGCAACAACCCGCCTGCCCCGCTGGGGCAGGATCGGCGAGGGGGACCTGTTCCAGGGGCTGCGCTGCGCATGTCGCCATGCCACCCGCCCATCCTGGACCCTCTATCGCGGCGCGGCGTGCGTGTCGGTGTGCGTCTTTCGACACTTGCTCTTGCCTGCGGCCATTCCGATCAGGAAGACCACGATGATGGCTACGACGTGAATGATCCACCATCCCCAGTTGAGAAACTGAATCGGTTCGGGCACTTCCACACCCAGTATTGCGTACATAGCTCCCCCCTTTCGTGAGTCGTGAGACTACGGAATTATAGCGCCCATCAAACAGATGCCAAGCCGCAGGCGGCGTTACCGCTTGGCAACTTCGAGACCGTACTTATACGACTCGTCGAAGAACGCCTCTAGGCTGGACAGCGGGCAGTCGCCGTTGATGCCGTTTCCGGCGGTGATCATGCAGCGTCCCTGGCCCGGCAGCCAGTAGGTGTCCATCATGAAGCGCACTTCGCGGCGCACGTCGTCGGGCGTGCCCCAGGGGATGGTCTGCTGCACGTCCATGCCGGCGAAGAAGGTGATCTTGCCGCCGAACTTCCGCGCGACTTCGCGCTCATCCATGGTGTACTTCTGGATCGGGTGCAGCACGTCCAGGCCGATGTCAATCCACTTGGGGATGAACTTGAGAATGCTTCCGCACACGTGCAGCCAGAAGTGCATGTTGTGCTTGTGGGCCGCGTCGATCATCCGCTTGTAGTATGGGGCGTAGAACTCGTCGAAGATCGCCGGGGAGAAGAACTCGCCGGTCTGCGTGCCCAGGTCGTCGCTGGTCCAGACGGCGTCGCAGTGCTGCTCGACGCCGGCCCGCTCGATCAGCCCGCAGTAGAGCGTCGTCAGGGCGTCGAAGAGGCGGTGCACTTCATCAGGGTTGGTGTAGTAGTCCATCAACGCGTTGGACATGCCGCGCAGCGACCAGTGCCGCTCGAACAGGCAGAACCACCAGTGCGCCAGGCGGTAGCGTCCGTCGGGCGCGTCGGGCTTGTAGTCCCAAAGATTGGCGAAGTCCGGGCGGGGGAAGTTGGCGATGATCTCGTCGATCTTGCCCCAGTCGCTCAGCAGGACGTTGGAGTCGATGCCGCCGTGGCGGCCGACGGTCGGGTTGGCGTAGGGCAGGTACGACCAGTTGGAGTACTGGTTGTCGCCGCGGCAGTTGCAGGGCATGTTCATCCCGACCATCTGCACGTCCTGGGGATAGCGAGCCAGGATCTCGCGCACGGCCGGCGCTCGGTCGCCGAAGGCGTCGGGGTGGACCCACATATGGATATAGACCGGAACGCGTGGGGTGTCGGCGCGCCCGGCGATGACGGATGAAAGTTGCTCGCGGGTCAAGGCTTGATGCTCGGCCATCGGTCTGCTCCTAAGTCGTGTGGCATGGGCGTCCCCAAGGGACAGGTCTCGCCCATGCTCCTGAGTATATTCGCGAATCGGCTTTATCCACAAAATCGTCGCGCAGGTAAAGGGGATTCTTGATCAGGGAGACAACCAGTCGAGAATTCGCTGAACGCCTCATGCGATGAATAAACAAGAGCGGGCGCCTGCGACACAGGCGCCCGCCCTGAAACATTCCGCAGTGGCGAAATTAGCCGCGTTTGCGTCGAATCATCGCCGCAATGCCGCCGATGACCAGCAGACTCATCGTCGCCGGCTCGGGCATGGGCTGGGTGTAAGCGCCAGCCAGGCCCCACTTGTCCTGAAGATAGTAGCCGATGGCGTTTTCTTCTTCTGCCGTCAATGTCCCTGTATACAGCAGGACCTCGTAATAATCCCCCGCCCACGTACGATAGCCATAGCCGTTGCGATCATTGCCCATCGAGTTCGTGGCCAGCGGACTGGCCGACGTATCGATGGACAGGACGAAGGCCTGCTGGAGTCCCGACCGGCTTCCGGCGGCGCCCAAGGTGACGGACGCCCCATTCAGCTTGCCGGTCCAAAGCGTGCTTGCAGGCGCATAGGAAAAGATCTGGGTGCCGCTGCCATCCCACTGGTGAAAACCGCTGTTGCCCATTATGGTTGATTGGCTGGTGTTGTAGGGCCGATCATCCTTGGCCACGAAAAACACGTGCGTGGGGGTGATGCTCGAAAACGTAAACCAGTCCCCGATGTCGGCGCCACCGTAGGTAGAGCACCAAACCGCCGCCAGACCGTTCTGGACGTTCGTGTGGTAGATCGGGGTGCCATGAGCGCCATAGCCACTGGTCCCGGCGTTCGTGCCATTACCGGACGAGTCGGCCCATGACGTGACGGCCTGGCCATCGCTGAGCCCGGTGATGGCGCTGGCGTCCCACTGGGCCACTAGCGTACCACCTGTTGTCACCGGAACCGCCGCCGCAGTTGCACCCGCAAATGCCAGAACACATCCGATTGTCAGAAATGCTGCCACTGTCGTTTTCATCGCTGTTCCTTTCGTTAGAGATCTTAATCTGAGGGCTCGCAAGCCCATGAATAGCGTTTAGCTGCGTTTGCGCCGAATCAGGGCCGCGATGCCGCCGATGACCAGCAGACTCATCGTCGCCGGCTCGGGAATGGTCTGGTAGACATCGCCGATATCGAAGGCGCCTGCCTCGAACGAGAAGATGTGGACTTCATCAATTCCGCCGAGCCATTCGCCGCCCGTGTTGGCGAGCGTTGTGCCAATCCAAAGGTCGCCATACAGGTCGGTTCTATTTGAAGCATTTCTTGCCTGGGGTGTCCCTGTCAGTACGCCATTGAGGTAAAACTCGCGATTGTTGTTTCCATTGTACACAAGGGCCACATGGACCCAGTTCTCCCACTGGCTGTCCTGCACTTCGGCATAGGGGGTGGCCATGATCCATTGCTGTTTTCCGGTCGGGCCCGTGCTATCCCAAATGCCGAGTTCTTGTCCCTGGTTAAAATTGGATGCGTTCGACACGGCACCGTAGTTCTGGTTGCTACCAGGTTTGGCCGGCAGTTTCAACCAGGCGGACATCTGACTCATCCCCAGTTTTGGTTGAGAGGGGCAAAGAAAAAGGCGGCGCCTTCCCGATGATTCCGTTAGGTAAGACGGAGCGCGCTCCAGGAACAACCTGGAAAGGAAGGCACCGCCATGGATCGCACGGATGCGATCGCTTGGGTCGTGTCGTTCTGCGCTTCTCTTCGGCTGTCCCAAGCCAAGACCTTGAGTGAGTTGTCGGTGGCCGCCTGCTCGATGAACCGGGCCTCTCTGGCGGAACTGGGCCGCTGTCTGGCCCGCGGCGCCAAGGTGGCCGTCAAGCACTGCATCAAGCGGGTGGATCGGTTCCTGGGCAACGCGCGGATCGAGCCGCCGGAGGCGATGCGGGGGGTGATCGAGTGGCTGGCTCGGCCGCGCAAGAGGCTGATAGTCATTTTGGATTGGGTGGACTTCCGTTCGTTCCCTTGCGTGCTGTTGGCGGCGCGTCTGAAGGGGCGTGCCGTGCCGCTGCTGTGGACGGTGTGCCGGGACGGCGATCTGCATCGAAGCCGCAACAATCTCGAGTACGGCTTGCTGAAGGTTCTGCGGACGATGATTCCGCTGTCGACGCAGGTGGTGGTGTTGGCGGACCGGGGCTTTGGCCGGGCGGAGATGGCGCGGGAGTGTCAGGAATTGAAGTTCGACTACGTGATCCGAATCCGCCCGGACGTGTACATTCGCCATGAGCAGTACGAGGGCAAGCTGTTGGACCTGCCGCTGAGGGAAGGATTCAATTGCGTCTATCGCCAGGTGCAGTATCGCAAGAGCGAGCCGGTGGAGGCCAACGTGGCGGTGGTATGGCAAGCGGGCGAACCCGAGGCGTGGTTCTTGCTGACAAGCCTGCCGAGGCTGGGGGGGCTGAAGCTGACGAAAGTTTACGCTGGGCGGATGAGCATTGAGGAATACTTCCGTGACGCCAAGAGCCTTCGCAATGGCTTTGCGTTGCGGCTGACGCTGGTGAAGGATCCGCGAAGACTGGAGCGTCTGTTGCTGGTTCTCGCCATTGCGTATCTACTTCTGGTGGCGGTGGGCCTGTACTGCCGGCGCCGCTATCGTAGCGGGCAGTGGTGCGCCAACAATCGCGACAACGAATGCAGCCTGGTGAGCATCGGACGGTTCATGCTCGAAAGCTTTGAAGGAACCTGGCAAGGTGCCCTCGCCGCCCTTCGTCGTGAAATGGTCGGAGGAAACTGGGGATGAGTCAGGGCGGACATGCCCCAATTGTAGGCACCGGGGTAAATCCGGGGAGCCGACCAACGACCTTGCTGGGTCTGGAGATATTTCGTGCTGCCGGCAGCGCCACTCAATCCGGTCTCAATCGACGAGGTGCCGCGACTCACCATGCCAGCATCCGTCCCTGTGGCCGCGATAAGGCCAACATCGAGGTCGTCGCCGTCTTCGCCGCAGTGGTACAGGGCCACCGTGGTGACCGTTGCCTGTGCCGCGCCCGCCAACACCAGAACCAGTCCCGCCACCGCGAACATCATCAATTTGTTTCTCATCGTTTTCTCCTTTACACTAGAGAAAGAGGATCCGTTCATAGGTTCGTGCTGCGTCCGACAGCACATGTGATTTCAGGATAAGAAAAGGGTACAGCTCGGATACATCCAGTCGGCCTGCGATATGCCCGCCTCCGTCTCTGCTCCCAAACCGGTCTTGATGACTGGCTTCTCCTGGGAAAGTCAACGGGGCAAATCAGGCCTGCGCAGAGTCTATCCCAAATGGTCATTTTTGCAAGAACAAAGTGAGAATTGATTGAGGGAGGGTGGGACCAATTCTTCTGGCAGATCGTAACTCATGGTACAGGCGGCATAACCAACCCTGCTACAGAGCACACAGAGTTCACGGAGAAAAGGCCGAAGGAATGCCCCCACGACGGAATGCGTCCCGACGCCAAGCTACTGCTGGTATAGCATATTCACTCTGTGGTCTCTGTAATGCTAACCGTCAGTTTCTTCTCTTGCCGCGAAGATTCCTCTTCAGCCGGCATTCTGGGGCTCTGCCCCAGACCCCGGAGGTTACCGCATTGGGCTTCCGGCAGCGGCTGCAAAGGCCCACCTCTGCCGGAAGCCATAGAGCGACAAACTCCGGGGGCGTGGGGGCGGAGC
>JBDKRA010000013.1:0-211962 GCA_039683615.1 Phycisphaerae bacterium
CCCATCGGGAAGGTCACGCGGATCTTGTAGAGCTTCAGCGCCGGCAGCGGATGGAATGTGTCGATGCGCGTCTGAACCGCCAGGTCCCGCAGGGTCTGCTCCTGGGCCTCGCGCGAGGGGCTGGTCAGCGTGAACCACAGGTTATAGTCGTGCTTGCGCTGGTAGTTGTGCGTCACGCCGTCCAGGAGGCTCACGGCCGCGGCGACCTCTTCCAGTTGCGGCGGCGGCACGCGGGCCGCGACGAGCGTTGAAACGTATCCCAGGCAGCGCGAGTCGAAGACGGCCCCGAGGCGGCGGATGGCGCCGGAATTCTTTAACGCCTCCACGCGCCGCAGGACCTCGCCGGCGTCGAGACCGAGGGCGGCGCCCAGAACGTCGTACGGGCGCGCCGCGACGGGGAAATCGGTCTGGATCAGGTCCAGCAGCTTGGCGTCGGTTGAGTCGCACTGCGGCACGCACAACGGAGGTGTGCGTGGCACCCCGTCCGTCGCGTCGCATGTGGCCCGCGGACGGCCTTTAGGCTGATACGTGCAGAAGGGCTCCTCGTTGAGGTAGTCGCCGGAGAAGGCGTGGGCCCGCGCGCGGCAGCCGCCGCAGACCTTGCCGAACTCGCACGCGCCGCATCGGCCGTGATAGGCGTCCAGGTCGCGCATCTGCAGGAAGACCGGCGAGGTTTCCCATATCTTGCGGAAATTGAAACCCTCGGCACGGACATCGCCGCACTCGACGTCAAGGAACCCGCAGATCTGCACCTTCCCGCGGTGCGAGATGAAAGCGAACTGCTGGCCGCCCATGCACCCCTTGGCCGCGTGGGCGCCGCTGGTGTGCAGGCCCAATTGGCGGACGATGCGCTGGTAGTGCGGGGCGCATGTGACGCGGATCATGATGTCATTGCGCTGCTGGCGCCGGGCCAGCCAGTGCAGCGTCTGCTCGTACTGCTGAGGCGAGATCTCCAGATCGGCCAACGCCTTGCCCCGGCCGGTGGGCACCAGCAGGAACGGGTTGAAAACCTCGGCGCCCAGGCTGATTGCCAACTCGAGAATCGCCGGCAACTCGTGCAGATTGTGCTGCGTGATGGTCGTGTTGATTTGAAAGCCCAGGCCCTGCCTCTTGGCGGCCGCCAGCCCGCGCAGCGAACTTTCAAACGCGCCGGGGATCCCGCGGAACTCGTCGTGGCTTTGGGCGGTGGCGCCGTCGAGGGAGATGGAAATATGCCGCACGCCCGCGGCGAGGATTCGCCGGGCGGATTCGTCGTCCAGCAGCGCCCCGCACGGGGCCATGACCGCGCGCAGGCCCAGCTTGCCGGCGTACGCGGCGATCTCATAAATGTCCTCGCGCAGCATCGGCTCGCCGCCGGTGAGGATGATGATCGGCTTGGCGAAGGAGGCGATGTTGTCCAGCAGTTGCATGCACTCCCGCGTCGACAGCTCACCAGGGTACGGCTCGCGCTGGGCGGCGGCACGGCAGTGCTTGCACGCCAGCAGGCAACTGCGCGTGACTTCCCACGCAATCAGACGCGGCAGAAACTGCTGCGCGCCGCTGTCGCCGCCGAAAGGCATCAGCAACTTCCTCCCGCGCGTTCGTGATCGAGGATGCACGCGATCAGCCCGTCGATAGTGTGCACGTTCGCCTCGGCGGCGGGCGCCAGGCCCAGCCCGGCGAGCGTGCGAGTCGTCATCGGGCCGATGCTGGCCAGCCTCACCGCGGCCGAGCGCACCGCGTCGGGCGAGACCGCATCGAAAAAATTCTTGACCGTCGAGGAGCTGGTGAAGGTAATCCAGCCGACCTGCCCCTCCTGAAGGAGCTCGAGGACCTGCTCGGCGCCGCGGCAGTCGGGCTCGGTGCGATAGGCGATCACTTCGGTGACGCAGGCCCCCGCGGCCGTCAGCGCGTCGATCAGGTCGCGCGGGGCGATGTCGCTGCGCGGGCACAAGATCTTCTTGCCGCGCAAGTCGTCCGCCGCGGCCATGGCGCCGGTCACTTCCGAGCCCGCAAAGGTCGGCGGCTGGGCGTCGGCGCGCAGACCGTAGCCGGCCAATCGCTCCGCTGTGACCGGGCCGATCACGCACAGCCGACACGGCGCCAGCGCGCGGCTGTCCAGTCCACCTGCCGCGAGGGCGTTGAAGAACCCGTCAACCGCATTGACACTGGTAAAGACGATCCAATCGAACGCCCCCGGATTGGCCGCCGCCGCGCGCAGCGGGGCGTCGTCCTGAGGCGGGGCGATCCGGATGGTCGGCATCTCGATCACCTCGGCGCCCAGTTCTGTCAGCGCATCCGTCAGACCCGACGCATGCTCGCGGCTGCGGGTGACGACGATCCGCCGCCCGTGCAGGGCGCGGCGCTCGAACCAGTTAAGCCGCTCTCGCAGGCGCACCACCTGCCCGACGACAATCAGGGCCGGAGGCATCAGGTTCGCGTCGCGCGCCACTTGCGCCAGCGTCGCCACCGTGGCGGTCACCACCTGCTGCTGCACCGTCGTGCCCCAGCGCACGATGGCCGCCGGCGTGGCGGCATCGAGGCCGTGCTCCATCAGTTGCCGGCAGATCGACTCGACATTCGCCACGCCCATGTAGAACACGAGCGTGCCCTTCCACCGCGCCAGGGCTTCGTAGTCCAGATCGGAGGCCTCTTTGTCCGGCGTCTCGTGGCCGGTCACCAGGCCCACGTTGCCGGCCATCAGGCGGTGCGTGACGGGAATGCCCGCATACGCCGGGGCAGCAATGCCCGACGTCACGCCGGGCACTTCCTCGAAGGGCACGCCGGCCTCGACGGCCGCCAACGCCTCCTCGCCCCCGCGGCCGAAGACATACGGGTCACCGCCTTTGAGGCGCACCACGGCAGCGCCGCCGCGGGCCTTGGCCACCAGCAACTGGTTGATCTGGTCTTGCGACATGGCATGACGGGCGGCCTGCTTGCCGACATAGATCAGTTCCGCATCCGCCCGCGCGTGCTTGAGCAGGCGCGGCGAGGCCAGGTAGTCGTACACCACCACGTCCGCGCCGGCCAGCAGCTCCGCAGCGCGAACGGTAATGAGCCCCGGGTCGCCCGGGCCGGCGCCGACGAGATAGATGCATCCCTTTCTCACAAACCGTTCTCCGCCTTCAATTGTGCCGCCGCCCGGGCGAGGATCTCGCCGCAGCCAAGACCGGTCAGCACCTGCCCCAGTTTGCCTCCCAGAGCCTCGGCGCTGGCGACATCCGAAACCGGCGCCGCCAGCGTCTCTCGCAAGAGACGCTGGCCGTCGAGTTCGCAGGCCATTGCCGTCAGCACCATCATACCGCTTGGCCCTTCAAAGCGAGCGTAAGCCCCGACGGGAATCTGGCACCCGCCACCCAGGGCGGTCAGCATCGCGCGTTCGGCCGTCACCGCCCAGCGGGTGGGGGCGTGCTCCAAGGCCGACAGGAATTCGATCAGCGCGGCATCGTCGCTTCGGGTTTCGATGGCCAGAGCGCCTTGGCCGCAGGCGGGCAGAAAGACCGCCGGGTCCAGGCGTTCACTGATGCGGTTCTCCAGGCCCGACCGCACCAGCCCCGCGCAGGCCAGCACCGTGGCTGCAGCCGGGCCCTCGTCGAGCTTTCTCAGCCGCGTCTGCACATTGCCGCGGGCGGGCTGAACGTTCAGGTCGCTACGGCGATGCAGCAACTGCCCGCGGCGCCGCAGCGAGCCGCTGAGCACCATCGCCCCAGGCGGCAGCGACTCCAGCGTCGCATTGCCCTTGGCGACCAACGCGTCGGCAGGGTCTTCCCGCACCGGGATCGCCGCCAGCGTCAGCCCGTCGGCCAGTCGCGTCGGAAGGTCCTTGAGGGAGTGAACGGCCAGGTCGATGCTTGCCGCTCTGAGAGCATCCTCGATTTCCGTGGTGAACAGGCCCTTCTCAAGCGTGCCGTACCGCCTGGCGGAGAGGGCTTCGTCGCCGCGGGTCTTGATGATCGCGATGTCCACGGCTACCTCGGCCGACAAGGCCGCGATGCGCTGCGCCACGTGATGGGCCTGCCACAGGGCCAGCGGCGAGCCGCGCGTTCCGATGCGAATGAGCCTCATGCGTCCTGCTCCTCCAGTTCGGCCGGCGATTCCCGCAGGATCGTCTCGTCTTGGGCCGCTAGGATCGTGGTGGGCATTGATGCGACCTCGCGGTTTGCGATGCGTTAACCGAACTATCCGCCGCCGGGACGATGCCGTTGGCGGCGAGAATTTCCTGCCCCGAGATCTCCCCGGGCGTCAGGTAGCAGCCCGGGTCGGCGGCCCAGGGGTCGCCCGTCAGGCTCTCGGCCCGCGCCCGCGAGGAGCCGCCGCAGATCATCTTGAACCGGCAGTGCCCGCAGGGATCCTTGAGCAGGTCCAGGCGGTCTTTGAGCCCGCGCATGATCGGGTCGGAAGTGTCCTGCCAGATCTGCGAAAACGCCCGCTGGCGCACGTTGCCGAAGCTGCGGAACATCGAGAACTGGTCGGCGTGAACGTTGCCGTTGAAGTCGATGTTCCCGATGCCCACCCCGCTGGAAAACCGCGCCCCGCCGTTCCAGGCCAGCATGTCCAGCACCTGCCGCGCCCGCGGGTGCCCCTCGCGAAGCATCCGAAGATACAGGTAAGGCCCGTCGCAATGATTGTCCACCGTCAGGATTTCCACCTTCTTGAGGCCATCGGCCAGTTCGGCGGCGGCGTTGAAAATGGTGTCGATCGCCTGTCGCGATTCCGCAGCCGACAGCGCCTCAAGCCCCTGCCCTCGCCCCGAGGGCACCAGATGGTAGAAGCACACGCGGTTGATCCCCTCGCGCTCGATCAAGGCGAAAACGGCAGGCAGGTCGCTGCAGGTCTGGCGGGTCAGGGTCAGCCTCAGGCCGACCTTCTGGCCGGCGTCGATGCAATGCCGCAGCCCCGCCAGCGTTCGGTCGAACGCCCCGGCCACGCCGCGGAACCGGTCGTGAATCTCGGCGGCGGCGCCGTCGAGGCTGATGCCGATGTACGCGAACTCCAATTCCTTGAACTGCCGGGCCACCTCGGCGTCGATCAAGGTGCCGTTGGTCGAGAGCACCACGTGCAAGCCTTGCTTTCGCGCGTGTGCGGCCAGTTCCAGCAGGTCGCCGCGCACCAGCGGCTCGCCGCCGGAGAAGAGAACCGCCGGGACATGGAAGGCTGCCAGGTCATCCAGAACGGCCTTGCACTCGTCGGTCGTGAGCTCTCCGCTGTAGCGGCAGGACTGGGAGTCGGTATAGCAGTGGACGCACTTGAGGTTGCAGCTGCGCGTGACGTTCCAGACGACGATGGGACGGCGCTGCGAGGCGCTGCGCGCCACGAGCATCCGCTGATGCGCCGGCGGGTCGATCTGCGTCACCGCCCGCCCGTAGCGGTGAGGCGTGCTCGGCGTCTCCAGCCCAGCATACAATGCACTTACATCCAGCATCCGTCACCTCTGATATCGTACCGGGCGCGAAATCAAAAAGTAATGCAAACAACGAATTACTTTTTCATTTGGGGCCGTATGCCCCTGTCCAGCGCAAGTATTCATCAAAGCCACACGATGGCTTTGATGAATACTTGGTGCCTCCGCCGCGACTTTTCCCCTGCAACCGGGCATTGCCTGCGGCACGGCCATCACAAAAGCTGCTCGAGGAATTTTACCGCGGACCGCCCCCGCCTTGGTATATGCTTTGACGGCATATGACTCTTGAAAGGATGCCTCCGCTGAATCTGACGATTGCCTATTCCCCCTGTCCCAACGACATGTTCGTCTTTCATGACCTGGCGAGCGGGACGCTGCGGTTGCACGGCTGCCAGTTGCAGGTGAGCCTGCACGATGTCCAGACGCTTAACGAACTTGCCCAGGACGCGCGGTACGACGTGACAAAGCTGTCATTGCCAGCCTATCTGAGGGTTCGCTCGAAATATCAGATGCTCCGCTCGGGGGCGGCGATGGGGTTCGGTTGTGGGCCCGTCGTGGTCGCCGCCAGGGCGATCGCTCGCGACGATCTGGCTTCCTGCCGCGTCGCCATCCCCGGCGAACTGACGACGGCGCATCTTCTGTTTCAGTTGTGGGCGCCCCGCGTCGCCGAGACGCTCTTCGTCCGCTACGATAAGATCATGGACCTCGTGGCCGCCGGGCAAGTCGACGCCGGCGTGATCATTCACGAAAGCCGGTTCGTCTATCCGAGCAAGGGGCTGGGCCTGGTGGTCGACCTGGGGCAATGGTGGCAGGACCAGACCGGCCTTCCCGTGCCGCTGGCCTGCATCGCCGCGCGGCGGACGTTGGGGCAGGAAACCATCGCGGCATTCGACTCGCTGCTGCAAGAGGCCGTCGAGAACTCGATGTCGCATCCCGAGGCCACCCTTCCCTATGTTGCCCAGTCCGCAACCGAGATGGACGAGGCCGTCCTGCGAAAACATATCGCGACCTTCGTCAATGATTACACGCTGAATATCGGCCCCGATGGCCACGAGGCCGTCAGGCGTCTTGAAGCCATGGCCCAGGCGGCGGGGTTGCTGCCATGATCGCCGTGCTGGCTGCGACGACCGCTGAAGCGGCCGCTCTCGTGGAGCAATTGCACGCCCGGGCGGCCCAGGGCGAAGCGTACGAGACCTATCGGTTTGACGCCGCCGGCAAGGCCCCCGCCGGCGTGATCATCATCAGCGGAATGGGCCCCGTCGCGGCGGCGGCCGCGACCGAGCATCTGCTGCAGCGATGGTCGCCGGATGCGGTGGTCAACGTGGGCGTCTGCGGAACGCTGTCGCCGGAGCTCTCGCGCGGGGCGATGCTGGTCGTCAGCGCCGCCCTCAGCGGCGAGGATGCTTCATGCGAGGCGCTGCTCTGTGCCGCCGGGCCTTGGAGCGCTTTGCCGGCGGCGCGGCTGGTCAGCGTCCAGACGCCGCTGTTTGGCGACTCTCGCCGCGCCGCCTTTGCCGCGCGGGCGGATATTGTCGACATGGAAGGCGCTGCCGTCGCCGGCGCCTGCGCGCGGGCCGGCGTGGCGGTGCACCTGGTCAAGGGCGTCACCGATTTCGCCGATGCCGCCGGGCGCGAAGACATCCAAGCCAACATCGCCGGGATGTCGCACCATCTCGCCAAGGCGGTCATCGCCGGCCTGAGCGGCCTGAGCCGCCCGCGCCCGGGGCCAGGGATGCTGGCCAGATTCGTCAAGATCGAGCACGGCCTCTTCAGCCTGCCGCTGCTGCTGGCCGGAGCGTACCTCGGTGCCGCCCGCGCGTGGCCTTCCCTCTGGACGTTGCTGTTGATCGTGGTCGCCGGAACCGGCGCGCGGATACTGGGCATGGCGACCAACAGGATCTTCGACCGCAAGCTCGACGCCCTGAACGCCCGCACCGCCGCGCGCGAACTGCCCAGCCGGACGATGTCCCCTGCCGCTGCCATCGCCGTCGCGGCGGCGGGCCTGGCGATGTACATGGCCGCCGCGGCTGCGCTGGGGCCCTGGTGCCTGAAACTCTCGCCCATCCCCGCGCTGCTGATGGTGCTATATCCGCTGGGCAAGCGGTTCACGAATCTCTGCCACTTCGGGATCGGCGCGTGCATGGCCGCAGGGCCTCTGGGCGCTTTCGTGGCGGCGGCGAACTCGCCGGACCTGACAGCCTCGGCGTGGCTGCTGGCGGCGTTTGCCTTTTTGTGGATCAGCGGGTTCGACATCATCTATGCTTTGCAGGACGTGCAGTCGGACCGGGCCACGGGCGTGCGCAGTCTCCCGGCCAGCCTCGGCAGCGGCAGGGCCCAGATAGTTTCCGGCGTTGTGCACTTGGCCGCCGCGGGCGCGGCCGCGGAGATGTGGCGCCTGGGCGGAAGCACCATGGCCGCCGGGGCGGCCCTGGCCGTGACGGTCGCGGGCCTGGCGCTGGCGTATTGGCCGGGGATCGACGTGCGGGCGCGATTCTTCCCCATCTCGGTCATCAGCGGCGTGGGCGGGGCCTTGATCCCTATACTAGGGAGTAGCCTATGAATCTCGTCCTGGGCATCACGGGCGCCACCGGCGCCGCCGGCGCGGCGATCCTCATCCGCAAGTCACCCTGGCCGGTCACCCTCGTCGTCAGCGACTGGGGCAAAGACGTCTACGCGCGCGAGAGCGGCCAGTTCAAAGTCCTGACCGAGCAGGCCCGGCAGGTACTGGCCGACGACGACCTGGCGGCCTCGATTTCCTCGGGCTCGGTGCCCACCGCAGGCATGGTCATCCTGCCCTGCACCACCAACACGCTGGGCAAGATCGCCTCGGGCATCGCCGACACGCTGATCACCCGCGCGGCCCACTGCCACCTCAAGGAGCAGCGCAAGCTCGTGCTGTGCATCCGTGAGACGCCGTGGTCGCTGATCGACCTGGAGAACGCGCGGCGAGTCGCGGCGGCAGGAGCCGTCGTCATGCCGCTCTCGCCTCCGTACTACATGCTCAAGGAACGTCCGGCTGCCGAGATCACCCTGGCCGATCTGCTGGAAATCTTCGCCGACCGGGTGCTGTCGGTCCTGGGCCAACCGGCGGGCAACAACTGGGAGACCCTGGCGTGAGCCTGACCGACCTGCGCGCCCTGATCCGCCGCTTTGAATCCGACGGCCAACTGGCCCGCGTGACCGCGCCGGTCAGTTGCGATCAGGAGATCACGATAATCCAGCACCGCGTGCAGGCCGCGGGCGGGCCGGCGCTGCTGTTCGAGAACGTCATCGGCTCGCCGTATCGCCTGGCGAGCAATCTCTTCGGCACGCCGCAGCGCGTGCGAACGGCTTTCGGGCGCGACCCCGCCGAGATCGGGCAGTTCATCATGGACCTGGTCCACGGCCTGACGCCGCCGACCCTGCGCAGCCTGTGGTCTTCGCGAGGCCGCCTTCGCCGGCTCATGTCTGCGCGGCTGCGCAGCGTCCGCAGCGGACCTGTGCTCCAGACGTGCACCGAGCCGCCGCAGTTGGATCGCCTACCGGTGCTGACGTGCTGGCCGCTGGACGGCGGGGCGTTCTTCACCCTGCCGCTGGTGCACACGATCGACCCGGCCACGGGCGTCGGGAACCTGGGCATCTACCGTCTGCAGCGCTTCGACGCTGCCTGCACCGGGATGCACTGGCAGATCGAAAAAGGCGGCGGGTTCCACTTTCAGAAGGCCTGCGCGATGGGGCAGCCGCTGCCGGTGAGCGTCATCCTCGGCGGACCGCCGGCGCTGACGCTGGCCGCCATCGCCCCAATGCCCGAGGGCATCGACGAGCGATTGCTCGCCGCCTTGATTATGGGTCAGCCGTTGGACCTGCTGCAGCGCGACGGCACCGGCCATCGCATCCCGGCTGCGGCGGAGTTCGTCCTCGAAGGCACGGTCTCGGCCGGCGACACGCGCCAGGAAGGCCCCTTCGGCGACCACCTCGGCCACTACTCGCACAGTTCGCCCTTTCCGGTCCTCCGCGTGCAGCGCGTGCTGGCCCGCAAGGATGCGATCTTCCCGGCCACGGTCGTAGGCAAGCCGCCGCAGGAGGACTATTACATCGGCCAGGCCCTCCAGGAGATGACGCTGCCGCTACTGAAGATGACCAGCCCCGGCGTGGCCGATCTCTGGGCGTACCCGGAAACGGGGTTTCACCCCCTGGCGGTGGCGGCCGTGAGGCAGCGATACGCCCGCGAGGGCCTTAAGCACGCCCTGGGGATCCTCGGGCAGGGGCAACTGTCGCTGACCAAGGTGCTGATCGTCGTCGACGAGGGCGTCCCCGTTCGCGACTTCCGGGCCGTCAGCCGCGCGCTGTGGCAGAACCTCGACCCGGCCGACGGGCTGCATCTGCTGGCTCCGACCGCCCAGGACACGCTGGACTTCACCGGCCCCTCGCCCAACACCGGCAGCCGCCTGATCCTGCTGGCCACGTCCCGCGCCTCGGGTGCGTTGTGCCGCCCCAAACCGCAGGACCCGCCCGCCGCCGGCGTGGTCCACCCCGGCATCACCGCCATGGCGCGTGTGGGCGAGGGCGTTCTGGCTGTGCAGGTTGCCTCGCATGCCGACCATGGTTCGCTGCGCGAGGCGCTGATCGCCAACCCGCTCTGCTCGCAGTATCCCCTGATTGTACTGGTCTCCTCCGACGTGCCGCTGACGGACCCGTGCCTGGTGCTTTGGGGCTGGTTCACCCGCTTCGACCCGCTGGCCGATCTGCACCCCGCACGGCGCGAGGCAGCGGGCAACCGCCTGATCCTGCACTGCCCCATCGTCATCGACGCCACGTGGAAGAGCGGCTATCGAAAGCCCGTCGAGTTCGATCCGGATATCGCCCGCCGCGTCGATGCCAACTGGGACCGCTACGGCATCAACCTCACCGGGAGGTCCGCCCCGTGAGCCAGGCCACGCGTGATTCCCTGCTCTCAGCCGACGACAACCGCCGGATGTTCGACCGCATCGCCCGGCGATACGATCGCATGAACACCTTGCTGTCGCTGGGCCAGGACCGGCGCTGGCGGCGCAGGGCCGTCCAGACCCTCGCCCCACGCGCCGGCGGACGATACCTTGATGTCGGCTGCGGGACCGGCGACATGGCCCTCGAAATCGCCCGCCAGGCGCCGGGGGCGAGTATCGTCGGGATCGACCCGGCCGCCGACATGCTCGCCGTGGCGGCCTCCAAGATCGGCGGCGCGGGATTGGCCGGCTGCATCAGCTTTCAGGTCGCCGACGGCCTGGCCATGCCGTTTGAAGATCGCACGTTCGACGGGCTCGTCAGCGCCTTCTGCATCCGCAACATGACCGATCGCGCCAAGGCCTTCGCCGAAATGCGGCGGGTTTTGAAGCGCGCGGCGCCGGCTGTCATTCTGGAACTGTCCGTCCCGCCCAACGGCGTCGTTCGCGCCGGGCATTACCTTTACAGCCGCTGCGTGGTGCCTGTGGCCGGAGGGCTGCTCGCTCGAAGCACCGGGGCGTACCGCTACCTCGTCGACTCGATCATGCGGTTTCCGCGTCCGCGCGAGCTGCAAAGCCAGATGGCCGCGGCCGGTTTCTCGGACGTTCGCTGCGGGGCACTGGGTCTTGGAACAGTGATCGTTCTGTCCGGGCGGGCGCCGTGAGCCGCGGGCGAGATGATAATATGATTCATTCGGTGGACAAGAATGCCTGAACGTTCGCGTCAATATGTGTTCGCGTCGGTTCCGTACGCCAACGCCTCGCCGCTGGCACATTTTCTACCGCAGGTCTGCGGCGGCGCGCAGGTGGTGTACGGACACCCGTCGAGCCTTGCCCAGCGCCTCGTCGCCGGCGAGGTCGATGTGGCGATGCTGCCGGTTGCGGCGTACTTCGCCACGCCGGGCCTGGCGATGATCGACGGGATGGGCATCTGCGCCGACGGGGCGGTCTGGAGCGTGCTGCTGAAGTGCCGCCGCCCGCTGAGCGAGATTCGCGTCGTTGCCGCCGATCCGGCGTCACGAAGCTCCAACGCCCTGGCCAAGCTCCTCTTGAAGGAGCATTTCAGGCAGAGCGTCGAGATGATTACAGACGCCGGCGCCGAGGCCGACGCCGACGTCGTCATCGGCGACCGCGCGCTGTGCCAGCCCCCCGCCCCCTGCGGCGACCTGGACCTGGGGCAGTGCTGGAAAGACATGACCGCACTGCCGTTCGTCTTTGCCGTGTGGGCCTATCGCGCTGAAGCTGAGAATGCCGCGGCCCTGGCCCAGATCGCCTCGGCCGCAAAGGATATGGGTTGCCGAAACATCGAAGTCCTTGCGGCGATCCGCGCCGAAACGCTTCATCTGCCGCTGGAGCGCTGCCGCGAGTATCTGGCCTCCATCATCCGCTACGACCTCGGGCCGCGCGAGGCCCAGGGTATGGAGCGGTTCCGGCAACTGCTCATGCGGCCACAGGAAGGGCGGCCATGAATGCTGCGGCTCAGAACCGGCTGAGTGGCGATGAGGCCCTGCGGCTGCTTGAAGGCGGCCAGACGGCCGATCTCATGGCCCGCGCCGATGCCGTTCGCCGCCGCCTCCACGGGCGCAAGACGTTCTTTGTCCACAGCCTGAACCTCAACCCGACCAACGTCTGCGAGAACCATTGCGAGCTCTGCGCCTTTTGGCGCGAGAAGGACGCCCCCGATGCCTACCTGCTAAGCCTGGAACAGGCCGAAAAGATCCTGCACGCCGCGGCGGGGCTGAATCTGACCGAGGTGCATATCGTCGGCGGCATCAGGCCGGAGCTGAACCTGGCCTACTACCGGGCGCTGATCTCCCTGTCGCGCCGCGTGCTGAGCCGGGCGATCGTGCAGGGCCTGACGGCCGTGGAGGTGCACTACCTGGCCCAACTGGAGCGGCTGCCGGTGGCAGAGGTGCTGGCGGCGCTGCGCGACGCGGGGCTGGCGGCGCTGCCCGGCGGCGGGGCGGAGATCTTCGCCGCCGCCACGCGGGAGAAGATCTGCTCGCACAAGATTTCCGCCGATGAGTGGCTGGCCGTTCACGAGGCCGCCCACGGCATCGGCCTGGCCAGCAACGTCACGATGTTGTTTGGGCATCTGGAAAGCGCCCGCGACATCGTCGATCACCTCCAGCGCGTGCGTGACTTGCAGGATCGCACCGGCGGGTTCAAGGCGTTTGTCGCCCTGCCGTTCCACCCCGCCGGGGCGCGCCTGGACAAGAAGCGAGGCCCCAGCGGCCACGTCATCGCCCGCGTGGTGGCGCTGGCCAGGCTCTTCCTGGACAATGTTCCGCACGTGCGCGTCCTGGCCAACTACATGGACCGCCGCCTGCTGGCAGCCTTGACGGAGGGCGGCGTCGACGACGTCGGCGGCACGAGCCTGGACGAGCGCATCGCCCGCGCCGCCGGCGCCAGCGCGGACCGCCAGTTCAGCACCCCTGGGGAAATGGCCGCCGCGCTGGAGGCCCTCGGGCTGGAAATGGTCCTGACCAACAGCATCTATGAAGGCCAGCAAACAGGCGTTCAGCGGGGGCAGGAAGAAAAGGTTCCCGATCCTGCTTTGCCAGAGGCCCTGGACCATGCCCAGACCGCTGTGCGTCTTTCCGCCCAAGAAGCCGTTCTCTTGCACGACCATGCCCCGTTTCAGCAGTTGGGGCTGCTCGCCCACCAGCGGCGGATGCAGATGGTCCCCGGCAACGCCGTCACCTTCGTGCTCGACCGGAACATCTCCTTCAGCAACGTCTGCGAAGCCGGCTGCCGGTTCTGCGCGTTTCACGTCGCGCCGGGCTCGCCCAAGGCCTTCACGCTGACCCTGGAGGAGATCATCGAGAAGGTCGCCCAGGCCAAATCGCTCGGCGCCACGCAGATTCTGCTCCAGGGCGGGCTGAACCCTGCGCTGGACCTGACGTTCTACGAGCGGATGCTCGCGGCCATCAAGGCCCGCCACGATATATGGCTGCACTGCCTCTCGCCGGCCGAGATCAACTACGTCGCTCGCCGCGCGGGGGTCAGCCTGGGCGCGGCGCTGCGGCGTCTGCGAGCAGCCGGACTTGACTCGCTGCCCGGCGGTGGCGCCGAGATTCTCTCCGAGCCCGTGCGCCAGCGCGTCAGCCCCCGCAAGATCTCGGCTGCGGACTGGTTGGCCGTCATGGCAGCCGCCCACGAATTGGGCATGAAGACCACTGCCACGATGGTTTATGGCCTGGGTGAAACCACCGCCCAGCGCGTCGAGCATTTGATCCGCATCCGCGACCTGCAGGACCGCACCGGCGGGTTCACGGCGTTCATCCCCTGGAGCTTTCAGCCCAACGCCACGCAGTTGGCTCTGCCGACCCCGACGGCGGTGGACTATCTGCGCGTCGTCGCGATAGCCCGCCTGGTGCTGGACAACGTGCCGCACCTCCAGGCCGGCACGTTGACCGAAGGCCCCGACGTGGCGCAACTGGCGCTGTCTTTCGGGGCTGACGATTTCGGCGGGGTGCTGATGGAAGAGCGAGTGATCCGCGCCACCGGCGCCGGCTACCACGTCACGCTTGAGGACATTCTGGCCCTGATAGGCGATACCGGGATGACGCCCGTCCAGCGCACCACGCAATATGAAACGCTGAAAATCTATCGAGCATTGGGTCGGCGGCAGGGGTTCTGCGGGCCGGACAGTAAAGCCGGTGGACCACGATGATCCGAAAGAAGTGGCCTATCTGCAGCGAGACCTATCGTACGATCACGAAATGTATCGAAGCGTCACCGGGCCGATCAGGCCGCAGGGGCCTTGGGGCATGAACTTGGACCAGAAGTCGCGCAGGGCGTAGACCAGCGTGTTGGTGACTTCGACTCGCAGGGTGTTGCGGCCGTCGCGCAGGGCGGAGGCGTCAAAGACGTACGGACGGGCGATGCGCATGCCCAGCGGCTGATCGTTGAGCCAGACTTCGGCGGTCTCGCCCACTTCCCCCAGGTCCAGAAATACGTGGCCGCCTTCGGCGCCCTGGGCATCAAATCCACCTTCGTATGCAATGGTGCCCGAGAAGTCGGGCAGCAGATCAGGCTCGCACAGGTTGGCCAGAGCATCGAGCGATCGCCAGGGCGTGAATGCCGGGTACGCCTGGGAGTCGGCTGTCGAGACGGCCCATTTCTCGATGGCGACGGGAACGACTTTGCCCTTCGCGGAAGTCACGGACATGGCGGCTGGAAGACGGCCGCCATGGCACCCTTCGCCCGAGAGCAGCACGATTGATTCCTCGGCCGAGAGCGTCAGCGGAACGCGCAGCCCGCCGTCTTCGGGCTCGGCGCCCTCGACGGCTGACAGCTCGTTGGCGAAGGCATCGTACGCCACCACGTTCTTGGCGCCATCGAGCCAGACACTGGTCTCTATAGTCGCGGCGGGGTCTTCGTTGAAGAACATCCACATCGTCAACCCGTCGTGGCAGTACTGGTAGCTGCGCAGGTACGACTGACGATTGCCCGTGCGCACGCCGGTGACGCCCCATGCGCCGAGCACCGCGGGCAGATCGTCCAGCGTGCAGACCCGCGCACACCGCAGCGAGTCAAGCAGCGCACTGGCGTCGCCACCTTCGCTGACGCCCGTGGGATATTCGCCCACCACGGCGACTTTGAGCCCCTCGCCGATCATGCGCACGATGGCTTCGACCGTCGCGCGCGGCCAGCGCTGGGCGCAGGGCAGGATCAGGCATCCGTAATCTTCGCCGGCGATGACGAGCTTGCCCCCGCGCACGACCGTCGTCGCATCCAGCAGGTCGGCCGGCACGATGTCCGCATCGAGCTGCGCCTGCGCCAGCACGCGCAGTGGCTCTTTGATTGACATGTAATCGCCCGACCATTCGGCTTGGGCGTGGTAGAGCACCGCCGCGTCGGCGACGTGGCGGCCGTCGTTGATCAGGTGGCAGATGCGGTTGGTGTATCGCATCAACTCGCCAAAGTAGCGGAACTGCGGGTTCTTGCCGCGGGCGTAGAAATGCGGCGGGCAGTCGCCGTCGGGGAACTCCTTGGGCGAGAACGCGTGCGGGACGTACCAGTTGATCCCCCGCACGAGCATGTGGTCAGTGAGCCACTTCATCAGCCGCAGCCCCTCGGCCCAGCCGTAGGCGCCGAAGATTTCGCACATGGCGCGGCCCCGCTTTTTCGGGTCGATGTGAGCATGCGAGGCCCCGAGCTTGGCCAGTTCGTAGTGATAGAACTCGCCGTCGGCGTGATCGTCGATGATCCACGTGGCATTGCGCCGGTCGAGGCCGGGGCGGATCTGGCAGAGCACCACGTCGATGCCGCTCATGGTCTGGCCGTCCATCGCGCGGAAGAAATGCGGCGCGCTGGCGCCCATGCGCGTGTGGGCGTCGCCGTCTTCGATGATGTGCCCGATGTACTCCACGCCGTGGACCGTGCACCACTGCCCAAGCTGTCCGGCGAAGCACTCGCTGTACAGGCGGCTGACCAGGTTCATGTATGCGTACCGCAGCGGCCAGCTCGCCGGGCCGATGTCATGCCACAGGCCCGGCAGCAGCGCCATGACGGGGGCGCCGAACTCGCGCTGCAGCTCGGCCAGCAGCCCCGCCCGCCACGGGAGCACCATGGGCTTGCGGCCGATGGAAACATCGTACAGCCCGCCGCCGTTGCCGATGTTGGGCTCATCGCTGAAGAAACCCGCCAGCGTCTTGCCGAAGTCGGTGGCGTAATGCTCCAGGTGCGGCTCGTACACCGCGTCGATCAGCACGCGGCACGAGGCCGGGTCGATCGGGTTGATGTAGTCCTGATTGCCCCCGCCGTTTTGCGTCTCGAAGACGAAGTACACGCGCCACTGTCCGGCCGGGACGTCCCAGTACAGGCGGTTGTCGCGGATGCGGGCAATAAGGTTTATCGGCTCAGCGCCGGTGCTCTGGCCGGTCGGCGTCAGCGGAGCAGCGACGACGGCTACGAGCTTGTCCGGTTCGCCCACCCACATGTTGACCATGATGCTCGCCCCGGCGAGCGGGCCGGCGACGTCCATGTGCCGCTCGGCGAGGTAAATCTTCTTGAGCTGCGGGAACTTGTCGCGGATCCAGCCGTTGGCGAAACCGGTCGGAAAGTGCGCGTCGTCGAGCACCCAGACCTTCATGTCGCGGCGGCGGGCCTCGTCCATGATGATGTCCATGTCGCGCCACCACAGCGGACCGCAGAAGTCCGGGTGCGGCCGCGACTCGACGCAGACGGCGCCGATCCCGCACCCGGCGATGCGGGCCATCTCCTCGCGCAGGACCGGCTCGTCCTCGCCATGCTGCCAGAAGAACGGAAGCAGATAGTTCCCGCCGCGGTTTTCAAGCACGTCCCGAACGCGAGCATGCATGGAAGTCTCCTTGCGATGGAGGAAAGGTAGCGACTGCGGTTGCCGCGTGCAATCATGGAACGGATCGTGGACGCAATTGTTTTCAGTCCGAGATGCCTCGCCAGCCTTGGAGGAGGTCTTCCATGATGGCGATGACTTCGCCGATGCGTGCGATGTCCTTGCGGATGTTGGCTTCGACGAGGCGGCGGTACATGAAGTCGTAGAGTTTCCAGAGGTTGTCGGCCACGTCGCCGCCGGCCTGTTTGTTCAGGGCGGCGCGGAGTTCGTCGATGACGGCCTGAGCCTTCTGGATGGAGACATTCTTGCCCTCCCAGTCCTGGGCCTCGATCTGGGCGACGGCGCGCTTGAGAAAGCGGATGGCGCCCTCATAGAGCATGACGACGATCTTGCCACCGGTCTGGGTGGCGATCTTGTTTTCGGTATATGCAGCCAGACGGCTCATGCTTCACCTATCAGTTGTCTTTGTTCTGGGATTCCTGCGAAGTCGTAAATGCCGAGAAGGCGGCCCGCTGCGAGTCCAGTTGCGCCAGCATCGATTCCATGCGGGCGTACTTGGCTTTGAGCTGGGCTTCCTTGCGGGTCAGCCGGTCCTGCTGAAGGGCGATCTGCTTGTCCAGGTTGGTGATTCGCATGTCGAAGCGGTTCTTATCGCCCGTGATCGTCCCGTCGGTGGGGTCGAGCATGTTATCGAGCAGGTTTTCCAGCGCCCCGCCCAGACCCTGCTGGATGTTCACGTCCGACGACTGCGTGCCGGCCCCGCCGCCGCCCCAGATGGCGCTCAATTCCAGACCGGCCTCGGGCGTGCCGCTGGCTCCGCTGAGCACGCTGCCGTTGATGGTCAGGTTCCGCCAGGCTGTCTCGCCGCTCTTGCGGATGACGGCCGAATCGACCACGCCGGTGTCGCTGAAGTGCACCTGGACCTGGTAGGCCCCTGCCGTCGTTGAGCCCGACGCACTGGTGAACTGGACGGCGGCGTTGCTCGAGTTGCCGCTGCTGACGGCCCCGAGCAGTTTGAGAACGGCTGAGTAGTCGGCCGCCACCGCATCGTCCAGCGTCGCCTGGTCGAGGCTCAGCACGCCGTAGCGGTCGAAGGTCAGGCCCAGTTGCGAGGCCACCGCAAACGTGTCGTCGCCGTCGGAGAAACCCGGAGCGGCGCTGGTCAGCACGGAGCGGACGTTGCGGACGATGTCGCGCACGCCGATGTCGCCCTGGAGGATGCCGACCACCTTGGTCTCGCTGTCGAAGCCGGCGTACTTGTTCAGCGTGGTGACCAGTCCGTTGTAGATCTCTTTGAGATTGCCCAGATTCTGCGAGAGTTGATCGGTCCTGCGCGACAGCGTCACGGTCATGTCGCCGGCCTTGACCAGGCTCAGCGTCACGCCGGGGATCACGTCGGAGATGGTATTGTTGTCGCGTTCGATCCACGTTTCGGCAGGGAAACCGTCAACCCGCAGCCGCGCACTCTGGGCAGCCTGGGTGCGGGTGAAGTCGGCGGCGTCGAATCCGGCGATGGTGGTGGTCTCGTCATTGATGTTGATGGCGTGCGAGGCGCCGTTATCCTTGCCGGCCAGCACCAGATGATACGTGCCGCTGACATTGAGGATGCTGGCGGTGACGCCGGGGTTGGAGGAGTCGTTGTTGATGAGGTCTCGCAGGCCTTCCAAGGTGGTCTCGGCGGTGGTGATGCGGGTGCGAGTGACGCCGTCGTAGGCGTAGGAGAAGGCGCCGGCGCCGACGAGAGCGGTCGAACTGGCGGTCCCGACGGTCTGGGCGAGACGGTCAGCCGAGGCCATGCGGTCGATGGTGACCTGGAAGCTTCCGCCGGTGACGCCGGAGGTGGCCGATACGGTGGCGATCTTGGTATCGGAGGACGTGGCGGTGACGCCGGCGAGCGTGGAGATGTTTGAGAAGGAGGCCGCCAGCGTCCGGAAATCTGTCAGTCGCGACTCGATGTCGGCCAGGGCTTTCTGCTGCGCCTGGATGGTGCTCTTTTCGGTGGTGAGGCGGGTGAGGGGTTTTTGGGCGGTGGCCATGGCGGCACTGACGAGCGCGTCGGTGTCGATCGTCGAGAAAACGCCTGACATTCCCGTGGCCATTTCGCCGGTCCTTGCTCAAGAGGGCTTCGGATACACCCTCATTATCGAAGGCCGGGGCGAACGCATAAGGGCATTTTCAATAAAAGGAGCCCGCAGGGTCATGTAGGCCCTGCGGGCTTCCCTCGTCGTTAAGGCGGACCAGGGGTCGGAGATCATGGGCGCGGATTCAACTACACCGGCCCGCCGTACTCAGTCTTTACGCCGCTCAGCCCAGCAGCTTCAGGGCCATCTGCGGCATGGAGTTGGCCTGGGCCAACATCGAGATACCGGCCTGCGCCAGCACCTGGTTGCGGGTCATGGCGGCCATTTCCGTCGCCACGTCGACGTCGCTGATGCGGCTTTCGGCGACGGCCAGATTCTCGGCCTGAATGTCCATGATGCTCACGGCGGCCTCCAGGCGGTTCATATAGTAGCCCAGCTTCGCCCGGTAGGTGTCCTTGGTCTCGATCGCGTCGGTGATCGTGTCCAAGGCGCCGGCGGCGCCGGCGGTGGTCGTCAGGTCGTTGGCGCCGGCGGCGGCGGCGGCCTGCGTCTCGTTGAAGTCGCCGATCAGGTCGAATCCGGCGATGGTCGTGGCGTCCTGCGTGAAGGCGAAGGTCTTGCCCGCGCCGGCCTCGAAGCCACGGAACTCCAGGCGGTAGGCGCCGTAATCGCTGTCGTAGGCAGCGAAGGCCACCGGGCTGGTGTAATCGGCGTCGCCAGCTGCAGCGGCGTTGATTTCCTGAACCAACTGGTTGAGGCTGATGCCGCTGGCGTCGTATGCCGTCAGGTCGACAGTGATGTCGCCCTTGGTGGCGTAGTTGAACTTGATGTTGATGTCGCCAGCCGCGGTCAGGTCGGCGGCGGCAATGTATTCATCGGCGGCCGAGGCCACGTACTTCGTGCCGTGCTGGATGGTCTGGGCGGTGGCCGAAGAGCTCAGGATGCTGTTGCCCTTGGCGATGGCGGTGGCCTGCACGTTGGTGGTCGAGAAGGTCAGCGAGGCCGACCCGAGATGGAAGCTCGTCGAGGCGGTCGTGCCGTCGAGGAGGCTGACGCCGTTAAACGTCGTGGACGTCGCGATGCGGGTGATTTCCTGGGCGAGCTGATTGTATTCCTCGTTCATGATCGTGCGTTGCTCGACGCTGTACGATCCGGTCGCCGCCTGCTCGGCCAGTTCCTTCATGCGGACGAGGATGTCGTCCATGACGCCCATGGCGCCTTCAGCGGTCTGCAGCATGGAGACCGCGTCCTGGGCGTTGCGGGACGCCTGACGGATCTGGGCGATATCGGCACGCACCAGTTCGCGAACGGCCAGACCGGCGGCGTCGTCTTTGGCACCGTTGATTCTCAGACCCGAAGAGAGTCTTTCCACCGACTTGGACAGCGAGTTGTAGCTCGTGCCCAGGTGCCGCGCGGCATTGTCCGCCATCATGTTGTTCTTGATTGCCAGCATTCAGTATCTCCTTCGCGTAGTTTCCTGGCCGCGGACCCACACGGTCCTGAAGCCCATGGTTTCTTGTTGCGCCCTCCAGCCACAGCGCGACACACAACCGCCGGCCAGACTTCTGGACGATACGCCGGCGGTACATGCTGACTTATCGAAGCGGCTTGTGAGAACTTAAGGGGCTTTCTTGAAAATTCCGATTACGTGCAGAAATTTGCAGATAGGCCTGGGCGAAATGGAAATCTTCCGCTGGGGCGTTTGAGGTCATGCTGCAGATTCGGAAATGGCGAAGGGTGCGGCCTAGATGCCGAATTGGGCCAGAGATTCCGCCACGCGGACGATGGCTTGCGGGCTGTCAAGCTTTCCAGAGGCCAGCAGTTGCTTGATCCTGGCGATCTTCTGAGGATCTTCAACCTCTGGCAGGGATGCCTTGGAAATATATTCCATGGGTACAGACTCAGCCGGCGCGGCAGAGGCCAGCTCGCGCATCGCGGCGGCGGGGGCACGAGAGGCCCCTTGCTCCGTCGCCTTGGTCGGCGGCAGGAGGCCGCCATCCATCGGGGATGTTCCGTCAATCCGCATGGCCACTCCATTCACTGCTTGCTAAGCTCATTTTCGCCTGTTCCGGCGATTACTTTAAGCTTAATGACCGGTTTCCGGCATTTTTTTATCGGCCGCCGCGGTTGGGCAGGGTCGAGGCCACGTCGTCGGCTACGAACTCGCCAAAGGCCGACGGGCTGACGAGCATCACGCGCCAGTCGAGGGGTTCGACGGCGTCGGCCTTGCGGTTTTTGTAGTAGCGTTCCATACGTTTGGCGGTCGATTCGTCCTGTCCGTCCCAGATGTTGTCGATGCCCCAGACCAGCAGTCCGCCGCGCAGATCGATCAGCCGCAGCTTGAGCCCCATCTGCATGTGCGGGTACGGGCGGCAGTTGGCCAGGGTTCCCATCACTATCGCGTCGCATTGCAGGATCTGCCGCAACTGCTGCATCTGCTCGAGGGGAATGGGCTTGCGCCAGTCCAGGCCCATCGCCGCCACTGACGGGTCGTCGGCCGCCACGACAACCAGTTGGAACAGGCGGCGTCCCAGCAGCGCTTTGGCCAGCGAGTCGGTCATCTGCCGCGCCTGGGCGGGCGGCGACTCGCCGCTGTCGAGCGTTACCATCGCCACGCGGTGAACGCTGTACAGCGACGCCGGCGAACGCAGATAGCACGGCGTGGAGGAGGTCTGGATCGGCTTGGGGTTGCAGCCCGGCGCCGCCACAGCAACCACGGCCGCGGCGTAGAGGATCGCGGCAAGGCGGTTCATGGGCGCGCCCCCGCGGTGGTTTCGCTGCGCGGGGCCGATTGCGTGGCGGGCGCCTCGCCGCCCAGAAGGCGGATCACCTTGACCATCGCATCCATCTGCGCCTTCTGGGCCTCACGCATTTCCTGACGATACCCCAGGACGCTCTCCTGCCACTTGGCGAGGCGCGCTTCGAGGTCCTTCATCATGGCGTTAGCCTCGGCCAACTCGCGCTGGGCGGTTGTGAGCTGCCCCTTGGCAGTGTCCAGTTGCGTCGTCACGACGCGGTTGCGGTCGGAGAGGGTGCGGTTCTCCTGCTCGAGCGTGGCCACGCGCATCTGGGCCTCGGCGTATTTCTTGGCCCAGGCCAGGGCGGTATCGACAGCCGATTCGCCTCCGGCCCCCGATTCGGCGCGGGCAGCCTTGGCCATGTAGTCCGACTGGGCCTCGCCGGTGGGCGTCGCCGCCGGCGCCTCCTGACGCTGCGTCTGCATCTGCGGAAAGTTCATGCTGCCGCAGCCCCATGCCGCCGCAGCGCCAACCAGGATCAGGAACGTCGTTATGTGTCTCATGATCGATTCTCCGTGAGAGCTATTTCGTGGCCGAGGGATTGGTCAGACAATGAAGGATGATCTTGTGTCCGCACTGGCAGAGCACTTCGACGACGGCCAGTCGCTCGCCGTGCTCGATGATTCGGGCCTGGACGGCGTGGGCGGCTGCGGCGCCGGCGGCCGGCGGCACGCTGTCGGGCACGGGGCAGGGCTGGGCCTGGCGGAAGGTATCGCGTTTGAGCACTCGGGCAACCTGTGACATCGTAATCTCCTAGGCCAATACGTCGACCTGGTGTTCGTGTTCGTCTCCGCCCGTCGTCGGCGGCGCCTCGTGCGGGGGCTCGTCGTCGGAGTCCTGGGGGTCTTTCTTTTTGCTTCGCTGCACGAACCGCCTCCCCTGCTGCGCCATGCGCGGATCGATCGACGAGGACTGCCCCGCGTGAGGGCCCGTGGGATGAACCGACTCGCTGGTCATGATCGGCTCCTGAGTTTCATCGAGAGTTTGAAGATCGCGCTGGCGTGCAGTTGGCTCACGCGCGACTCGGTCACGTTGAGCACCAGGGCGATTTCCTTCATCGTCAGTTCCTGGTCGTAATACAGCACCAGGATGTGCCGGTCCCGCTGCGACAACTGCTTGACCGACTCCGCCAGACGCTCGACCATCTCGCGATGCGCCGCCTGCGACTGCGGCGAGGGCGAGTCATCGGCCGGCGCCAGCGGCGCCAGCAGCGGCTGCTCGTCCGTCAGCCCGTGCAGCGAGAGGAAGTGCTGCTGCCGCGCCTCGGTCAGCGTGCGATAGAGCTGCTCGGCCGGAATGCCCATCGCCGCAGCCAGCTCTTCGTCGTCGGGCGGACGGCCGCGCTGGCCGGTGAGGCGGTTGTACGCCTCCTCGACAGCCCGCAACTGCTGGGCCACCGGCGAGGGCACGAAGGAGTTGCGCCGCATTTCGTCGACGATGGCCCCGCGAATGAGGATGTACGCGTAGGTGCGGAACTCGACGTGCTTGTCCGGATTGAACGTGCGGGCGGCCTTGACCAGCCCGAGCGTTCCGGCCGAGATCAGGTCGTCGCGGTCCAGCGCCTTGCGGGCGTACGTGGCGAACTTGCGGACGATATGCTGCACCAGCGGCAGGTTCTCGAGGATGAGCTTTTCCTCCTGCGACTGCCGCACGTGCGCGCGGTAGGCCTGGGCGGCTTTCTCCTGCACGCCCCGCACCGGGGCTGGGTCGAGTTGTTCACGTTCGGTCTGCACTGCTGCTCCCGGCCGCGCCGCTTTCGGGGCGTCGCGTGGCCGCTTCGGCCAGCATCCGCACCGCCAGGTTCCCCACCAGGCGCATCAACACGTAGATCATCGCCCCGCCACCCAGGCAGCGGACCGAGCACGTCCACATCGGCACCCCGGCCGCCCAGCCCACGCCGGCCAGCACGAAGACCATCATCGCAGCCGCTGCCAGCGCCAGTTGCCGCATCGGTTACGCTCCCGCCATCTGCACGCGGGCGCCGTCGCCCTCGATGTTCTGCAGCGCCACCAGGCCCACCGACTCGATCGCCGTGCCCTGGGCCACCTCGTCGTACGCCACCACCGGCACGGGCACCTGGCCGCCCGTCAGGCGCGCCAGGTGAAGCCGCAGCCGCCCGTCGCACAGCAGCACGGCCGAGTCGTAGCCCTGCTCCATGGCGGCCTTCCACTGCTCGCCGATGGCGCGGACGAGTTCCATCACGCGCTGCGGCGGCAGGGCCAGTTGCTCACTGTCGCCCTCGCGCCGCAGCGAGGCCCGCAGGTCATATTCCAGGGACGGTTCCAGGGCGATGGCCATCAACTTGCCGCGGGCGTCGACGTGTTTTTCGGTGATGGTGCGAACGAGGCTCTTGCGCACCAGTTCCGTCAGCAGCACCGGGTCCTTGACTCTGGGGGCGTGGTCGCCCAGCGCCTCGACGATCTGCGCCAAGTCGCGCACGGCGATCCCGTCCTCCAGCAGCATCTTGAGCACGCGCTGCAGCAGGCCCAGCGGGACGATCTCGCCGATCACGCCGGCCACCAGGGAGGGGTGGCGCTGCTTGAGGCGGTCGACGAGCTTCTGCACGTCGTCGCGCGAGATCAGTTGCGAGGCGTGGCGTTTGAGCGTCTCGCTCAGGTGCGTCACCAGCACGCTCTCGGGGTCCACCACGGTGTAGCCGGCCAGCTCGGCCTGTTCCTTCTGCGCCGTCTCGATCCACAGCGCCGGCAGGTTGAACACCGGCTCGCGCACGGTCTGCCCGGGCACGGGATTGGCCACCGTTCCCGGGTCCATCGCCAGGAACTTGTCCAGCTCGAGCGTTCCTCGGGCGACGCTGTGGCCGTGGATCTGGATCTCGTAATCGTTGGGCTCGAGCGTCACGTTGTCGCGCAGGCGCACCAGGGGCAGGATGATGCCCAGTTGCTGCACGAACTTCTTGCGCAGAGGCACGACGCGATTGGGCAGCGACGTCTTGCGGCGCGGGTCCACCAGCTTGACCAGGCGCGTCCCGACCTGCACGGCCACCGAGTCGACGTCCAGCAACTCCTCCGGCGGGGCCTCGGTCGGCGCGGTCGTGGCGGCTGCGGCCTCTCTCTGCGCCTGCGCCTTCTCCTGCTTGTGGAGCATTCCCGCCAGTAGCCCAGCCGCGGCGGCCAGGACGACGAAGGGGATCTTCGGGAAGCCCGGCACCAGCACCATCGCCGCCAGCAGCACCGCGGCGATGCCGATGGGGCGGCTGCGGCGCAGCATCTGCCGCAGCAGGTCCTGGCTGAGGTTGCTCTGCGTGGAGGTCTTGGAGATCAGGAAGCCCGACGAGGTCGAGATGATCAGCGCGGGGATCTGGCTGACCAGGCCGTCGCCGATGGCCAGGATCGAGTAGGTCTTGATGGCCTCGGACACATTCATGCCCCGCGTCATGCCGACGATGATCCCGCCGATGAGGTTGACCGCGACGATGACCAGGCCGGCCACCGCGTCGCCGCGGATGAACTTGCTGGCGCCGTCCATGGCTCCGTAGAACTCGCTTTCGGAGACGATTTTCTTGCGGCGAGCCTTGGCCTCGGTATCGCCGATGAGCCCGGCGTTGAGGTCGGCGTCGATGGCCATCTGCTTGCCCGGCATGGCGTCGAGGTTGAACCGGGCGGCCACTTCACTGATGCGCTCGGCGCCCTTGGTGATGACGACGAACTGGATGATCACCAGGATCAGGAAGATCACCAGCCCGATCACCAGGTTGCCGCCGACGACAAAATTGCCGAAGGTTTCGATGATCTTGCCCGCGTCGCCCTGGAGCAGGATCAGGCGCGTCGAGGCCACGTTGAGCGAGAGGCGGAACAGCGTCACGAACAGCAGCAGCGAGGGGAAGGTCGAGAACTCGATCGACTCGCGGGCCGAAAGCACGATCACCATCGTGGCGATCGACACGGCGATGCTGCACGACAGAAGCAGATCCAGAATGAACGTCGGCAGCGGGATCAGCAGCGTCGCCAGCACCGTCGCCAGCGCGGCGGCCAGGATCACGTCGTTGTTGGCCAGCACGCGCGCCACCGGCCCGCGCCCGCCGCCCAACTCCGTCGCCAGCGATAGTTCCTTGTTCTCGCTCATCAGAGACCGGCCCCCCCGGCCTTGCGGCGCCGCGCCGCCACGCCTCGCATGCGGTAGATCATCGCCAGCACTTCAGCCACCGCCACAAAGAGCGAATCGGGCACCGCCTCGCCGATGTCCGCCGCGGCGAACAGCCCGCGCGCCAGCTCGGGGCGCGTCACGACGGGCACGTCGTGCAGGCGGGCGATCTCCTTGATCTTCTCGCACATCAGGTCGGCGCCCTTGGCGACCACGATCGGGGCGGCCATCTTCATCGAGTCGTATTTCAGGGCCACCGCCACGTGCGTGGGGTTGGCCACCACGACGTCGGCCGCGGCGACGTCGGCCAGCATGCGCCGCCGGGCCATGGCGTACTGGATCGAGCGGACGCGACTCTTGATCTCGCCGCTCTGCTCGTGTTCTTTGTTCTCTTCCTTGACCTCCTGTCGGGTCATCTTCAACTGGCGGCGGAAGTTCCACTTCTGGTACAGCACGTCCAGCCCGCCGATGACCAGCAGCGCCAGCGTGATCCGGGCCAGCACGCTCAGCAGCAGCCGCCCGCTCGATGCGATCATCGCCTGCGGGTCCTGCCACGTCAGGACCGACAGGCGCGGGATCTCGTCGCGCACCGAGTACCAGGTGACCATCGCGATCACCGTCACCTTCGTCGTCGACGTGAGCAGCTGCACCACCGACTTGAGCGAGATCAGGTTGCCGAACCCCTTGAACGGGTTGATCTTCTCCAGGTTGAACTTCAGCGCCTTGGTCGAGACCGACCATCCGCTGGTCAATACGCTGGCCAGCATCGAGACCGCCAGCGCCCCGATCGCGAACGGCGCCACGATGACCAGACCCTGCACGCCCTTGGCCCGCAGCAGGTGCGTGAAGTCTTCCTGCGTCATCGGGTGCCCCAGGCGCAGCGAGAGCCCTTGGCTGAACTCGCCGGCCAGGCGATCGAACAGCCAGCCGCCGCCGATGGCCAGCACCAGCGTCAGCATCAGCAGCATCAGTCCCGAGGGCAGTTCCTGGCTTTCGGGAATGCGCCCCTCCTGCCGCGCCTTGCGCAGGCGTTCGGCGGTCGGCTGTTCGGTCTTGTCTTGTGAAGGTTTATCCGCCATGTCTCACGCGGTCATCGCCCGCTTCATCCACTGGGCCGTCTCGCCCAGCAGCGCATCGAGCACGGGAACGACGCCGATGGCCAGCATGTATCCGGCCCCGACGCGCAGCGGGTAGCTCTCGAAGAGAATGTTGATCTCGGGCATCACGCGGGCCAACACGGCCAGCACCGACGCCAGGATCAGAAACGCCGCCAGCACCGGGGCGGCCAGTTTCACCGCCAGCAGGAGCATGACGGCCCCGGCGTCGAGCACTCCGCCGGCCAGCGCCCCAAGGTCCGGCGCCGTTGCCGGCGGGAACCAGTGGTAGCTGTCGACGACCATCCGGATGAGCAGCAGGTGCCCGCCGGCGGCCAGGAACAGCAGGATGAACAACAGTTCGATCAGTTGCGGGATCGGGTCGGCCTCTTCGCCGGTGACCGGGTCGATGACGCCGGCGTCGGTGAAGCCGATCTGCTGGGCGATAACGAACCCACCCTGCTGGGCGGCGGTGAAGACCAGCCGCACCCCCAGGCCCAGCGCCAGGCCCAACGTGGCTTCCTGGAGCATCCAGACCGTCGCCTGCAGCCAGTGAACCGGCGAGGCGATCAGCGACGCCGGGCACGGCTGCGCGATGGCGGTGAACATCGTCACCGTCAGGGCGATGCCCACGCGCACGATCATCGGCGTCATGCCGTGGCCGAAGATCGGCAGCATGGCAAAGAAGCCGCTGACCCGCGCCAGCACCAGGCCGATCGGCAGAAGTAAGACCCATGTGTCCATCACCGTCCCAATGCCTGCGTCTGCTGGAAGATCTCCAGCGTGAAGGCCGTCGCCATCTGCATCATCCATCCGCCCGTGGCCAGCAGCGTCAGCCCGACAGCCGCCAGCTTGAGCACCGTGCCCAGCGTCATGTCGCGCAGGCTGGTGACGGCCTGGAGGATCGCCGTCAGCACGCCCACCAGCAACGCCACCAGCAGCACCGGCGTCGAGACCAGCAGCGCCGTCTCGAGCGTTCGCTTGCCGATATAGAGCACCATCTGGTCGTCCATGAGCGCCTCGTAGCATGGGCATCCTGCCCATGCGTCGCACGGGCGTCTCGCCCGCGCATGTTGTCAGCTCTAGTTAAAGCTCGACACCAGCGTCTGGGCCAGCACGCGCCAGCCATCCACCAGCACGAACAGCACGATCTTGAACGGCAGCGAGATCATCGCCGGCGGCAGCATCATCATGCCCGCCGACAGCAGGATGCCCGAGATCACCAGGTCGATCAGCAGAAACGGCACAAACAGCAGCGCCCCCATCTCGAAGGCCGTGCGGAACTCGCTGATGGCAAAGGACGGAATCGCCACGTACGTGGGCACGTCCTCAGCCGTGCGCGGCTGGGGAATGTTCGACATGTTGACGAACAACTCCAGATCGCTCTTGCGCGTCTGGCGGAGCATGAAGTCTTTGAGTTCGGCATTGGCGGCCGTGGCTGCGGCTTCAAAATTGATCTTGTCGGCCAGGTAGGGCTGGATGGCCTTCTCGTTCATCCGCCCCATGACCGGGGCCATGGTGAACAGCGTCAGGAACAGGGCCAGGCCGATAATGGCGATGGTCGGGGGAATGCTCTGCGTCGTCAGGGCGCGGCGGATGAACGCCAGCACGATCACGATGCGCGAGAAGGCTGTCATCATTACCAGCATGCTCGGCAGCAGCGCCATGCCCGTGAAGACCACCGCCAGCTTGACCGGCGACGACCAGTCGCCCTTGCCGCCCTGGGCGGAGGTGGCCTTGTCGACCAGGCTCATCACGTTGCCCATGCTCGGGACCGCCGCCGGCTGGCTCGCCGCCGGGCGGGCAGCCGGTAGCGCCGGCGGCGCGGGCGCTACCGGCTGCGCGAGGGCGGCTTCCGCCAGAACGGCCAGCAGCGCCGCAGCCGCCAGGGTGCCTGGCAAACGCCGCGGGAGATTATGCGGGTGTCGGCTCATCGTCGTATGCCTCGGTGACCTCGGCCAGGAACGTGACCTGCTCCCTCGAAGCCGCCAGGAGGTATTTCTTCTTGCCCGCCTTGACGAGGTACATCATGGCCCGCGGCCCAAGCCGCGAGGCCTCCAGAACACCCAGGGTCCCCTTTCGTCCGCCGGTCAGCCGCTGCAGCATATTGCGCCGGGCCATCAGGACCGCCCCGGCCGCCAGCACGCCGACGACCACCAGCGAGGCCACCATCCGCCAGAGCATGTTGCCCTCGTCCTTCTTGAAGATCAGGGGCGTTCCCTCGCTGCGAAGCGGCAGAGAAGGCGGCGGGGAGGCAGCGGCCGAAGCCGCCGAAGCCGGAACCGGTTGTGACGCGGGCGTCGAAGCGGCGACGGTAGAGTTCTGACCGTTCAGACACATCGAGGCCAGTACAAGAACGGAAATGACGGCGGCAAGCACAGCCCACCGTCGACGGCGCGGACCGCCTGCACTGCCAATACGTATTAAATCTGTCGCATCCATGCACCAGGAGAAGCAGCACACTCCATGCCAAACAGTAAGCCTAATAAATACAGGTGATTACGTCTTAAGAGAAGGGTCGCAAGCGTACAAGAACCTTGCGCCTGGGCGGGTAATTTTACATCGCTTAATATTTGCCATGAGGAATTCCACCCATAACACACCTCTGCTTCACATCGCCTTGGGTGGGGCGAGGATCTGGTTGATCCGCACGCCGAGGTTTTCGCCGACGACGACCAGTTGACCCGTGGCGAACTTCACGCCGCGCAGGTACAGGTCGATCGGTTGACCTTTGCGGCGGTCGAGTTTGAGCACCGAGCCCGGGCCCAGTTGCAGCAGGTCTCGCACGGGCAGCTCGGCCTGGCCTACCATCGCCGTGACCGTCATCAACGCGTCGAGCAGGATCTCGATCTGTCCCGCCGGGGCGGAGACGGCGGCTTCGGCGGCCTCGGGAAGTTGGGCGTCCTGCACCGCGACGGCCGACGCATCGCTCTCTTCGGCGGCGGAGGGCTGGGACGGTGTTTCGGTGGATGTTTCGGTGGTCATGTTCTACCTCATGCGGGTGAAGAATCTTTCGTCGACTTCAGGCCTGGCAGCCTGTTGGTGACGCGGAATCCATAATGGCCATCGCAGACGACGGCCGCACCACTGAGCAGGGCCTTGCCCCGCTGCACCAGCACGACCGGCTCGTCCACGGTCGTCGAGAGCACCAGCACGTCGCCGGCATGGAGGTCGACCAAGTCGCGCACCGCCACGGCGGCAGTGCCCAGTTTCACCTCCACTGGAACGGGCGAGACTTCCACATACGCCCGCATGTGTCGGCGCGCCTCCTCCACCGGCTGGGCGGGCGCGGCCACGGCGCCGCAGACGGCCGCCATCGCCGCTGCCGGCAGCGTCAGCGTCACGTTGCCCTGCCCGTCGCTGCCGAGGCGGAAGATCACGCGGCAGTACTCGCCCTGCCCGTCGGCTGCCCATGCGTTCGCTTTAGAGGACACGGCGCCGCGCTGCAGGGGCTTGCCCCCGCCCCGAACCCACGCCGTCGAGAACGCCTTGACCAGCGCCGAGAAGATATCCAGCAGCAGGTCCTGCTCGACAGCCGACATCGCCGTCTCGGCGGCCACGGCGTCTTCGGTGGCTCCCAGCAGCCGCGCGACGCACTGGCGCGCCTGCGGGGCGTCCATCTCGACCAGGCCCAGCGGCTTTTCCTGTGCCTCCAGCAACGTCATGCTGTAGCGGACAGTCTGGGCGGCTGCGACGTCGGCGGCGAGCTGTCGCTCGTAGACCTGTTCGAGCCGGCAGCACTCGAAGGGCGTGTCGCTTTCGAGCAGAGCCGCCAGGGCCTGGCGGGCCGAGGCGGCCATGTCAGCGGCGAGCGTGTTGAGCCGCTCGATCTGCTCGGGCCCGAACAGGCTCGGGGCATCCCAGTCATACTCCGGGGCCTGCTCGTCGCGCATGAACGCCGGCGAGGGCGACTGCCCAATGGCGTCGAGCAGCACGTGCACCACGTGTTCCTGCATGGTCCGGGCGGAGGAGTTCATTGCACCTGGAACTCCTTGAGCAGAACGTTCTCGATCAGCGGTTTCTGGCTTGGCCAGAGCATCTCGTTGAGCGAGTCGTGGATCTCGCGCCGCACGCGGTTGAGGTTTCGCGGTCCGCGAACCTCCTCCAGGCTGCAGCCCGACAGGTAGGTGATCATCCAGTTCTTCACTTCGTCCTTACGCTTGGCGAGGAGGTCGTTGACCTGCTTTTCGTGCTCGCGGCGGATGACCAGCGTGATGGCCGCGCGGATATATCGCTGCAGGCGCGGCTCGTTGGCGTTGACGATGATCGGCTCGAAGTTGACGAAGACCGTCGTCGGCTGGGCCGTCGACGACTCGGCGGGTTCGGCGGCGGGCTGAGTGGCCTGGGCGGGTTGCGTCGCGGCCGTCGTGTGCATCACCCGACTGGCGAAGTGTCCTCCGGCCGCAGCAGCCACCATCGTCACCAGCACCATCGCCGCCAGCACGATCAGGTTCTTCTTGTCCACAGCCGGTATTTCCGGCGTTGACGTCGCTTCTTCTTCGGCCATCATGACACCTCGTTATGTTGTCTGCCGCTGGGGGAGCGGCTGCGTTACTATTGCCCAATCACCAGAGTAATGATGATGAACGTCTGCTGGGGACTGCCGCAGGCGGCCTTGGCCCACGCCTCGCCGCGCCCGGCGCCCCAGGCGGAAATCTCCCACCGCCGCATCGATATCTCGCGGGCCAGAGCGTGTCGCAGCAGGTCGGCTGCCGCATTGGCCCGCCGCAGCGACAAGGCCAGGGCCTCGCCGGCATCGCCATCGGGTGCCAGGCCCGTCACCAGCACCCGCACACCCCTCTGCGAGAGGTTCTGCCGGTAGGAATCGGCCTGCTCCTTCAGGTGCGCAGCAGCCTCTGGTGTCAGCTCGCTGGCGCCGGGGGCGAACGCCACGCGGGTGGCGGTGCGGCCGAGGATCTTTTCGGCGCCGGTGGCTGTCTGCGTGTCGATCTGCCGGGCGAGCTTGTCGAACGCGCGGCGGATTTCATCTTCCTCGCCGTCAATGACGCGCCCGGTCTTTTCGGCCTGCGTGGTGGGGTAGCGCACCTCGCGGCTGTCGAGCACTTCCTCGTCGCGCCCGAACAGCCAGCTCGGCAGGCCGCACTGCGAGATGGACCGCTTGAAGGAGCCTTGCCCGGCCTTGAACGAGGCGTCATTGACCGACGATGCGAACGCCAGCAGCATGACAAAACACGCCAGCAGGTTGGTGATCATGTCGCCGAAGGACAGGATCCAGATCGGGACGCCGGAGGATTCTTCCTGGGAGGGCTTCACGGGCAGACCTCCTTGGCCAGGACGATCAGCTTGACGTAATCGCCGGCCGCGCTGGAGGCCCTCCGCGTCGGGGCGCAAATGCAGAACTGCTCGACCGGCAGTCGATGGGTCTGCGTGAAGCATGCGACGATGGCGGCAGCGCGATTCATCTGGGCGGCGCTGCCGACCTCGACGACGACGGTGCGCGGGATTTTCGCCAGGTACGGCGCGATGGCGGCCAGGGTTTGCCGCCCCGCCGGTTGGAGGGCGGCGCCATTGCCCCAGAAGAGTTTCTCGATGGGCAGGGAGATCTCCTGTCGGGCGGCCTGGAGGTCGGTGTCGGGGCTCTCCTGGGGCGAGACGGTCAGTTCGGCGGGCCGGTCCGTGGGGGCCTCGCTGCCTTTTTCGGTCACGTCGTTGCTCGGCGGCGGGGGCAGGAGGGAACCGCCGGGAGGTTTGTGCTCGCCGAAGATCGAGGGCTTCGAGACGCTCTCGAAGACGGTCCCGAGGCGGCTCATGGCCGCCTTGTCGAAGGACGCAAATGAAACCAGCAGGACGAAGAACGTCATGAGGTTGGTCATGCAGTCGCTGAAACTGACGATCCAGATTCCCGGTCCGGCCGGGGCGTCACTTTGTCGATTTCGCGTGGCCATCAGACGGTCGGCTTGAGTTCCTCTCGGTGCTTGGCGGAGATAAACGCCTGCATGTTTTCACGGACGGTCGTGGGATTTTCGCCGCGGCAGATGTTCAGCGTTCCCTGGACGATCATCTCCCGCAGCATCAGTTCCTGCTTGGAGCGGATCCCCAGCTTGCCCGCCAGCGGAATGAAGACCAGGTTGGCCAGGAACGCCCCGTAGAACGTTGTGATCAGCGCCACGGCCATCCCCGCGCCGATCTGGTCGGGCGAGGACATGTTGGCCAGCATCTGGATCAGACCGATCAGCGTCCCGACCATCCCGAAGGCCGGGGCAGAGTTGCCCATGAACTCGAGCATCTTCTTGCCGTCGCCGTGGCGCTCCTGGAGGCACTGGATCTCCATCGACAGGTGCTTGCCGATGTTGTCCTCGCTCTGGCCGTCGATGAGCATCTGCAGCGCCATCGCCAGGAACCGGTCGCCCGCTCCGGCGAGTTGCTGCTGCAAGGCCAGCGTTCCGTCGCGACGGTTGATGGCCGAGTAGTTGACCATCTTCTGGATCAACTGCTGCTCGTCAGGCATGCGGTAGAAGAGCGTCTTCTTGATGATCCCGAAGATCCGCAGCATCTGCCCCATGGAAAAGTGAATGCACGTCGCGCAGAGCATCCCCCCGACGGTGATCAGCATTGACGGCACGTGAATGAACAGCATGACCGAGCCGCCCATCAGGATCGACCATGTGATCACGCCAAACCCCGCCAGCAATCCCACCGCTGTTGCAATGTCCATGACGCCTATCCTTGCTCTCGTATCTGCTTCATTTTCTCAAACAGCCGCGCAGCCAGGCCCTTATCCTTGATCTCCTGAAGAACCTTGCCCGCCGACCGCTCCGACATCAGGTACAGGATCCGCACTGCGTCGTCTTCCTGGTTGTTGGTGCACATCTCGCCCAGGATCTGCCCGCCGCGGACGGGGTCCATCATCTCGTAGATCGACGCCGCCCGCTTGAGGTTGACGCGTTCCTCAGCCGACACCGTCACGCGGGCCCGCTCGAGTTGATCGCGGGCTTCCTTGAGCCTCGCCAGCGGCGCCACCAGCGATACCCGCAGCGTCTCCAGCTCCACCGTCTGCTGCTTGATCTGGTCCTGCGTCACCGACAGGCGCTTCTCGCGCTGGTCGAGATGGTCTTCCTTGCGGCGAAGTTCCTCGAGCTTGGCCCGCACGTCCCGCACGAGCTCGTCGAGCTCCTTCTCGCGTCCCAGCAGCGCCGGCGGCTCGTCGGCCGGCGCCGGGGCCGGCGCCTCCGAGACCGCCGCGGCCGGGGGCGAAGGAGGAGGCGCCATCGCGCCGCTGATAAGGAACGACCCGACGAAGCTGATGACTCCCGCCACGGCCACGATCACGATCTTCTTCATTGCCCACCTGCCGGTGCTCTGACCGAGGCCGCCGCGGCGCCCCTGCGGGCGCGAGCGGTCGTGGCGACCTCATCAAGTTGTTTCTGCTCCCACAGCAGCACCTGCCGCTGCCAGTCCTGGAAGGCCTTTTCGCCAAGGCGCTCGAGCTTGCGGCGGTTCTTGCGCTGCTCGACGAGGGCCTTGCGCTTCTCCTGGGCCAGCGATTCCATCGCCTTGATCCGCTGCTGCTGCGTGCGGGCGTGCTCAAGCTCATACTCGCTGCCGGCCAGGAACAGCCTCTGCCCGTCGAGCCGCTCCTGCAGCGGCGCGGCGGCCATAACCGTCAGCGCCTGCCGCACGGCGGCGCGGCGGCGGGCGATCTGGCTGCGCAGACCCGCGACCTGCGCGACCAGGCCCTGCAGTTCGGCGCGCATCGCCTCTTCCCGCTGGGCGGTCACGTGCAACAGTCTTTCCAGAGGCCATGAGAACTTCTTCATGCCTTCTTACCCCCGCCGGCGGGGCTGTCAGACCCGCCCAGGAAGTCCCACGACGAGCCGATCTCTGTCAGCGACGCCACCGTCTGGGCGAACTCGCTGCTCTGGTCGCTGGACTGGATGAGGAACTCGTTGATCCGGTCGATGATCGACACCGCCTTGTCGATGCGGCGGTTGCTCCCCGCCGCCAGGGCGCCGATGTTGATCAGGTCCTCGGCGGCGAGGTACGTCGCGTACGCCGCCCGCACGCGCTGGGCGGCCAGCAGGTGCTCGCGCGTGCAGATGGCGGGCATCAGGCGGCTGACGCTCTGAGGGATGTCGATGGCCGGGTAGTGCCCCATCTCGGCGAGCTTGCGCGAGAGCACCACGTGCCCGTCAAGCAGCGATCGGGCGGAATCGGCGACAGGGTCGTTCATGTCGTCGCCCTCGACCAGCACCGTCAGGATGCCTGTGATGCTGCCGGTAGCCGCCAGACCCAGGCGCTCGGTGAGCTTGGGCAGCATCGCAAACACACTGGGGCAGTAGCCCTTCGTGGTCGGTGGCTCGCCGGCGGCCAGGCCGATCTCGCGCTGCGCCTGGCAGAACCGCGTCAGCGAGTCCATCATGAACAGGACGTTCTGCCCGCGGTCGCGGAAATGCTCGGCAATGGTGATCGCCGCGAAGGCGGCCTTGACGCGCTGGATGGGGCAGGCGTCTGCGGTGGCGACGATCACCACGCTGCGGGCCAGCCCCTCGGGTCCCAGCGATTCTTCCATGAACTGCCGCACCTCGCGGCCGCGCTCGCCCACCAGCGCCAACACGTTCACATCAGCGGCGCTGTCGCGGGCGATCCAGCCCAGCAGCGTGCTCTTGCCCACGCCGCTGCCGGCGAAGATGCCGACGCGTTGCCCCTTGCCCAGCGTCAACAGCCCGTCGAAGGCGCGAATCCCCAGCGTCAGCGGTTCGTCGATGACGCGGCGTGTCAGCGGCGAGGGCGGCAGGGCGTCGAGGCAGCGGCTGTCCTCGCCCACCAGCGGGCCCTTGCCGTCGATGGGCCTGCACAGGCCGTCGAGCACGCGCCCCAGCAGCGCCGGGCCCAGCACCACGCGGCGCGGGCTGCTGCTGGCGGCAACGGGGTCGTTGGGGGCGATCCCGTCGATGCCCTCGAAAGGCAGCAGCACGCGGCGGCTGCCGTTGAAGCCGACGACCTCGGCCTGCACGCGCCGCCCGTCGGCCAGATGCACCACGCAAAGCTGCCCCACGCCCACCGGCGGGCCGTCGCTCTCGATGGTCGTGCCCGTCACGCGTGCGACGGTCCCGCGGCAGCGCACCAGCTTCAGCGCGTCCAGGCGGGAGGTGAACCTGTCGAGGTTAACAGCCATCCTGGTCTCCACCCGAGCCGGTCAGGGCCCGGGCAATCTCTTCCATGTGGTTGTCCAGCGTCCACTCGGCCACGCCGTCGGGCGTCTCGATGCGGCACTGGCCCGGCTCGATCGCCGCGTCGGCCTGAAACACCGCCCCATCGCCGCCGGCATTCTTTGCCAGGCCGCTGCGGGCGAGGTCGGCCGCATTGAGCCGCACCACCACGCCCCCCCGCGTGTCGATGCCTTCCAGCGCCTCGGCGACGATGGCGTCGATCTCGTACCGTCCGGCCTCGATCTCCCGGCAGATCACCTTGCGGGCGATCCCCAGCGCCAACTGGGCCAACTGCTTCTCGATGCCAATGGGCAGTTCGTGCAGCAGGCGCACCAGCTCGGCGGCGCCCTGCTCCATTGCCTGGCGCGCCTGGGCGGTGGCGTCGCGTTCGGCCGCCAGCTCGCGCTGCAGGTCCAGCAATTCGCTGCCTGTCCCGGGGCTGCTGCCGGCGACGCTGACGCTCATCAGCTTGCCCTCAAGATGCAATGTCGGTACCGCCATCTCAGGACTCCTGGAAGGTCAGCTCGCCGCTGTCGTTGATCTTGCGCAAGGCCGCGAGGATCAGCTCCCGCGACTGCTCGACGTCGACCGGCTTGGGCGACGACAGCAGCGAGGTTTCCTCGTCGAGCATCGCCGCCGCCCGCTCGGAGATGTTGGCCCGGACTTTGGCCTTGGCGGCCTCGTCGGCCCCGACCAGCGCCAGGGCCAGCTTGCGGCTGTCGACGCTGCGAAGCGACTCCTGGACCGCCCGGTCTGCGATGATGGGCAGGTCCTGCCAGAGCACCATCATCTGCTGGACGCCCATGGCGGTTTCCTCGCTGCGCTGGGCCAGGGCCTTGAGCAGCTCGCCGCGAGGTTCGGCGGGCAGTCCTCGCAGCACTTGGGCGACTTTGCGATACTGTTTCTGCTGGGGCGACATGGTCGCGGCCGCCGGCTGTTGCGGCGCGGCGCCGCCGTCCTGCTCCTGGGCGGCCTTGCGGGCGATCTGGTCGAGCTTTGACCGTAGGGCCCGGGCGACCTTGAGGCGCACCAGGTCGGACAGTTCGCTGCCGCCGGCCATCAGACGCACTGCCTGGCCTCGCTGGGCGGGGTCGATGAGGCCCAGCAGTTCGGTGGACTTTTTGATCGGCAGTTCGCCCAGCACCAGGGCGATCACCTGCGGGCTTTCGCCGCCCAGGGCCTGGGCGATGTGCGCGACCGATGCCGATCGCACCTGGCCGAAGGGGTCCTTCATCGCCAGCAGGTCCTGCACCTCGCGGTGGACGTTTCCGGCCTGCTCGCCCAGGGCCATCTCCAGCAGTTGCATGACCGGATCGCTCTGGCGGCGGCCGCTCTGGAGCAGCGTGAGGAACTCTCGCACGGCGTCGTTGGAGGCGTGCTGTCCGGTCTGGATCAGGTACGCCACTTCGGCGACGATCTGCTTGAGCGTGCCCGGCTCGGCCGACTTGAGCAGCGCCGCGGCCGTGCCGGCATCGAGGCTCATCAGCAGCGCCGCGGCCTTTCGCACTCCGCTGTAAGCGACCATCTAGCCGGCTCCTTCCTGGGTCTGGGCCCAGTTCAGGAACAGCCGTTTGACTTCCTCGGGCTTCTCCTGCAGCGCGTGGGTGATCTGCATTCTCAGGGCGTTGGGGTCGGTGCTTTCGGACGGCAGCAGGTTGCCCGGGGCCGCCCCGCCGGTCAGGGCCTGCTGGGCGGGCAAGCCCGCCAGGGCGGCTTGGGCGGCTTTGCGGCTCGAACCGCGCATCATCTTCAGCGTCACCAGCACGCCGACAACCAGGATCCCCAGTGACAACCGGCGCCCCATGTCGAGCATGAAGTCGACGGTGAACAGGCCCTGCTGCTCGATGGCCTCGGCCGGATGCTCGTAGAAGACCGTGTTGACGACTTTGAGCGTGTCGGACTCCTTGAGCCCGATGGCGTTGCGGATGATGTCCTCGACGTCCTTCTCGCTGACATTCGGGGTCTTGTCGGTCTTCTTGGCGGCATCGGCGGCCTTGTCCCCCTCGCCGGCGGCGGGCATCTGCGTCAGGCTCACGAAGGCCGCCACCGAAAGCGACTTGATGCGTCCGGGCAGGTCCTGGCGCTGCTCGACGGTGCGACTGACGAGGTATTCGTTGGTGATGTTCTCTTCCTTCGACGCCGCCCCGGCCGCGGCGCCGGCGGCCCCGCCCGACGACGAACGGATCTCTTCCTTGCTGACCACGCGCTTGGCCGGGTCGTACGTCTCGATCGTCTGCGTGCCGTTGAGCGTGTCGATTTCAGCCGTCACCTTCACAGAGACGCGGTTGGGCCCCAGCACGGCCGTGAGCATGTCCTCGGCCTTCTTGGCCAGATAGATCTCGACGCGGCTCTTGTAGTCCAGGAAGGTGTCCGCCTTGCGGGAGAACTCCGTGCCGCCCTCGCCGCTGAGCAGGTTTCCGGCGCTGTCGACGACCGTCACCTTGGCGGCGGTGAGGCCTTCGATGCTTCCGGCGACCATGTGCGTGACGGCCGCGACGTTGGCGGGCGAGGGCCGCCACCCCGACCGAAGCTTGAGCACGACCGTCGCCGAGGGCTCTTTTCCTTTTCCGGCGAAGACGGAGCTTTCGGGCTTGACCACGTGCACGCGGGCGCCGACGACGCCCTCGATCATCTGCAGGCTCTTGGCCAGCTCGCCCTCGATGGCCCGGACGTGGTTGACGCGCTGGGCAAAGGGGCTGGTGCCGATCTTCTCGTCGTCCAGGATACGGTAGCCGGCACGGTCGGCGGCCGGAAGCCCCGCCGATGCCGTCGCCAGGCGCAACGCCGCGACGCGCTCCACCGGGACGTACACGCTCGTGCCGCCCTGGCCCAGCTCGAAGGGCGAGCCCTCCTCGCGGACCTTGTCGACGACCTTGGCCGCCTCTTCCGGCGCCAGATCGCCGTACAGCAGCGCCATCTGCGGCTGGCGGGCCCAGCCCACCAGCATCACGCAGGCGACCGCCACCGCCAGAACGATCGTCAGCAGCACGACGCGCTGCACCAGCGTCAGCCGCCGCAGCAAACCGCCCATGTTTTCTAGTTGGCCCATTGCCACTGAAGGCTCTCAATTCCGCTTAAAGCTGCATGCTCATGGTCTGCTTGTACGCTTCGATCACCTTGTTGCGAACGCCGATGAGCAGTTTGAAGCTCATGTCGGCCTTGGCCATGGCCTGAACGGCCGGAAGGACGTCCTTGCTCTTGCCCGACAGCAGGTCCTGGATCGTCGCGACGACGTTTTCCTGCGGTTTGTCAGCACTGGCGACGGCCGTCTTGAGCAGTTGACCGAAGTCGACGTTGCCTTCGCCGCCGACGGCGGGTCGCAGGGCCCCGGCGGCCGCAGGCGTCAGAGCACCCATTCCTGAAATTGGCGTTATTCCTGCCATCGCACGGTCCTTACTTGAGGAGTTCCACGGCCACGTCCACGATTTCCTGCTGCTTCTTCATGACGGCGGCGCCGGCCTGGTAGGCCCGCGAAGCCGTCACCATGTTCATCATTTCCACGGGCAACTGGACGTTGGGCATGCTGACGTACCCGCCGGCATCGGCGTCGGGGTGTCCGGGCTGGTGCACGCGGAGGAATCCGGTCTTGGTGTCCGGCTCGGCCTGGGAAAACGTCACGCCCGACATCCCGTCGCTGCTGGAGAGCACGACCTCCATGCGGCGGTAGGGTTGGCCATCCTGCCCGCGCGTGGTGTAGGCGTTGGCTATATTGTTGGCGATGGCCGTCATGCGGTACGACTCGGCCCGCATGCCGCTGATGGCGATATCCACCGGAGAGGCTATTCGAATGTTGCTCATCGCTCACCTCGTCAGCTATTGATCGCCGTTTCCATCTGGCGATACATCTTGGACAGCAGGCGCAGGTACGTCTTGTACGCGCCGGTGTTCTGGACCATGTCGCCGATCTCCTGGTCGATGCTCACGTCGTTGCCCCGCTCGTCGACGGGCGTGTTCATCGGCGAGAAGATCTGGGCCTTGAAGTCGTCCTCACTCACGTTGCCGCGCTTGATCGCCTCGGCCAGCGTCTGCTCGAACTGCACGGCGCGGCGCCGGTAGCCGGCCGTGCCCATGTTGGCGATGTTGTTGGCGATCGCCGTCTCGCGCATCTGGGCCGCTCGCACGGCCGCTTCGAGATACGCGGTTATGTCGGGCTGGATTGGCATGCGGTTTCTCCTGAGGGCTGGCCTTGCGGCTCGGCGCGGTATCTGCGGAGCTTCTCGCGCAGGGTGCGGTCGGAAATCCCCAGCAGTTCGGCGGCCTTGACCTGGTTGCGCCGCGTGCGGCGAAGGGCCTCCATGACGGCCTGGCGTTCCAGCTCGCGCAGCCGTAGCGTGACGACCTGCTCGCCCTGGCCGCGGCCAAGCTCGTCGGCCAGAAAGCCCGCGTCGCGCAGCGACAGGACGCCTTCTCGCCCGAAGATCAGCGCGGTTCGCACGACGTTGCGAAGCTGGCGGATGTTGCCGGGCCAGTGGTAGCCGCAGAACAGGTCCAGCATCGCCGGGTCGATGTCGGTGATCTTGCGCCGCACCTCGGCGGCATATTGATGGACGAAATGCCACACCAGCACGGGGATGTCTTCGACGCGCTGCCGCAGCGGCGGCACCTGCAGATGCACGCCGGCGATGCGGTAGTGCAGGTCGCGGCGGAAGCGCCCGGTCTCGACGTCGGACGACAGGTCGCGATTGGTCGTGCTGACGACGCGGACGTCGACGTGGATATTCTCGCTGCCGCCGACGCGCTCGAAGTCCTGCTGCTCGAGCACGCGCAGCAATTCGGCCTGGAGTCGCGGGCCGGTCTCGGAGATCTCGTCCAGCAGCAGCGTGCCGCCGTCGGCCCGCTCGAACCGACCCTTGCGCTGCGCGCAGGCGCCGGTGAAGGCGCCGCGTTCGTGGCCGAACAGCTCGCTCTCCAGCAGCGACTCGCTCAGGGCCGCACAGTTGACGCGGATATACGAGCCCCGCGTGCGGCGGCTTTCGCGGTGGATGAGGTACGACAGGAGTTCCTTGCCCGTGCCGCTCTCGCCGCTGATGAGGACCGAGACAGAGGTTGGCGCCACGCGGCGGGCCAGTTCCACCACTTCGAGGAATCGCCCGCTGACGCCGGCGATCTGGTAGCGCCCGCTCGCGTCGCCTTCGCCGGCGACGATCTGCCCTGCCGCGCCGGCGGGCAGGCACGTCTCGATCAAGGCCCGTGCGGCTGGGGCTTCCAGGGGAGCGGCCAGGTAGTCCCAGCAGCCCGCCCGCATGGCTTCGACCGCCGAGGCGGTGTCGCCAGCCGGACCCACCATCACCAGCGGGCGCTCCGGGTAGCACGTGCGGCTGCGTTCGATGAGTCCCCAAGGCCCGCCGGGAATCTGCGACTCGATGATGACCAGGTCCCAGATCGGCTGGGGGATGGCGGCGGCGGCCTTGTCGGCCTCTCGCACCACCATGCCGCGGATGCCCACCGCAGCCAGTTCGGCCAGCAGCACCCGCGCCGTCTGCGACTGTGGGCTGACGATCAGCACGTTGCGGCAGAGGCGGTCACTCATCGCCGGCCCCCCCTGACGCCGCCGTTTCATCGGCGGGTTTGGAAGCGGGCGCTGCCGGGCGGGACGTCAACTGCAGGCTGATGCGGCCGCTGGAGTCGACGAGTTCCTGGACGGCCGAGGCCTGTTTCCACTCCAGCAGTTTGGCGCTGGCCTGGGCGGCCTGGGCCCAGGGGCAGTCGCCGTGCTCCTTGACGACCTGGTTGTAGAGCGCCATCGCCGATCGCGGGTCGGCGGCCCGGACGCAGTTGCCCAACTGGTAGAGCACCCACGCCCGCGTGGGCGCCGGCGGGTTCTGTGCCAGAACGGCTTCGTACATCGCGCGGGCGTGAGGCAGGTGCCCGTCGTTGAAGACTCCGTCGGCGGCCGCCAGCAGGTTCTTCTGCTGACTGGGCGGGATTCGCTTGAGCGTATCGAGGGTCTCGGCGGTCAGGGCGTCGCGGGCCGGCTGCGAGGCGAGGGGCATGGCCAGATCGGTAGCCGCCTGCGACGTCGCGGCCGCGGGGATGGCGGCGCGCTGGACGCGCTGGGCCTTGAGGCGGTCAACGCTGGCCTGGAGCGAATTGTCCGGACCGCTGGCCGGCGCCTGGGCAAAGTCGAGATAGAGCTGCTTGACTTTGTCGCTCTGGGCGGGCTCTGCCGACCATGCGGCCAGCGGCATCGCCGCGGCCATCATCAGCGCCAGCGCGTGGAGCGGTCGGAAGTTCATCGTTTGGAGCCCCCCGCCGCGGCGCTGGCGGCCATCGTCGAGACGGCCGTGTTGAAATCCTTATCCGACACCTGCGCCGCCACGAGCACCTGGGTAGCCCTGGCGCGAAGCTGCACGTCGGGCGTGATCTTGAGCAATTCGCCCGAGAGCAAGGCCGCCTGGCGGTTCTTGCCCAGTTCAAGCGACAACTCCGCCAGCTCGCACTGGGCGCGATGAGCGGCCGGTCCGGGCTTGACTCGCGTCAGCAGGTCCAGCAGCAAGGCGTGGGCGTCCTGGATCTGGCCGCCGAGGCGATAGCAGGCTGCCAGCTCGAGCGTCAGGCGGGTGGCCTCGCCGGCATCGGTGGTGTTCTGCAGGCGCCGGCGCAGGTCGATGGTGGCGTCTTCGGTCAGCCCCATGTGCCGCTGGAGCTGGGCCCGCAGCAGCACGATCTGCCCGGCGAGGCGGTCGTCGCCACTGACGCGGCTCTGCGCGCGGTCGCACAGCACCACGGCCTGGGCGTAACGCTCGCAGCGCCCCTCGACGCGGGCCAGATCGATCAGGGCCTCGATTTCGACCTTGGCCTGCGGGTTCGAGGCCAGGCACAACCGCAGCGAGCGGCGGGCCTGGGACAGCTTGTCCAGGGACAGGTTGCTTCGGGCAATCATCAGATGGATCGGGGCGATCTGGCTCTTGGGCAGAGCCGTTGCCAGCGAAACGTAGCGCCCCAGCCAGGCGATGGCCTGCTCGTGGTCGCCCCAGCGGAAGCACGTGTCGCCTGCCCCCACGGCCGCGGCCATCTTCGTCTCGACCGAGCGGTCGAGGTAATACACCTTCTTGAAGAACCGCAGCGCCTCGTCCTGGCGGCCGGACTCGAGATTCGCGTTGCCCAGCGACAGGAACACCTCGTCCATGCCGCCGGCCTGGGGGTATGTGTCCAGCAGGGATGTCAGGTCCTCTTCGGCCCCGGCGTAGTCCTTCATCTTCAGGCAGACCTTGGCCGATCGCAGCAGCGCCTGCGGGGCCGAGGCCGACTGAAGGAACTGCCGCGCCGTCAGGCGGTACTCCGTGACGGCTGCGGACCAGTCGCTGGTGCATTCACTGATGATGCCCAGGGCGTAGTGCCCTTCTGCCAGGCGGGCCGATGCGCTGTCTCGCAGGAACAGGCGTCGCCAGGCGGCGGCCGCTTCCGCCAGCAGCAGGTGGCGGGCTTCGGCGGCCGATTCGTACGCCGTCGGGTCGTGGAGCGTGGTTTCTTTCCCGTCGAAGTGGGCCAGCAGGCCGGCGGCGCCGGCGAGGGTTTCAAACATTCGCTGCTGCGTCAGCGGCGGCGTCATGACCGTGACGCCCCGCCCGCGCACCGCGGCCGTCACGTCCGCCCAACGCACGTCGCAGCCGACGGCGTGACCGAGGCGGTTGAGCGACTGCTCGACCGGTGCGGCCAGGCACACCCCCTGCCAGCGCACCATCGCGTCGGAGTCGTCCAGGCGGGTGAAGCGCGGACCCAGCGCCGCAGCCGTGACCGTATGCGCGCCGTTGAGCACGCGGGCGGCCAAGTCGTCTTCTTTCGCCCCCGACAGAGTGTCCACCATCGGCAAGGGCGAGTGCGGCACGATGGCGTCGATGGAGGCCACCTTGAGCACCTGCTGCGTCAGGCAGCGAGCCACCAGCAGATCGCACTGGGCGTTGATTTCGGTGGCGTCGGCCAAGGCGGCCGAGGAGGCGATGGCCCGATACGCCCGCATGCGGGCCTGCATCCACATTTCCTGATCGAAATCCAGCATCGCCAGGCGGTAGTTGGCCAAACAGTTCACCGCCGGACTGGGTCCCTGGCAGGCCTCGGTCAGAATACGACGATATTCAGCGGTGTCACCCTTCTTGAGCATGCAGTCGGCGATGCGGATGCGGAAGAGCCCCGCCATCGGTCCCGGGCCTGGACGCTCGCTCGAAACCATCAGCAATTGCTGGTACTGCATCAGGGCACGCTCGTAGTCGCCGGCGGCGAAATAACGCTGGGCGGCGGCCCAGGAAAGGCCGGTGGGCAGTTCCTGCGGGGCCGAGGCCGGCTGGCTCTGCGCAACCTTCTTTGGGGCCGTCACAGCGACGGTCGGCCGGTAGAGCGGACCGGCAGATTGCTCGGGCTCGCCCTTCTCTTGAAAACCGATCCACCCGAAGACCAGTGCCACAGCCCCCAGCGCCACAAAGACCAGCGGCCAGTTATGAGGCCCTTTGACGGATTTGCCGATCACGTCCGCCCGGATCGCGCCAAGGTTCAGCGCGCCGGAAAAATCCGGAGCGGATGCGTTGCTGGCGGCGGGCGCTGCCGTCTGCGAAGTCGACAAATTTTCTGTCGTGGCTTTCGTGTCGTCCATGCACTTGGCCCACGTCGACAGGTAAGGCGCACATCCATGTGCAGTGTCTGCTCATTCCAAGCAACAGCTATGCCAAAGCTTCGCCCGGCGTCATTTAGCCCAAATCAAGCCTTGAGAACGACCTGAGATGATGGAATCGCCGCCCCGGCGCGCATAGATGCCTTACGCGCGTTCACTTTCTGGAGTGGGGAAGATGGAAGAGCGCCTCAGGCCTGGGCAGAAGAACCGCCGGAATAGAAGGATGCTCCTGAAGGCATTTTGATGTCGTAACGCTTGAGCTTGGCGTAGAGGGTTGTGCGCGTGATGCCCAGCAGGACGGCCGCCCGATTGCGCTGCCATCCGGTTTCCTTGAGCGCCCGCAGGATGAACTCGCGTTCGGCGGCCTCGAGGGAGAAGTCTTCTCGCGGGGCCTCCGCCGCCGCGGCAATGCCCGGTGCGGGGGTATGCGTGTCGAAGCGCAGGCTGGCGGGAGTGACCTGGTCTTCGCGGGCCAGGATGATCGCGCGATCCATGACGTTCTTGAGTTCGCGCACATTCCCCGGCCAAGGGTGCGCCATCAGTCGGGCGAAGGCCTCGCCGGAGATGCCCGACGGGCGCGACTGCAGCGTCAGCGGCGAATGCTTGAGGAAGTACTCCGCCAGCAGCGGAATGTCGCTGCGTCGTTCAGGGCTGCGCAGGGGCGGCACGATGACGGGCAGAACGGCCAGGCGGTAGTAGAGGTCGCGGCGAAAGGCGCCGGCGTCGATCTCCTCGGTCAACGATCGGTTTGTCGTGGCAACCACGGTCGCCTGGCAGGGGATTTCCCTGGTTCCACCGACCTTGCGGAAGCAGCGCTCCTGCAGCACGCGCAGCAGCTTGGCCTGGAGTGTGATGGGAATCTCGCTAATTTCGTCCAAGAATAGCGTGCCGCTGCCGGCCAGCTCGAACAGGCCCGTCTTGTCGCGTTCGGCGCTGGTGAAGGCGCCTTTGACGTGCCCGAAAAGCTCGCTCTCCAGCAGCGTCTCGCTCAGAGAGGCGCAGTTGACGGCCACGAAATCATTCGCCTCGCCGCCTCGCCAGTGATGAACGGCCCGTGCGAGCATCTCCTTGCCCGTGCCGGTTTCGCCCATGATCAGGATCGGGTTGAGACCGCTGGCGCCGATGGTCTTGATCGTGTCGAGCGTCTCGCAGATGCCGGGGCTGCGTCCGACGAACGGTAGCGATGGCGGGCAAGACGGGCTGAAAAAGCCCACTGATCCTGCGTCGCTGGCGGAAAGGCCTTGCTTGGCCTGAAGCATCAGGAATCCTTTCCCTATGTTCTTGCGCCAGATGTCGTGAAATCCAACTGACACATGTCGGCAATCACGGCGCCCGCCTGTTCTGAAACCAGGTGAGGCCTAAGGGTCTTATAGGTAATTTTCTCAAGAGGCCATGTCAACTCAATTCTTTAGAAATTTCAAAGTATTAGGATATAGGGCTTTTAAAGATAGAATGTTCTGCTCGAATTTTGCATCCTGAATATCGCAAAGGTCGCAACAGGCAGGCGGTGATTGACAACGGCCGTCGCCCGAGCGCCGACACCGATGGACCGCCCACGAAAAGCAGTGCGGTCTATGCCACAATTGCACCTTCCTTGCACTTTGTTGTACTTTTCACAGCGAATTCCCTGGGTGGCGACTTGTGAGTGGTGAGCGGCCTGCCTCGGGCAGGCAGGTGAGTGGGCAAGAACGAACTCGCAACTCACAACCCACAGCTCGCAACTTGCCTCAAAAGACACCCGGCCGGGGTAACAATTGTCCTTTCTTGTCTGTTTTTGGCGTGATTCAGAAAGCATGTATAGCGTAAAATCTTTAATGACAATGCTTTATAAGACTAAAGACCTTGTCCGCCCCTGATGGCCAGACAATCCCCTCACAACTGCATCTAAGACTCGCCACAAAGCCAGCCTCGCCAGGGGCGTCTGATAGAAGCCCCGGGGTGAAGCCGAGGGCGCAGCCCGGGGTGAACGGAGTAAACATAGATCAGAGCCCCAGCGGGACGACTGAAAATGATGCCCGCAATGCGAGCCGGGAGACTGCTTCAGACCGCTTCAGCCATCCCGGGTCGCCCCACAGTGCATGAAGCGACATGCCCGCGACACGGGTGAGGGACACGCACAACGGAGTTGGGCGTGGCACCCGGCGATATGGGCTATCGGGGGAATCCCAGGACGCGGGCGAGTTCGGCCACTGATGTGTCGCCCGCGGCGGCGCGGCGAATGGCCGCGCGGATGAACGGGGGGTGCTCTTGCGAGATTGGCGACGACCCTTGCCGCAGGGCGGCGGCGGACTGGCCGGAGATCTCCGTCACGTCCGTCAGCAGAATACGCCCGGCATAGCCGGTGTTGGCGCACTGCGCGCAGCCGACGGGCACGTACGCCTCGCTGCCCAGCTCCGCCAGAACCACCGGCAGTTCAGCGGGCATGTGCTCAACACGGCGACGGCAGTGCGGGCACAGGCGCCGCGCCGACCGCACGGCCACGACGGCCTTGAGCGTTGAGGCCGTCGCCCACCCGGCGCCCACGGTTTCAGTGAGAATGTCCGCGGCCGCAGCCGGGGTGTCGGCGGCGATGCCGGCCAGCACCAGCGCGCCGCCGCGTGCCAGATCGAAGGCGGACTTGGCCGTCGCGGCGTCGGTCAGTTCGGCGACGACGGCGATATCCGCCTCGCCCAGATCCGCCGCCATGGCGCCGGCGGGACACGGGATGTATCCGTTAATGGGCCCGCCAAGCGCAAAAGCCAACGCCCCCTCCAGCGGCACGTCGCCCGCCAGGGCCGCAAGCAACGTATCCCTGCCGCCGCGGAGGGTTCCGGCGATCAGGATCAGCCCCCCCCCGCAATGGCTGAGCCTGCGCAGGGTCGCCAGTTCTTCCGCTGCCAGCAGATCGGCCAGCGCCGCCGCGGCCGAAGTCGGGGCGGGCAGGCGGCAGATGAGCGTGCAGCCGGCCGGTGCGGGGATGGCCGTCAATTCGAGGGCGACGTCCTGCCCGTCGAGGCTGCGTACAAATCGCCCCGTCTGCACGGCGGGGGCGGCGGCGTCCAGGCGGGCCTGCTCGATGAGGTACCGCGGAAGTTCGGCTACCAGCGCGTGGGGCAGTCGTTGGGCGAAGCTGTTCTTGGCGTGCATCGCCGCATCGATGCGCAGATGCAAGGTCAGCGAGGCGGCGCTGGGCTGAAGGACCAGCTCCGTCGCGCGGGAGACGAGGGCTTTTCGCAGGATGGCGTCGAAGACCTGCGCGGCGGGGAGTTCGGCGGGGACAGCTTCCGCGGCGCCGGGGATTCCTGGGGCGCTGGAGTGACCAGGCCGGGCGGGCGGTGGGGAATCGTGCGACGGGCGCGATGCTTCTTTTTCGCGTGCGGCGGTTTGAGTCATCAGAGCCCCGATGTCGATGCCTTGGCGCCGCAGGAACTCCACGAGGTGCTTTTCCGAGACGCGAATGGACTGGTCGTCCATGCGCTGGAACGACAGAACCCCCTTCTTCATCCACTCGACGACCGTCTGCGGCGGCGAGCCCAGCAGCTCGGCGACCTGATACGCCGTATATAGTCGCCCGGTCATACCGGGTCCTCCCCCGGGCGATGGCGCACCGCGGTGCATGCGCTGTACGCCCGCACCAGCGCCTTGCCCGGCCGCACGCGGGCCAGCTCGCTTCTGACTTCGTGATGCTGCTGGTTCAGGGCCATGGCGAGCTGCTCGTAAAGTCGCCGGCAGGGGTCGAGCTGCGACGTCGCGACGGGACCGGCGCCTTGCAGGGCGTCCAGAATCTGCTGGGCGGTCTGAGCGTGCAGGGCGGCGTCGTCGAGCAGTCCTTCCCGCAGGCAGCGCAGTTGTTCCCGGAGGGTATCGCCAAGGTCCCTCAGCAGCGCCGGTGCGTCGGCGTCTTGGCGGGCGATGTCGTCACGGGCGGGCGTCATTGGCGGTTTCCGCCCCGCGCGATCGGCAGAGGGTTTGCTCGATGCGATCGAGCAGGGCGGCGGCCTCGGCGTTATCGGGCTGGAGCGAGAGGACTTTCAGGACCGCCTCGCGGGCGGCAGGCAGCGAGCCCTCGCGCGCATAGAGGGTGGCCAGGCAGAACAGCACGGCCGCGTCGTCGCCGTGGCGGCTGAGGTAGACTTTGAGGTACTGAACGATCATCGAGAACGTGCCCATCTGGCACGAGGCCTGGAAGAGACCCAGCAGGGCCATCAGGTTGTCGGCGTCGATCTCCAGGCATCGCAGATACATGTTGAAGGCCTGGCGGTACTGCTTGCGATCCTGGTAGATCATGGCCAGACCGGAGCAGGCCTCGAGGCAATTGCGGTCGAGGTCGCGGGCCAGTTCAAAATAACCCTGGGCCTCGTAGGGGCGTCCTTCGGCCAAGGCCACCACGCCCAGCCCCGCGTACGCCCCGGCGCGGTGCGGCTCGAGTTCCAGCGCCTGGCAGTAGAGGCTTCGCGCGCGGCCGAGTTCGCCGGCCAGGGCGCAGCAATCGGCGTCTTCCTTGAGCCCCTGGTAGTCGGCCAAGGGCGCCGGGCCCTGCCGCTTCGTCGGATTCGATGTAGTGCCCGAGGACACGGTGCTTCCTTCGCTGTGACTGAACGATGGATATTCTACCACTGAATGCTCTTATGCAAAGGCCATGCCGAGAATAAAACATAGCCTTGAGCATAGGTAACATCATTGTGCCACAGTGATTGGAAGGCATCGCCCGATGACCCTGTCGCGGCATGGGGGCTCAAAGAGTGTGCAACAACTGGCCGCGCGCCAAGCAACCGCGCGCCGCAACTGCCCGAGCGTATCGCGTCAGATATAGTCCAGAAGCGAGACGTTCATGATTTTGGCCGCTGCCGAGAGCGTCATCTCGTAGAACGTCTGGTAGCGGGCCAGCTCCGTGGCCACCTCGGCCACATCCGCCGATTGCAGGCTGGAAGCCTGACCCTCGGCGCCTTCCTTCATGGTCGCCAGGCTGCTGCTGAGCCCGTCCAGGGCCTGCTGCCTGGCGCCGACGGAGGTAAGGCTGGACAGGATCGTTTCATGCACTTCCTTGAGCGAGTCCAGGGCCTGCGCGATCATCGTCGTCTGCTCGTTGCGCGTCAGGCTGCGCGTGTTGCCCAAGGCGTCGCGGGCGGCGATGAGGGTCTCGAAGAGGTCGTGCGTCCCGGCGACGTTCACCGACTCGCTGCCGGTGCGGGCGATGGCGGTAGTGTCAACGAAGAGCGAGCGGCCGGTGCGGGCGTCGATGACGATCTGGTTGTCGGCGAAGCTCGTCAGGGGCGAAGTGGTCGCCCCGCCGTCGAGGCTCATCGTGCCGGTGGCTTTGAGGGAGACGCTGATCGTGCCGGCCAGCCCCGCGTCGAAGCCCGTGGTGTCGACGTACACCACGTCGCCCCGGGCATTGACCAGGCGCACGTTGTCGTCGGTGGTCCGGTCGAAGGCGACGGCGTCGCCGCCGTCGAGGGAGAGCGTGTGGGCGTCGGCGTCGACGGTAATCGCGTGAGCGTCGCCGAGGATCGTATCGCCGGCGGGCGAGCTGGTTCCCGCGGCCAGGCCCGTGGCGCCGAGGTACGTCGTGGCGGCGTGGGCGATGGTGAGCCACCCGCTGCCGGTGACGCTGCTGGTGGCGCTGCCGACGGCGGCGCCGGTGGCGCCGGTGAAGACCGGCGGTTGGCGGTGCTGCGTCTGGAAGACGTTTTCGCCGACGAGGACGTGCGACTGCTGCACGCCGGTGGCCACGGCGACCATCGGGGTCGTCGTGCTGCCGCAGTAGCTGACCGAGACGATCTTGCCGTCGCTGCGCGTGACGGCGTAGGGGGCCTGGGACATGTTTGAGCCGCCAAAGACGTACCCCTGGGCGCTCTGGGTGTTGGCCAGCGACACCATCTGCTCCAGCAGGACGTCTATCGCCTCGGCGGCCGGGAGGCGGTCCTTCTCCACGAACGTTTCGCTGGCGGCCTGGGAGAGCAGTTGCGTCGCCTGGGTCAGGGCGTCGGAGACGCTGGTGATGGCGGTGGCGACTTCGTTGAGGTTCAAGTTGACCATGTCGAGGTTGCGCGAGAAGGTCTCGATGCTGGAGACTCGCTGCCGCAGATTCAGGATCACTGCCGCGTCCGTCGGGCTGTCGCTGGCGCGGTTGATGCGCTGACCGGTGGCCATCTGCTCCTGCAGGCGCGCCAAATGATTCGAGCCCGCCCGCAGGGAACTGAGCACCGAGTTGAAGATCTGATTGGTTCCGCTCATAGCACGTCCATCAGGAAGGAAAGGGTCTTGTCCTGGGCGGCGATAAACTTGGACACGGCCTGGTACATCCGCTGGAACATCAGCATCTTGGCGGCCTCCTCGTTGACATCGACGCCGCTGACGTCTTCGCGTTGGGCGTTGAGCAGGTCCACCACCTGCGAGAGGCTGGTCTGCGTGGCCTGGCTGGTCTGCACGTCCTGGCCGATCGAGGAGACCATCTGCTCCAGGCAGTCCCGGACCGACACGTTGCCCAGCGACGCCTGCGGAAGGCTCACCGCGTCGACCATCCGCTGCGCGTTGGCCCCGTCGGCGGCGCCCTGCCCGATCGCCAGCGCCAGCCGGCGCGGATCGCCCATCAGCTCGCTGCGCACGGCGATGTCGGCGGCGCCCGAGCCTGTGAAGAAGGTGTTGATCCCGGCCGCCGCCAACAGTCCCGAGGTGTCGCTGTCGGCCAAGACCGTGATCGTAAACTTGTCGCCGGCGTTGAGCGTGCCCGGACCCATCGACACGTACACGCCCTGGCCGATCTCGATCCGGTCGAGCGAGGCATAGCCGGCCCCGACGTTGAGCGTCTTGACGACCGCGCCGGCCGCACTGGTGACCACCAGTTGCAGCCCGTCGGTCAGACCCACCTGCCCCGAGCCCGCCACCGTGACGGTGTAGACGTCGTTGGTCGAGCCGGTGTACAACCCGCTGACGGCGGGCTCGGCCGTTCCCGTGATCGCGCTGCTGTCGGGCTGCGACGACAGCGCCGGCACGAAGTCGAAGGTGTAGCCCGCCTGCGCCTCGATGTGCAAGGCGCCGCCGGCCTGCGAGGCCGTCACGTGGTCCAACGCGTCGAGCCGGGCGACGATATGGCTCATGGTGTCGCTGGCCGGATCGACGCCGATCTCATGCCGCGTGACCTGGCCGGTGGATTCGTCGGTCACGCGGATAAAGAAACTGCCGGCCGAGACATTCTCCAGCGCCGAAGCGAGCGTGCCGCTCTCGACGCGCTGGCTGGTCACGTCGGTGAACCCGCCGGCGCTGCCCAGCCCCTGCGAGTGCAGGCGGTTGATCCCGACGATCAACCCGCCGGCCAGGCTGTCCAGGCGCTGCTCCAGGGCGGGGATGTAATCGTTGGCCAGCGTCAGCAGCGCGCCGATCTTGCCGCCGTCGACGTCGGTCTGCAGGTTGCCCTGGCCTTTGACCGAGACGCCGATGCGGTTGCCCGCCAGGATGCCCGCCTCGACGGGCGTGGAATGGCTGCCCATCACCAGCGGCGTGCCCATCGCCAGAACGTTCTGCACCGCGTCCCGCGACTGGACCTGCGCGTCGATGCCGATCAACGAGGCCAGATCGCTGACGGCCTGGTCCCGCCTGTCGCGCAGGAGGTTGGTCGCCCCGCCGGCGAAAGACACCTGGCCGATCTGGCCGTTGGCGATGGCCACCTGCTCGCTGAGCATGTTGACTTGTGCCGTCAGCGCCGAGACCTGGGCGAAAATCTGCTGTCGCATGTTCGACAGGAAATCCGAGAGGTTGCGGAACTGCCCCGCCATGCCGTCGGCCGACCAGATCAACTGCTCGCGCAGGGCCTGGCTGTCGCTCTGGGTGGGCAACTGGCTCAGGGCGTTGACGAATGTTTCGATCGCCGTCCCCAGCGAATTGTCGTCCAGCCCGCCCAAAGCGCTTTCGATGGTCTGCAGAACGCTGACCTTCTGGTCGGCCTGGCCCAGGGAGGCGGTTTGCTGAAGGATCTGCCGCTGCAGCAGTTCATCGACGCTGCGTTGAATGCCGATGACTTCGGCCCCACCCAGCGAGACCTTGCTCTGGCTGCCGAACTCGACCGGGGCGACCTGGAGTTCCTGGCGGTTATATCCGGGCGTGGTGGCGTTGGTGATATTCGTGCCCACCAGGTCCAGCGCCTGCTGGGCGATCCGAAGTCCCGTCAGTCCTATGATATTGCTGGACACTATCGCTCCGTGTTGAGTAGGCCGCCGTCCATCTGCCCGCGGCGCTGCCCGCTGGCGTCGTACGTCTCGACGCTCGAGCCGCGACCCAGCAGCGTGTCCAGCAGCAGGCGGTTGATCCGCGAACATTCCGCCAGCAAGATCGCCGTCTCCAGGTGCCGCCGCCGCAGACGCCGCACGCGCTGGAGCACCTCGCCGCGAAGCTCGTCGACGACGCGGCCCTGCGGACCCTCCAGCGCCTGGGCCAGTTGCCCCAGCCGCATCACCGGCTGCCCCGGCGCCAGCGCCTCGGTCACCGCCGCGCGGCGGCGGGCCAGGTCCATGTCCAGACGCGACTGCTCGACATCGGTGCGGGCGATGGCCGCCATCAGCGACTCCAGCGCCGCGTCGTCCGAAGCGACCACCGCCTGGCGCAGGCCTTCCATCTGCTGTTCCTTCTGTTCCAGCAGCACGACCTCGCGCTGCAGCGAGTCGATCAGCGCCTCGGCCTGTTCCGTCAGCGGATGCTCCGAAAGGATCATGGCCGCACCTCCGCCGCCGGCGCCTGCGAGCGGTCGATCTGGCGGGCGATGCTCTTCCAAAGCCCCAGGCCACCCTTGTTGGAGATCTCCTGCGCCAGGTGATAATAGAACATGTCCATCACCTGCTTGCCGCCGGTCTCCTCCAGCATGCCGCCCTCTTCGACGGTATTGCCCATTTCCTGGACGATCTGGGTCAGCAGGATCGACTCGAACTGCTTGGCCGCCTCGACGGCCGCCGCGCCCTTGCGCCCACCGGCAGCGACGACGTTCTGCGCCGCCGGCGGCGGGAGCATGTCTGTAATCGAAGGCATGTCCATCAGATCACCTTCAGTTCCGCCTGGAGCGCCCCGGCCTGGCGGAGCGCTTCAAAAATACTGATCAGGTCTCGCGGCGTCAGGCCCAGGGCGTTGAGGGCCCGCGCCAGCTCCGCGACGCTGACTTTGTGACGCAGGACGTTGAGCGTGCCCTTCTCCTCGACCACGTCAATCTGCGTGCTCTTGACCTTCTCGGTGTTGCCCACCTTGGCGAATGGCGCGGGTTGCGAGACGCTCTCCTTTTCCTGCGTCACGATCGCCAGGTTTCCGTGGGCGATGGCCACGGCCGAGATCGCGACGTTCTCGCCCACTACGATCGTGCCGTTTCGCGAGTCGATCACCACCACCGCCGGCGTGTCCACCGTGACGCTCAGGGCCTCGATGGCCGTCACCATGTCGGTCACGGCCGCAGGCTTGGCGTCTTTCGCCAGCGAGACGCGCACGGCGGCGGCGTCGATGGCGGCGGCCGCCTCGGGATACTTCTCGTTGATCGCCTTGGCGATGGCCTGGGCGGTGGAAAAGTCCGGGTTCTTGAGCTGCAGCGTCATATACCCGTCTCGCACGAAGATGGCCACCTCGTCGCGTTCGATCGTGCCGCCGTTGGGAATGCGCCCCACCGTCGGGTGGTTCTTGGACACCGACGCCGCGGCGCCCGAGGCGCCGAACCCGCCGACCGACAACTGCCCCGACGCCACGGCGTACACCTGCCCGTCGGCGGCGACCAGCTCCGTCACCAACAGCGTTCCGCCCTGGAGGCTTCCGCAGTTGCCGATGGCCGAGACCGTCACGTCGATCTTGCCGCCACTGCGGGCGAAGGGCGGCAGGTCGGCCGTCACCAGCACGCTGGCGATGTTCTTGCTGGCCAGGTCTTCGGGCGAGAGCACCAGCCCCGTGCGGCGCAGCACGTTGGCCAGCGCCCGCTTGCTGGCGGTGCCGTTGTCGCCGGTGCCGTTGAGACCGATGACCAGCCCGTAGCCCCAGACGGGGTTTCCGCGGACGCCCTTGATGTCGACGATGTCTTTGATGCGTTCGGCGTCGGCGGCGCCGGCGGTCAAAAGCACCGCCGCCATGCCCGCCGCCGCCCACCACGTGCTCATTCGTGCCATATTGCTCACCCCTGCCGCGTTACGAAGGACTGATGACATTGAGGATCGCGTCGAGCCACCCGGGACGGACGAACGTGTTGCTCTGCCCGCGGTCGTACGTGACGAACTGGAACTCGGCGATCTTCGCGCTGGAGATGACGTTGGTGTACGTGATGTCGCTGAGGCGCACGATCCCGCTGATCTGGAGATACTGCACGTCGCCGCCGACCTGCCGCTTGCGCGTGCCCATGATCACCAGGTTGCCGTTGGGCTGCACGTCGTAGACGGTGACGGTGATCGAGTCGGCGATGGTGCGGTTGCTGCCGTAATCGGCCTTGCCGTCGAACTTGTTGCCCGACGAGGCGCTGAGGTCCGCCGTCGGCACGGAGTAGGTCTTGGCGTCGTCGATGTCCTTGTAGCCAAAGAGGCTGTGCGCCCACGAGGACAGGACGTTGCCCAGCTTGACCGTGCCGCTCATCTTCGCGCTGCGCGAGGTCGTCTTCTCCATGGTGTTGCTGGTGGTGTTGGTCACTTCGCTGGTCTCGGCGATCACCACCGTCAGCGAGTCGCCCACCTTGCGGGCCGTGTCGTCGGCGGTGGTGGGCGCCTGCCCGCCCTGGCGGCTCGCGCGGGCGTAGATCGAATCGGCCCTGCACGCACCCGCCGCCGCCAGCAGCGCTGCCGCGGCCAGTAATGCCGTTGGAGTCTTCATCGAATCACCTCATTCGTTTGCGGCTGCACCGTGCCGTCGGCCATCACGACCGCCGACACGACGCGCTTGGAATCCACGTTGCGGACCTTGATGCACTGCCCCTGGCAGCCGTCCTCGAGGGCCTGGCCCATCGCCGAGACGGTAAACCCGTTGCCGACGACGCGCATCGTGACGCCCTGATTGCGCCGCACGAGCAACTCGGGCTTGGGCTGGCGCACCAGCGAGGCGCGGATCGGCGTGCCCTTGGCGATCGCTTGCGACGCCAGGGCCATCGCCGGCGGCACGTACGCCTCGATCGCCGCGGATACTTCATGCTCTTCGATCCGCGTGTTCTCGGCCGTCAGCGCCTCGCCCGGAGCAATGTCGCGCAGCGCCACCGCCCGCCGCACGGCGAAGACCCGCTTGAACACCACCTCGGCGCTCGCCAGCTCGCCCTGGGGGGCCGATACCGCCACGCGGATGCGCGCCAGACCGTTGGCGTACGACTCCAGGCTCGGCTGAACCTCCACCGCCCCGGTAAAGCGCAGCGTCAGGTCCTGCGGTTTGACGTGCACGCGCCACGACCACGTGGACAGTTCCGGCAGTTGCCCCAGCAGCGCGCGAGACTTTTCGACCAGAGCGTCGGCCGTGATGACCTGCTCTTTCCGCCGCACGCTGACGCAATCGGCGCCGGTGAGGGTGATCTGCCCCACCGTCAGGCGGCTGCACGCCACGCGCGACTGCACGACGCGGCGTTCGATGGTGATGGTTTCCTGCGCCAGCGGGGCGCGGCCCAGGGGCAGCTCGCGCAGGGCGGCTTGGGTCGCCGCGTCGTCGCAGGAGACCACGCCCACCTCGCCCAGCGTGAGCTGCTGCGAGGTGACGAGCACCTCGCGCGGCAGGTGGATGCGCACGTCCGGGGCGCTCTGGGCCGCCAGGGCCGCCGCCAGGCATGTTGCGATGAGGGTCATTGGCATCGTCCTAACTGATCAGGCCGTTGGCGGTGCGGAGCATGTCGTCGCCGGCCTTGATCGCGCGGGAGTTGATCTCGTAGGCCCGCTGGGCGGTGATCAGGCTCACCAGTTCGGTCACCATCTGCACGTTGGAGCGTTCGAGGAATCCCTGCTGGATGGCGCCGACGCCGTCGACGCCGGCCGTTCCGGCGATCGCGCTGCCGCTGGCGGGCGTTTCGGCCAGCAGGTTGCCGCCCTCGTTGCTCAGGCCCGAGGGATTGGCGAAGCGCACCACCGAGATCGTTCCCACCACCGTGGCGGTGTTGCTCGAGCCGGTGAAGACCGACACCGTTCCGTCGCGCCCCACGCTGACCGAGCGGGCGTTGCTGGGGATGGTGATAGCCGGCTCGAGCGTATAGCCGTTGGCGGTGACCAGTTGCCCGTCGGCGTTGGTGCGCAGGGCCCCGTCCCGCGTGTATCGCGTCTGCCCGCCGGCGGAGACCTGGAAGAACCCGTCGCCCTCGATCGCCAGGTCGAGGTTGCGCCCGGTGTTTTCCATCTCGCCCTGGGTGTAGACCTTGAGCGTGCTGTTGGGCCGCACGCCGCTGCCGATCTCGAGCCCCGTCGGGGCGACGACGCCGCTGGCGGTCTCGCGCCCGGGCTCGGCCAGGCGAAGGTACATCAGGTCCTGGAAGTCCATCTGGGTGCGTTTGAACCCGACGGTGTTGATGTTGGCCAGGTTGTTGGCGATGGTGTCGACGATCATCTGCTGGGCGGCCATGCCCGTCGCGGAGGTGGAGAACGCTCTAAGCATATCAGGTTCCTTTGCTACAGGACGACGCGCGTCAGGCTGTTGAGGCGGTCATCGACGGCCTTGATGGTCTTCACGTTGGCTTCGTACAGGCGGGCGATGCTGATCAGGCCCACCATCTCCTCGACCGGGTTGACATTGGAGGCTTCCTGGAACCCCTGCTGCACCTTCGGATCGGCCGCCGGCGTGACGGCGACCTCTTTGGGCAGCGAGAAGCATCCGCCGCCCATGGGTTTAAGCTGGGCCAGTTTGGAGACCTCGACAATCTTCAACTGCCCCACACTCTGTCCGTGGGCGCTGATGGCGCCGCCAGCCGAGACCGCGATGTCGCTGGCGGCCGCCGCGGGGGGCAGGGTGATCGGGCCGTTCTGACCGGCGGCGATGCGACCCTGCGTGTCAACCAGTTGACGCTGGCTGTTGATGGTGAAGGCGCCGTTGCGCGTGTAGAGCTCGCCGCCGGCGGTCTCAAGGACGAAGAAGCCCGCCCCGCCGATGCCCAGGTCGGTCGGTCGGCCGGTGTAGGTCATCGCGCCGGGGCTGAAGTCGATGGCAACCTGCCCGGACACCTGCGCGGTCTGGCTGTCCATGCGGCCGGCGAGCACTTCCATGAACACGGGCTGGCCGCGCTTGAAGCCGACGGTGTTGGCGTTGGCCAGATTGTGGGCGATGGCGCTGTAGCTTTGCGTCAGCCCGTCCAGAGAGGAGGCGATGGTGCCCAGCGACTCAGCCATTGGCCGCTCCTTTCGCCGGGGCCATGCCGGCCATCTCCTGCATCGCCAGGTTGGTTTGCCGCACCAGTTCGGAAACCTCCTGCGGGTTCAGGTCGGTCATCTCGACGATGATCTGGAACTTGCCGTTGTGCAGATCGGTCACGCGTCGAACGATGCCGGGGGCCTGCATCCCGTATTCCTTGCGAAGCTGCATCGCCACGACCACGCGCTGCCCCATCAGCGGGTGCAGCGGCGACTCCATCACCACGCCCGGACCAGCGATCTCCGTCAACTCCGCGTCGACCATCCGCATCTCGCCCGGGACGCCGCCGTGAAACGACAGCGACCCGACTTTGGCCAGGCGGCGAAGCGGCACGCGCATGAACCGACGACGGTTGACGTAGCGCACCTGGCTGGTGTGCCCCAGCACCAGCTTGCCGTTGCGCACTGCCGTGATCGGCGCGGTGAACTCCCAGGCTGCCATGCCCTGGCAATATTGCAGCACGAGCGATTCGCCTGGGCGGGCGCTCATCTGCGGGTCGGGGCGCACGGCCATCTCCATCGGATCGTTGATTTCAACGACGGCCTCGGCGCCCTCGATCTGCCCTCGATGAATCACCGACAGGCGGCTGCCGGCGGGGATGGCGCGGCTGGAGGGGATCTTGTTGTTCTCGCTGCGGGGGGCGTTGTCGAAGCACAGTTTGGTGCGCAGGGCCTGGATGATGTCGGCCAACTGCCCGCGGGCCTGCTCGTTCATCCCCTGGCAGCGGGGCAGGAGCATCATCGAGGCCACAGCATGGTCGAAGGCCTGGCTCATGGTGAAGACGGCCTCGGGATGGCGCAGGCCCGACAGTTGGGCCAGCGTCTCGATGAGCTGCCGTTCGGGCTCGTTGAGCCCGCTGCGGCGGGCGTTATCGTGGATCTTTCGCTTGGCGTTCCACGAGGCGATATAGCCGCGGTAGCTGATCAAGGCCACCGCGCAGAGCACCAGGCCTGTCAGCACGCAAAAGGCCACCCACCACAGGTCCACGTGGCGCGTGGTGGCGTACTCGTTGACGCCGGCCCAGCGCTCGTCGGGGGTCAGTCCCGCCGCGGCAGACAGCAGCGCCTGGCGTAGTGCGGTGATTGCATTCATCGGGCTCACTCAGCGGGTCAGGTTGGTCAGTTCCTGGAGCATCTCGTTGGCGGCCTTGATGGTCCGGGCGTTGGCCTGGAACCCGTTCTGGGCCTGGATGAGGTTGACGAACTCGGTGGCCACGTCGACGTTGGACTGCTCCATCGATCCGCCGCGGATGGCGCCGGCGCTGCCGGACATCGCCTTGGTCGCCACGGGATCGCCGGAGTTGGCCGAAACCTCGAAGTAGTTGTTGCCCACCGACGCCAGACCGGCGGGGTTCTGAAACGTGGCGATCCTCAAGGCCGCCAGGTCGCGCCGCGCGCCATTGGTAAACACGCCCACCAGCACGCCCTCGCGCGTCACCGAGATGTTGCTCAACCACCCGGCGGCGTAGCCGTCCTGCCCGCTGGGGGCTACCGTGCTGCTGCCGCCGAACTGGCTGAGCCCGTCGAACTCGCCGATGGTGCCCAGGTTGATGTTCAGCGTGCGGATGTTGCTCGGGTCGTTCGCGAAGGTCACCTTGAAGGTGGACGAGTCGGCCGCGCTGACCCCGCCGAAGCTGCCGTCGGCCAGGAAGGTGATCCCGTTGATCCGCCGGTCCTGGAGGCTGACGTCGCCGCCCAGGCTGGTCACGACCAGGTCCCAGGTATTCGAGGTGTCGGTTCGCACGAAGGCCGCCGACATCACGTGGCTGATACCCTGGCTGTCGTAGATCTCCATGTTGGTGTTGCGGATGGCGTTGCCGCCGGCAGACAGCAGCGTGAAGTACTGGGGCAACTCGAAGGTGGCGCCGGTGCAACTGAGGGACAGGTCGGTCTGGCTGTAGCCGGCCGAGACGTCACTCATTCGTATCTCGCCGTTGGACATCGAGGCCACCGACCATCGGTCGGTCGGGTTGTTGGGGTCGGCGAAGGCGTTGGTCACGGCATTGAGCAGGTCGCCGATGGTGCTGCCGTCGCCGCCGGTGGTCAGGCGGTTGAACGACGCGGGCAGCGTGAACTCGCCTTCGCCGTTGTACGTGATGCTCATGGTCGTCTCGCTGGCGCCGGCGGCGTCGTCGGTCAGCAGGATCTTGCCATCGGCCAGCGTGGCGGTCGCGCCGCTGTAGGCGGCGTTGATCTCGCCCAGCAGCGTCGTCATCGTGTCGCCGGCGTGATAGGCGTACGTGCGGCTGATCGCCGTGCCGTCGGCGTCGGTGCCGGAAATGGTGAACGTCTCGTCGTCGGCGAGGGTGTCGGCCTGGTCAAGGGCGGACAAGGCGGTGCCGCCCACCGCCGCCACGCCGGCGGCCGTGTAGCCCACCAGAGAGGACAACTGGTTCGTCGTCGGCCCGACGGTAGTGGTGAAGGTGCTGCTGACGGACGTGCCGTCGCGCCGCGTGCCGGTGATCGAGATCGTGTCGCCGGTAGACAGCCCGGTCACCTGGTCGACCTGGGCCAGGAGCGTGTCGGCCGAAATCACCGCGCCGTCCTTGGTGTACTGGAGGCCGCTGGTGAGGATGTTGGCCGAGGCGTCGGATTCTTCGGCCGAGAGGTTTCCGGTGTAGCTGATCGATTCGGTCTGATTGGCGGGAAGGGCCACGTCGTACGGAATGCGGATGTCGTTGCTGGCGGCGTTCTGGAACCCGTCGGCCACGCCTTCTGAACCGATGCGCTGCACGCGATTGCCGGTGCCCGGGTCGACGAGGTAGAACTGCGAGTCGACCGCGAAACCGCCCACGCGCGTATAGACCAGGCGCGAGCCGTCGCTGAGGGCGAAGTAGCCCGAGCCTTCGATCGCCATGTCCAGCGGCTGACCAGTGCTGATCAGTGAGCCCTGGCTCATGTTGCGGTCGATGCTGGCCACCTGCACGCCGCTGCCAACCTGCATCGGATTGGTGCCGCCGGTGGTGGCCGAGGGCTGGCCGGCTTCCTGCAGCGTCTGGCTGAGCAGCTCGGCGAACGTCACGCGGCTGGCCTTGAAGGCGCTGGTGTTGACGTTGGCCAGGTTGTTGCCCGCCACGTCGAGCATGCGCTGGTGGGCCTGGAGTCCGGAAATTCCCGACAGTAGCGAATTACTCATCGTTCACCTCGTGCGTTAGTCTGCAATGGCCTGGATCCGATCCAGCGTGAGGGTTACCTGCCCGGCCTGCACCACCGCCTCGCCGCCGACGACGCCGGCGCCCGTGACGCGGGCCCAAGTGGCCGTGTCCGCCCCTTCGGGCAGATACGCCACGCTCTTGCCGATCAAGGCGGTGGCCTGCGAAAGCTGTTGCGACGAGAGCACCTTGGCGAAGGTGCTGTTCATCGATTCCATCTGCTGCAGTTGCGAAAGCTGGGCGAGCTGGCTGGCCATCTGATCGTTGTTCATCGGCTCCAGCGGATTCTGGTTCTGCAACTGCGTCACCAGCAGCTTCATGTAGTTCGCTTGTATGGTGCTGGCATCTTGTATCGCGGTTGTGGCCATGGGCGTTCCTATATCCAGAGGTTGACGGACCCGTCGCTGACACTGATGCGGGCGGCCGCGGCGGCTGAGACTTCCGGCTCCGGCGCCTGTTCGACGCCGACAGGGCCGCCCTGCGCGCTCGCCCACCCGCCCTGCTGCGAGGCCGACTGCTGCCAGCCGTTGTGCCCGCCGCTGAACTGCCAGGCGGATGAGCCGCTGCCGGCGTCGCCGCTGAGGCGCAGTTCGATCTGCCGCACGTTGAGGCCCGTCGAGGCCAGGCGGTCGATCAGGCTGGGCGTCTCCTGGCGAAGCTGGTCGAGCGTGGCGGGGTTGTTCACCTCCACCACGCCGCGGATCTCGCTGCCCCGCGCGTGGAGCGACAGGTGGATCGACCCCAGCTCCGGCGGGTCCAGCGCCACCGAAACCCGCTGCGAAGAAAACCGGTGCTCCACAACGGCGGCCGCCACCTGCTGCCCCGGCGGCGCCATCACGGCGGCGGCCTGCTGCGATGTCGTCGCCGCGATAGTCGCAACCGGCGCAGGCGCCGCAGCGGCAGGATGCACGGTTTGCGTGACGGCAACACCTGCAGTATCGGACAGGCGCGCGGCGGCGCGCGGGGCGATTGACTCAGCGAGCTTTTCGACAGCGGCCGGTGCAGTTGCCGGTTTGTCCGTCGGCTCGACGGAAGCCCCCTGCCGTTCCGCCTGTACACCGAGGTCCCGCGTGCGGAGGGTTCCTCTGCCTGGGGAAGCCTTTGGCGTCTCCTGCGGTCTTGGGCCTTTCTCTTCTTGCGGGGCGGCGACCTGGGCAGGCAGGGCCTGCTTCTGGAGGGCCGGGGGAGCGCTCGGCGCCGTCGCGGAACCGTTCTCAGGTGCAACTCTGAGACCCGCCTCCAGCGCCGTTGCCGGCGGCTTGACATCGATTGGAAGGTCCGCTGTGGTCTCTTGGGCGATCGGGCGCTGCGTCTTTGCGACCTGGGGCCCTGCCGGCGCGACCGGCGTGACCGGCGCAGTTTCCACCTCAGCGACTGGAGTTCGACCCAGACGTTGCTCGGGAAGCGCAGCTGGCAGGTCGATGGCGAGAGCCGGCATCTCAGCCGGTGATAGATCTTGCGGTAGGACCGCGGGCGGCAGCACGGGTGCGGCAACGGCAGACTGTGGCGCGACGACTTGCGGCCGCGCCGCCGCTTCACCGCTGGCTACGCCTGCAAGCCCGGCGTTGCCTTGAATGCGGGCCAGCAGCGTCTGGAACGCCGTTTCGGGCAGGGCAGCGGCGACGGGAGTGGGTGTCAGGGCGGCGGCGTTTTCCCTGGTGGCCGCCTCCCTGCGCAGCGGGGGAGACTTCGCGTTGGAGCCTCCGGCGCCTTTGGCGCCGTCAAGACGCCCGTCGCCGGGCAGATCGTCCGTCTGCGGCTGGCCCGTCGGCTCGCGTTGAGACAGGTCCCCCTGGAGGGTATGGCTCTGATCGGCTTGGGACTCGGCGCGCGCGGTTCGCCCGCCGGTGACGGCCGGCTTGGCCGTCATCTGGCCGAGATTGCTCATCAACAAGTTGGCGATAGTCATTCCACAAGGCTCCAATGCGCCGTCGATCCGCTGTTGCAACTGGTGTGCCAAAGAACCCGATAGGACGTGAACCGCCGTAGGCATGGACATTATCCCGAGGATCGGGAGTGTAGGACTTGTCGCCCCGTCGACCGCACCGGCCCCGAACCGGCAGGGTCTTCCGGTTGGCGGAAGGTTCTTCCGCCCGTCAGAGGCGATGCATCACCTCGCGCCGATCAGCCGTCCCCAGCGGCGTTCCCGCGGACGAGGCGTCCGCGACACGGCTATGCTTGCTGATTGGTAAACGCCTCCAGCGCCGCCACGGCGTTGGCGGTGGGCGTCTCGCTCTGCAGGCTCTTGGCGGCCGCGAGTATGTACCCGCCGCCGGCGCCCATTTCGCGGCAGAGGCGACGGACCTCGGCTGTGACCTGATCGGGCGTTCCGAAGGGCATGGTGCTCTGGCTGCCCAGGCAGCCCCAGAACGTCATCTTGTCCCCCCAGCGTTTCTTGAGGGCGTAGGGGTTCATGCCGCGAGCTTCCGGCTGGCAGCTTTCCAGCACGTCCAGGCCGATCTCCACCAGGTCGTCCATGATGTCGACGATGCTGCCGCAGCAGTGCGTGAAGACCTTCTTGCCGTGGCTGTGCACGCGGTCGTAGATGCGAGCCCAGCGCGGCTTCATGAACCGCCGCCAGCGGTCCGGGCCGATGATCACGCCGCGCTGGTCGCCCCAGTCGTCGCCGAAGAGGATGCCGTCCACCGGCAGCGTGCAGGTGTGGTCGACGAAGTCCAGGTATAGCAGCGTGATCCGCTCGAGCAGCTCCTCGTAGAAATCCTCCTCGGCTGCGCAGTCCATCAGGATGTTCTCGAACCCGCGCAGGCCCCAGCTCGTTTCCATCAGCCCCCACCAGATGCAGCCCAGCGTGTAGCGGTCGGTATTGGCCAGGCAGTCGGCGCGGATCGACGCCAGGTCGGCGTCCTTGACGTAGAAATGCTCGGGGCGTGGCCAATCGAAGCCTTCAAAGGACGGTCGCGACATGGCGGGCTTTTCCAGATGCATGGGCGTGCCCATTTTCCAGATCGAGCCGAACAGATCGCGGCTGAGCCCTTGTGCCGGATCGCCGATGGGGTCCTTGTGCATGTAGTCGACGGCATAGGTGTACAGGAAGTAGTTCTTCAATCGCTGGCGCCACTGGGGCGATCCGAAATGCTCATCCATCCGCCGCGCGACGGGCTCGTCGATGGAAAGCAGATACGGCACGGGGCGCACTTCGCGATGATCGACAACGGCGGCGATGGTTTCTTTGGGCGTCATGTGCGGCACTCCTGGCTTATCTCATTGTCATATCCGTCACCCGGAGCAAGGTCAAGTCGCGGCCGGGCCGGACATCGTGACGGCTTGCTCGCAGTAAGTGGATACTATATCCTCCCCCGCATGAACACACGGCCGAACATCATCGTCGTCATGCTCGATTCGTTTCGGCAGGATCACGTCAGCGCGTATGGGTGGGACAACTGCCCGCTCAAGACGCCCTCGCTCGACGCGTTGGCGGCCCAGGCCGTCATGTTCGACAACGTCTATCCCGAGAACCTGCCGACGATCCCCGTGCGCACCGACTTGTTCACCGGCCAAAGTTCGCTGACCAATCGCCCCTGGCAAGCGCTGTCGGCTACTGACGTGACTTTGACTCAGATTCTGCGAAAGGCGGGCTACTTCACGGCGATGGTGGCCGACACATACCACTACTTCAAGCCGGATATGAACTTTCACAGGGCGATGGACGTCTTCCACTGGATTCGCGGCGCCGAGTACGACGGCTGCGGCACCGGGCCGCTGCGGCAGTTCCGCCTGGAAGACCACGTCACGCCGGGGATGAACAAGGGCTGGCACATGAACGTTCTGGCCGCCCTGCGCAACCTCGAAGGGCGCAGCGAGCCCGAAGACTTCCTGTGCTACCAGACGATGAGCAAGTCGCTGGAGGTTCTCGACCAGTCGCGTCGCCAGGACAAGCCCGCATTTCTCTGGATCGACACGTTCCAGCCTCACGAGCCCTGGTGCCCGCCGGCGAAGTTCGACACCTTCGGCGACTGCAATTACCGCGGCCCCAAGATCGTCTTGCCGCCGGGTGGAGCGGCTGACAAATGGGGCACGGTCGAGCAGATCCGCCGCACGCAAAGCCTCTACGCCGGCGAGATGGCATACGTCGACTGGTGCCTGGGCACATTCTTCGACGGGCTGAAGCAGATGGGCTACTTCGAGAACTCCATCGTCGTGGTGCTGTCCGATCACGGCCATCCGCTGGCCGACCACGGCAAGTTCCTCAAAGGCCCCGACCGCATGTACAACGAGCTATTGAAGGTGCCGTTCATCGTGCGGCTGCCCGGCGGGCAGTACGGCGGCAGGCGCAGCAGTGCGCTGGGACGCTTTCCCGACCTGGCGCCGACGTTGCTCGATCTGGCCGGATTGGGAGGCGACACGCCGGGCATGGCGGGGCGAAGCCTGCGCGGGCCCATCGAGGGCAAGGGGACCTCGCCGTATGCCGCGACGATCAGCGGATTCTTCGGCGGCATCGACCGCTGCATCCGCAACGAGCAATACAGCTACGTCGTGCGCCCGCAAGGGCAGAGCGACGAGTTCTACGACCTGCAGGCCGACTGCCACGAGCGAACCAATCTCATCGATCAGCGACGCGACGCAGCGGAGGCGCTGTCTTCGCAGTTCGGCCCATCATATTTCAACCAATACCGCCCTTACCGCGGCGTGCAGGGCTCGTCGGAAGTCCAGCACACGTCGCTGGAATAGCAGATCGCCTGCCGCGCGGCCGGCGGCGATTCCTGCGGCAAGGCGATTCCCAGCCCGGCGGCGCGGGTTATAATGCCTGCGAACTTGGGCCCGTCGTTGCCAAAAAGGAATGTCGCCATGCTTTCTGTCACGTGTCCCTCATGTGGAGCGGCGTTGAAAGTCCCGGATACCATGGCCGGCAAGAAGGGCAAGTGCCCTAAATGCCATGGATCGATTCCCCTGTCCGACATCCTGCCCGCCCCGGCCAGCCAACTGGAAGTGTTCTCCGAATCGCCCGCCGACCCCGCGCCTGCTCCGGCGGAGGCAGCGACCTCGCAGGAATGGTACTACTCCGCCGATGGGCAGGAGTTCGGCCCGGTGTCGCTGAAGGAGCTGGAGGCCCTGATCGAACAAGGGCGGCTCAAGAGCGAACACTTCCTCTGGAAAGAAGGCATGGCCGAGTGGGCGGCCGTGTCAAGCGTGCCCGAGCTGGGCGCCTCTGTCGTCGATCGTCCGGCCGAGCCGCCTGCAGCACCGCAGGAGCGGGCGGCGGATCCGCTGTCGTCGCTGGCAGCAGCGACTGAAGCACCGTCGGAGGCGCCGGTTCCTCCCGCCGCGGCGGACGTGCCGGTCGCACCGGCCCCGGCGCCGATACGGGCGGCTGCGCCGGCGCCGGCGAGCGCGGGCGGTCGCCCCGCTATATCCAGCGCCGGGCTGTCCGGCTTTGGCGACGCATTCTCCGGATACATCGAAGCCGCCGAGCAACTGTTTAAGCACCCCATCCGGCTGGTGCTGGTCACGATCGTGTACATGCTGCTGTCGTACCTGGCCTTTCACAGCGTGGTGGGCATCATTCTCTTTCCCGTTTTCGTGATGGGGTACGTCACGAGCGTCATGGGCACGGTCAGAGGCGACACGCCGCCGCTGGCCGACTTCATCGCCTTCATGCGGCACGGCTGGGACAGCCTGTGGCACCTGATGATGCTCCTGGCGGCATTCTTCGTCACGGTGGCGACGGTGCTGGCGCCGGTGGTCCTGCTGGTGCTGGCGCTGTACGTGCTGCTCTCGACGGTGGGCATCCTGTCCGGATCGAGCGGGTTGGCCGACTTGCTGAACTCCCCCGACCGTGCCGTCCATCGCCTCCTGAGCGAAACCTCAGCCGGGGACGGAACCGTCAGCTTCCTGGTGTCACAGCTCATCCTCGCCGCCGTGATCGTGATCGTCGCAACGCCCCTGGCTGCGGGAATGATCCTCTGCTTCTCGCTGGCGATGGACGTAGCCTCGACGCCACCGCCGGCGGACAAGTTCAACCTCGTCTACGACGCCTTCAAGCGGATGTTTGCGGTCGCAACGCGGCACTGGGCGCTGCTGCTGTCGTGCGGGGTGCTGATCTCTTCAGGCCTCGTGCTGGCCGTAGCGGCGCCGATGCTGCTGAGCTACGGCATGGCCAAGGCCGAGCTGATGCGCCTGGCGGCATGGTGCGTCATGGTGCTGCTGCCTGTGCTCGCGCTGGCGTACCTGCTTCATGCGAACGCTTTCGCCGCGCTGACCAGCGCGAAAATCCGCGCCAAGTTCACCGCCGAATAACCTTACTAAAGACGGAGATAAGCCATGAGCCAGACATTCCGCGCCGACATGCAGATTATCAGCGATGAAGAATTACACACCGCCCGCCACGTGCGGCAGAAGCTGCTGCGCGACCCGTACCGGCCGACGTATCACTTCGTCTGCCCGGAAGGGCTGGCCATGCCGTTCGACCCCAACGGCAATATCTTCTGGCGCGGGCGCCATCACATGGGCTACATCTACCAGGAGCGCGGCGTGCACTTCTGGGGCCACGTCTCCAGCACCGACCTGCTGCACTGGCGGCATCATCAGCCATGCCTGTTCCCCACCCTCGACAGCCCCGAGACCGGCATCTTCAGCGGCAACGCGTACCTGGACAAAGACGGCAAGCGCGTGCTGATGATGTATCACGGTTGCGGCGCCGGCAATTCGATGGCCTGGAGCGACGACAAGGATCTCGAGGTCTGGCACAAGATGCCCGGCAACCCGATCGTGCCCAACCCGCCCGAGCCGGACAAGGTCGACTACCAGTCCTGGGACCCGTGCGGCTGGATCGTCGGCGACACATACTACGCCGTCTTCGGCGGCGGCAAGAACACCGTCTGGAAGAGCAAGGACCTCAAGAGCTGGACCAAGTGCGGACCGTTCCTGGCCAAGGCGTACCCGGGCATCGACATTCACGAAGACATCTCGTGCCCGGACTTCTTCCCCATGGGCGACAAGTGGGTGATGGTCTGTATCAGCCACCGCCTGGGCACGCGGTATTACGTCGGCCACTGGGAAAACGACCAGCTCGTGCCTGAATATCACGAGATGATGTCGTACAGCGACAACGAGTTCTTCGCCCCCGAAAGCCACACCGACGCCCAGGGGCGGCGCATCCTGATCTCGTGGGTCTTCGACGGCCGCAACGACATGGTCCGCAACTTCTCGGGCTGGAGCGGCACGATGTCGCTGCCGCGCGTGATGAAACTCGGCAGCGATAACCGCATGCTCATGACGCCCATCGACGAGGCCAAAACGCTGCGTTATAACGGCAAGAGCAGCGCCAACGTGGCGATCGCCGCCGACGGCCAGACTGTCGTGCCCTTCGACTGCATCAACGACAACGTGATGGAGATCGAACTCGAGATCGAGCCCCAGGCCGCCAAGGAGTATGGCGTGAAGGTCTGCTGCTCGGCCGACGGAAAGCACGAGACGGTCATCGGCTACGACACCACCGACGGCACGCTCGGGATCGACCGCACCCACGCCGGTCCGGATCAGCGCATCGGTCGCAGCGTCATCGGCACCGAGCGCAAGAGCCGCGAGTCCGCCCCGCTGAAGCTGGCCGCCGGCGAGACGCTCAAGCTGCGCATCTTCATCGACCGCTCGCTGGTGGAGGTCTTCGCCAACGACGGACGGATGGCGCTGTCGCGGGCGGTTTACCCGCAGAAGGGCTCGACGCTCATCAAGCTCTACGCCAAGGGCGGCGCAGCCAAGGCCCGCAGCGTCAGCGTCTGGGACATGATGCCGACCAACCCGTATTGAGCGTGTGGCACGGCCGTTCCAGGCTGTGGCCTGGCTGACACACGCTGGAAAGCCTGCGCCACGGTTATAATGGGTTGGAACGACATGATACGAAGACTTCTCAACCACCCCCACCCGCTGGTCCGCAAGATCGTGCACTACGGGCGCGTCCCGTTGGGGGTGTTTCTGATTCTGCTGGGCATCGCCGGGCTTTTTCTGCCGGTCCTCCAGGGCTGGCTGACAATCTTTGCCGGGATTGTCGTCCTGGCGCCCGACAGCCGCCTGGCCAAGACGATCCGGCGCAGGCTCCAGCGCCTGCGGGCGCGGTGGCGGCTTTGGAGGACGCGGCGGCGCCTGGCCCGCATCCGCGGCCGCGCGGAGCGGGACAAGGCAAGCGGGGGCCAATAATGAATCGGGGGACGTGCGGTGGCTGAAAAGAAAAACAGGGGGATTTTCACGATCGGGCACTCGACGCGGAGCGGGGAGGAGTTCGTCGAGTTGCTGCGGGTCCACGGCGTGCAGCGGCTGGTGGACGTGCGGAGCATTCCGCGCTCGCGGCACAACCCGCAGTTCAACCGCGATGAGTTGGGTCCGCTCCTGCGCCGGCGACGCATCAACTACCGCCACATGAAGACTCTCGGCGGGCTGCGCCACCCGCGGGCCGACTCGACCAACACCGCCTGGCGGAACGCCGGCTTCCGCGGATTCGCCGACTACATGCAGACGCCGCAGTTCCAGGCCGCACTGGACAAGCTCATCGCCCTGGCCGGCGAGAAACCGCTGGCGATCATGTGTGCCGAAGCCGTCCCGTGGCGCTGCCACCGCGGACTCATCGCCGACGCCCTGACCGTACGAGGCATCGAGGTGCGGCACATCATCAGCCGCGCGGCCGCAAAACCGCACGTGCTTAATCCCATGGCCGTCGTCAAAGGCAAGTCGCTGACCTATCCGCCGCAGAACGGAGCAAAGATTTTGCCACAGAGATCGCAAAGAACGCAAAGAAAATGAAATACGAGATGTGTGTTCTTTGTGGCAAAGTTGTTAGCCATCCTTGAACCGTTCGCTAGAATCTGAGCCATGAGCACACTGACACGCGTAACGTTACCGGATTTCGGCCGCGAAGCCCGCCAGCCGCAGATTCCCAACGAACTCTACCGCCGCCGGATGGCCGCCGCCGAGGCGCGAATGGAGAGGGCGGGTCTGGACGTGCTGGTCGTCTACGGCGACCGGGAACATTTCGCCAACGTGATGTACCTGACCGGGTTCGACCCGCGATTCGAGGAGGCCCTGCTGCTCATCGGCGGCGGGCGGAAGCTCCTGCTGGTCGGCAACGAATGCATGGGCTACCTGCCCGACGAGGCGCTGGGCATCAAGGCCGAACTGTTCCAGGAGTTCTCCCTGCCCGGCCAGCCACGCGGCAACTCGCGGGCGCTGCGGGCGATTCTCTCGGACTTCGGCATCGCCCGCGGCACGCGCGTCGGCTGCGCGGGGTGGAAGTATTTCGAGCCCCCGCTGATCGAGGGCGGCAGCAGCGCCATCGAGATCCCCGCGTACCTCGTCGATCTGCTCCGCGACCTGACGAGGGGCGAAGGCAGCGTCTCCAACGCCGGCGACATCTTCATGGATGTGGCCGACGGACTGCGGATCATCAACGAGCCCGAGCAGATCGCCCAGTACGAATACGCCGCGTCCGTCACGTCGACGGGCGTGCTGGAACTGATGCGCCACGTGAAGCCGGGCGCCGTGGAGTGCGATCTGGAAAAGCACCTCGACAGCCGCGGCCTGCCGCTGACGTGCCACCGCATGCTCAGCTTCGGCGCCAAGGCCAAGCGCGGCCTGGCCAGCGCCGGCGACAATACCGCCTCCCTGGGCGATCCATACACGACGGCCTTCGGCGTGGTGGGCGCCCTGACCTGCCGCGCCGGCTGGGTCGCCAATAAACTCGAAGACCTCCCCGCGGGCGACCGCGACTTCTGCATGGCGTACGCAAAGAACTACTTCGGCGTCGTGGCGGCATGGTACGCGTCGCTGCGAGTCGGCGTCACGGGCGGAAGAGTCTTCGCCGCAGTCGATGCCGCACGCGACAAGACGCTGTATGATTTCGCCGTGAACCCCGGCCATTACCTGCACCTGGAGGAATGGACGCATTCGCCCTTCGCCGCCGGCAGCGGCGTGGCGCTGCGATCGGGCATGATGCTGCAGATGGACATCATTCCGATCTCGCGCGGGCCGTTCTGCTACATCAACGCCGAGGACGGCGTGGCGCTGGCCGACGCCGATCTGCGGCGCAAGATCGCCGCCGAGTTCCCCGCCGCATGGAAGCGCATCGAAAGGCGCCGCGCGTTCATGCGGGAGGTGATCGGGATCGACCTCGACGAGTGCGTGCTGCCCATGAGCAATATGCCGGCGTGGTTGCCGCCGTTTGTGATGGATTTGGATCGGGCGATGGTGATGTGAATTGGTTAATTCGTTAACTGGTTAACTGGTTAACTGGTTGACTCGTTAACTGGGTACTCGTTATCCCAGTCAACCAGTTAACCAGTCAACCAGTCCACGATTTATCCCATCAGCTTCTTCGCCGCCGGGGGCGGTTCGATACCGTCTGGCAGAACCTTCCACCACTTGGCCCCGCCGGTCACCAGCGGCTGGAGGCGCTTGACGACGTCGGCGTACTTGGGATCGGCCACCACGTTGACGTTTTCCTTGGGGTCGTTCTCGTGGTCGTAGAGCATGTGCCCTTCCTGGCGGCCGTGGAAGGTGTAGCGCGTGTAGACGAACCGCCCGTCGCAGACGCCGTCGCCGTCGGGCGAGGGGTAGCGGCTGAAGATCGCCTTCTTCCACGGGCGCTTGGGGTCTTGCAGCAGGGGCGCAAAGCTCAGGCCTTCCAGGTGTGGCGGCTGGGGGATGCCCGCCAGGTCGCACAGCGAAGGATACATGTCGACGAACTCGGTGAGCCCTTCGGTCACGCCGGGCTTGATGCCCGGTCCGGAGATCATCATCGGGGCGTGATAGCCCAGGTCCATGCAGACCTGCTTGCACCAGAACCCGTGCTCGCCGAGGAACCAGCCGTGGTCGCCCCAGAGGATCACGATGGTGTTGTCGCGCAGGCCCAGCTTGTCCAGCTCGGCGATAATCTGCCCCACCAGCGAGTCGATGTAGCTCACGCAGGCGTAGTAGCCGTGCACGAGCTTGCGGTTGAGGTCGGCCGACACCGGCCCGCGCTTGGGCGTTCCGGCGTATTGCCCGCGGAGCTCCTTCCACTGATACGTCGTCAGTGGGCCCGGGGCGTTCTTGGGCAGGTTGGGGTTGTCGGCCAGCACGAGCTTGTCAGCCTCGTACATGTCCCAGTATTTTTTTGGCGCCAGGAAAGGCAGGTGCGGTTTGGTAAGCCCGCAAGCGATGAAGAACGGCTTGTCGCTCTTGGCCAGGCGGCGCAGATCGGCGATGGTCTTGTCTGCGATCTGTCCGTCGGGGTATTCATTGTCCTTACAGTCGTCGGCTTCGTAAGGCATGCCGAAGCACATGGGCTTGCCCTTCTTGCGCTCCGAGGCCACCATCGCCGTCGACTCGGGCTTGCGATACCCCGGCCAGCCGATCGTCGGGGAATAATGCTCCTCGCTCCAGCCGTCCTTGCAGTCGGGGGAGTTGTGGAAGACCTTGCCGTTGCCGACGGTGTGATACCCGTTCTGCTTGAACCACTTGGCCAGCGTGACGACGCCGGGGGCATCTTTCTCGGCCCAGGAGGCCCAGTCGTTGAATCGCGATTCGTTGGGCCTCAGGCCCGTCAGCAGGCTGGCGCGCGAGGCCCCGCACACGGGCACTTGGCAGTAGGTCTTCTTGAACAGCACGCCCCGCCCGGCCAAGGCGTCGATGTTGGGCGACTTCATCTGCTTGTGGCCGTAGCAGCCCAACTGCGGGCGCAGATCGTCGACCGGAATAAAGAGCACGTTGTACTTCTTGCCTGAGGCATTCTCGCCCAGGGCAAAGTCCGGACCCAACATGCTCATCGCGCCGGCGGCGGCGCCCGCCATCGCGGCGCTCTTAAGAAACGATCTGCGATCCATGGTAAATCCTTTCGCTACTTGCAGGCTTTAATGATGAACTCCGCCACCTTGGTCTGATCGGCGGCGTTGCAAGCTTTGTTGTGCGCTCCGGCGACGGCCTTGGGGTTCTTGGCGTCGACTCGCTTCTGCAGCGGTTCGAGCTTGGGGTCGCCCTTGATGCTGTCGCGGCTGATGACGATCGACACGCCGGTGAAATCGCCGCCCAAGGCCTTCATCTTCTTCTCGACGACAGCCGAGTTCTCCTCGTACGGCACGCCCTCATCCTGGGGGCTGTAGAAGTGCAGCACGGGGATCTTGGCCTTGGCGATGGGCTCGAGCACGTCGATGGGGTTCTGTTTGTACTCCATCGCCTGCTGCTCGGTCAGGCCGTAGACGCTCTGGAGCTGCTTCCAACTGCCGCCGTGTCCGCCGGAGAGCCCTTTGCCGCCGGGCCAGCTCTTGATGTCGCACACCGGCGCCGCCCCGACGATGCAGGCAACCTGGTCGGGGTGGGCGGCCGCCCACTTGTGGATGATCAGCCCGCCGCGGCTGATGCCGATCAGCGCGGGCTTGGCCGCCAAGCCATACGTGGCGGTCATTTCCTTGTAGAAGGCATCCCACTGCTTCATCGCCTCGGGCGAACCCAGCGGATCGCTGGCGTCGATGTAGGCAATGTGGAAACCTGCCGCCAGCAGCGCCTTGTCGCCCATCGCAATGTGCGCAAAGGGCGCCCGCAGCACCCAGGGGCGTCCGGCCGCGGGAGTCTTGGGCACCGCTACCCAGCATGGGCGGCCGGCCACTTCAAAGCTGAACTGCTCGGCGCCGTTCCATTCTTTCTTCACCCCGGAAAAGGGCGGGCACTCACGGCAGCCTTGGCCGGCGCCGTCGGGGACGCGCTGGCCTTGGGGGCGGCCTTGATGGCCTCGGCGACAGTCTTGGCGATCACGGCGTAGCCCTTGGCGTTAGGATGAATGCCGTCGTCGAACAGGTCGGTCTTTCCCTCGGTGGGCGTGTAGCAGTCGATCAGCGGCAGCTTGAGGTCGGCCGCGATCGCCTTGACCAGCGGGACGACCTGTTCTTTGACCACCGCGCCAGTGATGCCGTAGTTATCCTTGCCCACGGCCACCGGGGTGCAGATGTAAATCTTCGGCTTGCTGGGCAGATCGGCGAAGCTCTTGACCAGCGCTTTGTAGGCTGCGGTGAATTTCTCTTTGTCCACCGTGGCGGACTTGGCATCGTTGGTGCCCAACATGATCACAACCACGTCGGGCTTGGACGCCAGCGCCTGCTTGCAGTACTTGTCGGCGGCGTACTGCCCTCGACCGGGCAGAACCGTGCGGCCAGAGGCGCCGTAGTTGCCCACGACGTAATCCTTGCCCAACAACTCACCGAGTTGCTTGGGATAGTCCTGCCCGCCGCCGCCAACGCCCTTGGTAATGCTGTCGCCCGCGCAGGCGACCTTTGTCGCAGCGGCAGCCGGCGAGGCAAACGCCAAGGCGCAGATCGTCATCCCAATCGTTAAGCTCATCATCCCATGTCGCATGTGTAATCAGTCCTTTCTGCCGGCGCATGCCGGGGCTAAGTTCGCTTCAAAGTGTAACCCGCGCCGCGGGGAAAAGGACTACCACAGCGACACAGAGATCACGGAGACAAAAAAAAGAAAAGACACATTGGGTGCCGTGGCGGGAGGGCTTTTTGACAGCCCGACAGCCACGACCGGACGCCGGGCGTTGGGGGTCGTGGCTCTCCGGGCCTGCGGCCCTGCGCGCCGCGGCACCCTCCGCTCAATCATGCCAAACAAAAACCAGGCACGTGTCCTGGGTCTTGTTCTTGTTTTTCCCAACCTCGTTTTGCTCTGTGCCTCTGTGGTAAGTTTTTACCTTTCCATGTTCTCAGCGGTGCCGATGTTCTTGAAGATCGCCAGTCCGTCCTTGCCGGGGCAGACGATGTCCAGGCGGCCGTCGCCATCGATGTCGATCACCTGAAAGCTGATCCCGCAGCCCTTGGCGTGGGGGATCGGGCCAAAGTCGATCGGCAGCTTGCTGAACCCCTCGCCGGTCCACTTGAAGTAGTACAAGCCGTAGGGATCATACTCGCCCGGGTCGTGCCCGCAGTGGGCGCGGTAGCGCTTGCCGGTCACCAACTCGGGCTGGCCGTCGCCGTCGATGTCGCCCCACCACATGTCGTGGTATTCGCTGTTGAAGGGGTCGATGGGGTGCTTGATCCACGTGCGATTGCCCGCCTTGTCGCGCTTCTGCTGCCACCAGTCCAGCCCGTACGCGTGCGACTGGCCGACGATCAGGTCGTTGACGCCGTCGCCGTCGACGTCGGTGACGATGATCGGGATCGACGCCGAACCCAGGTCGAACTCCTCGTGGAACGTCCACTTGCCGTTGATGCGGTCCTGCGGGGCCTCGAGCCAGCCCTTGGCCAGGATGATGTCGCCGCGGCCATCGCCGTTAATGTCGCCAAAGCCCAACCCGTGGCCGCTGGGCTTGTCGTAGATCACGACTTCCTTGAACTTGCCGGTGCCCTTGCCGCGAGCGTCGGTGATGAGCTTGTAGAACTTCTGGCTGTGGCAGGGCGTGTTGGGAACGATCTCGAGCTGCCCGTCGCCGTCGATGTCCCAGGCGCGGGTCGTCTCGACATTGCCGCACTCGCCGATGATGTGCTCGGTCCAGGGCTTGGTCGGGTCGCCTTTGGGGTTCTCGCGCCAACGGATGTTGCCGCCCCACCACCCGCCGGTGACGAAGTCGAGGTAGCCGTCGCCGTTGATGTCCAGGGGGATGGTCGAGAAGTCGTCGAAGTATTCGCCCTCGGCCCGAACCGGACCGATGATGTTCTTCTTCAAGAAGTGCGGGCCTTCGTACCAGTAGGCCCCGCAGACGATGTCGAGCACGCCGTCGTTGTTGACGTCAAAGACGCCGCACGATTCGTACCGCTCGTCCGAAATCCATATCTTCTGAAATCGCAGTGGAGGCATGGGTCGTCCTTTCAAAAAGACTTACCACGAATGACACGAATAAGACGAATAGAGACGGAGAAACAACCTTTTCGTTCTCCGTCCTTTGTTTCTTACTCATTCGTTTATTCGTGACATTCGTGTTCTCTTCTTGCTCAGCGAATCACTGTCCGAAACGCAGCTTGATGTACTGCCGCGCCATCTTGAGGTCTTCGACGGCCTCGGCGGCGGCGCAGGGCGGGGCCATCTTGCCCTGGATGACGTCGACGAAGTTGATCGCCTGCTGGCGCATCGCATGGACCCAGGGCATCGTCGGGAAGCTGCGCACGGGCGTCGAGTCGCCCGGGTCGGCGTAGACTTCCACCGTGCCGGCGCGCGTGTGCGCCAGCGGGGCCGGCAGTTTGATCTTGATGTAGCCCTTCTCGAAGGCCACCAGCGCCGACTCCTCCCATTCGATCGTCGTGCGGTAGGGCGTCATCTCGATCGTGCCGGCAACGCCCGAAGCGCTCTCGACCGCCAGCAGCACGCCGCTCTTTTCGGCATAGGTGACGTTATAGCTCTCGCCCAGCAGGTGCCGCATCAGGTTCACCTGGTGGATGTAGTAGTTCACGAACGAGACATACGCCTGGCTGGTGGGCTTGTCCATGCCCGGCAGGGACGCCTCCCAGCCGCCTTCGACCTCGCGCTTGAGCTCGGGGGCAGCGTCGCCGGCATTGAGCACGCCAATGGCGCCGTTGGCGACCCAGTCGCCCGCGGGCATGAGGATGCGCACGTACCGCAGGGCGCCCATCTTGCCCGAGGCCTTCCAGTCCTTGATGACGCTCATGGCGTGCATGACGGCAGGATCCGATCGCTTGTGATAGCCGACCATGTGCGTGCAGCCGGCCTTCTTGGCGGCCGCGGCGAGATTCTCCGCCGCGCCGACCGTGACGGCCAGGGGCTTTTCGCTGAAGACGAACTTGGCGCCGCTGTATAGCTCAGGCATGAGGACGGCGTGGCGGTCGAAGGGCTGGCTGGCGACGATGCCGTCGAGCTTCTCGGCCGCGAACATGGCCTTGTGGTCTTCGTAGACCTTGGGGATGCCATAGCGCGCCGCGACGAGCTTTCCGGTTTCCTTGCGGACCTCGGCCAGGGCGACGACCTCGCAGTTATCGAGGGTCACGTAATTCTGCAGATGGGCCTTCTGGCCCATGAAACCCACACCGACGAATCCGATCCTGACCTTTGCCATGACGCGTTCCTTCTGTTGAGTGCCGCCGGGCCGGCCGACAAGCCTGCATGCCCAGACGGGATGGCGGATGATTCTATCACCGCCGCCGGCCAGTGCCAGACCATTTTCCCACAAACCAAGAAGCCAAAACGGGGATGGGGGAAATCACAAACAGCCATGATTGTCGATTGGCAATGGGCAATCAGGAAATGTATCATGGCGGTCGTTGGCATTGGACTATCGCGCCGTTTGCACCGTGTGAGGAATTGTCATGGATCGCATGAAGATCGTGCTGGATGAGAGCGAGATTCCGCGTCAGTGGTACAACGTGGCGGCCGATCTGCCTTCGCCGCTGGACCCGCCGCTGGGGCGCGACAACAAGCCCGTCGGCCCGGCCGACCTGGCGCCGATATTCCCGGCTGCCCTGATCGAGCAGGAGATGTCCACGCAGCGCTGGATCGACATCCCCGAGCCGGTGCTGGAGAAGATCGCCCTGTACCGCCCCACGGGGCTCTTCCGCGCGATCAACCTCGAGAAGTTCCTGGGCACGCCGGCGAAGATCTTCTACAAGTACGAAGGCTGGAGTCCCACCGGCAGCCACAAGTCCAACACCGCTACCGCGCAGGCGTACTACAACGCCCAGGCCGGCACCAAGCGCCTGACCACCGAGACCGGGGCAGGCCAATGGGGCTCGGCCCTGGCGCTGGCGTGCCACCAGTTCGGCCTGGCGTGCACCGTCTACATGGTGCGCTGCAGCTACGACCAGAAGCCCTTCCGCAAAGTCATGATGCAGGTCTGGGGCGCCGAGTGCATCCCCAGCCCCTCCAACCGCACCGCGGCCGGCCGCGCCATCCTCAAGGAAACGCCCAACACCTCCGGCTCGCTGGGCATGGCGATATCCGAGGCCGTCGAAGACGCCGCCACGCACGCCGACGCCAATTACGCCCTGGGCAGCGTACTCAACCACGTGATGCTGCACCAGACGGTGATCGGCCTGGAGACCAAGGCCGCTCTGAAGAAGTTCGGCGCCAATCCGGACGTGGTCATCGGCTGCGCCGGCGGCGGGAGCAACTTCGCGGGCATCGCGTTTCCGTTCGTGCCCGACAAGCTCGGCGGGCAGGACATCCGCATCATCGCCGTCGAGCCGTCGGCCTGCCCGACGATGACCGAAGGCCTCTTCCGCTACGACTACGGCGACACGGCCGGCATGACGCCGCAGCTCAAGATGTACACGCTGGGCCACCAGTGGGTGCCCCCGGCGATTCACGCCGGCGGGCTGCGGTACCACGGCATGAGCCCGCTGGTGAGCAAGCTGATCAACCTGGGCGTGATCGAACCGCAGGCCCTGCCGCAAAGCGCCTGCTTCGAGGGGGCGTTGGCCTTCGCCAAGTGCGAGGGCATCATCCCCGCCCCCGAGAGCTCGCACGCGGTGCAGATGGCGATCCAGGTCGCCCAGGAATGCAAGCAGACCGGCCAGGCCAAGAACATCGTCTTCTGCCTCAGCGGCCACGGGCACTTCGACATGACAGCCTACCAGTCATACCTGGCCGGAAACCTGAAAGACATCGCCCACGCGGCGCTGGGGCTGTAACGATTGCGGATTTGGGATTTCGGATTGTGGATTAGGCGGCGCGGTCGCGAACGCGGCCTGCCCAATTTGTCCTAAGTGGGGTGCGGCATGAAGATGATACGTCTTCGCCAACCGCCGGATCGAGATCGTCCTCGTCGCGCCGGTGTAGCCTGCCGTCCATCAGGGTTCAGCCCTGCCGGCGGCGTTTAGGCCGCTGGAGCGGGGCGGGAGGGATTCGATCTTCCCCACGGTCGCGGCGATGATGTTCATCGTCAGCGCGAAGGCGCGGGCGGCGGGGCCTGTGTTCGAACCCGTCGCCCAGGAGGCGGCAAGATCATCACTGCAATGGACGATCAGGATCCGGCCTTTGTCGCGGAGGGTCTCGATTCTGGACGCCGCGGGCGTGCGCGCCTCTGCTTTCTTGCTGATGGTGATCGTGCGGCCGTCTGCAAGAACCGCCTGGAGCTTTTGGGTCTTGGGGACGTCGGCAGAAGCGCCGCCGTTGAGCGGGTCGGCGGCGGGCACAGCCTTGAGGGCGGCTGCGGGATACATCGCCGCGTACGCCTCGCGCATGGCTTTGCTGAAGGCATCGCCGTTTGTCTGCGCAACGCTCAGGACCGTACCGCCGCCGTCGATAAACGCCTTGATGCGTTCAAGGCTGTCCGCGTCGAGCTTGGGGTCCTGCGTGCCGGTGATATAAAGGATCCGCGCGTCGATCCAGTTGTCGGCCGGGTCGCTTGTTCGCACGGTCTGCCAGTTGACGAGATAATGCGAATCGCTTTGGGCCAACCACCGCGTCAGGCCTGCTACGTCGCCTGCCTGGCGGTCCCAGTCGCCGCCGTGTTCGAGCTTGGCCATCAGAACCGGTCGGCGACAGCGGGCCAGGAACAGCAGTGCCTGGCTGGTCGCTACCGTGTCTCCAAAGTTGCCGTTCCACGACCCGTCACGCCCCTGCGTTTTGGCCAATGTGGCGGCCGCAGCGCGAAACCAGTCGACCTTGTTGTAGAACTTGCGCCCCCCGCCCATGGCGGCGCGGCTGAGGTTGAACAAGTAGTAGCCGTCTCGATTGGTGGGATCAAGATTGGCATCGAGCCATTTGCGACCGAAGACCAGGGCTTCAAGTCTCTTGCCCGGATTGGCACGATACAAACCTGAGAGGTTTGCCGCAGCGCTGAGGCTGGCAATGCCTCCCAGCGTCATCGTATCCTTGCCGGTGGCGGCTCGGCCGCCGTATTGCCACCCGCCGTCTTCGCACTGAACAAAGACCCAATGCTTGAGGACTTTGGTCCAGTAGGCCGGTGAAACATCGACTCCGCTTTCGGCAGCGGCCTCGACGCCCATCATACCGTAGTGGGCATTGGAGTTGTCGCCCGAGGCAGGCGTGCCGTTAGACATGTACCCGTAGGAGCCGTCACGAGTGGAGTTGACCAGCAACGTCGCGTCGGCGACCAATTGCTTGGCATACTTGTTCCGCGTCGCACGATTGGCTCTGGCGAGGGCATTACATCTCAGGGCGAGCGTATAGGTCCACTGCTCATCCTGCTTGACCAGCCAGTCCAGCGTTTTGGCCATTCCGGGATCGTCGGCCTTGACGCCACACTCCAGTAATACCCAGGCTGCCAAGGCTGTCGGTCCGGCCTTAAACTGGCCGTGGGCGCGCCAACTTCCATCGTCAGTCCGCATCGCCACCAGAGCGGCCACGCCTTGTTGAATGATCCCATCGAGGGGATCCTCTGCGCCGGGCTTCTCGGCGCCGCCGGCGGCGGAGGCGACCATCGTCGATGTCAGAACCCCAATCACGACGCGTCGTACACTATTCATGTTTTGCCCCTTTCAGACCTGATGAATCCTAACAATCGCCATCGCGACCGGCAAGTAACTAACCTTATGAAAGACGTGCTTTGGCTTCGGTCAGGACTCGGGCGTGGATTTCTTCTTCGCGGATGATGGCCTCGACGGCGGTCTTGTCCTGCACGTTGGCGGCCAGGCGGGTGTAGAAGGCCACGGCGTCGTGTTCCATGCCGATGGCCAGATCCAGCAGGACCGAGGTCTTGCCAGAAACGCCATGATCGGCCGAGCGGCCCGACGACTTGAGCCGGACCTGAAACGCTGATCCGACCGATTCCCTATGACAGGTTTCAATCATTCGGGCATTAACCGTTTGAAACGCCGGCGGCAGGGGCATATGCTACCGTCCTACTTTTGGAGCAAGACATGACGAACGCCTCGCTTCGCAAACTCAATCCCGTTGGGCTGACTTCCGTCACGCTTGAGGACGCCTTCTGGGCGCCGCTGATGGAGGTCAACCGGACGGCTACGCTGCCGATCCAGTATCACCAGTGCAAGACCACCGGGCGGTTCGACGGATTCACATGGACGCGTGACAGCGGCAAGACCGAACCCCACATCTTCTGGGACAGCGACGTGGCCAAGTGGATCGAGGCCGCCGGGTACAGCCTGGCGGTGCGGCCGGATCCGGAGCTGGAGAAGCAGGTCGACGAGGTCGTCGACGTGATGGCCGCGGCGCAGGGGCCCGACGGCTACCTCAACATGTACTTCCAGCGCGTCGCCCCGGACAAACGCTGGACGAACCTGCGCGACTGTCACGAACTGTACTGCGCCGGCCACCTGATGGAAGGGGCGGTGGCGTACTTCCAGGCCACCGGCAAGCGCAAGTTCCTCGACGTCATGTGCCGCTACGGCGATCACATCATTGCCACCTTCGGCACCGGCCAGGGTCAGAAGCGCGGCTACCCGGGGCATGAGGAAGTCGAGTTGGCGCTGGTGAAACTCTTCCGCGCCACCGGCGAGAAGAAGTATCTCGACCAGGCGACGTACTTCGTCAACGAGCGCGGCCGCCAGCCGCACTACTACGACATCGAAGCCCAGGCCCGCGGCGACGATCCCAAGCACTGGCACTTCGGGCACTCGTACGAATACTGCCAGGCGCACAAGCCGATTCGCGAGCAGGACCGGGTCGTCGGCCATGCGGTGCGGGCGATGTACTTGTACAGCGGCGTCGCGGACGTGGCGGCCGAGACGGGCGACGCCTCGCTGCTGGAGGCCTGCCGTCGGCTGTGGAAGAACGTCACGCACAAGCAGATGTACGTCACCGGCGGGATCGGCCCCACGCGCGCCAACGAGGGCTTCACCTTCGACTACGACCTGCCCAACGAATCGGCGTACGCCGAGACGTGCGCGTCGATCGCCCTGGTGTTCTGGGCGCACCGCATGCTGCACCTGGACCCCTGCGGCGAGTACGCCGACGTGATGGAGCGGGCGCTGTACAACGGGATCCTCTCGGGCGTCAGCCGCGACGGGCGGAAGTTCTTCTACGTCAACCCGCTGACGCTGTACCCGCCGATGTTCGCCCCGCACGACACGTTCTTCGGAGGCCAGCGGCAGGAGTGGTTCGGCTGCGCGTGCTGCCCGCCGAACCTGGCCCGCATGGTCGCCTCTCTGCCGCAGTACATGTACTCGGCCGGAGCGGACGAGGCGTGGGTGCACCTGTACGCCGCCGGCGAGGCGGATATCGAGTTGGCCGAGGGCACCGTCACCCTGACGCAGAAGACGCGATACCCCTGGGACGGCGAGGTGACCATCAGCGTCGAGCCCCAGCCGCAGTCGGTCTTCACGCTGGCGCTGCGAATCCCCGGCTGGTGCCGCGAGGCCGCGCTGAAAGTCAACGGCCGGGCGGTCGACCTGGAGCCGCTGACGAAGAACGGGTACGCCCGCATCAAGCGCCAATGGCAGGCCGGCGACAAAGTCACGCTCTCGCTGGCGATGCCCGTCGAGCGCGTCGAGGCCAATCCCAAGGTGCGACAGGACGCCGGGCGCGTCGCACTGCAGCGCGGGCCAGTGGTCTACTGCCTGGAAGAAGCCGACAACGGCCGCGACCTCAGCGCCATCGCCCTGCCCAAAGATGCCAAGTTCACCCTCGGCAAGTGCCCGGAGGAATTGGGCTCCGTGCCGATGATCAAGGCCGGCGCGCTGCGCCCGGACGCGGCCGAGTGGAACGATGATCTCTACCGCCCCGCCGGCGGGATGACCAAGGCCGTCACGCTCAAGGCGATTCCGTACTACCTCTGGGCCAACCGCACGCCGGGCGAAATGCTGGTCTGGCTGACGCAGGCGTAACCCCAAACAACAACCTTGCCACAGAGATCACAAAGAACACGAAGAGAGATTTGTTAAGAACTTCCCCTTTGTGGCCTTTGTGATCTTTGTGGCAAAGCCTTTTGGTTTTTCTACAATAGCGTCCAGATGATTTCCCGCCTGACATTGCTGCTTCTGTGCCTGCCGGCTGGAGGATGCTTCTTCTCCGAACGCTCGCTGCCGCTGGACCCGCGAGACCGCGTCAGTGTCACCCCGCCGGCCGTCGCGCCGCTGACGACGCGCCAATGGCTGGCCGCCGTCGAGCCGCAACTGGCTAAGCTCCGGCCCCCTCATCCCAAGAAGCCCATGCTCACCGACGAGATGGTCCGCCCCGACGGCAAGCCTGCCGACATGGTGGCCGCGTACAACATCCGCGTGGGCAACCTCGAATCACTGGTGTGGAACTTCTGGGGCCTGGCGTATTCGGCCCAGGCGGTGTCGTCGCGCGATGTCACGGGCCCGCCGCCGCCGTGGGCGGGCTTCGAGGACGTCTGGGTGCCGGTGCATCCGGGGCTGGAGTATTCCGCGCGGCTCGGCTGGGCGCGCGACACGGCCGGGACGATCCGCGACGCCGACTGCATTGTGATCATGGCCGGCATCCGCGGCGACAACAACGTCATGCGCGTGCGCGACCTGTCGATGGCCCTGCGGGCGTGCGGATTTCACGTGCTGGCCGTCGAGGTCCGCGGCACCGGCGGCACCGACCGCCGCTTCCCCAACTGCGAATACACCTGGGGCACGTTGGAGACCGAGGACCTGATGGTCGTGGCTGACTGGCTGCAGGCCAAGCCCCACGTCAAACGCACCGGCATGATCGCCTACTCCTGGGGCGCCAATCAGTGCCTGCTGGCGGCCTGGGCCGAGGGCCGCCCCGACGACAACGTCGGCATCCCGCCGCGCCTGCTGCCGTACATCACCCGCCCGCCGCGCCCGCGCCGGCGGTACGAGGCCGGCATGATCGGCTTCTCGCCCGTGCTGCGCTTTGAGGAGCTGATGGACGTGATGGAGACCGAGCAGCCGGTGCTGATGCACCCGGCCATCTCCGGCCTGCAGACGACCATCCGCAGCCGCATGATCCAGAAGAAGTACGCTAACCCCCGCGGCAGCGTGCATGAGCTGCTCAAGTACATCGGCATCGGCTATCCGCAGGATGCCTTCGATGGCCTGGAGTATGTGCGGATCATGCCCTACAAGACGCTCAAAGTGCATGAGCGCGTCGCGCCGATCCGCGTGCCGGTGCTGCTGGTGCACGCGGCCGACGACATGATCGCCCCCGCCCAGGACGTAGCGGACTTCCTCGCCCGCAGCCCCAACCCCAACGTGGCCGCGATCATGCTCCCCACCGGCGGCCACATCGGCTTTGGCCCCTACGCCCCGGCGTGGTACTACAACCTGATCCTGAACTTCTTCGACCCGCAAATCGGCGCCGCCGCCTGTGCCAATCCCAAGCAGCCCCCCGTAGCACGGGCGACGAAGTAACACGGGCATCCGGCGTAGCACGGGCGTCTCGCCCGTGAGTTCCACGGGCATCTTGCCCTGGCAGGCTAATTGCGATCGTGCCCGTCCGCGTGTACAACGAGGACACAGGAAGAGGAACCGTCTATGTCATCAAACAGAAACCGGAGCATGGGCGAGACGCCCATGCTACTGACGGGCAAGATGCCCGTGCTACTGGCTCTGGCCGTTTGCGCTGTCGTGGCAAACAGCCGGGCGCAGGGTGGCGAACCTGCCAAGAAAGACAAGCTTGTACCGGGCGTGACTTGGGCCTTCAGCGGCGATGGGGGCAAGACGTTTTCGCTGAAGGAACTGTCGGCTGTGGCGTCGGCGCAGACGATCAGCTTCGCGGCGCGGGGGGTGTTCAAGATTGACAAACCGGAGAGCATCGGATGTCTTTGGCTTTCGGCGGCGGGGAATCAGCCGGGGTTGACGACGGGGGATTATGGGGAATGGTCGCGGCCGCTGGTTACTGAGGCGGTGGTCACGCTCAATGGCAAGGCGCTATCGGGCGTGGCGGTGTTTCAGGTTTACAACAAGTTCGTGCTCGACGTGGCGGACCTGGTCGCCGGCGAGAACGTCGTGACGATCTCGGGCAAGTACTGCAACGCGGCCCTCAAGTATGGGGTAATCGAGCCGATCAAGCCCGAGATGGTTCTGAGCTATGGCGGGCCGGAGGATGTCGAGCTCATCGCCGGCCCGGCGGTGGGAGCCTGCGGCGAAGACTACTTCAGCGTCTGCGCGCGGACCAACGCCAACGCCGTCGTAAAGCTGGTGGTGACGACGGGGAGCATGGGCGAGACGCCCATGCCACAAAACGGGAAAGAGACCGTGCTCACTTCGGCCCGCGGGCGGTTTCACCGGTTCCGCGTGGCCATCCCCAAGGGGACGCGGGAACTGAAGTACACGATGACGCCTCACGCCGCGGCCGGCAGGGCGGCGGGCAAGGCCGCCGGGCCTCACGTGGTGAAGTTGCCGGACTTCGCCGGCAAGAGCTTCACGTTTGCGGCCGTAGGGGCAAGCGACGGCGGCGGGTGGGAGAGCCTCTCCGAGACGATCCGCAAGGCCGCGCCGGATTTCGTGATTCACGCCGGCGGGATGAACTGCTTTCCGGTGCTCGACGGGGCGTGGGACGGAATGATGTTCAAGAGCTGTGCGCCGCTGGTGGCGACGGTACCGCTGTACGCCGTGCGCGGGTGCGAGGAAGGCGGCGGGCCCAATCCGGTGTTTGCCGGGATGATCTACTCGCCAACGCCCGACGGCTCGGGGCGCAACTGGGCGCAGGTCTTCGGCGACCTGCTGCTGATCGGCCTGGACGAGGACGCCATCACCGACTGGTCTGCCGGCAAGGGCGGCATGGTCTGGCTGGAGTCGGTGCTCAAGGCATCGCGTGAAAAGTTCATCATCGTGGTGTCGCACTATCCCGGTTACGGCAGCGGGCAGGGGTGCCGCCCGCCGCTGTCGGGCATCACGCTGCAGGTTCGCGAGCACGTCATGCCGCTGCTGGCCAAGTACAAGGTTACGGCCATGATCTCGTCGTTCAGCCACGGCTACGAGCGCAGCGAGCCCACCGGCGACAAGGGCGTAACGAACATCTCCATCGCCGCGGCGGGCACCGCGCAGTTCAAGGCCAGCAATCGCTCCAAGAGCAACAATCCCTTCCACGTGACGTGGGCCAACGGGCTGCTGTACACGGTGTGGCAGGTCAAGGACGGCAAGCTGACGATGCGGGCCCTGCGCGCCAGCGGGGCGGAGATTGAGAAGAAGACGTTTGAGGCCAGATAAGAAAAGTAGCCGGTAGCCTGTAACCGGTAGCCAGTGAAAACGTGGCGGGTCATAGACTGGCTACTGGCTACGAGCTACCGGCTACCACGAGTTTTGTATGCCGCGAACCAGTGCAGGCCTGATCATGTTTCGCCGCTGCCGCGGCGGCGTTGAGGTGCTGCTGGTGCATCCGGGCGGACCGCTGTGGAAGGACAGGGACGCCGGCGGCTGGAGCATTCCCAAGGGGCACGTCGAGCCGGGCGAGGATATTCTGGCCGCCGCCCGGCGCGAGTTTACGGAAGAAACGGGCCTGACGGCCAAGGGGCCGTTCATCCCGCTGACAGCGGTGCAGGAACGCAGCGGCAAGATCGTTCACGCCTGGGCATTCGAGGGCGACTGCGACGTCTGTGCCCTCGTGAGCAACACCTTCACGATGGAATGGCCGCCGCGCTCGGGGCGCGTGGCAGAGTTCCCTGAGGTCGACCGCGCGGCGTTCTTCACTCCAGACCAAGCTCGCGAAAAACTGCACGCGGGGCTGGACGGGCTGGTCGATCAACTCGAGGAGTTCATGAGAAACCCTCCCAAGTGAAAGATCGGAGCCTGGAGCAAAAAAATCCGCTTGCGGAAAAGGCGCTTAACCGCAAGCGGATGATTGGTGTTGGTTCGAGTTTCGCAGTTACCGACTGTCCTGCGTCAGGTACATTTTGGGCGGGACGACCCAGATTTCCACGCGGCGATTGCCCTGGTTGCCGCCGTCATTGGCGGCGTTGGCGACCACCGGATGGTACTGGCTGAAACCCATCACGCCGATGCGGGCGGGGTCCAGGCCGGCTTTGACGAGCCCTTGCTGGACGGCCACGGAGCGATGCACGGACAGATACCAGTTGTCCGGATGGCGTCGCTTGGTTTCGGGTTTGGCGATGGGCATGTTGTCGGTGTGTCCGGCGATATAGATGTTGAACTTGGCTGCGGGCGTCGAATTGACGATCGTCACCAGGCGCCCCAGGGCTGTCTGGGCAGTTTCCTGGATGTTATCGCTGCCGGGCTTGAAGGTCAGGTCGCTCTTGAACTTGATCATGCCGTACTTGGGGAAGTACTCCAGCAGATCGGGGTTCTCCTTGGCGAACTGTTTGAGGGCCAGGTCGACCTCGCTGGGCAGGACCACCACGTCGCCGAGGTTGGGCATCTCCGGCGGGAGATTGCGGACCTTCTCGTACTGGGTCTTGAGCTCGTTGAAGCGGGCCGACAGGTCCACGCGCTGGCGGCTTTCCACGGCCAACTGCTCTCGCATGGAATTGGTTTCGCGGCGGGCCGAGGCGGCGTCTTCGGTCAGGCGCTGGTTCTGGAGTTCGCAGCGCCCCAGGGCCTCCTTGGTCGTGGCCAGGTCCGAATTGGTCCGGTTCAGGTGGGCCTGGAGCCTGTCGTAGTCTGACTTCGTCGTGCAACCGCCCAGGAGCGCCAACGCCGCCACGCATGTCAGTAAGCTTCTCATAGGAGTAATCCTCTTTATGAGTAAGGTCGCCCGCCGGAGGACCGGCACGATCCGGTTTCGGGTCAGCTTCGCATATCTCGCATCCGCATGGCCTGCTGGCGAGCGGCCACGGCATTGCCCATGAACCATCCGGCAGCGCCGCAGACCAGCGCCAACACCGCCGCGCCGATGAGCACGCCGGTGACGTTCTCGTTGAGCCACTCCATGTACGGCGGCACGAGGCCTTTGACGCCGGCCAGCACGGTGGCGCCCAGCAGCAAGGCCACTACGGCCGCGGCTACCAGCAGCCCGGTAAAGGCGCCGGCGTTCTTGTCGATTTCCTCCAGGACGACCGGGCCTTCAACCGCTACGGACGCCGCGGCGGCGGTGGGCTCGAACGGCTGGGGCTCGAGCAACCCTTCCTCGGAAGAGGAAATCCCGGCGCCTTCCTGGTCGACGTCGATGTGGTCGAGCACCTCGGCGCCCAGCGACGTGTCGTCGCTCTCGCGGGTCAGGTCCAGCAGGCCGCTGCCGCTGCCGACGCCCTCGATCGAGACCTGGTCTTCCAGGCTCGGGGCGATCTGCGTCTTGGCCATCGGGTCGGCCGCTTCGATCTCGAGGTCTTCCTCGTCGAAGATGCTGATGCCTTCGGCGGTAATGACGGTGTCTTCCTTGCTCTTGGGCGTCGCGGCGGTGTCGGCCGCCGACTCGAGGCTGATCTCGTCAAGCCCGCTGGCGATGCCGGTGCCGATGCTCTCGACGCCGCTGCCCAGGCCCGATCCGATAGCCGTGTCGAACCCGCTGCCGACGCCCGAGCCCACGCCGCTCTCGTCGGCGGGCATGAGTTCGACTTCCTTGCTGCCCAGGACGGCCGAGTCGGCGGGGGTCAGTTCCACCTCGTCGGCGGCGGGCGTCTTGAGGGCGTCGACTTCATCCACCCGGTACATGCGGCGCGGACCGTCCTGAAACACCCGCAGCTTGTTCTCGTGCACCAGACCTTCCAGTGCCGACGGGGTCACGCCAAGGGCCTGCGCGGCTTCCTGCTCGCTGTAATACATTTTCTTGCCCATCGTAAAGCTCCAATGGGGCGGCGACGGCGGGGCGACAGCACTTACTGGCCCGTGGTCTTGAGCCGCCGGTTCTGCTCCACCAGGGTCTTGACCTGGTGAGGCGAGATTTCCGTGTTGTAGGCGTCCAACTGCAAGTCAAAGGCGACGTTGCGGGCCGCCCTGAGGTACAGCTTCTTGTTGGTCGGCTCGTACTCGTACACGCATAGCGTGCCGTTGCGGGAGTCGACCAGGTACATTCCGTACGTCGAGCGGGTCAACTGCCCCGCCACGGCAAAAAGGTTGCCGCCCGCCCCGGCCGTCACGCTACCGGCGCCTTCCTGCGCCGCCGCCGGAAGCACCCCGGCCCCCACTGCCGCCAGAAGGCACGCCGCGATCGCGCCCAGGAAAAACACGATCAGCCAGCGCGAGGCATCGTGCGCTGTCCGATTGGGGCGTTGATCGGTCATAACCATTCCGGTCCGTTGTCTGCCGCGGCGGCTGTGAGAAAGTCTCTGATCCGGTTTTTATTATAAACAGCCGCGCAGGCTCCGCAAGCGCATATACGCCCCGCGGATTTCGGCGACCGCTTCAAGTAACTATCGGCGCAGGCGCCGCCATGGCGTTAGCCCATTGAATCGCTGCCGGAGAGCAGTATAGCCCGCCTGGCCAGTGGCAGCAATTGCTCAAAGTCTTGCCCGCGGCGGGCGGCGGCGGTACAATTTCCTTCCCCCCTGAAGGCTTGACTGGATGTCCGGTGCGCTTCGGCGGGGCAAGAAAAAGGCGGTTTCATGAAAATTGCTTTGGTGAATCCGATTTCCCGCAGCGGGCAGGGGTACCACACCATCGGCACGCGCATTCCGCAGTTGGGGCTGCAGGTGCTGGCGCGGCTGGCTTTGGCGGCGGGGCATCAGGTCGACATCATCGACGAGATCTTTGCCACCATCGACACCGAAAAACGTCTCGCCGAGGGCGGCTACGACCTCGTCGGCGTCACCAGCTACACCAGCAGCGCCACGCGGGCGTACGAGGTGGCCGCAACCTGCCGCACGCTGGGCATCCCCAGCATCATGGGCGGCCCACACGCTTGGGCCGTCCCCGAGGAACCGGCCGGGCATTTCGACTCGGTCGCCGTCGGCGAGTGCGACGAAATCTGGCCGCAGATCCTCGCCGACGCCCAGCAGGGCAAGCTCCAGAAGCGATACGACGGCAAGTTTTCGGAGCTGACCGGCGACCGCGGCGCCGCCGCCCAGGGCCTGCACCCGCTCAATGGCCGCTATGACGTGGCGTGCATCCAGACCTCGCGCGGCTGCCCCATCGGCTGCGACTACTGCTCGGTGACGCGATTCAACGGCCGCGAGATCCGCCGCCGCGACATCGGCAAGATCATCGAGGAATGGAACAGCACTGATCGCAAGTTCATCTTCGTCGTCGACGACAACTTCTACGGCGTGGGCCCCAAGCACGCCGACTGGGCCAAGGAACTCTTGCGAGCCATCATCAAGCACGGCAAGAGCAAACTCTGGTTCAGCCAGACCAGCCTCAACATGGGCGACGACGTCGAAGGACTCAAGCTGGCGTACAAGGCCGGCTGCCGGGCGATGCTCGTAGGCATCGAGTCGTTCAACCCCAAGGCCCTGGCCGGATGGAAGAAAGGCCTCAACGTCAAGCTCTTCGACCGCTACAAGGAACACGTCGACGGGTTCCACAAGGCCGGACTGGCCGTCTTCGGCGGCTTCGTGATCGGCTCGGACGAGGACGACGAGAACACCGTGGCCGACACTGCCCTCAAGGCGGTGCAGCTCGGCGTGGACATCATCCAGATCACCAACATGACGCCGCTGCCGGGCACGAACCTCTTCGACAAGCTCAAAGCCGAAGGGCGCCTCGTCGCCACCAACTATCCCAAGGACTGGGAGCGCTACACCTTCATCGAGACGGTGTATACGCCCGCCAAGATGACGGCCCGGCGCCTGGACGAGACGATCTACGAGCTGCGCAAAGCCGCCGCGACGCAGCACTGGGTGCTCAAGCGCACGCTGAAATCGTTCTGGTGGACCAAGTCGCTGACGACGACGCTGTTCGTCAACGGCATGAACGGCGCCTGGGTAGCCCTGGCCAAGGAGCAGGTGCCCCACGACGAGAAGCGGCTGAACTACACGATCGTCCCCTGCGATCGGACGGAGAAGATCCGCAAGTCGTTCAACTTCCGCAGCGGCAAACTGGAACTGCCGCAAGCCAAAACCACAACCGGCGACCCAGAAACCCAAGGCGCCAGTGGAACCTAGAAACCGCTTTCGCCGGCATCGGCGTGTTCTTCATTCCTGAACGATGACGTATCTGCCTTGCAGATACTCGATCCACCCTCGCCAAAACGGGCTTTGATCAGCCGAATCCTCGAAAGCCTCGAACAGATCCTCCAAGGCTATGAATTTCATGGAGCGCGAATCGGCCAACAGGTTCTGGAAGATCTCGATCGTTTCACCGCCTTTGAGCAAGGCGCAGTTGTTCTTTGGAGCACACACGGCAAAGGTGGCTTCCTGAAGTTGCCGATGCCGGACCTCGGCATGCACCAGCGTGTGATTCACCCAAAGCTGCCATAGCCCTCCGCCGAAGGGGCAGGGCATATCGCCCCGCAATAACTTGGCCTTGAGCGTTCCCATTTGGCGGCTGCGATTCCAGTACTGGTAGCCTTTCCTGGCCGCGTAGAGGCACCCGCTGAAATCGCCGCCGGGACAGGTTCCCTCGCGGCACGAGGCACTGGCCGTCTTCTTGCGGAAGCCGCAAGTGCTGAATTCCTCTTCGACGAACTTCGTCTCGATGGCCAGCAGCCCCCCGCCGCCGGCCGTGTCATATTCAACCAGCACGTCACAGTCCACGCCGCCGCGGGCGCTCTGGTCACCGAGCATATCGTTGGACGGCGTGTACTCCAGATGAATCTGCCGCACGTGCTTGATGGACGGGATGAATTGTCGCAGGGCCCGCGTCGCAACTGCCAGGCCGTCGGCACTCTGAAGGTTGCCGAAGATATTGAAACACATCGCCTGGCTGGAGAGCATGTTGACCCGCGTGCGATCGAGGCCGACGCCCTTGGCTCCAGCCGCGCGAGCCAGAACTGCCGCATGCGCGCGGCCGTAGAAGTTCTTCCCTTGTGCGGCATCGTCCTGCATGAGCCAGTGGGCATGGTCGCCATGGCCAAGTCGCAGAACGTCCGCCCGGAACCGTCGCTGCTGCGCCTCGGCGCGAGCGCGAAAACTGGTGCCGGAGGTGTAGGCTTTGCCTTCGTCGATCATTCATTCCTCACAATGGCTTCCAGTCGCCCGCCGACGGCAAGGCATACGAGCCTACGGGCAACTCCACCAGGGCAATTGGCAGCGAGTGCGATGCCGCCGCCGTGCGCAGCCTCGTCAGCAACTTACTGGCGGGATTGTAGTCATATAGAACCAAGAGGCACGTCACGAGCGGACGGCCTTCTGGAAAGCGTAACGAGGGCGGCAGCAGGCCCAGCAATTGTTTCTGCTGGACAACTTTGCGGTAGGCATGGGCCATCTCCATCCGGAGCAGCCCATCGGGCGCGGCCATGATCCTGTAGTAATCGCGTATCTGATCCAGCAGGTGCTGAATGCGATTATCGAGTCCCTGCTTCAACTCGACGATGACGAACTGCCCATCGCCGGTCATGCCGACCATGTCCGCCCTGCCACAGACGCCATGCAGTTGCACCTGGCGGTCGATAAGCACCAGCGGCGCCTCTGGCAAGCAGCCGGCTTTGATGATCCGTTGTTCGATGGCGGCCTCCGCTTTTGCGTGCGGCTGCGCGTTGGCAAGCAAGCCCCCCATGTTGGCCATATAGGCAGCCACGAAATCATCAGACGCCGAAAAATGATGGTAGGCCCCTGTGGACGCCAACCTGTCAGACAGTGTGATGCCCGGCAGGAACTCCCTGTGAATCTCAGCGCGGTATTGGCAAGCGGCAAGCTGGGAAAGTTTCAGAAGCGACAACCCATCATGATAGAAATTCAGGTAGTTCTCGCGGATCTGCCCGTCCAGACCGAAAGCTCCGGCCGACTTCAGCAGCGGAGCCAGACGGCCAGACAGAAGCTCTGCCAGAAAACAATCTGACAACCCCCGGTTGAATAGGTGGTCGCCAACCATGAAATTCTCGCTTGCCTCGTGCCTCAGGCCAAATCGCTCGTTAGTACAACTCCTGGTGACATTCGCGGCAAAGCAGCTCACAGTTCTCGACCGAATATGCCACGGCTCCATTCTTCCTGTGAATCTCTACGCCCTTGATGGACTCGAATGGCTCGCCGCATGCCTTGCAACTTTGCATGCCCATGTCCCACAGCTTCTTCTTGATGGGACGTTTGACGCGGATTTCGTCCTGGAGCAGACGGCTCAAGACCCAGCGGTTCAACTTGAACCTCTTATCAATGTCCTCGCCGGCGGCCAGAGAAATGACCAGACGCACGTGGTTCAGCAAGGCGTCACCAAACTTCTTGACGTCAGCGTCCCTGGCCTGAGGTCCCCGAACCAGCGGCGCCCCTGTCGCCTCGGCGGTGGTTTGCGGCGGCATGGCAGGGGCTTTGCTCTTTCCCTTGGCCAAGCCCAGAGCGCGAAGCTCATCCTGGGAGAACTGGCTCCGGAATCGGCCGTTCATAATCTGGTTCTTGTACCAAGCCCAATGCGTTTTCTTCCATTTGCTGTCAGGGAAGTGCCTGGCCACCTCGCGCGTCAGGGCGTCGTAATCCACATCGCCTTCGCAGCGGTGCACCCAGTCCATGACCAGCGCCTTGACCGTTCGGAAACTCTCACTATTGCTCATATGCTCGGCCTTGTGAAGAGAAAGTGGTCGTGTCGTACAATACCACGATAGCTGATCACTGCAAGAGGTTAATCCAGCAATGTCCGGAGGTTGGAGATGCGTCTATCGCTCTGCAACCAACGGCTGCGCGGCGCTCGAGCCCGCAAAGCCGTCGCCAGCGACGATGTCATTGTGTACAAGAGCGTTCTGAAGCTCCAGCCGGTGCTGGAGGCTTTGAATCGCTGCTGCACCTAGGTGGGCACAGCCTTTCCAGGCTGTGCGGATACAGGCTGGAAAGCCTTTGCCACCTAAGATTACATCCGCGTGACGTGGAGATATTTCTTCAGGTGCGGCAGGCCTCGCAGCAGGGCAAAGGGCAATACCAGCAGCGTCACCAGCCAGACCAGTATCGCAACGATGTATTCGCCGAAGACCATGAGCTTCTTCATGGGGCTGTCTCCTCTATGCAGTTGGCACAGGCCTTTTTGGCGCGGCCTACGAAGGGGCCACAGCATGGAAAGGCTGTGCCACGTTGAGCGGCTGGGCCGCCAATCGTTGGATCAAATCCGCTGCCGGTTCGACGGCGTCGCGTACGGCCGGGCTCAAGCCCTCGCTCAGGTCGTGCCGGCCGGGCGGGGCGATCTCGCAGCCGACCAGCAACACCCGCGCGACGGTCTGGGGCATGCTGGCCACCCAGGCCAGGACCTTGGCCGGGTCCATGTCGTGAGGGTCGAACGCGGGCAGTTCGTCGGAAGTCCCCTGCATGTCAGGCTTGATGACATACAGCGCGCCCGGCGGACCGCCGCGGGCGACAGCGTCGACGAGGATCACCAGGTCGAACCCCTCCAACAGCGTGTAGATCAGGTCGATGCCGGCGATGCCGAAGTCGACCACGCGGATGTTGGCGACTGGGGGACGGGCCAACAGGCGCCGCGCGACCTCGACGCCGAAGGCGTCGTCCCCCAGGAAAACGTTCCCCAGGCCGGCAACCAGAATTCGAGGCGCCCGTTCGGTCACATTACCCCCTAAAACACTCACCACAGAGGCACAAAGGGCACTGAGTAAAGAACAGGATCCTGCCTCTTCTTCCTCGGCCCTCCTCTGAGTCCCTGTGGTAAGTTGTTCATTCCTCACTCGTCAGCGGTTCGACTTCATCGCCGGCGAAGAAGAAGCAATGCCCCGGTTTCTGCATCAGCCCCAGGTCGGCGCCGGGATCGTCTTCGAGCACCACCGCTATGTGTCGGCGGCCTTCCAGGTCGCACTCGATCCTGGACACGATCGCCGTACGCCCGTCCAGCGCCAAGTCGAAGATGTCGCCGCCGCCGGCCGGTCGCAGGCGCACGCGGTCGCCGGGCCTGGGCAATGGTTGACTCATTTTCGCCCCTGCTTTACAGAACACTTCTTCTTAGTCCTCTTAATCCGTTTCCAATCCGCGTAATCCCGCCTTCGCCAAGGCTACGGCGGGCAGGCCCGCACTCCCCGTCCCCTCTTCGCCTCTGTGCTTCTGTGGCACGTTGTTCCTCCCTGCAAAACCGCGCGGAGCAAGCTCCGCCGCTAAGCCTTTCGGGGCAAACCCAGCATGGGGTTGTGCTGGACTTCAAGGATCTTTCCGCGGCCGTTGTGATGGATTTGTACGCCTGAATCATGTGCGTCCCCCCTTCTTGTGGCACAGATCTTCCACCCTGTGTTCTCACAGCCTGGAAAGGCTGTGCCACCTATCTGCGTTCAGCTTCCGAGTACACGGTTCCGAACTTCACCAACGCCACCATGACCGATCCTTCGATGGCGTTGCCCACAGCAGAAAGCGTCCGAAGTCGGCAGCCGGCGTCCCCGCCCAGAACATTTCGGCCAGAACTTCCGGCGACCCCAGCACGCAGTGGTGAAGCTTCCCCAACCCGATACCCAGCGTAATCATATACACGATGACGATCTGACTGAACCCACCCCGCGGAGTCTCGAAAAGAACATGCCAACGGCGATTGCACAAACGCCTTTGGCGGCCGTAGAATAGATGGCGATATGCCGATGCACGCCGACATCGCGGGATCTGCGGTTCTGGGACAGGCCTCATCGAGCGACAGCATGTTGTCGCTGATGATCTGGGGCGCTGTCCTGCTGGCCTTGATGCTGGGGCTGGGTCTGCTGATCATGATGGCCAAGAAGAAATATCAGCAGGCGCGACAGCAGGGCGAAGGTTCCGGCCGCGCGTTCGACATCGACACGATCGAGACGTATTACCGCAGCGGCAAGATCAGCAAGGAAGAATTCGCGGTGCTGCGGAAGCAGGCTTTGGGACTGGATAAAAAACCGGCTTCGAAGGAAAAATCCTCTTCAAGCCCCCCCGGTAGTGGTGACGATGAGTCATAGGAGGGGGATAGGGTGTATTCTCGCGCAAGGCTAAGGAGTGTTGATGAGCTCGTCGGGATCCGGAAAATCGCGCAATAGCGGCGGCGGCAGCAGCGGCGGAAACACACCCAAGGTGCACGTGTGCAGTTTCTGCCATCGCAACAGCGACGACGTCGGCCCGGTGGTCGAGGGGCCCAACGGCGTTTACATCTGCTCGAACTGCGTCGAACTGTGCCACAACATCATTCGCCAGGAGAAACGCAAGACCACCGAGAGCGCGCCGCTGTTCACCAGCATCCCCTCGCCGCGCCAGATCAAGGAGTTCCTGGACCAGTACGTCATCGGGCAGGACCACGCCAAGCGCGTGCTGTCGGTTTCGGTGCACAACCATTACAAACGCCTGATGCACGCCGACACTGACGAGGGCGAGGGCGTCGAGATCGACAAGTCCAACGTGCTGCTGCTGGGCCCCACCGGCAGCGGCAAGACGCTGCTGGCCCGCTCGCTGGCCCGGGTGCTCAACGTCCCCTTCGCCATCGGCGACGCCACCACGCTCACCGAGGCCGGCTACGTCGGCGAGGACGTCGAGAACATTCTGCTCAAACTGCTTCAGGCGGCCGACTACAACCTTGAGGACGCCGAGCGCGGGATCATCTACATCGACGAGATCGACAAGATCGGCAAGACCAGCCAGAACGTCTCGATCACCCGCGACGTCAGCGGCGAGGGCGTGCAGCAGGCCCTGCTGAAAATGCTCGAGGGCACCGTCGCCAACATCCCGCCCCAGGGCGGGCGAAAGCACCCCGAGCAGCAGTACATCCAGATGGACACGACGCACATCCTGTTCATCTGCGGCGGCACGTTCACCGGCTTGGGCGACATCATCAAGAAACGTCTCGGGCGAAAGCTCATCGGATTCGCCGGCGAAGGCCAGGCCGAGGACCCCGTCAAGGCCAACTCCGACGTGCTGGAACAGGTCCAGCCCGAGGACCTGGTGCACTTCGGCATGATCCCCGAGATGATCGGTCGCCTGCCCTGCATCACGGCCCTGCGCCAGTTGGACGAGGCCGCCCTGGTGACCATCCTCACCGAGCCCCGCAACGCCCTGATCAAGCAGTACCAGCAGTTGTTCCGCATGTCCGACGCGTCGCTGGAGTTTTCGCCCGATGCGCTGGCGGCCATCGCCAGAAAGGCCATGGCCCGCGATGTGGGCGCCCGGGCGCTGCGCGGCGTGGTCGAGGACCTCATGCTGGACCTGATGTTCGACCTGCCCGACCAGGGCAAAGCCGCCAACGGCGAATACGTCATCACCGGCGACATGGTCGATGGAACGGTCCAGCCGACCCTCTTCGCCGCCCGCAAAACGCCCAAGCCCAAAAAGGAAAGCGCCTGAACGCCCCCTTGGAGCCGGGTTTCGGATGAACCGCTGATCCAAAGCCTGCCACCTCTTCGAGGCGGGGCAATAACAGCGCTTGCGCCCGGAGGCTCACGCCTCCGGCCAGATCCTGGAGCCTCTTCGAGGCTCTTGGCCGTGCGACAGTGAAACTCCCGCTGAAGGTCTTGCTACCTCCACAGCTTATTCCGCCACCAGCATCACGCCGCAGAGCGTGGGGCGCTGATCCTTGTCTGGCTTTTCCTGTCGCGAGATCAGTTCCAGTTTGATTGCATCAGTCGCGGCGATATTGTTGAACGTCAGCACCAGCGCCTTGTCGGGCGCGGCAGCTTCTTTGACGATGTCCAACCCTTCGCGCACGGTCTTGCCCTGGAGCTTGATGTCGAAGACGCGCTTCCCGGCCACGGCCCCGAGCGTCTCGGCGAACATCAGCTTGACCGTGTACTTGGCCGGACCGTCCTTGGGTCCGCGGACGGGCATCGTCAGCGACTTGAGCCCGTCGGCCCATGAGTTGAAGACCCACGGCACGGGTGTGCCGGCGATCGGGTTCCACGTCGAATCGCGCCGGATGAAGGCGCCGCCGTCGTAGAATTCGGCTTTGAAGTCGAACTGGAAGCCGCCCTTGAATTTCTGCCGCGGATGCGCCAGCCAGAGCTGCGCGTCGCCGTCGCGGCGGTCACCCATGGCGCCGAGGTTCAGGTAGAGATGCTTGACCGGCAGGGTCTCGCCGGCGAGGGTGGCGAAGTCGCCATAGACGCGGTTCTCGTCGTCATGCACCAGTACCACCGTGCCCTGCAGCGTGCCCGGGCAGCGGCAGGCGCTTCCGCCTGCCGGGAACGACGCCAGACCGTTGGCCGAGTTGAAGCTCATCCAGCAGCTCGGGCGATGGCTGTCGAACGTCGCGCTGCCTTCGTTGCGGTCGATGTCGTAATACCCGTTGGCGTCGTTGCGAAAGAACAGGCAGTGCTTCGAGGCGTTGAAAGGCCCGCAGTTCTTGTACGGCCGCACGAAGAACCACGGGGTCTGGGCGCCCGTGATGTCGTGCGCGACGGTTTTCTGCAGCCCGGTCTTGAGGTCCAGCATGAACGGTTCGGCCAGGATGTTCTGACCGATCAGGGCCAGGCGGCCGCGGTAGTCATAGTTCTTCATCCAGACCACATCGCCGGTTTCGGCGTTGCGGGCGATGATGACGCGGGTGGCCCAGCGGCCTCGGATGAGCCCGTCGAACGACTTGTCGCCCCCGATGCCCGAAAAGTGCAGGAGCACTCCGTCCTTGTACGCCAGGGTGGCCTCGGCGCCGCCCAGGGGCGCCACGTCCACGATGCGCTGCCACTTGGGCTTGCCGGTCTTGATGTCCACCGCGCCGAGCATCATGGTCCAGGGCCCGGCCTTGGCCAGGGCGGCCTGCGTTTCCTTGGAGAAGGTGGGCAGGTACTTTTGCTTCTCGGCCAGTGCCCGCTCGAGGTCCGCCCCGCCGGCCCCCTGCGCGTAACCGATGTACACCACGCCGTTGGCGATGGCCAGGGTGTTGGAGCGGAACCACGTCGTCGGGTACGTCCAGATCACTTTGCCCGTGGCCGCATCCATGCCGAACAGCACGTCGCTGTTGGCGACGGGGCCGACGTCGCCCTCCCACTTCGACACCGGCAGATATCCGATCGATCGAGAACCGACGATGACGCCGTCGACGACCGCGAAATAGCCCCAGGTGCGCCGCTTGCCCTCCTCGGCCGGGGGCAGCTTGTACTCCTTGAGCATCTTGCCCGTCTCGGGCTCGAGCAGCCGCACGAACTCGTCGAAGACGATGTAGTAGCCCTGCGGGCCGATGAACGCGTTGCCCGGGCACAGGTCCACGTTCGGGTGGGCCGCGTTCTCAAGCTCGTAGAACCACAACTCGGTGCCGTTGTAGGCGTCGTAAGCGCGCACGCCCTGACGGGTCTGGACGAACAATCGCCCATCGGCGGCCAGCGGCGACGAGCCGCTGCGGTGGCGGTCGACCATGTGCTCGTAGCCGGGTTCGCCGAACCACTGCAGGCGGAAGGGCGCTCGCACCAGCTCGTCCTCGCTGGTGCCGGTATTGGCCTCGGTGCCGTACTGGGCGGTCCAGTTGGCCGCCCCGGGCAGAGCCGGACGCTTGAAGATCGCCCATCCGTCCCTGGCGTCAGCCGCCGCCAGCGGAGTATCGCCCGCCCAGCTCTTGAGAGCGTCGCCGCCGCTGAGAACCACCGCCCCGCGCAGCGGCGTGCAGACTCTCACCATTTCAGCGGCGCTGCCGCACGGTTTGCCGCTGACGATCGCCGTCTCGGACACCACCAGGTTGGCGAAGTACTTCGTGAAAGGCAGCTTCTCCAGCGACGCCTGCATCACGACGGCGCGTCCGCCGTAGACGCCGGCCTTGTCCAGCAGCGTGCGGGCGGCTTCGACTTTCGCCGCGTCGGGCGAGACGGCCACGATGTTCAGCTCGGTGCGCCGCGCCAGTTCCAGCGCCAGCTCGCCCGTCTCGACGCCGTAGACCAGGGCAAACCCCTTGCGCGCGGGGGCAAGCTTCAGGATCGCATCGGCGGCGGCCGACATCGCCGGCGAGACCTTCACGTCTTCGACAGATTCGGCGACGCTGCCGAGGGCCTTCGTCCCGGCGGCCGCGAAGCAGTAGATCTCGCCGGTGTCGGTGGAGACGTACAGCCGCCCGTCGCTGAGGGCCAAATGCAGTACCGAGCCGGGCAGGTCCTGCGCCCAGAGCGTTTTGCCGTCTGCGGCATCGAGCGCCGCGAGCTTTCCCTTGCCGCCGACGAAGAGCGTCTTGCCCGACAGGATGACCGACTCGGGCAATGGGAACGGTACGGTCCAGCCCTTCTTGTCGCCCGGGGCGGGAGCCTCGCCGCGGCGCTTCTGGGCTTCATTGGGGCCGCTCGGGTCGAACGGGATCGCCGTCACGCTGGTCGAAACCTCGTTGCCCTTGGGATTATTGCACGAATAGACCATGCCGTCGGCGTAGACCAGCCGGCCGCCGGGAAAGGCGCCCAGGCTCTTGCTCGTGCCATACTCACCGTTGCCCGGATGCTCGCGCTTGATCGGCCAGCACTGGGTCCCCGCCCAGCCGGAAAACAGCAGATCCTGATACATCGTGCAGAACGTGCCGCCGCCGTAATAGATGAAGAGCTTGTAGAGCATCTGCCCGCTCTTGCGGTCGTAGACTGCCGGGGCCATCCGCCCCATCGGCACCACCAGCAGATCGTCCGTGGCCAGTTGGTACCCGATCGGCGAGACGTGCTTGAGGCGGTTCTCGCCCTCGCGGTCGTTCTTCCAGATCAGCTTGCCGCTGGAGGCATCGACGGCATATGAAAACACGCCCTCGGAGGCGAAGATGCCCGCGCTGAAATACGCTGCGCCCTTGTCTACCAGCACGCCCGTGCGCACCGGCCAGAGCGAGATCAGCCGCCCGTTGCCGATGACCTTGTGATCGTCCGGGGCCGCGCGGAACTTCCAGACCTGCTTGCCCGTGGCGGCGTCGACGCAGTACGCGTACCCATCGTCGCTGCCGAAGTATGCCTTGCCCTCGACGATGGCCGGCGCCAGACGCACCGGGCCGTCCGTGCGGAACGTCCAGACCACGCGCCCGCTGGCGGCATCGAGGCAGTAGACCTTGCCGTCGCCCACCGAGCCGAAGTACACCTTGCCGCCGACAGCCACCGCCGCGTCGGCGCGGTCGAAGTCGATGACGCGCTTCTCGACCCCGCCTTCCCAGTTGGTGGACCTGGGATACCCCGGACCGAACCCCGGCCGCGGGGCGAATCGCGACTTGAAGACCCACGCCTGCGCCAGCGGCAAGGCGATCTGCTCGTCCGTGACGCCGGAGCGCTTGTTGTCCTTAAGGTACGTGGGCCAATCGGCGGCGAGAGCGGATGTGCAGCAGAGAAACGTGATTGTCAATGCGGCGTAGAATCGGGCAGTCATGTTGGCTCTCTTTTGGGTTGACTGGTTAACCGGTTAACTGGTGACTCGAAGCCGGGTGTCCAATCCATCAAGTTAACCAGTTAACCAGCTAACCAGTCAACCAGTCAACTACGACTTGATCTCGATCTTCTTGGGCTGCGCTTTCTCATCCTTGGGCAGCACGATCTTCAGGACGCCTTCCTTGAACGTCGCTTCGACCTTCTCGCTGTTCACCGGCGTCGGCAGCGGGATCTCGCGACGGAAAGAACCGGTCCGGCGTTCCACGTGATAGTAGTTCTCCGTCTTTTCTTCGTGCGATTCCTTCTTCTGGCCGCTGATGCACAGCGTGCCGTTCTGGACCGAGATGTCGATGTCCTCGGGCTTGACGCCGGGCATGTCGGCCTCGACGATCACTCTGTCCTCGGTCTCGGCTACGTCCAGCGCGGGTAGCCAGGCATGTTCCGCTGTCCAAGCCAAAGGCGAGTCTTCCCAGAACCGCCCGAACAGGTCGTTCATTTCATCCTGCAGCCGCGTCAGTGGGCTGCGACGTTGGCGTGTCTTTACAAGGTCCATGATTCATCTCCCTCAAAAAATGACGTTGACGGCTCTTCAGGACCGCCCTGAAGGCCTCCATAGAAATTCTAGGCAAACTCAATGCCAATAGACGCTGGGGCGCCATCGCGTAAAATGCCAAAACTTAAGTGCTTATGAACGTGCCCAATCACGCGCTTCAGCAAGAGTTCTGCCACAATGACACTTGTCTGCCATCGGCTGCCATGGAGGCACGCAGAAGGAGCCGAATCCATCCTGCCGACCAGACGATCAAATTAGCCGCTGAGGTCGCAGAGGTCGCAGAGGGAAGAAGTTGTTTTGTCTTTTTACATCCTCAGCGTCCTCAGCGGCTTAATCTATCGCATGGGAATGCTTTGCTAATAGCATATTGACACGGATAGGCGGGCGTTCTACACTTGCCGCCTGTTTCGTCTCAGGAGGCGGCGGTACTGGCTGCTCCTCCCCCACTACGGCTTGGGCGCCGGACGAAATCACACCGCATGAGAACCCGCTTCCAGTTGGAGACATCGGACAATGGCTAAGAACAAGTTCGTGTATTTCTTTGGCGGCAAAGGCACCGAAGGCCGCGGCGATATGAAGCAGCTGCTGGGTGGCAAGGGCGCCAACCTGGCTGACATGAGCAGCCTGGGCCTGCCTGTGCCCCCCGGATTCACCATCACCACCGAGGTCTGCGACCTGTTCTACAAGCTCGGCCGCAAGTACCCCGCGGACCTGGACGCCCAGGTCGACGCCAACATCGCCAAGCTCGAGAAGCTCACCGGCAAGACGTTCGGTCACGGCAACAACCCGCTGCTGGTGTCGGTCCGCAGCGGCGCTGCCGCCTCGATGCCGGGCATGATGGACACCGTGCTGAACCTGGGGCTCAACGACCAGACGCTGCCCGCGCTGATCAAGCTGACCGGCAACGAGCGGTTCGCCTGGGACGCCATGCGCCGCTTCATGCAGATGTTCGGCGACGTCGTGCTGGACATGGAGCACCATGACTTCGAGCACGCCCTCGACGGCGTCAAGAAGCGCCGCGGCGCCCAGCAGGACACCGACCTGGACATCGAAGGGCTCAAAGAAGTCGTCGCCGAATACAGCAAGGTCTACGACCACGCCGGCAAGAAATTCCCACAGAACGCCCGCGAGCAGCTCCAGGCGGCCATCAACGCGGTCTTCGGTAGCTGGAACAACCCCCGCGCCATCAAGTACCGCCAGCTCAACGACATCCGCGGCCTGCTCGGCACGGCTGTCAACGTCCAGTCGATGGTCTTCGGCAACATGGGCGACACCAGCGGCACGGGCGTGGCCTTCACCCGCAACCCCTCCACCGGCGAGAACAAGTTCTACGGCGAGTACCTCATGAACGCCCAGGGCGAGGACGTGGTGGCCGGCATCCGCACGCCCCAGCCCATCGACCAGCTCGCCAAGGTCGACCCCACCAGCTACAAACAGCTCGTGGCCATCCGCGAGAAGCTCGAAAAGCACTATCGCGACATGCAGGACATCGAGTTCACCATCGAGCGCGGAACGCTGTACATGCTGCAGACCCGCAACGGCAAACGCACCGCCCCCGCGGCCGTGCGCGTGGCGGTAGACCTGGTGGCCGAGAAGCTCATCACCGAGAAGGAAGGCGTGCTGCGCGTCGAGCCCAAGTCGCTCGACCAGTTGCTGCACCCGACGTTCAACCCCAAGGCCGAAGCGGCCGCCAAGGCCATCGGGCGCGGCCTGCCCGCCAGCCCCGGCGCGGCGACCGGTCAGATCGTCTTCTCGGCCCACGAGGCTGAGGAGTGGGAAGAGCTGGGCAAGACCGTCATCCTCGTCCGCATCGAGACCAGCCCCGAAGACATCGGCGGCATGAACGTGGCGCAGGGCATCCTGACCAGCCGCGGCGGCATGACCAGCCACGCGGCCGTCGTCGCCCGCGGCATGGGCAAGTGCTGCGTGGCCGGCTGCAGCGACGTGGTGATCGACTACGCCGCCAAGACCCTCACCGCCGGCGGCGTGACGCTCAAGGAAGGCGACTGGATGAGCCTCAACGGCTCGCTGGGCACCGTGTACGCCGGCAAGATCGAGACGCAGGACGCCGCCCTGACCGGGCCCTTCGGCACGATCATGGACCTGGCCGACAAGTACCGCAAGATCGGCGTGCGAACCAACGCCGACACCCCCAACGACACGCAGGTGGCGGTCAAGTTCGGCGCCGAAGGCATCGGCCTCTGCCGCACCGAGCACATGTTCTTCGAAGGCGACCGCATCCTGGCGATGCGCGAGATGATCCTGGCCGAAGACGCCGCCGGACGCGAGAAGGCCCTGGCCAAGCTCCTGCCCCTGCAGCGCGACGACTTCATCGGGATGTTCAAGGCCCTGGACGGCCGACCGGCGACGATCCGCTTTCTCGACCCGCCGCTGCATGAGTTCGTGCCCCACGACGCCGCAGGTCAGGCGCAGATGGCGACCGTCATGGGCGTCCCCGCCGAGACGATCAAGGCCAAGGTCGACAGCCTGCACGAGTTCAACCCGATGCTGGGCCACCGCGGCTGCCGCCTGGGCATCACGTACCCCGTGATCACGGCGATGCAGGCCCGCGCGGTCATCGAGGCCGCCCTGGAAGTGCCCGGCAGCAAGCCCGAAATCATGATCCCGCTGGTCGGGACCGTCAAGGAACTGTCCAACCAGAAGGCCATCGTGCTGGCCGTGCTGGACAGCGTGATGGCCGAACGCGGCATCAAGAAGCTGCCCTTCGAGCTCAAGATCGGCACGATGATCGAGGTGCCCCGCGGCGCCGTCACCGCCGATGCCATCGCCAAGGAAGCCGAGTTCTTCAGCTTCGGCACCAACGACTTGACGCAGATGGGCTGCGGGTTCAGCCGCGACGACGCCGGCAAGTTCCTCAAGCAGTACGTCGACGACGGCATCTATGACTACGATCCGTTCCAGACCCTCGACCGTGAAGGCGTGGGCGAACTGATCCGCATCGCCGTCACCAAGGGCAAGAGCACCCGGCCGAACATTAAGCTGGGCATCTGCGGCGAACACGGCGGCGACCCCTCCAGCGTGGAGTTCTGCCACCTGGTCGGGCTCAACTACGTCAGCTGCTCGCCCTACCGTGTGCCGATCGCCCGCCTGGCCGCCGCGCAGGCCGCCATCCGCCACGGCAACCCCGGCAGCCTGCTGGCAGCCGCCAAAGCAGCCCCCGCCAAGAAGGCCCCGGCGAAGAAGGCTGTCAAGAAAGCTGCCCCCAAGGCAGCAAAGAAGGCAGTCAAGAAAGCGCCTGTTAAGAAGGCCGCCAAGAAGTCCAAGCGCTAAGTCGCGCTTCAGAGATTGATGTAACAACCGCTGCGGTGGAATCCCCACCGCAGCGGTTGTGTTTTGGGGTTCACCGCTTGCGGCGTAGCCGTCTTTTCAGCAGAACCTGGCGCGCCTTCTGGAAACTGCTACGCCGCAGGTGGCGATCTACTTATTGATCTTGAACGTCGCGCTGGTGACGTGCTGATTTGAGCAGTAGAGATTCACCGCGTACCATCCCGCTCCGGTCTTGGCGGCGATCGATTTCAGGGGGAGTCTCCAGGTGTAGGTGGTGGCATTTTCGGGCCAGGTGAACTCGTGCAGGGCCCAGACGGCCAGCGTCGTCGCCGGTTGCGAGGTGGGCATGGCGGTGCCGTTGAAGACGGCGGCGAAGTCGCCGGCCTCGCGGGCGGAGCTGGCGGTGACAGCCAGTCGCATGCGGTTGTATTGGCACTGGGCGGGCAGGCGCACCTGCACGATCATTTCCTGGTCGGCATTGAAGTACCGCGCGGCGGCCGTCTTGCCGGGCGAGGTCTGGGCCTCTACGGTCAGCGTGCGGTTGAAGTAGACGGCGACCTTCTCGCTCTTGGCGACGAACCGCTGGGCGAGCTGGCCGCCCATGCTCTTGGCGGCTTCTCCCAAGCACTGATCGACGCTCATTTCCGGATGGTCGACGCCGGCCGAGGCGAATTCGCCGGTCAGGGCGCGGGCATGGGCGGTGAACGGGCGGTCGACGCCGATCATCACCACGTCGGCCTTGAGAGCGACCTTGTTGGCGACGCCCTTCTGTCGGCCGGTGTAGTTGTTGTCCCAGATCTCGTTGAAGCTGCTGGAAGCCCCGCCGAGATTGACGTTGTTGCCGGTGGTGAGCTGCGTGATCTTGCCGACGACGGCGGCCTGGATTCCGGGGATCTGCTTAAGCTTGCCCGCAATCACCTGTGGCGAATCGTAGCGGCCCAGCTCGACGCCGTGGCTGCGGGCCATGCGCTCCAGTCGCAGGCCGCCGATGACAGTGTAGGTGCCGTCCTCGGCCAAGGCCTGGGCGGCCGCGGCGGCGACGATGTCGGCCGATCGCGGGTCGCCGCTGCCGGGGTCGAAGGGCGCCACGGCGATGGTCTTGAGATCGGGCGTGTAGAACGGCGGGAAATGCGCGATCACGACCGTGTCTCGCATGTCGGCGGTGCAACCGCCCACGGCGAGCGCCGCCAGCAGCACGGTCAGGCTTTGCGGTGCGATTCTCATGCTACTTCAAGAAGGTCTTGATGCCATCGTAGACCAGTCCGCCGCCGGCCAGCGCCAGCAGCGTGTAGACCAGGACGGTGAACTGCCGGGCGCCCACGCGGCGGTGCAGGTACACGCCCAGCACCGTCCCGATCACCACCGCCGGCACCAGCGCCAGCGACGCGATCAGCGTGTTGGTGTTGACCTGGCCTTCAATCATGTACGGCCCGAACTTCAGGGCGTTGCCGATCCAATAGTACAGCACCGTGCTGGCGACGAACATTCCCTTGGGCAGTTGCTGGCTGACCATGTACATCTGCGTGATCGGGCCGGCAGAGTGGCCGATCATGCTGGTGAACCCGGCGGCCGTGCCCACGCACGAACCCTGCCAGAATACCGGGCGAAACGGGGTGTCCTCGCCGCGGCGGGCCTTGTATATCTGCAGTGCGACGAACCACAGGCAGAACACGCCGATGCCCGTCATGAGCCAGGCGTTGGCCAGTTCCTTCTGGCCGGCAGCCTGCATCTGGTTGAGCCAATGCAGCACGATCCAGCCGATCAGGATGCCGATGGTGCCGCCAGGCAGGATCATCCACACCGCCCGCCAGTTCCACTTGCGCCACCAGAAGTACACCGAGATCAGGTCGCAGACCATCAGCAGCGGAAGGATGATGCCGTTGGCGTAGAAGCCGTCGCGCGAGCAGGCGTAGATCATCATCGGCGTGGCCAGCAGCGCCATGCTCCCGCCGAAGCCGGCCTTGGCCATGCTCATCAGGATTGTCGACAGCGACCCGACGACGATGAACATCATCGGATCGGTTCCGGCGGGAAGGTACTTCGCGATCATCTCCATAGACGCACACTATACCACATGCAGGAGACCGGGGGTCAGGGCACGCCCCCGATTTTCTGGCCATCGCCGCGATGCTCCCATACAATGTCGAACCGACATACGAGACGACATGCTTCCGATCAAAACAGACTACAGGATGCGCGGGCGGCCGTGGGTGAACTACGCGCTGATCGCCATTAATATCGTCGTGTTCGTGGCGGGGTTCCACTTTGAAGGCCACCAGCGCGACACCTATCGGCTGCTGCTGTATCCGCAGGCGCCGCACCTGTACCAGTTCTTCACGTCGATCTTCCTGCACGCCGGGTGGGGCCACCTGCTGGGCAACATGGTCTTCCTGTGGGTCTTCGGCAACGGGATCAACGACCGCCTCGGGCACGTGGGCTACGCGGCGTTCTATCTCGCCGGGGGCATCCTGGCGAGCCTGGGATATCTGGCCATGGGTGGGCAGGCGCCGGTGCTGGGGGCCTCGGGCGCCATCTCGGCTGTCACCGGCGCGTACCTCGTGCTGCTGCCTCGCACGCACGTCATGGTGCTGTTGCTGCTTCCGCTGATCATCCCTTTCGAGATTTCCAGCCTGTATTTCGTGCTGTTCTACTTCATCGAGAACCTCGTCATGACGCTGGGCATGCTCGGGGCCGGCAGCGCCTCCACCGGCGGCGGCGTGGCATACGCGGCCCACCTGGCCGGGGCGGTGTTCGGGATCGCCATGACGGTTGCCCTGCTCGCGGCGAGCCTCCTGCCGCGCGACGCCTACGACCTGCTGAGCCTGATCCGCCACGGACGGCGGCGCGGGCGCTATCGCGCCATGGTCGCCGGCGGGTACAACCCCTTCAGCCCCGGCGTGGCCGGAATGTCCAGCCGCCCCATCGACGTGACCGTCGCCCGCAGCGAACAAGGCCATGGCTCCACCGCACGCGAAATCGAATTGCGCCGGGCCATCGGCGAGGCCTGCCGGCAGGGGCAGATCGAACAGGCCGCCTCGGGCTATCTGCAACTGGTGCAGATCGCCGATGACGCCGTCCTGCCCCAGCAAAACCAGTTGGACGTGGCCAACTGGCTGATGGCCGCCAGGCAATATCCCGCCGCCGCCGACGCCTATGAACGCTTCGCCCGACACTACGGCAGCTACGGCAACATGGGCGACATCTACCTGTTGCTGGGGCTGCTGTATGGCCGATATTTGCAGCAATATGATCGGGCGGAAGAGACCCTGGACCGCGCGATCAAGCTGCTGAGCGACCCGGCCAAGACCGACATGGCCCGGAAAGAACTCGACGTTGTCCACCGCATGAAGAAGCACTAGGACCCGGCCGATGGAACGGTCGGGCATTTGCTGCAAGAGCAGCCAGAGAGCTCAATCAAAATGCATTCGATCCCTTACCCTCCCGCGCCTGAGATCATCCCCTGGCAGGGGTGGAGTCTCGTGGCCGTCGGCATTATCGTCGGCGCCTCGTTCCTGATCTGGGGTCTGCGACTGCACCGCATCCCCGCCCTGGTCGCCGGCGTCATCGGCGGATTCATCCTCGCCCCGCTGGCGCAGCAACTGATCAACTTCAATCCCCTGGCGCTGCAGATCGCGACCGTGGCCGTCGTCGCCGCCCTGGCCGTGCTGGTGACGCGCGTGAGCTGGTCGCTGTTCGCCGCCGCGATGGCAGGCGGCGTCGCATGGATCGTGTTGGCCGTCAACCTGGGCGAATACACCATCGACCCGCGCGCCCGCGCCGACCTGATCTCGTGGTTTGCGTACGTCTGGACGGGGCTCTTCGACCGCCAGTTGGTCGAGCAGGCCTGGGCCTCGCACCAGTCCGCCGTGATCGTCTCGATAGGCCCGGCCATGCTGGTGGCGCTGTTCGCCGGACTGATCTTCCCGCGCATGATCATCGCCATCCTCGCCAGCTTCATGGGCGCCCTGATGACCGTCGCCGCCTGCGTCCTGGGACTGTGGCTCATCCGCCCGCAGATGTGGCCCGACAGCGTCAACACCTGGCTGGTGATCGCCGCCGCCATCGTCGCGACCACGGCCGCCGGCGCCGTCTTCCAGTTCGCCCGGGCTGCTGCCATCCGCGCCGCAGCCGCTGCCGCCGCAGAGGGAGCCTGATCCCGAACCGGATGCCTCCGCAGTACGTAATATGCAGGGCAGAACCGTACTTGCGGGGTCAAAATGGTTTTGATGTACTACGCTGTTCTTTGCTGCCGGCACTGCTGCGAGTAAATGTTTATCGCACGGAAGAGCAGGTCATGACTGCGCATCAGGGTCGATCTCTGGAGCATATCCTGTTTGAGGGCAAGCTCTCCCTTGGTCGTCCCAGCCTGCGCGCCCCCGGCGGCAACACGCTGCCCGCCCCGCCTGCCGAAAACGAACCTCTGGATGCATTCGTCGCCTGGGTCCTCGAACAGGCCGCCCTGCCCGCCAGCGCCTACCGCGCCGCGCCGCTGCATCGGCGCCTGCCGGCGTGCCTGCGGGCGATCAAGGCCGACAGCGCCGCTCACGCGCGGCGCCGCATCGAGCGGGACCCCCAACTGCTGACGGCGGCGGTCAATTCGCTCCTGATCGGCGTGACGGAGTTCTTCCGCGACGCGGGCGTCCTGGAGGCCGTGCGGGATTTCATCGTGGCCGAGCTGGCCCCGCGGCCGGGACCTGTCCGAATCTGGAGCGCCGCCTGTTCCAACGGGGCCGAGCTGTACAGCATGGCGATCCTGCTGGCCGAAGCGGGGCTGCTGGACCGCTGCGTTCTGCTGGGCACCGACTGCCGTCGCGACGCCATTTGCCAGTCGCGCGAGGGGCTCTACGACCCGAGCAGCTTGAAAGGAATGTCGCTCGAACTTCGTCGCAAGTACCTGCGGCAGGACGGCCTGCGATGGCGAGTGGTGGAATCGCTGCGCCGGAACATCCAGTGGCGCATCCGCGACGTGCTGGCGGGCGTGGAAGATGGGCCCTGGGACGTCATCCTGTGGCGCAACGCGGCGATCTACCTCAAGGCCCAGTCAGCCGCGGCCGTGTGGCAGGAGATGGTCACGGAACTGCGGGCCGGCGGCGTGCTGGTATCGGGCAGGGCGGAACGTCCGCCATCGCCGGCGGGACTACGAAGCATCAACCGATGCCTTTATCGTTTGCCGCGTGAAGCGCGGCAAGAAACCAAGCCATAAGAGAGATTGTCGAATGGTTCGAAGCACAAGAATCGTCGCGGGTTTTGCCGCCGTGCTGATCGTCGTCGGCATTGTGGGAATGGCGTCGTATGTCAACACCCAGCGGCTCGTCGAAAACGACCGCTGGGTGGTGCACACGCACGAGGTCATGGAAAACCTCACCGGCTTCCTGTCGGCCCTCAAAGACGCCGAAACGGGCCAGCGAGGGTTCCTGCTGACCGGTGAAGAAGACTACCTGGTGCCCTATAACGGCGCGGCCGACGTCCTCCATGCCAGGTGGGCTCGCGCGGTAGAACTGACCCAGGACAATCCAGCCCAGCAGGCGGACTTGGCGCAGTTGCAGAAGCTCGCCGATTTGAAGCTGGAGGAACTGCGTCAGACGATTAATCTTCGCCGCAAGTCAGGGCTGCAGGCTGCCACTGCGGTCGTTCTTGGCGACCGTGGTCAAAAGGCTATGGACAATGCCCGCCTTCTGGTGGACCGGATGAACCAGCGCGAGGAGCAGTTGCTGCAGACGCGCCAGGAGGCTTCCCGCTCTACCGCCCTCTGGGCCGCCTGGACCATCCTGGGCGGATTGCCGCTGTCGCTGCTGGCGATGGGCGTAGCGGCAATAATCCTGATTCGCAGGGGGCGATTGGAGAGCGATGCGATCGACCCCTCCGCCGACGGCGCCACATGGGTCCGGATCGCCCTTAGCTACGCATTTGCGGTCGTTGCCGTCGCATTGGCGGGTGTGGCGCGATGGTGGCTGATCCTGAAGTTCGGCCCCATGCCGACCTTCATCACCTTCTACCCGGCGGTGCTTCTGGTGGCCGTCGTTTGCGGGGGCGGGCCGGGCATCGTAACGGCAGTGCTCTGTGCCCTGGTTGCCGATTACTGGTTCATCGAACCGCACGGATTCGGCATCGGCTCACTCAATGACATCATTGCCACAGCGATCTTCACCGGAACCAACATGCTCCTTTGCGTTGTGGCCCAGCGTCTGCGCCGCTCGCGATGGGCCGAGGCCATCGCCCTGGCCTCGCAGCAGGAGGCGGCAGAGCTGGCCGGCAAGAACGAAGAACTCGCCCAGCAGTCCGAGGAGCTCTCGCAGCAGTCAGAGGAACTGACCCAGCAAAACGAGGAACTGCAAACACAGTCCGAGGAAATCCAGTCGCTCAATACCGAATTGGCCTCCCGTGAAAGCATGCTTCAGAAGCTCCTCGAGGCCACCCGTCTGCCCACCGGTGAAGAGACCGTCCTCAACGACATCTGCAAGGCGGCAATGGAAATGTTCGGTCCGCCCGCCTCGGCCGTGGTCGTCTGCCAAAGGCAGGAGAACGAACTGCTGATCCGCGCCTGCGCCGGACTGCCCGAAGCGCCGCCGTCATGGCCGGTGGAAGGCACCTTCCTGGGTCTGGTCGTTCAAGAAGGGCGAACGGCCTGCATAAACGATGCGTCGCTGCGGCCCGACATCAAGCTGCTCCAGAGCGCCGCCCAGGAGCCCTTCCAGGCCGCCCTGGCCTCGCCCTTCCACGTGGGCGAAGGACTCTTGGGCGCCGTCACCATCTATAGCTGCCAGAAGCAGGAGTGGACGAGCGAGCAGTTCCGCCTGGCCCAGTGGCTGGCTGCTCAGTGCGGACAAGTTCTGGAAACACTCCGGCTGCAGCAGCAACTGGCCGAGTCGGCCGAGCGAAACCGCTTCCTGTCCGAACTGCTGGAACACTCCGACCAGCCCTTCGCCGTGGTTTTCCTCGACGGTCGCTTGGGTCGCCTTAACGGGGCCTTTGAACGCCTGACCGGGTACAGCCGCGAGGAACTGGCTCAGATTGACTGGAGCAATACCCTGACGCCCGTCCAGTGGCGGCCGCTCGAACAAGAGAAGCTCGATGAGCTCCATCGCACGGGGCTGCCCGTGCGATATGAGAAGGAGTGCCTCCGCAAGGACGGCACGCGCGTTCCGATCGAACTGCTGGCCCACCTCGCGCGCGATGCCGCCGGGCGGCCGCTCTACTACTACTGCTTCGTAACCGATATCACCCAGCGCAAGGCGGCCGAGGAATTGCAGGCGCGCCTGGCGGCGATCGTCGAGTCTTCCGACGACGCCATTGTTTCCAAGGACCTCAACGGCACGATCCGGACCTGGAATACCGGCGCCGAGCGCCTGTTCGGCTACCGGGCCCAGGAAGTCATCGGCCGGTCAATCACCCTGCTGCTGCCGGAGGATCGAGTGGGGGAAGAAGATGAAATCCTCCAGCAGTTGCGGGCCGGCGAGCGCGTCGACCGCCGTGAGACCGTGCGGGTGGCGAAGGATGGCCGGCAGATCGTCGTCTCGGTGACCGCTTCGCCCGTCAAGGACCACGCGGGGCGGACTGTCGGGGCCTCGAAGATCATCCACGACATCACCGACCTCAAGGTCGCCCACGAAGACCTGCGCCGGGCGCATGACGAACTCGAACTGCGCGTCGCGCAGCGCACCGAGGAATTGCAGCGCCGCGGCGAGCAACTGCGAGCCTTGGCATCGGAGCTGACCCTCGCCGAGCAGCGTGAACGTCAGCGGCTGGCACACGTGCTTCACGACGACCTCCAGCAATTGCTGGTCGGCGCCCGCTTTCGCGTGCAGCCGCTTCGACGCAGCGCCGACGAGACTGTGTCCCGCCGGGCCGCCGACGTCGACGACCTCCTGCAGCAGTCCATCGAACGCTCCCGCTCGCTCACCGGCGAGCTCAGTCCGCCGATCCTGCACCAGGGCGGGCTGGCGCCGGCCTTGGAGTGGCTGGTCAACTGGATGCAGCAGAAGCACGGACTGACCGTCGAGCTGCAATCCGACGAAGGCGCCGTCCCGGAATCGGAAGACATGAAGGTCCTGCTCTTCCAGTCGGTGCGGGAACTGCTGTTCAACGCCGCCAAGCATGCCCAGGTGCACACGGCCCGTGTCGCTGTCAGGCGGATAGACGGCAGCATCCGGATCATGGTCGCCGACGAGGGGGCCGGGTTCGACCCGGCGATGCTGCGGATCGGCGGAGGCGCCTCCGGCGGGTTCGGACTCTTCAGCATCCGCGAGCGTCTGGATCTCATGGGCGGACGGATGGAAATCGACAGCACGCCGGGCCATGGCAGCCGCTTCACGCTCTGGGCGCCGCTACGGGGCGACGGCGAGATGAAAGTCCCCGCGGCGCCGTCCAGCGCCGCGCCGGCATCGGCGGACGGCGCCGGCGAGACCCGAACCTGCTCCGTCGCCGACAACGAGATCCGCGTCCTGCTGGTGGACGATCACATCGTCGTGCGGCAGGGCCTGGCGCGGCTGCTCGATGAAGAAGGCGGCATCGCCGTCGTGGGCGAGGCCTCGGACGGCCCGGCCGCCCTGGACTGCGTGCGGCAACTTCGCCCCGACGTGGTGCTCATGGACATCAACATGCCGCACATGGATGGGATCGAGGCCACCCAGACCATCCACGCCGAGCATCCCGACGTGCGGATCATTGGTCTGTCCATGTTCGCCCAGGAGGAACGAGCCGACGCCATGCGCAAGGCCGGCGCGGCGGCCTACTTGAGCAAGAGCGGACCCTGGCAGGACCTGATAGCAGCCATCCGGGCAAGCGTGGATGCATGATGCCTCCGCTAGGGCGTGTCATCGCCGTCGTCCTCGGCGTCGCGGTCCGAGTTGACGTGGCCGACCGTCCCGGGCTTGCCGTGGATCGCCGCCCCGCTCTTGAGGCGGATGAGGTAGAACCGCCCCATCCCGTACGCCTTCACCGGCGGTGATTGCAGGGCGATCCGCTGGGCGATCAGGTCCGGAAGCACCTTGAACGCCCGCCATTGCTTGCCGTCTTTGATGCGATAGAGCCCTTCGTCGGTCGCCCCGGGCGCGGCGTCGGCGAACTGGCCCATCTCGACCAGTCCGCGGTCGCACGTCACCAGCCACTCGATCTTCTGCTGCTGCATCTGGCGCCAGGTCATCAGCAGCCGGTTTCGCTCGTTGCCCGTCAGCGTCTGCGACGTCGACAGGATGGGGCAGAACCGGCCGTGATACAGCGCGAAGCCGGACCAGTCGGCCCAGAACGTAATGACGCGATCCTTGCCGATGATCCGCGAGGCCTGCCGGCAAAACTGCCGCATCGTCTCCCCGTCGCCGCCGCGAGCAGGTTCGCTGAGAAAATGCTCGTACGAAAACAACAGCGGCAGCATCCCGATGCACGCGGCCGCCGCCACCTGCGCCACTCGCCAGCGCAAGCTGGCAACGATCGCCCACGTCGCCGTGGCCGCGCCCAGCGCGACCGCCGCCCACAGCAGCACCATGGCAAGCGGCACAGCCGTCGCGGGCATCGGCACTGCTGCCGCCAGCCGCAGTGGCAGGTTGCTGTGCAGCGCCAACAGCAGCGCCAGGATCGCCCCGCCCGCACCGATCACAATCGCCGTCAAGGCGTAGAGATGCCGCAGGATTCGCCCCGTGCGGCAGGCGCTGCCGCGACGGACAACCTCCTCGACCGACCAGGCGCCCAGGATCGCCACGCCCGCGTAGCACGGCAGCAGATAGTCCGGGCGGAAACCGTGCGGCAGCGTAAAGAGCACCACCGTGACGAGGATCCAGATCAGCGGCAGATAGATCCCGCCGTCTCGCGTCAGCCACTTCCGTGGCCGCACCTGGAACAGCGCCCCGATGGCGAAGACCGACGCCGGCAGGGCGTAGTAGATCAGGCTCGCAAACGCCGGAAGGCTGGCGGCCTTGGGCGCATGGGCGCCCTGCCCGGTGGCGCGCTGGAGGATCTCGAACTTGAGGACGTTCATGAACTCGCCGCCGGCGCGGCCAGCCATCGCCCACAGGATGCCGCAGACCGCCAGCAGCATCAGCGGCAGGCCCCACCACATCTGCAGGGCCATGATCGCCCGCCACCAGCGCCGCCCCACCAGCCGCGCCGAAACGGCCAGGCCGTTGAGGAAACCTCCGACGCGCGAGGCGGCGCCGAATCCCGGACCCACTGCCGCAGCCAGGGCAACCAGGCCGCCTATCAGAGGCAGGTTGACGACGCCCCAGCCCTTAGTCAGCGCCGCCAGGATCATCGCCGCCCACAGACCCATGGCCCAGCCGACGCTGCGCCGCCCGCGGTGGAACAGCAGCCGATCCAGGCAGAAGACCGCCAGGACGATCCACAGCGTCAGCATCATGTCCGTGGTGGCCAGGAACACCAGCTTGCGCATGTGCAGCATCGTCAGCCACAGAACGCCCGAAAGCAGCCCCACGCGCCGCCCGAACCACCGCCGACCCAGGGCGTATACAAGCAGGACGGTGGCGATAGCAGCGGCCGCGCTGGGCAGACAGAAGACCCAATCATCATGCACGCCGGTCAGCAACACCGCCCCGGCAGCCACCAGGTTGAAGATCTGCCCTTTTCGCATCAGCCCGCCGGCATGGGTGTGCGGGGTGAGGATGTCGCCCTCTTCGATCATGCCCATCGCCGCCCCGGCCTGGCGCATCTGGGCGTACTTGTAGAAGTTGCTGGGGGCGGTGGCGCTGTTGACGATGATCACCAGCGCCAAGGCCACCATCGCTGCGATATCGATTGCGGTTTGTAGCGGGCGGGACGGCATGGCCTGATTATTCTCTCCCATCGACGCCGCCGCAAGCCCAATAGCACATTGGTGGAAACGCACGGCAGTTCCGCAAGGGTCGTTTACCACTTTCCCTGGCACGCCGGCAGCACGATTCAGATGAACGCCGACGATGGGGGCGCTCAAACGAAAGCGGTAAGCGTCCCAATCCCCGATCCGCAGCCGCCACAGGCCTCACCGGATCGCCTTGTTTGCGGCCGGACGCGTGCTGCTAGAACTCGCCGCCCAGGTCTGGGCGGAGGATGTCGGGTTTGGTCGCCGGGGATTTGGGCGCGGGCTGCGTCGCGGCGCGGGGCGCAGATTGGCTTGCCGGCTGGCTGGCCGGCGACTGCGGGGCCGCGACGAGTTTGGCGTGCATGTCGGTGGCGTAGACGAGCAGGTTGGTCATCATCGCCACGGCTGAATCTTCGCGGTATCCGCGGATGGTGTAGGACGCGCGGCCGAGCAGGCCGCTGGTCAGGTCTTCGCTGGAGTAGATAATCGCCGGGCGGGCGCGGCCGGTGGCGTCGTTGGGGATGGGCAGGGCGATGCATCGCAGTCGCTGGTCCTGTCGCTGGTCCTCGCCGAGGGTCGCGGCCAACACGCGGCGGTAGTAGACGCGCGAGATATTCTCAGGCCCGTTAAAGGCGATGTGCGAAGCCAAGGGCCCGCGCAGCGCCCCGGCCAGCACCGGACGAAGCTGACTCTCCAGGGCCTCGACAAACGCAGCCGAGCCGCCGACGGCATCGGCGATCAGCGTGCCACCGCCGAGGAGGTAGTTCTTGATCGCTTCCGTTTCGGTGGGTTTGAGGCGAAAGTCGCCCGTGCCGCAGAGGCTGGCCACCGGGTGCATGCGCGGGTCGAGTCGCTCGATGGGCAGCGGTCCCAGCACCTGCAGCTCGATCTGGTGGCGCAGGCCCATCAACAGCGCCAGGCGGTTCCACGCCATCGGCTCGGGGTCGTCGTTACCGCTGTACGCCAGGCGAACCACGCTCAGGACGCGGCGCGGTTTGAACGGCCGGGCGGGCGGCCAAGGCGTGCTGCCGCGCGGGGGCAGGTTGCCCTTGTCGCTGGCGAGCATGTAGATGTTGCCCATGAGCTCGAAGATCGGGAGATTGGCCTTTTGCGGACCCAGCTCCAACGCCAACGACAACTCGCGCGGGGCGTGGATGGCCAGTAGCCGCGCCCCGTTGGAAATGCCCCACGCGCCCGCGACGTCGCTGCCCTTGAAGTAAATCGAGTAGACCTCGTGGTCGGGCGGCAACTGGCGCAGGACCAGGCTGGGAAACATGCGGCTGTACGCCTCGTGCATGTCCAGCGTGAACGAGCCGCTATTGCCGGCCGACTCCGATACGATCAGCCCGCCGGCCAGGGCGTAGTCGCGCAGGCGGGCGATCTGCTCGTCGCTGAACTGCACGCGCCCGGCGCCGCTGATATAGAGGATGGGCGCTTCGAGCCAGGAGCGGTAGTCGCTGTCGATGTCGACCACCTGCCACGCCAGCGGGCGCTCGAACGTGTAGCCCATGTACCGGCATAGCATGGCCGTGTCGCGCGGGCGCACGTTCCACTTGCCCTCGTAGCGCAGCTTGTTGATCAGCACCGGCTGATATCCCTGCGCCAGCGTGAGCAAGGCCATGGCCGTGGAGACGGGTCCGTCTGCCCAGCTTCCGTCGCTGTTCTGGCGGTCGAGCAGCTCTCGCAAAGTCTGGGCGTACCAGTCCTGCGCGGCGAACTGCTTTCGCCCGCAGGCCGCCCCGACGCGCGACAGGGCCAGCAGCCAGTCATAGTAGTAGTTCGGGCCTTTGTGCGGATTGGCGTCACCCTGGCAATTCTTGTCCAGCCACGCCAGCGCGTCGGCGATGGGCTTATACTCGCTCGTCAGCGGGCGAACGTACTCCTGAGCGTGCAGGGCGTCGAAACACGCGTACAGGCTGGCCAGCCCCGCTGCCGTCATCGACCCGTACGTCTGCGGCCGCGCCGGGCTGCCGCGCACGACATAGCCCCACCCGCCGTCGACCTGCTGCTGGCGCAGCCAGTGTCGTTCGACCTTCTGCCAGTAGTCCGGCGGGATGCCCAGCCCGCGCCGCGCCCCGGCAGCCACCGCCATCACGGCCGCCTGCGAGTTCGAGTTGTCGTAGACCGCGCTGTCGGCCGCGGAGGCGCCGGCCTTGCTGGTGTAGGTGTACGACCCGTCCTCGCCTGCAGCCGCAATCAGCCAGGCCACGTCCTTGGCCAATTGCGGATGGGGGTCCTTGCCCTTGAGTTGGGCCAGCGCGCAGGCCCGCATCGAGACGGCGTACGTTCCGTTGAGCTGGGCGGCCGTCAGCCAATCCAGCGCCTCGCGCAGGGGCGTGGCCTTGGCGTCGCCGCCGGCAGAGAGCATCGCATAGACGATGATGGCCGTCTTGCCGCCGTAGCGCGGATTGCCCTGTGGGAACTCGTCTTTGCACGGCCCCTTCGACGTGATCTGCGCAGCCAGATAAGCGCTGCCCACGGCCACGGCGCGATCGATCGCGCGTGGCGACACCGGCGGCAAGGCCTCGCCAGCCTCCGGCGAAGCGGCAAGTGTCAAGAACGTCAGGAAAGCGGCGGCACAGTTCATGGGTTGAGGTAAATTCCAGAACACAAACCACAAGACACAAACAAGAAGACAAACAGCAAAACACAAAACAGCAAACGGAAACAGCTTACCCGGAAACCCCTTCCTGTTTTGCTGTTATTTGTGTTCTTTAAGTATCCCTCCATGACGGAGGCATCACTCTCGAAATTTGTGATTTGCCGTTCTTCCTACGGCCTCCAGATCGCCTCGATCGTCGGCGTCTGCATCTGGCGCAGGGTCTGGACATCCAGGCCTTGCGAGCGGCCTTCGGCCAGGGAGGTGAAGAGGCCATGCCTGGGGCTGTAGCGGACGACCTTGGGGTTGCCCAGCTGGGCGGCCTTGGCGGCACGGTCGCAGGCGTCACGCTCGTAGCCGATCATGTCCACCAGTCCCAGTTCCATCGCTCCGGCGGCGCTGTATATCTTTCCATTGAAGGGCTCGGTGTGTTCGTGCGTCTGGGCCTTGGCTTCCTGCGTAGCGGGCACTTCGACGGTCGCCTTGCGGGTCTTGAGGCGCTCGCCCCGCCCCTTCCTGACGACGTCCTCGAACGTCTCCTGCGTCTCGTTGAGCAGCGACTGGATGTACTGCTGCTGGTACGGGGCCGGCTTCGACAGCGGGCTCAGCGCGTCCTTCCAGTCGGCGGCGTGCGACGATTTCATCACGATCGGGTCGACGCCGATCTTGTCCAGCGTGCCCTTGAAGACGAACCATGTGGCGATCACGCCGATGCTGCCCGTCAGCGTCGTGCGCTCGGCCACGATGGTGTCGGCCGCGGCCGAGACGTAGTACCCCCCGCTGGCGGCCAGTGAGCCCATCGAGACGACGACCTTCTTGCCCTTGCCCTTGAGTCGAAGGACGATTTCGTGCATTTCATCCGAGGACGCCACGGCCCCGCCGGGACTCTCGACGCGCAGCACGACGGCCTTGACGTTCTGGTCGTCGTCGATGGCATTGTAGAATTTCTGGAACTGTCTGGCCGCGCTGGAGTCGATCACGCCGGCTATGTCATAGAGGGCGACCGTCTGGCGCGAGTCCCCGTCGCGAACGGTCGTCGTGGCCAGGCCCTGCTCGCCCTGGGCGCCGGCCAGCATCGCGATCAGGCCCAGGTTGATCAGCAGCGACACCAGCAGCAGCGCCACCAGCACCGAGACGAAGATCCACACGCCGACGCGGCGGCCCGGCTGGGCCGGCATCGGCGGCGGCGTGGTCGGTGCGGCTGACTGGGGCTGATTCAAACTCGATTCGGTCATCGCAAGACTCCCTTTGATATCTTCCGACGGGCGCATAGCGCACCCGCTACGGCTGGTGCGGATCGTCACATGATTCTAATCCGGCTGCACGTTAATGCAATCTATCATCCCCAAGTCGCCATGGCCGGCGGACGAAGCACACCAGACACGATCCCGCGCCCCGCGCGGCCGGCCGCCATGCCGACAGACCCCTGAAGGATCGTGGCTCTCCGGGTCTGTAGGCCTTGCGTGCCACGGCGCCCTCGGCTGTGCGCTATACACCCACGTTGGCGTTGGGTTTGCGTTCAGATCTCTACCGGCTCGCAGAGATTCTCGGCGCTGGAGGCCGCTCGCCCGCACACGTGGCAGATATACCTCGCGTCTTTGGAGTACTTGGCTACCTGCGTCATCAGCCGGCGGCTGACCAACTCGCACATGTGATGGTCGTGTCCGGGATGCTCGTCGACGCCCATGGGATTTTGTGCCTGTTGTGTTTTCGGCATGTTTGTTCTCCTCTCAAAAAATGATAGCCGCCACGGGCGGGCAGAGTGGGAGATTTGAAGAAGCTATCCGCTCTCAGCTATCAGCTTTCAGCCGTGTTCTGGCTGAAAGCTGACAGCTGATAGCTTGAACTCACCAGACGATCTTGATCACGTCGACGCTGTCGCCTCGCAGGGCGGCGGGCAGGTCGATGGTCAGTTCGCCGGCCTTGAAGGAGGTTTTGAGCTTTTTGCCCGTAGCCAGCATGGTCACGGCTGCGGGTTTGCCGGCGCCGCTGATGCGCGGGGCGTCGTTGAAGTCGGCCGGCACGTGGACATACCAGGTGTTCTCGCCCTGGCGGGTCGTCACGGGCAGGTTGGACTGCTGGGGGAACGGTCCGCGGCCGGTGCCGAAGACGGACTCTTTGTTCTTGTCCATCCAGGCCTTGAGTTCGCCCATGCGGCGGTAGTAGATCTCGGGCAGCTCGCCGTGGCGGTTGGGGGCCACGTTGAGCAGGTAGTTGCCGCCCCAGCACCGCGTGTGCGTGAAGCGGCTCAGCATGCGGCGCAGCGGCCAATACGTCTCGTCGTGGTACGTGTAGCCCCACGGGCCGATGTTCCAGCGTTCGCACAGCTCCCACCAGTCCGGCGGCGGGACCGAGCCCATGCCGCACTCCCAGGTGTCGAAGTCGCCGTAGCCGTGCATGCGCGGGTCGATCACCATCCCCGGCTGCATGCCGCGCAGCTCTTCCATCGAGATGACGTTGGGTCCGCCGTCGAACCACAGCAGGTCGACCTTGCCGTACCAGGTCAGCAGTTCCTTGATCTGCCCGCGGATATGCGCGGCATTCTTTTCCTTCCATTCCGGCGGCTCGGGCGGAATCTCGCGCGGCTCGTGGTTCATCCCGCCGGTCTTCTCCGGATCGCTGGCGCAGCCGAACGACATGTACTCGCGGTTGAAGTAAAAATCCGGCGGCGAGTAGTACAGGCCGACCTTGAGCCCGAGCTTGCGGCAGGCGGCTACGTACGGGGCCACCAGGTCGCGACCGCCCATGTAGACGCGCGTGCCCATCTCGCCGAACTGGCTGGGCCAGAGCGTGTAGCCGTCATGATGCTTGGTCGTCAGCACCGCATAGGTGAAGCCCGCGTCCTTGGCCGCGGCCAGCCACTTCTCCGGATCGTAATTGTCCGGGTAGAACTTTTTGGCCAGGGCGTAGTATTCGGCCGGGGTGATCTTGTTGCGATTCTTGAGCCCGCGGTCCCAGGACGTGTTGGCGATCATGCCCCAGGAGATGTCGGCGTCGCCGGCGCAACTGTTGATGCCCCAGTGCATGAACAGGCCCAGGCGCCCCTCGCCGAACCACTGCGCGTCAGGGTGCGTCGTTCGCTGGAACGTCCCGCCGCCGTACTGCTGCGGGATCTGGATGATTCGATGCTGCTCGCTGGCGGTACTGCTGTTGGCACACATGCTTGTTCCTTCTGTTACCTCGTTAACTGGTTAACTCGTTGACTGGTTAACTCGTCCAACTCGAAGTCCAATTAACCAGTTAACCAGTTAACCAACACTACTCGCTGAACGGCCCGCGCTGCAGGCCGTGAACGTCCACCATGCCCTGGCGGGCCCAGCGGATCCAACTGTCGATCTCGTCGCCGGGCGGGGCGAGACGGCGGTAGTCGGCCTCCATCGCATCCAGATCGTACGCCACGCGGCGGAAGCTGAAGCGCCCGTCCTCCATCAGCATGCACTGCGCCCGCGGGTCGCCGTCGCGCGGCTGGCCGACAGTCCCGACGTTCACCAGTTTCTTGCCGGCGGCCTCGATGAGCATAGCGGTATGCGAGTGCCCGCACAAGACCACGTCCTGCGCGACGCCGGCCAACAGGACCTCGAAGACTTCGCTGTCGGTCTCGCTGGTGAAGTACGCCTTTTGTCCCGGCACGTCGTGGGTGAGCAGATATCGCGTGCCATCGAGAACGACCTCGATCCGCTCGGGCAGGGCGGCCAGGTATTCCTGCTCGCTTGGCGTGATGGCCCCGCCGTAGCACTGCACGTCGTGATTGCCGCGGATGATCTTGCTGCACCGCCGACGGACCAGGTCGAGGCACTGGCTGGGCTGCCAGCCGTACGAGATCACGTCGCCCAGACACCATGTTTCATCCACGTCGGCAAAGGCATCGAGCACGGCCTTCAGGGCGTGGTAGTTGGCGTGGATGTCGGCGATCAGCAGGATCAAGAGAATGCTCTCAGCTATCAGCTATCGGCTGTCAGCAATCAGTTCCGAACTGAAAGCTGATAGCTGAAAGCTGACAGCTTTCGTCTGGAAATACTCCAACTGCTTGGGCAGGTTACCCATCCAGAAGGCGGCGTTGTGCTTGCCGGGAAGCACCTGCCACTGGTGCGGCACCGATGCCGCTTCCAGGGCGGCGTGGGCGGCGTTGTTTTCTTTTTCAAACAGGCCGTCCTGTTGGCCGCACAGAAGCGAGAGCACCAGGCCCTTGCGCTTGGCCAGCTCGGTGATCTGCTGCGGGTTGAACAGCGCCGGGCGCGATCCGGCTGGGCCCATGGCGGCCGTCAGTCCCCAGGTGCGGTCGATCTTGCCCTTCCATCGCGCCGGCGTGATGCAGGCGCTGAGCCCGCCGACGGCCGAGAACAGCTCCGGGTGCGCCAGGCCGATGTGCAGCGCGCCCCAGCCGCCCATCGAGTTGCCGCTGATCCAGTGCCCGCCGTCGCGGATGCGGTAGCCCTGCTTCTTCAGCGACGCGATGAGCTCCTTGGTGACGAACGTCTCGGCGAAGTTCGTCCCGCCATGGTCGACCCACCACGAGTTGGGCCCGGCGGTGGGCGCGACGATGATCCGCTGGTACTTATCCGCCAGTGGCGCCAGGGGCAGCATCTTCGGCCAATCGGTGTGGTCGCCGTCGACGCCGTGGAGCAGCACGACCAAGGCATAAAGCTTGTCGCCTTTTTCATAACTGGCCGGCAGAACCACCGTGACTGAAAAGTCCTTCTTGAACGAGTCGCTATGGATGACGACGACGCGCGAGGCGGTGTCTTTCTGGGGCAGGGTTTGCTGGGCGATTGCAGCCGCCGCACAAACAACCGCTATTACAGCGACAATGATAAGGCCCGAGCTACGAAGGGTCCGCCGCGCCATCAGCCTACCGCCTCCGCCTGCTTGACCCGCACGATCTGCGTGCAGTCCTGGCGATTCTTACGGAAGGCGGTCGGGCTCAGGCCATGGCGCTCCTTGAAGGCGTTGCTGAAGGCAAAGGGCGAGTCGTAGCCGACCAGTTTGGCGACGGTCTCGACGGAATGGTCGCGGGCCATCAGCAGGTTGGCCGCGCGGCGCATCCGCAAGTATCCCAGGTACGCCTGCGGATACGTGCCGGTCTCTTCGTGGCAGAGCCGTCCAAGGTGGCGATCGGAGATGTTCATGAATTCGGCCATGTGCTCGACGGTCCAGAGCTGGCCCAGGTCGGCCTCGATGGCGGCCCACAGTTCGGCCAGGCGGCGCGGTTTGGGCGGGCTGTGGATCAGGCAGCGGCATTCGGCGTCGATCAGGGCGACCATGCTTTCCAGCACGCTGGTGTCGGCCCGCACCGACAGCTCGCGGAAGAGGTTCTCGACGCCCATGTGCAGCCCTGTCACCTCGGCGGGGTACAGCGTCGGGGCAGGCATGCTTTCCAGCATCGACTCATCGGCGCCCTGGGAATACATCACCGCGCAGAGCTCCCACTTGTAGCCCTTGAGGCCGCGGACGGCCACCTCGCATCCGGGGCGGCAGAGGAAGACGGTGTTCTTCTCGGCCACCTGCCACTGCCCGTCGATGTAGAATCGCCCTCGCCCGCCGAAGGTGACGATCACCTGCGCGCAGGCATGGCTGCGGGCGTACGACCAGCATTCGGGCGTCCAGACGTGCTGGCCGACAAAGGTGATTCCGGGGCGCTGCAGGTGCACCAGTTCCGAGCAGTGGATTGCCCGGTCGCTGGCGCCGCGCCCCACGTAGTGCCCTTCCTGCCAATTGAACTCAAGCGGTTTCTTGTTCGTCTTCGTCATGATTTTGCCGTGATTGAGAGGTTACTTCGTGCCGTGATGGGTTGATTATACCCATATATTCGCGAGGGGGGAAGAAGTTCAGGACATTATCGTCAGGCAGGGGCCTCGATGCCAGCACACGCCCAGACGGGTGCCACGCACAACTCCGTTGTGCGTGTCCCTGAGCATTGAAACTCGGGGAACGCGGACGAGACGCCCGCGACACGTCAGGGAGCATGGGCGAGACGCCCATGCCACTCACGGGCGAGACGCCCGTGCCACGTCTCTGCTGCGGAAGTTGGCCGGGCTCATCCCGCGATATCGCTTGAAGGCCTTGGAGAACGCGAACCCATCTTCGTACCCGACCCTGCGCGCCACGTGGTCGATCGTTTGATCGCCGTCGAGCAGGCCCACCGCGCGGTTCATCCGCAGCATCGTCACGTATCGCATCGGGCTGGCGAGGGTTTCCTGGCGGCAGATCAACCACAGGTGACGCTCCGACATGTTGGCCGCAGCCGCCAGTTCGGACAGCGTCCACGCCCGGGCCAGGTCGGCCTCGACCTGCTGCCACAGCCCCGTCAGGCGCAGCGGCGCCTGCGGATTGCCCACCAGCCGCCGTGCCTGCGCGTCGATCAGCGCCAACCAGGCGTCCATCACCTCGATGTCGGCACGGGCGACGAACTCGCGGTGCAGGCCCTGGATCGCCGAGCGAAGCGGCTCGGCCTCGGCGTGCACGATCCCCGCCGCCGGAACCTGCGAGAGAAATCGCGCCCGGTGCTGGGGGTAGTACAGCACGATCGCCTGGTGCCAGCGGTGATTCCTGCAGCCGCGCTGACCGGCGGTCTGAGCGGGGCGGCCCAGAAAGACGTCGTTGGCTCTCATCGTACGCCATTGCCCGTCGATCCACCGCTGCCCCTGGCCGCCAAACGTCGCCAGAAGGTCGTAGCAGGTCGTGGCCGAGATGTCGACAAAGTCTCTGCTGTAGTCGGCCAGCGCCAACCAATACATTCCCCAGCGACTCCTCATGACGGGCAGTTGCGAGCTGTGCACGGAAGCAATACGGGAGGAAACGCCCGATTTCAGGCAATCCGCCCCCGGTCCGACAGTATCATTCTTGGACATACTATCTCACCATCGGTTCATGGCAACCCGGCACGGGAGAGCAGGAGCCAGGCGGCAGAAGGAGTTCACCCGATTCGCTGCTTGCCGCCCATGAATGTACCTTGAGATCATCGGCTCTGGAAACACAATATCATTTTGAGACATAAGATTGTCAGTTTCAGCCATTCCACTTTTTGGCCGTTTGGCGTACCATCCCCCGCGTCGAGTTGCTTCAGGGAATGACTGGAGTAGCTTTGACGCCTGTTTTTGATCTGGTTTCGTTCCGGTCTGTCTTTAGGAGAATTTTGCTGCCTGACGAGGAGGCAGCCTCCAAACAGTTTTCGCCAAGGCAGCCTTTGTGCGCCTTGGCTGGGCAGAACAAATTTCAGGATGGTCCCGGCCCCCGGCCGGAGAAAGGAGATCATCACAAGTCGGTGACTTGCAGGAACCATAGAGGAAGGTTCACGATGGATCGCAACAACGCAGGGATGCACCAGGCAGAACAGGAAACTAGCTTTTCTTTTACGCACAGGAGAATCAAATGAAGCACACTATTACAGCAGTTTTAGCAGTCGGTCTGGTGATGGTCTTGGCTGGCGCGGCACGGGCAGCGACCACCGTCTTCGATATGGAGGCCGACTATCTGGCCGCTTGGCCGAACACTGCGACGGCAGGAGCTCCTGGCGGCATCTGGGGCGACACGGGCACGGTGGGTAACAGCAAGTGGCAGGCATTGGCTGTGGATTATGTTGCCAACGCAACGACGCCCATGTACTCAGCCCCTGACTCATGGAGAATCTATTACATGGATGGCACCGCTAACTCGAACTTCCCCGCTTGGACCGAAGTGGATTTTAACCCAAATGCTGGTGGCCTTGTCAATGTCTATGACAACAACCATGACCAGATCGGCCACTGGAGGCCCGTGCTGAGGTGGACATCCGATGTGTCCGGCACGATTACGATCACTGGCTTGGGGGGAGGCGGTTCGGATGGGTGGGGCGATTGCCAGGTAAGAATAGTGAAGAATGGCAACTTTGCCAGCCCCCTGTGGGATTCAGGTCTGCAGGGCAATGGCACCAGAGTGTCAATGGGGTCCGTAGTGGTCACCGTTGCGCCGGGCGACACCTTGGATTTCACATCAGTGAACACCGGGGCTGGACAATGGGCCGGTTGGAATGATGTGATTGCAACCGGCGATGTTCTAGTCCCCGAGCCGGCGACGATGAGCCTGCTGGCCATCGGCGGTCTGGCGGCCCTGATTCGCCGCCGCAGGGCCTAGGAGTGTAATCAATCAACCGGCTCAAGGTGAGCCGGAGGCCTCTGGCCATGCCGGATAGAAGGATCGGCGCCGGGGAGCCAAAGTCAGTGTCGGCGGCCGTCCTGCAGAGCCTTGGCAAAGCAGGCCGGCCGCCCGCCTGAGGGGTGTCGTGATCGAGCACGCATCGCAGAAAACTTCGAGGAGGTGTTACGAAAAATCACGAGAAGGATGAAATGCACCAGGAGAATCAGGAAACCGCTCTTTCAGGCATACAGGAGAATCAGATGAAACACACTCTTGCAGCAGTTCTAGCAGTCGGTCTGATGTTGGCCTTGACCGGTGCGGCCCAGGCGGCAGTAGGCGATCCGATCGATCCCGCCGGATTTACGGCCGACGCGGACAGTTTGTATCCATGGGATGGCCCCGCGCGTACTCCGATCGCCGCCTTCAACGGCAGCGGCTTAAGTGGCACCAACCACTCGGGAGGCGACAACATTTCGAATAGTTGGTTTACACAGACCGGCGTCGGCAGCGAACCCTGGACCGCCGGACAACGTTGGCTCATGGTCAACATGGGTGCGGATTATGCCATCGGCCAGCTTCAGATCTGGAACTACAATGAGCCCGGCTGGGGCGGCCCCGACGGCGGCGACCGCGGCGCCAAAGACGTCTCGATCTGGTACCAGACGTCGGCGGGCACGGGGGCGATCCCGGTCGGCTCCGGCGGCGACAGTCAAGGGCAGGCCTTTGTCTCCACCGGCTGGACATTGCTGGGCGATTACACGCTGAGCAAGGCGACGTCGGACCCCACTGGCATCACCGACGCGCTCGATCCGGCAGACTTCCAGGCCCGGTATGTTCTCATCGAGATCCACACCAACTACGCCACCAATGGAAATGCCAACGAAACCGGCATTGGCGAAGTGCGGTTCCTCGAAGGTGCCGTCGGCGATGTCCCCGAGCCGGCGACGATGAGTCTGCTGGCCATCGGCGGCGCGGCGGCCTTGATCCGCCGACGTATCCATGCTGCTTCTTAGAGTTTGTAAATGCGAGTGACCGTCCTGCGACGCCCTCGGGCGGAGCAGGACGGCCGGTCGCTGCATTTACCGCCAGTGCCCAAGACAATACCAATTTCTTCTCAGGAGAACTCAGATGCGAAAGACAATCGCGTTAGCGTTGGCGGTTGGCCTCGTGTTGTCGCTGGCCGGCGCGGCCCAAGCCGTCATCTACGGCGGCGATCCCAGCCAGGTCGGTTCGTACGTCAACGTGACGTATTTGAGCACCCCCGCCACGGGCGTGTTTGCCACAGCCGATCCGGGATACTACGCCGGCAACCCCGACGCGGCGAGCCTGACCGGAGGCTACGACCAGATCCCATATAGCGATCTGTTCCAGACCTTTGTGGTTCCCGCCGGACCGCCGGACACCAAGTTCCAGTTGACGGCGATCTATTGGAACATCGGCAATTTCAACGAGTATCAGAATGGTTGGCGCGAGGACATTCTCAACTTCAACGTCAGCACGTACAGCGGGTCGCCCACATTCCCCAGCAAGTCCGGAGTTGGGACGGTCCTGGCTTCAGAAAATCTGCTGACCGGAAGCCCCGCCGGGGCATACTACGGCGGCGTACCGTGGAACCCGGTGATGGCCGAATGGGCGCTCGACACGGCCATCCTCCTCGACCCCGGAACCACGTACGTCTTTCAGTCTCAACTGGTGTGGCGAGAGGACTGGTATTGGCAACAGACCGCTGCTTACAGTGCCACGATGGCGTACTTGGGGTCCTCATACACCACTAACACGCTGGGCGGCGGCTTGCTCCAAGACGGGTACATGGCCTGGTACGGCGGCAAGCAGATCGTGATGGCCCTGGCCTTCGACGGCGAGTATGTCACCAGCGACATCCCCGAGCCGGCGACGATAAGCCTGCTGGCCATCGGCTCCCTCGCGGCGATGATGCGCCGTCGCAGGGCCTGACGTGCGGGAGCAGGATAGTGGTTAGCCGCAGAGGTCGCTGAGGGAAGAGGTTTTTTTGTCTCTTCACATCCTCAGCGGCCTCTGCGGGCGGCAGTCATCGCCTTTCGCCAAGTCCCTTGGCGGCTATTTTCGCGGCTCGAACGTGCGCTCGTCGATCACGTTGCCGTTGAGGTCGTAGGTTTTCATCTCGCACTTGTCGGCCGTCACCTCGAAGATGCAGTAGCACAGGCTGGCGTAGAACTTCTTGGTATAGGGATTATATTTGTCGGGGATCTTGGTCTGCCCGCGCAGCGGCGCGCCGGCCGCACCGCTGGTGATCGAGGTGACGCCCTTGTCGGCGGGCAGTTCGCTGCGCTCGTAGTTGTGGTCGTGGCCGACGATCATGGCCGTGGCCTTGTACCTGGCCAGCAGCGGCAGGATGACGTTGCGGCTGGCGAGCATCGTCGCTTCGGGAATCTTCGCGTGCGAGCCGCTCGTCCATCCCGGATAGTGCGACATCAGGAAGATGAACTTCGCCTTGGAGTCCTTGAGCACGCCTTCGAGCCACTTGGTGTTGTCCGAGGCGGCCTCCCACTTCTGCGTGCCGTCGATACCGATCAGCAGCGTCTGGCCGATCTGCTGCGACCAGTTCTTGGCCCGACCGTCGCCGCCGGGGGTGTAGAACAGATCGGAATATTCCGGGCAGTTGTTCTCGTGATTGCCGATCACCGGGTACGTCGGCACGAACGTCATCAGGCCCTTGGCCGGACCGAAGAACTCGCGGTCCCAGATCTCGTCGCTGCCGCCGCTGGTGACCATGTCGCCGCTGAAAAGCATCAGGTCCGGCTTGGACTTGGCGATCGCTTCGGCCACCATCTGCCACCGCTGCCAATGCGTGCGGCAGTCGCCCGTGGCCGCAAAGCGGAAGCTCTGCCCGTCGCTGGCCGGAACGGTCACCGTGAACGGCCCGGCCGACGACGACGCCTTGCCGCAAACGGCCGCGGCCGCATACGTGAAGCTCTTGGTCCCCGCCGCCAGCGGCACCTGGAGGCGGTGATAGAACCCGCGCTGACTCGAGGCCGTCGTCTCCTTGCCGGCGTCGCTCTTGGCCGTCACCGTCACCACCGCAGGCAGGTTCGTGCGGCAGATTACGGTGAACGACTCGGCGCTGATGGCCCCCAGCGCCGGACCGGTGCGAATCGCCAGCGCCTCGGGCGCCAACAGTTCCACCCGCGCGGCGAGCTTGGCGGCGTCGGACTTCGCGTCGCCCGCGGCCGTCACCACGATCACATTCTCGCCCTTGACGAGGTACTTGGCCGGGTCCAGCGGAATGGCCGCATAGGATATCTTCGCGATGGGCCCTTCCACGAGCTTGCCGTTGATCGTGCAGCTCTTCTGCCCTGCCCCCGGCGCCACCGCCAGGCCGCCCACGGCAGAGAGGTCCGCCACGGTGAACACCGCCTTGGCCGTCACGGTGCCCGCCTCGCCCGCGGCCGTCGTCCACGCCGCCCCGGTCAGGACGTTCTTGGCATCCCCCGGCTGGCCCTGCGCGGCGGCAGCCAGCATGACAACAGTGATAGCAGAGCAGCTAAACCACGACAGGGGCTTGTGCATGATCATGACAGAGCCTTCCTTTCGAGTGCAGGGGAAATCTTGTCGCAACCTACGATACCAAAATCACAGTTCGCGAAGAACCCTATCTGCCGCTTGCGGCAGAGGCACGGCGCAGAGATTCACTTCTTGACGATCTTGAACGTGCGGATCTCGAACGGCGCCAGGGGGACGTACACCGTCGGACCGCCCAGATCGGCCAGGTCGGTCCATTCCATCACGTCGCACTCGACCAGGTGCGCGCCCGCATCGGCCAGCTCCACCGTCGCTTCGGTGCGACAGCCCCGGGTTTCCACCAAGCGCAGCACGAGGCAGTCTGTCTTTTCCGCTTTCTTGAGCACAGCCAGGCTCACGCCCTTGCCGCTGACGATCACCGGCGGGCGGATGGCGGCCGCACGCTTACCCGGCAGCACCAGCGGCGGCTGATTGAGCGCCGCGGCCTGGTCCATCACGTCCGAGTCGATCAGCGCGCCCTCGTGCGGAAGGAGGCTGTAGGTGACCTCGTGGCGGCCCTGGTCGGCGTCGGGGTCGGGGTGCGTGGGGCTGCGCAGCAGGTTGAGGTCCAGCACGTTCTCATGCACCTTGTGGCCGTACTTGCAGTCGTTGAGCAGCGCGACGCCGTACTGGTTGTCGGACAGGTCAACCCAGCGCTGGGCGGCGACCTCGAAGCGGGCCATGTCCCAACTGACATTGCGGTGCGTGTTGCGCCGCACATATCCGTACTGGATCTCGAACGCCGCCGACTCGGACTGGACGTTGACGGCAAAGGCCGTCCGAAGCATGCGGTGGCGCTCCTGCCAGTCGACAACCGTCACAAAGTCCAGCCGCTTGCTGCCGGCAGCAAGATACACGCTCTGTTCGATGCGCGAGCTGCCCACCGCCAGCACGAGGCGAAGCCCCTGGCGCACCGGCCCGGCCCCCAGCGACTCGAGAGCCACCGCCCGCGCCGTCTCCAGGACCTGCTGCTCGTAATAGATATCGATGTCCCACGCGTCCCACGCCGCCGGGCGGTCCTCATACAGCGTCAGCACGTTGCCCCCCCCGCCGGCGGCCAAAATCTCGCGCCGGGCGGCCTTGTCGTACGCGGCCACGACCTGTCCCTCGGCCGACAGCTCATACCGCACCAGATCGTTCTCAAGCACCAGCCCCTGCGGACGACAGGGCGACGCGGAACCCTGGCCCTTTATCAGCGTGACGATTCGCTGAGGCGCCAGCTCCACCGCCGCGACGACCGAACCGTCCGATTCCTGCTGCACCGGGACGCTTCGTCCGGCATCCTCGACCGCTCCGTCCCAGCCGGCGGGCAAGACCACGCTCTGGACGACCGGCGTGTTGAGCGTGTTGACCAGCGTGACCGCTGAGTCGTCGTCCTTCAGCAGCGAGCCGGCAGCCTGGGCGGTCAGGCCCCTGCACTGGCTCAGCGCCTCTGCGTGCTCGCGCTCGGTCTGCTCATAGACCTTGTGAATGCTTGATCCTGGAATGATGTCGTGGAACTGGTTGACCAGCAGGGTCTTCCAGAACCCATCGAACTCCTGCTGCGGATACTCCGCCAGGCCCGCACACGAGCAGAGATACTCCGCCTCGCGCAGCGCCAGCTCGAGCTTGCGATTGCCGCGCTTGGTGCGGCCTTGGGTTGTCAGCGTGCCGCGGTGCAGTTCGAGGTACAGCTCGCCCGACCACACCGGCACGGCCGCGCGATGCTTTTCCAAGCGATCGAAGAACGCCTGCGCCGTGCCAAATTGGACGCGCGGCGCGCCTTCGAGGTCCGCCTGCCGCCGCCCGCGCTCGATGTGCTCGGCCTTGGGGCCCCCGCCGCCGTCGCCGAAACCGAAGAGTACCATCATCTCATCCAGCACGTCGCGCTCGCGGAAGTTCTTCTCGGCCGCGGCCATGCTCTCGGGGCGCAGCGTCGAGTTGTACGTGTTCTCCGGCGGAAAGTGCGTCAGCAGTTCGCTGCCGTCGATCCCGCGCCAGCGGAACGTCGTGTGCGGGAACTTGTTGAACTGGCTCCACGACATCTTCTGCGTCAGGAAGTAGTCCACGCCCGCGCGCTTCATGATCTGCGGCATCGACGCCGAATAACCGAATACGTCGGGGATCCACAGATTCCGCACGTCGATGCCAAACTCGTCCTTGAAAAAATTCTTGCCGTGCAGCACCTGGCGCACCATCGACTCGCCGGAGATGATGTTGCAGTCGGCCTCGACCCACATCGCCCCCTGCGCCTCCCATCGCCCGGCCGCAACGGCGGCTTTGATCTTCTCGTACAGCGCCGGGTAAGTCTGCTTCATCGTCGCGTACAGGTACGCCTGCGAGGCGCCGAAGACATATTCGGGATATCGCTCCATCAGGTCCAATTGGCTTGAAAAGGTGCGGGCGGCTTTGCGCGTGCTCTCGCGCCGCGGCCACAACCACGCGATGTCGATATGCGCGTGCCCCACCGCCACCGCCGTGACCGCCGACGCGCACGCGGGCTGCTCCAGCAGCGTCCGCAGGTGCTCGCGACAGGCGGCGGCGTTGCCCGCGTCGGCGGCATACAGGTCCACCGCTTCGCTGAGCCCGCGCAAGATCCGCAGCCGCCGCGTGCTGCCCTCGTCCTGCGCCTGGAGCACGCTCAGCAGCAGGTCCATGTCCAGCCACAACCGCCAGAGCTCCGGCTCGAACACGCACAGCCGCATGCGGTTGACCGCGCCCTGATACGTGCCGTGGCGCTTGGGGCTGTCGCGAGGCGGGTCGGCCTGGGTGTGGATCCCGAACAGCGCATTGGCCGCGGTCTCGACCCAAAGCTCGACGGCCTCGCCCGGCGCTGCACACAACGACAGCAGGGTCCGCGCGCTGTCATCCCCCAGCGGCGCCAGCACGCTGCCGTTGGTCAGCCCCTGCACCGGCACGCCGTCGGCCGAGAACACCAGCGCCTCGCTGTTGAACTCGAGCTGCGCCACCACGCACTTGCCCGCCCACGCGGCCGGGATCGTGCCTTTGAGATGGAACCACGCGCTCTCCCACGCCTTGCCCCAGTTTTGCCCTTCGCTGATGGGCACATAGGTCAATGCCAACCGGTCGGCAAACGCCACCGGCTCGACGCTGTGGGCGAACGTCGCCTCCAGCGGAACGCTGTCGGACAGCATCGCGCCGCCCAGGCGGCCGATGAACTGGCGGATCTTCTGCAGATACAACCCCTGGCGCTGCTGATCGATCATTGCGATGGCTCCTGGATGTCCTGGCTGTCGGTCTTCAGCCGTGATCGCGACTGAGCGACCTGGCGGATCTGTGCGTCGAATTCCGGATGCTTGAGGCACAGGTCGCTGAAGTCTTTCTTTGAGAGCTGATAGACATGACAGTACGTCAGGGCGCGGACGCTGGCGTTGCGATTGGCCTCCTGAACCAGGGCCGATTCGCCAAAGGGCGAACCCGCCCCGAGCACGGCCACGCGATCGGCGTCGACGAGCACTTCGACCTCGCCCTCGTCCATGAAGTACATGCAATCGGAGTGGGCGCCCTGGCGGATGATGTAGTCGCCGGGCAGGAAGATCATGGGCTTGAGCATCCCGACGACTTCGCGGATGAACAACTCGTCGGCGCCGCGGAAGAGGGCGGCCTTGTGCAGGATCTGGCGGTTGATGAACAATGAGATGTCCTGCTGGAGCGTGTGGGGCAGTTCGGCCAGCGCGTCGGACGACCCGCCGCCGCGCCGCGTCTGCCACAGGTAGGCGTAATAATCCCTCACGCGCTGCCGCAGCGTCGGCGGAACGCGGTGTACCCGCATGTAGTCGTCGACCGCCTCCACCTTCTTGAGGAACTTCGCCTTGGCCACGTCGAGGTTGGCGATCAGGCCCGAAATGCTGCCGATGATGTACCCGTACATGCCCACCCCGAGCACCTGCACGACCATCGTATAGATAATCTGCACGTTGCTGTTGCGATCGGGCACATAGTCGCCGTAACCGATCGTCGCCACCGTCGTCAGGCACCAATAGAGCGAGCGAATGTACGTGTCAACGGGCCCGCGGCCGCTCTCGGCTGCCCCGATCAGGACCCATCCCAGCGCCATGAAATGGCATATCAGCGTGAACCAGAAAGCGAAGACCGTCAGTCGCATGATCGCGGGGTTGACGTACAGCGAACCGGAAACGCCGCCCAGGGCCCGGCGAACCTTGAGAAGCTTCAGCAGGCGCAGGGCCCCCAGGATGGCCGCCGCCCGCATGCCGCCGACGACCGGCCCGTCGCCGGCCAGCGCAAGCATCGGAACCGCCGCAATCACATCTACGGCAAACCAGCCCCGCAGATAGGCCTTCATGTCGGGGACCGTGCCGCCGACAGCCATCGCCGGGGCGCGGCGCCAGAGAAGATCCGCGACCACGTCCAGGCAGAACAGGGCGGTGAAGAACCAGTACATCGCACTGGGAGCCCCTGTGCCCAGAACGATCTCGTACGAGAGGCTCAACGAAGACGCCCACACCGCGGCCACGAGGATGAGATTCCACACTGTCGCCAGTGCTATGGGGGAGTTCTTCTCTTGCTGCAGGTCGCTCATGTCCGACATTATGCGCGAAAGAGCCGCCTTTGCCGATACCCCAGGTTTTTTGTGGCGTTATAAGAGATATTTCCGTGATGGTTGGTTCCAAGGAAGGACTGACAATGGCCAAGAGCATACGCATCAATCCGGACGATCGCACGATCCTGACAGGCTACTTCGCCAGCGTCGTCGGGCCGGTCGTCTCGGCCTGGACGAGCCCGGGCTCGCGCGGATTCTGGCAGGGCTGGACGGGGCCCGATCAGGGCTTCGACTGGACGATCAACGTTCCAACCGGCGGCCGCTACACGATCGACATCCTCGCCGAGGGCGGACCGCAGCGCCCGACGGTTGAAGTGACGGCCGCCGGCAAGACGTTCCCCGTGCGCCTCGGGCCGTACTGGGACCGCATCAGCGCCGGCGAGGTCGCCCTGCCCGCCGGGCGGAGCACGATCTCCCTGCGATCGACCGGCCAGACGCAGCCGCTGAAGTTCATCTCGCTGGAACTGGTGCGTCCCAGCGTTGCCAAGCGCATCGAGGCCGACGCGCAGTCGATGCGGGTCGACACCTCCTGGATGGTCGACAAGACCTACGGCCTGATGTTCCACTGGGTCGGAAAGATCTATCCGCGCTTCGGGCCAAGCAAGCCTTACCGCCAGGCCGTCAACGCCTTCCCCGTCGAGAAGTTCGCCGACACCGTGGCATCGATGGGCGCCGGCTGGGTCTATCTGGGCACCACGCACGCGGTCTATCATTGGCCCGGGCACAACGCCGCCATCGACGCCCTGCTGCCGGGCCGCACGTGCAAGCGCGACCTGATCGGCGAGATCGCCGAGGCGCTGGACAAGCGCGGCGTGCGGCTGGGGCTGTACTATCACCCCGGCCACGACGACGCGCCCTGGTGGGACCGGTACGGTTTCGACACCGCCGGGCGCGAGACGTTCTTCCGCACGTGGAAGATGGTGATCGAAGACGCCGGCCGCCGGTACGGAGAGCTGCTGGCGGGGTGGTGGTTTGATGATGGCATGCACAGCTACTACCACGCCGCCCCGCCATGGAAGGACCTGCTGATCTCCGCCCGCGCCGGCAACAACCAGCGCGTGGTGCTCTGGAACGCCTGGCTGGCGCCGAAGGTGACGTGGTACACCGACACGTCGAGTTGGGAGTCGTGGCTGACCAGCGACCTGATCAGCGGCGGCGGCAATCTGCCCGTCGGCGGCGACGGCCGCTTCGTCGCCGGCCCGCAAAAAGGCCTGCAGGCGCACCTGACCACGCTGATCCATCAGAGCTGGGGGCACCACCTGCCCAACACCCCCATCAGCAAGTGCCAGTACACCACGCAGCAGTTGATCAAGTGGCTCAAAGAAGTCCGCAGCCGCAAGGCCGTCGTCTCGCTGAACCTGGAAATCTACCAGGACGGCGGCATGGCCCCGGCCGACGTCCGCCGCTTCCGCGAGATCCGCAAGGCGCTCGATAGTAGCCGCTGAGGTCGCTGAGGACGCTGAGGGGGGGAAGTGGAAACAACAGAACGGGTGGCATGGCGACACGCGTTGTTATTTCATGCGGGGCGCCTTGGCACTCTGCAGGGAAGAAACCGCGTCGAGCAAGCTCGACCGCTAAAACATCAGGTCACATGGCAACGCCCTTGGCGCGGTCGGAAAGGCACTTCGAACGCGGCCTGTAAGGCCGCTGGCATGTCAGCCCAGGCCAGAGCAGGAGCGAGCGAAGCGAGCGGAAGCGGCGGCCTGGGTAACGCCACGAGGATAGTCAAGCCCTGAAGGGGCGCTGCAAGAATTGTCTGCGGCGCTCTTTCAGAGCTGTAACCACGGGGGAACCCTTACCCAGGGCTGCGCAGCTCGCTGCGCTCGCCGCTCTGCCCTGGGCTAGCCTGCAAGCGGCCTTACAGGCCGCAATATATCTCCTGTTTCGTCCTCGTCGTCGTCCTCGTCCTCGTCGTCGGTTTTGTCTTTTCCAGCGATGCTACAGTTTCACCACCGCCACGCCGAACCTTGGCAGCTCGATCGACTCCTTCGTCATCGCGCCGGTGAGCAGTTCTTTTTTACCCGCGGGGACGAAAACGATCTTGGGCTCTTCGGTGTAGTTCATCAGGAACAGCAGCTTCTTGCCGGCCCCTTCGCGCATCGAGGCTTCCACGCCGGGCGGCGGGGTCACGACCGGGCGGATCTTCGCGTCCGCCAGCAGCGCGGCGATCAGCTTGTGGTAGAACTCCGGCTCCTTCACGACCGTGCCGCAGTACCAGCCGATGCCCTTGCCATAGGCGTTGCGAGTAACGGCCGCGAACTTCTTCATGTGCCAAGGCTCGTAGCCCGCGACGATCTCGGCGCCCTTGGCGGTCACCCAGTCGGCGCCCTGCGTGGCGGTGTAGGCTCCGGCCAGTTCGCCCGTGCCGGTCATCGCGTAGCCCTCGGGCAGGGTGCTCTCGTACTCTTCGATCTCGATGCCCAGCGCCGCGCTGAGCAGGCCAGGCAGCGTGCGCGCGTGGCAGAGGCTCGTCTCGTCCTTGACGCCGGTGCGGATGTCGCAGCAGAACACGCCGCCGGCCTTGACGAATGCGTCGACCTGTTTGGCCGCCGCGTCGGGCATGACGTACCAGTCCGGCGCGAATACCAGCTTGTAGGGCGTCAGGTCGTCGCCAGGCTGGATCATGTCCGCGTTGACGCCGGCCGCCAGCAGCGCGTTGTAGTACCGCTTGACGTTTGCCATGTAGCTGTTGCCACTGAAGCCCGGCTGCATGTCGACCGCCCAGCGGCTGTCGTAGCTGTAGATGAAGGCGACCTTGGGCTTGACGGTCGTGCCGGCCAGATGCTTCTCGATCTTGCGCAGCTCGCGGGCGATCGACGCCGTCTCGCGGTACCGCCGCCCGCCCTTGCCGTCGTGGCCGAGGATCCCGTGCCAGTACTGCTCGCGACCCGCGGTGCACGCCCGCCAGCGGAACCAGATGTACCCCTCGCAGCCGTGGGCGAACTGCTGGAACGCCCATGTCTGCATCTCGCCGGGGCGCGGGGCCCGCCCATACGTGCCCCAGCCGTGCGGGCCGGAGCTGGTCTCCATGATCCAGAAGTTCTTCTTCTTGCAGCCGCGCATAAGGTCGGCCGCCAGGGCCGGCCCGTCGGCCATCCCGCCGCCGTAGAACAGCGGGTAGCTGTCCCAACTGACATGGTCGAGGTCTTCGCTGAGCTGGAAGTAGTTCAGCCCGCCGTAGCCGTAGCCCATGAGGTTGTGCGTGATGAAGTGCTTGGGGCAGACCTCGCGCAGGATCTTCACCTGGTCGCGCTGGAACCGCACGTTCTGCCAGGTGTAGAAGCGCTTCCATTCCAGGCCCAGGCTGGGGTTGCTCGATCCGTCGGCGGCGGGCAGTTCGATCTCTTCCCACGTCTTGACGTAGTGGCCCCAGAAGTGTTTGCCCATCGCCTTGTTGAAGGCGTCGATGGTGCCGTAGCGGCTGCGCAGGAAGTCCTGGAAATCGCGCCGGCACGAATGGCACCAGCAAACCGTGCCGCCGAACTCATTGTCGGTCTGCCAGCCAATGACGTTGGGATGTGCGGCGTAATGCTCGGCCATCGCACGCGTGATACGCTGCGACATCAGGCGGAACGTGCCGCTGGAATAGCACTGGTCCTTGCGGACGCCCCACTCGACGCGGGCCGCGCCGGGGCCGCCCTGGGCCATCACCTCGGGATACTTCTCCTTCATCCACGCCGGCACGATGGCCGTGGGCGTGCAGAGGATCGCCGAGACGCCGTTCTTGCCCAGCACCTCCAGCGCCTCGTCGAGCCAGGCGAAGTCGTAGCGCCCTTCCTCGGGCTCCATCATCACCCAGGCGAACTCCGCCAGGCGCGTGACGTTGAAGCCGGCCTTCTTCATCAGGCCCGCATCGACAGGCCAGCGTTTCTTGTCCCAGTGCTCGGGGTAATAGTCGGCGCCGATGTACATTGCATTGCTCCTTCGCAAGGCCTCACAGGATACCCGACGCTTCTGTCAAGGCAAGGATTTGATATTAGCCGCTGAGGTCGCTGGAGACGCTGAGGGGGGATGGAGCGGAAGATTGGAATGATGGAGTATTGGCCGGGCCAACACGCCACGTGGCAACTTGTTATTCCATCATTCCAACATTCCATCCTTCCCTTGTCCTTTCTTCCTCAGCGACCTCAGCGGCTAATTCAAGGGTTTCACATGCACGCACCACGAGGATCACATGAAACAAGCAGCGATAATGTTCGTCATGATATTTTCATTGGCGGCCGCCGCCGGCGCGGCGGAGCTCTACGTCAGCCCATCCGGCAACGACGCCAACAGCGGCACGAAGGACAAACCTTACGCCACGCCGACGGCCGCTCGCGATGCGGTGCGCAAACTCATTGCGGCCGGGCTTAAAGAGAACGTCACCGTCCTGATCGCGCCGGGGACGTACTACCTTCCCCAGGGGCTGGCGCTGGAGGCCGCCGACAGCGGCAGCGAAGCCTTCGGCGTCACGTATGCCGGCGCCGACGAAGCCAGCGCGCCGGTGCTCATCGGCGGCGGGCCGGTCACCAACCTCAAACCGTATAAGGACAAGATCTGGGTCGGCGACCTGCCGCAAGGCGCGCAGCCGAAAGTGGCGACCGAGAACAACCAGTGGCTTCCGCTGGCTCGCGACCCCAACGACGGCTACCATCGGACGCAGGCGGCTTTGGGCGAAAAAGCCTTCATCTACAAGGGCGACCTCTTTGGCGCCATGGCGGGGCAGGACGTCTCCAGCGGCTGGGTGAACGTCTGGCCGGGCCAGGGATGGTTCAACCACGTCTGGCAGATTACCTCGCTGGACCCCAAAGCCCGCAGCGTCGGCTTCCTGCGCACCAGCGGCATGGGCGGGCCGGTCGCGGCCAACAACCGCTTCTACCTCATGAACCTGCTGCCTCTGCTCGACAAGAGCGGCGAGTGCGTGATCGACACGAAAACCGGCAAGTTCTACGTCTGGCCGGGCAAGGGGGAGGCGGCAAAGAACGCTTACGCCGTCGCCACGGCAGAGAATGTCGTCAGCATACGCGGGCGCGACGATGCGCCTGTGCGCAACGTCCACCTGCGCAACCTGGACCTGAGCGTGGCCGCCGGCGAGGCGGTCTTTATCACCAACGCCCAGGACTGCTCGCTGCGCGCCTGCCGGATCGCCAACTGCTGGGGCCAGGGCGTTTCGGTCTGGCAGGCCAATCGCCGCATCACCATCGCCGACAGCGAGATCGCCTTCACCGGCGACCGCGGCGTGCATCTGCGCGGGGCCAACTGGAAAGGCCCGGACATCAGCAGCCATCACGTGGTGGAGAACTGCCACATCCATCACGTCGGGCGCGTGGTGCATACGTCAGCCGGCGTGCAGATCTTCCAGAGCGGGCACAACCGCATCGAACGCAACCACATCCACGATAGTCCGCGCTACGGCACGAGCATCAAGGGCCTGGCGCTGCGGTCGATGAACGAGAGCGACGAGACCAAGGCCCGCCGCTTCGAGCTGCTGCACGCCCGCAACAACGTGCTGGCGTACAACCACATTCACCACGTCGCCACCGACAGCGAAGACTGCGGCGCGATGGAGAGCTGGGGGCCGGGCAAAGGCAACGTCTACGACCACAACCTGATCCACGACGTCGGCACGCCGCACGTGCTGCTGATCTGCGGGATCTATCTCGACGATTCGTCGAACTACTTTACCGTCACCAACAACGTCGTTTACGGCGTCAACGGCTCGGGGCACATTCAGCAGATCTACGCCAAGGGCATCCACAACACGATCGAGAACAACATCTTCGTGGCAGGCAAGGCAGGCTCGGCGATCCGCTCCAAGAGTTCCGGCGAGGTCGGGTTCCACACGTACCGCCGCAACATCGTCGCCTTCGACCAGCCTGACGGCCCTGTGTTCCAGTTCGACGATTGGGACAAGGACCGCATCACCGAGTGCGACTCCAACCTGTACTTCAACATCTCCGGCAAGCTGCGCATCGCGGGCAGGACGTCGTACCGCGGCCCGTTCCCCGGGACGTGGACGGCGGCGTACGACAAGCACAGCGTGGTGGCCGATCCGAAGTTCGTCGACCCGTCAAAGCACGACTACCGCCTGCAGGACGACTCGCCGGCGCTGAAGCTGGGGATCAAGTCCGTGGACGTGCGAGATGCGGGATTGACGGACAAATTCCCCAAACGCCTGTCGCGAGAATAGGTCAAGAGTGCCGTGGCGGGCAGGCCCGAAGGGCCAACAGCCACGATCCCTGATCCTTCGCCCAGTCGTGGCTGTCGGCCTGAAGGCCTCCCGCCACGGCACCCGCTCGTCGTCCTCGTCCTCGTCGTCGGCTTTTGTCTTCTCGCCGCTATCGCTTGGGAATCATTCCAACCGACCCCTGCACGGGATAGGGACATGTGCATCCGCTGGACGCTTCGGGCATCAACACCATGCCGCCTGCGGGAATGATGTTGATCCAGCAGCCCGGGCGCGTGGCGGTAGTCAGGTGCTCGCTGGCCGGCGTCGAGAGGTCCGTCATCTGCGGATTGCCGCCGCGATTGAAGACCTGCTTGGCCGAGGCGGAAACCGCTCCGCACCCGCCGCCGTTTCGGCTCCACTGCCAGTTGGGCACGGCCTTGCCGGTCTTGAGTTCGTACTGACACGCGGGGATGAACAGCCGCTCGCCGATGATGACCGCGCGGTAGGCGTTCTCGCCGTGGCTGCCGTCGGCGGCCCTGGCGCCGGGGCCGGTGTGCTCGATCTTCCAGAGCCGATTGCCGCTGGCGGCGTCAAAGGCCTGCAGGTCATACTTCAGCATGCCCCGCTTGCCGCCGGCGACGGTGCGCGAGTCGGTGGTGACGATCACGCCGCCGGCCACGCTCAAGAAGAGCATATGCTGGGCGGCTTCGAGGTCGGCCTTCTGGCGGTAGAGCACCTTGCCGTCGCGCACGTCGAGGGCCACGAGGATTCCCCCGCCGCTCATCAGGACCGGCAGGCTCACGCGACCGGCCGCGTCCTCGCGCGACTTGGGATTCGTGCTCTCGATGAAGTACATCCGCCCGTCGGCCACGGCGATGGTCGTGTTGACGATCAGGCCCTCCTGCGGGCGGTACGTCCAAAGCCGCGTGCCGCTGCGGCGATCGACAGCGAAGACCGTCTCGCTGCAGATCATCGGCGAGAGCGGGTTGTACGAGAACTGCCAGGTGCTCTGGGCGACCTCGCGCCGATGTGCGCCGGGGCGGCACACGCTGCCAAACAGCGCGTCGCCCACGGTCGCCACATAACCCCACTCGCACGCCTTGCCCGCGGAGTCGGCCGCGACGGTGAGTTTCTTTTCGCCGCTTTGCACGTCATAGGCCTCGCACGTACCGCCGACGGCGATGTAGAGCAGGTCGCCAGCCACGGCCATATTGCCGCAGGACTTGCTGGTGTCCAGCCGCACGGAGTTGGGCAGCGTGTGCTCCCAGAGCATCGCGCCGTTGTACGAGTCCACGCAGGCGAGATAGTTAAAGCCGCTGACGAACAGCCGTCCGTCGCGGTACAGCGGGGCGGCCGCGCGGTTGTGCCTGTCGGCCATGTTCCTCGGGCCGGGCAGGCCGAACCACTGGACCTCCATCCCCGCCCCCACCAGCGTCTCGCCGCTGCAGGTGCTGTTGCCCGCGTCGGCGTAGCAGTGCGTCCACTCGCCCGCCCCGGCCAGCGGGCCGCGAATGATGGGCTTGCCTGCCACGATCGCCACGCCGCCGCAGGGTCGCGTCACGCGCTGCGCCTCGGCCGAACTGCCGCCGATAACCAGGTTGAAGAGGTAGTCGCTGTATGGCAGCTTGTCAGGCGATGCCTCGTGCACGCTGACGCGGCCGGTCATGCCGCGGGCGTCGACGATCTTGCGCGCCGCGCCTGCGGCCGGCGCGTCGGCGGCGGTCATCACCACCTGCATCTTCGACTGCCGCGCGACCTCGCACGCCAGCTCGGCCGGCCCGCCGATCACCAGCGCGTATCCCTTGTCAGTCTGCGCCTTGGCCAGCGCGTCCTTGGCGGCGGCGGAAACTTTCTCATCAGCCGCTACGGCCTTGGGCGCCGCGGCCTGCACTGTCGTGCCCGCGCCGCTGCCGGGGGCGAAGCAGTAGATCTTGCCCGCGTCGGTGCTGACCAGCAGCTTGCCCCCGGCCACCGCCAGCGACCAGGCCTTGCCCTCGACCTTGAGCGTCCAGATCTTGTTCTTGGCCTTGAAGGCCGCCACCTCGCCGTCGCCGCCGGCGATGCGAATCTCATCGGTCCCGATGAAGCAATACGGATACGCGGCCGCGCAGGGCTCGTGCTTGAGGATCGACCCGGCAGCGGGCACGGCGACGGAGTCGATCACGCCGCCGGAGGTGCGACCGGCGGGGGCGAAAACCTGGTTCTTCTGAAGCCGCAGGTACCCTTGGGCTGACACCGCCACGGATTTCTCGGAGAGCTTCTTGCCGGTGGCGACGTCGGCCGTCACCACGTAAACGCCCCCGCCCTGGGTGGGGAACAGGCCGGCGCAGAAGTACGCCACGTTGCCGCTGACGAGCACGCTCGCGCGCAGCGGCCAGAGACTGATGATGCGCCCGTTGCCGGCGATGCGCCGGTCTTTATCAGTCGCGCGGAGTTTCCAGATCAGCGCGCCATCAGCGGCCTTGAGGGCGTACACGCAGCCATCGTCGCTGCCAACAATCACGCGCTCGCCCACGACCGTCGGCGCCAGGCGCACGGGGCCTTCGGTTGCGAAGGTCCAGAGCTCCTTGCCGGTAGCGGCGTCGAGGCAGTGGACCTTATCGTCGGCTGAAGAACCGAAAAACACGCGCCCGCCGGCGGAGACCACCTGGAACGCGCGATCGTACGGGCAGTCGGGGGCGAGGTTCTTCTTGGAATGAAAGACATCGTCCTTGGCCGGGTCCGGCCAGGCCGGCGCGGGGGGCATCGCGGCGGTGTACACCCACTGAAGGGCAAGGGGCCCGGGAAGCTTGTCGGTGGATTCACCCGTGCGGGCCGCGTCATGCATGTACGTGGGCCAATCCTCGGCCAGCAGAGGCAGGGAGTTTACAAGCAGAGCGACCAGCACCGCGGGCAAGAACTTCTGAACCATCTCCAGTCCTTTCGAAAGCCCCCTCAGCGATTATACAGGTATTGAACCACAGACGACATGGCAGCGACCGCGGAGGTTTGGGCGCGTACTATCTGCGTTACTGTTCCTGTTCCTTGTTGTTTAATTGTTTTGTCGTTTGTTCCGGATTTGTCTTTTCGTATTTGAACTTGCTGGAGCAGATATGTCCCCCCTGAATCTCTATGTCTCGCCCACCGGCAGCGACCGCAACTGCGGCAGCGAAGAGAAACCTTTCCGCACGCCCGAGGCCGCGCGCGACGCCTTGCGCAAGGCAAAGAATCGCGCCGGCGCGGTGGTGTATCTGCGCGGCGGGATCTACGAACTCAAGAGCAGCTTCACGCTCGACCGCCGCGACGGCGGCAGCGCCAAAGCGCCCGTCACGTGGCGGTCGTACGGCGGCGAACAGGCGCGCTTCGTCGGCGGGCGAAAGCTGCCCGGCGACATGTTCAAGCCGGTGACGAACAAGGCGATTCTCTCCCGCATCATCAGCAAGGCCGCCCGCCGCAAGGTCCTGCAGATCGACCTGCGCAAGTGCGGCATCACCGACTTCGGCGAGTTGGCCGTGCGCGGATTCGGCGGCGGGTGCAAGGCCGCACACCTGGAACTGTTCTTCAACGGCCTGCCGATGCAGCTCGCGCGATATCCCAACGACGGGTACCTGCGGATCTCGGGCGTCGAGAGCAAGACGACCTTCAAAACCCGAGGCCGCCGCATGGCGCAGTGGTCCAAGGCCGATGACCTGTGGCTGCACGGCAACTGGGACTGGATCTGGGCCGACCTGTACGTGCCGGTGGCTGCCATCGATGCAAGGAAACGCACGATCACCGTCGGCCGCGAGCAGGAGATGAAGAAAGGCCGCCCATTCTACGCCGTCAACCTGCTCGAAGAAATCGACGCCCCCGGCGAGTGGTACCTCGACCGCAAGAGCGGCCTGCTGTACTTCTGGCCGCCTGCGGACCCGCGCAAGGCGGATGTTGTCGTTTCGGTACTTAAGGAGGAATTGCTGCGCGTCGAGGGGGCGGCGCATCTGCGGTTCGAGGACCTGACCTTCGAGGTCGGCCGGGCGAACCTGGTCAGGGTGCAAAAGGGCAACGATGTGGTCTTCACCCGCTGCACGATCAAGAACGCCGGCATCGAGGGCGGGTCGATCCACGGGCGCGGCTGCGGGCTGACCGAGTGCGAAGTCGCCTGGTGCGGCAACGCGGGCATTTCGCTGCATGGCGGCGACCGGCCCAAACTCATCCGCGGCGACAACTTCGTGACCAACTGCCGCATGCATCACTTCGGGCGCTGGTGCAAGACATACACCCCGGCCGTGGCGTTTGAAGGCGTCGGCCACACGATCACGCACAACGAGTTCAGCGAGGGTCCGCACGCGGCCGTGCTGTTCGGCGGCAACGACCACCGCGTCGAGTACAACCACATTCACCACGTGGGGCAGTACGCCAGCAACGGCGGGGCGATCTACATCGGCCTGGGCTGGGACCAGCGGGGCAACATGATCCGCTACAACTACCTGCACGACCTGAAGGGGCGCATTCCCGGCGGCGAGTACGGGATCATGGCCATCTACCTCGACGACTGCAACAGCGGCAACACGGTGCATGGCAACATCGTCTCCGACGTGGTGGGCTTCGGCCTGCTGATGGGCGGCGGGCGCGACAACATCATCACAAACAACATCTTCGTGCGCTGCGGCGAGGCGTTCGGGGCCGACAGCCGCGGCATCGAGCGCATCATCGACGAGACCAACAGCCACTGGAACCTGCTGCGGTGGATGAAGGGCAACGGCATCAACCACAAGACCGAACCGTGGGCGAGCGCGTATCCCAAGCTGGCGCGCATCCCGGATTCGTGGGAAGAGATCCAGAAAGGCCGCTGGCGCTACCCCGAGGGCTGCGTGTTCTCGCGGAACCTCGGCTGGGACAACAAGAAATTCATCCACACCGAGAACAGCGGCGGTGACGGCACGCTCAAGGCCTTCGCCCAGGTCAAGGACAACGTCGAGAACGCCGACCCCTGCTTCGTCGATCAAAGCGGCGGCAACGTCTCCCTGCGCGACGACAGCCCGGCGTGGAAGATCAACGGCTTCCAGCGGATCCCGGTGGAGAAAATCGGCCCTCAGCCCGGAAAAGAACCGCGCCTGGAGTGAAATCAGCGGCCGAGCCCGCCACGGCGGGTCTTCGACTTAATTGTGGGACCTGTTTCCCATGGGAGTTCCTATGAAAGTCAAGCTTCGGCCACCTATGGACAATCTTGAGAATGTTCCTCGAGGTGTCAGGCCCGGCTATGAGTACTTGGTTTTAGGAATTGAGGCTGATGACTATAGACTCCTGAATGATGAGGCAGAGCCGGTCCTGTATGATCTGACACTATTTGATATTGTCGATGACCAAGAACCCTCTAATTGGATTCATCATGTCGGTCCTGACGGTGAACACTACGCCTACCCCCCAGAATTGAACGCCCGTGGTTTTTTTGAGGATTATCATGATGGGGTTCCAGCTTCGGTGGAGACTTTCAGGCGGTTTCTTTCGTCCCTAAACGACAAATAGTATGGTCATTGGGGACTGACCCCATAAAATTATGCTTTTGACAGAATGCGCGGGCGGGGATAGCGTCTTGTTTATGGTCTGCCGAGTCCCAGTATGAACGGATCTATAAATATCCAGTTTCACATGCTGCTCGACGAAATGATCGATTTTGTTGCTGCAGTGAGTAAGGAGTACTCATTATCCGTTGACTTGGAGCGGTGGGGACCATCTCAGGCCAATCGTGAAGTCTCTCCAGAAGAGGACCTGGTCGTCGCGGCGCGGGATTTCGGGCATATAGATAGAATCTGGCTGCTATACCGCTCGGCTCGGATGCGAAAGCCTGAACGGTTCATGCTGAACGTTGGGACATTCAGAGGGAAGGAATTGAGTCAAGCTCAGTTGGGTGCTGGGACAGACAAGAAAGGTGCTTTCGAGATACTAAAGAGAATAGCTGCAGAATTACGACGGCGCACAACGGCAGGCGTCTGGGTGGTTTCACCGACTGGCCATGCTGGTTTCACAAAGGCATTTCGGATCTCACCTGGTGCCGCTGCCGCGTCACGCGCCGGCCAGATTGAGCTTAAGAACATAGCATTTGGACAACTCATGACCGTTGATCCGCCGACGGAATTAGATTTAGAGAATGCCGCTATCAGGTGACACCATACATGTTTTGTGCTTGTGGGCACCTCTGGCAGGCGCGGTTGGCGTCATTCGTGTTATCCGGGGACACCTTACAGGTTCTGTGCTTGTAATGGGCGCGACTGCGGGTTAGGAGGCGGCATGGGCAGATGCGCGAGTTGTCATTCCGGAGTTGCCACAACGCAGGGCGGCAACGTCGCCCTGCGCGACGACAGCCCGGCGTGGAAGATCAAAGGCTTCAAGCGAATCCCGGTCGAGAAAATCGGCCCGCAGTCTGGAAAACAACCGCGCGTCGGGTAAAGTCAGCGGCCAAGCTCTTGTCCGGCATAGCTCGCAGAGCGGAGATGGATGCTGACGCGGGTATTAGCGGGTCGTCGCTTACGTCAAAAATATGGCTAGAGGCCAACCGCCGAATCCCTCTATGCGAAGGTTTAGCAATGAATGAGATACTGGCCACCCTTATGCGGTACTTCAGCTTCTTGTACGAGGAAGAAGGATTTAGATTCGTTGATTCCAGGGTGTATGACTCTGGCTCTGCGTACGTTGTACTGGCCGGTAAAGGATTATATATACTTTTCAGCGCGCACCACGACGAATGGGCGATAGATATCTCGAAAAACAATTATGGTGGAGGTGCCGAAGTATATCCTTTGGAGATGATGCGGGCCTGCCTGACAGGCAATACAGACAAACCGACTGGGCCGACATTGGATAAGACCATACCTGGCCTTGCTAAATGGTTTAGGAAGAATGTCGAGAGCGTTTGCGAAGCTCTATCAATAGCCAGACAAGAACAGACAAGAGCGGCGTTCACTCGCATGAGTGAGATAAACAAGAGGGCAATGGGGCTATGAGAAGATTCTGTCCGCTCGCAACAACCCCGGCGGCCCGCCCCCAAAGAGGCAAAACGAGAAGAGAAATGACTAGTCCAATGTAGTGGTCAGAGCATTGGATCCTATTCGCAGAGCAGATTGGCAACGAATCTAGCGCTTAGTGAGAGAGAATAACAATGACCGAGATACTGAAGTTCCTTATAGCATCTTGCAGCTTCCTGTATCAGGACTACGGCTTTAGATTTGTCGACTCCAAAACATTCTCCACGAGGGACGCAATGATTATACTAGCCGCGGATGGATACCTCCGTCTGTGTTTCTCTTACGAGCGGGAAGAACTTCTCTTGGAGGTCCAGCCAGACACTGCAGAAGCTGAAGACACATGGTGGGGGATAAGCCTACTGGAAGAGCTTCTTACAGGGCACGATGTCGCAAGCGGCCTTATGTCACATGAAAAGGCGATATTTCTAAAGAAACACATGCCTGATGTAATGAGACTCTTCGATAAAGAGAGAGTGGCAGGGACTTGCGAAAAGCTAGCTTCATTACGTGAGCAAAGGAACAAGAAGATGTTTGGAGATGCTTGGTTTCGTTGACAGTCTATCCTGCATAGCACATAGATCTAGGTGCCGCCATCAGGAACCTGCTTTGGCTACGGCCGTAGCGAAAGTTATCATCACATGATCCCCGCCGCCTTTGGGTTCTCTGTTGGGGATCTCGATGCGGATGGTGCGGGTCTGGCTGGCGGCGTCGGCTACGGCGGCGATGAAGATGATCTTGGAGTCGACCACGCGGCCGTTGCCGAAGTCGACTTTGGCGGCCGCGCCCGGCTCGAGGTTGGCGGCCTGATCGACCGGCCTAGTTGAACTCGAACTGCAAACCGCGCGGAGCATCCGCCTTCGCCAAGGCTACGGCGTGACAAGAGCTCCGCCGCTAACATTGCCTCTGCCTAATTGCACTCATGTATAACAATGCGATTTGTCAATACTAATTGCTTACCTTCCCATAAACTCGCTGTGAAAAGTACAACAAAGTGCAAGGAATGTGCAAGGGCAGGTCGGATGCCCATGCTGCTTCCGCGGTGACCATTATTGTCCTTCCACGCACTCGATGCCGCTCAGGATCGGCTTGCCGGTCCTGGGCTTGAACTCGACGGTCAGCTTGTCGGACACGCTGACGTTCTTGAGTTCGACAACAAGCGACCGCTTTGGTCCGCCGGCGGCGGCCGCGACGTCGAGGCCTTGCCGGACGACCTTGCCCTGGACGATCACGTCGAAGACGCGCTGACCGGTAGCGAGGCCGTCCATCTCGGCGAAGACCAGTCGCACCGTGTGCGGCCGCGCGGGCGAACCCTCCGGGCCCATTCTCACCGACAGCGACTCGATACCCTCGGCGACGCTGGAAGCCACCCACGCCAGCGCGCCCGAGACGGTCGAGGGGTCCTGGCGGTGCAGGGCGCCGTTGAACTCGACGACCGTCGTGGCTTTCCTGCCGGAACCGACCTGTCGCCTGCCGCCGGGCTTGAGGTCCACATCCACCTGCATCTCTGGGCTGCCGGCGGGAGGATACTCCAGCCAGAGCGTGCCCTCGTACAGGCGGTCGCCGGGGGCGCCGAGGTTCAGACCGATCCGCTTAAGCACGCCCTCGGCCGGCGGGGGCAGAACGCTGTAGGTCCACATCTGCGCCTCGGGCATGTGCACCAGCGCCAGCGACGCCTGAAGCGGGTACGAGCAACTGCACGTGCGCGTGTAGTCGGGGGCACTGAGGACGCCGTCGGCGGCAATCAGGTTCGAGGTGCAGCCGCTCTTGAACCCGCCGAAGTTTCCCGTGCCGCCCTGGCCGAGCAGATCGTAGTAGCCCGCCGTGCCGCTGCGGAAGAACATCATGTTCTGGCTGGCGATAGCCGTGTTGCAGCCGTAGAAGCGATGCCACGCCCAGGGCACATCCTGGCCGCTGACGGGATGGCGCACCGTCGCGGGCTTTCCGGTCAGCAGCGAAAACGCCTCGCCGCCGTCGCCACCGTTGGTGATGCCCCGGTCGCGCCACAGGAGCACGGGCCCTTCGATCTTGCGGTCCATGTCCTGCCAGAGCACACTGCCGTCGGCGCCGCGATAGGCGACGATACCGCGCCCCGCCTCGTCGCCGGCGCGGTCGCGCGACCCGCTGCCGCACTGCAGCAGCGCGTCGTGCGCCGATGAGTATCCCAGCCACGTGCCGAAGATGTCCTTGTCGGCCGACCAGACCCCCTTGCCGGTCTTGAGGTCCAGCGCGACCAGCCGCCCGGGCGGGACCGGCTGACCGATGAACGCCAACTGCGCGCGGTTGCCTTCGGAGAAGTTATCCAGAGCGTAAACCTTACCGCCGCCAGTGGTGACGGCGTTGTGGCGATACGCCACAGCCGCCGGTCGCTGCCAGAGCACCTTGCCGCTGTCGCGGTCGAGGGCCACCAGGTTGCGGCTGCTGATGCCGAAGCGGGTGTTGAGTTTGACTTCCGCCGCGGCCGCCAGGTCGAACGTCGCGCCCATGGGCTTGGGTTTGGGTTTAACCTTGTCCTTGGGCTTGGGCAGCTTGACGTCGATCTCCATCGGTTCGGTGGTGGCCACCAGCACGTCGCCGGCGATCATCAGCACGCCCCAGTTGGGCGCGGCGCAGCCCGCCCGCGCCGGGGCCTTGAACGTCGCGGCGGTCTTGCCGGTGGCCGCATCGAGCACGACGATGTCGGGCCCGTTGATCAGGTACAGGCGGTCGACCGTGATAGCGTAGTTGGAACCGAACTGGTTGGCACCGGGGATATGCCCCTGGTTGTAGCTGTCGTCGCGAACGTCGTCTTTGAAACTCCTGTCCCAGTACATGCCAAAGTTATTGAAGCCCTCGATCTTCCGCTGCCACAGCACGCGGCCGGTGTACACGTCGCGGGCAGAGATCATGTTGATGCCCTCGATGAACAGCCGCCCGCCGGCGACCTGCGGACTGGGCCCGTGGCCGTGGCGGGGCAGCACGTCGCGGAGATTGTCGCTGCCGAACCACAGCAGTCCCAGCGGCGCGGCCACGCGATGCTCGGCGCCGACGACCGAGTTCGACGCGTCGGCGTATTGGTGCGTCCACTCGCCGGCGCCGGGCAGGGCGCCGCCGCGGCGGATGCGAACATCCGTTGCAGCCACCTCGACCGTCGCGCCCTCGAGCTTGCCGCCCTTAGCCAACGCGGCCAGCGCCTCGCCGCCGGGCAAGACCGCCACGCCGCCGTAAGGCCGCAGCGGCGCCACCAGGCGCTCGACGCTGCACTTTGCGGCGTCGAAGCCCGCAGCCGCGATGTCTTCGCTGGCGATCAGGCTGGCGAAGTACGGCGAGAGGTCGTAGTCGAAACCGTTGCCGACGATGGCGGCCACGCGCGGGCCGTAGAGCCCCGCGTCGCTCATGCGGCGGCGGAAGGCGTCGGCCTTGGCGGCGTCGGGCTCGATCACGACGATGTGCAGCTTCGACTGGGCCAGCAGCTCGTCGATCAACCGCCCGCTGCCCACGCCCAGCACCAGGGCGTACCCTTCGGTCGCACTGGCGGCCAGCATCGCCTTGGCTTTTTCGGTCCAGGCATCGGCCGCTGCCGCCGGCAGGGCGGGCTTGAGTTCGTGCGCGACCGGCGAACCGCCGCCGGCGCCGAAGCAGTAGATGGCGCCCTCGCGCGTAACGACGAAGAGCTTGTTATCGGCCGTGATCGCGCGATGAAACTTGCCGCGGAACTGCCCGGCGAGGTCCTGCCCCACGCGTCCGCCCTGCTCGAGCACGGCCGAGACGACCGTGCCGTCGGGTCCGGGGCCATAGAACTTGTCGCCGGCGCGGAGGGCGATCTCCTTCATCATCGGCGAGAGCTTGCCCTGCCAGAGCGGCTTGAACTTGTCGACGGGAACCTTCTTGCCCTTCTTGTCGAAGCCTTCGCCGAAGTAGTGTTCGAGACCCTTGAACTCGCCGGCGGCGATGTCGAGCATGAAGACCTGATTGTTCTCGCCCAAAAACCCCGGAGCCCCGCCGCTCTTGCTGCCATCGAGGGTGTACCGCTGGCCGCCGTTATAGTACCCGCCCCAGGCCACGTACACGTCCCACCCGCCGAGCTGCTTGGTCATCATGTTGTTGGCCAGGAGCTGGCCGGTCTTCTGGTCGAAGATCGCCGGGCGGTTGCGGCTGTTGGGGATGATCAGCCGCCCCTGTGCGGCCGCGAGGTACCCCTGCGGCGCGATGCCCGAAAACGACAGCGCCCCGCCGTGAGGCTGGACCGACCACTGCTGTCCGTTGCCGCTGTTGGTCCAGACCAGCTTGCCCGTCCGCGCGTCCATGCAGTAGATGAAGGTGCCCATGAACGGCCAGAGCCCGGCGGCGAAGTACAGCTTGCCCTCGTCGAGCAGCAGCCCGCCGCGCGCGGGCCAGAGGCTGATCAGCCGCCCGTTGCCCAGTCCGCGGCGGTCGCCGCCGCCGGCGCGGAACTTCCACAGCAGCTTGCCCGTCGCCGCGTCGAGCGCGTAGAGATAGCCATCATCGCTGATACAGAAGATCTTGCCCTCGAACGCTGCCGGCGCCAGGCGGATGGGGCCTTCGGCGTAGAAGCGCCACTTCTCGGCGCCGGTGGCGGTGTCATACGCCCTCAGGCTGTCGTCGACCATCGACCCGATGTACAGCATGTTGCCCAGGACGATGGGCTCGTATGAGGCGTCGAATTGCAGCTTCCACTGCGTGTCGGGCCAAGCCGGCTGGGGCGCGGGCAGTTGGCGGCTCCAGAGGAGCTTCATGTCGGCAGGCAGCGCCGTCGGGACAATCCCGCGCCGCTGTGCGTCGAACTGCCACTGCGGCCAATCGCCCGCCAGAGCGGCAGGGGCACAAAGACAAATCGCCACCAATGGCAGAACCATTGCAGCCAACGACGTGTGGGCCGAAGAAACAACCTGACAGGCTTGTTTCGAATGCATGGCACGAGGTTGCGAACTCATCACGTATCCTTTCGAACACACAGCAGGAACTACTGTCAGCGGGTGCCGTGGCGCGCAGGGCCGGAAGGCCCGGAGAGCCACGATCCCTGATGTTGCAGCAAGAGGTCGTGGCTGTCGGGCTTGGCCCTGCCGCCACGGCACCCTGGCGACCTTCTCCGCACTCATCATTTTTCCGCTTCGTCGACTAATTCGACGCCGCAGATCAGCGTCTTTCCGGTCCGGGCGGTCAGACCGACTTTCAGGTCGTCGGCGATCATGACGTTCTTGAACTCTTTGATGACGCTGCGTCTCGGGCCCCCGGCCGCGGCGGCGATGTCAAAGTTCGCCAGCACCACCTTGCCCTGCAGCGACACGTCGAACACGCGCGCCCCGGCGGCAACGTCGTCGGGCTCGGCAAAACACAGCCGCACGGTGAACGCCCGCGGCGGGCTGAATTGCCCGCCGGGGTTCTCGCCCCAGCTCGGGCTCTGGCCGACGCGGATGTTCCAGCCGCGCACGACTTCCTCCACCTTGCCCGACTGCGGCTGAAGGAACGGGCGGATGCGGATCTCGCTCAGGCCCGTCACGCCCGAGGCCGTCACCCAGTTCAGCGCGCCGGCGACGGTCGTGTTGTGGTTGCGGAAGAGCTCGCCGGCCCCGCTGGTGCGCACGGGGACGTCGGGCGAGGGTCCGGCGATGCTGGGATGCTCGACCCACAGCGTGCCGCTGTCGGCTGTGCGGTTGCCCGGGGCGCCGAAGTTCACGCCCACGCGGCGCACGGCCGTGGGCCGGTGCACCGGCGGATAGGCGTCGATGCCCCAGTACTCGATCTCGGGCATGTTCACCATCGCCAGCGACGACTGGTTCTGATACGAGCACGTGCACGTGCGCGTGTAGTCGGGGGCGTTAAGCACGCCGTCGGCCACGATCAGGTTCGACGTGCAGCCGCTCTTGAACCCGCCCAGGCTGGCGGTGCCCTGGCAGAGGTCCATCGGCACAAACGCCGCCGACGCCGAGCGGAAGGTCAGCAGGTGCTCGCTGGCCACGGCGGTGTTGCACCCCTTGAACCGCACCCATTCGTAGGGGATCTGCTGGCCGGTGACGATATGGCGGCGCATCATCGAGCCGCCGGTGAGCAGGTTGTAGACCTTGGCCGGCGGGGCATAGGTGTTGGCGCCGCCGGTCTGGGTAAGGATCATGTCGCGGCGGATCACGGGCGGGCCGCTGTACGGCTCGTCGTGCGTCCAGATCACGCTACCGTCCTTGCCGCGATGAGCGGTCATGCCCTTGCCGACTTCGTCGCCGCCGCGGTCGGGGCCTTCGCTGCCGCCCTGGAGCAGGATGTCGTGCTCGGCCGAGTAGCCCAGCCACGTGCCGAAAACATTCTGGCTGGTCTGCCAGAGCACCTTGCCGCTATGGGCGTCGAAAGCGTACAAAGTCGGCTTGGCAGTGAACTCCACGCCGCGTCGGTCGAGATATTCCGCTCGCTGCTTGCTCAGACCATCGATCGCGAACACCTTGCCGGCGGCGGCCACCACTGCGTTGTGGCGGAACCCGTACTCGCCCTTGCGCTGCCAGAGCACCTTGCCGCTGACGCGGTCCATGACCACCAGCAACTCGCTGCTCTCGCCGAAGCGCCCGTTAGCCGTCACGCCCGGCACGCGCGAGTACACCGGCCGCCCGATCTGCTTGGCGCTGGGCGGCAGGGCCAGCAGGCACGCGTCGATCATGAAGTCGCTGCTGGAGACGCTGGTGTTGTGGCCTTCGATGGCCAGCACGTTCTTGCCAGGCCGCAGCAGGCCCTGGCACTTGATGTCAACGTATTCAAAATCCGTCGCGGGGTGCTCCTTGATCCCGCGGGCCTTGCCCCCGCTGCCTTTGGCCACGTTGCCCCGGGCCACTTCCTTGCCGTTGAGGTACGCGATGAACGCGTCGTCAAACTTCACGCCAAGGGTGAGCCACCGCAGCGTCGTGTCGGCCACCTCGAACGTGTGCCGCAGATACACCCGCGTGTACTTGCCGCGCATGTCGCTCAGCGTCGTCGCCGCGTCGGCGTACTTGTACCCGATGGGCAGCTTGCCGCTCTTCCAGCCGGCGGCCGCGTAATCGATATCGCCCCACTGCCCCTGCGGGTCCGACCCGGCGAGGTACTGCCAGGACGATCCCTTGGGGATAACCGGCACGAGCCCATCGGGCGAGGCCTGCCCCGCCTCAGGCACCTGCAGCGGCTGGGCCGTGGCGACCAGCACATCCTGGTCGGCCAGCACCACGCCCCAGTTGGGTGCGGCCGCGCCCTCGGCTGCGGGTAGTTTGAAGTCGGCCAGTGTTTCGCCGCTGGCGGCATTGAGCACGTGACAGACGGTCTGATCGACCAGGTACACGCGATCGGCCATCGTGACGTAGTTGGAGCCGAACAGGTTGGCCCCGGGATAGTGCCCCTGGTTGCGGCCGCCATAGAACGGGTCGGGGTTATACGACTCGGTGTAGTACATCCCGAAGGTGTTGAGCTTGGGGAACTCCCGCCGCCAGATCACGCGGCCGGTGTACACGTCGCGTGCGTGGATCACGCCGATGCCCTCGATCACCAGCCGCCCGGCCGCCACCTGCGGGCTGGGCCCGTGCCCGTGCCGCGGCAGCACGTCCATGTTTGAAGGCCCGCCGAACCACATCAGCCCCAGCGGCGCCTTGGCGACGCTGTCGGTGGACGAGACCGTATTGGCGGCGCTGGCGTACTGGTGCGTCCAGTCGGCCGAGCCCGGCAGAGCCCCCACGCGCTGCATCCGGATATCGTCATCTCCACGCCTTACGAGCACATGGTCGCTCCGCAATGCCTCGATCTTCGCCGTGAGATCGGGATTGCACGCCCTTTTGCCCGTCAGGTACAGCGTCCCTCCGTAGGGGCGCAGCATGTTCAGAATTGCGTCGGCTATCTGGGTATCGCTACCCAGACCTGCACCAGCAGGGTCTTCGCTGACGATCAGGCTGGCCAGGTAGGGCGCCACGCGCATGCCCGGCCGCGACGTCATCACATGCACCCGCTCGCCGTAGACGCCGGCGGCGTCGTAGCGGCGGCGGGCAGCAGCGATCTTGGCCGCATCGCTCTCAAAGACGATCACGTGCAGCTTGCTCTGGAGAATCAGTTCATCAACCAACCGCCCGCTACCCAGGCCCAGAGCGACAGCGTAGCCTTCAGCAGCGCCGCTGATCTTCATCGCTCCGGCAGCGATCTGTTTCCAGAGGTCGTCCTGAGTCGCGACGGGTTGAACCTGCGGCGCGGCGGCCTCCGGGGTGCGTGAGCCGCTGTTAAAGCAGTAAATCCTGCCCTCGCGCGTGACGACGAAAAGCTTGCCGTCGCCGGCGAGCATGGTCCAGATCTTGCCCTCGACTTTCGCCTGCCAGGCGACGGACTTGGCGGCCGTGTCTACGCAGATCACTGACGACGCGCCGTCGGAACCGTAGAGGCTTTTGCCGGCGCCAATGTGCAGCTTCTTCATGCCGCCTGAAGGCACTTGCCAGAGGATGTTGGGCGGACCGGGCTTGGACGTCTTGCCGCGACGGTCGGGAATCGGCGGACCGAACATCTTCAGCTCGCGGGCGACGATCTGCTCGCCTTCGAGGCCGATGGCGGCCTCGTCGGTCAACACCGCCGCGGGGCTGTTGGTTTTGGGCTCGCCGTCGGCGGCGGCTGCCACCTGGCGTTCGCACCAGAACAGACCGGCGGCCGAAATCACGTCATAGCCGCCGGCGTGCGTGACGGCGTTGCACCAGAGGAACCGCCCGGTCTTGCGGTCGTAACCGGCCGGCACGGATCGCCCGCCGGGCACGACGAGCGTGTCGCCCGAGACGGTCATGTACCCTTGGGGGCCCACGCCGGCGAAAGCGGGGCTGGCGTGCGGCTGGAGGATGTAGACCGCCCCGCTGCCGCTGTTGCACCAGAGGACCTTGCCGCTGTCGGCGTCGACGGCGTAGATGAACGTGCCCATGAACGGCCAGATTCCGGCGGCGAAGTAGACCACGCCGTCGGCCAGCACCGGCCCGCCCCGCGCCGGCCAGGCCGACGAGAGGCGATCGTTGGCCAGGATGCGATAGTCCATCGCCGGACCTTGCACCTTGTACAGCAGCTTGCCATCGGCCAGCGAGAGGCAGTACAAGTTGCCGTCGTCGCTGGAGAACCAGCATTTGTCTTTCGAGGCCACCGGCGCGAACCGCACCGGGGCGTCGGCGTAGAACCGCCACTTCTGGGCGCCAGTGTCGGTGTCATACGCGGTGACGCTGTCGCGCACCATCGACGGCACGATCAGCAGCTTGCCGGCCACAATCGGTTCGTATGAGGCGTCGAACTGCTGCTTGTGCTGATTGAACGGCCAGGCCGACTTGGGCGTGGGCAGATGGATCGACCACTGGCCGCTGAAGGATCGCGGCAGGGCCTCGCTCGTCCAGGCGCCGTGTCCGGGATTGTATCGCCACATGGGCCAGTCGCCCGCGTCTGCCGGGACGGCTGCGACCGCCAGTGCGCCCAGGATCGCCATCAATGCCGAAAGACGTTTCACCGTGATACTCCGTCCTTAGATTTTCGTGGCTCGTTTCAACCTTCAGTTTAACAGTTTTGCCGTCCAATCCGGCCGGGGAAAAAGCTTGCGCCGCACGGATGCGCGGGTGCCGTGGCGCGCAGGGCCGAAGGCCCGGAGAGCCACGACTGCCCAAGCCCGTCGTGGCTGTCGGGCTGAAGCCCTCCCGCCACGGCACCAGCGGCATTTATAGGGGCTATATCTCGCGTCGAGGGGTTTCAATTATGGAGGCGGCAAAATCATCGTCGTACCGCCGGACCTTCTGCTATGATGAAGCGATAGCTGCCCCTGGAGAAGAGGATAACTATGTCAATCAGGAACAACGGCTTGCATGGGTGGGTGATGGTGGTCGCGATGCTTTGGGCCGGCGCCGCCTTCGCGTGCGACACCCCTGTTTTCCGTTACGCCATGGAGAAATGGCGCCCGGACCCGTATCCGGTCGTGATCTTCCACAAGGGCAAGCTCACCGACGCGCAGCAGAACGCCGTGCTCCTGCTCCAGAAGCAGTCTGAGGATGACAAGACCAACATCAAGGTCGATGTCGTCGATTTCGACGGCACGGTTCCCGCGGGGGCGAAGAAGCTTTTTGACGGTCTCACCGACAAGACGCTCCCGCGCCTGGTCGTGATCTATGAAGCTCGCTCCGGCGCCAAGGGCGTCCTTCACGACGGACCGCTGACGGTGGAAGAAGCCCAGGCCGCCATGAGCTCGCCGGCGCGCCTGGAAGTGGCCAAACGCCTCATGGGCGGCGATTCGGCGGTGTGGGTCCTGCTCGACAGCACCGATAAGGCCGCCAACGAAGAAGCGGCCAAGGTCGTCTCCGCCCAGATCGTTTCCCTGCCCAACGAGGTGGAGGTCTCGCAGCCGTCGGCCGAAAACGCGCCCTCGCAGGACCCCGAAGGCGCCCCCGGGGCCAATCAGTCGCCCTGGCCGAACAAGCTCAAGTTCTCCATGGTCCGGCTGGCCCGCAGCGATCCCAAGGAGACGATGTTCGTCAAGATGCTGCTGGGCGTCGAGCAGGACCTCGCCGAGGGGCAGTACGCCTCCGAACCGGTCGCCGTCCCCGTCTTCGGACGCGGACGCGGGCTCTATGCCCTTGTCGGCAAGGGCATCACGCCCGACAACATGCGAAAGGCCGCAGAGTTCCTCGCCGGCGCCTGCGCGTGCGAGATCAAAGACCAGAACCCCGGCGTCGACATGCTCCTGACCGCCGACTGGGACAGTGCCGTCGGTCAGCCGCGATTCGTCGAAATCCAGCTCCCGGAACTGGCCCCCTTGGCGCCGGGACAGACCGCCGCCCCTCAGACGCAGCCGGCCACGCGCGCGGCCGCTACCGCCCCCGCTACGCAGACGGCCGCCACCGTGCCCAGCATCGGGCCGGCCCCGCGATCCGAATCGATGTCCCGCGGCGGCAGCAGCGGACGTACTATTTTCTGGAGCGCGCTGGCGGCACTGGGCGTGCTGCTGGTAGCCGCGGGCGCAATGTCGCTGATCCTGCGGTCCCGCGCCAAACGCTGACGGATTCTGGAACGCATGAACCTGACTCGACTGCTTCTGCGAGAGGTCGCGCATCGGAAGTTCAACTTCGCGATCGGGTTGCTGTCCGTTGCCGTGGCCGTCGGCTGCGGCGTCGGCGCCGTGCTGCTGCTGGCGCTGCAGGACCGCCAGAGCGAGCAGATCCTCGCCGCCCGGGCCGCGGCCAATGAAAAGGAATGGGCCGACTCGCAGCTCGTCCTGGCCGACATGTCCGCCAAGAGCAACAAGGCTTGGGCCACGTACAAAGACGAAGTCCGCAAGGAGTCGCTCAACCTGGGCTTCAACCTGCTGATCATCCCCCAGGCGATGGACTACTCCTCTCCTGACAGCCAGGGCGAAACACTGCCCGAAAATTACGCCGAGAAACTCGCCGGCAGCAACATGGTGCAGATCAACCACGTCCTGCCGTTCCTGCAGCAGAAGTTCTGGTGGCCCGAGCGCAAACGCTGGATCACGCTGGTGGGCACCACCGGCGAAGTGTACATCCAGGACCCCAAGCGCCAGAAGCCGATGCTGCAGAAGGTGACGATGGGCCGGGCGATGCTGGGCTTCGCGATCCACCAGAGCCTGGAACTCAAGAGCGGGCAGAGCATCGAGATCGGCGGTCGCAAGTTCGACATCGAGACCTGCATCGATCGCAAGAACTTCGCCGACGACGAGAAGATCTACGTGCCCCTCCGCGCCGCACAGGAACTGCTCAACAAACCCGGCCGCATCACCGGCCTGATGGCCATCGACTGTGACTGCGACGACAAGGGCCTGCTGGCCATTCGCGAGAACGTGGCCGCCATGCTGCCCGGCACGCGAGTGGTCGAGCAGTACACCCAGCACATCGCCCGCGCCAAGAACCGCGCCATGGTGGCCCAGAACGCCGTGGCCGCGTTTGAACGCGAGAAGAAAGCCCGCACGGACACGCGCGAGCGCGCGCAGGCGTCGCTGGATAACGATAAGCAAAGCCGTAGCGACCTGCGAGACAAGCGCCTGGCTTTGGCGGCCGTGCTGGTGCCGCTGGTGGTAGCCGTCTCGGGTGTCTGGCTGGGACTGATGCTGTGGGACAACGTCCGCCGCCGCCGGTCCGAGATCGGCATCCTGCGCGCCCTGGGCGTGGGGCAGGGCAAAATCATGGCGCTGTTCCTGGGCAAGGCCTTGCTGATGGGCCTGCTCGGATCGATCATCGGCTACGCCGCCGGCCTGGCGGTGGCTGCCGGCAGCGGCCCGCTTGCGGCGTCGACTGGGATGCTGGCAGCGATGCTGGGTGCCTCCGTCGGAGCGGCCCTGGTGCTGGCGCTGGTGGCCAGCTTCGTGCCCGCCCAACTGGCCGGGGCGACCGATCCGGCCGCCGTCATCCAGGAGGAGAGCCTGTAATGCTTGAAGCCGCAGGCCTGAAAAAAACCTTCAGCCGTCCAGGCAAGATCGTCGCCGCACTCGACGGCGTGACGCTCAAGCTCGCCGGCGGCGAGTTCGTCGTGGTGCGAGGCCCAAGCGGCAGCGGCAAGACCACTCTGCTGCTGACGCTGGGCGGGCTGCTGGCCCCCGACAGCGGCCGCATCGACATCGCCGGCCGCAATCCCTACGAGCTCTCGAACGAGGCGCGGGCGGCGTTCCGCGCGGGCACGGTCGGGTTCGTCTTCCAGCAGTTCCACCTCGTGCCGTACCTGTCGGTGCGCGACAATGTGCTCTGTCCTGCCCTGGCCGCCCCGGCCGACGGGTTGGACAAGCGCGCCGATGAACTGATCGAACGATTCAACCTGGCCCCGCGCCGCACCCACCTGCCGGCCGAGCTTTCCACCGGCGAGAAGCAGCGAGTGGCCCTGGCCCGCGCCCTGCTCAACAGCCCCAAGCTGCTGCTGGCCGACGAGCCCACCGGCAACCTCGACGAAGCCAACGAGCGCGTCGTGCTGGAAACCTTCAAATCCTTCACCGCCGCCGGCGGGGCCGTCCTGATGGTCACCCACTCCCGACACTGGGAAGATCACGCCGACCGCGCGCTCTACCTCGAAGCGGGCCGCCTGCGCTGACAAGAGAACACGAATGCCACGAATGGACGAATGAGGACGGGGGCGAATGGTGCGCCGGGTGCCGAGTCTGGCACCCGTGATTCCCTGTTCCCTGTTCCCCCTCTTATCTCGACAGCACGTACTCCGTCAGGTCGTCCAACTGCTGTTTGCTCAGCTTGCTTGTGGCGCCGTGCTTGTCGTTGGGGTTGAACTTGGTCAGCACATCGGTCATGGTCGCGGCGCGGCCGTCAAACAGGTACGGGGCGGTGCGCCAGACTTCGGTGAGCTTGGTGGTGTAGAACTTCGTCGGGCCTTTGGCGTCGGTCAGGCCGATGTCGTGGGGCTGGGAGTCGGTGCCCAGGGCGCCGCTGTGGCAGGAGGCGCATCCGGTTGACTCAAAGAGCTTCTCGCCGCGCGCCGCCGATTCGCTCAACTTGCCGCCGACGAGTCGCGGGCTGGGCACGGGGGCGAGGCTGCGAAGATACGCCTCCAGGGCCGCAACAGCGTCTTCATCCATGCCGGTCATCTGAATGTGGCGAATGCCCGCCCGCACGGCGTCGGCCGACTTTGCCCGCACGCCGGAGATCATCACCGGGGCCACCTGGTGCGTCAGCAGCAGGCTGCGGGTGTTCTTGGGGTTGCCGTACCCGTCGTTGAGCAGATCCCAGTTCAGAGCGTCGGCCCGCACGTCGGGGTGGCAAGTCGCGCAGCTCTGCCAGTTCTGGAAGCATCCCATGGCGTCGTTGAACAGCCGCTCGCCCCGCCGCTGGGGGGATTCCTTGCTCTGCGAGCCCAGCGCGATGCTCGCGGCCTTGGCGCCGGTTGCGACCGGTTCGAGCACGGCCAGCGTGTCACTGAAATATTCAGCCGCTACGATTTTTGAGCCGGCAAAGACAAGTCCGCGCGGGCCGACGCCCATGATCGCCACGCGTCGGCGGATGCCGGCCAGGAAGGCCAGATCGTTTCGCACTTCGGCCTGCCGCGCGGGACCGGCCTTGGCGGCTTCGGCGAGTTTGGCGAGCATCGCCGGGGCGTCGATCACGCTCAGTTCATGCGTACCGGCGTGCGCGACGCAGATCTGCTTGCCGTCGGCAGACCAGGCGATGCCCCAGGGATTGGCGGCGCCGCGGTCGAGATCGTCCAGCAGCACCGTATTCACGAGTGTGCCGCCGGCCAGATCGATCACGCTCAAGGCGTTGGTGTTCATCCAGCCGCGGTCCAACTGCGTCGTGGGCAGATGGTGCCGCGCCAGGATGTGCGTTACGGCCGCATACGCGCCATCGCCCGAGACGCACAGCCCGCGAAGGCTTGTGGAACCGTCGGGCAGGGCGACCTCTGCGCTCTTGCCGGTGGTGGTGTCGATGATCGAGACGACGGCGGAGCTCGTGGCCGTTGCGGCGCCGGCGGGCAGGTGGTTGGCCACGACGAGCTTGCGCCCATCGCTCGTGATGGCGGCGGCGACAGGTTCGCGCGAAACCGCAAGCGCCCGCGGCGCGGCGTTAGCGTCAGCGATAGAGATTGCCAGCACGCGGTTGTTGAACCGGTCGCAGACGTAGACGGTCTTGCCGTCGGGCGAGGATGTCGGGGCCATCGGCGAATGACCTGCCGGCTTGGCCCAACGCTTGGCGCCTTGCTCGTCGAAGGCGAGCAACTGCCCCTCGCCCAGGCCGCACGTCGCGTAGACGGTCCTGCCGTCGGGAGAGACGGCCGCGCCCGTGGCGTCGGCAGGCAGTGGATACTGCCGCACGACCTTGCCGGCGGCAAGGTCCACCGCCAGCAGCTTGGGCGCCGTCGCGGCGGCTACGTACACGATCCGCCCGTCTTTGCTTGCCGCCAGGGCCAGCGGCGAGAGATGCTCATCGGCGGCGGCAGGCGAGACAGCAACGGCGGCAACTAGAATCATCGTCGCCTTGGCAATCATTTGACATCCTTGAACGGATAGAACTTTCGCCCTTCGATCAGCGCCTTGCGGGCTTGCTGCTCGATGCCGAGCATCTGCTCGTACACGTTCTGGCGGCGGGCTTCCTCGCCGTCGTACTTGAAGCCGGGCATTTCCGGTCCGGGGCGTTTGAGCATCCGCTCGGCGCCGCCGCGGATGATCGCCAGCGCCTCCTGGTATTTCGCCGGGTCCTTTTCTTTGAGGCCTTTGAGGCAGGGGCTTTTGTCCGGGCGGCCGAAGTCAACGTCGTTGGCGTTGCCGGCGGCACGGTGCAGGCGGCCGAGTTCCTCATCGCTCAGCGGCGAGCGCCCATAGCGATTGTCGCGGTACGCCGTGGCGTACTCGTTATAGTACGGGCCGTTGATGTCGATCCACGTCACGAGGCGGTCGTAGCTTTCCTTGTCGAGCTTGACGCCGTGGTGGTCGCTCCGCACGACCTTCATGAGTTTGCTGGCGTGCGAGCCCCACGAGTATGGCATCTGCACCTGCGAAGGCCCGGCCCCGATCGAGCCGACCAGCCGCTTGCTCCAGAGCTCGGAGTACGAGACGTTGAACGTGTGCTTGGGCCCGCCGGAGAGATTCACCTTTTCGCCGGCGGGTTTGCCGTAGTCGTGGCACGAGACGCAGTTGCGGTCGAAGACCGGCTGCACCTCCATATAGTAGCTGAACGTGCGGGCCGGCCCGTACCACGGTTGCAGCTGCTGCGCCGGGCGCGCCATCGCCAGCAGCGGCGAGTTGGGCGCAGCCCCGCGGCGGTCGTCATGACAGCCGACGCAGCCCTGCGTTTCGCCCGGGCGAACCATCGTGCCCGATCGCATCGACTGGATCATCATCCCCTGCTCGTCCAGGAGCTGGAAGTAAACGAACCGGTCGGCCGGCACGTTGAAATACGCGCTGCCGTCGGCCTCGACGTTCACGGTGCCCAGGATGCGCTTGTTGATGAAATCATGCCAGCCCATCGCGGGCGATTCGCTGCCCTGGCCGCCGTACGCCGGATGCGTCCAGTGGCGTTTCTCGGGGCTCTCGACCACGCGGAGATACTTCACCGCGCCGGGTTTGACCGTTTCCATGCCCGTGCCGCGATAGACGTTGGCGATGTAAAACGCCCCGTCGCTCTTGCGCAGGTCGACGCGGTCGGGCACCACCGACGGGCGGGGGCGGGCGGCCAGCGGCATCGGGTCGTAGCATCCCGGGGCCTCGTTGTGCAGCACGATCTCGTTGCCGAAGATGTCCAGCAGCACGAGGCTCATCTGCTCGCGGGGCCCTGTCAGGCGCGAGACGAGGAAGTACTTGCCGTCATCGCCGAGCGGGTACGGGTCTTCGTACCGCGTCGGCACGCGCATCATCGTGTCCCAGCGGCCGGCGCCTTCCATCGAGACCATGTCCGCAGCCGCCGGCGGCCACGTGCGGACGATGGGCTCGCGTCCGTTGAGCCCGCGGCGGCGGTCGATGATCGCCAGGGCGCCCCAGGGGCGGTCGTGGCATGAGCCGAGGATCGCCATCACGCGCGAGCCTTCGCTGCCGGGGATGACCCGCGCGTCGATCACCTGCGCGCTGGCGGTGTTGTTGCCCCAGTACAGGGCGTGATTGGTGCCGTCGGGGTTGCACGTCCAAAGCGCCTGGGCGTCGCCGAAGTTGCGGTCGACGTATTCCCAGCGGTCGTAGAGGATGCGCCCGTCCGGGGTCAGCGTGCCGTGACCTTCGTGCAGCGTGCTGTGGCCGATCTGGATCGGGTTGGCGCCGTCGGCTTCCATCACCCACAGGTTGCCCATGATGTGGCGGTTGCACTGGCAGAACTTCGGCTCGCGCGTCGAGGTGAAGGCGATGCGGCCGTCACTCAGATACAGCGGGTCGATGTCCGACAGCCCGCGCCCGAACGTCAATTGCCGCAGGCCCGAGCCGTCGGCGTTCATTTCGTAGAGGTGGTAGTCGTCGCGAATATCGCGCCGCATCGAGACGAGGATGCGCTTGCCATCGAAGCTGACAACCGGATCTCGCACGATCCCGGCCGGCAAGTCCAGCAACACGGTGACCTTGCCGCTCTTGAGATCGAGCGTCTTGAGCGCCCCGCCGGCCACGCCGTTGAAGCTGCCGGTGTTGATCTCGCCGGTCTGAAACATCGTGGCCGTGTTGTGATGGTCCCGCGGAAACTGCCGCCGCGCGACATACAGCAGCGGCTGTGCCGACACCAGCGGATTGGCCACCAGCGCCTCGCGCTGCAGCGCCGCCAGATCGTGCTTGGCTTTTGCCCGCGCCGGCTCATCCCCCGCCGTCAGCCGCTTCTCGACCTCACCCAGCCGCGCGAGAAATTCCTTGCCGCGCGGGTATCCCTCGCCAAACGCGGCGCCAAGATCCTCCACCGCCGCCCGCAGCGAGACCACGACCGCCCCATCCGAGGGCACGGCCACCGGCATTGGCGCCGGCCCACGCTTGCCACGCGAATAAGCAACCCCGGCCGCCGTCAATACGAGTATTGCAGCGACAATAGTGAGCCTGTGCTTGGTGATGATTGGGATTTTAGGCATGAGTCCTCAGCGTTTTTAACCCAGCCCCCGCCTGGCAGGTCCGCAGCAGCAAAAAAGAAAGAGCAGGATCATCTCCCCGGACGATCCTGCTCTTAAGTGAGGATATTCGATCGCCCTCTATTTGCGACGACGCCTCAGCAATGCGGCCATGCCGCCCAGAACCAGCAGGCTCATCGTCGCCGGCTCGGGGATTAGAGTCAGTTGCAGGTCATTGCCGGAATCGCCCAGGCTTAGTGTCCCCTCGTAGACGCCGACCATTCCGGTGAGGTTCGTTCCCAGAGTGCCGCTGATCAAGGCGTTGGTGTCGAAGAGGGTATAGACGCCCGGGCCGGCTGCGCCGGTGAAGACGAAATCGTCCCAGTTCAGCAGTCCGCCGCCGATGGTCAGCACATTGACGCCGGTCAAGGTGACCTTGTCGCCGTTGGTCCCGCCTAGTTCAAAAAGCATCGACTCAGAGGCGCCGCCAAGGGCTGCGGAGATGTTAAGGCTCTTGTTTATGGTCAGCTCGCCGATCGACGCGCCTGGGGCGAGTTTGCCGCCGCTGGCGATTGTGACCGCTCCGCCAATGATGCCGGTGCCGCCCAGGATGGCACCGGAGTTGACGGTGACGTTTCCGGTAGCCGCGGTCTGGTCGCCATTGATCAGCAACTTGCCGCCGTTGATCGTCGTCGTGCCGGTATAGGTATTGGCGCCGCCAAGCACCCATTTGCCTGCGCCATTCTTGGTCAGCGTGCCGGTGCCGGTGGTGATTGCCCCGGAGATCGCCCCGTCGCCCGCACCGTCCAGCGTGAGGTTTTGGGTTCCAGTGATGGACGTCGCTGCCGTGTTGAAGGTCAATGAGCCGGCATCGGAAGTGATCAGGGTTGCGCCGGCCAGCGTGACCGTCCCCCGCCACACATTCGCGCCGCTCTTGTTTCGCAGGGCGCCGGTGCCGTTGATACCGGTGCCGGTGAGGGACAGGGCCTCATTGCCGACCGTGATGCCGCCTTGGATTTCCAGGGCAGCGCCGGAAGCCACCGTCGTGCCGGCGTCGGTGGTGCCCAGGGCAGTGGCGTTGCCGATGTTGATCGCTCCGTAGTTCACCGTTGTGACACCGGTGTAGCTGTTGGCGCCGGTGAGGACGAGGGTGCCTATGTCGTACTGCGGATTGCCGACAGGGCCTTTGAGCAGACCGCTGAGGCCGGTGCCACTGAGCACCCCGCTCAGGGTGGCCACGTTCGTTTCGACGACAATCGATCGTACCGCGCCATTCAGGTTGATCGCATTCTTGAACTCTATCGCGTCAGTGGCCGTGATCGCATTGAGCACGAAGGTCGTCGGGTTGAAGGGGGCCGAACCCCACGTCAGGTCCGTCGGGCTTTCCAGCGTGCCAAAAGCAACCCTGACGGGGCCGCCGTGGGCGCTGAAGCCGCTGACGCCGCCAGTAATCCGCATGTTGCCGGCATCGCTGCCGCCCGTGCGAACCAGGTCGGTGGATGTCTCGATGACCGCGTACTTGCCGCTGCCGAGGTCAGCACCACTGATGGTGAGCAGACTGCCGACGGGCAGACCTGCGCCGTCGTCGGCCCGGAGTACACCGCCGGCGATGGTCGTGGCGCCGGTATAGGTATTGGTGCCCGAGAGCGTTGTATATCCGGCCTTGGATTTTGTCAGCGTGGCGGCGTTGCCGGCCAGGTTCGCCGTGATCTCGGAGATGATGGCGCCGCCAAAGTAACTGTTCCAGATGTTGCCGTTGAGGATAAAGCTGGTCGCCGTCAGGGTGCCCGTCCCGATGATGTCGCCGCCGCCGACGGTGACGGCCCCGACAGTGTCACTATATCCGCCCATATCCAGCACCGCGCCCTGCTTGCCTTCAGCCGTTCCATTGACGGTGACGCCTCCGGATGCTATGGCGTTATTGCACCCGTAGGCCAGTCTGCCCTCGCTGATGGTGGTCAGGCCCCCGTACGTGTTGGCCCGAGTAAGCGTGAGCACTCCCGACCCGGACTTGGAAAGGGTGGCGCTGCCGCCGCCGAGAATTGCGCTGACTGCCACGGCGCTGTCGTTGGCGAACGTGTAGCTTGTGCCGGTGAGCGTTCCGGTCGAGATATCCGCGCCGGTGATGTTCCCGGCGGTCAATGCGACCGCGCCGACCGTATCGCTGTAAGTCCCCATCGCCAGCGTGCCGCCGTTGACCGTGACGGCGCCGCTGCTGATGGCGTCATTGATGCCGTAGGATAATGTCCCGCCGGCCACGGTGGTCGCGCCGGTGTAGCCGTTGGCGGCCGCCAGAACCAGCGTGCCCGGGCCAGCCTTGGTCACGGGGCTGCTCGCGCCGGCAGCGCCGATCAGGGCGCTGACGGTCAGTGTGCCGGTATTGACGTTGAAGATCAACTCCTGGTTGGCGGTCGAGGGCACAATCCGCCCACTACCGGTGATGCTGTACTGGTTGTCATTGCCGCCAACATAGAGAATGCCGCCCAGGCTGGTGGCGCTGGAGGAGGTAATCGTCAAGTTGTTGGCGCCCAGGTTCAGGCTGTCGCTGTTGGCGGTGTTGGAGATCTTGACGGTGTTGGCGGCCATCGCCCCGGCGAGGGATAGGGAGCCAGCCTGGATATAGTTGGCCGAGGCCAGCCCGCCACTGGAGGGCATCGCCCCGTCATAGGCGGATAGTGCCGCGATGGCGCCGTCGGCGGCGTTGGTGCTGTTGACGGCCCAGTCCTGCCCGTTGATGGTGGCCCAGCCGCCCAGGATGTTGTTGACGTTCGTTGTGTCCGTGTCGGCAATGCCGGCCGCGCCGAAGTTCACCGCTGAACCGACGTTGCGGGCGATGGCGTTCATTCTCAGGATGGCGCTGCCGGCGCCTCGGGTAACGCTGGAACCGCTGGAGGCGCCCAGAGTCGTCGAGGCGACGACTTCCGTGTGGCTGCCGTTATTGAGCCGCAACGTTCCCCCGCTGAGAGTCAATGCCGCCGCGTCAGCCAGCTTGCTGTTGTTCTGCGTGGCGTAGTCGAGTTGGAGCGTGCCGGCCTTGATCGCCGTTGCCCCGGTATATGTATTGGCGCCGCTGAAGATCTGTGTACCAGTCCCTGTCTTTGTGAGAAGGGTCGTGCCGCCGGCCATCACGCCCGAGAAATCCCCCGAGGCGTCATTATTGCCAAGGCTCCATGTGGTGCCGACGTTGACGCGCCCGCTGCCGGAGAGGCCGTTAATATTGGCTGTTCGAAAGAGCGTCAGCGTTCCGCCGGTATTGACGATGAAGTCGCCCTTGCCCTCGCCGCCGGCGGGATAGATGTACGAAAACTCGAGCGTGCCGCCGTTCTCGATGGTCGTATTTCCGGAATACCACCAGCGGTCTTTATAAGATCCGAAATTGCTGAAGTCGTTGTAGAACTTGACGCTTCCCTTGATGGTCAGCCCCCCATCGCCAGAGATGGGGCTGTGGATCGTCAACGTGCCAGCGGTGCCGTCGAGAATGGAATCGCTCTTGAGGACGATCTGGCTACCGCCCGACCAGATATTGCGGGCGCCGCCGCTGCTGGCCAACGTGCCGCCATCGAGCGTCAGGTTGTACGCCTTGGTGTCACTTAAGAGCGCCAGTTTTCCGCCGCTGTCGATCTGCAGCGAATTGCCGGCGAAAACGGCGGAGTTGGCTTGCAGCGTGTACGCGCCCGTGAAGTAACCGTTTCCAGCGCTGGGAGAAGTCGCATCATTCCAGTGCAGGCCGCTGTTGAAGCTATATTGGGTTCCCGTGTCGCTGGCGTTCATATAGACGTCGGAGGCCTGCGCGGCAGCCGCGGCAACGAGAACGACTGCGATAGCTAAAACCCGTTTCGTGATCTTCATCGCCATCCTCTCTTTCGTCATACAACGCGACCGAGAAACACAATTCACACCAGACTTGCCCGCCTCCGCCTCTGCTGGCCCAGCCGAATATGATGGCTTCTCCCGGGCCCAAAACGGGGCAATTATCAGCGTATGATAATCGCATAACCCAAAATCGTCAATGGATAAAATCTGGAAGCGGTTGGTATATATCTGGAAGCCAAAGGGGCTGACAATGCCTCGTTTTACCTAAGTCATCCGCAAAAACAGACAGTACAAAGTTGACGATATTCAGGCAGAGCCTTCTAGTTGCGACGACGCCTCAGCAATGCGGCCAAGCCGCCCAGAACCAGCAGGCTCATCGTCGCCGGCTCGGGGACGTACGTCAGATACAGTTGGGTGTCGTCGCCGCCGGCGATGCTGTCGCCGCGAACAACGCTGAACGTGTCGTAGGCCGTGTTGGTGAATCCGGTCTTATCCACCAGAAACTGATCCGACCCGGTAAACGTGGTGATGGCCGTATTGCTGTCGGCGATCAGCCACGTGTAGGGCGTAACGCTGTCAAAGTTGGCAGCCGCGCCGGCGGTGTTGTCGAGCTTGAGGCTGGCCAGGCGGATGATGAACTCGTTGCCGGCGCTGAGGGCACTGAGGTTAAGCGCGCCGGTAATATTGACCAAGTCCCATCCGGGATCAGTGCCGGCAGTCCCCAGAGTGTCGTTGATCTCGAACCGGTAGCTGCCGCCGGCGCCCCAGGTCAGACCGGCCGCGTACGTCTGCGTGCCGGGGCTGTTGCCGGGGCTGAGGATGGCGCTGGCGCCGATAGTGACGGCCGTGTTGATGCTGCCCGTGCCGCCGATGGTGCCCTGCGTAACCGTGATCGGAGCGGTGACGGCCACGGAACTGTTGGTGATGAAAGCCGCCGTGGCGCCGTTGATCGTGATGCTGGAGCTGTTGATGCGCCCGGCGCCGCCCAAGGCCAGCGTTCCGGCGTTGATCAGCGTGCTGCCGGTGTAGGTGCTGGCGCCGGTAAGGACCCACTTGCCCGCGCCGGTCTTGGTCAGCGACGTGGCGTTGGCGGACTGGTTGGCGATGACGGCCGCCAGCGTATTGGCGTCGGTGTTCGTGCCGGTCAGCGTCAGCGTCCGTGTGCCAGTGCCTACAAAGCCCATCGACCCGGTGTTGTTGAACACGAAAGGTGAGCCTGCATCGCCGGAGGCGTCGAGTGAGCCCCAGGCTGTTCCAAGGCTGAACAGGCGGTTGGTCGTTCCGGTAGTTGAGCCCGTTCCGGCGTACTGGAGCGTTCCGCCATCGAGCACAAGATTGAGCGCCGTGCTGTCAGACTTACCGAGATTACTGGCCACGCCGCCGTTGGCCAATGAGGATACGCTCAGCGTACCGCCGCGGATGGTCGTATCACCGGTATTGGTGTTGGCGCCACCCAAGATCCATTTGCCCGAACCGGTCTTGAGGATATAAACAGGATTACTGCCATTGCCATTGGGGATGATAGGAGAAAACGTGTTGTCACCTGTATTGGACCCGGTGAATTCGAGCGTGGTATTGTAGTTCGTGCCCGAGATCGTCAGTGTCCCTGGATTGGTGAATTTCATCGCCCCTGTTCCGGAGGCATCGATCGCGGCCGTGCTGTAGGTGTTGATCTTGAAAAGGCGATCCGTGCTTGACCCGGACCCAATGTAACGAAGTGTGCCGATGACTCCGTCATTGGCGGCAAAAACAAGGTTGGTCGCCGCGTTAGAGGACTGGCCGATGCTGCTGGCGCTGCCGCCGTCAGCCAACGAAGAGACTTCCAGTATGCCTCGAGAGATCGTCGTGACGCCAGTGTAGGTATTCGCCCCAGACAAGCTCAATGGGCCATAATTAGATTTGCTCAGGGCACCGGTTCCACCCAGAACAGCACTGACGGTGGTGTCGGCGGTATTGTTCATCGTGTAGCTGGAGCCCGTCAGGGTGCCAGTGCCGACAATCGATCCGGCCGTTAACGTTACGACCCCGACCGTGTCACTGTAGCTGCCCATGTCGAGCGTGCCGCCGTTGATCGTGACGGCCCCGGACGCGATAGCGTTGTCGACGCCGTAACCGAGGGTTCCGGCGTTGATCGTCGTCGTGCCCGTGTATCCGTTAGCGACGTTGAAAGCCAACCTGCCGGCGCCGCTCTTGGTCAGGGCCGTGCCCGTGATGGCGGTGTTGATGTTCAGCACGTCCGTGGCTGTGTCGGTGCGGATCACCAGTTCGGCGCCTCCGGCGATGGCCGTGCCGCCGCTGATGGTGCTGGTTCCGCCGCCGGACTTGAGGATGCCTGGCACGGTCAAGGTCTGCGAGGCGTTCTGCGTCCAGTTCACCCCGGCGCCGGAGAGGTTCAGGCTCAGCAGCACAATGCTGTTCTGATTGGCCGGCGAGCCAGTCAATTTCACGTGCTTGCTGGCAGTAATGGTATCGGCCGCGACGGTATTGGCATCGACGCCGTAATTCAACGCACGCACGAACGTGCCGGCGCCGTCCATGGCGGCGTAGTTTGACCCGCCATAGAAGATGCCCGTGTTGATGAAGCCTGCCGCGGCGCCGGTCAGGTTGAAGCCGTTGGTAGCGCCGTTGACGCCGCCACCGTTGACGAAGTTCCCCGTGGCGCCTGCCGCACGCGTGGCCAGGGAGGAGAAGGTGATGGCCTCGTCGAAGTCAGCCGTTCGGGTGGTCTTTACCGTGCCCTCGCCGGCGCTGAAGGTCAGGGCGCCGAGGCTCTGAGAGAGGGCGCCGGAGGCGCCGGCGTTGTCGAAGTTGAAGGTGCCCTTGCCACCGAAGGTCAGGCCTGAACTCGAGGACAGCGATCCCGTCTGGCGTCTGAGGGTCAACACACCACCCCTCACGGTCGTGGCGCCGGTGTAGGTATTGTTGTTGGTGAGGACCAGGGTTCCAACATCGTCCTTGGTCAAGGCCAGAGTGCCCGTGCCAGCGCCGTTGCTCATGACCCCGTTGACGAGGGTATTGCCAGCACCGTACACGGCAAATGTATTGGCACCGATGGCGCCTGCTTTTACATCCCCGGCGAACGTGAGGGTGTTTGTGAGCGAGTCCTGCACAACACTGACGGTGTTACCCGTTCCCACAATTACGTTGGCGTTGAACAGCTCGTCATTGGCAACCGTGGAGTTCATCACAATCCTGGCACGATTTGCCGTGTAGAACGTGAGGTTCTGTGCGCCGACTCCGCCGCTGCCAATTGTGTACGAGGCGGCGTTGGCCGTATCAAAAATGATGTATTCCGCTGTCGCACCGGTGCCAAGATCAATGGTCGTATTCCCGTTGCCGCCATTGATGAAAGACGGAGCGTTGAACCTGGTTATGGGCACGGCACCCCCGCTCCAATTGCCAGTATTTGCCCAGACGTTGTTCGTTGCGCCGGTCCAGTTGATGGGCGTAAAATCCCAGGCACTGCTGGCCTGAGCCCCACAAGCCAGTCCCAAAACCACAGTCAAGAATGCAGCCAACGATCCTATTGCCACGCGTTTCATTTTCATCCTCGTTTTTGTGAACAGAATAGCTCTGCGGTCTGAAACGACATGCCCGCCTCCGCCTCTGCTGGCCCAGCCGAAAATATGACGGCTTCTCCCGGGTACAAAACGGGGCAATTATCGATGTATGATAATCGCATAACCCAAAATCGCCAATGGGCAAAATCTGGAAGCAGTTGGTATATATCTGGAAACCTTCAGTTGAGCGACGGATGCATTGTCTGGCCGAAGGGGCGGACAATGACTCGGTTTACATAAGTAATTGTAAATTAAATTGTTAAAAGAATACGGCTTTCTGAATCTCGCGAAAAACAGACAAGAAAAGACAATTGTTACCCGAGTCGGGTGTCTTTTGGAACCGAGAACCTGCTGTGAAAAGTACAACAAAGTGCAAGGATGGTTAACGTCCCAAAGGTTGATGACCGGCACCGCTATATATAAGAGCAGGATCATCCCAAGACGATCCTGCTCTTGATCCCAATCCCATTCCAATCCGTAATCGTTACGGCCGATCGCCCATTTTCAGGCGCAGGTTGATCTCCTCGATGATCGGCAGGACCTGCGAGATTTCGTCGACCACGTAGTGGGCGCCCATCATCGCCAGGCCTTCGGTGGCCTTGGCGACTTTGCGCTCGAGCACGTCCTTGGGCAGGGCGTTGATCTCTTTCTCGTTGAGGCCGACCTCGTTGCCGGTCTTGGCCAGGCCGATCGTCCACGTGCCGGCGTTGATGCCTTCGGAGATGTCGGGCTTGGTGTCGCCGACTTTCACGACGGCCTCGGGCGGATAGATGCGGGCCTGACGCATGTTGTCCAGCACCATCCAGGGTTCCGGTCGGCCGTACGGTACGCCGGGGGCGGTGGCCCAGGAGTTGGTGTCGGGCTCGAAGCCTTGTTCCTTGGCGCGCTGGAAGTTGATCTCCATTGCCTCGGTGAAGTACCCGCTCGATGAGCCGATCTTGATGCCCATCTTCTTGACGGCCTTGGCGGTCTCGACCGTGCCGGGGATGACGTCGGCGTAGTCGCCGATGACCTTGACCTGCAGCGGCTGGAAGACCTCGAACATCTTCTGCACGTCGGCGTCCGAGCAGGGCTTGCCGTGGGCCGCCTTCCACTGGGCGGCCACTTCGTCGATGCGCGCAATGGCCTTGATGTGCTCGTTCTTCTGCAGACCCATCGGGGCGCGGGCCTGGTCCATCGTGATCTCGACGCCGAACTGCTTGAAGACCTCAATGAACACCACGGCTGGGGCGTAGCAGCCGTAGTCGACGGTCGTGCCGGCCCAGTCGAAGATGACCATCTTAACGGGCCCGCGGTATGTCCTCTTGTACACGAAGTCCATTATCGGCTCCTTAAGTGGCATGGGCGTCTCGCCCATGCTCTTGCTTTGTGGCATGGGCGTCTCGCCCATGCTCTTGCTTTGTCCTCTGGCGGGCGAGACGCCCGCCAGTGCATAGCCGAGACGGCCATGCCACAAAACTACAGCTTCACGCCCATCTGGGCGATCGTCTCGCGGATCACGCCCAGCAGGTCTTGGACGTCCGAGGGAAATATCCGGCCGATGTTGCCGATGCGGAAACAGTCGGCGTTGGAGACCTTGCCGGGATAGATCACGTAGTCGCGGTCGTTGAGCTTTTCGTAGAAGGCCTCGAAGTTGAAGTTCGGGTCCTTGGGGTACACGAACGAGGTAATGATGTAGCCCTGGTCGGCCGCGGGCAGATATTCCTTGAAGCCCATCTGCCGCATGCCGGCCACCAGCGTGTCGTAGTTGGACTTGTACCGCGCCGCGCGGCCGGGCACGCCGCCCTCGGCTTCGAGCTCGGCCAGCGCCTGTCGGAAGGCGATCATCGCGTGGGTCGGCGGCGTGAAGCGGAACTGCCCGTTCTTCTCGAAGCCCAGGTACTGGTCGAGCAGGTCCAGGCTGAGGCTGCGGGCGTAGCCCTTGGTGGCCAGCAGGCTCTCGATGCGGCAGACGGCGAAGGAGAAGCCCGGAACGCCTTCGATGCACTTGTTGGCCGACGAGACGAGGTAGTCGATCTGGCACTCTTCCAGCGACACCGGCACGGCGCCGAAGCTGCTCATGCCGTCGACGAAGTATTTCGCCCCGGCCTTCTTGACGACCGCGCCGATTTCCTTGATCGGGTTGATGATGCCGGTGGTGGTCTCGCAGTGGACGACGGCCACGTTCGTCACGCCGGGGTTGGCCTTGAGGGCCTCGGCGACCTTGACCGGGTCGACCTTGGTGTTCTCAGGGAACTCGACGGGGATCGTGTCGATCTTGAGGACCTTGCCCATCTTGGCGATACGGTGGCCGTACGCGCCGTTGATGAGCACCATGAACTTGCCGTTTGGCGGGGTGGTCGAGCCGACGACGGCCTCGAGGGCGAATGTGCCGCTGCCCTGCATGATGACGGTGGTGTACTTGTCGGTGGTGGCCTGTCCGACTTTGACCAGCCCGTCGCGGATGTCCTTGATGAGGCTGATGAACTCGAAGTCGCGGCTGCCCAGGTCGCGCAGCAGCGCCTGCTTGACCGTGCGGCTGGTGGTCAGCGGGCCGGGAGTGAACAGGATTTTGTCTTTCCAACCCGAAGTTGTTTTCCGCATGATGATGCTCCCAAAGTTCCTTAAGAGACCGCTGCAGCGGCCGACAAGATTACCGGCGGGCGAGCCGGCAGGCAACAGGCTTCTGTGGGCGGTTATACCGCCTCGACCGGGGCGGCCAGCTCCTGCTCCTGCGTGGCGGCGGCTTGGGGCTTGGGCTTGTTGGGCAGCACGTTCCACTTGAAGACAAGCATGGTCGCCGAGAGCAGGAGCATGACGGCCAGGAACGTGAAGATCATGTTCCAGCCCCAGCCGGTGGTCTTGCTGTCGGAGAAGCCCGGCAGCATGCCGCCCAGGATCGCCGCTACCGAGCCAAAACCGTTGACCAGTCCGGCCGCCGTCGAGGCGCCCTTGCGCGTGCCGAAGTCCAATGCGGCCGTGCCGCTGACGATGGAGTCCGGGGCAAACAAGAGCATTCCCATCACAAAGAACGCCAAGGACAGCACCCATCGCTGGGCCGGCAGATGATCGAAGAAGAACATGCCCACGCCCAGCGCCGCCAGGCAGATCACGCACACGGGCATTCGCCGCGAGCCAAAGACCTTGTCGCTGACCCACCCGCCGGCGATGCAACTGACGATGCCCGCCGCTTCAAAGAGTCCGCTGATCAGGCCCGACTCGGCCATGCCGCTACCGAGCTTTTCATTGGCGTACTTGGGCCCCCACAGCAGGATCGCGTAGCGCGTGGGTTTGAGCAGGAAATACGCCGCACAAAGCAGCATCACCGTGCGGTTGGTGATGACCTCCCAGATGGTCTTCCACGATCCCTCGCGTTCCTGCTGCGCATCGGTTCCTATCACCGGCGGTTTCTCGCCGTGGTATTCTTCGACCGGCACCAGGCCCACATCCTCGGGCTTGTTGCGCTGAAAGATGAAGAACAGAACCGTGACGATCAGCAGAGCGCCCGCAGGGACGAAGAACGCAAACCGCCATGACTGGATGTAGCCCCACTGGGCAAACTTGTCGGCGCAGAAGCCGGCAAACCATCCGGCGAACAGACCGCCGGCGGCGTAGGAGGTGCTCCAGATTCCCATCATCGTCCCGCGCTCGCGCTGGGAGAAGAAGGCCGCAAAGTTCTTGCTCAGCGGCCCCCAGCCCGTCGACTGGCACAGGCCCTGGATGATCAGGAAGATGCCGATGATCACAACCCAGGTCGAGGCGCCCATGGCGATCGAAGCGGCGATGGACCCGACCAGCCCCAGCAGCACGACCTTGCGGGTGCCGACCTTGTCTGCCGCGATGCCCCAGACGAACTGCCCGATGGCATAGGCGGCAAGGAACCCGCCGTCGATCCAGCCCATGTCGCTCTTGGGCATGGCCAGGCCGCCATGGGCCGCATCCTTGGCCAGGCCGATCTTGGCGATGGAAAAAGCCTTGCGCGTGAGATAGAAGCCCGCGTACGCCAGCCAGGTGATGGCAAAGATCTGCCAGCGATACCATTCGTAACGGGGATCTTTGACCAGCGGTCTAGGCGTCGGGTCCATAACCACAAACCTTTCTTTAAGACGGGGCGCCCTAGTATATGCCCAAGTCGAGGTCAGGGACAGGCAATCCGCCATTGGCGTTGGCGGTGCGAAGGGGGAATGCTCGACGCTGCCCAAGCGACGGGCCAACACGCCGGGCAAGCTACGCTGCTAACGGGTCGCCGTCTCTCGCAACAGCTCGATCGTCTTCTTCGCACACTCGTCCCACGAGAACTCGCCGGCACGGGCTTTGGCGGCGACGCGGCGGGCCTGGAGGGTCTCGCCGTCGGCGTCGAGCACATCTTCGATCGCCCCGGCCAGGGCGGCGGCGTCTCGGGGGGGATAGAAGGCGGCGCAGTGGCCGAAGACTTCGGGCAGGCACGGGTTGTCAGCCGAAATGCACACGCAGCCCAGCGACATGGCCTCCATGGCGATCATCCCGAACGACTCGACGCGGCTGGTCATCAGGAACGCGCGGCAGTTGCGGTAGCACCAGGTCATCTCGTCGCGGCTGAGCCGGCCGGCCCAGAGCACCGAGTCGTCCAGGCCGTACCGCGCGATCATCTCGCCCATGCGGCGGCGGTAGAACCCCATCCGCGGATCGACCGCCCCGGCGATGACCAGCCGCACCGGCCGCCCGCGGGCGGCCAGGAGCTTCATCGCCTCCAGGGCGTCCTCGATGCCGCGCGACGGGCGCACCGCGCCGGCGACGAAAAAGAACTCGCCCGTCCAGTCTTCGCGCACCGCCGGCGGGCGCGAGGCCGGGGCGTGCTCGTCCTGCGGATCGTAGCCGTAGTGAATGGTGTGGACCTTGCTCAGTTCCGTGCCCCACCGGTCAACGAGGTAGTCGCGCACGAAGTCGGAAACGGCTACCACGCGCTGGGCCTTGTCGACGGCCAGGCGCGTCTGGCGCCGACGCAGGAGGTTCTTGATGCGCTCCAGGACCGGGTTGACGCGGCTGTCCAGCGCCAGCGGTTCCATGTTGTGGATCATGGTCACCTGCGGGACGTGGCCGTACGGCATGTGGCGCTCGAGGGTGACGAAGACGACGTCCGGCGCGAAGGCGTCGAGCGCCGCGCGCAGCGGCGGGCGCGGTCCGCGCGGGAAAAGCCGGAACGCCCCGCTGTCGACGAACTGCACCTTGGGCAGGTCCCCCACCCACGAGCGCACGTCGAGCTGGCCCGGCGTCGCGCAGAGGATAGCCGATATCTCGCCGCTGGCGGACAGGCGCGGGAGCATCTTCTCCAGATACACCCGATACCCGCCGCTCATGCCCCCCCGCGTGATGTTGATCAGAGCGATCTTCATTCCGGCTTTGCGGCATGGGCGTCCCCAAGGGACAGGTCTAGCCCATGCTCGTGCTTGTCTTCTGGCGGGCGAGACGCCCGCCAGTGCATGGCCGAGACGGCCATGCCACAAACCTACGCCCTGGCCATAATTATCCGCCCATGGCCGGGCAGGCTTTGCAGGCCTTTTGACGCCCGCACGGCGGGGCCTCGCCGCCGGACTTCTTCATGTGGATGCCCTTGGCGGCTGTGAGCTGCCGCTGGGTCTTGCTCCCGCACTCGGGACACTTCTGGGCGGTGGCCGTCATCGTCTTGTGGAAAACCTCGAAGACGTGATGGCACTTGCTGCACTTGTATTCATACGTCGGCATCGCATTGGCTCCTTAGCACACTATACCACCCTCGGGAGAATTACGTCCACGAACTTGTCCGCCGTAACCTGCGGCGAAGGCGGATGTCACGAATAACACGAATGAACAACCCTGCCACAAAGCACACAGAGTTCCCGGAGGGACTCGACCGCTAACGTGGGAGACGGTACACTACCTCCCTTCCTGGATGATCTAATCGCCTATTGAGGAGAAACCATGAAGCGATATAAGGCAGTCGTTCTGGGCGCCGGCGCTCGGGGGCGGGCGCATACTCTGGCGTTTTTGAAGAATGCGGACCGGTTTGATCTGGCGGCTGTGTGTGATCTGGATACCGACCGCATGAAAGCCATGCTGGCGGGCATCAACGTCTCGCTGCCGATCTACGCCTCGGCTGACGAGATGCTCGCCCGTGAGAAGCCCGACGTGTTCTGCTTCGTCACGCCGCCGGCGATTCGCCTGGAGCTGGTGAAGCTGGGCGTCCGACATGGCGTCAAGGTTATCGCCTACGAGAAGCCGATGGCGACCTCGCTGGCCGAGGCCAAGGAAATCTGCGACGCCTGCGACGCCGCCGGCATCAAGCACATCGTCTGCCATCAGCACAAGTACGGCGGGCACTGGCAGGCGGTCAAGAAGATCGTCGAGTCCGGGCGCATCGGAAAAGTGCGGTCCGTCCATGCGACCTCCAAGGGCTGGTTCTTCCACTACATCACGCACCTGGTGGACTACGCGATGTGGCTGATCGACTACCCCAAGCCGCAGTGGGTCGTCGGCCACATGCACGGGCGCGGCAAGGTCGCCGATAACCACCCCTCGCCCGACTACATCATGGCCCAGGTCGGTTTCGCCGGCGAGATTCGCGGGTTCTTCGAGTGCGGGACGCTGGCGCCCTCGCGCGGGATACCCGAGCACTTCTGGCTCGACGCCGGCGCGACGGTCCTGGGCACGCACGGCTACGCCGAGGTGATCGTCGGCAAGGGCTGGCGGGCGATGACGGCCGACAAAGGATACGTCGAAGATTACAGCGTCAGCTTCGACGAGAGCGGCAACACCGCCCCCTATATCACCGACCTGGGCAAGTGGCTGGACGACCCGTCGCAGCCGCACCCGTGCCGCGGCGAGCTGGCCTACCGCGGGTTTGAGGTGTCGATGGCCATCCTTGCCAGCGGGCTGGACCCGCGGACGATCGTGCTGCCGATGGACGTGTCGGCGCCGATCCTGGAACGCATGGTGGCCGAGCTGCCCGAAGACAACTACCAGTTGGAGACGACGTGATGATACGCCTTGGCGGCCCCGTATTCGCAGCGCAGGACGATCTGGAACTGCTGGCCCGCGCGCATCGCGAGCAGGGCTATCGCGCGGCATACTGCCCGCAGGCCGATCCCGGCGATACCACGCGCATTGCCGAAATCCGCCGGGCGTTTGCGGCGCAGGATGTCGTGATCGCCGAGGTCGGCGCCTGGTGCAACATGCTGGCCCCCGACGAGCAGCGCCGCCGCGCCAACCAGGAGAACGTCAAGCGGCAGTTGACGCTGGCCGACGAGGCCGGCGCGCTGTGCTGCGTGGACTATCTGGGCACGCTGGACCCGGGCTCGGACTACGGCCCGCATCCGGCCAACCTCACCCCCGAGACGTTCGACCTGGCCGTCGAGACCGTGCGGTCCATCATCGACGCCGTCAAGCCCCGCCGGGCCAAGTTCGGCCTCGAGATGATGCAGTGGGTCCTGCCCGACAGCGTCGACGCGTACCTGGACCTGATCAAGGCCGTCGACCGCCCGGCCTTCGGCGTGCATCTGGACCCGGTGAACATCATCCTGACGCCTCGGATGATGTACGACACAACCTCGCTGCTGCGTGACTGCTTCAAGCGGCTGGGCCCGTGGATCGCCTCCTGCCACGCCAAGGACATCGTCCTGCGGGGCGCTCTGGCGATGCACCTTGACGAGGTGCCCCCGGCCACAGGCTACCTCGACTATCGCACGTACCTCAGCGAGCTCAATCGCCTGGACAACTCGCCCCCGCTGATGCTCGAGCACCTCGCCAGCGAAGAAGACTACCGCGCCGCCGCCGGTAGGCTCTTCGCCATCGGCCGAGAACTGGGCATTGAAATGGGAAACAGCCGTGACTAGCGGCCAGATGAGCGGCCGAGCCTCGAAGAGGCTCCAGGACTTAGCCGGAGGCGTAAGCCTCCGGACGCTGCCAATCTTGTTTCCCCGCCTCGCAGAGGCGGAAGGTTGTCAACGCCAGGCAGCACTTGAAGCCTGCCGCCTCTGCGAGGCGGTTCCATCAACCCAATCTTTTCCGGAGGCTCACGCCTCCGGCTAAATCCTGGCGTCCCTGCGGGGCGCGGAGACGTCTTGCCTCTGCGACCTCAGCGGCCTCAACGGCTAATTTGACCCTTTGGAGCTTCGCGTTTATGACCACAAACAACCCCTCCACTAACTTGACACTCTGGTACGCCCAGCCGGCGCAGGCGTGGATGACCGAGGCGCTGCCTGTCGGGTGCGGGCGGCTGGGGGCGATGATCTTTGGCGGCGTCGAACGGGAGCGGATCCAGTTCAACGAGATCAGCCTCTGGACGGGCACGGGCAGGGGAACGGAAGCATATAACGAGTTCGGGGCGTACCAGGCCTTCGGCAATATCGCCATCGCGTTTGAAGGCCACGGCGGTGCAACCCACTACCGCCGCGACCTCGACCTGAGCACCGCCGTCGCAGGCGTACGGTATGCGGCCGGCGGCGCTGGCTATCGACGGGAACTATTTGCCAGCTATCCCGACCAGGTGATCGTGGCGCGCTTCACGGCCGACAAGGCCGGCTCGTACAGCGGCGTTATCGAGCTGACGGGCGAGCATGAAGACGTCGCCGGTCCGCTGGCGGGCAGGATCGGCCTGATGTTCGCCGGCAAGCTGCCCAACGGCGAACTGTACGAGGCACAGCTCGCGGTGCTCAGCACCGGCGGCACAGCGACGGTCTCGGGCGATAAGGTGGCGTTCCACGGCTGCGATTCGATCACGCTGATCCTGGCGGCCGGCACGAACTACGTGAGCGATCACAGCCGCGGCTGGTTTGGCGACGATCCACACGAGGCCGTCACGCGGCAGATAGCGGCCGCGGCCGCGAAACCTTACGAGGCGATGTTGTCCGACCACGTGGCGGATTACCAGGCGCTGTTTGCCCGCGTGAGCGTCGACCTGGGCCACACGCCGCCGCAGCGGCGCGAGCTGCCGACCGACGAGCGGTTGATCGCGGCCGCCAAGGACGACGCCGACCCGGGCCTGGTCGCGTTGTACTTCCAATTCGGTCGCTACATGCTGATCTCGTGCTCGCGGCCGGGGGCGTTGCCGGCGAATCTGCAGGGCGTGTGGAACGACAGCAACTCCCCGCCCTGGACGGCGGACTATCACACCAACATCAACATCGAGATGTGCTACTGGCCGGCCGAGTCGACCAACCTGCCGGAGTGTCACATTCCGCTGCTGGACTTCATCCGCTGCCAGGCGCCGGTCTATCGCAAGAACACGCAGGCGGCGCCGGAGTTCCAGCACGCCGACGGTCGGCCGGTGCGAGGCTGGACGGTCCGGACCATGTCCAACCCTTTCGGCGGGCAAGGCGCGTGGTGGAACACGCCGGTCAACGGGTGGTACTGCCAGCACTTCTGGGAGCACTTCGCCTTCACCGGCGACGTCGAATTCCTGCGCGACACCGCGTATCCGCTGATGAAGGAGAGCGTCGAGTTCTGGCAGGACCAACTGCGGCCGCTGCCGGACGGTTCGCTGATCGGCCCGCCCGGCTTCTCGCCCGAGCACGGGCCCACCGACGCGACCGGTCTGGGCTACGACCAGACTATCGTCTGGGACCTGTTCACCAATTACATCGCCGCCGCTGACGTGCTGGGCGTCGACGGCGACTATCGCAAGACCGTCAGCGACCTGCGCGACCGCTTGCTGGTGCCGAGAATCGGCCGCTGGGGGCAGTTGCAGGAGTGGCTGGACGACGTAGATGATCCCCAGGATCATCACCGCCACGTCTCGCATCTATTCGGCACGTATCCCGGCCGCCAGATGTGCCCGCGCAACGACGCCCAGGGTGTGCGTGCGCAGTACGTCGAGGCGGTGAAGACCTCGCTCAATGGGCGGGGCGACGGCGGCACGGGCTGGTCGCGGGCGTGGAAGATTGCCTTGTGGGCTCGCCTGTGGGACGGCGACCACGCCTACCGCCTGCTCAAGAATCTGCTCGATCCGGTGACGGCCACGCATACCGATTATGAAAACGCCGGCGGGACGTACGTCAACCTGTTCGACGCGCACCCGCCGTTCCAGATCGACGGGAACTTCGGCGCCGTGGCGGCCATCGCCGAGATGCTGGTGCAAAGTCACGACGGCACGATCGTGCTGCTGCCGGCGCTGCCGTCGGCGTGGCCGGACGGCCACGTCAGCGGCCTCAAGGCCCGCGGCGGTTTCGAGGTCAGTATCGCCTGGCGCAAAGGCGAGCCGATTGCGGTCACTGTGCGCAGCGCCCGCGGCGGACAGTGCCAAGTGCGCTGCGCGAAGACCGGTAAGAGTGTTCATGTGTCACTTGCCCCTGGCGAGGCGGCGGTTCTGGACGGGCAGTTGCAGCGCAATTAAACAGGCGTCAGGTGCCGTGGCGCGCAGGGCCGAAGGCCCGGAGAGCCACGATCCCCGACCTTGCAGTGAGAGAGGATCGTGGCTGTCGGGCTTCGCCCTCCCGCCACGGCACCCAGTTCGCCCTCCCGCTACAGGACGGTGCAGATCAGTCGGGGTTGAAGTAAACCGTTTCGTAGCTGATAGCTATCCGTCACCCTGCGGGCAGTCGTTTGAGGCGCCAGACGAAGACGGCGCTGTCCAGCAGCGGCGCGAGCAGGTTGCCCAGCAGCAGCGCCAGCATCGCCCCCTCGGAGAAGGTCAGCGTCTCGCGCAGCAGCACCACCGAAATGCCAACGATGGTCCCGCAGATCCACTTGCCCCCGGCCGTGATCGGGCTGGTCAGACGGTCTGAGGCGATGAACAGCGTTCCCAGCAGCAACCCGCCGCCCAGCTCGTGCCACAGCGGCGTCGAGCCGCCCCGCTGCCAGTGCAGCAGACCCGACAGCACCATCGCCCAGAACAGGCACGTGGCCGCCATACGCCAGTTCGTGACCCCGGCCGCCAGCAGGAATCCGCCTCCCAACAGTGCCGCCAGCAGCAGGAGCAGTTCATCCGGCCGCGAGTCTTTGGCCTGGATGACGTCCGGCCACAGCAGGGCCAGCAGCACCCACGCCACCAGCGGGCCGTTGAGGCGGTTGCGCCCGACGTCATTGAGCAGGATCTTTCCCTGAAGGACCGCCACCGCGGCGCCGAGGGCGACCATCCACAGCGGCGTCGAGTAAGGCAGCAGCAGCGCCAGCAGCGAACCGGCTACCAGGATGCTCTCATCGATCGCACGGCGGCGCAGCAGCGCGTTGCCCGCTTCCAATGCCGCCATCGTCGCGTACGACACCGCTACGATCGCAACCATCCGCCAGCCTTCGCCGTACATTCTCGCCAGCAGGCACGGCAGCAGCGCCATCGTCGTCAGCCACATCTGGCGCGCGACGCTGGCCGGGTCTCGCACGTGAGGAGCCTCGGCCGTGCGCAGGGCCGGGCGGAGAATGCTCAGGGGGTTCAACATCGATGACCACGGCGTCTTCATGGGCGCACCTGCGCGCCGGCGGCGAGATCCTTCTTCGCCGCGATGAAATGCTGCGTCAGTTCGATCTTGGCCGGGCAGACATAGCTGCACAGCCCGCACACGACGCACAGGTCCACGCGGGATCGGGCGGCGGCCGCCAGATTGCCCTTGCGCAGGTGGCGGTGGATCAGGTAAGGCATGATCGCCGCCGGGCAGACGCGCTTGCACTGTCCGCAGGAGATGCACGCCTGCGGCCGCCCGTGCAGCGAGGTGTCCATTTCCTGCGGGATGAGCTTTCCTCGCAGTCGTCCCAGGAATGAGCGGCCGTACGACATCGTGCTTCGCCCCGGTCCAAGTTCGGCCAGCCATCCGCCGGGGCGGTCGTGCTGAGGCAGGACGGTGAAGCCGGTGCATTCGCTGTCGATGCCGATATAGCTCTCGTCGCAGGCGACGCCGGTGAGCACGCCGTCACGGACGACGCGCCGCGGGCCTTCCTTGACGCGCCCGGCCAGCAGGTCCCGCAGCGGGTATCCCGGTTCGACCAGCAGGTGCACGCACTTGGCGGCGCCGGGCCCGCCGAGGCTGATCAGCCGCCGCACGGAGGGTCGCGAGTCGCTCAGCGCGCGATCGACGGCCAGCAGCCCCTCGATGCGCACGCCCCAGACGGGCAGGCCGCTCTTGCAGGGCAGGCCCAGCTCCCGCGCCAGCAGGGCGAAGTTGTCGGCGGGGTATCGCAGCGGGACCTCGACGAGGTTGATCCACGCGTACCCGCGCAGGCTCTCGAGCACGCCGCGGGCGAAGACCGAGTGGACTTCCGGCAGCACCAGGAAGATCGGCTGGTGCTCGATCAGGTCCTGCAAGTGCCCCATCGCGCGGGTGACGTGCGTGAGGCGCCGGCGCAACTGGATGGCGCCGCGGGCGGTGAAGGGCTCGAGGTTGAGCGTCGAGACGATCACGGCCGACGGTTGGCCGAACGGGTCGGGCAGGAGACCGCTGTGGGCGTCGCAGAAGAACTGCCAGGCGCCCAGGGCGAGCATCTTCTGGCGCTTCAGAGCGCCGGGGACGTTGCGATGCGGGATGTGCGGCTGGTCCTGGCGCACTTCCCAGGGCTGTTCCTGCTGGCGTCGGAGATCTTCCAGGACGATGTGGCCGCCGACTTGCCCGAGCCGGACGATTCCGGCCCGCGGGGCCAGCAGCGGGACGGAGAAATTATCTTCGTCGCATGCCAGCACGTGTCCCTGTGCGATGCATTGCCCCTCCTTGACGAGCACGTGTGAGAAGTTGAAACGGCGGCTCTTCTGGGGCAGATAGAAGGCGGGCGGGTCGTCGGGCACCTCGACGCGCGACGAGGGCCTGCCGGCCAGAGGAACGTCATATCCTCCTGTCATCCTCATGCTGGCGCGAGCTCCAATTTCCAGGCATCAAGACTCAACCAAACTCCATTCAAGACTCAGACGTCGCGATAATTCTGAAACACAACACTAGGCGCGCGTTTTGCCCCGGGCGATCTTGGGGTCGCACGCCTTCTGCTGATCGAGCAGCTCCTGCAGCGTCACGTCGGAGAGAAACTGGGAGATCTGTCCGGTCAGTTGCCGCCACTTGACGCACACGGGGCAGGCGGGGCTGCGCTTGCAGAAGTCGTGATCCAGCACGCAGGGGCTCACGGCGATGGGGCCTTGAAACACTTCCATGATCTGTCGCAGGGTGATGTCGGCTGGCGCCTGCGCCAGACGGAACCCGCCGGGCCGCCCGGGACGGCTTTCGGCCAGCCCCTGGACCACGAGCTTTCGCAGGATCTTGTACGCGAAGCTCTCGGGGATGTCGTACTGGCGGGCGACCTGCCCGCAGGGCACGACGGTGGAAGGTTGCTGCGCCAGACACAGCAGGGCGCGGATGGCATAATCGGTGTGGCGGGGAATAATTTCCATAGGTCGGCGCTCTCGCGATGGCTTTGTCCATTAAGCGGATAAACTATATCCACATTCTGACCGCCGCGCCGCGACGTGTCAATAGCGAGGGGATTGAAGAGTGCGGATCAGTTTTCTGAGATCCCTGCGCCAGGACGGTATCCGTCAATCCGCAATCCAGAATCACGGACCCCAGTATCGGGCGTAGTTCGATGGGATCGTCGGGTCGATGTCGGTGGGGAAGTACGTGTGGACATCGCCGCTGCGGAACACGACGTTGACCTTCTTGTCATGGCGGGCGAAGGGCACGGTGGCGTTGGCCCAATCGGCCTGGTCGGCCGAATTGTCCTTGTCCACCACCAGATGGTTGTAGTCGATCGCCAGGATGCGGTCCGCGCGCAGGCCGGCGGCGCTGGTGATCTGCGGATTGATGCCGTAGCTGACGACGTACTGCTTGACGTCCGGCTCGGTGCCCCCCCCCGTGTCACCGGTGGGCGTTCCCAGGACGACCTTCTCATACAGTTCCGGATCGTTGGCGCCCCACAAGCTTTGGCCCTGCTGGTCGGCCACCGCGACCGTGTCGGCGCTGGGCGCGGCGGCCTTCTTGACGATGTTGGGGCAATAGCCGTTGAAGCCGACCTCGCTGCTGTAGCCGTAGTTTCGCTGGTTGGTGCGGATGGAGATTTCGGTAGTGCCTTCGGGGGTGTGGGTGATGCGGAGGCAGGAATCGCGGTTGGGGCTTTCAGGGAAGTTGTACCCGCCGGCCTCCCAGGTGTACCAGCGGTCTTCGCCCGCGCGGGTGGCGCCTCGCATCTGGTAAGTCTGCGTCTGGCCGGAATATCCCCATCCCGAACCGGCGCCGGCGCAGTCGTTGGTGGCCAGGTTGATGTTCGCGTCAGGCGGAATGATGTTCACTTCGCTGTACACCCAGTACCGGTGCGGGTTGGAGTCCGGCGCGTACGACATCACCATGCACTGCTGGGGCTTGACGGCCGAGCGGGGGCTGCCGTCGGAGTTCTTGGGGTCAACGAGTTGAGTGAGCAGGAACGTATTGTACACGCCGCGATACCAGAACACGTTTCCGGAGGCGTCCAGGTAGGGTGCGTTGTAGAGCGTATTGCGGCCGGTGTCGCTGACGCGCCGCACGAAGTAGCTGCCGTCAATGGCGAAATACTCCCAGGGCGTGCTGAAGCCCCAGCGCTGCTGCGCGCTGATCTTGCTGCCGTCGGGGTTGGTCCAGAACATCCAGGTGAAGGCGCCGATGCGGTATCGGTAGTCGCGCAGGAAGTTGCGCATCGTCTCGTCAGCCATGTTCGCGCCCGGCGCGCCGGACGTGCCGGCCCGGCCATACGTGTCGGCGCCGCTGCCCTCGGGGCACTGCAATATGGACGTGGCGTTATCGATGTCCTTGAGCACCGCGACGTGCCAATCCTGCGGCGCCGCCAGAGCCTTCTTGGCTGCGGGATCCGAGTCGCGATTTTGCAGCGTGGCCGCTTGCGCTATGCGGGCCAGATTCGACTGGCATCGCACGAAACTGACGCGCTTCATCATGTTGCCCATGGGGGAAATCAGCAGCGTCACCAGAACCGCCAGCACTGCCATGACAACCAGCAACTCTGTCAAAGTCATCGCATGGCGGAACGAAGCATGTCGAGATGAGACGTTCATAGTGATGCTCCTCTTTCGGGAACGCAATACGGACCGCTCCTTCACCCTACCCTATTATATACAGGAGCGTCAATTTATTTATCGGTTGTTTTTACCTTCAAGATCGGCCGCCGTGTCAGTCAAAGCCTCTAGAGGCGGTCCAGGACCAGAATTGACTCATCGTCGCTCTGACGCGCCTGGCCGCGGAATTGCTCGACGTCCTGAAAGACCACTTCCGCGCAGCGGCATGGGGTGCATTCACTACAGCGGCGGATCGTGTCGAAAAGGCGTTGGTCGCCGTAGAACTCGTGGGCGGGGTTGATGGCATCGACCAGCCCGTCGGTGTACAGAACCAGCCGCTCGCCGGCGGTGAAGGTGTGGCAGTCTTCCTCGGGCTGGTACTCCTGCACGCCCAGCAGGATGTTGCGGTTCATCAGGTGCAGCGGCACGCAGGCGCCGTCACTGCACAGGTAAGGCCTGGGATGACCGGCGTTGACGAAGAAGCCGATCCCGGTCGGGGCGTCGATCACGGCATAGAACAGTGAGCAGGGCATGACCGACCCGGTGCGGTTGCCCAGGTCGACGAGCATCATGTTCAGCTCGGCGACGACTTCCACCGGGCGGCTGCGGCGCTGCGGCTCGCTGCGGAGGAAGCCCATGATCTGGGCCATCATCAGCGCCGCGCGCACGCCGTGGCCAACGACGTCGCCGATGACGACAGCGAACTGCTCCTCGTTGATCCGGATGAAGTCGTAGAAGTCGCCCCCGACGGTTCCGCACATGCGATTGAGCGATGCGGCCGACTCGTGCTGCCAATTCGTCGGACATGCCTTGGGCAACAGGGCCGCCTGCAACTCGGCGGCCAGCGCCAAGTCCAGTTCCTGTTCGGTTTCGTCAACCATATGCAGCACGTCTCATCATAGGCCCCCCGCCGCCGGCAGACCCTCTTGCGGCGGAGAAACTGTGGGCGCCGGCTGCAGTCGGGCGCTCTGGCGAATCGCCTCGATCAGCGCCGGCAGGACGGTGAAGAGGCTACCGACAATGCCGATGTCGGCCACCTGGAATATCTGGGCGTCAGGATCGGTATTAATGGCCACGATGGTCTGGGCTGTCTGCATCCCGGCCAGGTGCTGGATCGAACCGGAGATGCCCAGGGCAATGTAAAGCCGCGGGCTGACCGTCTTGCCCGAAAGCCCGACCTGGTGAGAGTAGCTCAGCCACCCGCGGTCGACGACGTCGCGGCTGGCCCCCAGCGCCGCGCCCAGGATGTCGGCCAGCGACTGCGCCAGCGGGATGTTTGCGGCCTTCTTGATCCCGCGCCCCACCGCCACCACCGCCTGCGCGTCGGTCAAGGCGCAGCGGTCGGTCTGCGGGATGAAGTCCACGCGCCGCACGCGGCTGGCCAGCGACGCCGCCGGCGGCGCGATGCGATCGATCGTGCCGACCCGCCCCGCCACCGCTACGGCGGCCGGTCCGCTGTGCGGACGAACCGTGGCCATCTGCGGGCGATGGTTGGGCGTCTGGATCGTCGCCAGGATGTTGCCGCCGATGGCCGGGCGCGTCTGGAGCAGATTGCCCGTGGCCGGGTCGATCTCGAGCTGCGTGCAGTCGGCTGTCAGACCGGCGTTGGCCTTGACGGCCACAAACGGCATGAGCGTGCGCCCGGTGGTCGTCGCGCCTGCGAGGATAATCTCAGGCCGCCGCCGGGCGATCAGGTCCAGCAGGCATGCCGCGTAAGGCTCGATCAGGAAGTGCTCCAGCTCGGTCGCCTCGACGGCCAGCACTGCGTCGGCGCCGCGAGCGATGATATCCTGCAGTTGGTCCTCGGCCATATGTGGGCCGATGAGCACGGCGGTCAGCTCCGTGCCGCGCGCGTCCGCCAGGGCCCGTCCGCGCGTCAGCAGTTCATGGCTGACGCGCAGCACGAGGCCGTCGGCCTGCTCGGCGAGAATCCAGACGCCTTTGTGCGTAACCGAGGCCGTCATGGTATCAGCTCCCGATGCCGCAGCACGTGCACGAGCCGCTCAACGGCGACGGCGGTTAAGGCCTCGTCGCCGGCGGCGAGCTTCTCGCACTGCCGCGAGACCTTGGGCTTGAATATCTTCACCACGCGCGTGGGCGAGCCGGCCAGCCCCAGCCGCGCCGGATCAACATCCAGATCCGCCGCCGCCCAGACTGGAATCTCCAGACTCTTGGCCCGCAGCTTGCCTGCCAGCGTGGGCAGGCGCGGGTCGCCGATCTCCTTGACGACCGTCAGCACCGCCGGCGTGTCGGCTTCGAGCACCTCGTGCCCGTTCTCGACCAGGCGTCGCACTCGCATGAAACCATCGGCGGGATCTATGGACGAGACATACGTCACTACCGGCAAATCCAGCCAGGCCGCAATCGCCGGCCCCACCTGCCCCGTGTCCCCGTCGGTCGCCCGCTCGCCGCAGATGATAATGTCGCAGGCCCCGAGCTTCCTGGCAGCGGCCGCCAGCACGTAGCTGGTCGCCCAGGTGTCGGAGCCGGCGAAGGCTTTATCCGACAGAAGCACGGCCGCGTCGGCGCCCATGGAGACGGCTTCTCTTAAGGCGATCATGGCTTTGGGCGGGCCCATCGACACGACGACGACCTCGCCGCCGCACTTGGCCCGCAAGGCCAGGGCGGCCTCGATGGCGTACAGGTCCAGCGGGTTGACGATGGCCTCAAGCCCCTCGCGGATCATGGTCCCGGTAACCGGGTCCATGCTGACCTTCGAGGTCTCGGGCACTTGCTTGATGGGAACAATAATGCGCATCTTCACAACCTAAATCCTAAATCCTAATCTCTAAATCCTAGACAAATTCGAAACGAATCCAAAATTCAAATGCTCAAAACCACCGAGGGCTCGATACAAGAGCACCGAGCAGATCGTTTGGCGCTTTGAGACTTTGAATTTCCATATTGTTTAGAATTTAGAGTGCTTAGAGTTTGTCTATCGCGGCGTGGAGTCCGGCAGGCCGCCGTCAACCGGGATCGTCGCTCCAGTCGTGGGCGTCTGGCGGGTGATGAAGAACATCGCCGCGTTGGCCACATGCCGGGCGGTCACCTTGGCCTTGAGCAGGTTGCGGCCGCGGTAGTATTCCTCCAGCCCCGCCTCGTCGAGGCCGCGGGCCTTCATGCGGTCAGGCCCGACAGCCGCCCACAGGCCGCTGCGGTACGGGCCTTCGCCGAAGATGGCATCCGGGGCGACCATGTTCACCCGCACGTCGGCGTCGGCCAGTTCCAGGCTCGCGATGCGACCGAGTTGGTGGCTGGCGGCCTTGGTGGCGCTGTAGGCCCCGAATCCCGCGCCGGGGCAGAACACGTTCTTGGTCGAGACCAGGACGATGTCTCCGCCGGTGCCCTGGCGGCGCATCAGGCGACCCGCCTCGGCCAGCGTCAGCAGCGTACCGGTGGCGTTGACTTCCTGCGTGCGGCGGTACTTCTCTACGTCCATCTCGGTGAGCTTGGAGACCATGGCGATGCCCGCGTTGACGATGACGATGTCGACGCCGCCCCAGACGTGTGCGGCCTGGGCGAACGCCCCCGCCACGCTTGCCGCGTCGGTGACGTCCATCGCTACGGCGATCACTCGGCCGGGATACTTTGCGGCGTAATCCTTGGCGAAGGCCTGGAACTTCTCGCCGCTGAGGTCCGTGATGACCACCCGCGCGCCTTTGTCCAGCAGCGCCGTGCATAGCCCGGCGCCGATGGCCCCGGCGGCCCCGGTCACGAGCGCCACTTCGTTTTCCAGCGGACGGAGTTCGGAGGCTTCTTCGCGCTGGGCGACAAAAGTGCCGACGCCTTCGACCTCGACGGCCGAGGGGGCGGCGCTGCGAGACTTGATCAGCTCGCGCAGCTTGGCCACGTCCGCAGCGTCAGCTTCAGGGACACGCATCCCCTGGGGATGCGTGGCACCCTCGGGTGCAGCCGTGAGGATCACACGGTTCCAGGGACGGTCGGCGTCGCCGCTGGGCGTCGCCAGGGTGCCGCGGATCACGGGGGCGATTGTGGCAAGGTCAGTTGTCATGATCGAACGGCCTCCAGCATGAATGCCGCGTTGGCGGGGGCGGCTTTGCCGTCGAAAACGGCGCTGCCGGTGACGACCAGGTCGGCTCCCATCGCCGCGACGGCCTTGACGTTGTCTTTCTTGATCCCGCCGTCGACGCACACCAGCACGTCGCGCCCGCTGCGGCTGATCATCTCGATAAGCTGCCCCACGCGTGCGGCCGTGGCGTCGATAAAGCTCTGGCCGGGGAAGCCCGGGTTCACCGCCAGCAGCACGACCATCTCGAGCTCGTCGAGCACCGGCTCGACGGCCGCCAGCGGCGTGCCGGGGTTGAGCCCCAGCCCGCGCACGATGCCGCGGGCGGGATCGTTGGCGTTAGTCATCTTGCCCAGGGCCTGCAGCGAGCGGTGCACGTGCGGCGTCTCTGCATGCACGGTGATGATGTCGGCCCCGGCCGCGACGAAGCTTTCGAGCTTGTCGACCGGGTCGGCGATCATCAGGTGCACATCCTTGAGCAGCGGCGTCTTGAGGGCCTTGATGAACGCCGGCCCGACCGTCATCTGCGGGCAGAAGACGCCGTCCATCACGTCGATATGCACCAGCGGCACGCCGGCCTGCTCGAGCACGCGAAGTTCACTGCCGAGGTTGAGCAGGTCGGCCGTCAGGATCCCGACGCTGACCGTCGGGCAAGCGAGCACTAGTTGTTCTTTGGCGGTCATTGCGAGAATGATACGGGTAAGGGAGGGTGGTTGGCAAAGAGAGAAAACGACGAACCTGTTCATTAGCGGCGGAGCTTGCTCCGCGCGGTTTCTTCCCTGACTGGGTGCCGGGGAAACAACCGCGCGGGGCAAGCCCCGCCGCTAATTCAGATGTAATTCCACACCGGCACGTTCAGGAAAACGCCCATCAGTTCGGCGTCTTCGATGAGCTTGGCCTTGTTGCCGTGATCGATCACGTTGATACGCTTGCCGTCGTGCGTGATCAGGTTCAGCTCGTAGCTGTAGTAGCTGGACTTCTGTCCGTGGATGTATTCGCTGAGCAACTGGATGGCATGGATGTCGGCCAGCTTGGTGAACTTGTCGGTCTGGATCTCCATTTCCCCGGCAAGCATGTTCGAGGGCGAGATGCGGCCCTTCCAGTAGAAGCCGCTGTCCTTGTCGAACACGCGCGGCGTGGACATGGAGTACAGCATGCCCCCTCCGACGCCGCCGAAAACCAATCCAAACAGGGGCAGCATGATTACCGGAGCCCACTCGGTGCCTCCGTCTTTTTGAAACGCTCCCGCGATCAGAGCGGCGATTCCTCCGATCATCGTGGCGGCGCCGATCGTAACGAAAAGCCCGCCGAACAGCATGGCCCCGGTCGTCAGGCGGAACTCCAGCCGATGCGGGCCGGCGGCCTTAAGCTTGTGCGTGCGGAAGTTGGTCCCGCCGCCTTTGGCCGGCGTCCAGTCGATCTGCCCCGCCAGGGGGTCTTTGAATAATTCCGCCGGCGCTATGCGCGGCTGGCTCGCCTGCTGGATCAGATCCTTCACCTTGTTGATAAGTTTCTCAAACATGGCGTTCAGCTTTCAGCTGTCAGTTCTCAGCTATCAGCCAGAGGGCCCAGTTCTTACTGATAGCTGATAGCTGACAGCTGATAGCTCTCTTTTCAATCTTCAAACTTCAGGATCCCGAACTGTCGCGGGATGTGGAACGCTGGGGCCTTCCAGACGATCGGCGACCAGGTCAGCCAGTGCGGGCGGCTGGTTTCGTCGGCGCACTTGTAGAAGTTGGCCCGCCAGGTAACGCCCTTGGCCGGGCGCAGAAATTTCCCGTTGCTGTGTTTGGCCATCGTCTCGATGGGCAGGCGGTATTCGAGCGTCCACACCGTGGGGGCGACGATCTCCTTGGCGATCGGGCCTTTCAGTGACGAGGCGATCTCGACGGTCGCCAGGTCGTCGGCCGGCAGCATCACCGCCGGCTTGCCGGCTGGGTGCGCGGAGAGCCACATCACGCCCGTTGCACTCATCTCCAGATTGTAATAGCCGTACTGCTGCCAGTCCTCGCCGGGGGTGAAGAAGAACTCGGCGCAGCTATCGAGGCAGACGGGCTCCTGGTGCTTGGCGCGCTTGGCCAGCACGTAGTTGTCTTCGACGCGCCAGATGATGTAGATGTTCTTGTCGTCCCAGGCGGCCTTGGCCTGCACGCGCGGGGCGAAGGCGGGCTTGTCGCCCATGTAGTATTCCAGCGTCACGGCCGGGACGTCTTTCCAGACGGCCTTGTTCCAGTCGGCGTCGATCTTGATCGGCGCCTTGGGGCGGTGGATCACGTACGTCAGCAATTTTCGCACAGCCGGTTTGGGGTCGATCCCGACAGCCTGCGACGAGGCGGCAGGTTGAGTTTGCGGCATGGAGGTTTCCTTTGCAGTGTCGTTTGCGGCCAGCACGCACGCCCACGCGCCCAAGGTCGCGGCAGCGGCTGACCACATGAAGAGGTTGCGGTTCATTGCTGTTCCTTTCGCGCCGGGGATTGTATCACAAGACAGAACCTGGTGCTCGCTCAGAGAATCGATTTGAGTCTCGCAGGGACGCACCAAACGCTTCCAGTATTTGCCCCGTATTTCCTCAGCGTCCTCAGCGACCTCAGCGGCTAGTTTCAGGCACCGCGAACACCGAGGCCGGCGCGGCCGTAGGGAGGCTGTATATGATGATGGAAATAAGTGAGGCTTGACATTGCATCGGGGATGGAGGGTATAAAGGTTCAGGTTCTCCCCCCGGCGTGCCGATGACAGCGGTGCTTCAGGTATTCATGGCGACACAAAAAAAGACAACTAAACGCACCCCGCGCAAGGCCGCCCCGCGGTCCGCCGGCGGCGGCAGCGCGGGCGTGGGCAAGAACCTGGTGGTCGTCGAGTCACCGGCCAAGATCAAGTCCATCAGCAAATATCTGGGCCCGGGGTACGTCGTCAAAGCCTCGATGGGCCACGTCCGAGACCTGCCCAAGAAGAACATCGGCGTCGACGTCGATCACGACTTTGCGCCCGCGTACGAGCCTGTGGCCGGCAAAGAACGGGCGATCACCGAGCTTCGCAAGTTCGTCAAGGCCGCCCCCACCGTCTACCTGGCGACCGACCTTGACCGCGAGGGAGAGGCCATCGCCTGGCACCTGTCGGAGCTGTTCAAGCTGCCGGCCGACCGCGTGCGCCGCGTCGTGTTCAACGAGATCACCGCCTCGGCGATTCGTGCGGCCTTCGAGCACCCGCGCGAAGTCAACATCAACAAGGTCAATGCCCAGCAGGCCCGACGCATCCTCGACCGCCTGGTGGGCTACGAGGTCTCGCCGCTGCTGTGGAAGAAAGTCTCGCCCGGGCTCTCGGCCGGTCGCGTGCAGACTGTGGCGGTGCGGCTGATCGTCGAGCGAGAGCGCGAGATCGAGGCCTTCACGCCCGAGGAGTACTGGCGCGTGGGGGCGATCTTCTGCCTCGACGGGGCCAAGGCCGCGGCCCTGACGCGCGACTGGCAGGCGCTGCTGGCCCAGCGCGACGAAAAAGGCAACGGCCCCACCAAGGACGTGCAGCAGGATTTTCTGGCCAAGCGCGGGGGCTTCCGCGCCGAGCTGGCCACGTGGAAGGGGCAGAAGTTCTCCGCCGACAACGAGCGCCAGGCGCTGGAAGTCGCGCAGGCGATGGGGCTAGCCGTCAAAGAGATCGTCCGCTGCAACGACCCACAGGCCAAAGGCCCCGCGCGCAGCCGCGCGGAGGTTGTCGGCGCCCCCGACGCCAAGGGCCCGACCTTCACCGTCGGCGAGATCCAGCAGCGCCAGACGCGATCGCGCCCGCCGGGGCCTTTCACCACCGCCTCGCTCCAGCAGGCCGCCAGCGTGCAGCTTCGCTTCGGGGCCGCGCGCACGATGCGCATCGCCCAGGGGCTTTACGAAGGCGTCGACGTGCCGGGCGAGGGCTCGGTCGGTCTCATCACTTACATGCGCACCGACAGCACGAGCCTGTCGGCCGAGGCGCTGGACAACGTGCGAAAGTTCGTCGGCGAGAAGTTCGGCCAGAAGTATCTGCCCGAGAAGCCCAACTTCTACGGCTCGACCAAGCGGACGCAGGAGGCCCACGAGGCCATCCGCCCCACCGACGCCAACCGCCGCCCTGAAGATCTCCAGGGCTGCCTCACGCCCGAGCAGCACCGCCTGTATCAACTCATCTGGCGGCGGTTCGTCGCCTGCCAGATGTCGGCCGCAGAGTGGCTGGTGACCGAGGCGGCGATCTCGGCCGCCACGCCCGCCGGCGAGGCGGTCTTCAAGGCCATGGGCCGGCGGCTCGCGTTCGACGGGTACCTGCGCGTGGCCGGCCTGCCCAAGAGCGGCGACCAGATCCTGCCCCCGCTGCAGACGGGCAATCGCGCCTGGCCGGTCGAGCTGCTGCCGACGCAGCATTTCACGCAGGGCCCGCCGCGGTACACGGAGGCCTCGCTGGTCAAGGCCCTCGAGGCCGACGGCATCGGCCGCCCCAGCACGTACGCGGCCATCATCGGAACCATCCAGGAGCGCCAGTACGTCGAGATGCGCGACCGGAGCTTCTACCCGACGCACCTGGGCGTGGTGGTGACCGACAAGCTCGTGCAGGCCTTCACCGATATCTTCGACGTGCGATTCACCGCGGCGATGGAAGACCGCCTGGACAAGGTCGAAGAGGCCCAGGTCGACTGGGTGCGCGTGCTGCGCGATTTCTACAAGCCCTTCCAGCGCGAGCTGAAGAAGGCCTTCGACGGCATGGTGCACGCCAAGGCCGAATCGCAGCCCAGCGACTACAAGTGCGATCAGTGCGGCAAACCCATGGTCTACCGCTTCAGCAAGACCGGGCGGTACCTGGCGTGCACGGGCTACCCCGAGTGCAAAGTCACGCACCCCGTCGACGAGAACGGGCAGATCGCCCGGCCGAAGCTGGTCGACGTGGCCTGCCCGCAGTGCGGCAAGGAAATGCAATTCCGCAAGGGGCGGTTCGGGCCGTTCCTGAGCTGCTCGGGCTATCCCGACTGCAAGGGCATCGTGAACCTCGACCGCAAGGGCTTCGTGAAACAGCCCGCCCCGCCGGCGCTGGTGATCGACGACATCAAGTGCACCAAGTGCGGATCGCCGTTGAATCTTCGCCGCGGCAAGCGCGGGCCCTGGCTGGCGTGCTCGGCGTTTCCCAAATGCCGCGGACGTTTCCCATGGGCCGACCTCGACCCGGCGATGGCCAAACGCCTCGAAGCCGCCCTGGCCGAGCACGAGAAGGCGCATCCGCAAAAGACGATCACCAACATGGCCGGGCAACCCGTCTCTCCCACGTACAAACCCCAGGCCGGCGCCGCCGCCGAAGAACCCGCGCCGGATATCGAAGAGTAGCCCCCGCCAGTAACACGGGCGTCCCCACGGGACAGTCTCGCCCATGTTCTTGCTGTGTGGCATGGGCGTCTCGCCCATGCATCCCTGAACCTGCACGGTCGGGGACACGCGCAACGGAGTTGTGCGCAGCACCCCGCCTAACATGATCTAAGGAGGGGACCGGTTATGAACGTCAAAGGGTTACTCGCCGCCGGGATGGTTGCTCTGGTGGGCGCCGGATCGATCTTGGCGCAGTTGGCCCCTGCCAGGGCTGTTCTGCCACCGGCAGTCAAGGCCACTATCGACAAGGCATATCCAGACAACACCGTGATCAGTACGCAGAGGGAACTGCGCAACGGCGTGGACGTCTACACCGTCGTCTTTCAGACAAAGCTCGGCGCGAAGATGAAGGCCGTGGCGGCCTACGACGGCACGCTGATGTCCGTAGCCGCCCGCGTGGATCCGGATGCGATGCCCGAGGCGGTCAAGCGCGGCATTGGGAGAGAGATTCCCGATTGTACGATTATCGACGCCTTGAAATACCAGACCACGCGCGTCGCCCTTAACGGTCAGGTCGTGAAACTGGCCGCCCCGCAGGTCCAGTATGAAGTCATGGTTCAGAGCGATCTGGGAATCAGCGTGCTGATGTTCCAGGATAGCGGCAAGCTCATCCGGAAAGAGGGCGCCTGACCGCCAAAGAAATTCCCCGTCTCTCATAATTCTCTCACGCGGGGTGGGCTATCTTTCTGCATTCGTGCGTCTCGCTGCCGATGGCGGCCGCGGGAAAGATGCGGGCCTTTAGCAAGGAGAAGGACATGAACAGCGAACTGAAGTTCGCGGCCGCTCTGTGTGCAGTGGCGGTGCTGGGGCTGGGCGTGAATGCGATGGCGGCGCCTAAGACCGGCAAGAAGGGCAAGACACAGGTCGAACTGCCCGACGTCGTCAGGGCCTCGATGAACAACGTCGTCCCCGGCAGCGCCATCACCAAGATCACCAGGGAAACCCAGGACGGCGTCGAAGTCTACCAGGCCCAGCTCACCAAGAACCCCGTCGAATGCGAAGTGGCCGTGGCGGCCGACGGAACGCTCATCGCCGTCGAGACCGCCATCAAGGAAGCCGACCTGCCCCAGGCCGTCAAGGACACCCTGGCCAAGGAAGCCAAGGGCGCCGATATCCTCAGGGTCGCCAAGGCCGAAATCTCCGCCGTGACCAAAGACGCCAAGGTGACCAAGCTCGAAACCCCGAGAGCCCAGTATGAAGTGAACGTCATGCCGGCCGCCGGCAAGGCCGTTATTCTTGAGATCGCGGCGGACGGCAAGCTGATCAAGAAGGAAGAGGTCAAGAAGGCCCAGAAGCCCGCCAAGGCCGGCAAGAAAGGCAATGCCGCCAAGAAGGCTGCCGCCGGGGAATAGCAGACACCGGCAACGGTTTCACCCGGCGTCGCCGGCGGACGTCCAGGTCCGCCGGCGACGCCGTTTTGATCCCGCTCAGGCGTTCTGCGCGACGATTTTGAAAAAACGCCATCTCTCATAATCCTCTCACGCATCGGTCGATATGTTCTTGCTCATTCATGCGTCTCATTGCGGCGACCGGAGACGATGATCTCGCAGCCGGTGAAGGCGGCGGGCAAAAGACGGGCGCCGACAAAGGACTCGGACAATGAACAACGTACTGAAGTTTGCAGCGACACTTTGCGCGGTGGTGGTGCTGGGATTGGGCATGGACGCGATGGCGGCCCCCAAGGCCGGCAAAGAAGGCAAGGCCGGCGCCAAGGCCAACGCCGACGTGCCCGACGCCGTCAAGACGACGATGGACAAGGCCATCGAGGGCGGCAAAGTCGGCAAGATCAAGAAAGAGACCGAAGACGGCGTGGAAGTCTATGAAGCCATCGTCACCAAAGACGCCGTCAAGAATGAGGTGACTGTTGCTGCCGACGGGACCATGATTGAAATCGAGACCGTCGTCAAGGAAGCCGACCTGCCCCAGGCCGTCAAAGACACGCTGGCCAAGGAAGCCAAGGATGCCAAGATCCTCAAGGCCGAAAAGGCCGTGATCTCGGCCGACATCAAAGAGGGAAAGGTCACCAAGCTCGAGACCCCTCGCACCGAGTACGAAGTAAAGGTCAAGCCCGCTGCCGGCAAGCCCATCAACATCGAGATGGCTGCTGACGGAACGCTGATCAAGAAGGAAGAGCCCAAGAAGGCCGACAAGCCCGCCAAGAAGGGCAAGGCCGGCAAGAAGGAAGCCGCTCCTGAGAAGGAAGCCGCTCCCGCCGCCACGAACTGACGATCCTCGGCAGTATTTGAACCATCGCCGCCGGCCGGGACAGATCATGTCCCGGCCGGCGGCTCTTTCTGTGTGGCATGGGCGGGACGCCCATGCCACAGGGGACTCTCATGTCACTCTCATGCCCGGCGGGTATAATCGCCGGATATGAAGTTGCTTCTGATCGAAGATTACCTGCCGCTGCAGAAGTCGCTGGCCCGGGGCCTGCGCGAGGCCGGCTACGCCCTCGATGTCACCGGCGATGGCAAGGAAGGGCTCTGGCTGGCCTGCGGCAACGAGTACGACGTGATCATCCTCGACCTGATGCTGCCCGGGCTGGACGGGCTTAGCCTGCTGACGCGACTGCGCTCGGCCGGCAAGAAGACCCACGTGCTGATCCTGACGGCCAAGGACGCCCTGGCCGACCGCGTGCGCGGGCTCGACAGCGGGGCCGACGACTATCTCGTCAAACCCTTCGCCTTCGACGAGCTGCTGGCCCGCGTGCGATCGCTGGTGCGCCGCGGATACCAGGAGAAGAACCCGCTGCTGAAGATCGGCCCGCTGCGAATCGACACCTCGGCCCACAGCGTACACTGCCGCGGCCAAAGCGTGCCCTTGACCGCCCGCGAGTACACGCTGCTGGAATATCTGGCCATGCGGGCCGGGCAGATCGTCTCGCGCAGCGAGATCTGGGAGCACCTCTACGAGTTCAACGACGACGCCACCAGCAACGTCGTGGATGTCTACGTCGGATATCTGCGCCGCAAGCTCGACGCCCCCGACACCGCCTCCCTCATCCGCACCGTCCGCGGCGCCGGCTACATCCTGGAAGCCACGCAATGATCCGATCCTTGAGAAGCCGTCTGCTGGTGGGTGTGCTTGCGGCCGTCACGTGCCTGCTGGCGCTGTTTGGCGCGGGCGTGTACGAGTCGTTCCGCCGCGCGTTGACAGCCGAGTTCGATCAGTCGCTGGTCAGCACCGCCCGCACGCTCGCTGCGCAGCGCACCAAGACGCAACTCGAGATGGCTCTGGAGAGCCTGCCGCAATTTGGCAGCGAGGAAGACCTTGCCTATTTCCAGGCTTGGGCCGCCAACGGCGACATCATGCGATCGAGCTCGCTGGGCATCGGCGACCTGCCGCGAATCGTCCCCAGCGGCGATACTCCCGTTCTTCAAGACATCACTCTGCCCAGCGGACTGCCCGGCCGCGCCGTGGCGGTCTCCTTCAGCTTACAGACGGGCAACGCCCGTGCCGCGGCGGGAAAGAAGAAGCCCGCCGTCCGGGCTGTCCTGGTGCTGGCGCAGGATACCGCCGAGGTCAGAGAGCGGCTGGGGGTGCTGGCGATGCTGCTGTGGGCGGGCGGGGCGGCCACGCTGGCGGCGGCGTCGGCAGTGATGCTCGTCGTCGTGCGGCGCGGGTTGGCGCCGCTGAACACCATCGCCCACGAGATCTCAGCCATCACCAGCGACGACCTGACGTACCGGATCTCCGCGGCCGGAATGCCCGCCGAAATGACCCCCGTCGCCCAGAAGCTCAACGATCTGCTGGCGCGACTCGAAGAAGCCTTCAAACGCGAGCGCGGTTTCACCTCCGACGTCGCCCACGAACTGCGAACCCCCCTGGCCGGAATGCTCGCCACCATCGAAGTCACCCTCTCGCGCAGCCGCACCGGTAAAGACTACGTCCAGGCCATGCAGGACTGCATGACCATCGCCGCGCAGATGCAGGCCATGGTCGAAAGCCTCCTCATGCTGGCAAGGCTCTCCAGCGGCAGCGTCGCCCTCCAACGCCAGCAAATAGACCTGGCAGCCGTGGCCGACAACTGCTGGAAACTCCTGCCCGCACCGGCCGGCGCCGTCACCACCGCCTTCGAGAACCGCCTGGGCGACCTGCGATGCACCGCCGACGCCGACTGCATGAGCATGGTCCTGACGAACCTGTTCGACAACGCCGTGACCTATAACCGCCCCGGCGGACGCGTCTGGGTGGACGGCCTGGCCGAAGACGGCCGCGTGCACGTCACCGTCTCCAACACCGGCTGCACGCTGCCCGCCGAGGCCGCCGAGCAGGTCTTCGCCCCGTTCTGGCGCGGCGACCAGTCCCGCACGATGACCGGCACGCACGCGGGGCTGGGCCTCTCGCTCGTCCAGCGCAGCATCGAAGCCCAGGGCGGCTCCGTCAAAGCCATCATCAACGAAGACGACGGCATCTTCACCATCCGAATGACGCTGCCGGGGGTGGAAGCTGTTAGCCGCTGAGGTCGCTGGGGACGCTGAGGGGTTAGGGCCAATTCTCGGGCCACTCTTCAACGTCGGTCATGCTGGCTTTGTAGCTTGCCTCATCCGTCTTGATCTCGCTGTCACACTCAATTGCCAGCCGAAAGAAGATGCCTGTTTGAACTGGCTTGCCTTGAGAGTTCATGTGATGGACGGTTGTTATGCGTTTCTTGGACTGAACTATTGAGAGCTCCAGGTGGGCTCGAAGCTGTGCTGAGCTTAGAGCTTCAATAGGAATGCGATTGGAATTCAATTCTCTCTGCAACCATAATTGCAGTTCCTGTGCAATAACGAGAGACGCGATTGGTTGCTCGCGAAAGACGCACTCAGAAGTAATGACGTCTATCAGCAACTGCCCCGATCCCATCTTTGCCAATTCATGATAGGAATTCACCAACCTCCAACCACAGAACATTTGGCAGAGCGTATCTGCAACACTTTGGAGTCGTTTTCGTCGCATTATTTTTCCAGTGATAAGAGCAGTTGAAGTATCTCCCGATTAAGTCCCGAGCACTACTTTTTTCCTCTGCGTCCTCAGCGACCTCAGCGGCTAAGATTTCCCCATGATCGACACGACCCGAATCCAACTCGCCCACGGCGGCGGCGGGCAGTTGACTGCCGAGCTCATCCGCGACGTGATCCTTCCGGCCTTGGGCGGGCAGAACCCCGCTGCCCTGACCGATGCGGCCACACTGCAACTTTCATCCGGTCCCGCCGCCTTCACGACCGACAGCTACGTCGTGCAGCCGCTGGAGTTTCCCGGCGGCGATATCGGCAAGCTCGCCGTCTGCGGGACGGTGAATGATCTGGCCGTCAGCGGCGCGCGGCCGGCGGCGCTGAGCATGGGCCTGATCATGCAGGAAGGGCTGGAGATCGCCCTGCTGGCGCGCGTGCTGGCCTCGGCAGGCGCCGCCGCCAAGGACGCCGGCGTCAGCATCGTCACCGGCGACACGAAAGTCGTCGAGCGGTCGGCCTGCGACGGCCTCGTTATCAACACCGCCGGCGTCGGGTCGATTCTGCCCCGCGCGCGGCTGGGGTTCGCGCAGGTGCGAGAGGGCGACGCCGTGCTGCTGTCGGGCCCGCTGGGCGAGCACGGCCTGGCGATCATGTCGCGGCGCAAGGGCCTGAGCTTCTCAGCCAACCTCGCCAGCGACTGCGCGCCGCTGCACGAGTTGACCATCGCGCTGATCGAAGAGCTCGGCGATGCCGTGCGCTGGATGCGCGACCCCACGCGCGGAGGCTTGGCCGCCGCGCTGGCCGACCTGTCCGCCGCTGCCGGCCACGACATCGAAATCACCGAGTCCGCCATCCCCATCAACCGCACGGCCCGGGCGGCCGCCGAGATGCTCGGCCTGGACCTGTTGACCATCGCCAACGAAGGCAAGCTAGTGGCCGTCGTAGCCGCCGAGGCAGCCCAGCGGGCTGTCGAAATCCTCCGCCGCTCCCCCATCGCACAACAGGCCTGCGCGATCGGCCACATCGGCGCCGCCAGCCAGCACCCGCTGGTGGAGCTCGTCACCAAACCCGGCGGCCGCCGGATCATCCAGATGCCCTACGGCGAAGAACTGCCGCGAATCTGCTGAAGACGAAGAACAGGGTCATAAAGATCCCGGCGCAGCCTCGCTTCGTCCAACAGCAACGCCTTGAGGCCCCGGACATGGCGGCAGTTCCGGCTTGATAATAGGCGGGGGCGGATATACGCTCGGGGGCATCATTCTTCGTGATTGGCGGGTTCTATTATGGCCGAGACCGATTCCAGATCGTCGATGCCCGAAGGGGCGCAGGATGTCGTTGCGATTATTGATGAGCTTCTCGCCCAGGCCGTGGCTGTCGGGGCCAGCGACGTACACTTCGAGCCCACGGCCGGCAACATGCAGGTGCGGTTTCGCCTCGATGGCGTGCTCAAGACCATCGAGGGACTGCCGCGCAGCGTGGCCGAGAACATCATCGCGCGGCTGAAGGTGCTGGGCGGGCTGCTGACGTACCGCACCGACATTCCGCAGGAGGGCCGCATCGCGTCCCCTGGCGGCAGTGGCTTGCAGGACAAACGTCTGGCGATCTTCCCGACGATCCACGGCCAGCGCGCGGTGGTGAGAATCTTTCATGAGGACCGCTCGCTGTCCGACCTGTCGAGCCTGGGTCTGCCGCCGGTTATCCAGGCGACGATGGAACGCATCGCCCAGCAGAACCAGGGCGTGCTGCTGATGACGGGCCCTGCCGGCAGCGGCAAGAGCACCACGCTGGCGGCCATCGTGCGCCACATTCTGGAGCGCTTCGGCGGGCGCAGCGTCGTGACGCTGGAAGACCCGGTCGAGCGTCACCTGGCCGGGGCCACGCAGGTGCAGATCGGCCGCAGTGCCGAGATGACGTTCCCGACGGCCCTGCGGTCGCTGCTGCGCCAGGACCCGGAAGTGCTGATGATCGGTGAGATCCGCGACGCCCAGACCGCCCGGATCGCCATCGAAGCCGGGCTGACCGGCCACCTGCTGCTGAGCACGATGCACAGCGGCAGCCCCGCCTCGGCCCTGCTGCGGCTGCTCGAGATGGGCGTCGAGGCGTACCAGGTCACGTCAAGCGTGTCGGCCGTCATCAACCAGCGCCTGCTGCGGCGGCTGTGCCTCGCCTGCCGCGGACGCGACACGAACTGCCCGCGGTGTCTGGGCACCGGCTTCTCCGGCCGCGCACTTATCGCCGAGATGATCCAGCTCGACGGCGATCTGCGAAAGGCGCTGCTGGCCAAGGCCGACATCGACACGCTGCGCGACATCCTGGCCCGCAAAGGGCACATGAACCTGCTGCAGAACGGCATGCACCTGGTGCAGACCGGCGTCACCACGCGCGAGGAACTGCTGCGAGTCTGCGGCCGCAGCGACGATGGGGAGAACTGATGGCCACCTATGAATACCAGGCCCTGACCGCGGCCGGGCGCAGCATGCTCGGGACGATCGAGGCCGACACGGACCTTCATGCCCGTGAGCAGTTGCAGGGGATGAACCTGACGGTCAACGCACTGTCGGTGCAGGCGAGCAAGCAGCTGGCCACGCCGATCGGTCGCAGCGAGTTCCTGCTGTTCAACCGGCAGTTGGCGGCCATCGCCGGAGCGGGCTTGCCGCTGGAGCGGTCGCTGCGCGAGCTGGCGGGCGACGTGTCGTCGCCGCGGGTGCGTCGGCTGGTCGAGCAGATCGCGGCCGACCTGGAAGGCGGAGCGACCATCGAGGCGGCCTTCAACAAGCACCGCCAGTGCTTCCCGCCGCTGTACGGGCAGATCCTGCATGCCGGCGTCACCACCGGCCGGCTGGCAGAAATGCTCACCAGCCTCAATCGCCACGTCGAAATGTCCGGCGCCACGCGGCGGATCGTCTGGGAATCCGTAACGTATCCGCTGACGGTGCTGGCCATCGCCGCCGTCGTGCTGACGGCCGTGCTGTATTGGGTCACCCCGCAGTTCTCCCGATCGTTCCAGAGCTGGCAGGGAGACAAGGCGTTGCCGTTCTACACGCGAACGATGCTGACGCTGTCGGAACATCTCGGGCCCATCTGGCTGGCCATCGGCGCCGTCATCGTGCTGATCGTCGCGGCGGGCCTGGTGCTGCGGGGCACGCGAGGGGGCAGGATGATGATCGAACGCGCGCTGCTGAGCTTTCCCGTCATCGGACGCGCCTGCCGAAGCGGAATGCTGGCGCGCATGGCCGACGCGATGGCCGTGCTCGTCGGCGCCGGTCACACCATGAGCGACTGCCTGCGACTGGCGGGGGCAGCATCGGGCAGCGAGATCATCGAGACGGAAATGCAGGACGCGGCCGCCCAGGTTGAACGGGGACAGGACATCGTCCAGGCCGGCCGCCACTGCACCGTGATCCCGGGATTCTTCCTGTATTCCGTGCAACTGGGCAGCCGCCGCAACGACTTGCCCGACACGCTCTACGGCCTGGCCGAGATGTACGTACACCAGACCGAGGCCCACCAGTCGCGCCTGCAGGCGGCCATGATGCCCATGCTGCTGCTGTTGGTGGGCCTGATGGTGGGCGTGTGCATCTTCGCGATGTTCGCCCCGTACATCGAACTGCTGCAGAACCTGGGCAAGAATTTTTGAGGGTGATGCGATGTGGTGGAGCCTGCTCATCCCGGCGGTGCTGGCGGCGTGCGTGACGCTCTCGCTGCGACGGCCCAAGGTTGCGGTGCTGGCCTGCCCGCCGCTGCTGGTGGCCGCGGCGGTGCTGGGCGGCCTGTTCGTCGATTTGGCGTTCGTCTTTGCGATGCTGGGAATCCTCTTCATCGTTCCAATGCTGGTCATCTCCACCCGCCCCAGCCCAGGGGCCGAACGGTGGCACCACCTGGTGGCCAAAGGAGAACTCATCCTCCTGGTGGTCGTCTGGACGATCAATCAGGTGGTCGGCTTTCTCGCCCCGCCCCCGCCCTACGGGCCGGTGCTGTTCGTACTGGGCGTGGTATTGTGGATCCTCTACGCCAAACGCTCGCGCGACGCCCTGACCGTTGACCTGATCACCACCATCGCCGCCGGAGTGCGGCAGAACCTCCCGCTGGTCGAGGCGATGAACCTCGCCGCCGAGGGACGATTTGATAACCTTGCCGCCGTGCTGCGCAAGACCGCGCTGCTGCTGTCGCAGGGCCTGCCTCTGAGCCAGGCGGTGAGGCAGGCGTATCCCAACTGCCCCGTCAACGTCCTGGCGGCCCTGGCGATGGCCGAACGCCTGGGGCAACTGCCGGCGTGCCTCCAGAGCCTCCAGGCCGACTACACCCGTGCCGCGCGCGAGCATCGCCGGATGAGACCCAGTGCCGTCACGTACATGACCGTGGTGCTGGTGATCACGGTCTTCATCCTGCAAATGGTGGGTCTTATCGTCATGCCCAGATTCACGGATATCTTTGGCAAGATGGGCACGTGCCTTCCGACCGTTACCCAGTTCTTCTTTGATCACAGCGGGAAGGTCTCGGGCGTCTTCGTTCTGTTGGTCCTGGTCCTGGTGGGCTTGGCGCTGCTGTCGCTATTGGCCTGGTTCCGCCCGTGGCTGCGACGGAGCCTTCAGTTTCCCCTGGCCGTGGCCGACTTGGTCAAGTGGCACCTCCCCGGCCTGGGATGGTTCGAGCGGAACCGCTGTCTGCTCTCGACGGCCGAGGCGCTGCGCGTGACGCTGCAGGCGGGTCGGCCGCTGGAGGAAGGCATCGCCAACGCGATGTCGCTGGACGTCAACAGCCGCTGGCGCCGCCGCCTGGGATGGTGGTATCGCGACACGCTGCGCGGCCAGCTCCCCGCACCGGCCGCACGAAACGCCCGCCTGCCCTCGTCGCTGGCCTGGGCGTTCGACACCGAAAACGGCTGCTCCCAGCCGGCGTCGACCCTGAATGCGATCGAGGCCATCTGCCGCAGCCGCTATGCCTATCGGCTCAACCTGCTCAACAGCGCGCTGTGGCCGGTCATGGTCCTGATCCTGGGCTGCTGGATCGGCTTTGTGGTCCTGAGCATGTTCATGCCGATGGTCGAGCTGATCTCCCTGACGGGCAGGCGATGAGAGTTGCTATGTCCGTGCCTTCAGGCCAAGTGGCCGGGCCAGAATCAGACGCTGCCTGCCCGCATAGAGCCGCAAGCGGGCTGAATTACCGGCCGGTCTTGGGCGATTTCCCGGCGGCACCGGGGGCGCTTTGGAGCTTGAGCGAGGCGGAGTTCATGCAGTAGCGCTGGCCGGTGGGCTTGGGGCCGTCGGGGAAGACGTGCCCCTGGTGAGCACCGCAGCGGCTGCAGAGCACTTCGGTGCGCACCATGTTTTCGGAGCGGTCCTCGACGAGCACCACGCTGGCGGGATCGACGGGCTGATAGAAGCTCGGCCAGCCGGTGCCGCTGTCGTACTTGGCGGCGGCGTCAAAGAGCGGCTGATCGCAGCAGATGCAGTGGTACACGCCGGGGGTCTTCGTGTTCCAATACTTGCCGGTGAAGGGCGGTTCGGTGGCGGCCTTACGGGCGATACGAAACTGCTGTTCAGTAAGTTGCTCGCGCCACTGCTGATCGGTCTTCTTGACGGGGAAGCTCATGACTGGCAATTTTAGCGTCTTGGCGTGCAAAAGCATAGGTCCTATCGGCCCCACAGGTCCTGTCTCCTCCTATTGCCCCCATAAGCTTTGCACTGCGGGGCGGCATGGAGTATTTTAGCGGAGGAAGGCCCCGCGCCCGCGCGGCTTGGAAGGCAACGTGTCGCAAGACCTTTACACATTGTGGCTGGGGATCGTTCCGGGCCCGCGCCCGCCCCATCATTATGCGCTGCTGGGCATCAAGCCCTTCTGCCAGGACCAGGACGCCATCGAGCAGGCCGTCCGCCGCCGCATGGACAAGCTCGACCAGTACGCCCTGCACCCCGACCGCGCCAAGCGCCAATCCGTCCAGAACATGATGAACGAATTGGCGGCCGCCCGCGTCGCGCTGGTCAATGCCGAGCAAAAGCTCCGCTACGACCAGACTCTCGCGGCGGCGCTGGGCGTGGCGGCGCCGGCGGTAGCAGCGGCGGCCAAAGCCGGCGCAGCCGCAGCGCCGGGCGAGAAGCCCCGCGACATCTTCATCCGCCGCCTGCGAAGCCACTTGCTCAAGTGGGCCATGGACGCCCACGAAGAGCGCCTGCTGGTGGCCGAAGCGGCCGCGGTGGGCATCTCCGAGAGCGAGGCCCTCAAGATCATCCGCCGCATCGACGCCGAGGCCGAACGCATCGCCGGAAAGTGGCGGCGAAAAGTCTCTGTCGGCATCGTCGTCATGATCGTCGCCGGCGCGGCTGCAATCTTCTCCTTCGTGCTGCTTCCGGCGATGCTCCGCTCGAAGACCGACGCCAGGTTCGACGCCCACATCGCCGCCGCGCGAGACTGGATCGACAAGGGCAAGGGCGCCCAGGCCCTGGTCGAGCTGGACCAGGCCCAGCAGCTCAAGCCCGCCGAGGCGCTGCCCAAGGAACTGAGGCTTCGCGCCCAATACGTCCTGCTGGTCGACGCCGCCGCGGCGGCCCTCAAGGAAGGCCGGTACGACCTGGCCTCCCAGAAGCTCGCCGCCGCCGAGCAACTCCAGCGCGACGCCCCCGCAGCGCCGGCCCTGCGAGGGCAGGCCCTCGACGCCCTCGCGCGCCAGATCGACGCGGCGGTGGCGGCGGGCAACCCCGCCCAGGCCATCGCCCTGCTCAAGGGCGTGCAGGCCCTGGCCGGACCGGGCCCGCTGGTAGCGCGCCTCAGCGAGAGCATCCGAGCCCTGCAGCGAAAGCTCGTGCTCGACGAAGTGCCCAAAGATCTCGAAGCGGGCAACTACGCCGCCGCACGCACCAAGATCGACGACCTCAAGCGGCTTGGCGGCAGCGCCGCCGACGCTGAAGACCTCCTGCACCGCCACGGCGCCAAGCTCGTCGGGAAGTTCCGCACCCAATGGGCCGCACGCCAGTTCCCCGACGCGGCGCAGACCGCCTCGACCATCCGCATTCTCGAAGGCGCCGGCGGCGAGTGGAACATCCTGCCGCTGCTGGGGACCGCTCCGCCCGTCGACGGCGCCGCGGCCGCAACCTTCGCCGCCGACCTGATGGCCGTGGCGGCCCATCCGTCGACGGCGCCGTGGCCGGCGTTTCGAACGGCGCTGCTGGGCGCGGCGCTGCCCGCGGCGATGAAGAGCCCCGCCGGCGACGCCACCGCCTGGCAAGGGGCGCAGTTGCTCGAGGCCATCGAAGGACCCGGCGGCATCGCCGGCGAGTGGAAGGCGGCCATCCTTCGCGCGCGATTCGAACGAGCCAAAGACCAAGCGGAAAAAGAGAAGATCAGCGGGCAACTCATCGCCCTGCTGACGGCGATGACCCGGCAGAGTCTGGCCATGGGCAATCAGGCCCAGGGGCAGAAATATGCCGCCCAGGCCAATACCGCCGCGCTGCTGGTCTTCCGCACCGAGCAGACCGAGGCGCTGATCAAACAGGCGGCCGCGGCCGAGGCCCTGTGCAAAGAGATCCTCGCCCTGAGGCCCAAGGCGCACAGCGGCGACCGTGACGCCGCCACGCGGTTGTTCCACATCTGCCTGATCGAGTTGGACGACGAGGATGCGGCCGCCCCGTGGGTGGAAAAGCTGGGGGACGCCGGCACCGTCGAGTGCTTCAACCTGGCAACGCTCGATGGCGGCAGTCTGTCCGCCGCCCAGTGCGCGCAGGTGGAAGCCTGGTGCAAGCGCCTGGCCCAGACGCCGCAGATCAGCGATGCGGGAAAGGACCGCATGCTCAAGCGGGCGGCGGAATACGCCGCCCTGGCGGCGGCCCAGGCGGCCCAAGCGCCCAAGACGCCCAAAGATAAGGCCGCCCCGGCAAAAGAAGACCCCGCCTACCTGCCCGACAAGGACCTGGAACTGGCAAAGTTCGCGTGGGTCAGCGGCAGCTCGGGCGACCCGCGAACTCCGCCGCAATTCGGCAAGTGCGCCGAAGGCTACTACAAGTCCAGGAGCCCGTCGGTGGCCGGGCAAAAGTTCCCCACCGGTCTCAATTTCCGCGCCGAGCAGCCCGGCTCAAACGCCAAGGCCGAAGTGGTCTATGATCTCCAGCCCCAGTGGCAGGCGTTCGTCGCCCATGTCGGGCTGGACGATATCTCCTCGCTGCGAAACGCCCCCAACGCGGGAGCCTGCATCGCCGAAGTGTTCATCGACGGCAAGGGCGTCTTCAAAAGCCAGCCCCTCCAGCCCAACGCCCCGGCCATCCCCATCTGCGTCAGGATTCCCCCCGGCAGCAAGCGCATGCGTCTGACGGCCGTGATCTCGTCAGACAAGACCCGCTCCTACATCACCTGGGGCCATCCCGGGTTCCAGGCGACGGCGAAAGCCACCGTCGAAACGTCGCCCGCGCCCGCCAGAGCAGCGGCCAACCCCGTCCCGCCGGCGCCGGATGTCTTCCTGGGCGATCTCAAGCCCGTCGCCGCGGCCGCCTTCTGGGGCGCCGTCACGGTCGACCACAGTCCGCTGGACAATCAGCCCCTGCGCATCGCCGGGGCCGACTATCCTCGCGGCCTGGGCCTGCACGCGCCGGCCCGCGTCACATACGAGTTGATGAGACCGTACAAGGACTTCGTCGCCCGCGTGGGCGTGCACTCGCACGCCATCAAGAGCCTCGACGGCACGCTGGGCGGCTCGATCGCCGCGGCCGTGCTCATCGACGACAAGACCGTCGCCCGCAGCGGCATCCTGCGCTACAACGACCCGCCGTGGAACGTCCGCGTGCCGATCCCCGCCGGCGCCAAGCGCATCACCCTGGTCACCACCGACGCCGGCGACACGTCCAACCCGGACCTGGCCGACTGGACGGCGGCCGGGTTCCTCGTCGCCGGCGGCACGACCGCAACGACCCCGGAACCGGGGCAACCGCCCCAGCCCAGCCCGCTGGACAAGGCCCTGCAGGAAATCCAGGCGCTGGTCAAGGCCCAGCAATATCCCGAGGCCTCACAGAAGATCGCCGCTTTTCGCAAAGAGTACGGTTCGACGGCCACCCTCGATAAGGTCGTCGCCGAGCTGTCGACGTTGTTCCTCAACACCCTCAAGGCTCCGCCGCAATATCCCAAGGCCCTGGTCCTGGCCCAGGCCATCCGCGCCGCGACGGACCCCGAGGCGCCCTACAACGTGAACCTGCTGATGGGGCTGGAAGGCCCGGCCAAGGCCGGACCGGGACCCTCGCTGGGAATGGCGCGAACCATGCTCGATGCCGCCAAGGGTCTGGCCGGCGATGCGGAACTGGCCACCGCCCTGCGCCGCGCCGCGTACGACTACGCCCTGGCACATCCGGAGAACTTCGAGCCGGCCCTCAAGCTCCTGACCGAGCTGGCGGCGCCCTTCAGGAGCGAATACCAGAGCGCCCTGGCGCCGGCGTACCGGCGGAATTACCTCGCCGCCTCGGGCAACGACAAGATCAAGGCCGGTCTGAACCTGCTGGACCTGCTGATGGAGGTCGGCGCCGCGGCCATCGTCGCCGCCCGCTGGGACGACGCCGCCGTAGCGTATCAGGAGGCGCGGACCTTGGCGACGGAGGTCGAGTCGCCGCGCCAGCGCGAAATCCAGTTGAAACTTGGAGTGATCGCCTCGCGGCAGGGCTACATCAAACAGGCCGCCGAGGATGTCAAGGCGCTCCAGGGCGCCTCGCCGGCTGACGCTACGGCCCTGCGCAAGAAACTCTTCGAGCTCCTGTACGTCGAGCTGGGCGACGCCGCCGAGGCGGCCAAATACGCCGACGCCGACGAACGCAACGTCGAGCCGCTGCGGCTGATGGCCCTGCCGCCCAAGGACCTCGCCCCCGAACAGTGCGCCGTGCTGGATCGATGGTATCGCGCGCTGGGCGCGGGCGACAAGGTCAGCAGCGCCGGCGCCGAACGCATGGCCGCGAAGGCCCGTGAATATGCCGAACGCCGCCGGGGGCTGCTCTCGGGACGCCCGCTGACCGTCAACTACAACACCGCAGCCATCGAAGAGATCAAGGACAACCGCACCGTCGCCACGGCCCTGACCGTCAACGGCCTCAAGCAGGCCCTCGTCGCCAAGGGCGCCGGTGCGCTCATCGTCGGCACCGAACGCGAGGTGAACCTGGCCGTGGGCGTCAAGCCCGACGGCGCGTGCGTGGCCTCGCTTGATCTGTCGGGGCTGGCAAAATTCTTCGCCAACCTCGATCAGTTAGCCGTCGGCCTCGGACGCCGCCCCGCCACCGACGCCCCCCGTGCCACCGGCAAGGCCGTCCTCAAACTCGCCGCCTTGAATGTGGTGCGGGCGCACAGCATCGTCGTCGGCGAGTCGGCCGGCGCCGGCAGCCTGGGCATGAGCGGAGAACTGACCCTCGCGCCCAGCACG